>NZ_JAHUWF010000001.1:0-1208761 GCF_019219205.1 Pseudomonas sp. PDM27 | reverse complement strand
CTGGCGGCCTTGAGTTTGAATTCACTGGAATAAGATTTACGCATATCCAAACACCTCAAATTTGGGCGCCATCATAGCGCCCGATTGAAGTGTCCAAAATCATTAGGCCAGTTCAGCTTGCTCGCGAAGGCGGTGTATCAGGCGACGTGGATGTTGAATGTGCCGGCCCCTTCGCGAGCAAGCCCGCTCCCACAGGTTACTTGGCGTTTTTGGGATTTCGTCTGGCTGCAATTCCCTTGTGGGAGCGAGCCTGCTCGCGAAGGCGGTGTATCAGGCGACGTGGATGTTGAATGTGCCGGCCCCTTCGCGAGCAAGCCCGCTCCCACAGGTTCTGTTTGGTGTCAGGTTCTTCGGGCGAGGGCGCCCATGGCCATGAACAGCGCCGCAATGGCCCGGGCCTCGTGGAGGTCGCCGCGGGCCACCAGTTCGGGGATCTGCGCCAGTGGTATGCGCAGGCATTCCAGGGGTTCGGGTTCGTCGCCTTCGAGTTGGCAGGGGCTCAGTTGTTCGGCCAGTACCACCCGGTAGCGATGGCACAAATGCCCCGGTGCCAGGGTCAGTTCGCCCAGTTCGGTGAGGCGTGCGGCGCGCAGGCCGACTTCTTCGCTTAGTTCGCGTTGCGCCGCCTGCAAGTAGTCTTCATCGGGCTCGGCGCCGCCCTTGGGCAGGCCGAGTATGGTTTTTTCCACACCGACCGCGTATTCGCGCACCAGCAGCACATGCTCCGGATCAGGCATCGCCACCAGCATCACCGAGCGATAACCGGTGCCGCGCAGGCGTTCGTAGACCCGCTGCTGGCCGTTGCTGAATTGCAGGTGCAGGGCTTCGATCTGAAAGTGGCCGCTTTGCGCCAGCAGTTCAGTCTTGAGGATGGTTGGGCAGTTGCGCATGGGGCAGTCCCCTGTTTGGGATGAGGACACTGTGCGCTGTACAACGGGGGCCGCCATCGTCCGAGCGGACGAGGGCGGCAATGAGGCTCAGCCGAGGGTCGCCACGCTGCGCAGGATCAGGCGCACCAGCATGGTCTGGCGGGTTACGCCGGTCTTGGAGAAGGTCGAGCGCAGGTGGGCCCGCGAGGTGTTGCGGCTGATGCCCAGTTCTTCCGAGGCTTCGTCCAGGGTCAGACCGTTGGCCAGCAGCATCGCCAGCTGGGTTTCCGCCGGGGTGAAGTCGAACAGCGCGCGCACGATTTCCTGCGGCGCGGTGGACTGTTGTTCCGGGTCGCTGATGAAAATCACCACGGTCGGGCACTGCTTGCCTTCGCTCCAGTCGGTCAGTGGCACCGAGCGCACGATGATCCCCAGGTCCGCTTTCCCGGACGGGCGCTGCACGCGCAGGGCTTCGACCACCGACGGGTTGCTGCTCTTTTGCGACAGCAGCGACTGCTTGACCAGGCGGCGGAACTCCTGGGTGTCCCGGGCCGTGCCCACCTGCAGGCCATCGTTGACCAGTTTGATGCCGTCCTTTTCCTGGATCAGTCGATCGGCCACCTGGTTGGTCTGCAGCACCTTGCCGGACTCGTCGAGGATGATCGTGCCGACCGCCATCTGGTTCACCGCGCCGGCGTACAGGTTGCGCTCGGCTTCGATGCGGTTGAGCTGCATGTGGATCTTGATCGACCGCTCCAGGTGTGGAATGAAATGCGTGAGCATGGCCTTTTCTTCGTTGCCGAAAGGCTTGTCGTCCCGTCCACGGCTGATGCGAATGCGGCACTGGGCGCCGTCAACGGTGTTGATGTCGGCACCGAGGATGTGGAACACGTCCACCGGTTCAAGGAAGTTCTTGTAGAACTCGGAATTCTGCCAGTCGTCGTTGGAGACGAACTCGGCGAGGGTCACGACCTGGCGGTTGGGCAGGTCGACAAAGGGGTCGAGGCTGAAAAAGTGTTTGTTGTACGACGCGGTCGCCTCGGTCGAAGTGCCGGTGGTGTTGACCATCAAGCCGTCCACGTGGGCGCTGGGCGGACGCAGGATGAAGGTCACGTACTTGCTGTTCAGATGCACATTGAGCTGATTGAGGAACGTCGCCCAGGGAATGGTTTCCAGCGGCCCCTGATAGAGGTTGCCGATCAAATCACTGAACGTATCGAGGCTGAGGCTCTGCTGCATAGGGAAAAACCGTTTTTATTATTAGCGTTGGCGGTGGCCGAGGATAAGCGCCGGTATCGACTCCTTGCAACGCTCGGGCTCAGGGCCTGACAGGCGGCTGCCGATCAGGCCCGGGGCGGGCGAAAAGCCGCTGGCGTCAGACCCGTTCGCTGGCGCGCACGACAAACTTCTTGTGCTCGGCCACGTCCGCCGACAGCGCCTCGACGTCGGTGTAGAACTGCTCGTACCAGCGGCGCAACTGATAGACCGGGCCGTCGCCGTCGCACAGCAGCGGGTTGTCGACGCGGGTCTTGCTGTGCCAGATGGCCACGTCTTCGTAGAAGGCTGCCTGGGCCTGTGCCACGTAGGCCTTGGCCATCGCCTGGTTCTGCTCTTCGCTGAGCCCCGGGATTTTTTTCACCAGCACGCCGTAGCGCAGGGTGAAGCTGTCCAGATCGATCGGCACGTGGCAGTTGAGCAGGATCGAGTGGATCGGCTGGCCGTTCATGGCGCCGTTCATTTCGGTGATCTGATAGGCCGGGCCGAAGTAGGTGGCTTCGGTGGTCAACACGCTGTCGCCGGACAGGCGTTCGCTGCGGGCGCGCATGATCTGGGTGGCCAGGTGGCCTTCGAAAATGTTGATGAACTCATCGACCGGCGCGCCGTGCACGGTGCCGAAGTGCGCCATGTCGGCGATGTTGTCGATCAGTTCGCGGCAGTTGGTGCCAATCTGCAGTTCAGCGACTTCCCATGCAGCCCATTCGTCGCTGTAGCAGGCGTCGATGCGCGGAATGCGTTGTTCCGGCAGCGGCGGGTTGCCTTCGGGGTCATTCCAGACGAACAGCAGCTGGTTTTCTTCCATGATCGGCCAGCTTTTGATTTTGGCCCGTGGCGGGATGCGCTTGGCATAGGGGATGTCGTCGCACACGCCATCGGCGCCCCAGCGCCAGGCGTGGAACGGGCAGCGGATCGAGTTGCCTTCAACGCAACCGGTGCTCAGGTCGGCACCCATGTGCGGGCAGTAGCCGTCAAGAATATGCAGTTCGCCGTCTTCACCCTGGAACGCCACCAAGCGGGTGCCGAACACCTCCAGGCGATGGGCCTTGCCGTCGCGGTATTGCGCGGCCAGGCCCAGGCAATGCCAGCCACGGGCGTAGCGGTCTTCCAGCAGTTTGGCTTCGATGCGGTGCAGGGTACTCATCTTATTATTCTCCCAAGGGATCACGGGGTTGGCGCATGTAAGGGATTCTGCCGCCCCTGTAAAAGCGGGCATCGTCTGAATGGACGATGGCTGCTTTAAGCAGGCCCGCTCTACTGGCGCCATTGGACCCATGGCAGGAGTTGGCGATGAGCAATGAACAAGGGCCGGTCGCGGTGATTACCGGGGCCGCCAGTGGTATTGGCCGAGGCCTGGCCGAGCACGCGGCGACACTGGGCATGCGCCTGGTGCTGGCGGATCGGGATGCGGCGGGCCTGCAAGCCCTGTGCGACGAATTGAAGGCCGGTGGTGCGCAAGCGATTGCCTGCGTCACCGATGTCGGTGAGGTGAAGCAGGTCGAGCGCTTGCGTGACCGGGCTGTCGAGCACTTCGGCGGGGTCGACCTGCTGTTCAACAACGCCGGCGTCATGCAGACCGGCTTCAGCTGGGAAATCACCGAAGCGCAATGGCAGCGCATGCTCGACGTTAACCTCAACGGCGTGATCAACGGTATTCGCAGCTTTGTGCCGCTGTTGCTCAGCCAGGGCCGGGCGGCCCATGTGATCAACACCGCGTCCCTTGCCGGGCTGGTCAGCAGTCCGCTGATGGCTCCGTACAACGTGACCAAGCAGGCGGTGGTCGCGCTCTCGGAAACCCTGCATTACGAACTCGCCATGCTCGGTGCGCCGGTGTCGGTTTCGGTGCTGTGCCCGGGGCCGGTGGCCAGTGAAATCATGGCGTCGAACCAGTTGGTGGACAGCGCCGGATCCGACTTCAGTCAACTGCTCGACAGCACCATTCGCCAGGGCATGACCCCGGCGGAACTGGCTGCGCAAGTGTTCGCCGCCGTCGCGCAAAAACGCTTCTGGATCCTGCCCCACAAGGGTTTCAAACCGGCCCTTGAGCGCCGGGTACAAAGCATCCTGGGCGAGACCAATCCGCAATTTCAAATGACCGACGTAGAGGACGATGCCCATGCCGCTCGATAAGCAGATCGCCGGGGTTCTCCAGCAATTTCGCGACCTCCCGGAACCCGATTTCAGCCAGGTCGATGCCGCTCAGTACCGGCAGTTCTCCGATAACCTGCTGCCGGCCATCCCCGGCGACCCGATGAGCGAGGTGCGCGATCTGAAAGTGGCCGGCGCGGACGGTGAGCTGGATGCACGGCTGTACCGGCCATCGGAAGCGCCCGACCTGCCGTTGCTGGTGTATTTCCATGGCGGCGGATTTGTCATGGGCAATCTCGATACCCACGATAATCTTTGCCGTTCGCTGGCGCGCCAGACCGAGGCAGTGGTGGTGTCCGTGGCTTATCGATTGGCCCCGGAACACCCGTTCCCGGCGGCGCCCCTCGATTGCTATGCGGCCACCTGCTGGCTGGTTGAGCACGCGGCTGAACTGCGCGTCGATGGCAGCCGACTGGCCGTGGCCGGGGACAGCGCCGGTGGCAATCTGGCGCTGGCGGTCAGCCAACTGGCGGCGCAAGGCAAGGGACCGAAGATCCGCTATCAGTGCCTGTTCTACCCGGTCACCGATGCGGGATGCGACAGTCAGTCCTTCGAGGAATTCGCCGAAAGTTATCTGCTTTCGGCCAAGGCGATGCGCTGGTTCTGGCAGCAATACCTGCAAGAGGATGGACAGGCGGATGATCCGTTGGCCTCGCCATTGCGAGCCGAAAGCCTGGCAGGCTTGCCGCCGACCACCTTGTACACCGCCGGATTCGATCCCCTGCGGGACGAGGGCGAAGCGTTGGCCGAGTGCCTGCGCGAAGCCGGTGTGGTGGTGCGCGTGCAGCGTTACGAAGGCATGATCCACGGTTTTATCAGCATGGCGCCGTTTGTTGAGGCCGCAGCACAAGCGTTGACGGACGCTTGCGCCGATTTGCGTAGAGCACTCCAATGAGCGGCCTGGTTTTCAATACGGTGCCGCAACTGATCGAGGCCATTGGTGCCGGTCAGATGGTGGTGATCACCGACGATGAACACAACGGCGAAGGCTCGCTGCTGATGGCCGCCGAACAGGCCGGGGCCGAGGCCGTTACCTTCATGGCGGTGCAGGCACGCGGGCTGATTTGCCTGGCCCTGACCGAGCAGCGCTGCCGCGCGCTGGGCCTGGACCTGATGGTGCCCAACTCCCGGGCGCAGCATGGCGTGGGGTTTACCCGCTCGATCGAAGCCGCCACCGGGGTGTCCACCGGCATCTCGGCGGCGGACCGGGCGCGGTCGATCCAGGTGGCGGTCGACCCGGCCAGCGTACCGGCGGACCTGGTGCAACCGGGGCATATCTTCCCGGTGCAGGCCTTGCCCGGCGGCGTGATGCAGCGGGCCGGTCATGTCGAGGCCGCTTGCGACCTGACACGGCTGGCGGGGCGGCAACCGGCGGCCACCCTGGTGGGCATTCTCAACGAGGATGGCGAACTGGCCCGTGGTGCCGAGTTGCATGAGTTCGCTCAACGTCATGGCTTGCGGATCGGCACCATCGCCGACCTGATTCACTACCGCATCCTGCATGAGGGCACGATCGAGCGCGGCGGTGAGTATCCATTACAGACTCGCCACGGCGAGTTCCAGGTGACGACCTATCAGGACACCTACCAGGGCGCGCTGCACCTGGCGCTGGTCAAGGGCCGGATCGACAGCACACAACCGGTGCTGGTGCGGGTGCAAAGCATCGAGACGTTGCGCGACGTGCTGGGGTGTGAAAGCGAAGGCGGGACACAGCAGTGGACCCTCGAACGCTCGCTGGCGAGCATCGCCGCCGCCGGTAACGGCGTACTGGTGTTGCTGGCGCAGAAGGAAACCGCCGACGGCGTGCTTGAACAACTGCGCCAGCGCAGCGGCGGCAAGCCGCGCGCACCGCAGTTTCCGCAACGGACCCTGGGCATCGGCGCCCAGATCCTGCGCGACCAGAACGTGCGCAAAATGCGCCTGATGAGCTCGCCGGTACCCTACAAGGCCGTGTCCGGCTTCGATCTGGAAGTGACCGAGTTCGTGCCGTTCCAGCCGGTAGTCTGAAGCCAACACCTGAACCTGTGGGAGCGAGCCTGCTCGCGAAGGCGGTCGGTCAGTCGACATCCATGTTGAATGTGCGGGCCTCATCGCGAGCAGGCTCGCTCCCACAGTAATTTCGGTTGGTTGCATATTGTGTGTACACCCACGAACCCTGTGGGAGCGAGCTTGCTCGCGATGGCGGAGTGTCGGTCGACATCTATTTTGAACGTGCCGGCCTCATCGCGAGCAAGCTCGCTCCCACAGTAATTTCGGTTGGTTGCATATTTTTTGTACACCCACGAACCCTGTGGGAGCGAGCTTGCTCGCGAAGGCGGTCGGTCAGTCGACATCCATGTTGAACGTGCCGACCTCATCGCGAGCAGGCTCGCTCCCACAGTAATTTCGGTTGGTTGCATATTTTGTGTACACCCACGAACCCTGTGGGAGCGAGCTTGCTCGCGATGGCGAGCTATCAGACACACCCAGTCAAAAGCTGACCCAACTCTCAAGCATCCACCGGTCTAGCCTTTCTCCTGAACTCACCATGTAGAGGGCAAAGGAATGCCGGATTTACCCGCCTCACATCGCCTGCGCACAGACCGCTATCCTGAATCCAACAGGATTTACCTGCTGACGAGCAACACGCTGGGCCGAGAACCGGTATTCAAGGATTTCGGTTTGGGCAGGCTGGTCGTCAAGCAATTTCAATATGCACAGGAACAATACTGGGCGAACTCTTTAGCCTGGGTCGTCATGCCCGATCATTTTCATTGGTTGATCGAACTGCAGCAGTGCTCACTCAGTCAACTGATGCGAAAAACCAAATCATTGAGTACGCGAGCCGTGAACATGTCCGTCGGACGTAAAGGCAGTCTTTGGCAGCAGGGTTATCACGATCGGGCGTTGAGGCGGGACGACGACCTGGTAAAGCTTGCTCGATATGTCGTCGCCAACCCGCTGCGCGCGGGATTGGTGGGGAAGCTGGGCGATTATCCGCTGTGGGACGCGATATGGGTTTGATCCGTAACCGCGTTGCCACCATCGCGAGCAAGCTCGCTCCCACAGTAGATTTGGTTGCCCGCAGATGTTGCGTACACCCGCTAACCATGTGGGAGCGAGCTTGCTCGCGATGGCGGAGTGTCAGTCGACATCTCTTTTGAATGAGTGCGCTTAAGGCTTGATGCCTTGCAACATCTTCCTCGCCTGATCCTGCACCGCCTGCGGCGCGGTCATGTTGCCGTCGATCACGGTGATCACTGCATGGCCTTGCCACAGTTGATAGGCATCGGCTTTTTGCTGGGTTTCGGTCGGTGACTGCGGGGCGGCCAGGTTGACGTGGACCACGCCGTCGGCGCCACGTTGTGAGGTGAAGTTCACCCGGTCCCAGTTGCCGATCGGGGCAAAGCTCACGCCCTTGACTTCATCGGGTTTCAGCGGTGGGTAGTTGAGGTTCAGGCCGCTGACACCCGGCAGGCCCAGCACGTTCAAATCACACTGGTGTTTGCTCCTGGCACAGGCCTGTCTGGCTTCTGTACCGGCCAGGCTCGCCTGTTCTATCACCTTCACGGCAAAGCGCGCCGTGTCGTCCATCGCACCGAGGGTCTTGCGGTAGCCGGCCTGCTGGTCGCGGATGATCAGGTCCATGTCGATGGCCGTGGACACCGCCACTGCCGGAACCCCTTTGAACATCGCCCGCACAGCCGCGTTGAGGGTGCCGGACATCTGCGTCAGCGGGCCGACGTTTTCGCCAAAGTTGCTGCCCGAGACCACCAGGTCCGGCGGCGAATCCTTGAGGAACACGTCGAGTCCGACGTTGACCGCATCCACCGGCGTGCCAATGGCGGAAGTCTTGCCGGCGGGCGGCGTATAGCCCTGCGGTGGTCCGACGCAATACCGACCCGGCGCCAGTTCGGTCACCGCCAGGGCCTGGCCGGGTACGACCACGCTGGCGGCGCTGATGCCGCTGCTGTCGTTCAACGGGCCGACCAGGGTGACCTTATGCCCGGCAGCGGTCAGGGCGCGGTACATCGCATCGATGCCGGGCGCGCGGCAGCCATCGTCGTTGGTCAGCAGGATGTTCAGGGCGTTGGCCTGCATCGACAGGCCAACGCTGGCCATGGCGATGACGCCGGTGAGGAGTTTGTTCATGGGGACTCTTCCGTGGGAGGCGCGGATTTTACAAAGCACAACGCCCCGACCGAAGAAATCGGTCGGGGCGCGGTGAGTTTAGCGGGTGCCGAGTTTGCGCAGGTTGCCAGGGGTGAATTCGTCTTCGGTGAAGGCGGTGGCGTTGAGCTTGGCCGGTTTCTGATCGACCAGCATGCGGTCAACCAGGTAGGAGCCGGCGATCAGGTCGTGGTAGATGCCGAGGCGAGCGTGGTAGCGCTGCATTTCGTAGGCGTAGATCGAGGTCTGCATGTTGGTGCGCCACAACTGGCCACGGCTGTCGTAGTTGTCGGCCATGGTTGCCGACCAGGTGTCCTCGTCGAGGTACAGTACGCGCTTGGCGTATACGTGGCGGGCACCTTCCTTGAGGTTGGCCTGCAACACCCAGACGCGGTGTTTCTCGTAGCGCATGTACTGCGGATCGACGTGACCGGTGGTGTCCAGGATCTGGTCGACCGTTACGCTCGGGTCGTCGATCTTGTAGTTGTGGTACGGAATGTAGATCTCTTTCTTGCCGACGATGGTCCAGTTGTAGCGGTCCGGCGCACCGTTGAACAAACGGTCTTCGTCGTATACGCGAAAACCACCGGCGCCGGTCGGCGAGTCGTAACCCACGGTCGGTGCGCGACGTACCCGGCGTTGGCCCGGGCTGTACTGCCAGGCCTGGCGCGGGGAGGCGGTCGGGTTGATGAACTCGTGGCCGACCACGATCTCGCCTTTCTTGCGCACCGGTTCCAGGGTGGTGATCAGGAAGTGGGTGAATACACCGTTGGCGGTATCCAGGGCTTTGTCCGGGCTCGACCAGATCGAGAAGATCTTGTAGTCGACCTCTTCCAGTACCTTTTCCTTGTTGGAGTACACCACCGCCTGGCCGTAGACGGCCTCTTCAGTGCTGGCTCGCCCCTGCAAGGTATGGTTGAACATCAACTCGCTGCCGTTCTTCGGGATCGGGAACGGCGAGGCACCCCAGGCGTTTTTCGTGTCGTTGTTGTCATTGTCGAGTTCGGCGGTGACGGCGTTTTTCTTGACCTGGTCTTCCAGGCGCTGATCCAGGCGGAAGTCGCGGTGGCTCGGGTACACCGGGATCTTGAACGTGTCAGGGTAACGCTTGAGCAGCGCTTTCTGGCCATCGGTCAAGTTGTCGGCGTACTTGTCCATGTTCTTCGAATCGATGACGAACAACGGCTTTTCCGCGGCGTACGGGTCCGGGTACGGGGTGCCGGGACCGGCGTATTTGAGGCCGGGTGGCAGGCCGCGCCATTTGCCGGTCCAGGCCGGGATGCTGCCGTCGGCGTTGCCGGCTTTTTCGGCACCCATCGGGGTCAGGTCCTGGCCCAGGCGGGCGGCTTCTTCGGGGTTGACCTTGGCGTAGGCCAGGCCACTGCCGAGCAGGCCGACGGTCAGCGCCGTGCTCAATAATGTTTGGGTGAATCTGGACATGCTGTGCTCCTCCGACAGGGGAATCAGAACCGGTACTTGAAGTTGAGCGCGACGTTGTCGCGGTCGGCCAACGGGCTGTTGTTGGCGTTGCCGAGGTAAGCGTTGTAGCGGGCCTCGACGGTGAAGTTGCCCAGGTAGCGCCATGAACTGCCGATGCTGGCGCGGTTATCGTTCTGGCCGGCGTTGATCGAGCCGACCATCGAACTGTCGCCGTGGGCGGCGGCGCTGAAGGTGACAGGCACAGACATGTCCCATCCGCTGAACACGTCGTTGTAGTCAAAGTTCGCCTGCACCGTGTAGCCCCAGGCATCGCGGTCATAGACCAGGCTGTCGGTTCCCGGCAGCGCGAAGCCCGGCGCCAGGGTCACCGGTTGCGACTTGTCGTTGCTGACCACGGTGTTGTAGACCACCTCGCCGGTCAGGGTGGTGTTGTCGGCGAAGGAGGTCGGGCCGAGCACGTAGATCATCGACGTTTGCGCCTGCACGGTCTTGCCACGCACAGGGCTGGAGAAACCGTTGTCGACCATCACTGGCGTGCCGTCGCGGTAGCTGACTTCACCGGCCCAGCTGACGTCGCCCAGCACGGTGGCGAAGCTCGCGCCGAACAGGTCGATGTTGTCGAAGTAGCGCACCTGGTAGCGGCCCAGCGTTGTCGCGAAATCCAGGGACGGAGTCTTGTCGTGATAGCGCGAGTAGTAGATGCCGAACTCGGTGTTGTTCAACGACTCGGCGGCGTAGGTGAAGGCCAGACCGTACTGGCCGCTGTCGCTCGGCTTGTCGTCCTTGAGGCGGGTGACGAAACCGGAGGCGTCGTTGAAGCCGCCCTCATCGATGAAGTCGGTGGTGGAGAAGTAGCTGCCCACGCCGAACAGCTCGGTCTTTTCCCATTTGTATTGGTAGTACGCCTGGACACCCAGGCTTTCGGTCAGGGCGAACTGGGTGAACAGTTGGCCGACCGGCAGCAGGATTTCCTTGACCTCGACGCCCGGCGTGGTCGCCTTGGTCGCGTCGACCGGGCTCTGCGCTGCGGAAATACCCGGGTAGAACAGGCTTTCACCCCAGCTCACCACCTGGTTACCCAGGCGCGCGTTGAGGGCGTGGCCGCTCACGTCCCAGGTGCCGTAGGCGTAGTAATCGAGCATGCGCAGTTCATTGCGATGCTGGTCGATGGTGTCCTGGGAGAAACGGTCGGGTTGGCTGCAATGGCCACCGGCAAAGCAGTTCGAGGTGCCGGTGGTGTTGTCGTTGCCCTGATCGTAGACGTTGTCGTAGAAACCGGTCGCGCGGACGAACACGCCGTAGTTGTCTTGCCACTTGATGTTGGCTTCGGTGAGAAAGCCGCTGCGGTTATTGATCAGGCTGCCTTTATCGAACGCGTTGTCACCATCGTTGGCGTTGGCATCGGCAGTCAGTTTGTGATCGCGAGACTCGGTCCGCCAGGCGAGGCTGTAAGTCAGTGTGGTGTCCCAGTCGATGCTCAAGTCTTCGCTCGGCTGAAAGCTCATGGCGTTAACGTGAGCGCTTAATCCGCCAGCCAGCAACAGCAATGCCAGCTGTACGCGAGGGTGCTGTGTTGGTGGGGCGATTATTGTTTTTATCATGTCGTCCTCATGGCCCAGGTCAGACCTGCCCGACCTGCATTTCAGGGGGGTGATTGGTGCTGTGGGCGACTATGGAGTCACGACTAGCGCACAACATCGTCCAAGCGGACTAAGCGATTTGTACGGGAACAGCCGCACCGGATCGCTGTAGGCGCTGCCGCAGGCTGCGATCTTTTGATCTGGCCTTTGAAAGATCGCAGCCTCGTTGCACTCGACAGCTCCTACAGGGGGTTGGGGGCTGCGGCCTTCTCTGTAGGAGCTGCCGCAGGCTGCGATCTTTTGATCTGGCCTTTAAAAGATCGCAGCCTCGTTGCACTCGACAGCTCCTACAGGGAATGGGGATTGCGGTTTTCTCTGTAGGAGCTGCCGAAGGCTGCGATCTTTTGATCTGGCTTTTGAAAGATCGCAGCCTCGTTGCACTCGACAGCTCCTACAGAGGGAGCTGCGGTCTTCGGCTTAGTCCCATCGGACGATGAACACCCGGCGCGTGCGGCGAACAATCCCGAGACCGACTGCACCGGGCGAAGATCCGGCGGTGGCGGTTTCTGCCTGATGGGCGCTGAACAAGGGTGATCGCATGAACGCTGCCGGGATCAAATGGGACGAGTGTTGTGATGTGTTGGTGATTGGCTCGGGAGCCGGGGGCATGACGGCTGCGCTGCGTGCCCACGACCTGGGCTTGAATGCGCTGCTGATCGAGAAGAGCGGCGAGTACGGCGGCACCTCGGCGGTGTCCGGCGGCGGCATCTGGATCCCCAACAACCACCGGATCAATGCGCTCGGCGGCAGTGATTCGGCAGCCGAAGCGATTGCCTACATCCGTGCCGTGACCCATGGCGAGATCGACGACGGGCGCATCGAAGCCTATGTCGAGCACGGCCGGGAGATGGTCGAGTACCTGGAAAGACACACCCGGGTACGCTTCGAGGCGCAACCTCGCTACGCCGATTACTACCCGGAAGTCGCGGGCGGCAAACCGGGTTATCGCTCGATGGATCCACAACCCTTCGATGCCGCCGAACTCGGCGAAGAGTTCCTGCGCATGCGCGCACCGTCCCCCGGTACCCTGATGATGGGGCGCATGGCGATGACCATGAAAGAGGCGCAAGTGCTGCTGTGCCGTGGCCCCGGCTGGTTGCGCCTGACCCTGCGGGTGATGTGGCGTTACTGGCGTGACCGCGAGGGTCGACGTTTGTCTCGCCGCGACCGCTACCTGACCCTGGGCAATGCCTTGATCGGTGCCTTGCGCTGTTCGTTGCAGGATCGCGGCAAATCCCTGTGGCTCAACTGTGCGCTCGAAGAACTGCTGTTGGTCGGCGACCGGGTCGGCGGTGCGCGGGTCAATCGCAACGGTCAGTTGCTCAACGTCAAGGCGCGCTACGGGGTGATCGTTGCCTCCGGTGGTTTCGAGCGCAACCAGGCGATGCGCGAGCAGTACTTGCCGCAGCCGTCCCGGGCCAACTGGAGTGCCACGCCGCCGAACAATACCGGCGACGGCATTCGCGCCGGCCAGGCCATCGGCGCGCGTACCGCGTTGATGGAGCACAGCTGGTGGGCGCCGACCACTTTCGTCAAGGGCGAAGAGAAGCAGCGTGCGTTGTTCGTCGAACGAACCTTGCCGGGGTGCGTGATGGTCAACGCCGCAGGCGAACGTTTCGTCAACGAAGCCGCGCCCTATACCGACATCGTTTATGCGATGTACGCCAACAACCGCGAAGGCGCCGCGAGCGTGCCGTGCTGGATGGTGTTTGACGCCGAGTTCCGCCGCAAATATCCGTGCGGTGCCTTGCTGCCGGGCTATGCCCAGCGCGACTGGCAATTGCCCGAGCATCTGCGTGACTACTTCCACAAGGCGTCGAGCCTGGAAGAGCTGGCGACAAAAATCGGCGTCGACGCGGGCGGGCTGGTGCGCACCGTGCAGCGCTTCAATGGCATGGCCGTGCAGGGCGTCGACGAGGATTTCCACAAGGGCGACTCACTGTTCGACCGCTACTACGGCGACCCGAACGTGCAACCCAATCCGTGCCTGGCGCCGTTGCTCAAGGGACCGTTCTACGCCGTGCGCATCGACGCCGGCGACATCGGTACCAAGGGGGGGCTGCTGACTGACGTGCACGCCCGCGTGTTGCACGAAGACGGGCAACCGATCAACGGCCTGTACGCCATCGGCAACAGCGCCGCCTCGATGATGGGCCGCACTTATCCAGGTGCCGGCTCGACCATCGGCCCGGCCATGACCTTCGGTTACCTGGCCGCCAATCACATCAAGTGCCAGAGCGAAACCGCTTCGGCGAAAACCTTGTTCGGGAGCGTTGAATGAATCAGCCACGTCAACAGATCGCTGTCGTGACCGGTGCCAGTCGTGGAGTGGGCCAGGGCATCGCCTTGGCCCTCGGTGCGGCGGGCATGACCGTATACATCACTGGCCGCGCCCCGGCGCAGGGCGGCTCGAACCTGTACGGGCATGCCCTGCACGGCTCGCTGGAGGACACCGCCGCCGCGATCACCGCCGCCGGTGGACGCGGTATCGCGGTGGTCTGTGACCACGCCGATGACGCGCAGGTCCGGGCGTTGTTCGAGAAGGTAGAGCAGGAGTGCGGGCACCTGGATTTACTGGTGAACAATGCCGCGTTCATCCATGACCAGTTGATCGAACCGGGGCCATTCTGGGCCAAACCGCTGGAGCTGGTACGGATTCTCGACGTCGGCCTGCGCTCGGCCTACATCGCCAGCTACTATGCCGCGCCGCTGTTGCTCAAAAGTGCCCAAGCGCTGATTTGCTTCACTTCATCGTTCGGGGCCGGGTGCTACATGCACGGTCCGGCATACGGCGCGCAAAAGGCCGGGGTCGACAAACTGGCGGCGGATATGGCCATTGATTTCGAAGGGCAGGGCGTGGCGGCGTTGTCGCTGTGGCTCGGCCCGCAACTGACCGAGCGCACCCGGATTGCCGGCCAGCAGCACGGTGAGCAGTACCAGGCGTTTCTCGCCCAGGCCGAAACCCCGCAGTTCAACGGGCGGGTGATCCAGGCCTTGCTCAATGATCCGCAGTTGATGGCGCTGTCCGGGCAGACCTTGATCACCGCCGAAATCGCTCCCGGCTACGGCATCTGCGAAGCCGAAGGCCGCCAGCCGCCGTCCCATCGCGCCATGCTCGGCGACCCGCGCCAACAGCACCCGGCGCGGGTGGTCTGAATTCACAGTCGTCAGGCACACACACAAACCTGTGGGAGCGGGCTTGCCCGCGATGAGGGCGTCAGCTTCAACATTGATGTTGACTGACACACCCCCATCGCGGGCAAGCCCGCTCCCACAGGTAATGTGGCATTAATCAAAATATCGCCGACGCTTAACTGACTGGCTGCAATGCCCACTCACGCAACACATTCTTCGTCACTTTGCCCGCGGCATTGATCGGCATGCTCTGCAGCACCTGCACACGGCGCGGCACCTTGTAGTTGGCCATCTGCTCACGGCACCAGGCGAGGAACCGCGCCTGCTCGATTTCCATTCCTGGCGCAGGCAACAGGAACGCCATCGCCACCTCACCCATGCGCTCATCGGGAATACCGATCACCGCGGCCTGGGCCACGCCCGGGTAGGTCAGCAGACACTGTTCGATCTCCGCCGGGTACACGTTGAAGCCACCGGTGATAAACATGTCCTTTAGGCGGTCGGTGATGCGCAGGTAACCCTGTTCGTCGAGCATGCCGATGTCGCCGGTGTGCAGCCAGCCGTCGGCGTCGAGAATCTCCTGGCTGGCTTCGGGGTTGTTGAGGTAACCCTGCATCAGGTTGTACCCGCGGATCTGCACTTCACCGGGAATGTTCGCCGGTTGGCTGCGGCCAGTGTTGCCGACACAGCGCACTTCCACTCCCGGCATCGCCCGGCCGCTGGTGTTGGCGACGATCTCTGCGCAATCACCGGAGCGGCAGATCGTGGCGAAACCGCAGACTTCCGTCAGGCCATACGCGGTGACGATGGTGGCGAATCCCAGTTCGTCGCGCATGCGGTGGATCATCTCCACGGGAATCGCCGCCGCGCCGGTTACTGCTACCCGCAATGAACCCAGGTCGAACTCGCTGCGTTGCGGATGGGCCAGCAACGATTGATACAGCGTCGGCGGCCCGGGCAACACGGTGATGCGTTCGCGCTGCACGCATTCGAGCACGGCCTGCACGTCGAACACTTGCTGCGGCAGGAGGGTGCAGCCACGCATCAATGCGGCCAGCCAGCCGGCCTTGTAGCCGAATGAGTGGAAGAACGGATTGACGATCAGGTAGCGATCGCTTTCGCGCAGCCCGACGATGTCGCTCCAGTCGCGCACGATGCGCAGGTTCTGGCCGTGGCTGGTCATCACGCCCTTGGGCTTGCCGGTGGTGCCCGAGGTGAACAGCACATCGGACAAGGCTTGCGGGCCAACGCTTTGCTCGCGGGTGCGCAAGGCCAGTTGCGGCACGTCGGCTGCCAGATCCATGAACCGTTCCCAGGCCAGGGTACCCGGATTGGCGCCGCGCAGGCTGACGATATGGCGCAGTTCAGGGAGGTCTTCCGACACCAGCATGCCGGGGTAGTCCGCGCCGAGGAATTCGCCGATGGCAAACAGCACGCAGGTGCCGCTTTCGCGCAGGATGTAGCCTGCCTCGCTGCCCTTCATCCGGGTATTGAGCGGTACCAGGGCGGCGCCGACACTTTGCAGGGCCCCGGCGGCGACGATCCATTCCCATACGTTGGGCGCCCAGATCGCCACGCGGTCCCCGACCTGTACGTCGAGGGCCAGCAGTGCGCGGGCAGCCTGGCGACGCAACTGGTCGAGTTGGCGATAGCTGATGGTATGGCCCGCGTCCTCGATGGCCGGGCGGTCGCCGTAGGCCAGGGCAGCGTTGGCGAACAGTTGAGCGATGGTCAGTGCGGTGGCGACAGGCGGCATGGGGCCTCCCCGGTTAGAAGACAGTTGCGAAAAAGGGAGTAGGCCGGGCAGGGCGCCCGGCCGGATTGCGAATTACTGGGCGGGCGGGGCGAAACGGCGACCGGCGGAGAAACCACCGTCCACGGCGATCATCTGGCCGCTGACAAAGGACGCTTCGTCCGAGGCCAGGAACAGCGCGACATTGGCCACTTCTTCCGGTTGCCCGGAGCGGCTGAGCATGTGCTGCGAGGCGAAGAAGGCGTGGAACGCATCGTTGTCACGGACCATGCTGGTCATCGGCGTTTCGATCAGGCCCGGGCACAGGCCGTTGACGCGAATGTTGGCGTAGCCGTAGTCGATGGCCATCGAGCGGGTCAGCTGGTTGATGCCGCCCTTGGACACGTTGTAGGCCACGTTGCCGTCGCAGCCCTGCAGGCCGAAGATCGAACCGACGTTGATGATCGAACCACCGCGCTGCTCCACCATCGACGCCAGCGCGTACTTGCTGGTGAGCATGCTGCCGGTCAGGTTGATGTCCATCACCCGTTGCCAGTTGGCGGTGGTGGTCTGGGTCACGCTGCCCTGGTCGGCGACGCCGGCGGCGTTGACCAGAATATCGATGCGCCCGAAGCGGCTGATGACGTCTTGCATGACCTGCTGGACCTGCGCTTCGTCGCGCACGTCGAGGGTCATGAACAGGCCGGGGAAATCCGCCGGTGCGCTGCCGATGTCCAGCCCGACCACTTGCGCGCCTTCGGCAGCGAAACGGCGCACGCAGGCCAGACCGATCCCCGAAGCGCCGCCGGTGACCACCGCGACCTTGTTCTGCAAACGAGCCATAACTGCACCTCTTTATTGTTGTGGGCTAATGCTGTGGCCGAGTCTAACTGCAGACCGGGCCTGAGTGATCGTCCAATGAGACTAAGCAATAGATCTCCCGTCGTGCACATTTCAACTGTGGGAGCGGGCTTGCTCGCGAAGGGGGCGGCAGCCTCGACATCATCGTTGCCTGACACACCGCCTTCGCGAGCAAGCCCGCTCCCACAATTGACCGCATTCCCCCGTAGGAACGTACCCTCAATCCGGGAATTTCAGGCGTACCCGGGCACCCGTCGGGCGGCTCTGGCAGGCCAGCGTCCAGCCGTCGGCCAGTTCCTTGGGGGTCAGCACGTCGTTGCGCGCCAACTGGACTTCACCTTCCTTGACCACGCACATGCAGGCCCCGCAAAAACCCTCTTCACAGGACGACGGCACGTCGAGGCCGGCCGCTTTGCAACTTTGCAGCAAGGTGTCGCCGGGTTTGCAGGCAATTTCGTGTTGCTGGCCATCGAGTTCGACGATCAGCGCTTCGCATTGCGACTGCATGGCCGCGGCCCGCGCCACGGCCTCTTCGGCCAACAGCTCGTCGGGGTCCGGTGGCGAGACGAAACGTTCGACATGAATGCGATCGGCCGCTTCGCCCAGTGCCAACAGTGTGCGCTCCACGGTGTCCATGAAGGGGCCCGGACCGCAGATGAAGTAGTCGCCGCCGGCCGATCCGCGCAGCAGATGACGGACCTGATGGTCCGTCAGGAAGCCCTGCACCGAATCGAGGACGTGCACCACGTGCAGTTGATCAGGATGCGCCTTGATCAACCGGCACAGCTCGTCCTTGAAAATCACCGACGCTTCATCGCGGTTGGCGTAGATCAACTTGATCGGCCGCCGGCTGCCATGGAGCACTGATTTGAGAATGGAAAACACCGGGGTGATGCCCGAGCCGCCCCCGAACAGGACCAGGGGCTTTTCGGTGTCCGCCTGCGGGTCCAGGCAGAAATGCCCGGCCGGTGGCAACACTTCCAGCCAGTCGCCGACCTGGACTTCGTTCATCCAGTTCGACACCCGGCCACCGTCAACCCGTTTCACCGTGACCTTGGGCAGCGCGTCCGCGAGGGGCGAGCTGGCCATGGAGTAGCAGCGGGTCAACAGTTTGCCGGCGAAGGGCACGCGAAAACTCAGGAACTGGCCCGGTTTGTAGCGAAAGCGCTCACGCAGGGTTGGCGGTACGTCCAGCACCAGCGAGCGCGCGTCAGCGGTCTCGTCGATCACCGCGCACACTTGCAATGAGACGCTTGCCGTCGTGTGTTCGGCCGGGGTCAGGTTCTGTTGTTGCGTGCCCATGTTCACCTCGACCTCAGAGCCCGCTGATCAGTTGGGCGTTGTCGACGCGGATCTCGGCACCGTTGACGAACCGCGACTCGTCGGTGGCGAGGAACAGCACCACGTTGGCAATGTCCCGTGGCGCCGCCATACGGTTCATCGGGTCCTGGTCCAGCGCTTCCTGCGGGATCGGCTGTCCGCCGGCCAGGGCCTGGGTCATCGGCGTGTTCACACCATCGGGGTGCACGCTGTTGCAACGGATGCGGTAGCCCTGCTGCTTGCAGTGCAGGGCAATGGAACGGGTCATCGCCGCCACCGCGCCTTTGGACGCCGAGTAGGCGCAGAACAGCGGCATGGCGCCCAAGGCGGCGACCGACGACATGTTGATGATCGAGCCGCCACCGCTTTCCTTCATCGCCTGGATGGCGTACTTGCAGCCGAGGAAGTAGCCGTCGCCGTTGATCTTCTGCACCTTCTGCCACAGCTCCAGGGTGGTGTCTTCGATGCTGCCCAGGGCCAGGATCGCGGCGTTGTTGACCAGTACGTCGAGGCGGCCGAAGTGTTCGACGGTGGTCTTGACCACGTGTTGCCAGTCGCTTTCGCTGGCGATGTCATGGCGGATGAACAGCGCGTTGGCGCCGATTTCCGCAGCCGCCTGGCGACCGGCTTCTTCGTTGAGGTCGGTCAGTACCACTTTGGCGCCTTCGCGGGCCAGCAGCAGGGCGTCTTCGCGACCAATGCCGCTGGCGGCGCCGGTGATGATGCAGACTTTGCCTTCTACACGTTGCATTGTTGTTCTCCTGATCGTGCGGTTTGAAGTGCGAATTGGTCGGCCACGTGGGCGGCAGCCCGGCGACCGGAATAGATGCAATCGGCCAGTGACAGGCCGGAGACATACAGGTTGGAGGCGACCCCGACCGCATTGCGGCCGGCGCTGTACAGGCCGTTTATTGGCTGGCCGGCAGGGTCCAGCACCCGACCGCTGGCCTCGCAGACTTTCAACCCGCCCAGGGTGATGACCGGGCAGGGGAACAGTTTGCTGGCGAATGAAAGATCGAGGGCGTACCACGGGCCCTGGTCGAGGTTGGCGAGCATCGCCGCGGACTTGCCGAACTCGTCGGCGACTTCACCGCGTGCCGCGCGGGAATAGCGTTCGACACTCTGGCGCAGCAGTTCCGGCGGCAGATGGCAGCGCTTGGCCAACCCGGCCAGGCTGCTGCTGCGCTTGGCGTTGAACAGCAGGTTGAGCAGCACCGGCAGGCGCTGGAAATTCCACACCTTGCCGGGACCGACCTGACTCAATGCCTCACGTACCAGCGCACGGTTGAGCACCAGAATGGCGCGACCATCCTGTTCTTCGACCATGGCGTGGCCGAGGGTTGCGCCGTAGATTTCTTCGTTGGCATAACGCTGTCCGCGGGCATTGACGATCAGCCCCCGGGCCCAGGCCAGTGGCGGATTGATGAAACGCCAGGCGCTGACCTTGTCCATCCGCGCCACGCTGCCACCGGCGCTCTGGCCCAGGGCGATGCCGCTGCCATTGCACCCGGTGGCGCCCAGCGGCAGGCCGGCCAGGTACTGCGGCGCGTGCTGGCGCACCAGATCGCGATTGAAGATGAAACCACCGCTGCTCAACAGCACCGCCTGTTCGGCGCGAATCAATTGGCGGATGGCGCTGCTCTGTTCGATACGACGCTGACGGGCGCGCAAGCGGTCGGCCAAGGCCGGAGCGTACATATGAATGGCCGCGGCCCAGCGCGACAGACGCGCATGTTGTTTGGCAGCGCGGCTACCCGAAGGCAACTGCCAGGCTTCGACACCGAGGACCTTGTCGTCGAGGTCGAGCACCAGCCGCCGTACTTCGCACTGGCTGCGCAGGCGCGCACCATGACGCAAGGCGCTGGCCTTGAGCGGGGCGAACAGACTGGCACCGGACATGCCCGGGCCTTTGGTGCGATGGCCACGGGGTGCCGGCTTGGCGCTGGCGGCATAGGCCGGCACGGCTTCGTTGCCCGAGTAATAAAGGTAGTACTGGTCGCTCGGGTACGAGGTCTTGTGCGGCGGCACGCTGGCTTCGAAGGCTGCGCCTTGTCGCTCCAGCCAGGACAGTTGCTCGCGGCTGCCTTCGCAGAACGCCCGCAATGTCTCGTGGCTGACGGCTTCACCGACTTCCTGACGCAGGTAATTGAACATGGCGTCGCTGCTGTCTTCATAGCCCGCCTGGCGCTGATACGGCGTACCGCCGCCGGCATAGACCACACCACCGCTGATTGCCGTGGCGCCACCGCCTTCGAAACGATCCAGGGCGAGCACCGACAGGCCGCGAGTGCTGGCTTCGATGGCGGCACAGGCGCCGGCTCCGCCAAACCCGATGATCAGCAAGTCGCAGCGGTCATCCCATGGCAACGGGTCGGCGCTGTTCACTCGCAACGCCGTCAACCGGTTCAGGCTGTCCATGTTCGGGCCTCAACCAGCGGCTGCGAGAGAAGGTGCGGGTTTGGCGGTGGTGGTGTAGCTGCCGTCAAGGTAGACCAGCGGGGTGATGGCGTCAGTGGTGTGGATCTGCAGGATGCGTCCGATGAACACGGTGTGGGTGCCGTAGCTGAAGTGGCCGTCCTGGCGGCAGAGGATCGCCGATTGTGCGTCACCCAGGTAAGGAATGCCGCCCGGGCTGGTCAGCCAGTTGCCACGGTCGAAGCGTGCTTCGCCCTTGATCGCGCCGCTGCACAGGTTGGCCAGGTCTTGTTGGTCGACGCCGAGGATGTTCACGCAGAAGTCGGCGCCGGTCGCCAGTGCGGCGTGGGGCGAGGCGGTCTTGTTGACGCAGATCAGCAGTGATGGCGGCTCGGTGCTCAGGGAGTCGACCGCGGTGGCGGCCATGGCGAAGCGTTCGGAGCCGTTGCTGGTGCTGATAATGGTGACGGACTTGGCCAGGCGGCGCATGGCCTGGAGCATGTCGGCTTTGAGATTGGCGTCGTTCATCGCACTGGGCCTTTTTTTTTGGGGGTGGAGTGCGATGGATTCTTGCTCTGACGTCCAGTCGTCACATCGTCCGAGGGGACTAGGCCTTGGCGGCCTCCGGGCCGACCAGGCTCTTGGTTGATTGAGTACATATCCGTTGCTGCGGTAACGGCGGCTTATGGTTCCGCTCTTACAGCGGGTCACTTTGGCAAACGCCCCAAAGTAACCAAAGGTCTCGCCCCTTACGTACGGCCCCTCGCTGAGGCTCGGGGTTCCTTCGCTCCGGTGTCCATCCGGGGGCATTGCCCTCCGGTCGGCTTCGCTTCGACCTACATGCAATGAGTTCGACTGCGTCGAACGACGCTGCGCGCCCATCCCCGGATGAACACCTCCGCTCAGCCTGCCGAGGGGGCGGGTAGATCAAGAGCTGCAGGCGAGCTAACGCTCGGCCTGATGAGTGGTGAGAAGCAGCGCGGTGTGGGCTGCTCTGCTTTTGCTCTTCTGTGGGAGCGAGCTTGCTCGCGAAGGCGGCCTGACAGCCGACCTGAACCTGGCGGATGTACCTCGACCCTGTGGGAGCTGGCTTGCCTGCGATGGCGGACTACCGGCCGGCAGAAACCTTGCTGCTGTACTCAGTTCCTGTGGGAGCGAGCCTGCTCGCGAAGGCGGCCCGACAGCCGACTGGAATTTTGTGGCTGTATCACCCCCAAAAGATCGCAGCCTCGTTGCACTCGACAGCTCCTACAGGGGAATGCGCATGCATCAGAACCAGGCCGGCCGGTAGGCCGCCTCGGGCTCTGTAGGAGCGAGCTTGCTCGCGAAAAACCTGAGAGCACCGCGGGGTGCCAGGCTTCCCGCATCATCGTTGACCTCCATCGCGAGCAAGCTCGCTCCTACAGGCTTTTCCAAGTGACCCGCTGTAAGAGCGGAACCCTAAGCGGCCGGTACCGCAGAAACGGATATGTACACCCTCAAAAATCCATGCCGCCTGACACAAAGCCATCGCGAGCAAGCTCGCTCCCACAGTGATCTTCAGTGGCCACAAGTATCGAGTAAAACAGGGGGCTCAAAGTGGGTCTGCCCGCGAAGATGGCCTGCCAGCCAACACATCACTTTCTGATTCACCCCCACCCAGATACCTGTTCCCCAAAACCACATGGTCCGTTTGAGGGATGCCCGCCGCTTTGCGCATTGCTTGAATGCCAGCGTAGGGGCACTACACCCGCCCCGTTGCACGCGCGCCCCGGCGGATGGGGTGAACAAAGGAGAACAATAAAAATGCTCAACCAAGACCTGATTCGCCAGCGTCTGAGCCAACGTGCCCGTGAGTTGGTGCCGATCCTGCGTGAACGCGCCCTGAACGCCGCGCAAGCCGGGCAGTTGCCTGAAGAAACCCTGAAGGATTTCCACGACGCCGGGTTCTTTCGCATCCTGCAACCGTCCCGTTGGGAAGGCTATGAGCTGGAACCCAAGGATTTCTTCGACGTGCAGATGACTCTGGCCGAGGGCTGCATGTCCTCGGCGTGGGTGCTGGGGGTGGTGGCGATCCACAACTGGCAGCTGGCGTTGTTCGACGACCGCGCCGCGCAGGATGTCTGGGGTAGCGATTCCAGCGTGCTGATCTCGTCTTCCTACATGCCGGTGGGCAAGGTCGAGCGGGTCGACGGTGGTTTCAAGTTGAGCGGTCGTTGGGGCTTTTCTTCCGGCAGCAAGCACTGCGACTGGGCGTTCCTCGGTGCGCTGGTGCCGCCGGAAGAGGCGGGCGGGGCGCCGGATTATCGGACGTTCCTGGTGCCGCGCAGTGACTACCAGATTCTCGACAACTGGAATGTCATGGGCCTGGAAGCCACCGGCTCCCACGACATCCTGGTGGAAAACGCCTTCGTTCCCGAGTACCGCACCCATCGCGCGCTCGACGGTTTCATGCAGAACAGTCCGGGCAATGCGGTGAACACAGCGCCCTTGTTCCGCCTGCCGTTCGGGCAGATTTTCGTGCGTGCGGTGTCGTCGTCCGCCATCGGTGCCCTGCAAGGCGCGGTGGATCAGTTTGTCGAGCACAACCGCGCCCGGGTCGGGGTCAATGACGGTCGCAAGATGGTCCAGGACCCGGCCGCGCAATCGTCGCTGGCCAATGCCATGGTCTGCGTCGATGAATGCAAGACCGTGCTGCATCGCAACTTCGCCCTGATGCTGGAGCGCGCGCAGAAGGGGGAGCCGTTGAGCATGCCCGAGCGGGTGAAGATGCGTTACGACTCGGCGCTGGTGGCCGACAAGTGCGCCAAGGCGGTTGGCGACCTGATGTTCAACAGCGGTGCCTCGACGATCTTCCGCAGTCACGCGATCAACCGTGCCTTCCGCGACATTCACACCGGTCGCGCCCACGTCGCCAACAGCCCGGCCAAGTACGCCTGGAACCTGGGCGGCGTGAGCATGGGGCAGGACAGCAGCGACTTTTTCCTCTGACGCTTCCCTACAGCTCTTTTTCTATGAAACGGGCTAGTCCGTTTGCGTGATTCGAGCGCCCCGTCGATGCACGAGCATTGACGGTAAGGCGAAGGTCTACGGCGCCGACTGCGCATCCAAATAAGCACAAGGATCAACCATGAAATTTTCCCTGATTTACGAAGCCCAGACGGTGGACTCCAGCCGCGAAGGCGACCGCAAGATTTTCGAAGACACGGTCGAGCAGGCCGTGCTCGCCGACAAGCTCGGTTTCGACACCTTTTGGTGCGTAGAGCACACGGCGCTGAGCAACTACTCGCACATGTCCGCGCCGGAAACCATGCTGGCTTTCGTGGCCGGTAAAACCGAGCGCATCGGCATCGGCCACGGCGTGGTCTGCCTGCCTCCGGCGATGAACCATCCGGTGAAAGTCGCCGAGCGCATCGCCACTCTCGACCTGCTGTCCAAGGGCCGTGTGCACTTCGGCGTCGGCAAGGGCGGCACCCAGCAGGAAGCCGGCACCTTCGGCTACGACCTGGCGACCTTGCAGCCGCAGATCGACGAGATGATGTACCTGATCCCGAAAATGTTCGTGCAGGACGAGATCGAGCACAACGGCGACTTCGTGCAGATCCCCAAGCGCCCGATCCATCCAAAACCGTATCAGGACCCGCACCCGCCGATGTACCTGGCGTGCACCAACACCGAGTCGTTGAAAAACGCCGGCGGTCGCGGTATGGGCGCATTGGTGCTGGGCTTCGGTGGCCCGGAAGAAATCGCCAAGAAGGTCGAGGTGTATCACACGGCCTACGACAACCGCGATGAGAAGAAGCAAGTGGGCTTCCGTCCTAACCGGCACATCGCCGCGCTGTGCCCGGCCATCGTGCTGGACGATAACGAAGAAGCGCGCCGCATCGGTATCCGTGGCCAGCGTTACTTCATGGAATCCCTGGGTTACTGGTACGGCGGTGGCGAGCGTCCGGATCCGCAGAAGTGGAAGGACGACACCTTCGTCGATGGCAACGGCCAGAGCGTGATCAAGTCGCGCTTCGCCTCCGAAGAGGTCAGCGTCGACTTCTCCGACCCGACCATGGCGATGATGAACCCGAACCACGCCTACGGCACCGTCGAGGATTGCATCGGCTACGTGCAGCGTCTGATCGACGCCGGCGCCGACGAAATCCTGTTCATCTGCCAGATGGGCACCGTGCCGCAGTGGGCGCAGCTGGAAACCTTGAAGAATATTGGCGAGAAGGTGATCCCCCATTTTCGTAAGGGCTGATGTCAGGACGAAGCTAGCCGGTTAACGAATGTTCTCCATTCGGACCGAACCTGTGGCGAGGGGGCTTGCCCCCGTTCGGCCGCGAAGCGGTCGCAAAACGGGGCAGCACGGTTTTTCAGACATTCCGAGTCGCCCGGTCGTGGGACTACTTCGTAGTCCCACGGGGGCAAGCCCCCTCGCCACAGGAAGTAGCACAAGGAAATTGATCGCTTGTGTTACAGGCCTGGCACGGACGTCAGGTCACCTTTCCAACGGGTCCCCAAGGCCCGTTTTTTTATGCCTGCACCAACCCCACAGCCACCACACCTCTGTAGGAGCTGCCGCAGGCTGCGATCTTTTGATCTTCGGCCACTCCAACTCTGCCAAAAGATCGCAGCCTTCGGCAGCTCCTACAGGGGGGGACCATTTGGAGGGCAGCTCACGCAATGTTTTGCTGGGTATTTCAAACAGTGTGATGCTGGCGGAGATCACGGCGAACCGGGGGCTGGACCAAATATCACCACCTGCACAACGCAACGCCAGGAACTGCCGCGGTTTGCGATCTTTTGATCTCTATTTTCCATCGACTCCGAGAAGATCAAGATCAGAAAATCGCGACCAGCGATAATTCCTACAGGGATTTCCTGGTATTGACGAAGAGGTTCAAACGCCCATTATTTTGTTGGGCTTTATTGAAGGTCATTACTGCTGCAATTGTTGCAAATATATACCTGGCATTGTGAGTGGCTGATATCGCTCCTATATTTCATCAGCTGCTCGCAATGATTGTTTTTTAACGAGATCAAAAATAACAAACAAACGTCGCCACTAAACTCGGAAAGGAATTATTCCATGCGAAAATACCACGCAATGTTTAAAGGCCTGCTCCTCGCTGGATTACTCAGTCCACTGGTCAGCCATGGAAAGCAGATGGAGGATAAGACTGATATTCAGGCATTGGCCACATCTCCTCAATGGTTGACAACCAAGGTTTATATAGAGGGAGCCCCGGAAGTAGACGTCAAGGAAAAATATCCGGGTGTTGTTGGGATATCCATGTGGGATCCCGGCCGTAATCGCTATGAATTTTTTTATACCGATACCGGGCAATCAAAGTATGACAATGGCGGCGGCGGTTACTTCCTTGTCACCGGTGACAAAACAACGCATATCCTGGTGCCTGATAAAGGAACGGTCAGAACGGTGGTCAGAAGACTGGAAAAGTTGAATGACGAAGAATTCACCTACTCACGAGAGGTGCCTCGCGACATGGTAGATACCAATGCGCCTGTCCGGATCTATGTGGTCCATGCGCCCTACAGAGGACCTTTAAAGACCTCGATGTCGCACTAAAAGCCTTTCGGCAGTCATTTATTAAGTAGTTATTTCGATACTTCAAGGCGTCCGCGTTAAATGACGCCACTCTGAAGTGGCATCCATAAAAACCCAAAAATAAAAGGTGCAACATGAGTATGAAATTCAGAACGCTATTGATGTCTACGCTACTACTGGCCGGAATATACTCGGCTGGCGCCCATGCACAGCCGACAACGCCTTCGGCGGCAAAAGACGCTATCGCCACGCCAGATAATGCACTCATGCTGACTGTTTTCCTGAAGCACGATCAATCGCGCCCATTGGGGGAGTTGAAAGAGCAACTCGCCAAACAGGATTTTTACAAGGTGTTCCCTCCGGCCGGGGTGGAGGTTGTCAGCTGGAATATAACCATGGGGATAGGACAGGTCATCGTTCTACGCCTGCCTGCCTCGCGTCTCGCCGCGGTCAATCTCGCACTTGAAAACACCGCGTGGGGCAGTTACCGGACAGAGTTCTTTCCGACCTATGATTTCAAGGAAATAGCCCTGGCAGAGCAAAAGAAAGTGCGAGAAGCCAAGTCTACCCAGTAATCACAGAGCCAATGCGCAGCGTCTTGAGCGTGCAGGATTTACCTCGGCTGCGAACACAATCGCACTTTCCTAAAACGGGCCATTTCTGGCCCGTTTCTTTATGCCTGCACTCATCCCACAGCCACCACACCGTTGTAGGAGCTGCCGCAGGCTGCGATCTTTTGATCTTGATTTTTATCGATGCCGAGAAGATCAAGATCAAAAGATCGCAGCCTTCGGCAGCTCCTACAGGGTGTTTGTAAGGGTTGTTTAATGCCTGTCGGAATCACTTCTTGAAAGCTACAGCGCCTTGCGTCGTTGCCTACAGGTACGCCAGAATCCGCCGGCTTGTGCGCCTTGGACCCCCTCGGTAACTTGATTCGTGTCACTGCCCATCAGTGATCGGGTTTAGTCGCCTGTGGTTACACGAAGCGTGCATGCATTCCAAAAAGTCAGGTCATTTCATGTCTGCACTTGATGGTAGCTGTGCGCAGGGCGCTCTCGGGCGCGCCGGTTTCGTGTCTCCCCGGTCGACTAACCTGCGTACAGCTGCCACCCCCTTGTTTGGTCGCAATTGGGTGACGGCTCCAATTTCTGGAGACTGAATCATGGTCAAACCTTCACCTAATCCCCCCGAAACCGAACGCATCCCCTCACTCGCCGACATCCGCGCCATGCCGCGCAAACCCAGCACCATGTACACCGTCAATCCCGAACTCGATGCCCAAACCCTGCTGGGCGATGCCTGCCAATCGCTGGCCTCGGCGAATGTCATGACACTCGATCTGGCGGACCATACCGAGGGCCCAAGCCGCCACACCCTGCTGGGCATCGCCCAGATCATCATGCTCGGCGAGCTGTCGGTGAACCGTGCACTGGATCGGCTAGACCCACCTGAATAGCTACTGATCTGCAAATGTGAAAACTGTGGGAGCGAGCCTGCTCGCGAAGAGGCCGGCACATACAACATTGTTGTTGCCTGACACTCCGCCTTCGCGAGCAGGCTCGCTCCCACAAGTTATTTTTGATGCCCCAGCCATCATTTCCGCTAGTCCCATTGGACGATGTTGCCCCTCCCCGAACCCGTTTGAATAGGCCCTACATAAAGTCTCCCCCGGCACCAGCCGAAGGGCGGCACCGCCTGAGTAAAACGAGGAGTGCATCCATGGATATCCGCGGTCTGGGTTACGTCACCCTGTTATCCAGCGACCTGGCGCAATGGCGCCACTACGCAAGCCAGGTGCTGGGCATGATGGTCAGCGGCGACGATGAGCTTTTGTACCTGAAAATGGACGAGCGTCATTATCGCGTGCTGGTGCAGAACAGTGCCGAGAACGGCTTCGGTGCCTGCGGCTGGGAAGTGGCCGGCAAGGCGGCGCTGGAGCAGGCAGTCAGCGAGCTGCAACAGGCCGACGTGCAAGTGACCCGTGGCACCGCCGCCGAGGCCGAGCTGCGCAAGGTCCAGGAGCTGGTGCACTTCAGCGACCCGGATGGCAATCGCCACGAAATTTTCTGGGGCCCGCTGCAGGACTTCGCTCGTTTCGTCTCGCCGGTGGGCGTCAAAGGTTTTGTCACCAACGACCTCGGCATGGGCCACGTCGTATTGCCAGCACCCGCCTTCGAACGCTGCCGCGACTTCTACGAACAGGTGATGGGTTTTGGCCTGTCGGACCTGATGAAAGTCCGCTTCACCCCGGACCCGGCCGAGCCGCAAAAACGCATCCACTTCCTGCACTGCAACAACGGCCGCCACCACTCGCTGGCGATTTTCGAGTGCCCGATGCCCCACGGCTGCGTGCACATGATGGTCGAGGTCAACGCGCTGGATGAAGTCGGCCGCGCCCTGGACCGCGTCCACGCCAATGGCGTGAAGCTGTCGGCCACCCTCGGCCAGCACACCAACGACCAGATGATTTCTTTCTACATCAAGACCCCGTCCGGGTTTGACCTGGAGTACGGCTGCGATGGCCTGGTGGTCGACTGGGACCGCCACACGCCGTTCGAAAGCACCGTAGTCAGCCACTGGGGCCACGACTTCAGTGTCGGTCGCCAATGAGGAACAAGACGATGGACAAGCAAATGAGCACCGCCGAGATCGTCGGCCAACTGCGTGACGGCATGACCATCGGTATCGGTGGCTGGGGCCCGCGCCGCAAGCCGATGGCGCTGGTGCGCGAAATTCTGCGCTCGGACCTCAAGGACCTGACCGTGGTTGCCTACGGTGGTGCCGATGTCGGCATGCTCTGCGCCGCCGGCAAGATCAGGAAACTGGTGTTCGCCTTCGTCTCACTGGATTTCATTCCGCTGGAGCCTTACTTCCGCAAGGCGCGCCAGGAAGCGGCGCTGGAAGTGATGGAGATCGACGAAGGCATGCTGTTGCTCGGCCTGCGGGCGGCGGCGATGAATGTGCCGTTCATTCCGACCGCCGTGGGCCTGGGCACCGATGTGCTGCGCCACAACCGCCAGATCAAGTTGATCGCCTCGCCCTACGCCGATGGCAAGGACTGGGTAGCGATGCCGGCCCTCAAGCTCGACGCGGCGCTGGTGCATGTCGACCGTGCCGACAAACGCGGCGTGTGCCAGATCAGCGGCCCGGATCATTACATGGACGACCTGTTCGTACGGGCTGCAACCCACAGCTACGTGACCTGCGATGAACTGGTCGACAGCGACTACTTCCATCAGGACAGCGCCCACGCCCATCAAGTGTTCTGGGAACGCAACCTGACCACCGCCGTGGCCCACGTGCCGGGCGGGGCGCATCCGTCGTCCTGCGCGCCGCTGTACGGTTTCGATGTCGCGCACTTCAAGGCCTACAACGCCACGGTGCAGGCGGCCGATGGCTGGGAAGGTTACGTGCGCGACTACGTCGACTGCACCCACGAACAGTACCTGGACAAGGTTGGCGGCCTGGCTGCGATCCGTGAACTGCCGTTGCCGATTTTCTAAGGGAGCCTTCCGATGAGCACTACCACTTACAGCCTCGCCGAACTGATGATCTGCGCGGCCTCCGAAGCCTGGCGCGAAGACGGCGAAGTGTTGGCCACCGGCATCGGCGTGATCCCGCGCCTGGCGGCATCCTTGGCCATGCTGACCAGCAACCCGCAACTGCTGATGACCGACTCCGAAGCCTACATGGTCGCCGAACCGGTGCCTTTGGGCGCACGCAAGGGCTACGAGCCCAAGCGCGACAGCTGGATGGGCTTCTCGCGAATTTTCGACAATGTCTGGGGCGGCAAGCGCCATGCACTGGTCGGCCCGACCCAGATCGACCGTTTTGGCCAGGCGAACATTTCCTGCATCGGCGACTACGCCAAACCCAAGGCGCAGATGCTCGGTGTGCGCGGTTTCCCCGGCAACTCGATCAGCCACGCCAACTCGTTTTGCGTGCCGAGCCACAACCGTCGGGTGTTCGTCGAAGGCGAAGTCGATATGGTCGCCTCGGTCGGCTACAACCCGGCCCGCCTGGCGCGGGGCTGGAAGCTGGACGACATCGACATCCGCCTGATCATCACCGACCTCTGCGTCCTGGATTTCCTGGGCCCGCAACGGCAGATGCGCATTCGTTCGCTGCACCCCGGCGTGACGGCGGCGCAGGTCCAGGACAACACCGGCTTCGAGTTGCACGTGCCGGACGACTGCCCGACCACCGCCGCCCCGACCACCGAGCAATTGCAACTGATCCAGCGTCTGGACCCGCACAACCTGCGCGCCCTGCAGCTTAAAGACAACCCGCCAGGCCAGCGCTGAGCGCCCGCGTTTTCGGAGACAAGTGATGGCTGAACATAACGACAAGAACGAGGCCGAGGTGGTCCTGTACGAAGTGCGCGACGCGGTGGCAATCGTCACCATGAACCGTCCCGAGTACCACAACGCACAGAACTCGCAGATGACTTATGCGCTGGACGCGGCGTTTCGCCGGGCCTGCGATGACGATGAAGTGAAGGTCATCGTGTTGCGCGGCGCCGGCAAGCATTTCTCCGCCGGGCATGACATCGGCACCCCGGGCCGCGACGTCGACAAGAGCTTCGATCGCGCCAGCCTGTGGTACGACCATGTGAACAAACCGGGCGGCGAGTTTCTCTATGCCCGGGAGCAGGAAGTCTATCTGGGCATGTGCCGGCGCTGGCGCGAGATGCCCAAGCCGACCATCGCCATGGTCCAGGGCGCGTGCATTGCAGGTGGGCTGATGCTGGCCTGGGTCTGCGATCTGATCGTCGCCAGCGATGATGCGTACTTCGCCGATCCGGTGGTGCGCATGGGCATTCCCGGGGTCGAGTATTTCGCCCACGTGCATGAACTCAATCCGCGCATCGCCAAGGAATTCCTGTTCCTCGGCGAGCGCATGCCGGCACCGCGCGCCTATCAGATGGGCATGCTCAATCGGGTGGTTGCTCGCGACGAGTTGGAACAACAGACCCTCGACATCGCCGGGCGCATCGCGCAGATGCCGCGTTTGGGCCTGCAACTGAGCAAGCAAGCGGTGAACAACGCCGAAGACCTGATGGGCAAGCGCGCGACCATGGACATGGTGTTCGGCCTGCATCACTTCGCCCACGCCCACAACGAACTGGTGTCCGGTGACCGCCTCGGCGGCTACGACGCCAAGGCCATGGCCAGTTCCCAGCGCAAAACGGGCGAGGCGTGAGCATGGCGATTTCGTTGAATACCCGCCTGACCGAACTGCTCGGTTGCCGCTACCCGATCATCCAGACCGCCATGGGCTGGGTCGCCGACCCGAAACTGGTGGCGGCCACGGGCAATGCCGGTGGTTTCGGTTTTCTCGCCGGTGCGACCATCGAACCGCAGCAGATGGAAGCGGCGATTATCGAAACCCGGCGCCTGACCGATCAGCCGTTCGGGGTGAATTTCCACATGTACCAGGCCAATGCCGGAGAGATCGTCGAGCTGGTGTTGCGCCATAAAATCCGGGCGGTCAGCTACAGCCGTTCGCCGGGCAAGCAAATGATCAGCCGCCTGAAAGATGCCGGGGTGGTGTGCATTCCCACGGTCGGCGCACTCAAGCATGCGCAGAAAGCCGTGGAAATGGGCGCCGATGCGGTGACGGTACAGGGCGGCGAGGGCGGTGGGCACACCGGTTCCGTGCCGACCTTGATGCTGCTCGATCAAGTGGTCAACGCAGTCTCAGTGCCGGTGGTGGCGGCGGGCGGCTTCAAGGACGGTAAGGGGCTGGTTTCTGCATTGGCCTACGGCGCCGAAGGCATCGCCATGGGCACGCGTTTTCTGATGTGCGCCGACAGCCCGGTGCCGCAGGCGACCCTGGCGCGCTACCTGGCGGTCAAGGACCCGGCGGCGATCATCATCAGCCGCGCCATCGACGGCATGCCGCAACGGATGATCCGCAACGAGTTGCTCAACCAGCTGGAAAACAGCGGCGGTCTCAAGCGCCTGTTGCTGGCCTTGCAGAGCGGTTTGGCCTACCGCCGCCACACGGGCATGAGCCTGACGCAACTGCTGACCAGCGCGCTGAAAATGCGCGGCGCCGGAGAGCTGACCGCCGCGCAAAGCATCATGGCCGCCAACGCGCCAATGGTGATCCAGAAAGCCATGGTCGACGGGCAACCGGCCGCGGGCGTGTTGCCTGCCGGACAGATCGCCGCATCCATCGACAGCTTGCCCAGCTGCGCCCAATTGATTGAACAGATCGTCCGCGACGCCGAAGCGCGCCTGGGTGAGCTGTGCCGCCGTGTGTCGTAAGAGGAAAAGACATGAAACCATTTAGTGTCAGCATCGATAACGGCATTGCCGAACTGGTGTTCAACCGGCCGCCGGTCAACGCCTTCAACAACCAGGGCTGGGCGGATATCGCTAGCGAGATCGAGGGCCTGGGCCGTAACAACGACGTGCGGGTGATCCTGATTCGTGCCGAAGGTCGCGGCTTCTGTGCCGGGGTCGATATCAAGGAACTGGCGGCCGACGGCAACCTGATCGTCGCGGTGAACAAGGGCAACTACGACAGCTTCAAGGCCATTCACCGCAACCCGAAACCGGTGATCGTTGCCGTGCACGGCTTCGTGCTGGGCGGCGGCATCGGCATCTGCGGCGCCGCCGACATCATCGTCGCGTCCGAGTGCGCCACCTTCGGCGTGCCGGAAGTGGATCGCGGGGCCATGGGCGGCGGCGCGCATTTGCAGCGCCTGTTCCCGGTGCAGAAGGTCCGCCACATGTACTTCACCGGCGAGCCGATCGACGCCGCCGAGGCTTACCGTCTGGGCGCCGTGGAGCAGGTGGTCAAGCGCGAAGACTTGCGCGAAGCCGCGTTGCAGATCGCCCGCACCATCGCCGCCAAGAGCCCGGGCATGATCAGCCTGGCCAAGGAAGCGCTGACCGGCATCGAAGACGGCAATCTGGAAGACAAATACCGCTGGGAGCAGGGCTTCACCCTCGAAGCCTACCGCTCACTGGACTCTCAGGAAGCACGCGACTCGTTCGTCGAGAAACGCGATGCCCGATTCAACGGCTGAAGGCATACCCATGGACCTGACCTATACCCCGGCCCAGCAGGCCTTTCGCGTTGAGGCGCGGACCTGGCTGGCGGCCAATGTACCGAGTGAACCGCTGCAATCGTTCGACACCGAACAGGGCTTTGCCGAGCACCGCGCCTGGGAAGCCAAACTCAACGAAGGCCGTTGGGGCATGGTCACCTGGCCGACCGAGCTCGGCGGGCGCGGCTGCGACCTGATCGAATGGCTGATTTTCGAAGAGGAATACTACCGTTCCGGGGCGCCGGCACGGGTCAACCAGAACGGTATCTTCCTGCTCGGCCCGACCCTGATGGAGTACGGCAGCGAAGAACAAAAGGCACGGTTTCTGCCGCGCATGGCCACCGGCGAAGACATCTGGGCCCAGGCCTGGTCCGAGCCGGGTGCCGGTTCCGACATGGCGGCGATCCGCTCCAAGGCGGAACGGGTGGGCGACCACTACGTGATCAACGGTCAGAAGACCTGGTCGACCCGCGCCGTGTGGGCCGATTGGGTGTTCGGTATTTTCCGTACCGATCCACAGTCCCAGCGCCATCACGGCCTGACCTTCATCCTGCTGCCGCTGAATACGCCGGGCATCACCGTGCGGCCGATTCCGCAGCTCAATGGCTTGCCGGGCTTTGCCGAAATCTTCTTCGACGACGTCAAGGTGCCGGTGGAAAACGCCCTCGGCGGTGAAGGCATGGGTTGGCACGTGGCGATGTCCACCGCCGGTTTCGAACGCGGTTTGTTGCTGCGCTCGCCTGCGCGTTTCCAGGAAACCGCCAAGCGTCTGGTGCAACTGTACCTGGCCAACCGCGAGCAGGCCGACCGCGACCCGGCCATCGGTGAGGCGGTGATGCGTGCCTGGCTCGATGCCGAGGCCTACACCCTGAGCACCTACATGACCGCCTCGCAACTGGTGCAGGGCGGCAAGATCGGGCCGGAGTCGTCGACCAACAAGATCTTCTGGTCCGAACTCGACCAGCGCATGCACGACACCGCCATGAGCATTCTTGGCCTGCGTGGCGAGCTGCTGCCCCAAGCCCCGGCCGCCGGTGACGTCGGCCATTGGCTGGAAGGTTTCCTGTTTGCCCAGGCCGGGCCGATCTACGCCGGCACCAACGAGATCCAGCGCAACATCATTGCCGAACGCATGCTCGGCATGCCGCGTGCCTGAGGAATAGACCATGGACTTTAGTTTCAGCCGCGACCAACTGCTGTTTCAGGACAACGTTCGCAGCTTCCTGATCAACGAAGTCACCCCGGAGCGCATCCGCGAACTGTGGCAGAGCGACAGCGGGCGCAGTGAGCGACTCTGGGCGCAACTGGTGGAGCTGGGCCTGACCGCGCTGACCGTGCCCGAGGCGCAGGACGGCATGGGCATGAATGAATTGGATTTTGTGCTGATTGCCCAGGAATGCGGTTACGCCGGTCTGCCCGAACCGCTGGTGGACACCATGCTGGTGGGCGTGCCGTTGCTCGCCGCCCTTGATGAGCAACACGCGGCGCTCAAGCAATACTGGTTGGCGCGGGTCGCCGAGGGCAGTGCACGCCTGGCCGTTTCTGAACCGGGTAACCCGCTGGTCAGCGATGCCCATGTTGCCGATCTGCTGTTGCTGGCCCATGGCGACGAGGTACATGCGCTGGAGCGTGATGCCGTTTGCCTGACCCGCAACGAGTCGGTCGACCCGAGCCGTCAACTGTTCCAGGTCGAATGGACGCCGACGCCCGCTACTTGCGTGGCCAGCGGCGAACAAGGACGGCGCTTGTGGGCAGCCGCCTTCAACCGTGGCGCCCTCGCCAGCGCCGCGCAATTGCTGGGGCTGGCCAAACGCATGGTCGACCTGGCGGTGGACTACACCTTCGAGCGCAAGCAGTTCGGCAAGCCGGTCGGCTCGTTCCAGGCGGTCAAGCACTTGATGGCCAACGTCGCGGTACAGATCGAGTTCGCCAAAGGCCCGTTGTACCGCGCCGCTTATGCGCTGGCCGAGCAGCAACCGGGGCAGGACGTGCTGGTGTCCCACGCCAAGCTGGCAACGGCGGAAGCGGCGATGCTCGCGGCGAAGAACACCATCCAGGCCCACGGCGCCATGGGTTACACCTGGGAAGTCGACCTGCATCTGTTCATGAAACGCGCCTGGGCGCTGGACAAGGTCTGGGGCGATCGCGGTCGTCACAAAGGACGGATTCGCGCGGCGTTGTTTGACGGCACCCCAGAGCTGGGTGCGGGCAGTACTTTCTAAACAGTCAGTAAGGGTGACGAAATCCCTGTGGGAGCGGGCTTGCTCGCGAAGAGGCCGGCACATTCAACAGGTATGTTGCCTGACCCACCGCTTTCGCGAGCAAGCCCGCTCCCACAGGTTATCGGCGCCTGATCTTAATTTTTATACCGAGGTAGACCATGCCTGAAGCCTATATCGTCGACGCCTTGCGCACGCCCACCGGGCGGCGCAAGGGTGGTTTGAGCCAGATCCACGCCGCCGACCTGGGCGCGCATGTATTGCGCGCACTGGTCGAGCGCAACGCCATTCCCGACGAGGATTACGACGACGTGATCTTCGGCTGTGTCGACACCATCGGCCCGCTGGCCGGTGACATTGCCCGCACCAGTTGGCTGGCGGCCGGCCTGTCGCAATCGGTGCCGGGCACCACCATCGATCGCCAGTGCGGTTCGTCCCAGCAAGCGGTGCACTTCGCCGCCCAGGCGGTGATGAGTGGCACTCAGGACGTGGTCATCGCCGGTGGCGTGCAGACCATGACCCAGATCCCGATTTCCTCGGCGATGATCGCTGCCGAGCCCTTGGGCTTCACCGATCCGTTCAGCGGCTCCGAAGGCTGGGTGCGGCGCTACGGCGCGCAACCACCGACGCAGTTCCGTTCGGCGCAGATGATCGCGGAAAAATGGGACCTGTCCCGGGCGCAGCTCGAAGCCTATTCGCTTGAGTCCCATCGGCGGGCCCTGCAGGCCATCGAGCAAGGTCGCTTCAATCGCGAGATCGTGCCGTTGGCCGGTGTGCTGCATGACGAAACGCCGCGCCAGACCAGTCTGGAAAAAATGGCCGAGCTGGAATTCCTGTTCGGCTGCGACCGGGTCACCGCCGCGGTGTCGAGCCAGACCTGCGACGCGGCCAGCGCGATGCTGATCGTCTCCGAAGCGGCGCTCAAGCGTTACGGCCTGACGCCACGGGCACGCATCCATCACCTGAGCGTGCGCGCCGAAGATCCGATCTGGATGCTCACTGCGCCTATCCCGGCCACGGCCTACGCGCTCAAGCGTGCGGGGATGAAACTGGAAGACATCGACCGGGTGGAGATCAACGAGGCCTTCGCTTCGGTGGCCATGGCCTGGTTGAAAGAGACCGGCTATCCCCACGAACAGACCAACGTCAACGGCGGCGCGATTGCCCTCGGCCATCCGCTGGGCGCCACCGGCACCCGTTTGATGTGCAGCCTGCTGCATGAGCTGGAGCGCAGCGGCGCACGCTTCGGTATGCAGACCATGTGCGAAGGCGGTGGGCAGGCCAATGTGACCATCATCGAGCGCTTGTGATTTCAAGATGTCCACTGAACCTGTGGGAGCGGGCTTGCTCGCGAAGGCGGAGTGTCAGCTACATCAATGTTGGCTGACCCACCGCTTTCGCGAGCAAGCCCGCTCCCACAGGGGGTTGTGTCGATTAGTGATGAAATTGAAGGATGAACAACATGAAAATCTGTGAAAACCGTGTCGTGATCATCACCGGTGCCGGCGGTGGCCTGGGCCGCGCCTATGCGCTGGCCTTCGCCGCCGAAGGCGCGAAGGTGGTGGTCAACGACATCAACCGCGAAGCGGCCCTGGCCGTGGTCGGCGAAATCCTCGGCCAGGGCGGCAGTGCCGTGGCCAACAGCGACGACATCACCCGTTATGACTCGGCAGGGCTGATCGTGCGCCAGGCCATCGAAACCTTTGGCGACCTGAATGTGGTGGTCAACAACGCCGGCATCTGCCGCGACCGCATGTTCGCCAGCCTCAGCGAAGCCGACTGGGACGCGGTGGTGGCGGTGCACCTCAAGGGCCACTTCTGCATTTCCAGCCACGCCGTGAAGTACTGGCGTGAGCAGGCCAAGGGTGGCGCCAGGGTCGATGCGCGGATCATCAACACCAGTTCCGGCGCCGGTTTGCAGGGTTCCATTGGCCAGTCCAACTACGCGGCGGCCAAGGGCGGTATTGCCTCGCTGACGCTGGTGCAGGCGGCCGAACTGCGCCGCTACGGGATCACCGCCAACGCCCTGGCGCCGGCCGCGCGGACCGGGATGACCGAGCAGGTGTTCGCCGACACCATGAAAAAGCCTGAAGAGGGCTTCGATTATTTCGCCCCGGAAAACGTCGCGCCGCTGGTGGTGTGGCTGGGTTCCGAGGCGTCCGCCGAGGTGACCGGGCAGATGTTCGAAGTCGAGGGCGGCAAGTTGTCGATCGCCGATGGCTGGCGCCGTGGCCCGCAACTGGATCGCCAGGGCCGCTGGGCGGTGGGCGAGATGGGCGATGCCGTCGCACAGCTTGTGGCTCAGGCTGTTCCGGCAGCCAAAGTGTACGGCAGCTGAAAAAGACCGGTCTCAGATGGGCGGCACGCGGCTATAATCGGCCAAAATCGAACCCCTGTGGGAGCGAGCTTGCTCCGGGCGGCGTTCCGACGATGGACTCCAGCGCAACGCGTGTATTCAGACAGAACGCGTTATCGTTCACGTCCATCGCGAGCAAGCTCGCTCCCACAGGTTTCCCGCGATCCTCCCGTCACCACACGAGACCTGCCATGACCATTTCCCTGTACGACGCTTCCGTGCCTGTTTTCCAGCAAATGCTCAACGCCCTGAGCGATGTACTGAAAAAGGCCGAGGCTCACGCCACCGAAAAAAACATCGACCCTAACGCCTTTCTGCAAGCGCGCCTGTTCCCGGACATGTTCCCGCTGGTGCGCCAGGTGCAGATCGCCGTTGATTTCGCCAAGGGCGTTTCTTCGCGTCTGGCTGAAGTTGAAGTGCCGAAGTACGACGACACCGAAACCACTTTCGCCGAACTGCAAGCGCTGCTGAGCAAAGTTCTGGCTTACATCGGCGAGTTCACGCCGGAGCAGATCAACGGCAAGGAAGGCATCGAGATCGTCACCCGTCCGGGCACGCCGAAAGAGAAACGCTTCAGTGGCCAGGCCTACCTGCTGACCTACGGCCTGCCGCAGTTCTTCTTCCACGTCACCACCACTTATGCACTGCTGCGCCACAATGGCGTGGAAGTGGGCAAGCGCGACTACATGGGCGCGTTCTAAACCGCCCAGGTACAAAAAAGCCCGCCAAGGTTTGCGCCTTGGCGGGCTTTGTTTTACGTCAAAAGATCGCAGCCTGCGGCAGCTCCTACATGGGAACGGTGTACGCCCTGTAGGAGCTGCCGCAGGCTGCGATCTTTTGATTTTCAGGCCAGGCGCTCTTCACCCAGGCAAGCCGCCGCCGTGAACAGCACATCGGTGGACGAGTTCAGCGCGGTTTCCGCCGAGTCCTGCAACACGCCGATGATGAAACCGACCGCCACCACCTGCATGGCGATTTCGCTCGGGATGCCGAACAGGCTGCAGGCCAGCGGAATCAGCAACAGCGAACCACCGGCCACACCCGAAGCGCCACAGGCGCAGATCGCCGCGACCACGCTCAGCAGGATCGCGGTCGGAATGTCCACGGTGATACCGAGGGTGTGCACCGCCGCCAGGGTCAGCACGGTGATGGTGATCGCAGCACCCGCCATGTTGATGGTCGCACCCAGCGGGATCGATACCGAGTAGGTGTCTTCGTGCAGGCCCAGGCGCTTGCTCAGTTCCAGGTTGACCGGAATGTTCGCCGCCGAACTGCGGGTGAAGAATGCGGTGATGCCGCTTTCACGCAGGCAGGTCAGCACCAGCGGGTACGGGTTGCGGCGCAGTTTCCAGAAGACAATGATCGGGTTCATCACCAGTGCCACGAACAGCATGCAGCCCAGCAGCACGGCCAGCAGGTGCGCATAGCCGATCAAGGCGCCGAAACCGGAGGTGGCCAGGGTCGAGGCCACCAGGCCGAAGATCCCCAGCGGGGCGAAGCTGATCACCAGGCGCACGATCACGGTCACGCCATTGGACAGGTCGCCCAGTACTTCGCGGGTGGTGTCGCCGGCATGACGGATGGCGATGCCCATGCCGATGGCCCACGCCAGGATGCCGATGAAATTGGCGTTCATCAGCGCGCTGACCGGATTGTCGACCACGCTCAGCAACAGGCTTTGCAGCACTTCGCCAATCCCGCCCGGCGCTGTGACCGCGACGTCCTGGGTCGACAGCACCAGGCTCGACGGGAACGTCATGCTGGCAACCACCGCGACCACGGCGGCGGTGAAAGTGCCCAGCAGATACAGGAACAGAATCGGCCGGATGTGGGTTTCCTGGCCGTGCTTGTGGTTGGCAATCGACGCCATGACCAGCACGAACACCAGAATCGGCGCGACGGCTTTCAGTGCCGAAACAAACACTTTGCCGATGAACGCCGTGGATTTGGCCACGTCGGGGGCAAACAGGGCCAGGGCAATACCGGCGATCAGGCCGATCACGATCTGCGTGACCAGGCTCAAGCGTTTAAGGCGGTGCAATAGAGAAGGGGATGAAGCAGTCATAAAACAGCATCTCTGATTTTTTATTAATGCATGGTTTCGCAGGTTTGCGGCAACAAACAGGGCAGGCCGCAGGCAGGAAACCGAGAAGGAAACACAGGGATCAATGTCTTTTAAGGTGTTGAACGTCGCATTTCTTGTGGGAGCGAGCTTGCTCGCGATGACGGTGGCACAGTCCATAGTTGCGTTGTCTGACAGTCCGCCATCGCGAGCAAGCTCGCTCCCACAGGTTTTGCCCTTAAATAATCGGCATTAACCACAGGGTGTACTTTTTTCAGGGCGCGGACTTTATCACAGCGCAGGTACGATCCTTCAGACCTGTGACGAACTGACGCCCTGGTCTTCAACGCGAATTGCAGGTTCGTGCAACCGCATCCGAAAACACTCTGTTAAGATTCGCCATCCTCATTTTCATGTCTGCCAGTGGGCCTTCGGGCTATCGCTGGTGTCGTCGTTTTCTGGAGTTGTGCATGCGGTTGTTGCCCATTCTTCTGTTGTCTGCCGCCGGTTTCACGGTGCTGACCACGGAATTCATCATCGTTGGCCTGTTGCCGGCGATCGCCAGGGACCTTGAGGTCAGCATCCCGCAGGCCGGTTTGCTGGTGACCTTGTTCGCGTTCACCGTGGCCGCGTTCGGGCCGTTCCTCACGGCTTATTTCGCTCGCTTCGAGCGACGCAAGCTGTTCATCTCGGTACTGATCCTGTTTGGCCTGGCCAATACGCTGGCGGCGCTGGCACCGAACATCTGGGTGATGGCGTTTGCCCGGTTGATCCCGGCGCTGGGGTTGCCGGTGTTCTGGGCGCTGGCCAGCGAGACGGCGGTGGACATCGTCGGGCCGGATTACGCCGGTCGCGCCATTGCCAAGATCGGCTTCGGCATCGTCTGCGCCACGGTGTTCGGCATTCCGGTGGGCACGCTGATTTCCGATGCGTTCGGCTGGCGCAGTGCCTTTGCGATACTGGCGGTCATCGCCTTTGCCAAGGCGTTGCTGCTGTTTATCTATCTGCCCAGGACCAATCTGCACCAGCATCAGGTGAGCTTCCTGTCGCAGTTCAAGATCCTGCGCAGCCCGCTGATGCTCGGTCATGTGTTGCTGTCAGTGATTGTGTTCAGCGGTATGTTCACGGCCTATACCTATCTGGCCGACATCCTCGAGCGTCTGGCCGGCTTCAACGGCACCGTGGTCGGCTGGTGCCTGATGGGCTTCGGCGCGGTCGGGTTGATCGGCAACTCCCTGGGCGGCCGGGCAGTGGATCGGCATCCGTTGATGGCGTCGATGATGTTCTGCGCGTTCATGATTGCCGGCCTGGTGGCGCTGGTGCCGAACATCCATTCGCCGCTCGGTCTGGCGGCGGCGATGGGCATCTGGGGCGTGACTCAGGCGGCGTTGTTCCTGGTCAGCCATGTGCGCCTGATGAAAGCCGCGCCCGAAGCGCCGGCATTTGCCGCGTCGCTGAACATCGCCGGGGCCAACCTCGGCATCGGCCTGGGCGCGATGATCGGTGGCCGGGTGATTGACAGCGTCGGCCTGCAAGGCCTTGGCTTTGCCGCCGCCGCTTTCATCCTGGCCTCGATCCTGCTGGCCATCGCCCTGATGACGTTCAAGCCGCGCGAAGCGGTTACAGCGCTGTAAACAGCTCGCGTCGGGCACCTTCGGTAATGGCGACAATGCCGGGGTGCTTGACCTTGCGCTCCACTGAGATGGCATAGAACGACTCGCTCACCGCGTCGGTCTGGCCGATCACTTGCACGCCATACTGGCGTTGCACTTCATCGGCAATCACGCTCGGGCCGATGAAGATCCCGCTGCCGGATTGGCCGAAGGCCTGCATCAGGGCGCTGTCGTCGAACTCGCCGACAATCTGCGGTTGAATCTGCTGCTCGGCGAACCAGCGCTGCAAACGGCTGCGCACCACGGTTTCCGGGCCGGGAATCAGCAGCGGCGCGCCGTGCAGGTTGCGCGGGAAGTCCTGACCGAAACGTGCCGCCAGCTCAGGGGTGGCGAAGAAGCTGATCCCGCACTCACCCAGTTTCTGGCTGTAGCCCTTGATGTCCAGGTGCGACGGCATCGGGCTGTCGGAGATCACCAGGTCCAGGCGCTGGATCGCCAGGTCGGCCAACAAACGTTCAAGCTTGTCTTCGCGGCAGGTGATGCGCAGCGGTTCGCTCAACTCCATGGTGGGTGCGATCAGGCGATAGACGATGGACTTGGGCACCACGTCGGCCACGCCGACACGAAACAGAATCTGCTGCTCATTGGGTTGTGCCCGCAGCATCAGTTCCAGTTCGCCACCCAGCTGGAACATTTGTTCGGCGTAGGGCAGTGCCTGGCGCCCAGCCTCGGTCAGTTCGAGTTGCCGTCCGACGCGCCGAAACAACTCGATGCCAAAAGTCTGTTCCAGCAATGAAATCTGCCCGCTGATGGTTTGCGGCGTGAGGTTCAGCTGTTCGCAGGCACGCACGATGCTGCCGGTCTTGGCCACCACCCAGAAATAATGCAGTTGTCGGTAATTCAACATAGGTACGGTCCCTGTAGGAGCTGCCGAAGGCTGCGATCTTTTGATTTAAAAGATCGCAGCCTTCGGCAGCTCCTACACAAAAGCAAGAAGGTCTGGATTCGTAAAAATCGAAGTATATACCGCAAAAATACGAATTTTACTGAAGTGTTTGCTTCCCTAGAATGCATCGCTATCAACGGGCCATCGTTTCGGTCCCGTTCGTTCTATCGAGGGAGCATCATGAAAATTAAAGCCACGGCGCTGTTGATCACATCTTTACTGGTATTGGCCGGTTGCGACCAGGCCGAGAAAAGCGCGCAACAGTTGATGGGCAAGGCGGCCGAAAGCGCCAAACAAGCGATTGACGATACCCACAAGGCCGCCGAACAGGCGCTCAGCGATGCCACCGGCGGGTTGATCAGCAAAAAAGAATCATCGGAAAAAGAATCGGAAAAAACCGAATCTTCCTCCCAGGAAATCTAAACCGTATTACAACGAGTCAGGACTGACCCATGGACTACCTTTTACAACTTGCCGCCAGCCCCACTGCCTGGGTTGCCCTGGCCACCCTGGTGGTGATGGAAATCGTGCTCGGCATCGATAACCTGATCTTCATCTCGATCCTGACCAACAAGCTGCCCGAGCAACACCGACAGAAGGCGCGGCGCATCGGTATCGGCATGGCGCTGATCCTGCGATTGGGCCTGCTGAGCACCATCGCGTTCATCGTCCAGTTGACCGCTCCGGTGATCGAGATTCTCGGCCACGCGTTTTCCTGGAAAGACATGATCCTGATCGCCGGTGGCCTGTTCCTGTTGTGGAAGGCGACCACCGAGATCCATCACAGCATGGACCCGGCGCCGGATGATCCGACGTCGAAGACATCCACCGTGACCCTGGGCTTTGCCGCGGCGATCGGTCAGATCCTGATGCTGGACATGGTGTTTTCCATCGACAGCATCATTACCGCTGTCGGCATGACCGAGCATTTGCCGATCATGATCATCGCGGTGGTGGTGTCGGTGCTGGTGATGTTGTTTGCCGCTGATCCGTTGGCCAAGTTCATCAACGACAACCCGACGGTGGTGATGCTGGCCCTGGGCTTCCTGATCATGATCGGCATGACGCTGATTGCCGAAGGCTTTGGCGCCCATGTACCGAAAGGCTACGTCTATGCGGCCATGGCATTCTCGGCTTCGATCGAGGTGTTGAACATGATGTCCCGCCGGGCCAGGCAGAAGCGTGTAGCCACGGAAGTCTGACCGCCGCTAAAAGGAAACGCCTGAACACCTTGTAGGAGCTGCCGCAGGCTGCGATCTTTTGATCTTCTGGGAAAAAGATCGCAGCCTGCGGCAGCTCCTACAGGGATGTGTTCAGGCGTTTTTGTTTGAAATTCAGGTCAGTGGGCGCTGGCGTGGCGGCGGGTTGCCTTGGCGGGTTTTGCAGGTTGAACGGGAGGGTGATGGTGGCGGCGAGTGATGCGCAGCACGCCCCACAGCATGGCGGCGGCTACCGCCAGCCAGCTGCAAATCAACATCGCAATGATCATGGTCAGGCTCATCTGTGCCTCCTCTTTGCCCTGCTGCGGGCACACATGCTTCGCTGTCGTCTCTTTAGAACACAGTCTAGCCGTTACTGCATTTCAGACTATTGACCGAAAGTCGGCAGTCACCAACCAGTTCGCTCTATCGAATGCACGCGTCTGCCGTTTAAAGCTATACCCTGGCAGCGCGGCGACCTATGATCGACGACCGAGCCGGGAATGGGATTGCCTGGCGTCTGAACCTGAACAAGAGAGAGCTGATGGTGCGGGTATTTTCTCGAATTTTGTCGGCCATGCTGATGGCCGGTTGCGTGGCGAGCCTGGCGGGTTGTGCCGGGAGCGTTACGCCCGAGATCAAGCGTTTGCCGGAGCGTGTCGAACTCAGCGGCCGATTCTACCGGGGCGATGCGTATCAAAGCGGGCCGCAGGTGCTGGCCAGCATGCTGTCCCAGCAGGGCATCGTGATCACCCCGGGCTTGCTCGAAAAGCCCTTGCATTTGCCGGGGGGTGAAGCGCAGTTGCAACAGAACATGCAGAACCTGGCCCGTGAGTACGGGATGGTGGTTTATCCCCTCGACAGCAATCTTGCGGCCTTGTTGACGCAGGTCGCCGCCGGTTATCCGGTGATGGTGCGCTTCACCGAGGGCTCGGCCATGTGGGCCGAACCGCGTTACGCCATTCTGGCCGGCTACAACCGCCAGAAGCAGACGGTCCTGTTGCGTGCGGGGATGGATCGCCGCGAACTGATGAGCTTCAGCGCCTTCGAGTCGGCATTCAAGGACGCCGGTGGCTGGGCCGTGCTGATCCAGAATCCGACGCAGATCCCGTCTCAGGTCGATCAACAGCGCTGGCTCAAGGCCGCCAACGAGCTGGCTCAGGCCGGTCAGGAGCAGGCTGCCGCCAAGGCGAAAAAGGCCCTGGCCGCGCACTGAGTCCGTTGGTCACCCGACGGGCACCATCGCTCGCCGCCAGCCTCTGATCTTCATAGGCCCGGATCATTGCTCCGGGCCGAGATCAGGAGGCACCCATGGCTCATTCCACAACGCCCGTCGGTCCGCACTCGTCTGAACATTCCTCTGGCGATGAGCTGGGTTTCGACCCCGACTCCCCTGACCTTACCGATCCTCAGGTCGACCCGATCGGGCCCGCCAAGGCACCGAGGGATGTGAAGCCGGGTGACAACCCCAAGGCTCCGGCAAAGCCCTACGATCCACTGGGTGATCTGAAACCTTAGGTTCAATGGAGGTGTGTATGTCTACCGATTCCAGTTTTGACGACAAAGGTCCGGAAACTGTCCCCACGACCCCCGAGCAAAGCACCGACCCGGTGATGGATCCGGACAGCCCGTTGAGGGATCCGCTGGCGCGGCCAACGGTGGCGCCCACTGAAAAGCCGAAGGGGTGGAGAGATCCAAGTACCGGCGACGGCATCCCGGACGACGACCAGATGCCGCTGCCCAATGACTGAATAGCCGCCACCTGTAGGAGCTGCCGAAGGCTGCGATCTTTTGATCTTGCTTTTAAAAGATCAAGATCAAGATCAAAAGATCGCAGCCTTCGGCAGCTCCTACAGATTGAAGTACCAAAAAAAAGCCCCGAGTGATCGGGGCTTTTTCATGTGTTTGCAGCAGGATTACTGCGACGCTTCAACCACGCCGCTCTGCCGCTGCTTGAGGTTCTTGTCTGCCTTGTACTGCAAGGCTACGGAAGGCACGTCTGCGCTCTTTCCGCTCTCTACCCAATTACGCATGCGTGTGGCATCGGCAAAATGGGTGTACTTGCCATAGGCGTCAAGGATCACCAGAGCCACCGGGCGGTTACTCATTCGGGTCACCAGCACCAGGCAGTGGCCTGCTTCGTTGGTGAAACCGGTTTTTGTCAGCTGGATGTCCCAGTCCGGCTTGCGGACCAAATGGTCGGTGTTGCGAAAACCCAGGCTGTAGTTGGGTTTACGGAACGAGACGGTTTTTTCCTTGGTCGTGCTCAGCTCGGTCAACAGCGGGTACTTGTGCGCGGCGATCAACAGTTTGCTCAAATCGCGAGCGGTCGACACGTTGCGCGGGGAGAGACCGGTCGGCTCGACGAAATGCGTGTTGGTCATGCCCAGCGCCCGAGCCTTGGCGTTCATAGCAGCAATGAACGCGGCATAGCCGCCCGGATAGTGGTGGGCCAGGCTTGCAGCGGCGCGGTTTTCGGATGACATCAGGGCAATCAGCAACATTTCCCGGCGGGGCAGTTCGCTCTTGAGCTTGACCCGGGAGTACACGCCTTTCATTTCCGGTGTGTCGCTGATGTTGATGTTGATGTATTCATCCATGTTCTGGCGGGCTTCAACCACGACCAGGCCGGTCATCAGTTTGCTGACGGACGCGATGGGGACGACGACGTCAGGATTGCTGGCATAGATGACTTTGTTGGTCTGCATGTCCAGCAGCAAGGAGCTGCCGGAAGCGAGCTTGAGTGTCTTCGTATCTCGCGGCGCTGCGGTGGTCTCATCAGCACTGGCGATTGGCGTGAGGAAAGTCCCTGTAACTGCAAAAAATAGGCTCAGGATCGAAAGACGGATTTTCACGCTGGCAGACTCACAAAGTGTTGATAAGCCGTTCTGTAACGGGCTATTTCGTAAAAAGCGCGACATTCTGGAGTATGGCTGAATAACTGTCGATGGTTGTTCAAACAACAGGCGAAAGTCCTGAGAAACATGAAAAAAATGTCATTTTCCGTCGGGTGGTCGCGTGTGTTTCGCAGGCAAAAAAAACCCCGCCAAGGGCGGGGTTCTTCGATTCGCTGTCCGCGTCTGCGGTGAAACTCAGCTGTGCAGGGTTTCAGCGGCGTACAGGGTGTTTTCCAGCAGGCAGGCACGGGTCATCGGGCCAACGCCGCCCGGCACCGGAGTGATCCAGCCGGCGCGGGGCAGGGCGGTTTCATAGATCACGTCACCGACCAGCTTGCCATCGTCCTGACGGTTGATGCCGACATCGATCACGATCGCACCTTCCTTGATCCATTCGCCCTTGACCAGGCCCGGCTTGCCGGCGGCGACGACGACCAGGTCCGCACGGCCGACATGACCGGCCAGGTCCTTGGTAAAGCGGTGAGTGACCGTCACGGTGCAACCGGCCAGCAGCAACTCCATCGCCATCGGGCGGCCAACGATATTGGACGCACCGACGACCACGGCATTCATCCCGTAAAGATCGACCCCGGTGCTTTCCAGCAGGGTCATGATGCCTTTGGGGGTGCATGGGCGCAGCAGCGGGATACGCTGGGCCAGGCGACCGACGTTATAAGGATGGAAGCCGTCGACGTCTTTGTCCGGACGAATGCGCTCCAGCAGTCTGGAGGCGTCCAGGTGTTCGGGAAGCGGAAGCTGGAGCAGAACGCCGTCGATCGCAGGATCGTCGTTCAGGCGATCGATCAGCTCGGTCAGCGCTTCTTGAGTGGTTTCGGAAGGCAGGTCATAAGCTTGGGACAGAAAGCCGACCTCTTCACAGTCTTTACGCTTGTGCGAGACATAAACCTGAGAGGCAGGATCGCTACCGACCAGGATCACCGCGAGGCCGGGCGTGCGCAGGCCTTGCTGGCGACGCTCGGTGACACGTTGGGCGATCTGCTGGCGCAGGCTGGCGGCGATCGATTTGCCGTCGATTAGTTGTGCAGTCATTGCGCGTGATTAACCATCGAGAGGGGAAAAAAAGAGAACGCATTCTCGCATGTCATGCGGTGAGGGCAAAGGCGCTTGGTCTGCAAATTCCCCTAACTCCTTTAATTAAATGAATTTTTTTTAAAAAGGATTTGACGACCTTCGGGTGGCTCTATACTATTCGTCGCACTTGTCGGGCACAGCCTAGCACTGGTTAGGAAGGTTGAGCGGGATTACGATTCTGCAAGACTGGAAAGCACTTAGTTTGTAGTCCTCCAAGGGTACAGCTAACAAGGCGCCCGTAGCTCAGCTGGATAGAGCATCCGCCTTCTAAGCGGATGGTCGCAGGTTCGAGTCCTGCCGGGTGCGCCATTAGGCAGCTTTGGCACAAGTAACGCGATATGGTGGGCGTAGCTCAGTTGGTAGAGCACGGGATTGTGACTCCCGTTGTCGTGGGTTCGATCCCCATCGTCCACCCCATATTTCGAAAGGCGCCAGATTAACAGTCTGGCGCCTTTGCTTTAACGGCTTCATCCGCGGATGTGGTGGAATTGGTAGACACACTGGATTTAGGTTCCAGCGCCGCGAGGCGTAAGAGTTCGAGTCTCTTCATCCGCACCAAATAAAGCTTCGATCAGGCTGTTGGCCTGGCTGGAGCTTGATAAAGAAGTTGTTTGGCTTCTTTAACAGGCAATATGGTGGGCGTAGCTCAGTTGGTAGAGCACGGGATTGTGACTCCCGTTGTCGTGGGTTCGATCCCCATCGTCCACCCCATATTTCGAAAGGCGCCAGATTGAAAAGTCTGGCGCCTTTTTTGTTTCGGCGGCCGCAGGTTCCGGGTCGCAGGGGCGGGGCGTTTCGTCGTATTTATGTTTCTCGATGATGCGGTCCTGTCCGCCGGTCTTGCTTGCGAGGCTGGCTGTCAGGGAGATGATTGGCGACCTCTTCTATATAGGAACGGTCGGCGCAGAGCCTTGGCGTGATTGGTTGTATTTGCCATCGGGGCGAGGTGCATTGGTGTATTCGCCCCTATAAATTGCCTGCTGCTTTTTTACCCGTTTTCAGTAGGGTGACTTCTTGAGTTTGACCCACTAGAATGCATGCCCTTGATTCTGGGGTCGGAAACGGCCGGCTAACGTCTGTGCAACGAGGAATATCCATGCAAGTTTCTGTTGAAAATACTACTGCTCTTGAGCGCCGCATGAGCGTCACCGTGCCGGCTGAGCGCATCGAGAGCCAGGTCAACAAGCGTCTGCAGCAGACCGCCCAAAAGGCCAAGATTGCTGGCTTCCGTCCAGGCAAAGTGCCAATGAGCGAAATCAAGCGCCGTTTCGGTGCTGACGCTCGCCAGGAAGCTGTAGGCGACGTGATCCAGTCCTCCTTTTACGAAGCTGTGGTTGAGCAGAAGCTGAACCCGGCTGGTCAGCCTTCGATCGAGCCAAAATCCCTGGAAGCGGGCAAGGACCTGGAATACGTAGCCGTATTCGAAGTGTTCCCTGAGTTCACCGTTGCCGGTTTCGACGGTATCGCCGTCGAGCGTCTGAGCGCTGACGTGACTGACGCCGATCTGGACAAGATGCTGGAAATCCTGCGCAAGCAGAACACCCGTTTCGAAGTGGCCGATCGCGCTGCCCAGAACGAAGACCAGTTGAACATCGATTTCGTCGGCAAGGTCGACGGTGAAGTGTTCGCTGGCGGTTCCGCCAAGGGTACCCAGCTGGTTTTGGGTTCCGGCCGCATGATCCCTGGTTTCGAAGATGGCCTGGTTGGCGCCAAGGCCGGTGAAGAGCGCGTTCTGAACCTGACCTTCCCAGAGGACTATCAGAACCTGGACCTGGCTGGCAAAACCGCCGAGTTCACCGTGACTGTCAACACCGTTTCCGAGCCAAAGCTGCCAGAACTGACTGAAGAATTCTTCGCCCAATTCGGCATCAAGGAAACCGGTCTGGAAGGCTTCCGCGCCGAAGTTCGCAAGAACATGGAGCGTGAGCTGCGTCAGGCGATCAAATCCAAGGTCAAGAATCAGGTAATGGACGGTCTGCTGGCCACCAACCCGATCGAAGTGCCAAAGGCTCTGCTGTCCAATGAAGTTGACCGTCTGCGCGTGCAGGCTGTCCAGCAGTTCGGCGGCAATATCAAGCCTGACCAACTGCCGGCCGAGCTGTTCGAAGAGCAAGCCAAGCGCCGCGTAGTGCTGGGTCTGATCGTGGCTGAAGTGGTCAAGCAATTCGACCTCAAGCCAGACGAAACCCGCGTTCGCGAGATGATTCAGGAAATGGCTTCGGCCTACCAGGAGCCTGAGCAAGTTGTGTCCTGGTACTACAAAAACGACCAGCAACTGAACGAAGTTCGTTCGGTTGTGCTGGAAGAGCAAGTTGTGGATACTGTTCTGCAGAAAGCTAGCGTGACCGACAAATCGGTCTCTTACGAAGAAGCGGTCAAGCCGGTAGAAGCACCACAAGCCGACTGATCACTTTTGCGGTAAGAAGCAAACACCATAAGCCAGCCTTCGTGCTGGCTTATGCGTATTCAAGACATAACTATTTGGGAGTGACTGCAGAGCATGTTCCGTAATTCGTATATTCAGCAGAACTCTGATATCCAGGCCGCAGGCGGCCTGGTCCCGATGGTTGTCGAGCAGTCCGCTCGTGGCGAGCGCGCCTACGACATCTACTCGCGCCTGCTCAAGGAGCGAGTGATCTTTCTGGTTGGCCCGGTAGAGGACTACATGGCCAACCTGATCTGTGCGCAACTGCTGTTCCTTGAAGCGGAAAACCCGGACAAGGACATCCATCTCTATATCAACTCCCCGGGCGGTTCGGTGACGGCGGGCATGTCGATCTACGACACCATGCAGTTCATCAAGCCTAATGTGTCGACCACCTGTATCGGTCAGGCGTGCAGCATGGGCGCATTCCTGCTGACGGCCGGTGCCCAGGGCAAGCGTTACTGCCTGCCGAACTCGCGAGTGATGATTCACCAGCCACTGGGCGGTTTCCAGGGCCAGGCGTCGGATATCGAAATCCACGCCAAGGAAATCCTCTTCATTCGTGAGCGTCTCAACACGCTGATGGCCAAGCACAGCGGGCGCACGCTTGAAGAAATCGAGCGCGATACCAACCGCGATAATTTCATGAGTGCGGACGCTGCGCGTGAGTACGGGTTGATCGACGAAGTGATCAGTCAGCGCCCTGCTTAAAATAAGCAGCTCAAAATAAGGTTGGTCGGCGGGTCCGATCACCTGCGGGCTTGAAAAAGCCCGCAATAGCCTTCATCTTGTGTTGCAAGCCTATCGGATTTGGATCGAACGAATGACTGACACCCGCAACGGCGAGGACAACGGCAAGCTGCTCTATTGCTCCTTCTGTGGCAAAAGCCAGCATGAAGTACGCAAATTGATTGCCGGCCCCTCGGTCTTTATCTGCGACGAGTGCGTCGACCTGTGCAATGACATCATCCGCGAGGAGGTGCAGGAAGCACAGGCCGAAAGCAGCGCGCATAAATTGCCTTCGCCTAAAGAAATCAGCGGCATCCTTGATCAGTATGTGATTGGTCAGGAGCGTGCGAAAAAGGTTCTGGCCGTAGCGGTGTACAACCACTACAAGCGCCTGAATCAGCGTGACAAAAAGAATGACGACGTCGAACTCGGCAAGAGCAACATCCTGCTGATCGGCCCGACAGGCTCGGGTAAGACCCTGCTTGCCGAAACACTGGCCCGCTTGCTGAACGTTCCGTTCACCATCGCCGACGCAACCACCCTCACCGAGGCGGGTTACGTGGGTGAGGATGTCGAGAACATCATTCAGAAGCTGCTGCAGAAATGCGATTACGACGTGGAAAAAGCCCAGATGGGCATTGTCTACATCGATGAAATCGACAAGATTTCGCGCAAATCCGACAACCCGTCGATCACCCGGGACGTTTCCGGTGAAGGCGTGCAGCAGGCCCTGCTCAAGTTGATCGAAGGCACGGTCGCTTCCGTTCCGCCTCAAGGTGGTCGCAAGCATCCGCAGCAGGAATTCCTTCAGGTCGACACCCGTAACATCCTGTTCATCTGCGGCGGTGCGTTCTCCGGTCTGGAAAAGGTTATTCAAAACCGTTCCACCAAGGGCGGTATCGGTTTCAACGCGGAAGTGCGCAGCAAGGAAGAAGGCAAGAAAGTCGGTGAGTCCCTGCGTGAAGTCGAGCCTGACGATCTGGTCAAGTTCGGTCTGATCCCGGAATTCGTCGGTCGTCTGCCGGTCCTTGCGACGCTGGACGAGCTTGATGAGGCTGCGTTGATGCAGATCCTCACCGAGCCGAAAAATGCTCTGACCAAGCAGTATGCCAAGCTGTTCGAGATGGAAGGCGTTGATCTGGAATTCCGATCCGACGCTCTGAAATCGGTCGCCAAGCGTGCCCTGGAGCGTAAAACCGGTGCTCGCGGCCTGCGTTCGATTCTCGAAGGTGTATTGCTCGACACTATGTATGAAATCCCCTCGCAATCCGAGGTGAGCAAGGTAGTGATCGATGAAAGCGTGATAGAAGGCAAGTCCAAGCCACTGTATATCTATGAAAACAGTGAGCCGACCGCCAAGGCCGCGCCAGACGCTTAAGCGTCACGCAGCTTGAACAAAGAAGGGGCCTTCGGGCCCCTTTGCTATTTGGGGCTGGCTCGCCGAAACGGCGGCCTGGCTTTTGTAGGCGCTGCCGCAGGCTGCGATCTTTTGACTTTGCTTTTCAAAAGAGCAAGATCAAAAGATCGCAGCCTGCGGCAGCTCCTACAGGGTTATGCGAAGTATCCAGCCCCCTGCAGGCTTCGATCTTAAAAGTCGTTCCTTTATCTGCTTGTTTTTTTCCAGAGCAGCCCCCATCTTGGTTTCAAGCTTACTTCCATCTGTTTACGGCCTTACGGCCGCCGTAGAGGCGAAATCATGAAGACAACCATCGAATTGCCTCTCCTGCCATTGCGTGATGTCGTGGTTTATCCGCACATGGTTATCCCGCTGTTCGTGGGGCGCGAGAAATCCATCGAAGCCCTCGAGGCTGCGATGACGGGTGACAAGCAGATTCTTCTGCTGGCCCAGAGAAACCCGGCTGACGACGATCCCGGTGAAGAGGCCCTGTACCGCGTGGGTACGATTGCCACCGTTCTGCAGCTGCTGAAGCTGCCTGACGGCACGGTCAAGGTCCTGGTCGAAGGTGAGCAGCGGGGCGCCGTTGAGCGCTTCAGCGAAGTGGACGGCCACTGCCGTGCCGAAGTCTCCCTGATCGACGAAGTTGACGCACCAGAGCGCGAGTCGGAGGTGTTCGTTCGCAGCCTGCTGTCCCAGTTCGAGCAATACGTGCAGTTGGGCAAGAAAGTCCCGGCTGAAGTCCTCTCGTCGCTCAACAGCATCGATGAGCCAGGTCGCCTGGTGGACACCATGGCCGCGCACATGGCCCTGAAGATCGAGCAGAAGCAGGAAATCCTCGAAATCATCGATCTGTCGGCCCGGGTCGAGCACGTTCTGGCGTTGCTCGATGCCGAGATCGATCTGCTGCAAGTCGAAAAACGCATTCGCGGCCGCGTCAAGAAACAAATGGAGCGCAGCCAGCGCGAGTACTACCTGAATGAGCAGATGAAGGCCATTCAGAAAGAGCTCGGTGACAGCGACGAAGGTCATAACGAAGTCGAAGAGCTGAAAAAGCGTATCGACGCCGCCGGCTTGCCGAAAGACGCGCTGGCCAAGGCGACTGCCGAACTGAACAAGCTCAAGCAGATGTCACCGATGTCCGCGGAAGCGACCGTGGTGCGTTCGTACATCGACTGGCTGGTTCAGGTGCCGTGGAAGGCCCAGAGCAAGGTACGCCTGGATCTGGCGCGTGCCGAAGACATTCTGGATGCCGACCACTATGGCCTCGAAGAGGTCAAGGAGCGCATCCTCGAATACCTCGCCGTGCAAAAACGCGTGAAGAAGATTCGTGGTCCGGTGCTGTGCCTAGTCGGTCCTCCCGGGGTCGGTAAAACGTCCCTGGCAGAGTCGATTGCGCATGCCACCAACCGCAAGTTCGTACGCATGGCCCTCGGTGGTGTGCGTGACGAGGCGGAAATTCGTGGTCATCGCCGTACTTACATCGGTTCGATGCCAGGAAGATTGATTCAAAAAATGACAAAAGTGGGTGTGCGCAACCCGCTGTTCCTGCTCGATGAAATCGACAAAATGGGCAGCGACATGCGCGGCGATCCGGCATCGGCGTTGCTGGAAGTGCTCGATCCCGAGCAGAACCACAACTTCAACGATCACTATCTGGAAGTCGATTACGACCTGTCCGATGTGATGTTCCTGTGCACTTCGAACTCGATGAACATCCCGCCGGCGCTGCTGGACCGGATGGAAGTGATCCGTCTGCCGGGCTACACCGAAGACGAGAAGATCAACATCGCCGTGAAGTACCTTTCGCCTAAGCAGATCACTGCCAACGGTTTGAAAAAAGGCGAGCTGGAATTCGACGCCGAAGCGATTCGCGACATCATCCGCTACTACACCCGTGAAGCCGGTGTGCGTGGCCTTGAGCGGCAGATTGCCAAGGTTTGCCGCAAGGCCGTCAAGGAACATGCGCTGGAAAAACGCTTCTCGGTGAAGGTCACCGCAGACATGCTGGAGCACTTCCTGGGCGTGCGTAAATTCCGCTATGGCCTGGCCGAGCAGCAGGATCAGATCGGCCAGGTGACCGGGCTGGCGTGGACTCAGGTGGGTGGCGAACTGCTGACCATCGAAGCCGCTGTGGTACCGGGCAAGGGCCAGTTGATCAAGACCGGTTCCCTGGGTGATGTGATGGTCGAGTCGATCACAGCCGCGTTGACCGTAGTTCGCAGTCGGGCGAAGAGCCTGGGCATTCCCCTGGACTTCCATGAGAAGCGCGACACGCACATCCATATGCCTGAAGGAGCGACCCCGAAAGACGGCCCTAGCGCCGGCGTGGGCATGTGTACGGCCCTGGTTTCGGCATTGACCGGCATTCCGGTGCGCGCGGATGTCGCCATGACCGGCGAAATCACCTTGCGCGGCCAGGTGCTGGCCATTGGCGGCTTGAAAGAAAAACTGCTGGCTGCCCATCGTGGCGGGATCAAGACCGTGATCATTCCTGAAGAGAATGTGCGCGATCTCAAAGAGATTCCGGACAATATCAAGCAGGATCTACAGATTAAACCGGTTAAATGGATTGACGAGGTCCTGCAAATTGCGTTGCAATACGCGCCGGAGCCCTTGCCGGACGTGGCTCCGGAGATAGTCGCGAAGGATGAGAAACGTGACGCGGATTCTAAGGAAAGAATTAGCACGCATTAGTACGTATTTGCCTGGGGGGCTTCCTTGACAGTTTTTTAGAGCCCTTGTTATAAAGCGGCTCTTAAGTGTCTGTAGGCCATTCAGCACTCGTTTTTGCTTTCACCAAAAAAACTTAGAATCATACTCAAATAGATATAAGGGGACTTAGAGTGAACAAGTCGGAACTGATTGATGCTATCGCTGCATCCGCTGATATCCCGAAAGCTGCTGCTGGCCGTGCGCTGGACGCTGTAATCGAATCCGTCACTGGCGCTCTCAAGGCTGGCGACTCTGTTGTTCTGGTTGGTTTCGGTACTTTCTCCGTTACCGATCGTCCAGCTCGCATCGGTCGTAACCCACAGACCGGTAAGACGCTGGAAATCGCAGCCGCCAAAAAACCAGGTTTCAAAGCCGGTAAAGCACTGAAAGAAGCTGTCAACTAAGTTCGATTCAGGTTTTTACCCATCCGGGTCGGGGTCATGCCTGACTTGGCAGCGGAGCGGCAGTCCTGACTGCAGGTCGCCGGTTCAAGACACCAAGGGTCGCCAGTTCGAGTCTTTGATCCGCTCCGCCAGTTACGAGAAGGCGCATCCTCGGATGCGCCTTTCTTCTATCCGGATTCTACCCACGCTCCACGGTTGCCTAATTTTGAAGTTCAACCGTTTCTGGGGGACGCATGCTGCAGAATATCAGGGACAATTCACAAGGCTGGATTGCCAAGACTATTATCGGGGTCATCGTTGCACTGATGGCCTTGACCGGTTTCGACGCCATTTTTCAGGCCACGACGAGCAAGAATGAAGCGGCGAAGGTCAATGGTGAAGAAATCAGCCAGAACGAGCTGAGCCAGGCGGTCGATATGCAACGCCGCCAGCTCATGCAACAGCTGGGCAAGGATTTCGATGCTTCCTTGCTGGACGAAAAAATGTTGCGCGAATCGGCTCTCAAGGGCCTGATCGATCGCAAGCTGCTGCTGCAAGGCGCAGAACAATCGAAGTTTGCCTTTTCCGAAGCGGCACTTGACCAGGTCATCCTGCAAACACCGGAATTTCAGGTTGATGGCAAGTTCAGCTCCGAGCGTTTCGACCAGGTGATTCGCCAGCTCGGCTATACCCGCATGCAATTCCGCCAGATGCTGGCTCAGGAAATGCTGATTGGCCAGCTGCGTGCCGGTCTGGCCGGTAGCGGCTTCGTGACCGATGCGCAGGTACTGGCATTTGCCCGTCTGGAAAAACAGACCCGCGATTTCGCTTCGCTGAACATCAAGGCTGACCCGTCGGCTGTGAAGCTGACCGACGAAGAGGTCAAGGCCTATTACGACGAGCACGCCAAGGAATTCATGACGCCGGATCAGGTGGTCATCGACTACCTCGAGTTGAAGAAGGCTTCCTTCTTCGACCAGGTCAGCGTCAACGACGAAGACCTGCAAGCGGCCTATCAGAAAGAAATCGCGAACCTGTCCGAGCAACGCCGGGCTGCGCACATTCTGATTGAAGTGAACGACAAGACCACTGAGGCGCAAGCCAAGGCGAAGATCGAAGAGATCCAGGCCCGTCTGGCCAAGGGTGAGCAGTTCGAGGTGCTGGCCAAGGAGTTCTCCCAGGATCCGGGTTCGGCGAACAACGGCGGTGACCTTGGTTTTGCCGGTCCTGGCGTCTACGACCCGGCGTTCGAAAAAGCCTTGTATTCGTTGGCCAAGGACCAGGTTTCGACGCCGGTTCGCACCGACTTCGGTTTCCACCTGATCAAGCTGTTGGGTGTGGAAGCGCCTGAAGTGCCAACCTTCGCCAGCCTGAAAGACAAGCTGACCCGTGCGCTGAAAACCCAGCAAGTCGAGCAGCGTTTCGTTGAGGCGAGCAAGCAGCTGGAAGACGCCTCGTTCGAAGCGTCCGATCTGGCTCAGCCGGCGCAGGACTTGAAACTGACCGTACAGACGTCCAAGCCGTTCGGCCGCGAAGGCGGTGAGGGCATTGCAGCCAACCGTGCCGTGATCACTGCCGCGTTCAGCCCGGAAGTCCTGGATGAGGGTGCGAACAGCACCGCCATCGAACTCGATCCGGAAACCGTGATCGTGTTGCGTGCCAAGGAGCACCTGAAGCCTTCGCAACTGCCGCTGGAAAGCGTTGATGCGGCTATCCGCGGGCAATTGGCCAAGGAGCACGCCAGCGCCGACGCCAAGACCAAGGCTGAAGCCTTGATCGCCAACCTGCGCGATGGCAAGACCCCGCTGGATCAGGCCGTCGACGGCCAGGCCTGGAAAGTCACCGAAGCGGCGACCCGCGCTCAGGAAGGGGTCGACCCTGCTGTGCTGCAAGCGCTGTTCCGCATGGCGAAGCCGGTGGCCAAGGACAAGCCGACCTTCACCAGCGTGACGCTGGCGGATGGCAGCCTGATGATCGTGCGCCTCAACGGCGTGAACGAAGCAGCGGCGCCGACCGAAGAAGAGAAAGCGCAGTACCGTCGCTACCTCGCTTCGCGCATCGGCCAGCAAGACTTTGCGGCGTATCGCAAGCAGCTGGAAAGCCAGGCGGACATCAAGAAATACTGATGCCTGACCAGGTTTAGCGCGACACAGGAGACCCCGGCCGAAACGCCGGGGTCTTTTTGTTTGGCCGTACGTCATTTGCCGCGGTGACTTTTGTGCAAAACCGGGGTCAATCAGCCTGTAACCGTTTTAAGACACGATCGATGCTCCGCTAAGCATCGATCTGTTGCACAATACGCCCCGAACCGTTTTCCTCAGGATGTTCAATGTTTAAATCATTTCCCATGCGGATTGTCGGCGTGGCTGCCGTGCTGGCCGTTGCAGCCGGTTGTTCATCGAACAAGGCTGCCATCTACGAGCATGAGAACTTCGACGATTCCGGCACCTTCTCCCGTAACTATCCGGTCACTGATATCCAGAGCTGTGAAGCCGCCCGCCGCGCCTTGCTCAGTCAGGGTTACATCATCACCAGCAACGATCCGAAGCTGGTCAGCGGTCACAAGAGCTTCCAGCAGACCGGCGAGAACCACATGGAGATCAGCTTCAGTGTGGTGTGTGCCGATGACGGTAGCGAAGGGCACCATGCGACTGTGTTCGCCAACGCCCTGCAGGATCGTTATGCGCTGAAGAAGACCAACAACTCCGCCAGTCTTGGTGTGGGCGTGCTGGGCTCGGTGTCGATGCCGATCGGCTCCTCTGACGACTCGATGGTCAAGGTCGCCAGCGAAACCGTATCGTCTGCCAAGTTCTACGAGCGTTTCTTCGCACTGGTCGAGCTGTTCCTGCCGCCGGAAGCGAAAAAGGCTGCGCACATTCCCGAAAAGCCGAAAACAGACCTGGGCATGCCTGAAGCCAAGCCGGCGCCGGCTCCCCTGGCTCCCGCCGCGACCACTGCACCGGCCGCAGAGCCAACCCCGGTGACTCCGGCGCCGGCTCCAGTGGAACCGGCTCCAGCGGCCTCTGAGCCGGTCATGCCGCCGCCTGAAGCGGCACCCATTACTCCGGTTCAGAACATGGATCCGGCACCGTCGGTAGAAACCATCACGCCGCCGACAAACCCGACCGACATGCCGCCGCCGAGCGAGGCGATTCCGGCGATGCCTGTCACCGGCCAGTGATTGTTCGCGTTACGGGATCGGCCAACGAGTCACGATCCCGTAGCGAGCGCATGGATTGATCCGCGTCAAACAAGGCCGCTGTCCTGCGGCCTCCCACGAAAAAAACCAATGATAAATTCCTGACCAGCTGCTACGTTTTATTCAGTAGCGACGGAGTGTCGTGTCCGCGTCATTTTTCTTTCATGCGGACACCTTATGCTCAAGGCATTGGTCATTTGTTCAGACGTTTTTCAATACGGGTTGGGGGATTCAAAGATGGACGATTATCAAGAAGAACTGCTCGAGTACCAGGCTTTCGAACTGGACCCGCTGGAACCCGCAGAAGACGCCACCGAGCTTTAAAGCTCCAACTTGTCGCTTGCGGCTAAAGGCTTCAGGCTGTTTTTCGATGACTGCGGCGAAACTCGCCAGGTGTCTGCCCGTTCCAGCGTTTGAATGCGCGTTGAAAGGCTTCGGCTGAGGCAAAGCCCAGCAGATAGGCGATTTCCCCGAACGCCAGTTCGGTGTCGCGTATGTAGGTCATGGCCAGGTCGCGACGGGTTTCATTGAGGATTGCGCGAAATTGCGTGCCTTCCTCGGCAAGTTTGCGGCGCAGGGTCCAGGTGGGCAGCTTCAGGCGTGCCGCCACTTCTTCCAGGTCGGGCTCCCGGCCACCATTGAGCAAGGGACCCAGCAGCGCGATGATGCGTTCACGCAGGCTGCGGGTGCGTGTCAGTTGTTCCAGCTCCTGCTCACACAGTTGCAGCAAATGCCGCCAGGTGCTCGGGCAATGCTCGGGGTTGCGCTGGGCGAGGCTTGCCAGGCTCAGGCGCAGTTGATTGCGTTCGCTGCCAAACTGGATCGGACAGTCACCCAGGACGTCATAGGCCGCGCGGTAACCGGGTTCGTCGAATTCGATCTCGATACGTTCGGCGCGCAGCGGGATGGCGCTGACACTGGATAATTGCTGCAACCAGCCAGCAATGATCGAATCCACCACGAAGCGGTTGTAGGCGTTGTAGGGGCTGATCGAATAGAAGCGCAGCCAGGCGCCCCGGGCGTCTTCGTGGAAGCTTGATTGGCCGCGATAATTGGACCCATACAAGGCTTCGAAGCGGATCAGGCAGCGCGCGGCTTCACGTACTGTGGGTGCCTGGGCAGCGGTGACCCCTGCGAGGCCGATCTGGCTCAGGCGACTGAGCTGGCCCATGCGCAAACCAAGGGCCGGGTTGTCGGTCAGTTGAATGGCGCCGTGGCCCAGGCGCATGTAGCGCGGTATTGACAGGCGGGCACCGGCCTCGCTCAGTCGCGCTGCATCGAGGCCGTATTGATCGAGCAGCGGCTGCGGATCGACGCCATGACTGCGCACGGCATCGGCCAGGCTATGAACAAAGCCCACCGACAGATCGCCGAGGCGCATCGGCTGCGGTTTCATGGCTTACAACCAGAGGTTCAGCAAACGCGCACCCTGGGCGTTGCCGTCGGAAAACTGCTGGCCGTTGCGGCTGAGGAAACTGTACCCGGCGCTGCCCTGATCCCAGAACTGACCCCGCAGGAACACACTCATGCCGGCGACAGCCAGACTGGCCGGTACCCGGGTCGTGAGGGTCAGGCGCTGCCAGGCCTGGCCTTCGCTGACTTCTCCGGGCTTGAGGTTGACCGACGCCGGCTCCGATGAACCCCTGTAGCCACGCCACGGCTGCTCCCAGGTGCCACGGCCGGGAACAAAGGCCGGTACCGCAACCAGTTGTACGCTCTGGTCGTTGAGCTTGAGGTAGTTTTCCGGATACCAGCTGTCGTGGCCGATCAATACGCCCAACCTTCCTGCGGGGGTATCAACGACGTTGAGCGAGTGTTCGGCGTTCGCCTTGATCCCGTTCTGTTCTGCGAAGAACGGGTGCATCTGGCGCTGGGGCTGGCCGATCGGCAGGCCATCGTTGCCGAACACCACACTGCTGTTGTACAGCGCGCCGCGACCGATTTTCAGGGTGCCGTCGATGATGCTCGGTTCGGGCAGCACGATGGAGCCCGCGACCAGCGTCACGTGGAATTCCTTGGCCAATCCTCCGAACAATGCCTGGTAGTCTCTGGCCATCGCCTTGGCTTTCATGCGCAGGTGGGCATCGTCCAGGCGGTTGCCACCCTCGGCGCTGATCAACGCTCTGGCGAACTTCAGGGGATTGCTCACCGCCAGCCAGTTCATGGCCTCCTTGAGGGTGCCGGCCTGATACAACTCATCCTTTTCGCCGCTGACCATCAGCCAGGTACCGACGTGTTCCGGCAACACGACGACGGTCTTGCCGTTCAACAAACCCTGGTCCCGGGCTGCTTGCAGATAGGCCGCGAGTTTACGGTGCAAGCGCTCGGGGCTTTGATAATCGGTAGGAAACAGTTCGGGCTGAATGCCCAGCAGATTGCCACGATCCGCAGGCGTACCCTGGTCGACAGCCAGGTTGATCCGCAGGTCAGAAAGGTAGTGACCCACCGGCCGGTCCGCGGCCCACATCGCGTAGGTCGTGAGGGCGGCGAGCAACGCCATGGAAAATGTCAGGTACAAAAGTTTGCGCATGGGGACACAGTTTACAGCCTGGAGCCGGGTGTGGCTTTTGATTTGGAACCGGATCGAGCATAAAGGGAATCAAGGGCTTAGTGGGCAACTTTCAACGCTGACGGTTTTTTCGCGGTCGGCGGCCTTTCTGCGTCGAGATGCAGCAATGAATGACCGGGTTGAGCGCGAGGGGAATTGACGGGGAGGGGGCACCGGTCGCCATCATGTTGCTCGACCGGCCGGGAGGTGAACGTTATTTGGTGACCAGCAGTTCCGGGCCGAGGTAGTTGTTGATCTGGTCGATATCGTCATCGCCCAGGCTGCCCACCGAAGAAGCCAGGCGCAGACGCGACAGCAAATAGCGCACTTTGGCCTCGAACAGATCGTGACGTGCAACAAAGAGCAGTTCTTCGGCATTGAGGACGTCCGAGTTGGTACTGGTGCCGCCTTCCTTGAAGCCCTTGCGTGTCGATAACAGTGAGCGTTCGTTGGACACTACGGCCTTCTCCAGGGCGCGAATGCGTTTGGCACCGCTGAGTATGCCTTGATACTCACGGGTGGTTCCGGTGATGACTTCCTGACGCGCGGCGTCAAGCTCATCCAGGGCCTTGTCGCTATTGGCGCTCGCCTGGCGCGTCAGTGCGCTGACGCCGCCGCCGCTGTACAGCGGGATATTGACTTCCAACCCGACCGAGCCGTAGTGGTTGCGTTGGTTCAGCTCGGAAAGCGATTGGCTCTCACCCGCGGTGTAGCCGGCGATGAAATCCAGTGTTGGCCAGTGGCCTGCCCTGTTGCGCTTGACTTCTTCCTCGGCGAGGTCGCGGCTGTAACGGCGCGCATGGATCAGTGGACTATCGGACTGGGCCTTGACCAGCCAGTCCTGCAGGTTGCTCGGCAGCAGCGGCGGTGTATCGAAGCTCGGACGCAAGGTGGTCAGCGATTCGGGAGTCTCACCGATATATTCCTCAAGCTTGGCGCGCGCGTTGACCAGGTTGTCCTGCGCTTCGATCAGTTCGGCTTCGGCGAGGTCGCGGCGGGCGGCCGACTCGTCGATGTCGGTGACGGTGCCGGCCCCCAATTCCATGCGCCGTTTCGCCGAGGCGAGTTGTTCATCGAAGGCGCTCAGCTTGGACTTGGCCAGGGTGATGGTTTCGCTGGCCAGGAGCACGTCGAAATAGCTTTCGGCCAGGCGCACCGCGGCGTCCTGGCTTTTGGCATCGAATACCGCGTTGCTGTAGTCGGCACGCTGCTGACCCTGGCGGTACTCGGCCATCTTCTGTTTGTTGAACAGCGGCTGGCGCAGGCGCACGTTGGCGCCCTTGGAGTCGTAGTGCAGATCATTGTCGATGTTGTTCTGGCTTTGAGAGCCGTTGACCTTGTTGTTGTAGGCCGATGCGTTGATCTGCGGCAGCAGGCCGGCCTTGCCGATGGCGCGGTTTTCGCCGCCGGCTTGTTTTTCATGCACGGCGGCCTGGTAGATAGGACCCTGGTACTGCAACAGGTCCCAGGCTTGCTTGAGGTCCATGGCGTCAGCCGGCAGGGCCAACCCCAGCAAGCAGATAAGCAGGCAATGACGTTCCATTTCATTGTTCCTTGAATGAGCTGTCCACGCGTTCGAGCATTGGTTTAAGAAGATAGCTCATCATGTTGCGTTCGCCGGTCTTGATGGTGACGCTGGCGGGCATGCCGGGGCGAATGTGATTGGTGCCAAGCAGGTTCATGCCGTCGGGCGTGACTTCCACCTGGGCCAGATAGAAGGGTTGCTTGCTTTCCTCGTCCATCAGGCGGTCGGCGGAGATGGTCAGCACGCGGCCGGGGATGTTGGGCGTCTTGGCATGGTTGAAGGCCGGGAAGGAAATGTCCACGGGCAGGCCGGGGACCATCTTGTCGATGGCCTGCACGGGAATCATCGCGTCGACCTGCAGCGGTTCGTTGAGCGGAACGATTTCCATGATCTTGAAACCGGGCTGAATGACCCCGCCGACGGTGGCAATGCTCAGGCCCTGGACCATGCCATCGATTGGCGAGCGAATCACCGTGTGGGTCACTTCATAGTCGAGCGCGCGCAAGCGGTCGGCCAGGGTGGTGTTTTCCTTGGCGGTTTCAGTCAGCTGCGATTCGACTTCCTTGAGGTAATCGTGCTGGCGCTGCAGGATGCGCAGCTTGATTTCGGTGGTCTGGCTACGCACGCGGGCGATGTTGTTGAGGTTCTCGGCCTGGCCGGCAGAGAGGTCGGCGTTGCTGCGTTCCAGCTCGAGCAGACGATTGCGCGGCACATAGCCTTCAGCCGACAGCACGCGGGTGCCTTGCAGTTCCTGATTGAGGAAACCGATCTGCGAGGCGCGGGCGCTGTAGACCTGTTGCAGGCCCTTGAGCTGCACTGCCGACGCTGCCAGGTTCTCCTGCAGGATGCTGATTTCGCCAGCGAGTCCGGCGCGGCGGGTGTCCAGCAGGCGCTGCTGCAGGTCCATGGCGGCCTCCAGGCGGTAATCACCCTTGAAGCGCTTGAGCAGCTCGGGATCGTAGGTCACCACATCGCGACCGTCCCGTTCCGCTTCCAGGCGGTTTTCCACGGTCTTGCTGACGATGTACTGGGCGCTGATCGCACCCTCTTCGGCAGCGGCCCGCAACGAGTCGAGGCGGACCACTTCCTGGCCTTTTTTCACGAGATCGCCTTCGCGAACGAGAATGGCCTCCACGGTACCGCCGGTGAGGTGCTGTACGGCTTTGCGATTGTTGGTGACTTTGACTGTGCCTGTCGCGACCACGCCGGCATCCAGCGGTGCCAGCCAGGACCACAGGAGGAAGCCGCCGAAGCCGGCGAGCACCAGCCACACGCCCCATCGTGCGGGTCTGCCGACGTCCAGATCTACCACGCTGCGAGGATCGGCAGGAATCATCTCGGTGTGTTGGCTCAATTGCATGATCGGTCACTCCCGTGCTTTGACGGAGGCCAGCGGAGTCGACGCGCCTGCAGGCATCACACTGGCCTTGCGCAGCGCTGCGAATACTTCATCGCGCGTGCCAAGCATCTGCACGCCGCCGTCACGCAGCATCAGCACCTTGTCGACGGCGCAGAGTACGTTGGGACGGTGGGAAATCAGGACGACGGTGGCACCACGGCCCTTGAGTTCGGCCAGCGCATCGACCAGGGCCTTTTCGCCGATGTCATCGAGGTTGGCGTTGGGCTCATCCAGCACGATCAGATTGGGCTCGCCATACAGTGCGCGGGCCAAGGCAATGCGCTGTTTCTGGCCACCGGAAAGCGGGCTGCCATCGGTGCCCAGGCGGGTGTCATAACCCTGCGGAAAACGCAGGATCATCTCGTGCACGCCGGTGATCTTGGCGGCGCGGATGACCGCTTCACTGTCCACTTCGCCAAAGCGTGCAATGTTGTCGGCGATGTTGCCCTCGAACAGCTCCACGTCCTGGGGCAAGTAGCCGAGCCAGGGGCCAAGTTCGCCCTTGTTCCAGGTGAATATGTCTGCGCCGTCCAGGCGCACCTTGCCGGCCTGCGCCGGCCAGACCCCGACCAGCAGGCGGGCGAGGGTGGATTTGCCCGAGGCGGACGGGCCGATGATGCCAAGGCTTTCACCGGGGACCAGACTGAAGCCCACCCCGCGCAGAATCGTGTTGTTGGTACCAGGGGCACCGGCATACACGTTCTCCACAGCCAGCATGCCCTGCGGCCGCTGCAGCGACATGCTCGGTGGCCGGCGCGGAAAGTCTTCCAGCATCTCGTTGAGCCGGCTCCAGGCCGAACGGCAGCCGAGCAATTGCTTCCACGAGGCGATGACCTGTTCCACCGGACCCAGTGCACGGCCGGTGAGGATCGAGCAGGCAATCATCATCCCGGGTGTGATCTTGCCTTCGATCGCCAGCAGCGCGCCGGCGCCGAGGATCAGTGACTGCAGCGTGATACGCACGAAGCGCCCGGTGCTGCTGATCATGGCGGCGCGGTCGGAGGCCAGGGTCTGCATTTCCAGAATGCGCAAATGGCTTTGGAACCAGCGCTTGCTGATCGACGGCAGCATGCCCATGGCCTCGATGACCTCGGCATTGCGCAAGTTGTTGTTGGCGTATTGGGCGGAGGACATGGCGGCCTGATTGGCTTCGGCCAGCGGCTTCTGCGTCGCCTTTTCAGTGAGATAAGCCAGGCCCATCAGAATCAGGGATCCGATCAGCGTGATCAGTCCGAGCAGCGGGTGGATCAGATAGGCGACCAACAGGTAGATCGGCGTCCAGGGTGCATCGAAGAAGGCGAACAGGGAGTTGCCGGTGACGAACTGACGAACCTGGGAGAGATCTTGCAGGGCCTGGGCCGGATTACCTCCGGCGCGGCTCAGGTTGCGTTCGAATGCAGCGTTGAAAATGCGTCGGTTGAGGTCCATGTCGAGACAGTTGCCGACCCGGATCAGCACCTTGGTGCGGACCATTTCCAGCGTGGACATCAACAGGAAAAGACCCACCACCAGCACAGTCAGCATCGTCAGCGTCGTGACGTTGCGACTGACCAGGGCTCGATCATAGACCTGCAACATATAAATAGCTGGCGTCAACATCATGACGTTTATGACGCCACTGAACGCCGCCAGCATGTAAAAGCTGCGGCGCATGCGAAAAAGGGCGTCGGACAGTTCGGAACGGATGCTCGACTGCTTGGGCATGGTGATCCTCCCACTTCGAAAAGGCGGTTGCCCTTGGAGCGCAACAGCTAACAGTAAATGTAGTCCCTTAAACGACTTATGCACGCGCAGGCTGGTCGCTCTGTGGATGGCGAGTCTTCCGAAATCTCTGCGTTGCTCCCTTATGCAGGAGCGTAGGTCGCGGTGAAACAGTCCGAAATAACATTTCGCTCTATACCTGCACTCAACTTTCTATATGTCTTTTAAAAACAGCTAGTTGTGATCACCAAGCACCAGTCGTCTGTTTTAACGACGTAATATTGACAAAGATTTGCTATGGAACTTTAGTCTTAGTTATCGGGGGGCCCACCCGCCTGAAGCTTGTCATTGTTTTGGCAACGCAAGGTGCGGTGATTTCCCGGAAGGAGCAGAGCATGTCGATCATTGCGTTCTTTTGCAGAGTGAAGGGGCTTTCCAGCAAGTTTGCCTTTACCTCCTGTTTCCATGGCCCGCCCAGGGCGCGTACTCGCTCTGCCTGACCGTTCGGCGAGCCATTCACTACGCGAATTCCAGGCGCGTATCCCGGGTCCCGGGTAACGCCAGCTCTCTCGCTAGAAAACAAGACCAACAAACTGCACAAGCCAGCACGTGACTTGGCGCGGATGGACTTTCTCGTCCCGCGCCTTTACCCAGACAGATCGAGGGCAATCCAAAATGGCCAATTTCAACAAGTCGGACCTGGAGTTCATCCTCAAGCAAATCTTCATCGCAGAAGCGAATGCCGACGGCGCCAGCCTCAGTGATTTGCTTCCCAACAGTCAGGTGCCATTCGGCCTGCGTACCGTCGATGGCAGCTTCAATAACCTGCTCACCGGCCAGAGTGAATTTGGCGCCGCGGACAACGCCTTCCCGCGCCTGCTTGATCCTTCCTTTCTATCGCCGGCATACGCCGGGACCGGGACGGTGATCGACCCGCAACCACGGATTATCAGTAACCTGGTCGTCGACCAGACCGCCAACAACCCGGCGGCCTATGCCGCAGCTTTCGACCCCGGACTGGACGGAGTGCTCAACTTCGGCGTGGTGGGTGCGGGTAATGACGACGTACTCAAGGATGGCGTAGAGATAGTCACCAGCCCCGGGCTGGATGGCGTGTTCGGCACGGCAGATGACAAGGACGTGTTCTTCATGCCCAACGTGTCGCCAGACGTCGGCCTTACCGCCAGCTTCAACTCGTGGATGACCTTCTTCGGCCAATTCTTCGACCACGGTCTCGACCTGGTTACCAAGAGCGCGACTGACGTCGTATTCGTTCCGCTGCAAGCGGATGATCCGTTATTCGTACCGGGCAGCCCGACCAATTTCATGGTGTTGTCACGTGCCGTGCGTACCGCCGGCGCGGACGGCGTAGTCGGCACGGCCGATGATGGCCAGACCAATACCACTTCGCCGTTCGTCGACCAAAGCCAGACCTACAGCTCGCACCCCTCGCATCAGGTGTTTCTGCGCGAGTACGTCCTCAACGCGGCAGGTGACCCTGTTGCCACGGGGCGCTTGATTACCAACCGCGATCTCGGTGCCGATGGCATATTCGGCACTGCCGATGATGGCGCCGGTAATGGCATGGCGACCTGGGCAGTGGTCAAGGCTCAGGCCCGTGACATGCTCGGCATCAACCTGACTGACGCCGATGTACACAACGTTCCGCTGCTCGCAACCGATGCATACGGCAACTTCATCCGCGGGCCGAACGGCATGCCGCAAGTGGTGATTCGTATCAGTAACGGTGCTGACGGCATCGCCGGGACGGCTGATGACGTCACTCAACTGGTCGAAGGCAACCGGGCTGCTCCGATCAGTCTGGCCAACGCCGTGAGCACCGGGCATGCCTTCCTCGACGACATTGCCCACAATGCTGCGCCGGTCGTCGTCGGTGGCGTTCTGCAGGCGGATGCCGACACTGCAGTCGGCAATGCGCAGCCTGTTGGCCCAGGTGGCAACAACCTGACCTATGACAACGAACTGCTCGACTCCCACTACATTGCCGGCGACGGCCGGGTGAACGAGAACATCGGCCTGACCACCGTGCACCATGTGTTCCACTCCGAGCACAACCGCCTGGTCCAGCAGTCCAAGGACACCATCCTTGCCTCCGGTGACCTGGCCTTCCTCAATGAGTGGCTGGCTGACGACGTGACGGCGATACCGACTACACCCGCCGAAATCGCGGCGCTGGTGTGGGACGGTGAACGCCTGTTCCAGGCCGCCAAGTTCGGCACCGAGATGCAGTACCAGCATCTGGTGTTCGAGGAGTTCGCGCGGACCATTCAGCCACAGGTCGACGAATTCCTTGCGCCCAACGGCTATGACACCTCGATCAACCCGGCGATCCTCGCCGAGTTCGCCCACGTGGTTTACCGCTTCGGCCACTCGATGTTGACCGAGACCGTCGATCGCTTCGACCCCGCATTCAATCCGCTGCTCACTGATCCGAACAATCCGGACTCGCAACTGGGCCTGATTGCGGCCTTCCTCAACCCGCTGGCGTTCGCCGGCAGCGGAGCGACCGCGGACGAAGCGGCAGGGGCGATCATTCGTGGTGTGACTCGCCAGGTCGGCAACGAGATCGACGAGTTCGTCACTGAAGCCCTGCGCAACAACCTGCTTGGTCTGCCGCTCGATTTGCCGGCCCTGAACCTGGCACGTGGTCGCGACACTGGCATCCCTACCTTGAATGAAGCGCGTCGTGAGATGTACGCATCGACCGGCGACAGCCAACTCAAGCCGTACATCAGTTGGGCTGACCTGGTGGACCACCTCAAGCACCCCGAGTCGCTGGTCAACTTCATCGCGGCCTATGGCACGCATGGCACGATCACGTCGGCAACCACGCTGGCAGAAAAACGCGCTGCAGCCCTGGCGCTGGTATTCGGTGGCGCGGGTTCGCCTGCAGACCGCCTGGACTTCCTCAATAGCACCGGTGCCTGGGCCAACGTGACTCAGGCTGGCCAGGATGGCGTGCTGGGTACCGCAGACGACGTGACGGGCGTGACGATCACGGGCCTCGATGATATCGACTTCTGGGTCGGCGGCCTCGCCGAGCAGAAAATGCCGTTCGGCGGCATGCTCGGCTCGACGTTCAACTTCGTGTTTGAAACCCAGATGGAGGCGTTGCAGAACGGCGACCGTTTCTACTACCTGTCGCGTACCGCGGGCCTGAACTTCGGCACTGAGCTTGAGAATAACTCCTTTGCCAAGTTGATCATGCTCAACTCCGATGTCACCCACCTGTCGAACACCGTGTTCCTGACGCCGACGTTCACCCTCGAGGTCAATCAGGCCAACCAGTTCACCGGCTTGGGTGTGGATGGCAGGGCCGATCCGACGGGCGGCATCATGATCAACGGCGTGGAGGTCGTGTCGCTGGTGATTCGCGACAACCCCGAGACCGTAGGTCCGGATACCAACTATCTGCAGTACACCGGTGAAGACCATATCGTCATGGGCGGCACCGCCGGCAATGACATCATCATTTCCGGTGAAGGCGATGACACCCTTTACGGCGACGCCGGCAACGACCGCCTCGAAGGCGGTGCCGGCAACGATGCGGTACTGGGCGGCGATGGCGACGACATCATCAGCGACTCGTTCGGCGACAACCGTCTGGAAGGTAATGCCGGTAACGATGTGATCGTGGCCGGCAGCATGCTGGTTGCTGGCAACCTGATCCTGGGTGGCGACGGCCAGGACTTCATCATCACCACTGAAGACATCAGCACCACCTTCGGCGGCCAGGGTGACGACTTCATCCTCGGTGCCAAGACCAACCTGCCTCCAACCGGCAACGAAGGTGATGACTGGATCGAGAAGGGCACCCAGGACGGTGCGCCTGGCGATAACTTCTCACCATTGCTCAATGACGATGTGATCGGCAACGACATCTTTGTCGGCGGCGGTGGCTTCGACGAAATGATCGGCGAGGGTGGTGACGACATCTTTGTCGGCAGCGATGCCCAGGACAAGATGGACGGCATGTCCGGTTTCGACTGGATCACCTACAAGAATGACAACATTGGCGTGACCGCTGACCTGAGCCTGGCCGCGCTGGCGCAGCCACACGGCAATACGCCAAACCAGAACGCCGGGGTGTTCAATCCGGTCGGCGCCTCGCCGGCCTCGATTCTCGACCGTTTTGCCGAGGTCGAGGGCTTGTCCGGTTCGAGTTTCGGCGACGTGCTCAAAGGCGATGATGTCGATGCCGACACCATCATCAACCACGGTGGTGCCACGGGCAGTGCGCTGACCAATGTTGCGTTGATCCGCGGACTGGACCAGTTCCTGGCTGATGCCGGCTTGCCGGTCACCGGCTTTGCCACTGGCAACATCATCCTTGGCGGCGATGGCAGTGACCTGATCGAGGGTCGTGGTGGCGATGACCTGATCGACGGTGACAAATGGATCAACGTCAGGATTGCCGTTTATGACCCGGCTGACGTCAACCATACCGGTCCCGAAATCGCCTCCTTCGACAGCATGGTCGATATGATCCCGTTCATGCTGGATGGCAGCATCAACCCTGGTCAGCTCAAGGCCGTGCGGGAGATCCTGCCCGGTACCTCGACCGGTGGGGCGGCCTTCGACACCGCCATTTTCTCCGGGCTTCAGGACGAGTACACGGTGACCGTCGACGACCGCGGCACCGCCGATCTGGCGGACGACGTCTATACGGTGACAGACAGCGTAGCGGGCCGCGACGGCGCCGATACCCTGTTGCATATCGAACGCCTGCAGTTCTCCGATAACCAGCTAGTGCTGGTGGATGGGCTCAATGCCCAACCGACTGGCAGTCCGACTATCACCGATGGCAACGGCGGCGCGATCGTCGTGGGCGACACGCTGACTGTCAGCGTGGCCGGGCTGCGCGATGCCGACAACATCACGGCGGGTAATCCGCTGGGCTTGATCAACAGTTCCGTGTCCTACTACTGGCAGTTCGAGGCAACTCCAGGCAGCGGCGTTTTCGAGGACATCATCCTGTTGCCGGCCGGTGACCTGGCATTCCAGAGTGCCGACGGCACCACGTTCAAGGTCTCTCCCGACCTTGCCGGGCTGTCGTTGCGCGTCAAGGCGATCTACCAGGATGCTCATGGCACGACTGAAATGATGTTCTCGCAACCGACTGCCGTGGTGGCTCCCGGCACGCCGGTCGTACCGACGGCGCCGGTACCGGTGGTGGATGCCACCGCGGGTGGTGCGGGTCTGCACATGGTCCGCTCCGACCTCAACTTCATTCTTGACCAGATCAAGATTGCCGAGGCTGATGCGGCCGGTCAGGACATCCTCTCGCTGATCCCGAACATCCGTGCGCCGCTGGGCCTGCGTACGGTCGACGGGTCGAACAACAACCTGTTGAACCTCAACGGCAACAATCACACCGAGTTTGGTGCCGCCGACAACCTCTTCCCGCGCGTGAGCGATCCGGTCTTCAATCCGGCGGAAGGGGGGACGTCGTATACCCAGAGCAGCGGCCTTGTGATTGACTCGCAGCCGCGCACCATCAGTAACCTGATCGTCGATCAGACCGCCAACAACCCGGCGGCCTATGCCACGGCTTTCGACCCGGGCGCGGACGGTGTGCTCAACTTCGGCCTGGCGGGTAATGACGACGTGCTCAAGGATGGCGTATCGATAGTCGCCAGCCCCGGCCTGGACGGTCAGTTCGGTACTGCCGACGACCGCGATGTATACCTGTTCGAGAACACCACGGCGGATGCGGGGCTGTCAGCTCCGTTCAACGCCTGGATGACCTTCTTCGGGCAGTTCTTCGATCATGGCCTGGACCTGGTGACCAAAGGCGGTTCGGGCACTGTCTTCATTCCGCTTCAGCCGGATGATCCACTGTTCGTCCCAGGTAGCCCGACCAACTTCATGGTCCTGACCCGTGCGACCAACCAGCCAGGGGCGGATGGCATTCTCGGCACCGCCGACGACATCCATGAGCACACCAACACCACCTCGCCGTTCGTGGACCAGAACCAGACCTACAGCTCGCACCCGTCGCATCAGGTGTTCCTGCGCGGTTATGAACTGACCGCCGACGGCCCTGTCGCGACAGGCCGGTTGATCACTAACCGTGACCTGGGGGCGGATGGCACGTTTGGTACCGCCGACGACGTTGAAATCGGTGGCATGGCAACCTGGAAGGTGGTCAAGGCGCAGGCGCGCGATGTGCTGGGCATCAACCTGACCGACGCCGATATCGACAGCGGCCCGCTGCTGGCGACTGACGCCTATGGCAACTTCATCAAAGGGCCGAACGGCTTCCCGCAGATTGTCATTCGGGTAAACAACGGGGCAGACGGCATTGCCGGCACCGCCGATGACGTCACTACGCTTGTCGAAGGCAATCCGGCCAGTCCGGTCAGCCTCGTGAACGCAGTGCGCACTGGCCATGCCTTCCTTAACGACATCGCCCACAACGCTGTACCGGTCGTTACCGGCGGGGTTCTGCAGGCGGATGCCGACACCCTTGTCGGCAATGCGCAGCCTGTTGGCCCAGGCGGCAACAACCTGACCTATGACAACGAACTGCTCGATGCTCACTACATCGCCGGCGACGGTCGGGTCAACGAGAACATCGGCCTGACCGCGGTGCATGCGATCTTCCACTCCGAGCACAACCGCCTGGTCCAGCAAACCAAGGACACCGTGCTCGATTCGGGTGACGTGGCCTTCCTCAACGAGTGGCTGCTCACTCCGGTGGTCACCTTGCCAACCACCCAGGCTGAGTTCGATGCGCTGCAGTGGAATGGCGAGCGCTTGTTCCAGGCTGCCAAGTTCGGCACCGAGATGCAGTATCAGCACCTGGTGTTCGAGGAGTTTGCGCGGACCATCCAGCCCAACATCGACCTGTTCTTTGCACCGACCCAGGTCTATGACGTCGACCTCGATCCTTCGATCGTCGCCGAGTTCGCCCACACCGTGTACCGGTTTGGCCACTCGATGCTGACCGAGACTGTCGATCGCTATGACATCGACTTCAACGTGATAGGCGATCCGGCCAGCGCCAATCCCGATCAGCAACTGGGCTTGATCGCGGCGTTCCTCAACCCGTTGGCGTACGCCGCCAGTGGCGTGTCGCCAGAGGATGCGACCAGTGCGATCATCCGTGGGGTGACCCGGCAAGCCGGTAACGAAATCGACGAGTTCGTCACCGAGGCGCTGCGCAATAACCTGCTCGGCCTGCCGCTCGACCTGCCGGCGATCAACATCGCCCGTGGCCGCGACGTGGGGATTCCTTCACTCAACGCGTTCCGCCGCGACATCTACAGTCAAACCGGTGACACCCAACTCAAGCCGTACAACAGCTGGGTCGACCTGGTGCAGCACCTCAAGCATCCGGAGTCGTTGATCAACTTCATCGCCGCCTATGGCACGCATGACACGATCACGACGGCGACCACGCTGGAAGGCAAACGCGCTGCAGCGATGGCGCTGGTCTTTGGTGGTGTGGGGGCCCCGGCTGACCGCCTGGACTTCCTCAACAGCACCGGTGCCTTTGCCAACGTGACGCTGCCCGGCAGGGATGGGATCGCGGGCACTGCCGATGACCTGAGAAATGTCACGATCACGGGCGTCGATGCCATCGATATGTGGATCGGCGGCCTGGCCGAACAGAAAACTCCGTTCGGCGGCATGCTCGGCTCGACCTTCAACTTCGTGTTCGAGAACCAGCTGGAAAAACTGCAGGACGGCGATCGCTTCTACTACCTGGAGCGTACCTCTGGCCTGTCGATGAATGCGGAGCTGGAAAGCAACTCGTTCGCCAAGCTGATCATGGCCAACACTTCGGCCACGCACTTGCCTGGCCTGGTGTTCTCGGATCCCGGGTTCTACCTGGAAGTGGATCAGGGCAGGCAGTTCAACGAAGGCCTGCTATCCGTCGATCCGCTCGGCCCGAACGGCGAGCAGGTGGTGTTCCGCGACAACCCGCTGACAGTGGGCGCGGACACCAACTACATCAAGTACACAGGTGATGAGCACATCGTGCTGGGCGGCACCGAGGGCGCAGACATCCTCCTCTCCAGTGAAGGCGACGACACGGTCTGGGGGGATGGCGGCAACGATCGCATCGATGGCGGTGACGGCAACGACCAGCTGCGTGGCGGCGCTGGCGACGACATCATCACCGATACCGGTGGCGACGATAACCTCCAGGGTGGCGACGGCAACGACGTGCTGCACGGAGGCAACGGCGTCAACCTGATCATTGGCGGGTTCGGCAACGACTTCATCGTGACCGGTGAGGACGCCTCCGAAGCCATTGGTGGCCAGGGCAACGACTTCATCCTGGGCAGCAAGGCCAACGAACAGGACATGGGTAACGAAGGCGACGACTGGATCGAGAAGGGCACTTCGGACGGTGCACCTGGCGACAACTTCGACCCGCTCGGCAACGACCCTGTGATAGGCCACGACGTCTACATCGGTGGTAACGAGAACGATAAGTTCAACGGTGAAGGCGGTGACGACATCATGGTCGGCAGTCTCGGCATGGGTGACCGCTATATCGGTGGCTCGGGCTATGACTGGGCGACCTTCAAGGATCTCGCCCAGGGCGTGAGCGTCGATTTCAGCGACCGCTTCTTCGATGTGCCACCGATGCCGGGTTCGGGCGCTTCGGCGCTGGTGCGTTTCGACATCATGGAAGGTCTGTCGGGTTCGACCCACGGTGACTACCTGCGCGGTGACAGCGAAGATGCAACATCGCTGCCTACGGCGGGTGCAACCGGCAGTGTGCTGACCAACATCAGCCTGATCGACGGCCTGGCGGGTCTGTTGCCAGCCGGAGCGACGTTCTTCGACGGTGGCAACATCATTCTCGGTGGTAGCGGCAGCGACCTCATCGAAGGCCGCGGTGGTGACGACATCATCGATGGTGACAAGTGGCTGAACGTGCGCATCAGCGTACGGGCGAATGCTGATGGAAGCGGCGCGGAGATCGCCACGTTCAACAGCATGGAACCCCTGGTGCCGTTGATGCTCAACGGTACTTACAACCCGGGCCAGTTGGTCATCGTGCGGGAGATTCTGACCGGCACTGACAACTTCGACACCGCGGTGTATTCCGGTAATGCGTCGGAGTACAGCGTCACCCTCGACGGCAATGCCGTCATCGTGACCGACCTGGTGGCAGGCCGTGATGGCGTGGATCGCCTGACGGGCATCGAGCGCCTGCAGTTCGCTGACCAGGCGCAGGCGTCCGGTGTCGGTACCGCAGTGAACAGCGGTCCTGTGGGGCGTCTGGCGATCCTTGATAATGCCACCGGTGCGCGTGAGGATACGCCTGTCGCCGGCCAGCTGTTGCGCGTCAGCGATCAGTCGGTCCGGGACCTGGACAGTGTGAGTGCAACCAATCCGACCGGTGCGGTTACCGGTCCGGTGTCTTACTACTGGCAGGTCGAAACCGTTGCCGGTTCGGGCATCTATGAAGACATCACCATTATCGCCGCCGGCGAAGCATCGCGGGTGACGGGCACCACCTATCTGGTGGCGGATGATGTCGCCGGTCTGAACATCCGTGTTCGGGCGGTTTATCAGGATGCCGACGGTACGCTGGAGTTCGTCGATTCGTCGGCGAACAACACACCGACTGCAGGTCCGAGCATCCTCGGGCTGGCGACGCAGAACCAGGTGTTGACCGCTGACCCGTCGACCATCATCGATGTCGATGGCCTGAGCAATCCGCAGTTCACCTTCCAGTGGCAGGAGACCAACGGGGTGACCTTCGTCAACATCGCCGGAGCCACCGGCAGCACCTTCACGCTCGGCCAGGCTCAGGTCGGCGATCAGGTGCGCGTGGTGGTCAGTTACGTCGATGACTTCGGTGTCGCCGAAAGCGTTGCGTCCGATGCCACGGCACCGGTGGTCAACGTCAACGATGCACCGACAGGTGCGTTGCTGATCAGCGATACGACACCGACTCAAGGGCAGGTGCTGACCGCACAGACGGCCGGGATTGCCGATCCGGACGGGCTGGGCACATTCAGCTTCCAGTGGCAGCAAGGTACCGGGACTACCTTCACCAATATCGCTGGCGCGACCAACGCTACGTTCACCCCAGGTGCGGCACAGGTCAACCAGCAAATCCGGGTGATCGCACGCTACACCGATGGCTTCGGCACGCTGGAGTCGGTGACCTCTGCGGCGACGGCGCTGGTCGTGCTGCTGGGTGCGGTGCAAACGGGTGACGCCCTGGCGAACACCCTCGTCGGTACCGCAGCTAGCGATGTGCTGTTTGGCTTGGGCGGGAACGATACGCTCATTGGCCTGGGTGGTGTCGACCAGCTGTTTGGCGGCATCGGCGACGACAATCTCAGTGGCGGAGACGGCAACGACTTCCTCAATGGCGAGGACGGCAACGACTTCCTCAATGGCGGAGCGGGTAATGACCAGATGCTGGGCGGCGTCGGCAACGACACCTTCCGCGTCGACTCAGCCGGGGACGTGCTGATCGAGTTGGTGGGCGAGGGTCAGGATTCCGTACAGACCTCGCTGGCCAGCTTCACTCTCGGCGCCAATGTCGAGCATCTGCTCTACCTTGGAGTCGCCAACTTCACCGGCAACGGCAACGCACTGAACAACGTCATCACCGGCGGGACGGCCAATGACACCCTCAACGGCGGTGACGGCAACGACACATTGATGGGTGGTGCCGGTAACGACGTTCTCACCGGCGGTGCGGGTAGTGACGCAATGGTCGGCGGAGCCGGCAACGATACCTTCCGCGTCGACTCAGCCGGGGACCTGGTGACCGAGGCGGCGGGTGAAGGCTCCGATTCCGTACAGACGACCCTGGCCAGTTACACACTGGGCGCCAATGTCGAGAATCTGCTCTTCACCGGAACCGGCAACTTCACCGGCAACGGCAACGCGTTGAACAACGTCATGACCGGTGGGGTGGGTAATGACACCCTCAATGGCGGTGACGGCAACGACACGTTGCTGGGTGGCGCTGGCAACGACGTCATCACGGGCGGTGCGGGCAATGACCGGATGGTCGGCGCACTGGGCAACGATACCTTCCGCGTCGATTCAGCCGGGGACCTGGTGGTCGAGGTGACGGGTGAAGGTACGGACTCCGTACAAACGACGACGAACAGCTACACGCTGGGTGTCAATGTCGAGCATCTGCTCTTCAACGGAGCCGGCAACTTCGTCGGCACCGGCAACGCGTTGAACAACATCATCACCGCCGGGACCGGTAATGACACGCTCAACGGCGGTGACGGCAACGACACATTGCTGGGTGGCCTCGGCAACGACGTCCTCAATGGCGATGCAGGTGCCGACCGGTTGGAAGGCGGAGTCGGCAATGACACCTACCGCGTCGATTCTGCCGCGGACGGGGTGATCGAGTTGGCGGCCAGCGGAGAGGACTCCATACAAACCTCGCTGTCCAGCTACACACTGGGCGCCAATGCCGAGCATCTGCTCTACACCGGAGTCGGCAACTTCGTCGGTACCGGCAACGCGTCGAACAACGTCATCACCGCTGGGGTGGGTAATGACAACCTCAACGGTGCAGACGGCAACGACACTTTGCTGGGCGGCCTCGGCAACGACATCATCGATGGCGGTGCCGGCAACGACAGTATTGCCGGTGGTGCCGGCAACGACACGATGAATGCCAGTACTGGCGACGATGTCTTCGTGTTCGGACTGGCCTTCGGCAACGACCGGATCATCGGCTTTGATGCCAATGCGGCGGGCGGCCAGGATCTGCTCAACTTCGTCGGGGTCGGCATCACGGCTGCGACGTTCAACAGCAGTGTCAACGTCCTTGATCAGGGAGCGGATACATTACTCACCTTCGGTGCCGGTTCCATCACCCTGGTAGGTGTGGGAGACCCGAACACCATCTCGGCCTCGGACTTCATCCTGGCCTCTTGATGTTCTGACAGGCACTGTCGCAAGGAGCGTGGACCACGGAGGGGAGGGCAATGGATGCCCTCCCTTTCTTCTTCCACTCGGTTTTCCGGGTGCCAGCAGCGTACTGGAGCTCGACAAGGCAGGCTGGAACCGAGCTGCGCAATCAAAAAAAGGGGACTTTCGGCCGTGAACATTTCAGCCACCTGCCTCTTGATCAGCCTGTTGGCTTCGGTTGCGGCTACTGCCCTCGGAGCTGTTTCAGTGTTCGATCTGGACTTCACCCGATCGGCCATGGAAACCCTGAAAAAACTGGATATCAACGACGCTTGCATCATCTCCGCTTCAAGTCCCGCCGCGTTTACCTTCTGCCGAAAAGGATCGTCGACGCTCTGGAAATATCAGGTGCTGGATCTGGAGCAACAGGCGGCGATTCAAGTGGGGCAAAAGCGCACTTCGACGGACTATCAACGAATTACCGTTGTGCAACTCAATAGCGTTGCCTGCGAGCAGGATCACCTTGTCGCATTGGCTAAACCGGCTATCAGGCGAGGACTTGCCCTTAGCCTGATCACCCTGTTTCTGTTGGTCGGCCTGCGGTATACCTACCGGGCAATCAGGCAGGGTTATTACGTACAGGCCGGTGTTGCGAGGCCCGGTTTGCAGCGATTGAGCGAATCCGGGTTACCGCAACATTCAACGGTCATGGCGTTGCTCGCCTGGGGCATGGCGGCAGCTACGGCATTTGTGTACTTCGGCTTTTAAGTCTGGGGCGAACAGTATTCATCCATCAGGCGGTGTGAACTCGCTGGCTCACACGCTTGAGCACCTGCCAGTAAGTGGGCGGTGGCGGCACGATGCCGCGCTGCCGTAAAAGAGCATGTAACTTCGGCAGGCGAAAATACGGCACCGATGCCATCAGATGATGCTCGATGTGAAAGTTGACCCGGATAGGCGCCACGCAAGCGCGGGCGATCAAACCGGCCTGTGTGGTTCGCGTATTGCGAAGGACGTCCGTGCCGGGTTCCAGGCAGGCATGTTCCGCCATGGAACGAATGCGGATGAACAACGGGAACGGCGTGACATAGGCCAGCACCCACACGCCGTACAACCACGCCTGTCCACTGACCCAGAATGCGGCAAGGAGCAGGCCGTTGGTGAGCAGCATGCCGCTGGCGTTTCTGAAAAAGGTCCGTGGGTAGTCCCACCAGCGACGACCTGCCTGCGGCAGGCGGCGGATATCGCTGGTGAGCGACCACTGCAGCACGCCGGCATCCATCAGCACGCGTCCAGCCAGGAACTTGAGGCCGGTAGTGCCTGAAAGATCACGCAGGCACTTGCGCATCATGGAGCGGCGCGTCGTAGGCAATCCGGCAACCAGGCAGAGATCGGGATCGTCGACGGATGAGGTCCTGGCATGATGAGTCAGGTGATAGGGACGATATTTGCGCAGCTCGTTCCAGATCGGCCGGGCGCACAACCAATCGACCAGTACGTCATTGCACCATTTGCTCTTGAACAATGTCCCGTGCGCGGCGTCGTGCTGCAAAATGCCAAAGCACAACTGGCGTCCGGCAATAATCACGACACCCGCGATCAGGGCGAGACTGAATCCCCACCAGGGCAAGAGTTCGCGGGCCCAGGCCAGGCTTGTAAAGGTCAAGGCCAACATGCCCCAGGTAGACACCACCGCCCAGGCACCCCAGAGGTCTGAGCGTTCGCTGAAGGATCTGATTTCGTCGCGGCTGAGAATATCGCTGATTTTAGTTTTGTTATGCATGTCTATCCTCGACATCAAGGGCCTGGAACCGGCCCGGGTGATGAGTCAGTTGAGTCTTCAGGGCTGTTGCACAAAGGTGCGCCAGATCTGGTGGCCGCGATCCACGAAACGCTGGGTGCAGGCAAAGAACTCCGTGCGCAGCGCCACATCGACCATAGGTTCCGGTAGCAGGGGATCGAAGACGATCTGGCGGATGCCTTCGCGGCCGAGGATGAAAGATTCGCGTGCGGCCATGTCCGGCTTCAGTTGCCCGGCGCGCAGCGTCCAGCTTTCCAATTGCTCGCACTGGCGGCGGTAGCTGTCGTTGAGCAACTCACCCTTCCACAGGTTTTGTATTCGCTGCGCCTGCGCCTCTTCGAAGCCCTGGGCCTGGAAAACCAGTGCGGCCGGTTCCAGGCCGAGTTCGATCAAACGTCGACGCAACGACTCGATATCAGGCGAGATATTGTTCGGGCGCACGTACAGGTCTTTGTCCAGCTCCGCGAAACCCAGCATGTGCAGGGCCCGTTCACGCTGGCGCAAGGTGTTGCGATCACTGCGCCCCAGGGCGTTGCACGCCACCATCAGATAACTGCCGTCCCACGGCCGCAGATGCTGCTCCACGTTGCGCCACTCGAACAACTGCGCCGAGATGTCCCTGGCCTGTGGCCCCAGCCGATAACTTCCTCGGCCCGCACCTTCCAGCAATGCTTCGATAGTGAGGCGCGCCAAGGTGACCCGGACGTTGTTTTCACTGATGCCGAATAGCTCGCAGGCGACGATGGCTTCCCTGACCTGCAAGGGAACGCCGTTTTTAGCAACCAGCAGTTCGAGCGCCAGGCTTTTTACGCAAGGTTTCATTGTCTTTCCAGGTCATTACAGGTTGTGAATAAATCTATCGTGCCGTGTAATATTACACAATAGTAAGTTTATTCATTTTTATTGTAATGATCAGGTTGACGGCCTTATGTCATGCGCTCGCCTGGAAAACGCCTTCGCCGGCAAGCCTGCTCCCACAGGGTTTTGCGTCGCTCACAAAAGGAGGGTGAATACGCGTTCTCTGTGGGAGCTGGCTTGCCAGCGAAGACGGCCTCGCGTCATGCACCGGCCTGGAAAACGCCTTCGCCGGCAAGCCGGCTCCCACAGGTTTTTGCGTCGCTCACAAAAGGAGGGTGAATACGCGTTCTCTGTGGGAGCTGGCCTGCCAGCGAAGACGGCCTCGCGTCATGTACCGGCCCGGAAAACGCCTTCGCCGGCAAGCCGGCTCCCACAAGGTTTTGCGTCGCTCACAAAAGGAGGGTGAATACGCGTTCTCTGTGGGAGCTGGCCTGCCAGCGAAGATACCTTGGGCTGCCGGATCAACGGCGGTTTACCGCTCCAGGCATGGCCACTACCCACCCTGTGGCAGCACCCGGGCATTATTTCCCGAGCCTTCGATGTAAACGTTCATGCCTTTGCTCAGGGCCGGATTGATCGGCTGGGTGACCGATACCAGCACGCCACTCTTCACCCGCACGATGACCTGCTGCGCCGCTACCGGCTGGTCATACTTTTTCTTCTCTGCGTAATTGCCGCCCACCGCACCGGCGAGTGCACCGGCGACCATGGCGACGTCGCGCCCGGTGCCACTGCCGATCAGGCTGCCGATACCGAGGCCGCCAAGGCCTCCGAGGACAGCGCCGACGCCACTGTCGTGATTGGTCTGCATCTGCGTCAGCGATATCTGCTCGATCTTGCCCGAGCGAATCTCCATTTCACCGGCACCGCCCTCGTTCGATCCCACGGCGGAACAGGCACTGATCAAGACAGTCGCCAACGCGACCGTCAGCCAGGACAGGATTGCTTTCATAGCTGTGCACCTCGTCATTGGTATTTGATGGCAATGCCTTTGAGCTTGCGGCCCTGGATCGTATCGATGTCGCGGTTCCACAGAGGTCCGGTCACGTAGGCGGCAACGGGTTGGATCCGGTCATAAACCACCACCACCGCGTCTGCACCCAGCTTGGCGCCTTCTTCACGCAGTTTCTGTTCGACCTGGGTGATGGGAGGCGCCGGGTCGACGCTGGCATCGATCAGGATTTCGCCCAAACGCACGCTGGGGCGCGTCGGTTCCGTGCGTAATATCTGGACTTCGGCGGGCAGGGTCGGAGCAGGGTGCTCGACCCCGACGTAGGCGGTCGTCTGGGCATCCACCGTTGCGCAAGCGCTTAACGCAAGCGCGCTGGCGATGAGTGCCGCGGCGATTAAAGGTCTGTGCAGATGTGTGAGTCGAAGCAATGTATGGGAAGCCATGTCAGCTATTCCTCTATCGGGAAGAGATTCAACTGCGGATGAATGCCCAGAGATCGACGTTCAACTTGTCGATCGCCGCCTTGAAGTCCTGGGCGGTGATTTTCTGGGTTTCATTGGACAGTTGCTTGCCGAACACCTTGCGCACGACCCTGACCACGGTCTGGTTGTCTCTCGCGTCGACGAGCTCGGCCTCGATGTACAGCTCGGTGTCCTGATCGCGGTGACCGGTGGCCGCCTGTGTCGCCCCGACGACAGCGGCGACGGGCACCACTTCATACCATTTCATGCCTTCGTTGGAGGCGCTCACGCCGGTAATCGCGGCGCGCAGGATCAAGGTTTTCGAACCTTTTGGCGCGGCACTCGTGTGGTGGACCATCCGGTATTTCTGCCCCAGCGTCGCCTTGACCCTGTTGGACATGTAGTCCCGGATGTCATCGAGTGTCTGCTGGTTGACCCGCTCATTGGGTTGGGGCGCCGGATACAGTTCCAGTCGCTCGAACGCTACCGTGTCATAGGCATTGGGGTTCCACGACGGGCTCACCCAGCGCATCGCCGTGCCGCCGCTGGGCGTGGTGACCTCCTGCAGATTGTCGTAGTTGGACAGGTAGCCGGAGTATTGCGCCTGTTCAGTGACTTTGGAGGTGCAACCGCCGAGCAGAAGCCCGGCCACGGCGGCACCGACAAGCAGGTTTCGGGACAGACTCATGATGCTGTGATCTCCTCGGATGAAGTCGCTTTTGTGTGGCAAGACACTCAAAAGCGCCAGGTCATGTTTCCGGTCACGGCTTGAATCCAGGCGCTGTCGAATTGACCGGAAATTCGATTGCCCGAAACGTTTCTGGTCTGGTCCACCGGCATGTCGCCAATCCAGATCATGGCCCAGCTGAGGTTGACGTCGGTGTCCTTGTCCAGCGCATAGGTGGCTCCTGTCGCAAGGCGCCAGGATTCGGCCATCGGTACGGTCACGGTGCGGTTCCTGTCCGACACGGCACTGCTGTCGTAAGCCACGCCGACGTTCCACAACCATTGCTCGGTGGCCTGGTATTGCGCACCCAGGGACAGGTGCCAGGTGTCCTTGAAATGTGCGTCGACAGTGGTTGATCGGGCGCCGAGCGCCGTGGTGTCGACCTGCACCGCGATGTCGCCGAACTCTGACCAGTCCTGCCAGTTGACCGAAGCGAGCAAGGCCCATTGTCGGTCCAGTTGCTGGAACAGGCTCAGGGTGACGGTTTGCGGCACCTTCATGTCGAGTTCGGTCTTGGTGTTGTTGACGCGCTCGAGCAGTCGGCCATCGCCTTTCACATCCAGCCGGTCCTCGAAGTCCAGATCGACCTGGCTGGTGTAGGTCAGGCCAATGCGTGTGCCGGCTTGCGGGGCGTAGATCACGCCGACATTCGCACCGAAGCCCCAATCCTGGTCCTTGTACTTGAATTGGCCGTCGGTGCGGTCGGTAAAGCCGAATGGCGAGCGGTCAATCGCGGTCTGGGCTTGCAGCATGCCGTACATGGCCTTGACGCCCAGCCCCACCGACCATTGCTCGTTGAAGCGGTAAGCCACGCTGGGCACCAACGACAAACCACCCAGGCTGGCGTTCTGGGCGAAGTAGCGGCCTGACCAATCGTTGTCGTAATTGACCGCCAGGCCGAAATCGGCGTACTGGCCGAAGCCGACGCTCCAGTGGTCGTCCAGTTCATGGCTGATGAAAAAACTGCCGCCGGGGATCGGGTCGAGGGCATTGCCACTGCCGCTGCCCGGCACGTTGGTGTCTTCGTCGCGATCGAACTTGAGGTCGCCGTAAAGCACCTGCAAGCCCGCGGTGATCTGTGTTCCCGGCAAGTAACTCAGGCCCGCCGGATTACTGGCAATGGTCGAAGGGCCCTGGGCCCGGGCGGCGGCGCCGGCGTTGGCCAGGCCAGCGTTATCGGTGCCGATTTCGTAGAGCATGAGGCCGCCGGCCCAGGCTTGCTGGCTGCATAGGGCCAATAACGTAAAGGCAGGCATTGCTCCTGATCTGGTTTGCATGGATTAGATCCCGGCAAGTGTACATTTTCGAAATAAGGGTAATAGCGATCGTCGAGAAACTTTAATTGCATTGAACCAGTACGGCTCGATCACACATAAGTGGTAGTTCATATTCTCGATATTGGAAGGAACAACTTGTGAATAGCGCCATCCATGTTATTCAGAGTCGTGAAGTAGAGCGCCATAGCGCTTCACCCCGGGGCAGGATGAAGCGCAGCCCTTGTTGATTACTGTTGGGTGCCTGGCAGTAGTTCAAAGGTCGGAGTAAACGGGGTGATCGCCGCCATCAACAGTTCGAACGGTTTGCGATCGCCCTCGAAAGTGGCTTTGCCGGCTGCAACAAGTTGATCAAAGCTGGTTTTCCTGGCCATCACACCTTCAAGGTCAGCACGGTCAAGCGTGATGGTAAGGTCGGGTTTGCTGGCTTGCTGCCCCTTGATATTGGTCAACGTCGAGTTGCTCAACTCCACGACAAACTGCTCGCCGTTATCGGGTGTCTTGAGGTTGAAGATGAAGTGCTGGTTCGCGACTTTGCTGCCATCCAGGGCAATGCCCAGGTACTCCAGCCATAACTCGGTGCTCATGCCGCGGATCATGTCCGCACCACCCGTTTTTGGCGGCACACCCTTGGGCATGCCATGGCGCAGTTCATAGGCTGCCGAGAGGAAACTATTGCGCACGCCAGCACTTTCTTTCTGATAACCGACTTGCTCATAGACATCCGCGAGCAAGTCCTTGGCCTTGCTGTTCTGCGGTTCGGCATACACCAGCTTGTTGAGGATTTCATAGGCTTCGCGGTACTTGCCCTGATCGAACAAGGATTGACCCTTGGCCATGATCTTGTCGGCGCCGCCCATCATTTCCACATACAAGGGTGCCGAATCCTTTGGAGACAACGGCATCAGCGTCGCCGGATTGGCATCCCAGTAACCCAGGTAGCGGTTGATCACGGCGCGACTGTTGTGTTCTTCCGAGCCGTGGTAGCTATGGGTGGCCCAGTTGTTTTTCAGGCTTTCGGGCAGTTTATAGACGTTTTGAATCTCGTTGATGGTGACGCCCTGGTTGGCGGCATGCAGCACGGCGTTGTTCAGGTTGGCATAGGCATCGCGTTGCGCGCGCATCACATCCTGAATCCGCTCATTGCCCCAGCGTGGCCAACTGTGGGAGGCGAACATGACGTCTGCCGTCTGACCGTAGCGATACAGGGCATTGTTGATGTTCTTCGACCAGACCAGCGGGTCGCGGACGAGGGCGCCGCGCAGGGTATAGATGTTATGGATGGTGCCAGTGATGTTCTCGGCTGCCCAGAACGCCTTGAATTGTGGAAACCAGGTGTTCATCTCCGCAGGCGCTTCAGTGCCAGGCGTGCTCTGGAACTCCATCTCCACGCCGTCGATGGTCAGGGTCTCGAAATCTTTGGTAATAAAGCGATTAGGTTCGATCAGGCCCATGTTGCCACTGGAAGCGTTTTTACCAATGGCCATGTCGACATGACCATAGGGGCTGTGCGGCAACAGCAAACCATATTGCAAGAACGCCCGCCGGTTCATGGCGTTGCCGGCATAGACGTTTTCAGCCACGGCATGCTCCATGAAACCTTGCGGTGCAATCAGCGGGATCTTGCCGCTGCGGACATCGGCCTCGTCGACCACGCCACGGATTCCGCCAAAGTGATCGGCATGGGAGTGGGAGATCACCACCGCCACGACCGGGCGCTTGCCCAGTTTTTCGTTGATGAAGTCCAGGGCGGCCCTGGCGGTTTCCTTCGACAGCAGCGTGTCGAAGACAATCCAGCCGGTGTCGCCCTTGATGAAGGTGATATTGGCCAAGTCAAACCCGCGCACCTGGTAGATCTTGTCCGGAACGACTTCATAGAGACCATAGGCCGTGTTGAGCACCGCCTGACGCTGCAGCGACGGATTGATGCTGTCGTAATCCTTGCCTTCATTCAGGAAGTTGTAGCTGCCCATATTCCACGCGACGTTCCCGGCGTCGGCCATGATCTTCTTGTAGGGCGGTGCGGCGATGAAGCCTTTTTTCGCTTCTTCAAGGTCGCGCTTGTCTGCAAAGGGGAGTGTCTTGCGCACAGTGTTCTGCATGTCGACCGTGTAGGACGAAGGCGCCTTGCCCTTGCTGTCGAAGTGCACGTTTTGCGATGGAGCCGGATCGGAAGCTGCGCCGTTTGCATCGGCCGCGAAAACGCCAGGGCTGATGCCACCGCCAAGTGTGATCGCCAGTGCCAGATGGAGGGTCTTGTTGTACATGAAAGGTTCCTGCGCCAGATGAAGTGTCCAAGGGCGTCAAGGCAACGCGAGTGTTCTGCGTTCTCGGCTTGACCTGTCGAACCATGAATAGCATATTGAGTTAATTCCGAAAAATTCCGTTTTAAAGGCTTTCGATAACATAAAGGTTATGAAATGACGCCGAACCGTCTACGTCAGTTTTTGGCATTGATCGAGCACGCACACTTTGGCCGAGCGGCAAAGGCGCTGGGTGTTTCCCAGCCGGCGCTGAGCAAAAGCATCCAGTTGCTGGAGCGCGAACTCGGGGTCACGTTGTTCGATCGACGCACCGACGGTGTTGTATTGACTGCATTTGGTCATTTGCTTCGGGAGAAGAGTCAGCGCCTGTTGGTGGCAGAACAGGATCTGCGGCGTGACATTGCCTTGCTGGCGGGCGGGGATATCGGCGCACTGAAAGTCGCTTTCGGTCCTTACCCCAGTATCATCAGCGGCTACGCCAGCATCGCGCGGATGCATGCCCGGCATCCGCAAATCAAGGTGACGGCCCATGTGGCCGGGTGGCGGGAGGTGGCGCATCAGGTCACAACCGGCGTGGTGGATCTGGGCATCGCTGAAATCAGTACATTGCAAGGCCGGGAAGAACTCACCTGCGAGCTGTTGGGGGAACATGAAGGCCGCCTGTTCTGTCGCCCGGACCATCCGCTGCTGGCGCAAAACCGTCCCCTGACGCTGGCACAAACACTCGATTACCCCTGGGTGGCGTCGCGCATTCCCTTGCGATTGGCGACCCACTTGCTTCCGGCAACGCTGGGTTGCGCCGGTGCCTATGATGCGTTGACCGGAGACTTCGTACCGGCCATCGAAATTGATGTGCCCATGCAAATCGTGAAGTTCGTCGAGAACAGCAACGCCCTGGCGCTGGGGAATCTGTCGACGTTCGAGCGCGAATTGTCGGCGGGAGAAATCGCGCCGTTACCCGTTCAGGACCTCGCACTGCGTACCCGGTACGGCTTCATTTACCTCAAGGAACGTTCGCTGCCCCCCGCGGTAGAGGTGTTCATGAAAGAAGTGAGGGCAGTGGAGGCCGACGTTTGCCAGCGCGAAAGTCTGTTGGTCAAGATCATGGAGGCGTGAACGCCAGGGACAGATGACACTGTCAGCGTTTCTTCTATTTTTTTTCCTGATCGCCGGGTGGCAGGTGTGAAGTTTTCCAATGCGGATTTATTGAGGTACAGCCCATTTATTAATGAGCTATACCCAATGTTCCCCCATGCACTTCTTCCACTTTTGGAGGTTGTTATGAATACCCGCATCGTTCCACTCGCGCTACTCATTGCAGGTCTCTTCGGTTGCAGCACGGCTTCAAACCACTCAATGAATCTGCCTCTGGCGGCCACCCACCGCAATGCGGGCCAGACAGGCAACGCCACCCTGACAGCCGAAGGCAACCAAACCAATTTTGATTTCTATATCACGGGCGTTCCGACCGGAACCCTCCTGCCGCCGCGCATTTACACCTTCATCAACAAAGGCAGCTGTCAGCAACCCGGACCTGTCGCCTATGCGATGAACGATAAGGTCAATACAAAAAATGAAGCCGGGTCCAACGGTTGGAGCTTTTACCGTAATGCGCCTATCGCAACGTCAGAGTTGCTTTCCGGAAAGTATTCCATCGTCGTGCGTACATCACCCGAAGATGGCAGCGTCGATATTTTCTGCGGCGATGTCGCGCAGGCAAAGCGATGAAATGAGGTGATCCATGAAGGGGCGGCTTTGCGGCCGGCTCCTTGTAAATGCGCGTCTATACTCACCATCCGGTTAGTGGTAGGGCTGAATACTGGGTATGCATAGGACTGGAGCCAAATGCCATTGCGGTCAAAGCTCAACATATTTAAGGAAGCCGCACCCGTGACGGACGACCGTCAGTATTAAGGATGGGGCAGTTGAAGTTTTTGAGCCTTGAGAGATGAGAGCACGACGTATCCGAGATGGGTGGTTATGTGAATCAACTGGAAGAGGATCAAGTTCATGAAACTGAGAAAACTTGTACTGACGGGACTGGCGTTAAGCAGTCTTGCAGGTGCAGCCAGCCTGTCGACAGTGACTCAAGCGGCAGACAAGAAACCCAACATCCTGTTCATCATGGCCGATGACATCGGCTGGATGCAGCCGAGCATCTATCACCAGGGCCTGGCGGTGGGTGAAACGCCGAATATCGATCGCATCGCCCAGGAAGGCGCGAAATTCATGACCTACTACGCCGAGCAGAGTTGTACGGCGGGGCGCAATGCTTTTTTTACCGGGATGCACCCGCTGCGAACCGGCATGATCCCACCGCAATTGCCCGGCAGCCCTTCATGGCTGCGCCCTGGTACCCCGACACTGTCCAAGTTCCTGCTGGATCTGGGCTATAACACGGGCGAATTTGGCAAGAACCACCTGGGTGACAATTTTGAGGCACTGCCGACTTCCCACGGCTTCCAGGAATTCTGGGGCTACCTCTATCACCTCGATGCGATGCAGGGCGTGAGTTTTGTCGATATCAACAAGACGCCGCAGGTGCAGGGCATAGCACCGCCCTGCAAGACCTCTCCCATCAATGGGCTGCCGGATGTACCAGGCGCCATCGATCCGCGGGAAGGTACCTGCCTGACGCCACCTCGTCCGGTCATGTCCTGCGTCTCCAGCGACGGTACGCAGAAGAACACCACATGCAAGGACGAAGGGCCGCTGACGCTGGAACGCTCGAAGTCCGTGGATGAAGAAATCTCTGCCAAGGTCATCGACTTCCTCGACCGCAACGATCCGAAGAAGACCAACAAGCCCTTCTTCGTCTGGTACAACCCGGCGCGCATGCACATCACCACGGTGCTGCCACCCAAGTATGACGCCATGGTCGGTGAGCCCGGCGGAAAAGACTGGGGCACCAACGAAGCAGGCATGAAGCAACTGGACGACAATATTGGTTATGTCCTGAAGAAACTCGAGGACATGGGCCAACTGGACAACACCATAGTCGTCTTCACCACCGACAACGGTGCGGAAACCATTACCTTCCCCGACGGCGGTACAACCCCGTTCAAAGGCGGCAAGTTGACCACCTGGGAGGGTGGCATGCGCGCTCCGCTGGTCATCCGCTGGCCCGGGGTGATCAAGCCAGGCACTGTCCTGACCGACATCTTTGCCTCCCTCGACTGGGTGCCGACACTGGTCAGTATCGCTGGCGGCAAGAAGGGCAATGAGCTGAACGAGCAGATCATGGCGGGCAATTACCCCGGCATCGTCAAGACCAAGCTCGATGGCGTGGATCAGACGGACTACCTGACCGGCAAGTCCGACAAGTCGGCGCGCGACACCTTCTTCTACTACACCGGGTCACAACCTTCGGCGGTGCGCTACAAGAACTGGAAGATGTACTACACCATAGTGCCGGATACCGCGACGGGCGGGTTGTATGGCGCGACCACTTTCCACTGGACCCAACTGCTGAACCTCAAGCGCGACCCCTTTGAAACAACCGTTGGTGCCGACGCCAAGTCCATCTCGGGCTATGCCGGTGCCTTGGGCTCAGCGGGTAACGCCTATATCTACAACTGGAACATGCTGCCGATCGGACAGTTGCTCTGGGAGAAGGAGCTGATGTCGTACAAGGACTTCCCGCCTATGCAGGCGCCGGAAACCTACAACCTGGACGGCATCCTCAAAGCCATGCGGCAGAGTGGTCATAACGGACACGATTAACCTCGCGGCTGGTGAGCTGCCATAAAAAAAGGGCGCCCCAACAGGCGCCCGTTTTTTTCGGGAGAGCTTTCAGTCCTACTTCGCTACACCGTTGAGTAGCACCCCATAGGACTGCAGAAACTCCACCGTCCCGTGAAAGATCAGACCCACGCCCATCGCCGAAACGAAGAAACCGACGATGCGGGTCGCGGCATCGATGCCTTGCGGGCCAATCTTCTTGAGAATGTTGTTGGCGTAGGCCAACGAGAGGTAAGTGACCAGCATGGTGGCGCAGATCGCCAGCGCCACGACGGCGAAGGACAGTACGGCGCGGTCGGAGTCCTTGATGGTGCTCGTCAGGCCAATCACCGTGGCAATGGCGCCGGGGCCGAACATGATCGGCATGGCCATGGGGATGAAAGATACGTCCTCGTCGCCTTTGCCACCGCTTGGAATCAGGCTGCTGTCGGGCGAGGGCGCAAAAAGCTCGAACCCGATTCGCATCAGGATCACCCCGCCGACCACTCGAATCATACTCAGCGGAACTTCAAACAAACGCAGCAGCAGGTTGCCGAAGATCAAAAAGAAAAACATCAACAGCAATGCGTAAAGACAGGCTTTGCGTGCAACACGGCGCTGTTCGACAGAGTCTTTGCCCTGCAGCAGACCCAGGAATACCGGAATGGCCTCCAGTGGGTTGATGATTGCCAGCAGGGTAGTGAACATGCCGAAGAACAGGGTGAAGTAGGTGTTCATGGATGGTCTGCCCAAACGGGTGGTTGACCAAGTTACCTTAGCTGATCAGGAACAAATCACCTCAAACCACTGCCGCACTGTTCGGAACCTGTGTACCGATACCGCTGACCTCCGGCAGCAACGCCGAAGGTCGATTCGACGGCAGGATCACCTACTGGCGGACACCCAGTCCGCCGCGCGTTCGGCGATCATGATTGAAGCGGCGTTGGTGTTGCCGCCCACCAGCGTCGGCATGATCGAGGCATCCACCACCCGCAGCCCCTCGATGCCATGCACGCGCAATTGGCTGTCCACCACCGCACGCTCGTCGTTGCCCATCTTGCAGGTACCGACCGGGTGATAAATGGTGTCGGTACGCTGGCGCAACAGCTCGATCAGCTGTTCATCGCCGTACAAGCCGTCGCTGAACATATCCTTCAAGCCATAACGCGCCATCGGCGCTTGTTGAATGATGTTCCGGGTCATGCGGTAGCCCGTGAGCAGGGTCTCGACATCTTCGTCATGCCCGAGAATGTTCGGGTCGATGCGCGGTGGGGCGCTCGGGTCGTTTGATTGCAGGCCGACGCTGCCGGTGCTCTTGGGCCGTAACACGCAGACGTGGCAACTGAAGCCGTGACCCCAGTGCAGCTTGCGGTTGTGGTCGTCGATCATCGCGATCACCGAATGCAGCTGGATATCCGGGCGTGCAAGTTTGGCATCGGTTTTCAAGAAGCCGCCACCTTCGGCGAAGTTGCTCACAAAAGGGCCGCGCCGATGACGGGCATAGTCGATCAATGCCTTGCCCATCTTCACACTGCCGCGCAGTGAGACACCCATCAATGACGTATCCTGGCTCCTGTAGCTGAGCACGACATCCGGATGGTCCTGCAGGTTTTGCCCGACACCGGGCAGTTCGTGCTGCACCGTGATGCCTTGGGGCTTGAGTTCCTCTTGCGGGCCAATCCCCGAGAGCATCAGCAATTGTGGGCTGCCGAAACAACCGGCACTCAGCAGGACCTCCCGGCGTGCTTTGATGGTCTGGCGATTGCCCTTGAGGCGCAGCTCGACACCGACGGCTTTTTTGCCTTCGAGCACAATGCGTTCGGCCGCGGCCGACGTCAGCACCGTGAGGTTCTTGCGCAGGTGTCGAACCGGTTTGAGGAACGCGGTGGCCGTGCTCCAGCGCCGACCGTCGCGGATCGTCACATCGAACTGGCCAACGCCTTCCTGGTCGACGCCATTGAAGTCGGGATTGTGGCGGTGTCCGGCCATCTGTCCCGCCTCGATGAAAGCTTGCGTGACGGGATGCATCGGGTTCCTGCCGACATAGAGTTCGCCTTGCGCCCCGTGGTAGTCGCATGCGCCGCGGTGGCTCATTTCACTCTTGCGAAAGTACGGCAGTACCTCGGCGAACGACCAGCCGGGATTGCCCAGCGCCTGCCAATCGTCGAAGTCACTGTGGTGGCCGCGGATATACACCATGCCGTTGATCGAGCTGCTTCCGCCCAGTACCTTGCCGCGTGGCTGGTAGCCGCGACGGCCGTTCAAGCCGGGCTGCGGTACTGTGTGAAATGCCCAGTTGACGTGTCGGCTCGGCAGGATCGCCGCGACGCCCACCGGGGCATGGATCAATGGCGAGCGGTCTTCCGGACCGGCCTCCAGCAAACATACCGTGATATCGGGATTTGCACTCAAGCGGTTGGCCAGGACACAGCCGGCTGAACCGGCACCAATGATTACGTAGTCGAATTCCATCACACAATGATCCCGAGCGAGCGAACAGGGGCTGCTTCACCAGGAAGCAACAAAGGTACCTGGGACCGATTGTTGGCTGAAGGCGTTAGAAAATTATTGACCTCTCATGCCAATTATTTGATCTTTGACGACATGACTACATTGATCAGAACAAGCTCCTTGACCGGATTCCGTGAGGTGGCAAGCCAGCTTGGCGGGCAAGCCGACCTCATGCTCGAGCGCTTCCGCATCCATCCGGACGTGCTGATGGACGAGGAAGCACGGATACCGTTGCGTTCGCTGGTCGGGCTGCTGGAGTTTGCCGCCCGAGAGCTCGATTGCCCTGATTTCGGCCTGCGCATGGCCGAATACCAGGACTTGCACGTCTTGGGGCCGATTGCGGTCATCGCTCGAACGTGCGCAACGGCGGGGGAGGCGCTGGAGCAAATCATCCGTTTTATCGGCTACCACAGCCCGGGCATCCAGCTTGATCTGGACCTGAGCGAGAACCACGCGCCGCGCCTGTTGATCGACATCCGCCTGTCCGGACCGACCCCGCGACGGCAAATGGTGGAGCTGGCAATGGGGGTGGCGCATAACGGCATGAAGTTGCTGTATGGCGACAACTTCGTTGCCCAGGCGGTTCTGTTTTCCGCCAATCACTCAGTGGCTCAGGCACGGTACCGGCGCTATTTCAAAACCGCGGTGTGCACCGGGCAATCCTGCAACGCCCTGGTACTTCGTGACGAACAACTCAATCAGCGGATTGAACAGCAGGCCCCCTACCTGCATCGCGCACTGGAGCAGTATTTCCAGCAGTTCGACTTGCAAGCGACGTCGGATGTTGTCAGTCAGGTCGAGCGCCTGGTGTTGCGCATGATGCCGATACAGCGTTGCCGTTTGCCATTGATTGCCGAACAACTGGGCATGCACGTGCGTATGTTGCAGCGAAGGCTGGCCGAGCAGGGGAGAAGCTTCGATGAAATAGTCGAGAGCTTGCGGCGTGACCGTGCCGACCACTATCTGGCAGAGCGGCACATGCCGATGTCCCAGGTTGCCGGTCTGCTCGGCTATAGCGAACAAAGCGTGTTCAATCGCGCTTGCCAGCGCTGGTTTTCCATGTCGCCGGGAGCCAGGCGTCGTCAGTTGTTCGAATGAAGCTTTATCGATCTTCGCGCGGATCCTGCTGGCTGGAGAAATCTCAACCGTCACCGCTATTGCGAATCACAGCCTTCAGCCAGCGCCGCAGCCGCAAGACTTTGGGAGACATCTCATTGCCATTGAGACACAGCAGGCGGTAAGCCGACACGCGCTCCAGCTTCTCCTTGAAAGGCAGGACCAATTGGCCTGTCTTCAGGTGCTTTTCGATCAGCCCCAGCGGAGCCATCATCAATCCGTGTCCGTCGATGGCCGCCTGCAGGCCATCACTCAGGCTTTCAAAAAGCAGCTCACGCTGTGGCGGGATATCCATGCGTCCGGCGGCTTGATTCCAAAGTGTCCAGACGCCAGGCGCCTGGGCTAGCGCAATGCGAGGGATACTTTCGATGCGCTCCCCGGCAACGAGTCTTGCCGCTATTTGCGGTGCACAGACAGGCGCACCGGATACATCCGCCAGTTTTTCCGAAAATACGTTGAATCGGGTTTGCGTGGTATGGCGAATGGCGATGTCCAGCTCGCGGGCTTCCAGATCGGCCACTCTGGATGAAAACTCCATATGCACGGTGATATCCGGGTTCTCACGTTCGAACTGCGCCATGCCCGCACTCAGGTAGGTCGCCGCGAAACTGGGCGCCACACTGATGCGTAAAGGGTTGGTATCACTGGCTTGCTTGACCGCCTGAAGCCCGATAGAGATCTCCGCCAACCCCCGGCTGACGTGCAGCTGGAGCTTGCGACCGCTTTCGGTCAATTCGATTTGCCGATTGCGTCGAACAAAAAGCGCCACACCCAATACGCCTTCCAGCCTTCGAACCTGGTGACTGATTGCCGAAGGCGTCAGGTGCAGGAACGTCGCGGCCTCTTGAAAGGAGCCCAGCCGCGCAGCGGCTTCAAAAGCATTGAGCGCAGGCAGTTGTCGCACGCTTTCTGCCGGGATGAGGATCTTCTTTTCACGTGACATTTTGTCATCCAAGTAAAACCAATGTCGTTTGTCGAGCTCACGACCCCGCTCGTACTGTTGTTCACGAGATCGATGATCCGAGGCGCACCTATGCGCCCCGGAACACGCCACGACCAATACCACGAGCGGGGTAAAAACATGAATTCATTTCTGTTGCAAAGGCCGTTGGAAGTGCCTGTCGGGTCCTTCGCCGGGTTATTCCTGGAGCGAATCCAACGCTACGCAGACAACCCTGCGCTGATCGACGGGCTGAGCGGTGAACAACTGACCTATGCCGAACTGTCCCGGCATGTGCGTGTGCTTGCCGGCAACCTGATAGAGCGCGGTCTGGAGCCAGGGGAGGTCACCGCCATCATCGCGCCGAACAGCATCTGGTTCCCGGTGGCTCTGTACGGTATAGCCTTCGCCGGCGGCGTGTACTCCACACTCAATCCCATGTCCTCGCCGGAGGACGTGCGAGAACTCCTCAAGCTGGTGGGGGCCACGCGTGTGATCGTCACCCCGCAAGTCTTCGAACGGCTGCGTGACACCTTGATCACATTGGAGTTGAAAGAAATTATCGTGCTGGGTGAGTCTGCGGGCCTCACGCCGTTTGCCTCGTTGCTGGTGGGCAAGCCTCTGGCCGAAGAGCGCTGCCGTGATCTGCAAAAGGACCTGTTGGCCCTGATGTTCTCCAGTGGCACCAGCGGCTTCCCCAAGGCGGTGATGCTCAGCAATCGCAACTACGTCGCGGCGACCGAGCAGGTGACCGCCGCCCAGGTTTTCCGCAAGTCCGACACCATCCTGGCGGCGCTGCCGTTCTTCCATATCTATGGACAGACCAGCTTCATAGGCTCGGCGCTTTCTCAGGGCGCGCGCTTGATCGTATTGCCAGCTCTCGACCTGGAAGTGACTTTGCGCGTGATTCAGGATTACAAAATCACTGTCGCTCCGGTCGTTGCGCCCGTTGTGTTGCAGTTTGCCAAGCATCCTTTGGTCGATCACTTCGACCTGTCGAGCCTGCGCCTGGCCATCTCCGGTGCCTCGCCCATCAGTGCTGACCTGCTGAAGAGCGCCGCCGATCGATTGAAAGTACCGGTGCTCAACGGCTGGGGCCTTACCGAATCCACCACCACCGGCGCTGTTTCCGAGCCGGGCATGCCGAAAGAGGCCGAAGGTTCGGTCGGCCGGGTGATGCATGGCATTGAGGTGCGGGTCGTGGAAATCGGCGGCAGCCAGGACGTGGCGCCAGGTGCGGATGGCGAGCTGCTGATACGCGGTCCCAATGTGATGCTCGGCTACTTCAACAATCCGGCGGCAACCGCCGAAACGATCGATGCGCAGGGCTGGCTGCGAACCGGAGATGTAGGCCGGATCGATGAACACGGCAATCTGCGAATCATCGACCGCGCCAAAGAGTTCATCAAGTTCAAAGGCTTCCAGATCAGCCCGGTCGAACTCGAAAGTGTGTTGTTGATGCACCCCGCGGTGGCGGATGCCGGCGTCGTGCCCAGCCCTGACACCGAATCCGGTGAAGTGCCCAAAGCCTTCGTTGTGCTGCGCTCACCTGTGACCGAAGCCGAACTGATCGACTTCGTCGCACAGCGTGTAACCCCCTACAAGAAACTGCGCGACATCGAGTTCATCGACGCCATTCCGAAGAACCCGGCAGGGAAAATCCTGCGGCGGATCCTGGTACTGCGCGAGCGCGAAAAACGCGAAACCCATGCCGCGTCCGGCGACCGCCTTGAGGATCGGGTCGTAGTCACGCGCCACGGTAATGTGCTGTCGATCTGCCTGGACCGTCCGCGCAAGATGAATGCCTTCGACCGCGACATGTTCATCGGCCTGGCCAAGGCCATGGCGATCTACGAAGACGATCCAAGCCTGCGTTGTGCGGTGTTGCATGCCAATGGCCTGGTCTTCACTTCGGGCATGGACATCGTCAGCACTGCGCCTCTCGCCGCGCGGGGAGAGTTGCGTATCGGCGATCCATCGCTGGTGGATATGCTCGAAATCGACCCGGCCGTTCGCCGCCGAAGCAAACCGGTGGTTCTCGCCGTTCATGGTAAGTGCATGAACCTGGGGGTGGAGCTGGCGGCAGCGGCGGACATTGTTATCGCCGCGCAAGAGGTCACGTTCATTCAGCGCGAGGTGGCAGTCGGGTTGTTCCCGTTCGGGGGGGCCACCGTGTTCTTGCCGGCAAAAATCGGTCTCGGTAACGCGCTTCGCTACATCCTGACGGCGGAGGAGTTCGATGCTCAGTCCGCTTGCCGGATGGGGCTGGTGCAAGAAGTCGTACCGCAGAGCCAGCTGATGACGCGCGCTTTCGAATTCGCACGGCTGATTGCGCAGAACTCACCGTCCGGGGTTAAAGCAGCGCTTGCGTCGGTGCGCCTGGCCCGTGAAAAAGGCCCCGAGGCGGCGCTTGCAACACTGCTCAGTGAAGTCGCCCGGTTGACCGGCGCAGAAGACTTCAAGGAAGGCGCAGCAGCCTTCCTGGAAAAACGAGCGCCGAACTTCAAGGACGCGTGAGCGCCACACCGGATGCATTGAATCCTTTGCAATAGAAGGGGGGCGGCTGCGCGACAAGCGTAGCCAAACCCATTTGCCGCCTTTCAATCACTACACAAGGAACTCGGCATGAGTGCCCTGAACATTGCCCAGCCCATCGTTCCCCCCGCCATGCAATCCTGCTTCGAGCACCAACGCGCCGCCTACCTCGCCACGCCCGAGCGCAGCTATGCCCAGCGCGTGGAAGACCTCAAGAAATTGGCGCGGATGCTGAAAGACAACCGCCAGGCACTGATCGAAGCGATCAACCAGGACTACGGCAACCGCTCCACCTTCGAGACGCTGTTCGCCGAGTTTTTCGTCGTGCTGGGAGATATCAAGTCCACCATCAAGCACCTGAAGAAGTGGATGAAACCGCAGAAGCGCCACATCGATCTGATGGTCTACCCCACCTCCAGTAACCGTGTCATTCCCCAGCCGCTGGGCGTGGTCGGCGTGATCGTACCCTGGAACTTTCCGCTGCTGCTGTCGTTCGGGCCACTCACCGCCATCTTCGCCGCCGGCAACCGGGCGATGGTCAAGATGTCGGAAAACTCGAACAATCTGACGCGTCTTCTGATGTCCATCTCACCGAAATATTTCCAGCCGCAACAGCTTCAGTTCTTCGAAGACAGCGGCGCCAATGGCTCGGTGGGCCCGGCTTTTTCCTCGATCTCCTTCGACCATCTCTTCTTCACGGGCTCGGGTCAGACCGGCCGCGCCGTGATGGCGAATGCTGCGCGCAACCTGACCCCGGTGACGCTGGAGTTGGGCGGAAAATCACCCGCCGTGGTCGCGCCGGATTTCCCGATGACCCTGGCCGTCGATCGCATCATGTGGAGCAAGGCCTTCAACGCGGGCCAGATCTGCACCAACGTCGACTATGTCTTCATTCCCGCCGGCTCCGAGGCGGACTTCGAGCGCGAAGCCCAGCGGGTCATAGCCGAGCGCTACCCCGATATCAATCATGCCGATTACACCTCCATGATCGACCAGCGCGCCTATGACCGCATGCAGGCCACGCTGGATGATGCTGTGGCCAAGGGCGCGCGCGTGGTCAATCTTTTCCCCGAGCAGACGCCGGACAAGACCCTGCGCAAGTTCCCGCTGACCCTGGTGTTCGACGTCAGCGACGACATGGTCATCATGCAGCGCGAGATCTTCGGCCCGCTGCTGCCGGTCAAGACCTACACCACTCGCGAAGAAGTGGCCGGTTATGTCAACCAGCACGACAGGCCACTGGCGCTGTATCCCTTCACCAGGGACCGCGCCCTGCAGGACTACTACGTGTCCCACATCATGTCGGGCGGCGTATGCATCAACACCGCGCTGCTGCACGTGTCTCAGCACGACATGCCCTTCGGCGGCGTCGGCGCCAGCGGTATGGGCCATTACCACGGTTACGAAGGCTTTCAGACCTTTTCCAAAATGCGCCCCGTCTATCGTCAGGGCTTCTTCGCGGCCACCAGGATGATGCTGCCGCCCTACGACAAAGGACCGCTCAAGCCCAACAAACTGATCGAACTGATCATCAAGTTGAAGGGCTGAAGCCCTGTGTACCTGACTGTTGCATAACGTCTTCAAAGGAGTTTTCCATGCCCCTCTATGAATGCCAGACCGTCAAGGGAACGCTCAGCGAGCGTCAACGCCAATCGCTGGCCGAGTCCATCACATCCATTCACACCCAGGAGACGGGCGCGCCGGCCAGCTATGTGCACGTGCTGTTCAAGGAGCTTGAAGCGGGAAGCGCATTCACCGCCGGCCAAGTCGCGACCCCCGCGATAATTCGCGGCCAGATACGTGCAGGACGACCACAAGCGACGCGCCACGCCATCCTGCGCGCAATCACCGACGTTTACATGGCAGTCACCGGGGCCGATGCGAATGCAGTGGTGGTGGCAGTGGTCGACATTCCCGCTTCATGGGCCATGGAAGGCGGTCATATTTTCCCGGAACCGGAACAGCCCCCTGAAGTGGCCTGACACGCTTCGCTGCGACGAAAACATTTGCGCATTTTTTGACGGCCGATAATTTTGCGACCGTCGTAGGCGCCCCTTACAAAAAAAAGGAATCACCCATCATGTCCAACGAAAACCCCCTGTTGATCACGCGCCACGGCGCCGTTATGTCCATCAGCATCAATGACGCACCGATCAACCGAATGAGCTTCGCTTTCATCGACGCTCTGGAAGCGGCGGTTGAAGAGGCCGCCACCGATTCAAGTGTACGTGCCCTGCTTTTCACGGGTGAAGGCGAGGCCAATTTCTCCGTTGGCATGGACCTCAAGGAGGCGATGCGCGAGGTTCCAGCCCGCGGTGGTTGGGACACCGTGCTTGACCAGCGCCTACGTGTTCTGGCGCGCATCGAGTCCCTGGGCAAGCCGTCGATTGCCACTATGTTCGGCTACTGCCTGGGCGGCGGGCTCGAATTGCCCCTGGCCTGCCATTTCCGTCTTGCCGCCGATACGGGCACGCAGATAGGTCTGCCCGAGATGGATCTGGGAACCGTGCCGGCATGGGGCGGTTCGGTGCGCCTGACTCGCTGCATTGGTCGTGACAACGCGCTCGATATGGTGTTGCGTGCCCGCAGGATTGACGGTCACGAGGCCTTGCGCATGGGGCTGGTGCGTTCCGTTCATCCCGTCGCCGAACTCAAGGCAGCAGCGATGGCGCTGGCGCAGGAACTGGCTGAGAAGGCGCCACTGGCCGTGGACGGTGTACTGCGCTGTATCGTAGGCGCCGACGAGAGGACACTGGACGAAGGACTGCGTGTAGAGCGCAAGGCTTTCCTGCGCTGCGCGGCGAGCAAGGATCAGGCTGAAGGTGCACGCGCCTTCTTCGAAAAGCGCAAGCCGGTATTTACGGGGAATTGACCATATGAGGGGTGGCCACTCCCGGTCACCCCCTGTTGCTGCTCATTTCGATCATTAAGTTGTCAGTTACGGTCATTGAGCAGCCGCGTCGCGACTCTTAGTCTGTCGAACATGACTGATGGGGGCCGTAGAGCTCCTGCACTTTCCGTGATCGAACGATGTGGAGTTACCGATGACCGCCGCTCAATACCCGCACCTGTTGGCTCCGCTGGACCTGGGTTTCACCACGCTGCGCAATCGCACCCTGATGGGTTCGATGCACACGGGCCTTGAGGAGAAACCGGGTGGTTTCGAACGCATGGCGGCGTACTTTGCCGAACGTGCCCGTGGTGGTGTCGGCCTGATGGTCACCGGCGGTATCGGCCCGAACGACGAAGGTGGCGTGTATTCCGGTGCGGCCAAGCTGACGACCGAAGAAGAGGCGCTCAAGCACCGTATCGTCACCCGTGCCGTTCATGACGCGGGCGGTAAAATCTGCATGCAGATCCTCCACGCCGGTCGTTATGCCTACAGCCCGAAACAGGTTGCACCCAGCGCCATTCAAGCGCCGATCAACCCGTTCAAGCCCAAGGAGCTGGACGAGGAAGGCATCGAGAAGCAGATCAGCGATTTCGTCACCTGCTCGGTACTGGCGCAAACCGCCGAGTACGACGGTGTGGAAATCATGGGCTCCGAAGGTTATTTCATTAACCAGTTCCTCGCCGCCCACACCAACCACCGTACCGACCGCTGGGGTGGCAGCTATGAAAACCGCATGCGCCTGCCGGTGGAAATCGTTCGCCGCGTGCGTGAAGCGGTCGGCCCGAACTTCATCATCATTTTCCGTCTGTCGATGCTCGACCTGGTCGAAGGCGGCAGCACTTGGGAAGAGATCGTTCAACTGGCCAAGGCCATCGAGCAGGCCGGCGCGACCATCATCAACACCGGTATCGGCTGGCACGAAGCGCGGATTCCGACCATCGCCACCAAAGTGCCGCGTGCGGCGTTCAGCAAGGTCACGGCCAAGCTACGTGGTTCGGTGAATATTCCGCTGATCACCACCAATCGCATCAACACGCCGGAAGTCGCCGAGCAAATCCTGGCCGAGGGCGATGCTGACATGGTGTCCATGGCGCGGCCATTCCTCGCCGATCCGGATTTCGTCAACAAGGCCGCTGAAGGTCGTGCCGATGAAATCAACACCTGCATCGGCTGCAACCAGGCCTGCCTCGATCACACCTTCGGCGGCAAGCTGACCAGTTGCCTGGTCAACCCGCGTGCCTGCCACGAAACCGAACTCAATTACCTGCCCGTGCAGCAACCGAAAAAAATCGCCGTGGTCGGTGCCGGCCCTGCCGGTTTGTCCGCCGCGACCGTGGCGGCCGAGCGTGGCCATCAGGTGACGCTGTTCGATTCGGCCAGCGAAATCGGCGGTCAGTTCAACATCGCCAAGCGCGTTCCGGGCAAGGAAGAGTTCTTTGAGACTATTCGCTACTTCAACCGCAAGCTGCAGACCACCAATGTCGAGGTGTGCCTGAACACCCGCGTCGACGCGGCACAGCTGGTCGAAGGCGGCTACGACGAGATCATCCTGGCCACCGGCATTGCGCCGCGCGTGCCGGCCATTCCTGGCGTGGAAAACGCCAAGGTGCTGAGCTACCTGGATGTGATCCTGGAGCGCAAACCGGTCGGCAAGCGTGTTGCGGTGATTGGTGCCGGTGGTATTGGTTTCGACGTTTCCGAGTTCCTCGTTCATGAAGGTGTCGCCACCAGTCAGGATCGCGCCGCGTTCTGGAAGGAGTGGGGCATCGATACGCACCTTGAGGCACGCGGTGGTGTCGCCGGTATCAAGGCCGCACCTCATGCGCCGGCCCGCGAGGTGTTCCTGCTGCAACGCAAGAAGTCCAAGGTCGGCGACGGCCTGGGCAAGACCACCGGCTGGATCCATCGCACGGGTCTGAAGAACAAGCAGGTGCAGATGCTCAACAGCGTTGAATACCTGAAGATCGACGACGAAGGTCTGCACATCCGCATCGGCGAAACCGGCGAGCCGCAGGTGCTGCCAGTGGACAACATCGTGATTTGCGCCGGGCAGGACCCGCTGCGTGAATTGCATGAAAGCCTGGTGGCGGCGGGGCAGAGCGTGCACCTGATCGGTGGCGCGGACGTCGCGGCAGAGCTGGATGCCAAGCGGGCGATCAATCAGGGTTCGCGGTTGGCGGCGCAGTTGTAACAGACAGGTCTGTGGCGAGGGAGCTTGCTCCCGCTGGGCCGCGAAGCGGCCCCAAATCGGTAGGTCCGGTACATCAGAAGTATCGAGTGTTCCGGGTTTGCGCCTGCTGCGCAGGCGAGCGGGAGCAAGCTCCCTCGCCACAAACCAGGTGATAACATGCCGGCTCTTCACCCAGAGCCGGCATTGATGCTTCTTCCTCCCGATACCTGGCTACCCCAGGCTCCCCTCGAACCCCTTCACCTCGACTGGCTCACCCACGCCGGCGTCGAAGTCGCCATCCTGCGTCTGGACCGGATCGATCCGCTGATCAGCGGCAACAAATGGTTCAAGCTCATCGAACACCTGAAGACCGCCGACCGCGCGGGGGCCGAAGGCATCATCAGTCTCGGTGGCGCGCACTCCAATCACCTCCACGCCCTGGCGGCGGCGGGCAAGCGTTTCGGCTTTGCCACCGTCGGCCTGTTGCGCGGGCATCCTCAGGAAACGCCGACCGTGAGGGATTTGCAGGCATTTGGCATGCAGTTGCACTGGCTGGGTTACGGCGGCTATCGGGCGCGACACGAGGCCGGTTTTTGGCAGCCATGGCAAACGCAGTATCCGACATTGCATCCGGTGCCTGAAGGTGGGGGCGGATTACCCGGCGCACGAGGGTGCATGCAGTTGCGGGCGCAGGTTTGTGCGCAACTGACTGGATTGGGCTGGAGTGATTACGACGGCTGGTGGCTGGCCTGCGGAACCGGCACGACCCTCGCGGGGCTGGTGCTGGCCGAAGCCGGTGATCATCCGGTTTACGGGGCGTTGGCGGTACCTGACGATCATGGGGTGGTGCAGCAGGTCGAGCGGATCGTGCAGGAGGCCGGAGTGGTCGATGCGGCGTATGAGCTGTTTGAGGCCAGTCGCGGCGGCTTCGCGAAGGTCGATCCGCTGCTGCTTGAGTTCATCGAAAAGACCGGGCAGGCCAGCGGCATACCCCTGGAACCGCTGTATACCGGCAAGGCGCTGCTGGCACTCAAGCAACAAGTCGAAGCGGGCCGATTCGCCCAAGGTACACGACTGGTCTTCATCCACACCGGCGGCTTGCAGGGGCGGCGAGGGTTTGATTCACAAGCCTGAAACGCACCGCAAATCAATGTGGGAGCGAGCTTGCTCGCGATGAGGGCATTGCATTCGGCACATTTGTCGACTGACACACCGCCATCGCGAGCAAGCTCGCTCCCACCTCTCGGGTTGCCGTCAAGTTCAGCTATCGCGGGTTTCGCCTTTGGGCATCATCCGCAGCAAGGTGTTATCGCCCACCACATAATGGTGATACAGCGCGGCCACGGCATGCAGGCCGATCAGCCAATAGCCGATAGTGCCGCCGAGCTCGTGCCAGTCCTGGAGTTGTTTGCCCAGCTCCTTGTTTTCCGCGATCGGCATCGGCAGGTCGAAACCGTAGAACATCACCTGGTTGCCTTTGGCGCTGGTGACCAGCCAGCCGAGAATCGGCGTGACGATCATGAAAATGTACAGCGCCCAGTGCATCAGCCTGGCCAGCGTCGTTTGCCACGGCGGCGAAGCGGGGAAGACCTGCGGCGCCGGGCCGAGACTGCGTGCGAACAATCGCAGCCAGACCAGGACGAATACGGTCAGGCCGAGCATGAAGTGTGATTCGACGATCAGCGTGCGCCCGCCACTGCCCTTGGGAAATAGCCCGCGAAACTCGATACAGGCGTAAACCAGCGCCAGCAGGACCAGCATCAACCAATGCAGCGTGATCGATACGGTGCTGTAGCGCGACTCGGAGTTTTTCCACGGCATACGGTGTTCCTCAGAGGTCCGGTTTAAAGCCACCGCTCTTGTCCGACGGTGTGCCTTAACTGTAATCCTGTTTCACCGGGTTTGCCTGAGGTGATCGATCGCTGTCAGGTAATTGATGTAGGGCTGCCGCAGGCTGCGATCTTTTGATTTTCGGCGGCATTGGGGACCGGAAAGTCAAAAGATCGCAGCCTGCGGCAGCTCCTACAAGGGCGGTGCGGTTTTTAGCTCGATTGCGGCATTTCGCCGTTGGCCAGGCGCTTGTTGATGTCGGCGATCACCTGCGGCAGATCGGTGATGGTGTCGATCATGTAGTGCGGGCGCGAATCTTCGAACATTGCATGGATGCGCTTGCGCTCGCTGTCCAGTTGGTCGCTGCCCAACGCACGATAACCTTCGTAATCCAGGCCCAGGGCGTTGCCCGAGCAGATCAGCGCCACGGTCCACATGCCGGCGCGGCGACCTTCGAGAATGCCTGGCACGGTGTCATCGATCTTCACGCACGCGGCGACATCGTCGATGCCCAGGGCGATGACGTTGGCCAGCGCCTGGGCCGGCCATGGGCGGCCATTCGGGACTTCGTCGGTGGCCACCACGTGATCGGCCACATAGCCGTTGGTGGCAGCCAGTTCGACCACCTTGTCCATGACCTGTTTCGGGTAACCGGAGCAGGAGCCGATCTTGATCCCTTGCTCGCGCAGGTTGGCGATGGTCTCCAGAGCGCCCGGAATCAGCGCCGAGTGTTCGGCGATTTTTTCGATCTGCAGCGGCATGAAACGCTGGTAAATCGCGGTGACGTCGTCGTCGGTCGGCGTGCGGCCGAAGACTTTGCGATAACGCTCGGCAACTTCCGGCAGATCGCACAGGGTGCGGATGTGGTCCCACTTGCCCATGCCCATCGGGCCACGGGCTTCTTCGATGGACACCTGGACGTCGAACTCGGCGAACGCCTCGACGAAAATCTGCGTCGGGGCGAAGGAGCCGAAGTCGACCACGGTGCCGGCCCAGTCGAGGATGGCGGCCTGGAGTTTGCTTGGGTTGGAGTAGTTCATGGTGATCTGAATCCTGTAATAACTGGCTATTTAGGAAAACTGTTCTTTGTGGGAGCGAGCCTGCTCGCGAAGGCGGTATATCTGCCGACATTTATGTTGAATGTCAGACTGCATTCGCGAGCAGGCTCGCTCCCACAGGGGATCGGGGTGAATCAGATCTCCAGCACTTCCATCTCGCGCAACACTTCGCCAATCGCGGCCACGGCTTGGCGCATCTCGTCCGGTTGCACATGCCCGATGCAACCGACGCGGAAGGTTTCGACCTGGGTCAGTTTGCCGGGGTAGAGGATGTAACCCTTGGCCTTGACCCGCTCGTAGAATTCCTTGAACTGGTAGCGAGGATCTTTCGGGGCGTGGAAGGTGGCGATGATGGGCGCCTGAATGGCCGCCGGCAGGAAGCTGCGCAACCCCAGGTTACCCATCTCTTCCATGAGTGCCTGGCAGTTGGCGGCGTAGCGTTCGTGCCGGGCCGGCAAGCCGCCTTCTTCGTTGTATTGCAGCAGGGCTTCGTGCAGCGCCGCGACCACGTGGGTCGGCGGGGTGAAGCGCCACTGGCCGGTCTTGGCCATGTAGGCGTGCTGGTCCTGCAGGTCCATCGCCAGCGAATGCGAGTTGCCGGCGGCGCTGGCCAGGGATTCTTTGCGAGCGAAGACAAAACCCATGCCCGGCACGCCTTCCAGGCATTTGCCCGAGGCGGCGATCAGGGCGTCGAACGGCACTTGTTGCGCGTCCACCGGCAAGGCACCGAAGGAACTCATGGCGTCGATGATCAGGCGCTTGCCGTGTCCCGCGACGACCTGGGCGATCTCCGGCAGCGGATTGAGGATGCCGGTGCTGGTTTCGCAGTGAATCAGGGCGACGTGGGTGATGCCGTCGTCGGCGCGCAGCAGGCGGTCGACGTCGGCGGCGGTGGTCGGTTCGTCTTCGGCGGTCTCGAAGGTGCTGAAGGAACGGCCCAGCACTTCGCAGATTTTCGCCAGGCGTTTGCCGTAGGCGCCGTTGATCAGTACCAGAACCTTGCCATCGCGAGGCACCAGGGTGCCGATCGCTGCCTCGACGGCGAAGGTACCACTGCCTTGCAAGGGCACGCAGTGGTGGGTGGCGGCGCCGTTGACGATCGCCAGCAATTGCTCGCAGAGGCTGGCGGTCAGTTGATTGAAGCGGTCATCCCATGAGCCCCAGTCGATCATCATCGCCTGACGGGTGCGGGCCGAAGTGGTCAACGGGCCGGGGGTGAGCAGGATGGGTTCGGCAGCACTCATTTTCGTGTCCTCGCAATCGATGGGGTGAAGCTACGGGGCTTAAATTGCAATTTGCCGTGCTATCAATCAAATTGTTTATTGTTATGCCAGCCATCAGTGAGGATTATTCATGAACCTGTTTCAGCTCCGCGCCTTCGATGCGGTGGCCCGGGAGGGCAGCTTTACCCGGGCGGCGGCGCGGCTGTTCATCAGCCAGCCGGCGGTCACCGGGCACATCAAGGCGCTGGAAGAGCACTATCAGATCACCCTGTTGCGCCGCACCGCCCGACGCGTGGAACTGACGGAGGAGGGCACCAAGTTGGCGGCGATCACCCGGGCGATGTTCGGCCTGGCCGAAGAGGCGCAGGTGATGCTCGAAGCCAACCGGCAATTGTTGACGGGGCGCCTGGAGGTGGCGGCGGACGGTCCGCACATGGTCATGCCGATGCTTGCCAGCCTGCGCGCGCGCTATCCGGGGATCACGGTGAACCTGCGCCTGGGCAACGCCCAGGAAACCCTGGCGGCGCTGCTGTCCGAACATGCCGACGTGGCGGTGCTGACCGAAGTCGAGCCACGCAAGGGCTTGCATCTGCAGGCGCTGAACGAATCACGGATTTGTGCGCTGGTGCCCGACGGGCACCCTTGGGCGCAGAAGACCAAAGGCGTGCAGCTCAAGGAACTGGACCAGGTGATCATGGTGCTGCGCGAACCGAGTTCGATTACCCGGCGCACCTTCGATGAGGCTTGCGCCCAGGCCAGGGTCAATCCGCGGGTGCTGCTGGAACTGGACAGCCGCGAAGCGGTGACCGAGGCGGTGGCCGCCGAACTGGGGGTAGGGGTGGTGTCGTCGGTGGAAGTCAGCCACGACCCGCGAGTGGCGGCGGTGCCGATCATTGGCGAGGGGTTGGAGAACCGGCACATGATCGGGTGCATGGAGCGGCGCCGGGATTTGCGGTTGATTCAGGCTTTTTTGGGTTTGGCGCCCACTCCGTAGGCAGGTCCGCCGCCATCGCTGGCAAGCCAGCTCCCACAGGGATTTATGCCAGTTCGCCGATTTTGTGTACGACTCAATACCTGTGGGAGCTGGCTTGCCAGCGATGGCTTCGGTCCTGCCTACACAAGACTCTCGCGAACCATCTCAAGAAACGTCGCCACGATTCGCCGCGAACTCTGCTCGCGCAAGCACACCAGCGTTTCAGTCAGCCGCCGTTTGCAATCGGTAATCGGCAATGAGCAAACCCGTGAGTCGGCGCCGAACTCGGCCGCCGACACCACGCCGATGCCAATCCCGACCACCACCGCTTCACGCGCCGCTTCCCGGCCTTCAACCTGGATCGCCGGACGAATGCGGAACCCGGCGCCGGCCATTTCCTCCTCCAGGGTCTGGCGCGTCACCGAACCGATTTCCCGCAGTACCAGCGGTGTGTCATCGAGGTCGGCGAGGGTGATGGATTCACGGTCGGCCCACGGATGATTGCGCGACACGAACGCCACCATCGGGTCATTGCGCAGGGGCAGGGAGATCAGGCGTTCGTCACTGACGTCACGGCCCAGCAACGCCAGGTCGGCCTGATAGTTGAACAGTCGAAACAGCGACTCATCGGTGTTGCCGGTTTCGATCTTCACGCTGATCCCGGGGTAGCGTTCGCAGAATCGGGCAATCTGCGGCAGCACGTGCACCGGCGCATCCACCGCCAGAATCAGGCTGCCGGTCTGCAGGGCCTGGGACTCCTGCAGCAGTTCCTGGGCTTCGGCTTCAATCACAAAAAGCCGCTGGGTAACGCTCAGCAGGCGTTCGCCCAGATCGGTCAGGCGCACCGAACGCTTGTTGCGGTGAAACAGCAAAACACCGTAGCGCTCTTCAAGTTTGCGCACTTGGTCGGAAATCGCCGGCTGCGTCAGAAATAGCCGCTCGGCGGCTTTGGTAAAGCTTCCATGTACCGCAACGGCATGGAACGCTTTGAGTTGGGCGTGGGAAACCGACATCGATATCTCCAGTAACAAGCAAAGCTTATTTTGGAAATACGATAAATCGATTTCACTTATTAAACAGTAATTGTTTTTATCACTCTCAGCCCCGCTGACCGGTCAGTCGAACCGCAGCGGGTGCCATGAGCCTGGGCGTGCGAAACAGGACTCATCTGACCGGTATCCGCCGTAGGGACGGGGCGATATCGCAGTGCTCAACAATAAAAAAACAGGCGTTTGCTTCCAATTCTGCCGGCACACTCACACCCTGAGGTCAGAACCACAATGAACAAGCACATCGGCACCATCAAGCGTTGGCGCGTGCAGATCTTCGCGATCACCTGGCTCGCCTACGCCGCTTTCTACTTCACGCGCAAAGCCTTCTCGGTGGCCAAACTCGGCATCGCCGAAGACCCGACCTTCATGCTCGACAAAATGGCCATGGCCAACCTCGATGCCATCTACCTGACGGCCTACGCCGTCGGCCAGTTCACCTGGGGCATCCTGGCCGACCGCTTCGGGCCGCGGGTGGTGGTGCTCGGCGGGTTGCTGATTTCCGCGGGTGCGGCGCTGGTGATGGGCAATTTCGCAACGTTACCGATTTTTGCTACCTGCATGCTGATACAAGGCCTGGCGCAGTCCACCGGCTGGTCGGGATTGTGCAAGAACCTGGGCAGTTTCTTTCCCTCCGAACAGCGCGGTCGGGTATTGGGCCTGTGGAGTTCCTGCTACGCCTTTGGCGGGCTCGTGGCCTCGCCGTTTGCCGGCTGGTGGGCGTATACGCTCATCGGCACCTGGCATGCGGCGTTCATTTCCAGTGCGGCGGTGGTTGGGCTGGTCGCCGTGCTGTTTTTTATTTTCCAGCGCAACAAACCTGAAGACGTCGGCTTGCCGGCAGTGGAGCCGGAGCCAGAGCTGACCGCTGAAGAAACCCTTGCCCAAAGCAAAATCAGTATCTGGGTGCCACTCAAGGAAATCCTGCGCAACCGCACGGTGCTGGTGCTGGGGCTGGCGTACTTCATGCTGAAACCGGCGCGCTACGCGATTCTGCTGTGGGGACCGGTGATCGTCTTCGAACAGATGCCTTCGGTGGGCAAGGTCGGTGCGGCGATCATTCCGACCTCGTTCGAACTGGCCGGGTTGCTCGGGCCGATCATGATCGGCCTGGCCTCGGACAAACTGTTCGGCGCCCGGCGCATGCCGGCTTGCGTACTCAGTCTGTTGGCACTCACCGTGACCCTGGCATTGTTCATGGGCGCCCTGCATACCGGCAGTGTAGTCCTGGTGGTGGCGCTCTTGTTCGTCATGGGCCTGACCCTCTACGGGCCGGACTCGATGATCAGCGGCGCGGCGGCGATCGATTTCGGCACGGCCAAGGCCGGTGCGACGGCGGCCGGGTTCGTCAACGGTTGCGGTTCCGTCGGGGCGGTGCTCGGCGGATTGCTGCCGGGTTACTTCGACTCGGTCACCGTGTTCATTGTCTTCGCCGGCTGCGCGCTGTTCTCGGCGCTGGTGCTGATCCCGCACTGGAACAGCCGCCCCAACGGCCTGAAAACCAACCATCCCTGCGTACCCAACCGGGCGATGAACATCAAACCCCTGCGTACCTGAATCCTGTCCCTCGCCGCCGATGTGTACATCGGCGGCGGTGACACCGGGCTGTGGACCGCGATCATGCTCATGGACGGTGGAGCAGCCAGTCGAACAGCAGGCGGGTATCGCCCCGGGGTTCACGGGACTGTGGGTTCAGAGGTCGTGGCCGAGGGCCCAGCGCCGTACAGAGCACCGGGCGATCCGGGTCACTGTCGAGGAAAATCACCTGTACCTCACTGCCCGCCACGGGCAAGCGGGAGGGATCGATCCAGTCTTCGGCGGTGGTCAGCGCCAAGGGCAACCACAGGCCGCTGGGCAACGACTCTGTGGCGGAATCTGTGGCGGGCCAGAGGTTCACCCGAATCCGGCCATCCTCGTCCACTGTCGGCGGCTGTCCGACCGGGCCGCACACTTGGCCGGGCTGATACCCGGGAATGCTCGGCCTGGGTTGTTTAAGCGCGGGCCTGAACACCGTCGACCAGGGGATGGCGCTGAATTGATTGCGGTAACCCAGGGCCATGCCCGCTGAGTCGTCGAGCAGAATTGATGGCTGCCCCCCCTGATGGCTTGTTTCGGTCACCAGCCATTGATCATTGAAACTCGCCAACGGATGCCCGGCCACCTGCACGATCCGTCCGCTGCGTAATGCGCCCAGGTTGCTTTGACCGTGGATCTGCAGGTGCCGGCACCGCAGGCGTTCCAGTTGTCGCCGGCTGAGCTGGTCGCGATGTTGTTGTTCGCGAGCGAGAACCGGTCTGGCCGTGGTGAACGAGTGATTGGCTGCGCCGTCGCTGATGTCCGCTGCACCAGGATTGCTCGCACCTGGGCGCACAGGGGGGAGCGAGGCATCATGGCGCTGGAACAGTTCGCTGATCACGGGTTCGTGATCGTCGACTGCGTCGCTGCGCAGCGACATGAGCAGTGGCTCCTGGGGGAAACTCAGGCTGTCATCGGCCAATACCAGCACATGGCCGTCGCGTTGATGCTCGAAGTGGTAGTGGATGCCTTCTTCCTCGCACAGTCGGTGCAACAACGCCAGATCGGTTTCTTCGTACTGAATGCAAAAAGGTCGCACGGGATAGTGCCCGGTTGCCAGTTCAAAGCGATAGCTGCTGGCGGGCAACCCATGTTCCTCGAGCAGTTGGTGCAGGATCATGGGCACGCTGGCGCGCTGGAAAACCCGTCGGCGGCGTCGCTGCTCCAGCGCCTGGAGACGGGACACCAGCACCAGTTTGTAAGCGACCCGGTGTGCGCTTCGATGTTCACACCCGGCGCTGTGCAGCACGCCATGTATGCCTTGGTCGTGGCCAAACTCGAGAAACGCCGGCTGGTGCAGCAATCGCTCAAGGTTCAGGGCCGGTGCCAGCCCGATAACCTCGATGTCGAATCGATAGGGCTGGTTGAGTGCGTCATGACCGCTGAACCGGACCACCTGGAAACTCAGGTCGTCATCGAGAAGCGTCAGGGTGGTGGGACTTTCCTTGTCGTTGTGCATCTAACACGCTACCGCCGTGAAGTAGGGTGCAAAGCGTACGAAACCCCGGCGCATTGCGGGCACGGTAAAGCGACATTTCCGAATCGCCCTACAACCGCTGGTGAAGATGTCGATGCCAGTCGGGATTTTTTGGTCGATTGCCAACTTTAGGCCGTATAAACTTGTGCAAAGCGTCGGCCAATAGATGTCTCGGCGCCACAGATGCCACAGATAAGAGAGTGAGAAATGGGCGCACAGTGGAAGGTTAAACACAAAGAAGCGGCAGCCAATGCCAAGGGCAAGATCTTCGGCAAACTGGTGAAGGAAATCACCATCGCTGCGCGCAACGGCGCTGATACTGCTACCAACGCACACTTGCGTCTGGTGGTTGAACAGGCCAAGAAAGCTTCGATGCCCAAGGAAACACTGGATCGCGCCATCAAGAAGGGCGCGGGCCTCTTGGGCGAGACCGTGCAGTACCATCGCGTGACTTATGAAGGGTTCGCCCCGCATCAGGTGCCGTTGATCGTCGAGTGCGTGACCGACAACATCAACCGCACCGTTGCCGAGATCCGCGTGGCGTTCCGCAAGGGCCAACTGGGCGCTTCCGGTTCGGTAGCCTGGGACTTCAACCATGTCGGCATGATCGAAGCGTCGCCGGACACCCCGGACGCCGACCCGGAAATGGCCGCCATCGAAGCCGGTGCGCAGGATTTCGAACCGGGTGAAGAGGGTGCAACCCTGTTCCTGACCGAACCGACCGACCTCGACGCGGTACAGAAAGCCCTGCCGGAACAAGGCTTCACCGTGCTGTCGGCCAAACTGGGCTACCAGCCGAAAAACCCGGTCAGCGGCCTGAGCGACGAGCAGATGGCGGAAGTGGAAGCCTTCCTCGAAGGCCTCGATAACCATGACGACGTGCAGGACATGTTTGTCGGGTTGGCGGGTTAAGTCTTTGTGTCAATGACGGTTCTGTTGTCTGTCAGACCGTCATCGCGAGCAAGCTCGCTCCCACAGGTTTAGCGCTGTCCCTGTGGGAGCGGGCTTGCTCGCGAATGACCGCGCAGCGGTCACAGATTTTTCAGTTGCTCCACGACTTCGCTAAACCCCGGCCGCGCCAGCACCTGCGGCTGACAGCAACGCCGCTCCAGATCTTCCAGCACCCCACGCCGATCATCGCTCAACCCCGAGTCGATCCGCGCCAGCAACTCCCCCAGCAACACCCCAAACGCCCGCACCTCGATCCGCTGCAAGGCACGGCTTTCAAGGCTGTCGGAAATCCCGTGGAACGAGGCCGCGCCAAAGTCCCCCAGCAAGCAATCTCCCTGCTCATTCCACAGGATATTGTGCCCGTAGAGGTCGCCGTGGGTGATGCCATGGCTGTGCAGGTGTTCGGCCACCGAGGCAATGCCCGAGGCAATGCGCAGCGCCACGGTCGCACTGAAGCGCAAGTCGTCGGGGTAGATGTCACGGCTGCACGACGCCAGGCTCGGCAGTCCGGCGAGGTTGCGGTAACACGGTGCGATCAGTTGCATCACCAGCCCGGCGGTTTGCTGCGGGTGATCGATAATCCGCCCTTCGACGCGGATCAGGTTCGGGTGCAGGCCGGCGGTGATGCAGGCGTTCATCTCGTGCAGCGGTGAACCATCGCTGGTCATTTCGCCCTTGTAGAGCTTCACCGCAACGGCCATGGGCGGCTGGTCAGCCGGTTGCCAGACGGCCTGATGAATCACCCCGGACGCCCCTTCGCCGAGCTTTTTTTCCAGGCGCAATGCCGACCAGTCAATGCACGGTGTCGCGTCGAGGGCCGCGGCGTCGGCTTCGGTTTCCAGCGGGTTACCGGCGTATGCCAGCCAGGTCAGGCTCGGCAATTCCAGCAACCATTGCGGCAACTCGGTCAACTGGTTGGCGGCGATGCGGATCAGCTCCAGCCGATGGCACTGACGCAACGACTCCGGCAGCGCGTGCAATCGGTTGCCGGCGAGCATGAGCTTTTGCAGATATGGGCGCTCTCCCAACTCACTCGGCAGCGTCTCGATGCAGTTGTCGGTCAGGATCAGCCAGCGCAGCAGCGGGGGCAGTGCCGCAGCGGGCACATGGGCGATGCGGTTGGCCTTGAAGCCGATCATCGTCAGTGCGGTGCATTGGCCCAGGCAGGCCGGCAACTCGGTGAAGCGGTTATCGGAGCAGAACAGCACGCGCAGACGGTTCAGGCGATGCAAGTCATCCGGCAGGGCGCTCAAGGCATTACCGCTGAGGTTGAGTACTTCCAGCGAGTCCGCCAGATCGAAAATTTCCCGAGGGAATTCCGTGAGGTCGTCGACCAGATCCAGCCGCGTGATGCCTGACAACTCGCCGGCACGCAATTGAGCAAGGGTATGCATGAACAGATTCGCCATTAGCCAAGGGGAGGACGCGTGGCCCTGGAAAGGGGCGACATGATAGCGGGAAAGATGTGGCGCCTGTCAGGCCGCTTTCGCGAGCAGGCTCGCTCCCACATTGGATCACTCCCGCCCGGGCAATTCGGTCAACTGTGGGAGCGAGCCTGCTCGCGAAGGGGTCAGTCAATGCAACAAAAAGATATCGATCAAACTGGCTCGCTGACTTCAACCAGTTGCCCCAGTCGACTGCGGGTGCGTGCCAGGTCAATGGCGTCACCGTCCAGGCTTTCGCGCAAGGCGTGCTGCCCGAGCAGCGTCAAGTGCTTGTCCTGATCGTAGAGCACGTCGATGAGGTTGATGAAACGTTGCTGGGCGGCAATCGAGCACTCACCGAGCGGCGGCAGGTCATCGATGATCCAGCGGTCGAAATGGCGACACAGCTCCAGGTAGTCCATCACGGCCGTGGGTTGGTCGCACAGGTCGGCGAAGGTAAAACCGATGCTGCGCCCTTCGCACAGGCGTGCCTGGAAATGCCGGGTGCCCACTGGCAAGCAAACAGGTGGGAGCTCACGATCCGGCAGATTCAATGAACGCCGCTGCACCGCGCTGGCCGGCCACACATAACGGCCTTGGGTGAACAGCTGTTGCGCGTGGCTGCGGACCTGGCTGCGATAATCGTGCGGCCCGCCGACTTCCATTACCTGCATGCGCGCATTGATCAAGTCGATCACCGGTTTGAAGCGGGCGTGGTACAGCGGATTGGGCAACAGGCCTGCGGGCGGGTAGTTGGAGGTGACCAGCAACAGGATGCCACGCTGGAACAGTGCCTTGAACAAGCGGGTGATGAGCATCGCATCGCCGATGTCGTGCACATGGAACTCATCGAAACACAGCACCCTGCAATCGCTGAGCAGGGCATCCAGGGTGATCGCCAGGGCGTCGGGATGATCGCGATGCTCGAACATGCCCTGGTGCAGTTGGGCGAAAAACTGATGGAAGTGCAGGCGTTGTTTTTGCGCAAGGGGAACGGCGCGGAAAAAACCGTCGAGCAGCCAGCTCTTGCCGCGCCCTACGGCGCCATGCAGGTAAAGGCCCGGAAGGGTTTGCGTCGAAGTGCCCATCAACAGACAAGCATGTCGGGCCATACAGTCGATCACGCGTTGCTGGCTGTGACTGAGGGTGTAGCCCCGGGAATGGGCCTGGTGACGAAAGTAGTCGTGGATAACCTCGCTTGCCTCGGCGCTGCCGGCAGCCGGTGCCTTACCGAGAAGGCGACGCAACGATTGCCAGCGCGATTTGATTCGCGAACGATTGGGCGGTGAAACGGCCACTGAGATGTCACCTCTGGTGTGCGGGCAGGCTCCCCGAGCTGCGGCGGCATAGTGTAACCAGATGAGGGAATTTGCCTCCAGCTGTGTCGGAATATTCCGAGCCACCGTAACCGGGTTCTAAGGGAGCACCGCAAACCCTGTGGGAGCGAGCTTGCTCCCACAGAGGGGGATCAGAACTGAGTGGTCTGCTTGAGCATCTGCGCTGCCGCTGTGTCCGCCGGGCTGACCATCGCATAGTTGTAGCCACCACCCGACCAGTACTCGGCCTGCAGGTCTCCATCGCTACGGCTGCCACGGGGCAGCAGGAAGTTTTTCGGTCCTGGCGGGCGCACATAGAAACTGATTTTCTGCCCGCCCTGATTCTCGTAGACCACCATCGCTGCCGGGCCTTGCTCGGTACTCAGCAAACGCCCGCTGGCCGGCTTGAACCCGGCACCCGAGAGGTCGGGCAGGCGATTGGCCCGGGTGAAGTAGCGGTCGAGCCAACCTTGCATGTCACCGTCGTCGCCGGCCTTGTAATCCGCGGGCAGGATGCCTTGCTGGGCAATCAGGCGATACGCCTGCAGGGCATCGGTCATTGGAAGCTGGGGGCTCGCGAGTGTCATCTCCCGCGCTTGCCAACCGCTGAAACCGCCGACGCTGACCGCGATGAGCAATACCGCGGCGCTGGCCAGGTGTCGACGGGATTGGCGTTTGAGGCGCTGGCGTATCACCGCCGGATCCAGGTTCGGGTTCGACGGTTGTTGGAAGGCGCCACTCAAGACCGCGCGCAGTGTCTGCGCATCCTGCTGCCAGGCGCGCACTTGCGCCGCCACCTGCGGGTTGCTGGCCAGGAAAGTCTCCACCAGGCGCCGGTCGGCGTCGCTCAGTTGGTGGTCGACGTAGGCGTGCAGGTCTCGCTCGCTGGGGGGCATGCTGATCATTTGAGTCTCCGCAGGGATGGGCGGTTGATTTCGCCATCGCTGAGTTGGCGCAGGGCCTGGCGAGCCCGGGACAGGCGGGACATCACGGTGCCGGTGGGGACGTCGAGAATCTCGGCGACCTCTTTGTAACTCAAGCCTTCTACCGAGACCCAGAGCAGCAGCGCGCGTTGTTCGGTGGGCAGTTGATCGAAGGCATTGAGGGTCGATTGGGCAATGACCGTGCGCTCCACCGAGGGCTGGGCATCGTCACGCCCGGTAAAAAAGTCGAGCATGCGCGCGTAGCGCCGGGAGCGGCGGTGCGCATCGAGAAACTGCCGATACAGAATCGAGAACAGCCAGGCGCGCAAGTCGCCCTCGGCGCGTTTGCCAGCCCACCTCGACAGCGCCCGCTCCAGGCTCGCCTGCACCAGGTCGTCAGCGCTGCTCGGGTTGCGCGTCAGCGATACGGCGAACCGTCGCAATCCGGGAATGATTTCTCTGAGTTGTTCGTCGATATCGTTCATGAAGTCCTGACTAGTCACTACGCTGGACAATGGACCAGGAAGACGCTCGGTATTCGAGGTTATTCCACGTCAGAAAAAATAAATACCGCGCGTGGGAATAAACCTGTGTGCGGTTCGTCTGCTTGATTCTTCTCACTTGTGGCCGATGGCCCTGGAGTCTTTCATGGTAGATCGATCATCACCGCCCACCCGGCCACCCTTGAGTGCAGGGAGCCTGACGTTGCGTCTGGCTGGCATTGCCGTGGTCGTTGCCGCACTGGCCGGGGCATTTGCCTACGTCAACGGCACCTTCGACCCACAACGCCTGACCCCGAAGAAACTGATCAACGTGCTGGAAACCAACAACGGCGTGCACCCGGGTTTCCGCCGCAACCATTCCAAAGGCGTGTGTGTGATCGGACATTTCGAAAGCAGCGGTGAGGCGCGCAGCTATTCCACCGCTCAGGTGTTCAATGAGGCGCAGACGCCGGTGGTCGGGCGTTTCGCCTTGCCGGCCGGTAACCCCTACGCGCCGGACAGTGCCGTGCCGATCCGCAGCATGGCCTTGCGCTTCACTCAGGCCAACGGCCAGCAGTGGCGCACCGGGATGAACAGCATGCCGGTGTTCCCGGTGGGCACGCCCGAGGCGTTCTATCAATTGCAAAAAGCCCAGTCGCCAGATCCGGCCACCGGCAAGCCGGACCCGAAGGCGGTGCCCGCATTCTTTGCTTCGCACCCGGAAGCGGCGCCCTTCCTGGCCTGGATCAAAACCGCCAAGCCGTCGGCCAGTTACGTGACCGAAAACTACAACAGCGTCAATGCGTTCTATCTGGTCAACGCGGCGGGTCAGCGCCAGGCTGTGCGCTGGAACATGGTGCCCCTGGCCCAGGACGCACCAGGGGCCACGGCAGCTGAGGGCAGTGATTTCCTGGAGAAAGACCTGGTCCAGCGAATCGCCGCAGGTCCGTTGCGCTGGCAACTGAACATCACCCTGGCTAACCCCGGCGATCCGGTGAACGACGCCAGCAAGGCCTGGCCCGAAGGACGCAAGGTGTTGAACGCTGGCACTCTGGTGCTTGAAAAGACTCAGCCGCAACTCAACGGCGAATGCCGTGACATCAATTACGATCCACTGGTGTTGCCTGCCGGGATCGAAGGTTCCGACGACCCGTTGCTCGCCGCCCGTTCAGCCGGTTACGCCAATTCCTACCTGCGTCGCACCAGCGAAGTCAGCCAGTTGCCCGCCGCCAAGCAGGAGGTCCAGCAATGAGCACCCAACCGAACCACTTCGCCCCGCTGGCGCGCCTGCTGCACTGGCTGATGGCGCTGATGATCATCGCCATGCTGTTTATCGGTGCCGGCATGGTCGCCTCGGTGTCCGAGCGGCATGAATGGCTGATCCATTTGCACAAACCCTTGGGGGTCGCGATTTTGCTGTTGGTGATTGTGCGTCTGGTGGTGCGTTTCTCTACCACGCAGCCTCCGCTGCCAGCGGACCTGCCGGGTTGGCAAGCGCTGGCGGCCAAGGCTTCGCACGTCTTGTTGTATGCACTGATGCTGGTCTTGCCGCTGCTGGGCTGGGCGATGATTTCGGCGTCGGGCGAACCGGTGATGCTCAGCAGTTCGTTGCAGCTGCCGTCGATTGTGTCGGCGAATGCGCAGCTGTTTGCGTTTTTGCGCAAGGCGCACGGGTATCTGGCGTACCTGCTGTTTCTGACCGTGTTGCTGCATCTGGCGGCGGCGTTGTTTCACGGTTGGGTGCGGCGTGATGAGGTGCTGGACAGTATGTTGCGGGGTAAGGATCGCGGTTAATCACCGCCTGAAAAAGATCGCAGCCTGCGGCAGCTCCTACAGAGGTACGCCGATTCCTGTAGGAGCTGCCGCAGGCTCGGGCCGCGTTCGGACGATCTTTTGATCTTGAAGGGTGATCAGCGCAAGGTATCGACCATATCGGCGAGCGTGGTTAGCACATCCTTGCCCAACTGCTTCGACCGCTTGCCCGACCAGCCCGTCAACGGATTCGGATGGTCGTCATGATCCTTGAACGGCATTTCCAGGGTCAGCGACAGGCAGTCGTACTTCTGGCCGACGCTGTTGCAGGCCAGCGTCATGTTGGCCTGGCCCGGTTCGTCGCGGGTATAGCCGTACTTGGTCTGGAAGTCCTTGGTGGTGTGCTTCAGATGACTGCGGAAGTGCTCCTCGAGCTTTTCGATCCGTGGCGTGTAGCCTGGATTGCCTTCGCAGCCGGCGGTGAACACGTGAGGGATTTCCTCGTCACCATGGACGTCGAGAAACATATCGACGCCGTACTTTTCCATCTGCTGCTGAACGAACAGGACCTCCGGGCTGATTTCCTGGCTGGCGCTCTGCCAGGCACGATTGAGGTCCTGGCCCATGGCGTTGGTGCGCAGGTGGCCGTGGAAGGCACCATCCGGGTTCATGTTCGGCACCAGGTACAGGTCGGCGCTGGCCAGCAGTTTGTTCAGCACAGGGTCGTCGTGTTTTTCCAGGCGTTCGATCACGCCTTCCATGAACCACTCGGCCATGTGCTCGCCCGGATGCTGCTGGGCAATCATCCACACCTTGCGTCGACCTTCGGCCCCGGTGCCTTTGCGCAACAACTGGATGTCACGGCCTTCGACGCTTTTGCCGGTGGCCAGCAGTTCGGTACCGGCCTTGCTCAGCGCCTGCTCGATCAGCCAGTCGTGACGGCCACGGCTGTAGGGTTCGAAGTAGGCGAACCAGGCGTGGGTCTGCTCGGCTTCGAGGCTGAAACGCAGGCAATCGCCTTCGAAAATGGTGGGTACGCGGAACCAGTTGACGTGATCGTAGGAGGCCACCGCCTGATAGCCGGTCCAGGCCTTGTTATAGGAGGACTGGCTGGCATTGTTCAGGCGAAACCAGTGCTCCTGGCCGACATGCAGGCCGCTGGCCTTGAAGTGGAACCACTGGAAATGGGCACTGCGGGTGTCCGGGCGAATGGCCAGAAGCGGTTTGAGCGGATCGCTGATGTCGATGACTTGGATGTTGCCGCTGTCGAAGTTGGCACTGATGTCGAAAGAGGATTTGGCCACGGTCATAATCGGGTCCTGAATATGATTTTTATCGCGGCTACTTTACACGCAAGAGAGGGGTGAAACCGAGGGAAATTGCGGGTTGCAGGGGTGGGGGCGTCCTCCTTGACGCCGACGCAGCTTAGAAGCTATGCGATTGATTCTCAAGTGCTATCTGTCGCTGGTTTGAACCAATGATGCCGGGCTTCTCTTGCCAACTGGAATTCTTTTGATATCATCCGCGCCATCGAATTTGCGGCACCCAAAGACTTCATTAGCCTGAAGCCAAAGCCAGAAAAAACTGGCAAAAAAAAGACCCGGCAAAAAGCCGGGTCAAAAACCGTGATTAGCCTGATGAGGAGATAGTCCAGGAGACCGACCTAAGGTCACCTGGTTCATCGACTGATCTCGCGACCAGTTGATGCAATAATAATCATTCTCGTTTACGGGTCAAGCGTTTTTATCTGCGCGACAGGAAAATTCTTTCCTGTCCTCTCGATTTGCCTTCTCACCTCAAGCATTTTCATACTTTTCCAGCGAGCGATCGACCATCGCCTTGGCCATGTCGATCATGTGCACCGTCGAAAACGCCAGGTCACGGTTTACGCCTTGCAGGTGACTGGCTGATTCGTACGCAGTGGCGGCAGCACAGCGCAACAGGTCCAAAGCATGGACCAGCGCCTCTTCGCCGCTGATGTTGCGGTTCACATCAAAAAAACGCGACTCGGCCACTTCCTCCGAAACGGCAGGTTTCAAGTAATAGTCCAGCGCGCGTTGTGCCGCCGCCGAGTCCAGGGATGAGGTGAGGGTAGTGTCGATTTGCACGTCCGGCAGATCATTGGCGGGTGGGTTCATGGCGATGGCAAGCTCCGTGTTAGATTCAGATCCGTGATTCGATCCTAATACGAACTGTATTTGTGACGAGGATTTAAATACTACAATTTGTGTTTTGATGGTCGGAGTCGCCCACGTATCGTGCCGCACATGGATAAATGGATTGAATTGGTCAAGGCCAAAATGAGTGAACTCAAAATCACTCAAGAGATACTCGCCGAGCGCCTCGGGATGTCCCAGGGCGGCATTGGCCACTGGCTCAACAAACGTCGTGAGCCGGGCATCGAAGACATGAACCGTGTGTTGCAGGCGCTGGGCCTCGAGTTTCTCGAAGTGGCGCTGGTGATCCGGGAACCGCAGGCATCAACGGACGACGAAGTCCCCCTGGCCCACAAGTACAACCCGTACTTTCGCTACCCGATCAGTGACTGGCACGAGCCTGCCGAAGTGCGCGACGGCGAGGTCCCGGTGTACGGCAAGGAGCGCTATGAACTGTCCGATTACCACGCCCGGGGGCCGGCATTCTGGTTGAGAGTGGCAGGCGATGCGATGACCGCACCCAATGGCATCAGCATCCCGGAAGGCATGTTGATTCTGGTGGACCCGGCCGTGGAAGCCGTGCCTGGCAAACTGGTCATTGCCCAGTGGCCGGACAGCGCCGAAGCCACGTTTCGCAAGCTGATCGAAGAGGGCGGTCAGCGTTATCTGGTCCCGCTCAATCCGACGTATCCGAAAGCCTTGTACGCCGACGAATGTCGAATCATCGGCGTGGTGGTTCAGGCAACAGCCAGGTTCTGATCAGATCGGTCCTGGCAATGCGTAGGACCGATCTTCATTTCACGCTTCTTCCAGTTCGACCAGCGCACTGCCTTCACTGACCATCTCGCCTTCCTGGCAATACAGCGCCTTGATCACCCCGGCATGGGGGGCGCGAATGCTGTGCTCCATTTTCATCGCTTCAAGTACCACCAACTGCGCCCCGGCCTCGACCGATTGCCCGGCCTCCACCAGCACGCGGACGATGCTGCCGTTCATCGGTGCGGTCAGCCCGCCCTGATGGCTGTGGCTGGCCTCGACGGCGCTGATCGGGTCGTAGGCCTCGATGCGGTGCAATTCGCCATCCCACTGCAAATACACATGCTCGCCACGGCGTATCGCGCGGTGTTGACGGCGCACGCCAGCCTGCTCGGTCAACAGATGCTCCCCCTTGAGTCGGGCGCTGTGGGCATTGATATCGCCCAGCGTCAGCGCGCGGTCCTGGCCTTCACAACTCAAGTGCAGAGTGATTTCTCTCGGCAAACCGGCACGCAGACCAGAAGGCGCCGCCCACGGTGAACTCGGGTCATCGGCACGGGTTGCGTGCGGCTGGCTCTGGGCAAATGCCTGGGCGGCGGCTTGCCAGAACTCATCGCCGAGTTCCGCTGGCGCCGGCAGCAACTGTTCCTGATAGCGCGGAATGAAGCCGGTATCGAGTTCGGCAGCGGCGAACGCTGGATGACCGATGATGCGCCGCAGGAAATTGATGTTGGTCTTCAACCCGCCGATGGCGAACTCGTCGAGCATGCTCAGCAAGCGCAACCGTGCCTGTTCACGATCCTCGCCCCAGGCAATCAGCTTGCCGAGCATCGGGTCGTAGAACGGCGAGATCTCATCGCCTTCTTCAACGCCGCTGTCCACCCGGCGCCCAGGCCCCGGGGTGGATTCGCGATACAACTCCAGGCGACCGGTCGCCGGCAGGAAATCATTGCCCGGATCTTCGGCGTACAGCCGCACTTCGATCGCGTGGCCCACCAGCGGCACCTGATCCTGAGTCATCGGCAACGCTTCGCCGCGCGCCACACGAATCTGCCAGGCTACCAGGTCGAGACCGGTGATGGCTTCGGTGACCGGGTGTTCGACTTGCAGGCGGGTGTTCATCTCCATGAAGAAGAATTCGCCGCGGGCATCCAGCAAAAACTCAACGGTGCCGGCACCGACGTAGCCGATGGCCTGCGCCGAGCGCACAGCCGCTTCACCCATGGCGCGCCGCAGTTCCGGACTCAGGCCCGGTGCCGGGGCTTCTTCGACGACCTTCTGGTGCCGGCGCTGAATCGAGCAGTCACGCTCATTGAGGTACAGGCAGTTGCCGTGTTGGTCGGCGAACACCTGGATTTCCACGTGACGTGGCTTGAGCAGGTATTTCTCCACCAGCATCCGCGAATCGCCGAACGACGATTGCGCCTCGCGCTGGGCCGAGGCCAGGGCTTCGGCCAGTTGGCTGACGTCCTCGACCACTTTCATGCCCTTACCGCCGCCGCCCGCGGTGGCCTTGAGCAGCACCGGGTAGCCGATGCGTTCGCAGGCGGCGCGGAAGGTTTCCAGGTCCTGGGCTTCGCCGTGATAACCAGGCACCAGTGGCACGCCGGCGGTTTCCATCAGGGCTTTGGCCGCGGACTTGCTGCCCATGGCGTCGATGGCCGAGGCCGGTGGGCCGAGGAAAATCAGACCGGCGTTTTCGATGGCGCGGGCGAATCCGGCGTTCTCCGACAGAAAACCATAGCCGGGGTGAATCGCCTGGGCGCCGCTGGCCTTGGCGGCGGCGATCAGTTTGTCGATCTGCAGATAACTGTCGGCGGCTTTGCTGCCACCCAGGTCAACGCGAATGTCGGCTTCGCGGCTGTGCCGGGCGTCACGGTCGGTGGCACTGTGCACGGCCACGGTCGTCAGGCCCAGGGCCTTGGCGGTGCGCATCACCCGGCAAGCGATTTCGCCACGGTTGGCCACCAGCAGGGTGGTGAGGACAGGTGCGCTCATCAACGGGGCTCCTTGGTGGTTTCGGCTTGCCAGCTCGGCGGACGTTTTTGCAGGAAGGCACGCAGGCCTTCCTGCCCTTCGGGGCTGACGCGGATGCGGGCGATGGCGTTTTCGGTGTAGCGGCGCAATGCCGGGGTCAATGAGCCGTCGCCGACTTCGCGCAACAGATCCTTGCTGGCGCGCATCGCGGCCGGGCTGTTGAGCAGCAGGTTGTCGATCCACTGCTCGACTTTCTGCTCCAGCTCGGCACTGGCATAGCTCTCCGACAACAGGCCGATTTCCCGTGCCCGTTGTCCGCCAAAGCGCTCGGCCGTCAGGGCATAACGCCGGGTCGCGCGCTCGCCGATGGCTTGCACCACGAATGGGCTGATCACCGCGGGTGCCAGGCCGATGCGCACTTCCGACAGGCAGAACTGCGCGTCATCGGCACCGATGGCCATGTCACAGCAACTGATCAGGCCCAGCGCTCCGCCGAAGGCTGCGCCTTGCACCACAGCCAGGGTCGGCACTTTCAGTTTGGCCAGGTTGTACATCAATTCCGCCAGTTCCCGGGCGTCATCGAGGTTGGTGGCGTAATCGAGTTCGGCCGATTGCTGCATCCAGGCAAGGTCGGCGCCGGCGCTGAAATGCTTGCCACGGCCGCGCAGGATCAGGAAACGCAGGCTGGCATCGCTCGCGACTTTGTCGAGGGCGATGATCAGTTCGCGGATCATTTCGGCGTTGAAGGCGTTGTTCTTTTCTTCACGGCTGAGCCAGAGAGTCGCAAAACCCCTTGGATCGCTCAGCAGTTCGAGGGTGTTGAAGTCGCTCATAGTGTCCGTCTCCACGGCTCTTGTGTAGGAGCGAGCTTGCTCGCGATGGGCTACAGGGCGGCGCGCTTTTCCAGAAAACACGCGTTATCGTTAACGTCCATCGCGAGCAAGCTCGCTCCTACAACAAAAAAATCACATCCGGAACACACCGAAGCGGCTCGGTTCGATTGGCGCGTTCAACGACGCGGACAAGGCCAGGGCCAGTACGTCACGGGTCTGGGCCGGATCGATGACACCGTCGTCCCACAGGCGCGCGCTGGAATAGTAGGGGTGACCCTGCTCTTCGTACTGGTCGAGGATCGGTTGCTTGATCTCGGCTTCCTGCTCGGCACTGAAACCATGGCCGCTGCGTTCGGCCTGTTCGCGCTTGACCTGCACCAGCACACCGGCCGCCTGTTCGGCGCCCATCACACCGATGCGTGCGTTTGGCCACATCCACAAGAAGCGCGGATCGTAGGCGCGACCGCACATGCCGTAGTTGCCGGCACCGAAGCTGCCGCCGATGATCACCGTGAACTTCGGCACCTTGGCGCAAGCCACCGCCGTCACCAGTTTCGCGCCGTGCTTGGCAATACCGCCGGCTTCGTATTTCTGGCCGACCATGAAGCCGGTGATGTTTTGCAGGAACAACAACGGAATGCCGCGCTGGCACGCCAGTTCAATGAAGTGCGCGCCTTTCTGCGCCGCTTCGGCGAAAAGAATGCCGTTATTGGCGAGGATAGCGATCGGGTAACCGTGCAGGTAAGCAAAACCGCAGACCAGCGTGGTCCCGAACAGCGCCTTGAACTCGTCGAACACCGACCCGTCCACCAGACGCGCGATGACTTCACGCACGTCGAACGGCTGCTTGGCATCGGCCGGCACCACGCCGTACAACTCGTCGCTGCTGTAGAGCGGGGCGATCGGCGTGCGTTGCTGAACCTCGCCTTGCTTGCGCCAGTTGAGGTTGGCCACGCTGCGGCGCGCCAGCGCCAGCGCGTGTTCATCGCTCTCGGCGTAGTGGTCGGCCACCCCGGAAATCTTGCAGTGCACATCGGCCCCGCCGAGGTCTTCGGCGCTGACCACTTCACCGGTCGCGGCCTTCACCAGCGGCGGGCCGGCGAGGAAGATCGTCGCTTGCTCGCGGACCATGATCGCTTCGTCGGCCATCGCTGGCACGTAGGCGCCACCAGCGGTGCAGGAACCCATGACCACGGCAATCTGCGGAATGCCCATGGCGCTCATGTTGGCCTGGTTGAAGAAGATCCGGCCGAAGTGCTCACGGTCGGGGAACACTTCATCCTGGCGCGGCAGGTTGGCGCCGCCGGAGTCCACCAGGTAGATGCACGGCAGACGGTTCTGCTGGGCAATGGTCTGGGCGCGCAGGTGCTTTTTCACGGTCAGCGGGTAATACGAGCCACCTTTTACCGTGGCGTCGTTGGCGACGATCATGCATTCGACGCCTTCCACACGACCGATCCCGGCAATCACGCCCGCAGCGGGGACGTCTTCGCCATACACCTCATACGCCGCCAGTTGGCTGATTTCCAGAAACGGCGAACCCGGATCGAGCAAACGGTTGATGCGCTCGCGAGGCAGCAGTTTGCCCCGCGAGGTGTGGCGTTCCTGAGCCTTCGGGCCGCCACCTTGCGCCACTTGGGCGAGCAGGGTGTGCAACGCGTCGACCTGCTTGAGCATCGCCGCACTGTTGGTGGCGAACTCCGCTGAACGAGGGTTGAGCTGGGTATGCAGAATCATGGCTTACTCCGTAAGCAGCTTTAAGCGGCAAGCTTCAAGCTGCAAGAGGAACGCTTCTGCTTGTCGCTTGAAGCTTGCCGCTTGCAGCTGACGAAATTCATTTCGTCTCGTTAAACAGTTCGCGACCGATCAGCATGCGACGGATCTCACTGGTACCGGCGCCGATTTCGTACAGCTTGGCGTCACGCAACAGACGGCCGGCCGGGAATTCATTGATGTAGCCGTTGCCACCGAGAATCTGGATCGCGTCGAGGGCCATTTGCGTGGCGCGTTCGGCGCTGTAGAGGATCACGCCGGCGGCGTCCTTGCGCGTGGTTTCGCCGCGCTCGCAAGCCTGGGCCACGGCGTACAGGTAGGCGCGGCTGGCGTTGAGCTGGGTGTACATGTCGGCGACCTTGCCCTGGATCAGCTGGAATTCGCCGATGCTTTGGCCGAACTGCTTGCGGTCGTGGATGTACGGCACGATCAGGTCCATGCACGCCTGCATGATGCCGGTCGGGCCACCTGAAAGGACGACGCGCTCGTAGTCGAGGCCGCTCATCAGCACTTTCACGCCGCCGTTGAGTACGCCGAGGATGTTTTCTTCCGGCACTTCGACGTCATCGAAGAACAGCTCGCAGGTGTTCGAACCGCGCATGCCGAGCTTGTCGAACTTGTTGCTGCGGCTGAAGCCTTTCCAGTCGCGCTCGACGATGAACGCGGTGATGCCGTGGGGGCCCTTTTCCAGGTCGGTCTTGGCATAGATCACGTAGGTGTTGGCGTCCGGACCGTTGGTGATCCAGGTCTTGCTGCCGTTGAGCACATAGTGGTCGCCACGCTTGTCGGCGCGCAGTTTCATCGAGACCACGTCGGAACCGGCATTCGGCTCACTCATGGCCAGCGCGCCGATGTGCTCGCCGCTGATCAGCTTCGGCAGGTATTTGGATTTCTGTTCATGGTTGCCGTTGCGGTTGATCTGGTTGACGCAGAGGTTGGAGTGAGCGCCATAGGACAGGGCCACCGAGGCCGAGCCACGGCTGATTTCTTCCATCGCGACCACGTGGGCCAGGTAACCCAGGCCAGCGCCGCCGTACTCTTCCGGCACGGTAATGCCCAGCAGGCCCATGTCGCCGAATTTGCGCCACAGGTCGGCGGGGAACAGGTTGTCGATGTCGATCTGAGCGGCGCGCGGGGCGATCTCCTTGGCGACAAAGGACTGAACCTGATCGCGCAGCATGTCGATGGTTTCACCGAGGGCAAAGTTCAGGGATGGATAGCTCATGGGGCACCTTTTGGCTTTTTTGTCGGGTGGGGAGGGCCGTGATTCGGTTCTCACCTTTACGTTAACGTAAGCCTGTGACGAATGGCTGTCAATCACCCTTTACGTTAACGTCAACTTGAGCGAGAGTAGAGCCAGTTCAAGATAGAACGCGGACCCATCCTGTGGGGCCGCCGGTAGCCCATAAATAAAGACAATAGGGGTCGTCATGGATCAACCCAGTGCAAGCCCGCAACGCAGTTACACCCGTGGTTCCCAGGACAAAGCCTTGCTGGCGATGACCATCGGCCAGGCGTTTGACAACACGGTCGCGCAGTACCCGGACGGGGAGGCGCTGGTGGTGCGCCATCAACAGCTGCGTTACACCTGGCGACAGTTGGCCGAGGCTGCGGACCTGCACGCCAGGGCACTTCTGGCGCTGGGGCTGCAAGCCGGGGACCGCCTTGGTATCTGGGCGCCGAACTGTGCGCAGTGGTGCATCAGCCAGATTGCCACCGCGAAAATCGGCGTGATCCTGGTCAATATCAATCCGGCGTATCGCAGTTCCGAGCTCGAATACGTACTCAAGCAATCCGGCTGCCAATGGCTGGTGTGCGCCGGCGCCTTCAAGACGTCGAACTATCACGCGATGCTGCAAGGCCTGGTGCCCGAGCTGGCCGAGCAATCCATCGGCAAACTGCAGAGCGAGCGATTGCCGCAGTTGCGTGGCGTTGTCAGCCTGGATGCCCAACCACCGTCGGGGTTCCTGCCATGGTCGCAACTGGCCGATCTGGCGGACAGCGTGACAGTCGAGCAACTGCATGAGCGCCAGAACAGCCTGCATTTCGATCAGCCGGTGAATATCCAGTACACCTCTGGCACCACCGGTTTCCCCAAGGGCGCGACCCTCAGTCACTACAACATTCTCAACAACGGTTACATGGTCGGCGAAAGCCTGGGCCTGACGGCGACCGATCGCCTGGTGATCCCGGTGCCCTTGTATCACTGCTTCGGCATGGTCATGGGCAACCTCGGCTGCATCACCCATGGCAGCACGATGATCTATCCGAACGACGCGTTCGATCCGTTGCTGACCCTCGGCACTGTGGCTGACGAAAAAGCCACGGCTCTGTACGGCGTGCCGACCATGTTCATCGCCATGCTCGATCAACCTCAACGTGCCGAATTCGATCTGTCGAGCCTGCGCACCGGGATCATGGCAGGCGCGACCTGTCCTATCGAAGTGATGCGCCGGGTCATCAGCGACCTGCACATGAGTGAAGTGCAGATTGCCTACGGCATGACGGAAACCAGTCCGGTGTCATTGCAGACCGGTCCTGCAGACGATCTGGAATTGCGCGTGACCACCGTCGGCCGCACCCAGCCGCAGCTTGAAAGCAAGATCATCGACGAAGCGGGCAACCTGGTGCCACGGGGTACCATCGGTGAGCTGTGTACTCGTGGTTACAGCGTGATGCTGGGTTACTGGAACAACCCCGAAGGCACCGCGGAAGCCATCGATCAGGCAGGCTGGATGCACACCGGTGATCTGGCGAGCATGAACGATGAGGGGTACGTGTGTATTGCCGGGCGCAACAAGGACATGATCATCCGTGGCGGTGAGAATATTTACCCGCGGGAGCTGGAAGAGTTTTTCTTCACGCATCCGGCCGTTGCGGATGTTCAGGTGATCGGCATTCCATGCTCGCGCTACGGCGAGGAGATCGTCGCCTGGATCAAGTTCCACCCCGGCCACAGCGCTACCGAACAAGAGCTGCAAGCCTGGTGCAAGGAGCGCATCGCGCACTTCAAGACGCCGCGTTACTTCAAGTTCGTGGAAGAGTTTCCGATGACGGTGACCGGCAAGATCCAGAAATTCCGGATGCGCGAGATCAGTATCGAGGAGCTCAAAGCGAAGCTGTAGGAGCTGCCGAAGGCTGCGATCTTTTGATTTTCAAGAGATCGCAGGCTGCGCCAGCTCCTACAGATGTATGTGGGAAACCTGAATGCCAGACAGCACAAAGGGGAGCCGAAGCTCCCCTTTAATTTGTCGTTGCGCGTGCTCTTTTTTTATTATTGAGGGTCGGTCTGTTTTTGTTTTTGGCAACCGTTGCCCTTTACCGCTGTTTTTGGCGATCCCCATCCGGGATCAAGAGCAAACGTATTTTTTTGAGCGCTGATCTGCTTTTTCGCTGAGCGATCCAACCAGTACGGGAGCTACCTGAAGGTAGTTTTATTATTCTCTGTCTGGCCGCGGGTCACTTCGAAAAGCACCCTGAAAAGCACATCTTCTCCAAAAAAATCTGTTAGCTGCGTCTCTGCCGTGTTGTTTTTGTTATGTCAGAGTCGTTACGTCTTGTTTTTATTAGGGTTGCCGCAATTTTTTTATTCTTGTTATGCGATAGATATAGCAGGAGCCGTGCCAACTTTATAAAAGCCTTTAAAATCAACGCTTTGCGATTTTGTAGGGTTTTTCGACTCAGGCAAAACCCTACATTTTGTTTCCGTGTTACTCGCTTGTGCCCACGTTTGAGTCTGTGCGGTAACACCCGGACACACTCAACCCACTCACTGTGCGCTGCGGGCCCTGGCCACGCGGGAACCGGTAGGGCGACCCAATACGCTGCAAATCTGTTGACCGGCGAGCATCAGGGCGTCGAGGTCGATTCCGGTGGCGATACCCAGGCCGTTCAGCAGGTAAACCACGTCTTCGGTCGCGACGTTACCGCTGGCTCCCTTGGCATAGGGGCAGCCGCCGAGACCGGCGATGGAGCTGTCGAACACCGAGATACCTTCCAGCAGGCTGGCGTAGATGTTGGCCACGGCCTGGCCGTAGGTGTCGTGGAAGTGCCCGGCGAGTTTTTCACGGGGTACATCCTTTGCTACCACTTCGAACATTTTCCGCGTCGCGCCAGCGGTGCCGGTGCCGATGGTGTCCCCCAGCGAGACCTCGTAGCAGCCCATGGCATAGAGCTCGCGAGCGACCAAAGCGACTTGCTCCGGGGGAATGTGACCTTCATAGGGGCAGCCCAGCACGCAGGACACGTACCCGCGCACGGTCACTCCCTGTTGTCTGGCGGCGTCCATGATCGGCGCGAAACGCTCCAGGCTTTCGCTGATCGAGCAATTGATATTGCGCTGGGAAAACGCTTCGGACGCTGCGGCGAACACGGCCACTTCCTTGACCCCGGCGGCGAGGGCATCTTCGAAACCGCGCAGGTTGGGAGCGAGCGCGCCATAGACCACACCCGGTTTGCGCTGGATCTGCGCGAAAACCTCGGCGGAGCCGGCCATCTGCGGCACCCACTTGGGCGACACGAAACTGCCGACTTCTATATAGCCGAGCCCGGCTGCGGTCAGTGCATCGACCAGTTGCACCTTGTCGGCAACACTGATGGGTTGGGCTTCGTTTTGCAGGCCGTCGCGCGGGCCGACTTCGACAATGCGTACGTGGGTGGGGAGGGACATGGGCTTTGACCTGTTGTTTTTGTCTGAATGCGCCGAGAACCCTGTGGGAGCGAGCTTGCTCGCGATGAGGGCTTCACATTCAACATTTTTGGTGACTGACACTCCGCTATCGCGAGCAAGCTCGCTCCCACAGTGGATAGTGTGGATCTACTGAATCGATTCCTGGCTTTTGAGGGTCTGCTCCAGCGCCTGTACGCAGCGCTCTTCGGCAGTATCGAGCTCCAGTTTCATCTGTTCGATGTCCAGCAGCTGCTGTTCAAGCTGCTCACGGCGCTCGCTGATTTTCGCCAGCATGCTGTGCAACTGTTTGGTGTTACCGCTGGACGGGTCGTAAAGCTCGATCAGCTCGCGGCATTCAGCCAGTGAGAAACCGATGCGTTTGCCCCGCAGGATCAGCTTCAGGCTGACTTTGTCCCGGGGCGAGTAAATGCGTTCCTGGCCGCGGCGCTCGGGGCTGAGCAGGCCTTGTTCCTCATAAAAGCGAATGGCGCGGGTGGTGATGTCGAGCTCGCGGGCGAGGTCGGAAATGCTGTAGGTCTGGCTGCTCATGGAAGCGCTCGCAAAAGGTCATGGCGCTAAGCTAATGGCAGGTTGACGTTTACGTCAAGGGAGAAAAGATCGCAGCCTGCGGCAGCTCCTACATGGGATTTGTATTCACCCTGTAGGAGCTGCCGCAGGCTGCGATCTTTTGATTTTTCTCAAACCGGCTGCTTATCCAGCTTTTTCTCCTGCGCCGTTACCTGCTGGCACAGCTCGATCATCTGCTCGCGCATCCAGCGGTTCGCTGGGTCCTGGTCAGTGCTTTCGTGCCAGTAAAGGTGGGTTTCCACCGGCGGCACATCATTGACCGGCAGATAAAAGGCGTGCAGGTCGTTGCGGCGGGCGAAGCGTTCCGGCACGGTCATGACCATGTCCGTCTGCTGCAACACCTGCGAGGCCATCAGGTAATGCTGGGAACGCAGGGCGATCTTGCGCTGGATGCCCATCTTGCCCAGCGCCAGGTCGACATAGCCGAGGCCGCTGCGGCGGCTGGAAATATGGATGTGGGTCAGGCTCAGGTAATCATCCAGCGTGAGTTTTTCCTTGCCCGCCAGCGGATGCCCTTTGCGCATAGCACACACGTAACGGTCTTCCATCAACTTGACGTGACGCACCTGCGGGTCGGTGTTGAGCGGCGCATCGACCGCAAAGTCCAGGCGGCCGGCCGCCAGCTCCTTGGTGGTCTCGCGGCGTTTGGACAGAAAACTCTCGATGATCACCGTCGGCGCCAGGCGGCGCAGACGCTGGAACAGCGGCGGCAGGATCACCGCTTCGGTGAGGTCGGTCATGCTGATGCGATAGGTCTTGACCGCTTGCTGCGGGTTGAAAATGCGGCTTTCCTGCACCGACACGCGCAGCAGTGAGAGCGCATTGCGCACCGGACCGATGATGTTCTGCGCCATGGGCGTCGGCACCATGCCCTGGGCCGTGCGTACGAACAGAGGGTCGTTGAAGGTCTCGCGCAGGCGGGCCAGAGCGTTCGACACCGCCGGTTGGGTGATGCCGACAATCTGCCCGGCACGGGTCAGGTTGGCTTCGGTGTAGATCGCGTCGAAGACGATGAAAAGGTTGAGATCGACCTTGCTCAGATTCATTACGCGGCTCTCTTATTGTGTGGGCGGGCTGACCTTGACGATCAGCCGATCATATATCGGTGATGAATGTTTATACACGCCGAGAATAGGCTAGGTAAATTTTCATGGCTGTTCTAGCATCGATTGCATGATCTAAACAACCTCCCCCAAGAAGGTATCTCGCTCATGGATTTCGCTTATTCGCCCAAGGTTCAGGAACTGCGTGAGCGCGTAACAGCGTTCATGGACACCTACGTTTATCCCGCCGAAGCCGTGTTCGAGCGCCAGGTCGCCGAGGGCGACCGCTGGCAGCCGACCGCGATCATGGAAGAACTCAAACTCAAGGCCAAGGCTGAAGGGCTGTGGAATTTGTTTCTGCCTGAGTCTGAACTCGGTGCCGGTCTGACCAACCTCGAGTACGCGCCGCTGGCGGAAATCATGGGCCGCTCGTTGCTGGGGCCAGAGCCGTTCAACTGTTCGGCACCGGACACCGGCAACATGGAAGTGCTGGTGCGTTACGCCAACGAAGAGCAGAAGCAACGCTGGCTCGAACCCTTGCTGCGCGGCGAGATCCGCTCGGCGTTCGCCATGACCGAACCGGACGTGGCGTCCTCCGATGCCACCAACATGGCCGCCCGTGCGGTGCGCGATGGCGACGAGTGGGTGATCAACGGCAAGAAATGGTGGACCTCGGGTGCTTGCGACCCACGCTGCAAAATCCTGATTTTCATGGGGCTGAGCAATCCGGACGCGCCACGCCACGCCCAGCACTCGATGATTCTGGTACCGGTCGATACCCCCGGCGTGAAGATTGTGCGCCCGCTGCCGGTGTTCGGTTACGACGATGCGCCCCATGGTCACGCCGAAGTGCTGTTTGAAAACGTCCGGGTGCCGTACGAAAACGTCCTGCTGGGCGAAGGACGCGGCTTCGAAATCGCTCAAGGTCGCCTTGGTCCGGGCCGGATTCACCACTGCATGCGTTCGATCGGCATGGCCGAGCGTGCACTGGAACTGATGTGCAAGCGCTCGGTGAGCCGTACGGCATTCGGCAAGCCCCTGGCGCGGCTGGGCGGCAACGTAGACAAGATCGCCGATTCGCGGATGGAAATCGACATGGCACGTCTGCTGACACTGAAGGCGGCGTACATGATGGACACCGTTGGCAACAAAGTGGCCCGCAGCGAGATCGCGCAGATCAAGGTCGTCGCGCCGAACGTTGCGCTGCGGGTGATCGACCGGGCGATCCAGATCCATGGCGGGGCAGGGGTTTCCAACGATTTCCCGCTGGCCTACATGTACGCGATGCAGCGCACCCTGCGACTGGCCGACGGTCCGGACGAAGTGCACCGTGCGGCGATCGGCAAGTTCGAAATCGGCAAATATGTGCCGAAGGAGATGATGCGTAGCGGGCAGTAAGACCGCGTCATCGTTCTTCGCGAGCAGGCTCGCTCCCACAAGGGAACTCTGTGGTCACAGATAGTGTGTTCACTGAAGATCCACTGTGGGAGCGAGCCTGCTCGCGAAGGCGTCCGCACATTCACCACAGCACTTTCAATACACCCAAACCTCAACCCGCCGATTCTTGATCCTTCCCTCATCAGCGCTATTGGCCGCCACCGGCATCTGCGCTCCAAACCCGCGAATCTCGCGAAACACCACACCGCTTTTCACCAGCTCCCGCCTTACCGCCATGGCCCGCAGCTTCGACAAAAGATCGGCGCGCGCCGGGTCGCTCTTGGCATCGCCAAAGCCCACCAGTGTTACCTGGCCATTGGTTTTGTCGTGCTGCTTTATATAGTCGAGCACCCGGGACAAGTCTTGTTGCGCCTTGTTGTCCAGCGTTGCGCTGCCTTCTTCGAAACGAAAGTTGACCGACAAACGCTGCGCGTGACGGCTCAGGGCCTGATAACCCTCGGGCATCAACGCATTGGGTGTCACGGTCATGGCCTGGACGGTCTGGGCGATGAAACCGTTGGCGGCGACAATCGCTTGACCTTTACTGCTTTGGGCGAACGCCGCCAGTGCATCGGCCCAAGGGTTCTTTGCGCCCGGCGGCAGATAGAAAAACAGTCGACGGGACAGCGGATAGTCTTCCGTGGCAATCAGGTTGTTCAGTGGCGGCATGGCTTGTGATTGCCCATCGACAATCGCCACGGCTTTGGCCCGACGCACGTAGGGCAGGCCGATAAAACCAATGCCTTGTGGGTCGACGCTGACCGCATCAGACAGTTGTTCGCTGGACTCGAAGCGTTTCGCCGCGCTGCCGAGGGTTTTCCCATGGCCACTGAGGACCAGTTCCTTGAAGGTGTCGTAGGTCCCGGACTGATCATCCCGCGCATACAGGTGAATCGGCCCGCCGCGACCGCCGATGTCTTCCCAGGTCTTCACCTCGCCACTGAATATGCGCGCCAGTTGCACGGTGTCGAGTTGGCTCAACGGGTTGTCCGGGTGAACGATGATCGCCAGGCCATCGATGGCGATGACCTGTTCGGCGCTCGGGCTTTTCAGGTCACCGAGGGATTGCAGGCTTGTCAGTTCGCTGTCCTTGATCGGGCGCGACGAGGTGGCAAGATCGGCGCTGGCTGTTTTGAGTGCAGTGAAACCGGTGCTGGAACCATGGGCCGCCACCTCCACCACGACCCGATGGCCCTCAGCGGTTTCGCCGACAATGCGCAGTTCGTTGGCGGTGTCCGGGGTTTCGCGGTGAATCCTGCGCAGGCCTTGTTCGCCCATCAAACCCTCGACCAGCGCAGGTCCCAGGGCCGCGCCGATGGTGTTGGAGCCCTGAATGCGCAGCACCGGGCCTTGTCCGGATGTCGGCAAATTGCCAGCAGCCGCCAGGTGTGGGAAGCCGAGGCACAGCATCAACAGGAACAACACGCGCAGCATCATGCCGGCACCTTATATAGCCAAAGGAGGTGTCGGGAGATTAAGTCAGTGAGGTTTCCGAAAAATGACAAGTTGCAGTGCTGGTCCCCTGTGGGAGCGAGCTTGCTCGCGATAGCGGTGGTTCAGTGACAATGATGTCGACTGACACTCCCTCATCGCGAGCAAGCTCGCTCCCACAGGGGATTGTGGTTGGTCCTGGATCAGCTCAACTCAAGCCAGATCGGCGCATGGTCCGAAGGTTTTTCCATGCCGCGCAGTTCATAGTCCACACCGGCGGCCTTCACCCGCGGCAGCAAGCCGTGGGAGGCGAGGATCAGGTCGATGCGCAGGCCGCGCTTGGGTTCGTCTTCGAAGCCACGGCTGCGGTAGTCGAACCAGCTGAAGGTGTCGCTCACGTCCGGGTTCAGGTGACGGAAACTGTCGACCAGGCCCCAGTTCTTCAGGCGGGCCATCCACTCGCGCTCTTCCGGCAGGAAGCTGCATTTGCCGGTCTTCAGCCAGCGCTTCATGTTGTCCGGGCCGATGCCGATGTCGCAGTCTTCCGGGGAAATGTTCACATCGCCCATCACCACCAGCGGCTGGTCGTTCTTGAACTGGCTTTCCAGCAATTGCTGCAAGTCGCCGTAGAAGCGTTCCTTGGCCGGGAATTTGGTCGGGTGGTCGCGGCTTTCGCCCTGTGGGAAGTAGCCGTTCATGATGGTGACCGGTACACCGTTGGCGTCGGCGAAGGTGCCCCAGATGAAACGCCGCTGGGCATCTTCTTCGTCGGTGGCGAACCCTTTATGCAGGGCCAGCGGTTCCTGGCGCGAGAGCAGGGCGACGCCGTAATGGCCTTTTTGCCCGTGGAAATACACGTGGTAGCCCAGCGCCTGCACCTCGGCCAGCGGGAACTGCTCATCGTGGACCTTGGTTTCCTGCAAGCCGATCACATCGGGCTGGTGCTTTTCGATCAGCGCCGCCAGCTGATGGGGGCGGGCGCGCAACCCGTTGATGTTGAAGGAGACGATCTTCATGGTCGGCAGTCCTGGCAAAAGGGCGATGCTAGCTGACATGGGGGAATCGGGCCAGTGTGGGGATTGGGTTTTGCCTGTCAGTCTTGTGTGGGCAGTGATGGCCCTTTCGCGAGCAAGCCCGCTCCCACAGGTTATGCGCCGGCCTTTGCTTTTGTGGGAGCGGGCTTGCTCGCGAAGGCGATTTCATTGCCTACACTGATTGCGGATCTTTAAGGAACTGTGTCAGCGCCGATCAGCTCGTAACAACAGTAACAACAAGAGCGCAGCCATCCGAGCTGTGCCGGGGAGATCAACCGTCATGCCCGAAACCTCGACCGCCATCGCCGATATTCACATGCTCGACAGCGGCTACGCCCGTGAAGCCCGTTCATTGCTGTACCAGGCCTATCGGCACGAACCGACCTTCGGTTATCTGTTCGAGTCCGAACGCACCGGTTACGAACAGCGGGTTCGCGCCACGGTGCGCGAACTGGTGACCCAGCATTTTCTCCAGGACCTGCCGGCCATCGGTCTGCTGGTCAACGACCGCCTGATCGGCATCGCCCTGATCGCGCCGCCGCAACGTCGTCTGGGGGTCACCGAAAGTTGGGCGTGGCGCCTGCGCATGGTGCTCAGCACGGGATTTCGCTGCACTCGTCGCTACCTCGAATATCACGCTGCCGTGGAGGCCTGCGTGCCGAACGACTCGGTGCACGTCTTGCCGTTGCTGGGGGTTCACCCGCAGTTCCAGGGCCAGCATTTCGGCGAACAACTGTTGCAAGCCGTGCACAACTGGTGCGCGGTGGATGAACACTCACAGGGCGTGATTCTCGACACCGGGAATCCTCGCTATCTGGAGTTCTATAAACGTCAGGGCTACGAGGAAATCGGTGAAGTTGCCGTAGGGCCGGTTCGCGAGCACGTGTTTTTTCACCCCAATCCCCAGGTGTTACAAACAGCAACGGCTTAGCCCACGAACTTTCTTTGCATGTCAGGCTCTATCACGCTTCCATGTTCATGAACCATGCTCGTGATAGCATCCGCGCCTATGAAGTTTCCAGGAAGATTTACCAGTGGCGTGCTCATGCTGTTATCCAGCTGCACGGCGCTGGCGCAAAGTGAATTGGATGTGCGGATCAAACCGTCCAACGATGAACTGAAGGCCAATATAGAGGGCTATATCGGCAGCCTCGGCGATCGTGACGAAGAAGCCTTGCAGCGCTTCAGTCGTGGCGCCGAGGAGCAGGCGCGCAAGGCCGCCCAGGCCTTGGGTTATTACCAGCCGCACATCGACAGTGAAGTGAAGGGCGGCGATAAGCCGCGCCTGGTGTTGAAGGTCGACCCCGGCGAGCCGGTGCACCTGCGCAATGTCACGGTGCGAGTCGAAGGACCCGCAGCGTCCCTCAAATCCTTTCGAATCCCCAAAAGCGACGCGCTCAAGCCCGGTGCCGTGCTCAACCATGGGCATTACGAGGACGCCAAGCGCCTGATCCAGAACCAGGCTTCGCGGTATGGCTTTTTCAGCGGCCACTTCACCCGTTCGAAACTGTCGGTCGACCCCCGGGCCGGCGTTGCCGATATCGAACTGATCTATGAAAGCGGTCCGCGCTACACCTTGGGCAAGGTCAGTTTCGAGGGCGATACGCCGTTCGATGACGAGCTGCTGCAACGCATGGTGCCCTTCAAGGCCGGTACACCTTACGACTCGGAGCTGATTGCCGAACTCAATCAGAACCTGCAATCGAGTGGCTACTTCGAAGGCGTGCGCGTGGACGCGGCACCTGCGACGTCAAAAGAGAATGCGATCCCGGTGGACGTCAAGCTCGAAACCCGCAAGCCACGGACCATGGGCCTGGGCCTGGGGTTCTCCACCGACGTGGGGCCACGGGCCAAGGCCAACTGGACCCGGCACTGGGTCAACGCACAAGGGCACAGTTATGGCTGGGAAACCGAAGTCTCGGCACCCCGGCAAAACGTCGGGCTGTTCTACGACATTCCGCTGGACCCGCCACTGACCGACAAACTGCGTTTTGCCGGTGGCTACCAGAATGAAGAAATCGCCGATAAGGAAAGCCACAGCAAGCTGCTGACCCTCGGCCCCGAGTGGCACAGCAAGCTGCCCAGCGGCTGGCAACGGGTGGTGTCGCTGAAGTGGCAGCGCGAGGATTACCAACTGGGCGATGACTCGGGACTCAGTACCTTGCTGATGCCCGGTGTGAGCTATTCGTACCTCAAAAGCGACAACCGCATCGATCCGCACAACGGCTATCGCCTGCAATTCGAATCCAAAGTGGCCAAGGAAGGCCTGGGTTCCGACAGCAACCTGCTCTACGGCACGGCGTTGGTCAAAGGCCTGACCACAGTGTTCGATAAACACCGCTTCCTCGGGCGGGTGCAGGTCGGCGGCAGTGCCACCAACGGTTTCAAATCGGTACCGCCGTCGTTGCGCTTCTTCGCCGGTGGTGATCAGAGCGTGCGTGGCTACGACTATCAGAGCCTGTCCCCGGAAAACTCCGACGGCGACCGCATCGGTGGCCGCTACATGGTGGCCGCCAGCGCGGAGTATCAGTATTCGGTCGCCGAAAAATGGCGGGTCGCGACCTTTGTCGACCAGGGCAACGCCTTCAACACCCTCGAACTGCCGAACCTCAAGACCGGGGTCGGTATCGGCGTGCGCTGGGTCTCGCCAGTGGGACCGATCCGCCTGGACCTGGCCCATGCGCTGGACGACGATGGCGGTATTCGACTGCACTTTTCCATGGGGCCTGAGTTGTGAAGCGTGGTTTGAAAGTAACGCTGTTGGCGATAGCCGCACTGTTGATGCTGGTTGTCCTGACGCTGGCCACGGTGCTCGGCACGGCGACGGGCAGCCGTTGGGCCTTGGGTTTCGTACCGGGTTTGACCCTGGACAATTTCCAGGGCCGGCTGGGCGGGCAGTGGAGTGCCGACCGGGTGCTGTGGCAGCAGGACACCAGCCGGGTTGAACTGAACCAGGTGATTTTCGCCTGGTCGCCGTTGTGCCTGACCCGCATGACCTTGTGCATCGAGCAATTGCAGGCCGACCAGGTCAGCCTGACGTTCCCGCCGGGTGGCGAAGAGCCGGACAGCGGCCCCATCACACTCCCGGAGCTCAAGTTACCCTTGGCCATCGAGCTGGGGGAGATCAAGGTCGGCAGCCTGTTGTTCAACGGCAGCGAAGAGCTCAAGGGCTTGCAACTGGCGGCGCACTGGACCGCGGCCGGTTTGAAGATCGACGCGGTGTCGTTACAGCGCGAGGACTTGAGCCTGAACCTGTCCGGTTCGCTGCAACCAAGCGGTAACTGGCCACTCAGCGCCGAAGGCAAACTGACCCTGTTGGCAACCCCTGAACCTCTGGCGCTGGCACTGAAAGTCGACGGCGACCTGCTCAAGACCCTGAACCTGAAAGCCGACAGCAGCGGTTACCTCAACGGGCAACTGACCGGCGAGCTGCAACCCCTGGTGGACGACCTGCCGGCCAAGGTGCGGATCACCGCCGATGGTTTCAAACCCGGTGCCGATCTGCCGGACACCCTGCAACTCAATCAGCTTGAGCTCACCGGCGCTGGCGACTTGAAGAACGGCTACGCGCTGCTCGGCAAAGCCACGCTGCCCGCCGAGCAAGGGCCGGTCGCCCTGGCGCTGCAAGGCAAGGTCGACGCCAACGGCGCGCAGATCGCCGCGTTGGACCTGACCGCCAACGACAAGCAAAGCCTCAAGCTCACAGGGCTCGTGGATTGGAGCAAAGGCCTGAGCGCCGAAGCGAAAATCGACTGGCTGGACTTCCCCTGGCACCGTCTCTATCCCTTGATCGACGAGCCGGAGGTAGCGTTGCGCCGCTTCACCGGTGAGGTGTCCTACACCGACGGCAAGTACCTCGGTCATTTTGACGCCGCGGCGGATGGTCCGGCGGGCGCCTTCACCCTGGCCAGTCCGTTCGCCGGCGACCTGACGAAAATCTACCTGCAACAGATTCAACTCCAGGCCGGGCAGGGCAAGGCTGAAGGGCACCTGAACCTGCAGTTCGCCGACGGCATTGCCTGGGACACCGCGCTGGACCTGTCGGCGATCAACCCGGCGTACTGGGTCGCGGAGCTGCCGGGCACGCTGGCGGGGCCGTTGCGCAGCACGGGCGAACTGAAAAACGAAGTGCTCAGTCTCAATGCCGACCTGGACCTCAAGGGCAAACTCCGCGGCCAGCCGGCGGTGATCCAGGCCAAGGCCGATGGCCGTGGTGAGCAATGGAACCTCAACGCCCTGCAGGTTCGCCTGGGCGAGAACAGCATCAGCGGCAAGGGCAGCCTGCAACAGAAGCTCGCCGGACAGATCGATCTCAAGCTGCCGCGCCTGGCCCAGCTCTGGCCAGAGCTGCGCGGCCAACTCAATGGCCGCGTGGATGTCGCCGGCACACTCAAGGCGCCCCAGGGCAAGCTTGACCTGCAAGGCTCGCAATTGGTTTTCCAGGACAATCGCCTGCAAAGCCTGAACCTGGACGCCACGCTGGACAGTGCGCAACGGGCGAAAATCGACCTCAAGGGCAGCGGCATCCAGGCCGGTGACACCTCGCTGGGAACCCTGACCGCCAGCGGCCAGGGCGACATCAAGAACCAGAAGCTGAGCCTCGATCTGCAAGGGCCGAAGCTGAAACTGGCGCTGGGTCTGGACGGTGCGCTGGATAAAGGCAATTGGCGTGGACGCCTGGCCAGCGGTGATATCCAGGCCGGTGGCCAGGACTGGAAGCTGCAAGGGCCGGCGAAACTCGAACGCCTGGCAGACGGCAAAATCAACTTCGGTGCCCATTGCTGGGCATCCGGCCAGGCCAGCCTGTGTGGGGAAGACTCGCGCCTGATGCCCGAGCCGAAGCTGCGTTATCACCTCAAGCAGTTCCCGATCGACAGCCTCGCGCAGTGGTTGCCGAAGGATTTCGCCTGGCAGGGCCGGCTCAATGCCGATCTGCAACTGGACCTGCCGGCCAGTGGCCCGAACGGCCAGGTCAGCGTCGATGCCGGCGGCGGCACGTTGCGCATCAAGGAAAAGGACCAGTGGCTGGACTTCCCGTACCAGACCCTGAAGCTCACCAGCAAACTCACGCCCAAACGTATCGACACCGAACTCAATTTCGTTGGCGGCAAACTCGGCGAACTGATGGTGCAGGCGCAGCTCAATCCGTTGCCGAAGAACAAACCGTTGAGCGGCTCGTTCCGCTTGAGCGGGCTGGACCTGTCGGTGGCGCGACCGTTCGTGCCGATGGTCGAGAAGCTGACCGGGCGCCTAAATGGCAGCGGCACGATTTCCGGCGGACTTTTGGCACCGCAGGTCAATGGCAGCCTGCAACTCAGTGACGGCGAGGTAACTGGACCGGAGTTGCCGATGGAGTTGCAAAACCTGCACGTTCAGGCGCTCATCGCCGGTGAAAGCGTGCAACTGAACGGTGGCTGGAACAGCGGCAAGGCCGGGCAGGGCAGCTTGAACGGCAACATCGCCTGGGGTCAGGCGCTGGTGGTGGATCTGGCGCTCAAGGGCACGCAATTGCCGGTCACCGTCGAGCCTTACGCCAAGCTTGAAGTCGCACCGGACCTGAAAATCTCGATGAAGGGCGATGAGTTGGCCATCGCCGGTAAAGTGCTGGTGCCCAGAGGCGAAATCACCATTCGTGAATTGCCGCCGTCGACGGTCAAGGTTTCCGATGACACGGTGATCGTCGGTCAGCAGACCGAGGAGGGCAAGCCACCGCTGGCGATGAAGATGGACATCGAAGTGCTGGTCGGCGAGGACAAGCTGAGCTTTGCCGGGTTTGGGCTGACGGCGAATGTGCAGGGGCATGTGCACATCGGCGACAACATGGACACCCGCGGCGAGCTGTGGCTCAACGACGGGCGTTACCGCGCCTACGGCCAGCGGCTTTCGGTGCGCCGGGCACGTTTGCTGTTTGCCGGGCCCATCGACCAGCCGTACCTGGACATCGAAGCCATTCGCAAGACCGACGACATCATCGCCGGCATTCGTTTGAGTGGTAGCGCCGAACAACCGACCACGCAGATCTTCTCCGAACCGGCGATGAGCCAGGAGCAGGCCTTGTCCTATCTGGTGCTCGGGCGTCCGCTGAGCAGCAATGGCGAAGACAACAACATGCTCGCCCAGGCGGCCCTCGGGTTGGGCTTGATGGGCAGTTCCGGTGTGACCAGCGGCATCGCCAAGAACCTGGGGATCCAGGACTTCCAGCTCGACACACAGGGCAGTGGCGACGCCACCAGTGTAGTGGCCAGCGGCAATATTTCCGAGAAACTCAGCCTGCGCTATGGCGTCGGCGTGTTCGAACCGGCCAACACCATTGCCCTGCGCTACAAGCTGAGCAAAAGGGTCTACCTCGAAGCGGCGGGCGGCGTGGCCAGTTCGCTGGACATCTTCTACAAGCGGGATTTCTAGGCCTGCGTTTTCGTTAAAACCGAGTCGCCCCCATCGCGAGCAAGCTCGCTCCCACAAGGTCCAGTGCGATCCCTGTGGGAGCGAGCTTGCTCGCGATGGCGTCAGTGTGGCCGCAACAAATTCCGATGCCATTGATCAACTATTTACCAAGCATGCTAACTATTACGTTGACATTCGCTGCCTAGGCAGTAACATTTAAACATACATTCACTGCCTAGGCAGCTAACCGGTGGTCAGATGAAACATTTCTCTCCAGACGATTTCCACAATTGCCATCTCGGCCTGCTGCTCGGACGCGCCGCGCTGCTCAAGGACCGGATCATCGACACCCACATGGAACCCCACGGCATCACCGCCGCGCAGTTCAAGGTGTTGATCATCATGGCCCAGTACGGCGTCGATTCGCCGGGCGAGTTGTGCCGTCACCTGTCCCTGGACAGCGGCTCGATGACTCGCATGCTCGATCGTCTGGAACAGAAGGGCTTCCTCGCCCGCCAACGCTCCGAGGCGGATCGTCGCCAGGTGCAGCTGGTACTCACGGAGGAAGGGCAGAGGTTGGCTGATCGCCTGCCGCACATCGGTGCCGAAGCCATGAATGAACTGGCCGGTGCCATCACTCCAGATGAGCTGAAAACCCTGGAGATGATTCTGAAGAAGATTTTGGTAGCAGCCGGTGACTCGATCACCCTGCTGCGAGTAGGTGACAAATGAGCAGTAAACCCTTGCGTGCCGGCCTGAGCCTGGTGCTGCTGGCCATGAGCCTGGCCGGTTGCGCCAGTTACAGCGGCCTGAAAACCGAAGGTGTCAGCCTTGACGCGAAAAACTTCAAGGCCGGGCAATCCCTCGGCGGCGTGACCCTGTCGCCGGCCGCCTGGCCGAAAAGCGACTGGTGGAAAAGCCTCGGCGACCCGCAACTCGACGGCCTGATCCGCGAGGCCCTGCGCGACAGCCCGGACATGCAGATCGCCGACGCCCGTGCCCACCAGGCCAGCGCTGCCGCCTACGCCGCCGACGCCGCGCGAATGCCGACCCTGGATGCCAGCGCCGGTGTCAGCCGCTCGCGCCTGGCCCGGGACCAGGACCCGCTCGGGCAGGGTGACGCTTACGCCACCGTGCGTAACATCAGCACCAGCTTCAACTACAACTTCGACCTGTGGGGCGGCCAGCGTGATGCCTGGGAAGCGGCCCTCGGCCAGGCCCGTGCCGCCGAAGTCGACCAGCAGGCCGCGCAACTAACCCTGGCTGCCGACGTCGCCCGGGCCTACAGCGATCTCGGTCAGGCGCACATCGTGTATGACCTGTCCAACGAAGACCTCAAGCGCACCCGGCAAATGCTCGAGCTGAGCCAACGCCGCCTGACGGCCGGGATCGACAGCCAGTACCAGTTCCAGCAGACCGAAAGCCTGGAAGCCACCTCCCAAGCCAATTTGATCGACGCTGAAAAGCGCCTGAACAGCGCGAAGATCGCCCTTGCGGTGCTGCTCGGCAAAGGTCCGGACCGCGGCAATGAAATTGCCCGGCCGAACATTCTTCAGCCGAGTGCGGTAGCGCTACCTTCGGTGTTGCCGGCCGAGTTGCTCGGGCGTCGCCCGGACCTGGTCGCCGCGCGCTGGCGGGTCGAGGCGGCGAGCAAAAGCATCGACGCCGGCAAGACCCGGTTCTACCCCAACCTGAACCTCAGCGCCGCTGCCGGCGCCGAGTCCTTGTTGGGCGATGCGATGTTTGGATCGGCCAGCCGCTTCTTCAACATTGCACCGACGATTTCTGTGCCGATTTTCGACGGTGGCCGCTTGCGCGCCGACCTCGATTCGCGCGACGCCGACTACGACCTCGCGGTGGCGCAGTACAACAAAAGCCTGGTGAAGGCGCTGGGGGATGTCAGTGACAGTATCAACCAGCTGCGCGATATCGGCCGGCAGATCGCGGCCCAGCAGCACGCCACCGACATCGCCCAGGACTCCTACAACACCGTGGTCCAGCGTTACGGTTCCGGCATCGGCAACTACCTGGACGTGCTCAGCATCGAGCAGCAATTGCTCCAGGCCCAGCGTCAGCTGGCCAACCTGAATGCCGAGCAGATCGACCTGTCGATCCAACTGATGCAGGCGCTGGGCGGCGGCTTCCAGCCTGAGGCCATCGCCTCGGCCGACGCCACGCCAGCCACGCTGACCCACTAATTCAAGGTACTCGTCATGGCCACTGCCGATACAACTCAACCTCCTGAAAACTCCCAGGGCAACCCCAGCTCGGGCAAACGCAAGTTCATGCTGCTGGTCCTGGCTGCCGCCGTCGTGCTCAGCGGCGCGGGCGTCTGGGCCTACCACGAGTTCTACGGGCGCTGGAGCGAAAGCACCGACGACGCCTATGTGAACGGCAACGTGGTGGAAATCACCCCGCTGGTCACGGGCACCGTGGTCAGCATCGGCGCCGACGATGGCGATCTGGTGCATGAAGGCCAGGTGCTGGTGAACTTTGACCCGAACGACGCTGAAATCGGTCTGCAAAATGCCCAGGCCAATCTGGCGCGAACCGTGCGTCAGGTGCGCGGCCTGTACAGCGATGTCGATGGCATGAAAGCCCAGGTCAACGCGCAGAAAGCCGAAGTGCAAAAGGCCCAGGACAACTTCAGCCGGCGCAAGAACCTCGCCGCCGGCGGGGCGATTTCCCAGGAAGAGCTGTCCCACGCCCGCGACGACCTGACCTCGGCGCAAAACGCCCTGGCCAATGCCGAACAAAAGCTCAAGACCACCAGCGCGCTGGTCGATGACACCGTGGTGTCTTCGCACCCGGACGTGATGGCCGCCGCCGCACAACTGCGTCAGGCCTACCTGAACAACTCACGCAGCGTCCTGATTGCACCGGTTACCGGTTACGTGGCCAAGCGTTCGGTGCAACTGGGCCAACGCGTGCAACCGGGTACCGCGCTGATGGCGGTGATTCCGCTGGATCAGCTGTGGATCGACGCCAACTTCAAGGAAACCCAGCTGCGTGACATGCGCATTGGCCAACCGGTCGAGATCGAGACGGACCTGTACGGCAGCAGCGTGAAATACAGCGGCACCATCGACAGCCTCGGCGCCGGCACCGGCAGCGCCTTTGCCCTGCTGCCGGCGCAGAACGCCACCGGCAACTGGATCAAGATCGTGCAGCGCGTACCGGTGCGAGTCCACATCAACGCCGAAGAACTGGCCAAACATCCGCTGCGGGTCGGCCTGTCGACCATGGTCGACGTGGACCTGCACGACCAGAGCGGGCCGGTGCTGGCACAACAGCCGCCGCAGAAGGCTTCGTTCAGCACCAGCGTCTACGACCGTCAGTTGGCCGAGGCCGACGCGATGATCACCCAGTTGATCCACGACAACAGCGCCGCGGTCAGCAAAACCGCGCAACGCTGATTCGCCACTACACCGCCCCTGTGGGAGCGAGCCTGCTCGCGAAAGCGGACTGACATTCAACATCAATGTCGACTGAATCGACGCCTTCGCGAGCAGGCTCGCTCCCACAGGGTTAGCTGCGCCCGTCTGGTTTCAAAGGATTCGCCATGAGCAATAACGCGTCTTTCACACCGCCAAGCCTGCTGCTCAGCACCATCGGCCTGTCGCTGGCGACCTTCATGCAGGTGCTCGACACCACCATCGCCAACGTGGCGCTGCCGACGATCTCCGGCAACCTGGGCGTGAGTTCGGAGCAGGGCACCTGGGTCATCACCTCGTTTGCGGTGAGCAATGCCATCGCCTTGCCGCTGACCGGTTGGCTCAGTCGGCGTTTTGGTGAGGTGAAGCTGTTTGTCTGGGCGACGCTGCTGTTCGTGCTGGCCTCGTTCCTGTGCGGGATATCCACCTCGATGCCCGAGCTGGTGGGTTTCCGGGTGCTGCAAGGGGTGGTGGCGGGGCCGTTGTACCCGATGACCCAGACGTTGCTGATCGCAGTTTATCCGCCGGCGAAACGGGGGCTGGCCCTGGCGTTGCTGGCGATGGTCACGGTGGTCGCGCCGATTGCCGGGCCGATCCTCGGCGGCTGGATCACCGACAGCTACAGCTGGCCGTGGATTTTCTTCATCAACGTGCCGATCGGCCTGTTCGCGGCATGGGTGGTCACCCAGCAGATGAAAAAGCGCCCGGTGGTCACCAGCCGCCAGCCGATGGATTACGTTGGTCTGATTGCGCTGATCATCGGCGTGGGGGCTTTGCAGATCGTGCTCGACAAGGGCAACGATGCCGACTGGTTCGAATCCAGCTTCATCGTGATCGGCTCGGTGATTTCGGTGGTGGCCCTGGCGTTCTTCGTGATCTGGGAAATGACCGACGAACACCCGGTGGTCAACCTGCGCCTGTTCGCCCACCGCAACTTCCGCTACGGCACCATCGTGCTGATCCTGGGCTATGCCGGGTTCTTCGGTATCAACCTGATCCTGCCGCAGTGGCTGCAGACACGCCTGGGCTACACCGCGACCTGGGCCGGTTTTGCCGTGGCACCGCTGGGGATCCTGCCGGTGTTGCTGGCCCCCTTTGTTGGCAAATACGCACCGAAATTCGACATGCGGTTACTGGCCGGCGGGGCATTCCTGGCCATTGGCCTCAGTTGCTTCATGCGCGCCGGGTTCACCAATGAAGTGGATTTCCAGCACATCGCCATGGTGCAGCTGTTCATGGGGATCGGCGTGGCGCTGTTCTTCATGCCGACCCTGACCATCCTGCTCTCGGACTTGCCGCCGAGCCAGATTGCCGACGGTTCCGGGTTGGCGACGTTCCTGCGGACCCTGGGCGGTAGTTTCGCGGCGTCGCTGACCACCTGGATCTGGATTCGTCGGGCCGACCAGCACCATGCCTACCTGACCGAAAGCATCACCCCGTTCGACCCGGCGACCCGCGAAGCACTGAGCAACCTGGGCGGGGCGGGGGCCAAGGCCTACACGCAACTGGATCAGATGGTGATCAGCCAGGCGTACATCATGTCCACGGTGGATTACTTCACCTTGCTGGGCTGGATGTTCATGGGGCTGATCCTGATCGTGTGGCTGGCCAAGCCGCCGTTTACGGCGAAGGCGGGGCCTGCGGCGTCTGCCGGGCACTAACAAACACTGCAGAACCCCTGTGGGAGCGAGCTTGCTCGCGATGGCGGTGGATCAGTCAACAGAGATGTTGAATGTTAATCCGCTATCGCGAGCAAGCTCGCTCCCACAGGGATCTCCTACAGCCTTCAGTTCGCGGGAGCTGCCAATTGTGGCGGCGGGGCGAAGTCAAACGGCGCCAGCGCAAACCCTTGCTCATCCACCTGCAACGCCCAACCCTGGCGATCCCAATCCCCCAGCACGATGCGCCGGGCGGCCTGGTCGCCCAACTGCAACTTGTGGATGGCCGGACGATGGGTATGCCCGTGGATCAAGGTCTTCACCCCGTACTCCTGCATGATCCGCGGAATCTCTTCGGGCGTGACGTCGACGATGTCATTGGCCTTCATCCGCACCTGGGCACGGCTTTCACTGCGCAGTTTGCGTGCCAGCTTGTGCCGGGTGCGCAAGGGCAGGTTGCGCAGGATGAACAGGGTGATCGGGTTGCGCAGGTAGCGACGCAGCTTCATATAGCCTTCGTCGCGGGTGCACAGGCTGTCGCCGTGCATCAGCAGCACCGGTTCGCCGTTGAATTGCACGACACTCGGGTCTTTCAGCAGGGTACAGCCGGCCTGCTTGCAGAAGGCCTTGCCGAGCATGAAATCACGATTGCCGTGCATCAGGAAAATGGCCGTGCCGCTGTCGCTGAGGTCGCGCAGGGCCTGGCAGATGGAACGCTGGAAGGGCGTCATGGCGTCGTCGCCAATCCACACTTCGAAAAAGTCGCCCAGGATGTACAACGCACTCGCCGAGCGGGCGCGTCCGGCGAGCAAATCCAGAAACGCCCGGGTAATGTCCGGGCGCTCCTCTTCCAGATGTAAATCTGAAATCAGCAATATCACTCAATGATCTCGGCTTTCTCGATGATCACGTCGTCTGCCGGTACGTCCTGGTGGCCGGACTTGGAAGTGGTGGCCACGCCTTTGATCTTGTCGACAACGTCGGTGCCGGCGGTCACTTTACCGAATACCGCGTAGCCCCAGCCTTGAACGTTCTTGCCGCTGTGGTTGAGGAAGCTGTTGTCCGCCACGTTGATGAAGAACTGTGCGGAAGCCGAATGCGGCTCCATGGTGCGGGCCATGGCGATGGTGTACTTGTCGTTGGAAAGACCGTTGTCAGCTTCGTTCTGGATGCTTGGGCGCTTGTCTTTCTTTTCTTTCATGCCTGGCTCGAAACCGCCGCCCTGGATCATGAAGTTACCGATGACGCGGTGGAAAACGGTGTTTTCGTAGTGACCGGCTTTAACGTATTCGACGAAGTTGGCCACGGTGATCGGGGCTTTGTCGGCGTTCAGTTCGAGGACGATGTCGCCGAAATTGGTAGTCAATTTGACTTGGGTCATGATCGTTACTCACTTAAGGAATTCGTGGTGTTGGAACAGCATGTCCCGCCACCGGTTCAGCCTTTTTGGCCAAGGTGCGCAGTTTAGCGTGCCAGACGCGAATTTCGAGGCAGTTTTTTCATTTGCGGCCCATTAAATGCGACGGTTTACAGAGTGCGCTCTGTCAGGCACTTGACGGCATCGGCTATGATAGCGGCTTTGTTTTGTCCGGCCTTCATTACGGCCACGCACTTGTACGTTCAAGGATCCTATGAGCAAGCCCACTGTCGACCCTACCTCGAATGCCAAGACCGGCCCAGCCGTGCCGGTCAACTTCCTGCGGCCGATCATCCAGGCAGACCTGGACTCGGGCAAGCACACGCAGATCGTCACCCGTTTCCCGCCTGAGCCCAACGGCTACCTGCACATCGGCCATGCCAAGTCGATCTGTGTGAACTTCGGCCTGGCCCAGGAGTTCGGCGGCGTCACGCACCTGCGTTTCGACGACACCAACCCGGCCAAGGAAGACCAGGAATACATCGACGCGATCGAAAGCGACGTCAAATGGCTGGGCTTCGAGTGGTCCGGTGAAGTGCGCTACGCCTCGCAGTATTTCGACCAGTTGCACGACTGGGCGGTGGAATTGATCAAATCCGGCAATGCCTACGTCGATGACCTGACTCCGGAACAGGCCAAGGAATACCGTGGCAGCCTGACCGAACCTGGCAAGAACAGCCCGTTCCGCGACCGCAGCGTCGAAGAGAACCTGGACCTGTTCGCCCGCATGAAGGCCGGCGAGTTCCCGGACGGCGCACGGGTGCTGCGGGCCAAGATCGACATGGCCTCGCCGAACATGAACCTGCGTGATCCGATCATGTATCGCATCCGCCACGCTCACCACCACCAGACCGGCGACAAGTGGTGCATCTACCCGAACTACGACTTCACCCACGGTCAGTCGGACGCCATCGAAGGCATCACCCACTCGATCTGCACCCTGGAGTTCGAAAGCCACCGTCCGCTGTACGAGTGGTTCCTCGAGCACTTGCCGGTGCCGGCCAACCCGCGCCAGTACGAGTTCAGCCGCCTGAACCTGAACTACACCATCACCAGCAAGCGCAAGCTCAAGCAACTGGTCGATGAAAAGCACGTCAACGGCTGGGACGACCCGCGCATGTCCACGCTGTCGGGTTTCCGCCGCCGTGGCTACACGCCGAAATCGATCCGCAACTTCTGCGAAATGATCGGCACCAACCGTTCCGACGGCGTGGTCGACTTCGGCATGCTCGAGTTCAGCATCCGTGACGACCTCGACCACAGCGCTCCGCGTGCCATGTGTGTGCTGCGTCCGCTGAAAGTCGTGATCACCAACTATCCGGAAGGCCAGGTCGAGAACCTCGAACTGCCGTGCCACCCGAAAGAAGACATGGGCGTGCGCGCTTTGCCGTTCGCCCGTGAAATCTACATCGACCGTGAAGACTTCATGGAAGAGCCGCCGAAGGGCTACAAGCGCCTGGAGCCGGCCGGTGAAGTGCGTCTGCGTGGCAGCTACGTGATCCGCGCCGACGAAGCGATCAAGGACGCCGATGGCAACATCGTCGAACTGCGTTGCTCGTACGATCCGGACACCCTGGGCAAGAACCCGGAAGGCCGCAAGGTCAAAGGCGTGATCCACTGGGTGCCGGCCGCGGCCAGCGTCGAGTGCGAAGTGCGTCTGTACGATCGTCTGTTCCGTTCTCCGAACCCGGAGAAGGCCGAAGACAGCGCCAGTTTCCTGGACAACATCAACCCTGACTCGCTGCAGGTACTCACCGGTTGTCGTGCTGAACCCTCGCTGGGCAATGCACAGCCGGAAGACCGTTTCCAGTTCGAGCGCGAAGGTTACTTCGTCGCCGATCTCAAGGACTCGAAACCAGGTCAGCCGGTATTCAACCGTACCGTGACCCTGCGTGATTCGTGGGGCCAGTGATTCAGCGTCAAGGGAAATAACGTGCTTACGATCTACAACACGCTCACCAAGAGCAAAGAAGTCTTCAAGCCGCTCGATGGCAACAAGGTGCGCATGTACGTGTGCGGCATGACCGTGTACGACTACTGCCACCTGGGCCACGGCCGCAGCATGGTTGCGTTCGACCTGGTGACCCGCTGGTTGCGCTTCAGCGGCTACGACCTGACTTATGTGCGCAACATCACCGACATTGACGACAAGATCATCAATCGGGCCAACGAGAACGGCGAGTCGTTCGAAGCCTTGACCGAGCGCATGATCGCGGCGATGCACGAAGACGAAGCGCGCCTGAACATCAAGAAGCCGGACATGGAGCCGCGTGCCACCGATCACATCCCGGGCATGCACGCGATGATCCAGACCCTGATCGACAAGGGTTACGCCTACGCCCCGGGCAATGGCGACGTGTACTACCGCGTCGGCAAGTTCATGGGCTACGGCAAGCTGTCGCGCAAGAAGATCGAAGACCTGCGCATCGGCGCACGCATCGAAGTCGACGAGTCCAAGCAGGACCCGCTGGACTTCGTATTGTGGAAAGCCGCCAAGCCGGGCGAACCGAGCTGGGAATCGCCGTGGGGCGCCGGGCGTCCGGGCTGGCACATCGAATGCTCGGTGATGTCGACCTGCTGCCTGGGCGAGACCTTCGACATTCATGGCGGCGGCAGCGACCTTGAGTTCCCGCACCACGAAAACGAAATCGCCCAGAGCGAAGCGGCCACCGGCAAGACCTACGCCAACGCGTGGATGCATTGCGGCATGATCCGTATCAATGGCGAGAAGATGTCCAAGTCCTTGAACAACTTCTTCACCATCCGCGACGTGCTCGACAAGTACCACCCGGAAGTCGTGCGTTACCTGCTGGTATCGAGCCATTACCGCAGTGCGATCAACTATTCGGAAGACAACCTCAAGGACGCCAAGGGCGCCCTGGAGCGTTTCTACCACGCGTTGAAAGGCCTGCCGAACGTGGCACCTGCCGGCGGCGAAGCCTTCGTCGAGCGTTTCACCCAGGTGATGAACGACGACTTCGGCACGCCGGAAGCCTGCGCGGTGCTGTTCGAGATGGTCCGCGAGATCAACCGTCTGCGTGAGAGCGATCTCAATGCAGCGGCCGGCCTGGCGGCGCGTCTGAAAGAACTGGCCAGCGTGCTGGGTGTATTGCAGCTCGAAGCCGATGACTTCCTGCAGGCCGGTGCCGAAGGGCGCGTGGATGCAGCCGAAGTCGAGGCGCTGATTGCTGCTCGCCTGGCGGCACGTGCCGGCAAGGACTGGGCCGAATCCGACCGCATCCGCGACCAGCTCACCGCCATGGGCGTGGTGCTGGAAGACGGCAAGGGCGGTACGACCTGGCGTCTGGCTGACTGATTGCCTGATCCGCTATAAAACAAAACCCGTCTTGTGCGGGTTTTTGTTTTTTAGAATCAAAAGATCGCAGCCTGCGGCAGCTCCTACACGTGGATTGCGTACACCTTGTAGGAGCTGCCGCAGGCTGCGATCTTTTTCAACCGTCCAACTGCCGCAACCGCTTGTACAGGGTATTGCGACTAACCCCCAACAGCCGCGCCAGATACGAAATATTCCCCCCGACCGCCTGCAACTGCCGATTCAGTGCTTCCACATCATTCAAGTCGATGCCCAATGGCTCCGGCGTCTCCACCGGTTCCATCTCCAGGTCGACAAAAAAATCATCCGGCAAGTGCTCTGCCCGCACCGGTTGTTCTTCGGCCATGGCCAGGGCCACCTGGATCACGCTGCTGACCTGGCGCAAGTTGCCCGGCCACGGGTGGCGGCTGAACAACGCCATCACTTCCTGGCTCAAACCGGCCCATTGCGCTGGTTCGCGGTGCTGCTCCCACAGGCGCTTGAACAGTGCCTCCTTATCGCTGCGCTCACGCAGGGGCGGCAGTTCCAGGGTCAGGCCGCCGATGCGGTAGTACAAGTCTTCACGAAACCGCCCCAGTTGTACTTGTTCGCGCAGCGAGCGGTTGGTCGCCGAAATGATGCGCAAGTCCACAGGGAACAATTCGCTGCTGCCCACTGGTTGCACGCAACGCTCCTGCAACACCCGCAACAGTCGCGCCTGAGTCGGCAGCGGCATGTCGCCGATTTCGTCGAGAAACAGCGTGCCTTTGTCAGCCTTGCGGATCAGCCCGATGCTGCCTTTCTGGTTGGCGCCGGTGAACGCGCCTTTCTCATAGCCGAACAACTCGGATTCCACCAGTTCGGCGGGAATCGCCGCACAGTTGACGGCGATGAGCGCTTGTTTGCTGCGCGAGCTGGCCTGGTGCAGGGCTTTGACGAAGACCTCCTTGCCGACCCCGGTTTCACCGTGGATCAGCAGTGGAATGTCTTTTTCCAGCAAGCGTTCGGCCTGGCGCACGGCTTTTTCCACGCGGCTGTCGCCGAAATGCAGGGTGTTGAGGCTGATGGCCGCGGGTGCAGCGACAACCGGCTCGGTGAACACTCGAGGTTGAATGGATGCCTGTTTCGGCCGCTTCAGCAGGCACTGGAAGCGGTTGCGTCCTGAGGTTTGCAAGGCAAAGGGCAGGCCTTCGGGCTGATTGAGCAGCTCCAGCAGCGAAACCTTGAACAGGCTTTCGACACTGACCCGCGACAGGCTGATGCCCAGCAGATTGTCGGCCCGGCGATTGGCCGACAGCACCTGGCCGCTTTCATCGAAAATCAGCAAGCCGGCCCATTGGCTGTCGAGGTTGTTCAGCCCGGTATTGAACGTCAACTGGAAATGCTGGCCATGGAACAGGTTGAGGATCAGCCGGTTTTCCACGGTCTGGCTCATCATCTTGACCATGCCCAGGGTGTGCGATGGCGGCAGGTAGCTGTCGCTGGACACGTCCAGCACCGCGATCACCTTGCGCTCGGCATCGAAAATCGGCGCGGCGGAACCGGTCATGAAGCGGTTGGCCTTGAGGAAATGTTCATCGTGCTCGATGTGCACGGCTTGCTCACAGGCCAGGGCGGTGCCAATGGCGTTGGTGCCGGTGCAACGTTCCATCCAGCTGGCGCCGGCGCTGAAACCCCGGGCCAGTTTCGGCTCGATAAAGCGCTGGGTGCCCCACGATGTGAGCACCTGGCCCTGATGGTCGGCGAGCATGATCAGGCAATTGGAATTGCTCAGGATGTTCTCGTAGTAGGGCAGCACTTCCTGATGGGTGGTTTGCACCAGTGAATGCTGGCTCTCCAGCAATTGTGCGATGCCCGCGGCCGGCAATTGATCGAATGCCGGCGCGCTCTGATGACTGAGGCCGAACGCGCGGCAACGCGACCAGGAGTCCTGGATGATGGCGTCGTGGGACAGCGGCGATGCGGGTGCGGGCATGGCAGTCAGTCTCTGAATCAGCATTTTATTGTTGTTATGGCTACATGCACCCCCTGTAGGAGCTGCCGCAGGCTGCGATCTTTTGATCTTGTTTTTGAAGAGCAAGATCAAAAGATCGCAGCCTGCGGCAGCTCCTACAGGGAGGCGTGAACGGTGTCTAGAGTGTTGTTCACTATTGTTCACTGTCAATGGGTGAACTGTTCAATTGTTCATTTCAGATTGTTCATTTGTGTTCAGCAACGAACGTGGACGGGCTGTGGTTTTCACTCATTTCAAGCTAAATCAACGGCTTGGGATTTTTGGCACGGATGTCGCTTTATCGCTCCGGTCGCTTGACTCCAATAATAAAAGGCCGAGCCATGTCACTCACCCTGGAGCACGTCAGCCGCACCGTCGAGGGCCAGACCTGGATCGACGATGCCAACCTGAGTTTTGAACCCGGTTCCTTCAACGTTTTGCTGGGTCGCACCCTGTCCGGCAAAACCAGCCTGATGCGCCTGATGGCCGGTCTGGACAAGCCCGACAGCGGCCGCATCCTGATGAACGGCGTCGATGTTACCCAACGGCCGGTGCGCTTGCGCAATGTGTCGATGGTTTATCAGCAATTCATCAATTACCCGACCATGACGGTGTTCGACAACATCGCCTCGCCGCTGCGCCAGGCCGGTGTATCCAGCGAGCTGATCCAGAGCAAGGTGCTGGAAACCGCGAAGATGCTGCGCATCGAAAAATTTCTGAAGCGTTATCCGCTGGAGCTTTCCGGTGGCCAGCAACAACGCACGGCCATGGCCCGGGCGCTGGTCAAGGATGCCGAGTTGATCCTGTTCGACGAGCCGCTGGTCAACCTCGACTACAAGTTGCGCGAGGAACTGCGCCAGGAAATGCGCGAGCTGTTCAAGGCGCGCCATACCATCGCGATCTACGCCACCACCGAACCCAACGAGGCCCTGGCCCTGGGCGGTACCACCACCATTCTTCACGAAGGCCGGGTAATCCAGAGCGGCCAGTCGTCTTCGGTCTATCACCAGCCGCAAACCGTGCTGGCCGCGGAGCTGTTCTCCGAACCGCCGATCAACCTGATGCCGGGGCGCATTGCCGGCAACGAAGTGAGTTTCGCCAACTTCGTGCACTTTCCGCTGAACGTCGATTTGCGCCCGGTGGGCGAGGGCGAGTTCCGTTTCGGCGTGCGACCCAGCCATATCTCGCTGGTGCCGAGCAATGACGATGACCTTGAACTGGCGGTGACCGTCGAGGTGGCCGAGATCAGTGGGTCGGAAACCTTCCTGCACGTGCGCAACGAGCATTTCCTGCTGGTGCTGCACCTGCCGGGAGTTCACGAATACGACGTCGATGCGCCGATCCGTATCTACATCCCGACCCATAAACTGTTTGTGTTCGATACGCAGGGCCGGCTGGTGCAGGCGCCGGGCCAGCGTGTCGCGAGGGTAGCCTGATGGCCGAAATCCGTTTGCAGAACCTCGCCCACAGCTACACCAAAACCCCGGTGGGACCTGAGGACTACGCGATCCGCGAGATGGACCACATCTGGGAGCAGGGCGGCGCCTATGCGTTGCTCGGTCCGTCGGGCTGTGGCAAATCAACCTTGCTCAACATTATTTCCGGGCTGCTCAGTCCGTCCCAGGGCCATGTGCTGTTCGACGGCAAAGCGGTCAACGACCTGACGCCGGAGAAGCGCAACATTGCTCAGGTTTTTCAGTTCCCGGTGGTCTACGACACCATGACGGTGTTCGACAACCTGGCCTTCCCCCTGCGCAACCAGGGCATGGCCGAGGCAAGGATTCATACCAAGGTGCAGGAAATCGCCGAAGTCCTCGACCTGCAGAATCTGCTGAGCAAAAAGGCGCGCAACCTCACCGCCGACGAAAAACAGAAAGTCTCCATGGGCCGCGGGCTGGTGCGCGACGATGTGTCGGCGATCCTGTTCGACGAGCCGCTGACGGTGATCGACCCGCACCTGAAGTGGAAACTGCGACGCAAGCTCAAGCAGATCCACGAGCAGTTCAACATCACCATGGTCTACGTCACCCACGATCAACTGGAGGCCTCGACCTTCGCCGACAAGATTGCGGTGATGTACGGCGGGCAGATCGTGCAGTTCGGCACACCACGGGAACTGTTCGAGCGCCCGAGCCACACTTTTGTTGGCTACTTCATCGGCAGCCCGGGGATGAACCTGATCGAGGTTCAGCCGCAACCGGGGGGCGTCGGGTTCGCCTCGACCCACCTGCCGCTGTCCGAGGCCATGCAGCGACGCATCGCCGAATCCGAATGGAAAACCCTGAAGGTCGGCATTCGCCCGGAGTTCGTCCATGTGTGGGACGAAGCCTTTGATGATGCGCTGCGGGCACAGGTCGTACACGTCGAAGACCTGGGTACCTACAAGATCATGAGCCTCGACCTCGATGGCACGCCCCTGAAAGTGCGCCTGGCCGAAGACAAACCGGTGCCGCAGGGCACGGCCTACATCAGTTTTCCTGCGCAATGGCTGATGGTCTATGCCGATGATTTCCTGCTCGAAGCCCATGCCAGCCAAGAGGTGCAGCCATGAACAAGGTGCAGAACAACAAGGCCTGGTGGCTGGTGCTGCCGGTGTTCCTGCTGGTGGCGTTCAGTGCGGTGATCCCGATGATGACCGTGGTCAACTATTCGGTGCAGGACATCTTCGACCAGTCCAGCCGCTATTTCGTCGGTGCCGATTGGTACAAGCAGGTACTGCTCGACCCTCGGCTGCACGACTCGCTGTTGCGCCAGTTCATCTATTCCGCCTGCGTGCTGCTGATCGAAATTCCGCTGGGCATCGCCATCGCCCTGACCATGCCGACCAAGGGCCGCTGGTCGTCGGTGGTGCTGATCGTGCTGGCGATCCCGCTACTGATCCCGTGGAACGTGGTCGGCACCATCTGGCAGATCTTCGGCCGCGCCGACATCGGCTTGCTGGGGGCGAGCCTCAAGGCCATGGGAATCAACTACAACTATGCGGCGAACACCATGGACGCCTGGGTCACCGTGCTGGTGATGGACGTCTGGCACTGGACCTCGCTGGTGGCGCTGTTGTGTTTCTCCGGGTTGCGGGCGATTCCGGATGTGTATTACCAGGCGGCGCGGATCGACCGTGCCTCGGCCTGGGCGGTGTTCCGGCACATTCAGTTGCCCAAACTCAAGAGCGTGCTGCTGATCGCGGTGATGCTGCGTTTCATGGACAGTTTCATGATCTACACCGAGCCGTTCGTGCTGACCGGCGGCGGCCCGGGCAATGCCACGACCTTCCTCAGCCAGACCCTGACGCAGATGGCCGTAGGGCAATTCGACCTGGGGCCGGCCGCGGCGTTCTCGCTGGTGTACTTCCTGATCATCCTGTTGGTGTCCTGGCTGTTCTACACCGCCATGACTCACTCTGACGCCAACCGTTGAGGCCCGCGCCATGAGCAAAAGAAAGCTTATCCCTTTGCTGCTCTACATCCTGTTCCTGCTGGTGCCGATCTACTGGCTGCTGAACATGTCCTTCAAGAGCAACAGCGAAATCCTCGGCGGCCTGACGCTGTTTCCGCAGGATTTCACCCTGGCCAACTACAAGGTGATCTTCACCGACCCGAGCTGGTATACCGGCTACATCAACTCTGCGTATTACGTGAGCCTGAACACGATCATTTCCCTGACCGTGGCACTGCCGGCGGCTTATGCGTTTTCGCGTTATCGCTTCCTGGGCGACAAGCACCTGTTCTTCTGGCTGCTGACCAACCGCATGGCGCCACCAGCGGTGTTCCTGTTGCCATTCTTCCAGCTGTATTCGTCGATCGGGTTGTTCGACACCCATATTGCCGTGGCCCTGGCTCACTGCCTGTTCAACGTGCCGCTGGCGGTGTGGATTCTCGAAGGCTTCATGTCCGGCGTACCCAAGGAAATCGACGAAACCGCCTACATTGATGGCTACAGTTTTCCCAAGTTCTTCGTGAAGATCTTCATCCCGTTGATCGGCTCCGGCATCGGTGTGACGGCGTTCTTCTGCTTCATGTTTTCCTGGGTCGAACTGCTGCTGGCGCGAACCCTCACCTCGGTGAACGCCAAACCCATCGCGGCGGTGATGACCCGCACCGTTTCGGCATCCGGTATCGACTGGGGTGTACTGGCGGCGGCGGGGGTGTTGACCATCCTGCCGGGCATGCTGGTGATCTGGTTTGTTCGCAACCACGTGGCCAAGGGCTTTGCCCTGGGCCGGGTATGAGGAGCTGATGATGGAATGGATGAGTTGGACCGCCCCCACGGCGGCGTTCTTCGGCGTCATTGCCTTGATCCTGGTGGGCATGACCACCTGGGAGTTGCGTTCGCCGAGCGTGCTTCGGCGAGGTTTGCTACCGATTGCCACCACCCGTGGCGATCGCTTGTTCATCGGTCTTCTCGGCAGCGCCTACCTGCATTTGCTGGTAATCGGCGTCACCGACTGGAGCATCTGGGTGGCGTTCGCGTTGTCCCTGGTGTGGCTGTTGGCTGTGATGCGTTGGGGCTAGGGTCTGTACGAGAGATCGCCGAGCGGCGATCAGGCAAGGCAAAAACAGGCGAGGTAGCGGAGTTGACGTCAGTCAATGAGCATACCGAGCCTGTTTTTAACGCAGCATGATCGACGCGCAGGCAGCTCTCGTACAGAGCCTGCTCCGAAACCCTAAAAGGAGGTCTTATGTTCGACAAAAACAATAAGCTGCGACATAGCATTTCATTGGCAGCCATGCTGGCACTCAGCGGTTTGAGCGCTTCGGCCTGGGCCGATGCCTACGAAGATGCCGCAAAAAAATGGATCGGCAGTGAATTCAAGCCATCCACACTGACGGCCGATCAGCAGCTGGAAGAATTGAAGTGGTTTATCAAGGCGGCGGAGCCCTTCCGCGGAATGAACATCAAGGTGGTCTCGGAAACCATCGCTACCCACGAGTATGAGTCCAAGGTCCTGGCCAAGGCCTTCACCGAGATCACCGGGATCAAGCTGACCCACGACCTGCTGCAGGAAGGCGACGTGGTGGAAAAGCTGCAGACCGTGATGCAATCGGACAAGAGCATCTATGACGGCTGGGTCAACGACTCGGACTTGATCGGTACGCACTTTCGGTACGGCAAGACCGAATCGATCACCGACCTGATGGCGAACGAAGGCAAGGACTTCACCTCGCCGACCCTCGACATCAAGGACTTCATCGGCATTTCCTTCACCACTGCGCCGGACGGCAAGATCTACCAGTTGCCTGACCAGCAGTTCGCCAACCTGTACTGGTTCCGTGCCGACTGGTTCGAACGCGCGGACCTCAAGGCCAAGTTCAAGGAAAAGTACGGCTACGAGCTGGGCGTTCCGGTGAACTGGTCGGCCTATGAAGACATTGCCAAGTTCTTCAGTGAAGACGTCAAGGAGATCGACGGCAAGCGCGTCTACGGGCACATGGACTACGGCAAGAAGGACCCGTCCCTGGGCTGGCGCTTCACCGATGCCTGGTTCTCCATGGCCGGTGGCGGCGACAAGGGCATCCCCAACGGCTTGCCGGTGGACGAGTGGGGCATTCGTGTCGAGGACTGCCACCCGGTGGGTTCCAGCGTGACCCGCGGCGGCGACACCAACGGCCCGGCGGCGGTGTTCGCCACCACCAAGTACGTCGACTGGCTGAAAAAGTACGCGCCTCCGGAAGCGGCGGGCATGACCTTCTCCGAATCCGGCCCGGTGCCCTCCCAGGGCAGCATCGCCCAGCAGATTTTCTGGTACACCGCCTTCACCGCCGACATGACCAAGCCAGGCCTGGCGGTGATGAACGCCGATGGCACGCCGAAATGGCGCATGGCGCCGTCACCACGGGGACCGTACTGGGAAGAGGGCATGAAGTTGGGTTATCAGGACGTGGGTTCCTGGACCTTCATGAAGTCCACGCCTGAGAAGCAGAAACTGGCGGCCTGGCTCTATGCGCAGTTCGTGACTTCGAAAACCGTGTCGCTGAAGAAAACCATCGTCGGCCTGACGCCTATCCGCGAATCGGACATCAACTCACAAGCGATGACCGACCTGGCGCCGAAACTCGGTGGCCTGGTGGAGTTCTACCGCAGCCCGGCCCGCGTGCAATGGACCCCGACCGGGACCAACGTACCTGATTATCCTCGCCTCGCGCAGTTGTGGTGGAGCCACATCGCCGAAGCGGCCAGCGGCGACAAAACCCCGCAACAGGCACTCGACGGCCTGGCCAAGGATCAGGACGCGATCATGACCCGCCTGGAGCGTTCGAAGGCACAAGCCAGCTGCGCACCGAAAATGAACCCCGAGCGCGATGCTCAGTACTGGTTCGATCAGCCGGGCGCTCCGAAACCTAAACTTGAAAACGAGAAACCGAAAGGCGAAACCGTGAGCTACAGCGAGCTGCTGAAATCGTGGGCGGATGCGCGTAAGTAAGTGTTTGGGAATGTGAAAGGCGAACGGCACCGAAAGGTGCCGTTTTCATTTGTGCTTGACCTACAGTCTTCGCGAGCAAGCCCGCTCCCACATTTGATCGGAGATGGGCTGACTAAATCAAAATAGCCAAATCCGTGTACTTGGCCACCAATGGGTCAGACGTTAGAAGTTTCATGGGTTCAGTCATCGCGGTTGCAACAATGAGGCGGTCGAACGGGTCACGATGGTGATGTTCGAGGTCTTTCACGGCAATGGCATGTTCTGAGGTCACTGGCAATTCGATGAAACCGCTTTCGAGGCAGTACTGGCGGATTTCTTCCAGGTCAACATTCAGCTTTCCCAGCCCGACCTTGATCGCCATTTCCCAGAATGTCGCTGCGCTGATGTATATGTCGGCAGCGTCTTCAATAAGCTTTCTAGCCTTTCCGGATAGTTTGGGGTCATCGCTGAGAGCCCAAAGCAAAACATGAGTGTCCAGCAGAACCCTCATTCGTGGGTTCCTTCAAAAGCATCCAGCATGTCGTCCGGCAGTGGTGCATCGAAGTCTTCAGCCAGAACCAGTTTGCCTTTCATCGCACCGATACGCTTCCCGCTGGTTTTTCCTACGGGAACAAGGCGGGCCAAGGCTCGACCATGCTTGGCAATCGTTATGATCTGGCCGGCCGCCGCATCATCGACGAGTTTGGACAGATTGTTTTTTGCTTCGGCCAACGGAACGACGATCATGATTTCTCTCCCATATTCTGGATAAATATAGCCAGAATTTTTCGGGGTGGCAAAGGCAAGCGAACCATAGGTCGGTTTCGCCATTTCATTGCACATCATCACCATCGGTTCTTGTTTCATTTGAATACTCCTGTAAGCCCGTCGCTCACATTAGCGTTCGGAGCAGTCGCCGGATGTCATCAATCGCTGATCGCCAGACAAATACTTTCTGAAAAGAGGGTAGGCAATGAAGATTAAAAGATCGCAGCCAGCGGCAGCTCCTACAGGCTGTACGCCTCCCGAATGTAGGAGCTGCCGCAGGCTGCGATCTTTTGACCTTGCCCCCCCAAACGCAAAAACGGCACCCGAAGGTGCCGTTTTTGTTTGTTGCCGAGAGTCGCCTAAGCGATCAACCCGCCAGGCCCGACTGTTGAACCAGGTTCAGCAGCGGTTGTGGGTACAGGCCGAGGAAGAAGGCCAGTACCGCGATGGCCAGCAGCATCACGCCGCCTGCACGTTGTTCCCAGTGCAGCTGGGCGTCGACGCGACGCAGGTTCGGTTCGATCAGGTACAGGGTGACCATCACACGCAGGTAGTAGAACACGCCGATGGCGCTGCCCAGTACCAGGGAACCGACCAGCCACCATTGGTGCGACTCGACACCGGTGGCGATGATGTAGAACTTGCCGATGAAGCCCGCGGTCAGCGGGATACCGGCCAGGGACAGCATCATCACGGTCAGTACGGCAGTCAGGTACGGACGCCGCCAGAACAGGCCACGGTATTCGTACAGCGCGTCTGCGTCACGGCCTTTGTACGGCGAGGACATCAGGGTGATCACGCCGAAGGCGCCGAGGCTGGTGATCACGTAGGTGACCAGGTACACGCCGATGGCTTCCACGGCCAGGCCCTTGCTCGCCACCAGGGCGATCAGCAGGTAGCCGAAGTGGGCGATGGACGAGTAACCCAGCAGACGCTTGAGGTTGCTCTGGGTCAGTGCCAGCAGGTTACCGAACAGGATCGACGCAATGGCGATGATGGTCAGCACGTCGCTCAGCACGCCGCTGCTGGCCGCTGGCGAGATCTGGAACAGGCGCACCATCACTGCGAACACGGCCACTTTGGAAGCGGTGGCCAGGAACGCTGCGACCGGTGCCGGAGCACCCTCGTAGACGTCTGGAGTCCAGAGGTGGAAGGGCACCAGCGACAGCTTGAACGCCAGGCCGATCAGCATCATGCCCAGGCCCAGCTGTGCCAGCGAGCTTGGCAGGCCAGTAGCCGCCAGCGCCTGGCCGATGCCGACGAAGCTCAGGGAGCCGGAGTCTGCGTACAGCAGGGCCATACCGAACAACAGGAACGCGGAGCCGGCAGCCGACAGCACCATGTACTTGATACCGGCTTCCAGCGAACGCTTGTTGAAGAAGGCATAGGCCACCAGACCGTAGACCGGCACCGACAGCAGTTCCAGACCGATGAACAACCCGGCCAGGTGCTGCGCGCTGACCAGCACCAGGCCACCGGCGGCGGCCATCAGGATCAGCAGGTACAGTTCTTCGCGGTTGCCCGGGTACCCCGTGCCGCCATCGCCGAGGTAGGCGTGGGCGAGGGTGACACAAGCGAGGGTGGCGACCAGGATCAGTGCCATGTACAGGCAAGCGAAGCTATCGATTTGCAGCAGTGGGGTCACGGCCAATGGCGCGACCTTCAAGGCTGGCAGGATCGACAGCAACGCCAGGTTCAGACCCGCCACGGACAGCAGGAAGGTCTGGGAGTGGTTGCGGCGCCAGGCAATTGCCAGCATCACCACGATGATCGTGGCGCTGGTAATCAACAGCGGCGCTAGCGCGATAAAGTGTTGAGTCGTGAATTCCATAGCGCTCTTACCGGGCCGAAGCGAGTTGAGTGAAGGCGGTGCCGAGCCACTGCTGCACGCCATGCATCGTCGCGGCAGAGGTATCGAGGAACGGTTGTGGGTACACGCCGATGTAGATCAGCAGTGCAGCCAGACCGACCACCATGATCATTTCGCGACCGTCCATGCCATGCATCACCGCGTCCGATTTGGCCGGGCCGAAGTAGGCACGATGGATCATGATCAACGAGTAGACCGAACCGAACACCAGGCCGGACGTCGCGATGATGGTGACCCATGGGGCGATCGGGAAGGTGCCGATCAGGATCAGGAACTCACCGACGAAGTTACCGGTACCCGGCAGGCCCAGGGACGCCGCCGCGAAGAACAGGCTGAGGGCCGGCAGGTAGGCGATCTTCGACCACAGGCCACCCATTTCGCGCATGTCGCGGGTGTGAGTGCGTTCGTACAGCTGGCCGCTCAGGATAAAGAGTGCCGCCGCCGACAGGCCGTGGGCCAGCATCTGCATCACCGCGCCCTGCAGCGCCAGTTGGCTGCCGGAGTAGATGCCGATCAGTACGAAGCCCATGTGGGAAACGGACGAGAAGGCGATCAGACGCTTGATGTCGGTTTGCGCGAACGCCAGGAACGCACCGTAGAAGATCCCGATCAGACCCAGGGTCATGGCGAACGGCGCGAACTCGGCCGAGGCATTCGGGAACAGCGGCAGGGCGAAACGCAGCAGGCCGTAGGCAGCGGTTTTCAGCAAGATACCGGCGAGGTCGACGGAACCTGCAGTCGGTGCCTGGGCGTGAGCGTCAGGCAGCCAGGAGTGGAACGGCACCACGGGCAGCTTGACCGCGAAGGCGATGAAGAAGCCGAGCATCAGGATGTACTCGGTGGTCGTCGACATCTTGGTCTTCAACAGGTCGGCGTAGTTGAAGGTAATCACGCCGGTGTCGTTGAAGTTGACCAGTACCAGGCCCAGGATCGCCACCAGCATGATCAGGCCGGAAGCCTGAGTGAAGATGAAGAACTTGGTCGCCGCGTAGATCCGGGTTTTCTTGCCGTCCGAAGAACTGTGACCCCAGAGCGCGATGAGGAAGTACATCGGCACCAGCATCATTTCCCAGAAGAAGAAGAACATGAACAGGTCGAGGGCGAGGAACACGCCGACGACACCGCCCAGGATCCACATCAGGTTCAGGTGGAAGAAGCCCACGTGACGCTGGATCTCTTTCCACGAGCAGAGTACCGAGAGGACACCCAGCAGGCCGGTCAGCATGATCATCAACAGCGACAGGCCGTCGAGGGCCAGGTGCACGTTGATGCCGAAGCGCTGGATCCAGACATGCTTGAACTCAAGCGCCCAGGTCGGATCGGCACCCGGTGCCGGAGCGAATGAATAGTCACCGTTGGCCCACAGCCAGAGGCCGAGGGAAAGCAGCAGGGACATGGTGATCAGCGCAATCCAGCGGGGGAGGGTGGCGCCGAAGCGCTCACCCATCCAGCACAGCAGGCCGCCGATGAAGGGGATCAGGATTAGCCAAGGCAGAATCATGACGGGTTCGTTTCCTTTCGCAAATTCGCAAGGTTCATATCAGACCGCTACCAGCACGACGGCGCCGATGACCAGCACGGCACCAGCAGCCATCGAGGCGGCGTACCAACGCAGTTGACCGGTCTCGGTACGGCTCAGGGCGGTGTGACCGCCTTTGGCCATGCGCGGGATCAGACCGATGGTCTGGTCGAGCGGGTCTTTGCGCAGGATGTGGCTGATCGCCAGGTACGGCTTGACGAACAGTTTGTCGTAGATCCAGTCGAAGCCCCAGGCAGCGAACCACCAGGCCGAAAGGACACGGCCGATGCCGCTGTTGGCGATGGCCGTCACGAAGCGACGCTTGCCGAGGAACAGCAGCGCGGACAGCAGGATACCGGCCAGGGCGATGGCGCCCGAGGCGATTTCCAGGCTGTGCTTGGCTTCGCCGCCGGCATGGCCGACGCTCTCAGGCAGCACGCCGTGCAGCGGCGGAACGATCATTGCGCCGACGAAGGTCGACAGTACGATCAGTACCGACAGTGGCAGCCAGTGGGCAATGCCGTGACCGGCGTGGGCTTCGGTCTTCGCTTCACCGTGGAACGCGATGAAGATCAGGCGGAAGGTGTACAGCGAAGTCATGAACGCACCGACCAGACCTGCATACAGCAGACCTTCGTTACCGCTGGCAAACGCTTCCCAGAGAATTTCGTCCTTGGAGTAGAAGCCCGCGGTCACCAGTGGCAGGGCCGCCAGGGCCGCGCCACCGACGATGAAGCTGGCGTAGGCCAGTGGCAGTTTCTTCCACAGACCGCCCATCTTGAAGATGTCCTGCTCGTGGTGGCAGGCAACGATCACCGCACCGGATGCAAGGAACAGCAGGGCCTTGAAGAAGGCGTGGGTCATCAGGTGGAAGATCGCGCCATCCCAGGCACCAACGCCCAGGGCCAGGAACATGTAGCCGATCTGGCTCATGGTCGAGTAGGCGAGGATACGCTTGATGTCGGTCTGAACCAGGGCTGCAAAACCTGCCAGGACCAGGGTCACGCCACCGACAATGCCTACCAGGTGCAGGATTTCCGGCGCCAGGGTGAACAGGCCGTGGGTACGGGCGATCAGGTAGACACCGGCGGTCACCATGGTTGCGGCGTGGATCAGTGCCGAAACCGGAGTAGGGCCGGCCATCGCGTCCGCCAGCCAGGTTTGCAGTGGCAGTTGTGCGGATTTACCGACAGCGCCACCCAGCAGCATCAGGGTGGCCATGACCATCCAGAAGTCGCCGGCCTGGAATTTCTGCGGTGCCAGCACCAGCAGTTCCTGGACGTTCAGCGTGCCCAGTTGGGCAAACAGAATGAACAGGCCGATGGCCATGAACACGTCACCGATGCGGGTCACGATGAAGGCTTTGAGTGCGGCGTTACCGTTGTTGCGGTTGCTGTAGTAGAAACCGATCAACAGGTACGAGCACAGGCCCACGCCTTCCCAGCCGAAGTACAGGAACAACAGGTTATCGCCCAGCACGAGGAACAGCATGCTGGCGATGAACAGGTTGGTGTAGGCGAAGAAACGCGAGTAACCGGCTTCACCGCGCATGTACCAGGACGCGAACAGGTGGATCAGGAAGCCGACGCCGACGACCACACCGAGCATGGTCAAGGACAGGCCGTCCAGGTACAGGGCGAAGTTCGGCGTGAAGCCTTCCACCGCCATCCACTGCCACAACACCTGGGTGTAGTGGCCGCCTTCCGGCGGGGCGACGTTGAATTGCCAGATCACATAGGCGGTAACGATCGCCGACAGACCGATGGAGCCGACGCCAATCAACGCGGCCAGGTTTTCCGAGATGCGTCCACGGGAGAACGACAGCAGCAGGAAACCGATGAGAGGGAATACGAAAGTCAGATAGAGAAGGTTCATCCGCGCATCTCACTGGCAGCGTCGATATCGAGCGTGTGGAAGCGGCGATACAGTTGCAGCAGGATCGCCAGGCCAATACTGGCCTCGGCGGCTGCCAGGCTGATCACCAGGATGAACATGATCTGTCCATCCGGCTGCGCCCAGCGGCTACCGGCAACGATGAACGCCAAGGCGGAGGCATTCATCATGACCTCCAGGCTCATCAGCACGAAAAGGATGTTGCGGCGGACCATCAGGCCGACCAGACCGAGGCAGAACAGGATGCCGGCGACCGCCAGACCATGCTCCATGGGGATAGCAGGCATCGTCATTGCTCCTTGGCTTCGTTGCGGCCCAAGTGGAACGCCGTGACGGCTGCGGCGAGCAGCAGCATCGAGGCGAGTTCAACCACCAGCAGGTAAGGACCGAACAGGCTGATGCCCACGGCCTTGGCGTCTACGGTGGTGTGGCCGATGGCTTCACCGGTCTGGTGGGAGAACAGCACGTACAGCAGTTCCACCAGCAGCAGCGTGGCGAGGAGGACCGGGCCGCCCCAGATGCCGGGCTTGAGCCAGGCGCGCTCCTGCTGAACCGAGGCCGGGCCCAGGTTCAGCATCATCACCACGAACACGAACAGCACCATGATGGCGCCAGCGTAGGCGATCACTTCCAGGACACCGGCAAACGGTGCGCCGAGGGCGAAGAACGTCATGGCCACGGCGATCAGCGAAATGATCAGGTAGAGCAGGGCGTGCACAGGGTTGGTGTGGGTGATCACGCGAAGCGTGGACACCACAGCGATACCCGATGCGAAATAGAAAGCGAATTCCATCTTTCTTCCTTAAGGCAGCAAGCTCTTCACGTTGATCGGCTGGGCTTCGTTCTGCGCGGAGCCTTTCGGCTTCCCGGCAATCGCCATACCTGCAACACGATAGAAGTTGTAATCAGGGTTTTTGCCGGGGCCGGAGATCAGCAGATCTTCTTTCTCGTAGACCAGGTCCTGACGTTTGAACTCGGCCATCTCGAAATCCGGTGTCAGCTGGATCGCGGTGGTCGGGCAGGCTTCCTCGCAGAGGCCACAGAAAATGCAGCGCGAGAAGTTGATGCGGAAGAAGTCCGGGTACCAGCGACCGTCTTCGGTTTCAGCTTTCTGCAGCGAGATGCAACCGACCGGGCAGGCCACGGCGCACAGGTTGCAGGCTACGCAACGCTCTTCGCCATCGGGGTCGCGGGTCAGGACGATACGTCCACGGTAGCGCGGCGGCAGGTAGACCGGTTCTTCCGGGTACTGCAGCGTGTCGCGCTTGCGGAAGGCGTGGCCGAAAATCATCACCAGGCTGCGAAGCTGGGTGTAGAAGCCATGCACGATGTCAAATATGTACTTCATGATTCTCTATCCTCACTGAGCCGCGACGGCGGGCGTGTTGAGCAACACGATCGCAGCGGTCACCAGCATGTTGACGAGGGTCAGCGGCAGGCAGAACTTCCAGCTGAAATCCATCACTTGGTCATACCGTGGGCGCGGGATCGAAGCGCGCAGCAGGATGAAGATCATGATGAAGAACGCGGTTTTCAGTGCGAACCAGATGAACGGGATCTGCGGCAGGAGGCCGAACGGACCGTGCCAGCCACCGAAGAACAAGGTCACCAGCAGCGCCGAAATCAACACGATGCCAATGTACTCGCCGACGAAGAACATGCCCCATTTCATGCCGGCGTATTCAATGTGGTAACCGTCGGCCAGTTCCTGTTCCGCTTCCGGCTGGTCGAACGGGTGACGGTGAGTCACGGCCACGCCAGCGATGAAGAAGGTCAGGAACCCGAAGATCTGCGGAATGATGAACCACAGGTTCTGCGCTTGATATTCAACGATGTCGCGCATGTTGAACGAGCCGACCTGGATCACGATGCCCATCAGCGACAGGCCCATGAACACTTCGTACGACACAGTCTGCGCCGAGGCACGCAAGCTGCCCAGCAGGGCGAACTTGTTGTTGCTCGACCAGCCGGCGAACAGCACCGCGTAGACCGAGAGGCCAGCCATGGCGAAGAAGAACAGGATGCCGATGTTGATGTCCGCCACGCCCCAGGTCGGGGTGATCGGGATGATCGCGAAGGCAATCAGCAGGGCGCTCATGGCCACGACCGGTGCCAGGGTGAAGATCATCTTGTCGGCGAATGGAGGCGTCCAGTCTTCCTTGAAGAACATCTTGATCATGTCGGCGGCGATCTGGAACGCGCCGAACGGGCCGACGCGGTTCGGACCGTAACGGTCCTGCCAGAGGGCGAGCAAACGACGCTCGACCCAGCTCAGCAGGGCGCCGCAAACCACCACGGCGAGCAGAATCACCACGGCCTTGAGGACCGTGATGATGATGTCGATCACTTCAGGAGTGAACCAGGTCATTGAGCTGCCTCCTGCAGACCGTCAACGGATTTGCCAAAGATCGCTGGCGGAATGCCGGCGATGCCCGCAGGCAATGCCACCAGGCCTGCGCCCAGCTCTTCATTGATGCGCAACGGCAGACGCAGGGTCTGGCCGGCCACGTTCAGGCTCAGCATGGCACCGTCGTTGACGCCCAGGCGGTCGGCTTCGGACTTGGCCAGTGCGACGTAGGCAGCCGGAATGCGTTCCTGGACCGGAGCGGCTTTCGAAGAGTTTTCTTCGCTGCCGAACAGGTGGAAGAACGGCACGACCTGCCAGGTGCCTGGAGCCGGGTTGAACGCGCGCGGAACGCTGGCGAACCAGTTCAGCGAGTCACCGGTGCTTTCGATCAGGCGGGTGCCCGGGTCGCCAGCGCGGATGTGACCACCGACTTCGTCCTGGAACTTGTTCCAGGCTTGCGGCGAGTTCCAGCCCGGAGACCAGGCGAATGGCACTTGCTGACGCGGTTCGGCCGAACCCGAGTAACCTTCCATGGAGAAGGCGAACGCGGTGTCCTTGTCCTGCGGGGTACGCGGTTCGTGCACGTTGATGTCGGCGCGCATGGCGGTACGACCGGAGTAGCGCAGCGGTTCACGGGCCAGTTTCATGCCCTTGATGCGGAACGCGGCGGACGGTGCGGCGTCGACAATGCGGTTCAGGACCGGGGTGCTGGAAGCGACAGCGGCGGTGGCGTGGTCCAGCTGGGTCCAGTCGATCGGCTGGTTCAGCAGGGTGGCGCGCAGGGCATGCAGCCAGCGCCAGCCTTCGTGGACCAGGATGCTCGCGTCCATGTACTTCGGATCGAAGACCTGGAAGAAGCGCTGGGCGCGGCCTTCCTGGCTGACCAGGGTACCGTCGCCTTCAGCGAAGCTGGCAGCTGGCAGCACCAGGTGCGCGCGATCGCTGGTGGCGGTCTTCTGATGGTCGGCGACGATCAGCACTTTCGCGGCAGTCAGGGCGGCATCGACACGGGCCTTGTCGGTACGGGTGTACAGATCGTTTTCCAGCACGACAATGGCGTCGGCCTTGCCATCGATCACCGCTTGCAGCGCGGCGTCGACCGATTCGCCACCGAGCATGGCCAGGCCGAGGCTGTTGGCCTCCGGCACGATCAGGCTGATGGAACCGTTCTTCTCGCGCAGCTTCAGGGCCTTGGCGATGTTCGCGGCAGCTTCGATCAGGGCTTTGGAGCCCAGGGAAGTACCGGCGATGATCAGTGGGCGCTTGGCCGCGAGCAGGGCGTCGGCGATGCGCTTGGCCAGTTCGAGGGCTTCAGCGTCCAGGCCTTCAACGGCAGGCGCGCTGGCGTCGAGGGCGTGCGCCACGGCGAAACCGATGCGGGCCAGGTCGTCGGGAGCGGCGTGAACGCACTCTTCGGCGATGTCGTCGAGCTTGGTTTCAGCCAGGCTGGCGATGAACAGCGGGTTCAGCGCGTGCTGGCCGATGTTCTTCACGGCGGCGTCGAGCCAAGGCTGGACGCGCATGGCGTCGGCCATGTCTTCGGCCTTGCCCTTGACCGATTGGCGCAGGGACAGGGCCATGCGCGCAGCCGTCTGGGTCAGGTCTTCACCGAGGACGAACACGGCGTCGTGGTCTTCGATGTCGCGCATGTTCGGCACTGGCAGCGGGCTGTCTTTGAGCACTTGCAGGACCAGGCGGATGCGCTCCAGTTCGGCGGCTTCGATACCCGAGTAGAAGTGCTCGGCACCGACCAGCTCGCGCAACGCGTAGTTGCTTTCGAGGCTGGCGCGAGGCGAACCGATACCGACGATGTTGCGACCGCGCAGCAAATCAGCAGCTTTATCCAGCGCGTCGTCGAGGCTCAGCTTGGTGCCGTTGGCCAGCAGCGGCTGACGTGGACGGTCTTCGCGGTTGACGTAGCCATAGCCGAAGCGGCCACGGTCGCACAGGAAGTACTGGTTCACCGAACCGTTGAAGCGGTTTTCGATGCGGCGCAGTTCGCCGTAACGCTCGCCCGGGGAGATGTTGCAACCGCTGGAGCAGCCATGGCAGATGCTCGGCGAGAACTGCATGTCCCACTTGCGGTTGTAGCGCTCGGAGTGAGTCTTGTCGGTGAACACACCGGTCGGGCAGACCTCGGTGAGGTTGCCGGAGAACTCGCTTTCCAGGGTGCCGTCTTCAACGCGACCGAAGTACACGTTGTCGTGTGCGCCGAACACACCGAGATCGGTGCCGCCAGCGTAGTCCTTGTAGAAGCGCACGCAGCGGTAGCAAGCGATGCAGCGGTTCATTTCGTGGGAAATGAACGGGCCCAGTTGCTGGTTCTGGTGGGTACGCTTGGTGAAGCGGTAACGGCGCTCGTTGTGGCCGGTCATTACCGTCATGTCTTGCAGGTGGCAGTGACCGCCTTCCTCACAGACCGGGCAGTCGTGAGGGTGGTTGGTCATCAGCCATTCAACAACACTGGCGCGGAACGCCTTGGACTCTTCATCTTCGATGGAGATCCAGGTGTTGTCGGTGGCAGGGGTCATGCAGGACATGACGATGCGACCACGGGTGTCGTTCTCGTCGGTGTACTGCTTGACCGCGCACTGGCGGCAAGCGCCAACGCTGCCCAGGGCAGGGTGCCAGCAGAAATAAGGGATATCGAGGCCTAGCGACAGACATGCCTGTAACAGGTTGTCTGCCCCATCGACTTCGAGCTCTTTGCCGTCTACGTGGATAGTGGCCATGGTTCAAAGTTCTTCGTTGGCCCGGTGTCAGCGGGCGTGGCTAATGGAATCTTGTCATTCGCGTGAATCAACACAGCCGCTTACGGCGTCATCACACGAAAAGCGAAGGGCACGGACCCTTCGCCTTTTTAAGCGGTTACGCGCCGACTACGATCGGCCTTGCCAGAGGCGGGACGGCGGCGCTGACAGGCGCGATACCGGCTTCGAACTCTGGACGGAAGTATTTGATTGCGCTGCCCAACGGCTCCACGGCGCCCGGTGCGTGAGCACAGAAGGTCTTGCCTGGGCCGAGGAAACCGACCAGACCCAGCAGGGTCTCGATGTCGCCTGGCTGGCCTTCACCGTTCTCGATGGCCATCAGGAGCTTGACGCTCCATGGCAAGCCATCGCGGCACGGGGTGCAGAAGCCACAGGATTCGCGGGCGAAGAACTGCTCCATGTTGCGCAGCAGGGACACCATGTTGACGCTGTCGTCCACCGCCATGGCCAGGCCGGTACCCATGCGGGTGCCCACTTTGGCGATGCCGCCGGCGTACATTTGTGCGTCCAGGTGTTCCGGCAACAGGAAGCCGGTACCGGCGCCGCCTGGCTGCCAGCACTTGAGCTTGTAACCGTCGCGCATGCCACCGGCGTAGTCTTCGAACAGCTCGCGACCGGTGACGCCGAACGGCAACTCCCACAGGCCCGGGTTCTTGACCTTGCCGGAGAAGCCCATGAGCTTGGTGCCCATGTCTTCGCTGCCTTCGCGAGCCAGGGATTTATACCAGTCCACGCCGTCGGCAATGATTGCCGGCACGTTGCACAGGGTCTCGACGTTGTTCACGCAAGTCGGCTTGCCCCACACGCCAACGGCAGCAGGGAAGGGCGGCTTGGAGCGCGGGTTGGCGCGGCGGCCTTCGAGGGAGTTGATCAGTGCGGTTTCTTCACCGCAGATGTAACGCCCGGCACCGGTGTGGACGAACAGCTCGAAATCGAAACCGCTGCCCAGGATGTTCTTGCCCAAAAGGCCCGCTGCCTTGGCTTCTTCCACGGCACGGTTGAGGTGCTTGGCGGCGGTGGTGTATTCGCCACGCAGGAAGATGTAGCCGCGGTAGGTTTTCAGCGCACGGGCGCTGATCAGCATGCCTTCGATCAGCAGATGGGGCAGTTGCTCCATCAGCATGCGGTCTTTCCAGGTGTTCGGCTCCATTTCATCCGCGTTGCACAGCAGGTAGCGGATGTTGATGGATTCGTCCTTGGGCATCAGGCCCCACTTCACGCCCGTGGGGAAGCCCGCACCGCCGCGACCCTTGAGGCCGGAATCTTTCACGGTCTGGACGATGTCGTCCTGGGCCATGTCGGCGAAGGCCTTGCGCGCAGCGGCGTAACCGTTCTTGGCCTGGTACTCGTCGAGCCATACGGCTTCGCCGTCATCGCGCAGACGCCAGGTGAGCGGGTGAGTCTCGGCCGAACGCTTGATGCGGTTGGCTGGACCGAAGGAAGTCAGGGTCATACGTAGCCCTCGAGCAATTTGGCAACGCCTGCTGGCTGCACATCACCGAACGTGTCGTCGTCGATCATCAGCGCCGGCGCCTTGTCGCAGTTGCCGAGGCAGCAGACCGGCAGCAGGGTGAAGCGACCGTCGGTGGTGGTCTGACCCAGGCCGATGCCGAGCTTGCTCTGGATTTCGCTGACCACGGACTCGTGGCCGCCGATGTAGCAGACCATGCTGTCGCAGACGCGAATGATGTGGCGGCCGACCGGCTGACGGAAGATCTGGCTGTAGAACGTCGCCACGCCTTCAACGTCGCTGGCCGGGATGCCGAGGATCTCGCCGATGGCGTACAGGGCGCCGTCCGGCACCCAGCCACGCTCCTTCTGGACGATCTTCAGGGCTTCGATCGACGCCGCGCGCGGGTCTTCGTAGTGATGCAACTCGTGCTCGATGGCCGAGCGCTCGGTTTCACTAAAGGTGAAACGGTCTGTCTGGATAAGCGTGCTGTTCATGCTTAGCGGTCCACGTCGGCCATAACGAAATCGATACTACCCAGGTACGCGATCAAGTCCGCGACCATGCTGCCTTTGATCACCGAAGGGATCTGCTGCAGGTGCGGGAAGCTTGGGGTACGAATCCGGGTGCGGTAGCTCATGGTGCCGCCATCGCTCGTCAGGTAATAACTGTTGATGCCCTTGGTCGCTTCGATCATCTGGAAGGATTCGTTGGCCGGCATGACCGGGCCCCACGAAACCTGCAGGAAGTGCGTGATCAAGGTTTCGATGTGCTGCAGGGTGCGCTCTTTCGGCGGCGGCGTGGTCAGCGGGTGATCCGCCTTGTACGGGCCTTCCGGCATGTTGCGCAGGCACTGGTCGATGATCCTGATGCTCTGGCGCATCTCTTCGACACGCACGATGCAGCGGTCGTAGGCATCGCCATTGGCGGCCAGCGGCACTTCGAATTCGAAGTTCTCGTAGCCCGAGTACGGGCGCGCTTTACGCAGGTCGAAGTCGCAACCGGTCGAACGCAGGCCGGCACCGGTGACGCCCCATTCCAGGGCCTCTTTGGTGTTGTAGTCGGCAACGCCGATGGTCCGGCCACGCAGGATGCTGTTGTCCAGGGCGGCTTTCTGGTATTCGTCCAGACGCTTGGGCATCCACTCGACGAAGTCCTTGACCAGCTTTTCCCAGCCGCGCGGCAGGTCGTGGGCGACGCCACCGATGCGGTACCAGGCCGGGTGCAGGCGGAAACCGGTAATGGCCTCGATCACCGTGTAGGCGCGCTGGCGGTCGGTGAAGGTGAAGAACACCGGGGTCATGGCGCCGACGTCCTGGATGTAGGTACCCAGGAACAGCAGGTGGCTGGTGATCCGGAAGAACTCGGCCATCATGATGCGGATGACGTCGACCTTCTCCGGCACCTTGATGCCGGCCAGCTTCTCGACCGAGAGCACGTACGGCAGGTTGTTCATCACGCCGCCGAGGTAATCGATACGGTCGGTGTACGGGATGAAGCTGTGCCACGACTGACGCTCGGCCATTTTCTCGGCACCACGGTGGTGGTAACCGACGTCCGGTACGCAATCGACGATCTCTTCACCGTCCAGCTGCAGGATGATGCGGAACGCACCGTGCGCCGAAGGGTGGTTCGGGCCGAGGTTGAGGAACATGTAGTCCTCGTTCGGGCCGGAGCGTTTCATGCCCCAGTCTTCCGGCTTGAAGCGCGCGGACTCTTCTTCGAGCTGCTGCTTGGCCAGGTTCAGGGTGAACGGATCGAACTCGGTGGCGCGCGCCGGGAAGTCCTTGCGCAGCGGGTGACCTTCCCAGGTCGGCGGCATCATGATGCGCGACAGGTGCGGGTGGCCTTTGAAGTCGATGCCGAACATGTCCCAGACTTCACGCTCGTACCAGTTGGCGTTCGGCCAGATGCTGGTGACGGTCGGCAGGCTGAGGTCGCTCTCGGACAAGGCGACCTTGATCATTACGTCACTATTACGCTCGATCGACATCAAGTGGTAGAACACGGAGAAGTCGACGCCGTTCGGCAGCCCTTGACGCTTGGTGCGCAGACGCTCGTCCACGCCGTGCAGGTCATAGAGCATGACGTACGGCTTGGGCAGGTTACGCAGGAAAGTCAGGACTTCGACGAGTTTGGCGCGGGCAACCCAAAGCACCGGCATGCCGGTGCGGGTAGGCTGGGCGGTGAACGCCTCCGGGCCAAAACGGTTGTTCAGTTCGACGACCACATCCTGGTCGTCTGCCTTGTAAGGCGGGATGTACAGAGCACTGCCTGTAGTCATGGTTATTTATCGCTTTCGGTCAACGTAAAGAATGAAGCCAGCTTCTCGTTTCTTTGAAACAGCAGATCTGGATCAGACTTCGTCGGGGCTGCGCAGGTTGGTTACCTGAATACGCTGTTCGCGGCGCTTTTCCTTCTCGGAAGGCATCTCGGCGCGATACACGCCTTGATCGCCAACGACCCAGGAAAGTGGGCGACGCTCCTGGCCAATCGACTCCTGCAACAGCATCAGGCCTTGCAGGAAAGCTTCAGGGCGGGGCGGGCAGCCAGGCACGTAGACGTCCACGGGCAGGAACTTGTCCACCCCTTGAACGACGGAGTAGATGTCGTACATGCCACCGGAGTTGGCGCACGAACCCATGGAAATGACCCATTTAGGCTCGAGCATTTGCTCGTAGAGACGCTGAATGATCGGCGCCATCTTGATGAAGCAGGTACCGGCGATAACCATGAAATCCGCCTGGCGCGGCGATGCCCGGATAACCTCGGCGCCAAAGCGCGCGATGTCGTGGGGCGCCGTGAAGGCGGTGGTCATTTCCACGTAGCAGCACGAAAGACCGAAGTTATACGGCCACAGGGAGTTCTTGCGCCCCCAGTTGATCGTGCCGTTGAGCACGTCTTCGAGCTTGCCCATGAAAATGTTTTTGTGGACTTGATCTTCTAACGGATCGGAAACGGTTTCCCGCTGGCCAATCGGATACTGCTCGTTAGGAGCATCGGGGTCGATCCTGGTGAGATTGTATTGCATTGCCAAAGCCTCATTGTTTCAGCTTCGCTTGCCGCTTGCGCCGAGCTTCCGGAGCCCAGTCAAGGGCGCCCACTCGGAATAGGTAGACAAGGCCTGCCAACAGAATTGCTATGAAAACGAGAGCTTCGACGAATCCGGTCCAGCCGCTTTCGCGGACGGACACAGACCATGCAAAGAGAAAGAGGGCTTCGATATCGAAGATCACGAAGAGCATCGCGACCAGATAGAATTTGGCTGAGAGCCGCAAGCGGGCGCCACCTGTAGGTAGCATGCCGGACTCGAACGGTTCGTTTTTGCTGCGGCCCCAGGCTTTTGACCCGAGGAGGCTGGAGACACCCAGCATGAAGGCGCAGAGGCCGACAACGCCTAGAAGGAAAATGGCAAAGCCCCAGTTGTGGGCCATGAGTCCTGTCGCTTCGGGCATGCTGGTAATCCTTAACAGAGAGCAAAGGTCTCTGAGCTTGAAAAGAAACAAAAGCAGTGACGATATGTCGCAGCAATCAATCCCGCTGATTTTATGGCTAAACACCCGGCAAGTAAAATTCCTATAGCGAAATTATTTATAGGAATAAGGACATAGGGAACCCCAAAAGCCCTGTGGCCCTTGGCCCGTGGGCATTAGCCGGCATTTCGTCAATTATGTTTTGTAAGGAATGTAACGAACATAGTTATAGCTAAATGATAATCAATATTGTTTGGCTTGGTTTTTATACTGCTTGTCCTTCAGATACTCGGGAAGTTGTCTTATATGGGCGTTACTTGTAGGAGCGAGCTCGCTCGCGATGGTCGTGAACGATAACGCGGGGAACCAGATTCCCCAGCGGCGTCCTTGAGTTTTTCGCGAGCAGGCTCGCTCCTACAGGGAGAGTGTGGTGTTGGTGAAATCGCAGGCAAAAAAACGCCCCGAACCAGGCGGTCGGGGCGTCAGATGTGCAGCGCTGCGGTTAGCTTTCTATTCAGTCCGCAGCGGCTGATGTCTCAGGCGAAGCAGATCAGTGGAACTGTTCTTCTTCAGTCGAACCGGTCAGTGCAGTTACCGAAGACGAGCCACCCTGGATCACGGTGGTCATGTCGTCGAAGTAGCCGGTGCCCACTTCCTGCTGGTGAGCCACGAAGGTGTAGCCTTTGGCGGCGTCAGCGAATTCCTGCTCTTGCAGCTTCACGTAGGCAGTCATGTCGTTGCGGGCGTAGTCGTGCGCCAGGTTGAACATGCTGTGCCACATGTTGTGAATGCCGGCCAGGGTGATGAACTGGTGCTTGTAGCCCATGGCGGACAGTTCGCGCTGGAACTTGGCGATGGTCGCGTCGTCCAGGTTTTTCTTCCAGTTGAAGGAAGGCGAGCAGTTGTACGACAGCAGTTGGTCCGGGTATTCCTTCTTGATCGCTTCAGCGAAGCGACGAGCCTCGTCCAGGTCCGGCTTGGCGGTTTCGCACCAGATCAGGTCGGCGTACGGAGCGTAGGCCAGGCCGCGAGCGATGGCCTGGTCCAGACCGGCGCGCACTTTGTAGAAGCCTTCCTGGGTGCGTTCGCCAGTCACGAATGGCTGGTCGTACGGGTCGCAGTCGGACGTCAGCAGGTCAGCGGCGTTGGCGTCGGTACGGGCCAGGATGATGGTCGGAGTACCGGCGACGTCAGCTGCCAGACGGGCAGCGGTCAGCTTCTGTACGGCTTCCTGGGTAGGAACCAGTACCTTGCCGCCCATGTGGCCGCATTTCTTCACGGAAGCCAGCTGGTCTTCGAAGTGAACGCCGGCGGCGCCTGCTTCGATCATGCTCTTCATCAGCTCGTAGGCGTTCAGTACGCCGCCGAAACCGGCTTCAGCGTCAGCCACGATCGGCGCGAAGTAGTCGATGTAGCCTGCGTCGCCCGGGTTCTTGCCGGCTTTCCACTGGATCTGGTCGGCACGACGGAACGAGTTGTTGATACGCTTGACCACGGTTGGAACCGAGTCCACCGGGTACAGCGACTGGTCCGGGTACATCGATTCGGCGGAGTTGTTGTCCGCAGCAACCTGCCAGCCCGACAGGTAGATCGCCTGGATACCGGCTTTGACTTGTTGTACAGCCTGGCCGCCGGTCAGGGCGCCCATGCAGTTGACGAAATCTTTCTCAGGACGGAAGGCTGGCTTGGCACCCTGGGTGACCAGGTTCCACAGCTTCTCGGCGCCCATTTTTGCAAAGGTGTGCTCAGGTTGAACCGAGCCACGCAGGCGGACGACGTCAGCAGCGGAGTAAGTGCGTGTCACGCCTTTCCAGCGCGGGTTTTCAGCCCAGTCTTTTTCGAGGGCTGCAATTTGCTGTTCGCGTGTCAGTGCCATGGGAGATAAACCTCGTCGCGTCTTTATGAAAAGTTGTTCTGCGGTGGAAAATTCCTGCGCTCGCTGACCAGAAGCTTAAGCGTCAAGTCGGATTCGGCGGGGAGGGCGACGGGATGAACGATGGGCTCGAGGGGAAGTGAGCAGGTAAAGGCGAACTGCGGGCGCATTCGGGCGTCGTGGGCCTTGGTACGAACATCAGTGTGGTGCCGGGTTACCTATTACGCTTCCGTCCCTCGGGACAACTTCGTTCCAGTCGACAACCTCGTCAAACACACCTTGTGGGCGGTACAGACACGAAGCGGTTCGCGGGGTAGGTGCGAACATCGCCTCGAAGGCCCTTGCCAGGGCCCCTGATTAGCGGGAGCGAGGCCATCATGCCTTCGCTTTTTTGGCTCGTCAAACGTTTTGTAGTGCTTTTTTTCAAGCACTACATCTTTGGTCTAATACGACTCGCCAGTCAGTTTTCGGTGGTTTAGTCCAAGGTGTCGACTTTCACCCGCAAAGTCATGTCGTTGCGGCTCTGGGTTGAGTAGCTGCGGGTCTGGCCCTGTTTGTCGGCCTGGGTCTGGCCATTGACCCCGGCCAGCAGGATCCACTCACCGAGGTGGCCGGTGACGGTTGTGTCGGTACTTTGCACGTTCACTACATCCTGACGTTCCTGGCTCATGCGGTCACGGTTGGTACTGATCGAGAGGTGAACGATGTCGCCGGTGACGTTTGCGGTGACGTAAAAGCCCTGGGTGACGTTGCGGTATTCGGTCTGGCTGCGCAGGTCGCCATAGCCATCGGTCTGCGAGCTGGTCAGTGGCACGCTCTGGCCGACCTGGATCAGCGCCGGTGCGCCTTCGCTGGCCTGCACTTGTTGAATGCCGCCGTCACGGCTGTCGGTGCTGTAGTTGATGATGCGGGTCTTGGCGCCGTTGGCTGAAGTACCCTGGTCACCCTGGAAGTTGTTGTCGCTGGTGTCGACAGTGATCAGCAGGCGCTTGGGTGCTGTGTCGAGTTGGGAAACAAGGGCTTTAAGTTCGTCGATCTTGCGTTGATCGGCGTTGACGATGAGTTGATTGCCGTAGGCGCTGACCTGTCCGTCCTTGCCGATGAAATCCTGCGCCACCGGCAGCAGGTCGGCGCTGGTGCGGTAGTTCAGGGGCACGATTTCTGTGGCTGCCATGACCGAAAAACTGCAGGCTACCAGCAGGGTGCTGAGCAGGGCGCGTAGGGACATATCCGTTATCTCCGGCTTTGTGATTTGTGTAGGAGCGAGCTTGCTCGCGATGGTCGTGAACGATAATGCGTGAAGCCTGACACCCCGCGGCGTTCTCAAGTCCATCGCGAGCAAGCTCGCTCCTACAGGTGCATGTGTTGATATTGCCAGTTTGTCGGCCTGGAGTGGCGCTAGTTGAATCCTGGACAGCAAAACGCCCCGGCATCGTGTGATGTCAGGGCGTTTTGTGGTGTTCTTGAGGCTGCTATCGCGAGCAAGCTCGCTCCCACAGGGATCGATGGTGTTGCCAGAATCTTCAACAACTCACAGATCTATTGTGGGAGCGAGCTTGCTCCGGGCGGCGTTCCGACGATGTAGGCGACTCGGTCTCAGGCCGAATGCCGCACCATGTCCACATGCGGAATCCCGGCTTCCAGGAACTCCTCACTGACCATGTGAAAGCCCAGGCGCTCATAGAACGCCGTGGCTTGTACCTGGGCGCTGAGCATCTGCTGCTTGAGTCCGCGCTCTTCGGCTTCGCCGATGACCGCTTGCATCAATGCATCGCCGACTTTCAGGCCGCGCCAGTCCTTGAGTACCGAGACCCGGCCGACATGTCCATCGGGCAGCAGGCGCGCGGTGCCAATCGGAAAGTCGCCTTCGTAAGCGAGGAAATGCACGGCATCAATGTCATCGGCGTCCCATTCCAGTTCTGGCGGAACGGATTGCTCGGCGACGAACACCGCTTCACGAATGCGCCGGATCTCGGCGTTGTCCTTTTGCCAGTCTGCGACACGTACGTGAATCTTATTCATCGGCAAACCCCAGGCTTCCTTGCTTGACCAGTTCGCACAAGAGGCCGCGGCCGTCTTCATCGTTCAACCATTCGCCGAGGTTGTCGGTGTGCAGCGCGTCGGCGGCGCAGATCATCTTCAGCAGTTCGCGCAGTTTGCCCGGCAGGTAACGGCTCTGGCCGCTGGCGAACAGCAGCAGGTCGTCATCGACTTCGGACCACGCCAGGCGCGCGCTCGGGTTGCGAATCAGGATCGCGCCTTGCTCCAGGGCGGACATGAAGTCCTCTTCTTCGACGTCTTCCGGACCCACCACCAGTTCCGGGTAGCGTGGCTCGGTCATGAACTGGCCGAACCAGGTCAGCAGCAGGCGCTCGTCGCTCATGTGCTCGGCCAGCAGGCCTTTGAGGCGGTCGAGTGCATCGCGCTGGATCTGGTGAGGATCGGCAGCCGGCAAGGCGTCGGCGTCGGTGTAGCGTTCTTCGTCCGACAGGAACTGGCTGAGGAAGTCGGTGAAGTGGGTCAGCACTTCAGCGGCGCTCGGCGCGCGGAAGCCCACCGAGTAGGTCATGCAGTCATCCACGGCGACGCCGCAGTGAGCCAGGCGCGGCGGCAGGTAGAGCATGTCGCCCGGTTCCAGCACCCATTCATCGGTGGCTTCGAATTCGGAGAGGATGCGCAGGTCGGCGTGGGTCAGCATCGGGCTCTCGGCGTTGCACATCTGGCCGATCTTCCAGTTGCGCTTGCCGTGGCCTTGCAGCAGGAACACGTCGTAGTTGTCGAAGTGCGGACCCACGCTGCCACCTGGCGCGGCGTAGCTGATCATCACGTCGTCGATGCGCCAGCTCGGCAGGAAGCGGAAGTTTTCCAGCAGTTCGCTGACTTCCGGGACGAACTGATCCACGGCCTGAACCAGCAGGGTCCAGTCACGCTCAGGCAGCTTGCTGAATTCATCTTCGGCGAACGGGCCGCGACGCAGTTCCCATGGACGCTCGCCATTCTCGATGATCAGGCGCGATTCGACTTCTTCTTCCAGCGCCAGGCCGGCCAGTTCGTCGGCGTCGATCGGGCTTTCGAAATCAGGAATCGCCTGACGGATCAACAGCGGCTTTTTCTGCCAGTAATCGCGCAGGAATTCCCGTGCCGTGATGCCGCCCAGAAGTTGAAGAGGAATATCAGGATTCATGTGTAACCTATTGAAAAAATGCACTTTTCAGACGGGAATAAAAACGCCCGGCGCGGCCGGGCGTCTTCAAAGGGTCTAGCGATCGATCAGATGCGTTTGGCTTGCTCTACAGCGTTGCCGATGTAGTTCGCCGGGGTGAGCAGTTTCAGCTCGGCCTTGGCGGCGGCTGGCATGTCCAGGCCGTCGATGAAAGTCTGCAGCGCTTCAGGGCTGATGCCCTTGCCACGGGTCAGTTCTTTCAGTTTTTCGTACGGGTTTTCGATGTTGTAGCGACGCATCACGGTCTGGATCGGCTCGGCCAATACTTCCCAGCAAGCGTCCAGGTCGGCGGCAATCTTCTGCTCGTTGAGCTCAAGCTTGCTGATGCCCTTGAGGCTGGCTTCGTACGCGATCACGCTGTGGGCGAAGCCGACACCGAGGTTACGCAGTACGGTGGAGTCGGTCAGGTCGCGCTGCCAGCGGGAGATCGGCAGCTTGCTCGCCAGGTGCTGGAACAGGGCGTTGGCGATGCCCAGGTTGCCTTCGGAGTTTTCGAAGTCGATCGGGTTGACCTTGTGCGGCATGGTCGACGAACCGATTTCGCCAGCGATGGTGCGCTGTTTGAAGTAACCCAGGGAGATGTAGCCCCAGATGTCGCGGTCGAAGTCGATCAGGATGGTGTTGAAGCGGGCGATCGCGTCGAACAGCTCGGCAATGTAGTCGTGCGGTTCGATCTGCGTGGTGTACGGGTTGAAGCCCAGGCCCAGCTCGTCTTCGATGAAGGCGCGGGCATTGGCTTCCCAGTCGATCTCAGGGTAGGCCGACAGGTGGGCGTTGTAGTTGCCGACAGCGCCGTTGATCTTGCCCAGCAGCGGAACGGCAGCGACTTGAGCGATCTGGCGCTCAAGGCGGTAAACCACGTTCGCCAGTTCTTTGCCCAGGGTGGTCGGCGAGGCCGGTTGACCGTGGGTGCGCGATAGCATCGGCACGTCGGCGAAACGGATGGCCAGTTCGCGGATGGCGTTGGCGGTCTGGCGCATCAGCGGCAGCATCACGTCATCACGGCCTTCGCGCAGCATCAGGGCGTGGGACAGGTTGTTGATGTCCTCGCTGGTGCAGGCAAAGTGGATGAACTCGCTGACCTTGGCCAGCTCCGGCAGCTTGGCCGCTTGCTCTTTGAGCAGGTATTCGATGGCCTTGACGTCGTGGTTGGTGGTGCGCTCGATCTCTTTGACGCGCTCGGCGTGCTCCAGAGAGAAGTTTTCCGCCAGGGTGTTGAGCACAGCGTTGGCTTCGGCGGAGAACGCCGGCACTTCGCTGATGGCAGGGTGAGCGGCCAGGCGCTGGAGCCAGCGCACTTCAACCAGAACGCGGGCACGGATCAGGCCGTACTCGCTGAAAATTGGGCGCAGGGCCTGGGTTTTGCCGGCGTAGCGGCCGTCAACAGGGGAAACCGCAGTGAGCGAAGAGAGCTGCATGGGGTGTTCTCGGACAGTCGGGCAACGAAATGGGGCGCGTATCATACATGAAAAAATCCGCCGGTCCGTCGCCAACTGACCGGCGTATTACGCGTATTGCAGAGTTCGGTGCTGTCGATGCGGGTTATTCGTTACGCATCAAGGGGTAAAGCTCTTTGAGCAATTTTCGACGGCTGATTACCAACTGCCAGCGATGACCGCCCAATTGCCGCCACAGGCGTGCAGAACGGATGCCGGCCAGCAGCAGGGCGCGAATTTTCGAGGCGTTGCTCGGTTGTTGCAGGTTGCGCATGTCGCCGTGCACCTGGATACGTTGGCGCAGGGTGCTCAACGTGTCCTGGTACAGCGCGCCGCAGGCGGCGATCACGTTTTCGTGCGCCGGGCCGAAGTGTTCGACCTGGGACTGGATCTGCGGCAAACGCTTGCCGATCACCTCGAGCATGTCGCCACGTTTTGCCAGTTGGCGCTCAAGACCGAGCATCGCCAGGGCATAGCGCAGCGGCTCGCGCTGCAGGGCGCTCGGGTCGCGCTCGAGGGCGCCGATCAGGGCGCGATAGCCTTCACGCAGGTTGATGTCATCGCCGCCATAGACTTCCAGGGTGTCCTTGGGGTCACGGATCAGCAGGCTGCCGAGCATGCAGCTCAGGCCGGCCTCGTTGGTCTGGCCGCTCTTGGCAATCCTGTCCACCAGCACCGCGGCGAGAAACACGCCGCCCAGTGCTGTCAGTTGCTCCTGAATCGGGTTCATAGGGCCTGGCCCTTGCTCGTCCACGGCTCGGCGACTTCAATCACGCCGCCGCCGAGGCAGATCTCACCGTCATAGAACACCACGGACTGGCCCGGAGTGACCGCGCGTTGCGGATCATCGAAGGTCGCGCGATAACCGGTGGCGGTTTTTTCCAGGGTGCAGGGCTGGTCGCTCTGGCGATAACGAACCTTGGCGGTCAGCTTGCGTGGCTGGCTCAGGTCGATCGGGTTGACCCAGTAGATATCGGAGGCGAGCAGGGCGCGGGAGAACAGCCACGGGTGGTCATTGCCCTGGCCGACGATCAGCTCGTTGTGCTCCAGGTCCTTGATCAGCACGTACCACGGCTCGTCGCTGGCGTCTTTCAGGCCGCCGATGCCCAGGCCCTGGCGCTGGCCGATGGTGTGATACATCAGGCCATGATGGCGGCCGATGATTTCACCTTCGGTGGTCTTGATCTCGCCCGGTTGTGCCGGCAGGTACTGTTTGAGGAAGTCGCTGAAGCGGCGCTCGCCGATGAAGCAGATCCCGGTGGAGTCCTTCTTCTTCGCGGTCGCCAGTTCGTACTTTTCGGCAATCGCGCGCACTTGCGGTTTTTCCAGCTCGCCGACCGGGAACAGGGTCTTGGCGATCTGTTCGCCGCCGACGGCGTGCAGGAAGTAGCTCTGGTCCTTGTTCGGGTCCAGGCCCTTGAGCAGTTCGGTGCGGCCATCGATGTCGCGGCGACGCACGTAGTGGCCGGTGGCGATCAGGTCGGCGCCAAGCATCATGGCGTAGTCGAGGAACGCCTTGAACTTGATTTCGCGGTTGCACAGGATGTCCGGGTTCGGCGTGCGTCCGGCCTTGTATTCGGCCAGGAAATGCTCGAACACGTTGTCCCAGTACTCGGCGGCGAAGTTGGCGGTGTGCAGCTTGATGCCGATCTTGTCGCACACGGCCTGGGCGTCCGCCAGGTCATCCATGGCGGTGCAGTATTCCGTTCCATCGTCTTCTTCCCAGTTCTTCATGAACAGGCCTTCCACCTCATAACCCTGCTCGATCAGCAGGAGGGCGGAAACGGAAGAGTCCACGCCGCCGGACATGCCGACAATGACGCGCTTCTTTTGTGTGTCAGAAGGGGCTGGATCACGCATAGGGATTCAATGAGTGTCTTGAAAAAGGACGCGATTCTAACAGGCCGGAGCCTGCATGGCTAAAGAGAAGGACGGATCAATTCAAGGCCGAAGTGTTGGCCTGCCAGATAGTCATCGATGCAGCGCATGATCAGCTCGCTGCGCCAGTTGTCGCGCTGCTCGATTAATTCCTCGCGGGTCAACCACTTGGCGCCGACGATGCCGTCGTCCAGTTGATAATCGGGGTGGTGTTTCAGCGCTTTGGCGATGAAGCAGACCCGCTGGTAGGTCACGCCGTTGCTCGGGGCGGTGTAGAGGTAAATGCCCAGTACGCCGGTCGGTTCGACATCCCAGCCAGTTTCCTCGAGGGTTTCGCGCACGGCGGCTTCGGTCAGGGTTTCGTTCGGATCCAGGTGGCCTGCGGGCTGGTTGAGCACCACGCGACCGTGCTTGAGTTCTTCGACCATCAGGAAGCGGCCGTTGTCTTCGACGATGGTGGCGACGGTGATGTGGGGTTTCCAGTCCATGAAGTGTCCTCAGATTAAGCTTGGAATGCGATTAATGTGGGAGCGAGCCTGCTCGCGAAAGCGGTGGGTCAGCCAGCATTGATGTTGAATGATAAACCGCATTCGCGAGCAGGCTCGCTCCCACGGGGTCCGATTTCGACAGATAAAGTTGTGTGAAGGCCAGAAAACACAAACCCCGGCACATGGCCGGGGTTTGTGGTGCTTCCTTACAACCTTAAACCAGCGCTGCAACCGCTGCGTTGAAGGTTGCGCTTGGGCGCATGGCCTTGCTGATCAGCTCGGCGTCGGCGTGGTAGTAACCGCCGATGTCCACTGGCTTGCCCTGAACGGCGTTGAGTTCGGCAACGATGGTCGCCTCGTTCTCGGTCAGGGTTTTGGCCAGGGTCGCGAACTGCGCTTGCAGTGCAGTGTCTTCGGTCTGGGCGGCCAGGGCTTGAGCCCAGTACAGCGCCAGGTAGAAGTGGCTGCCGCGGTTGTCGATGTTGCCGACTTTGCGCGATGGCGACTTGTTGTTGTCCAGGAACTGGCCGGTGGCTTGGTCCAGGGTCTTGGCCAGTACCAGCGCCTTTGGATTGTTGTAGGTCACGCCCAGGTGTTCCAGGGACGCGGCCAGGGCCAGGAATTCACCCAGCGAATCCCAGCGCAGGAAGTTCTCTTCCAGCAGTTGCTGAACGTGCTTCGGCGCCGAACCGCCGGCGCCGGTTTCGAACAGGCCACCGCCGTTCATCAGCGGCACGATCGACAGCATCTTGGCGCTGGTGCCCAGTTCCATGATCGGGAACAGGTCGGTCAGGTAGTCGCGCAGTACGTTGCCGGTCACCGAGATGGTGTCCTTGCCTTCGCGGGTGCGCTGCAGGGTGAACTTCATGGCGTCGACAGGCGACATGATCTGGATGTCCAGGCCGGCAGTGTCGTGATCCTTCAGGTAGGCCTGAACTTTCTCGATCACCACGCCGTCGTGGGCGCGCATTGGGTCCAGCCAGAAAATCGCCGGAGTGCTGCTGGCGCGAGCACGGTTGACGGCCAGTTTGACCCAGTCCTGGATCGGCGCGTCTTTGGTCTGGCACATGCGGAAGATGTCGCCGGCTTCGACCGACTGCTCCAGCAGCAGGTTGCCCTTGCTGTCGGTGACGCGAACAACGCCGTCAGCCTTGATCTGGAAGGTCTTGTCGTGGGAACCGTACTCTTCGGCTTTCTTCGCCATCAGGCCAACGTTCGGCACGCTGCCCATGGTGGTCGGATCGAATGCGCCGTTGGCTTTGCAATCTTCGATCACGGCCTGGTAGATGGTCGCGTAGCAACGATCCGGGATCACGGCCTTGGTGTCGTGCAACTGGCCGTCGGTGCCCCACATCTTGCCGGAGTCGCGGATCATCGCTGGCATCGAGGCGTCGACGATCACGTCGCTCGGCACGTGCAGGTTGGTGATGCCTTTGTCGGAGTTGACCATCGCCAGGGAAGGGCGAGCGGCGTAGACCGCCTGGATGTCAGCTTCGATGGCCGCTTGCTGTTCAGCAGGCAGGGCCTTGATGCGAGCGTACAGGTCGCCGATGCCGTTGTTCAGGTTGAAGCCGATCTGTGCCAGCACGTCAGCGTGCTTGGCCAGTGCGTCTTTATAGAACTCGGCAACGATCTGGCCGAACATGATCGGGTCGGAGACCTTCATCATGGTGGCTTTCAGGTGAACCGACAGCAGCACGCCTTGTGCCTTGGCGTCTTCGATTTCGGCGGCGATGAAGCTGCGCAGGGCGTTTTTGCTCATGACCGCGCAATCGAGGATCTCACCGGCTTGTACGCTGGTCTTTTCTTTCAGGACGGTGGCGGTGCCGTCTTGAGCGATCAGTTCGATTTTCACGGCGTCAGCGGCGTCGATCAGGGCGGCTTTTTCGCTGCCGTAGAAATCGCCGGTGCTCATGTGCGCAACGTGGGACTTGGAGTCCTTGGCCCAGGCGCCCATTTTGTGCGGGTGCTTGCGCGCGTAGTTCTTGACCGACAGCGGAGCGCGACGGTCGGAGTTGCCTTCACGCAGAACCGGGTTCACGGCGCTGCCCTTGACCTTGTCGTAGCGCGCCTTGGCTTCTTTGTCGGCGTCGCAGGTCACGGTTTCCGGGTAGTCCGGCAGGTTGTAGCCCTGGGCTTGCAGCTCTTTGATCGCGGCTTGCAGTTGTGGAACCGAAGCACTGATGTTCGGCAGCTTGATGATGTTGGCTTCAGGCGTAACGGCCAGGGCGCCCAGTTCGGCGAGGTGGTCGGCTACGGCTTTGTCACCCAGTTGCTCGGGGAAGCTGGCCAGGATGCGCCCTGCAAGAGAGATATCGCGGGTTTCAACGGCGATATCAGCCGAGGCGGTGAACGCCTCTACGATAGGCAACAGTGAATAGGTGGCGAGGGCAGGAGCTTCGTCGGTGAAGGTATAGATGATCTTCGAGCGGGTGGGCATATTCGGATTAACTCTCTCTTCTTTGCTAAAGCGTGCGCAGAAACTCGAGGGCGCCGGGTAAGCGCGTTCGTTCAAAGTCATCCATGAGCCGAATATCGAGGTTTCGTTGCTGTGATGTTGGGTGCATCAGTGGGGCGTCAAGCAGTCGGGCTGCGGTAACAGACCGACTTATCGGGTTGAAACTCTCGTCGTAGAGCCGTTCAACACGTCGTGACCCTTTAGTCAGCGGCGGCATTATACATAGGTAGCTGGCAATCTGCCGATGGTTCATACGCAACGAATGTCGTCCATTGGTCTAAAGGTCGCAGGGGCGAGGAGGGCGTAAGGTCATTCGTCGTGCTTGAGTTTGGCGTTTTTCCCTTTGCTTTCAGGCTTGTAGGCCGCTGGTTGTGCGGCTTTGCGGCATATGGATAGAACATAGGGTTTGCGCGCCGATTCAACTGGGTTACGCTCGAACCAAGCCAGATGTTCAATCCAATCAATGGAGTTCAGCATGGGTTACAAGAAGATTCAGGTTCCAGCCGTCGGCGACAAAATCACCGTCAATGCAGACCATTCTCTCAATGTTCCTAATAACCCGATCATCCCCTTCATCGAAGGCGACGGCATTGGTGTCGACATCAGCCCGGTCATGATCAAGGTTGTCGATGCTGCTGTTAAGAAGGCTTATGGTGGCGAGCGCAAGATTTCCTGGATGGAGGTGTACGCCGGGGAAAAAGCGACTCAGGTCTACGATCAGGACACCTGGCTGCCTCAGGAAACCCTGGACGCGGTCAAGGATTACGTGGTTTCCATCAAGGGCCCGCTGACCACCCCGGTCGGTGGCGGCATCCGTTCGCTGAACGTGGCCCTGCGCCAGCAACTCGACCTGTACGTCTGCCTGCGTCCGGTGCGCTGGTTCGAAGGCGTGCCTAGCCCGGTCAAGAAGCCGGGTGATGTCGACATGACCATCTTCCGCGAGAACTCCGAAGACATCTATGCGGGTATCGAGTGGAAGGCCGGTACGCCGGAAGCCACCAAGGTCATCAAGTTCCTTAAAGAAGAAATGGGCGTCACCAAGATCCGTTTCGACGAGAACTGCGGTATCGGTGTCAAGCCGGTTTCGCTGCAAGGCACCAAGCGTCTGGCGCGCAAGGCCCTGCAATATGTGGTCGACAACGATCGCGATTCGCTGACCATCGTGCACAAAGGCAACATCATGAAGTTCACCGAAGGTGCCTTCAAGGAATGGGCCTACGAAGTGGCGGCTGAAGAATTCGGCGCGACCCTGCTCGACGGCGGTCCGTGGATGCAGTTCAAGAACCCGAAAACCGGCAAGAACGTCATCGTCAAGGATGCCATCGCCGACGCCATGCTCCAGCAGATCCTGCTGCGCCCGGCCGAGTACGATGTGATCGCGACCCTGAACCTGAACGGTGACTACCTCTCCGACGCCCTGGCGGCGGAAGTGGGCGGTATCGGTATCGCACCGGGTGCCAACCTGTCCGACACCGTGGCCATGTTCGAAGCCACCCACGGTACGGCGCCGAAGTACGCCGGCAAGGACCAGGTCAACCCGGGTTCGCTGATCCTCTCCGCTGAGATGATGCTGCGCCACATGGGCTGGACCGAAGCGGCCGACCTGATCATCAAGGGCACCAATGGCGCGATTTCCGCCAAGACCGTGACCTATGATTTCGAGCGTCTGATGGAAGGGGCGAAACTGGTGTCGTCTTCCGGTTTCGGTGATGCGCTGATCTCGCACATGTAAGAAAACGCAGGTACACAAAAACCGCCTGATTCAAGAAGTTGAGTCAGGCGGTTTTTTTATGGCTGGTTGACCCGGCGGTGTTAAACCGAAACGGTCTGCTCAGGTGACTGTGTCGCGGCTTTCAAGGCATCTACCGGGTTGGTGATGTTGACCGCGTGAAGGCCTTTGGGCCCCTGGATGATGTCGAATACGACGGCTTGCCCGGCTTTCAGGGTTTTATAACCTTCCATTTTAATGGCCGAGTAGTGGGCAAACAGATCTTCTGTCTTGCCTTCCTCGTTGATGAATCCGTAACCCTTGGCGTTGTTGAACCACTTCACCTTGCCGACTGCCATACCCAACTCCCTCTGCAACAGACTCCATCACTGGAGTATCATCCACTACATCCGCAGTCGAACCTGTAAATAAGTTTGACTCCGCGGACCTTTTTTACCCACTGTGGGCTCTATTGGTTGTAACACCCTTTTGCCGATAGTCAAGCTGACCGGCAGTCGGAGTTGAAATCGCTGATAGCCGCCCCCACCACTGTATTTGAACAACTGACGAACCTTTCTTTCCATGCATGCAATCAGCCAGATTCGACTAACATTCAATCAGGATCGCCCTGATTTACACGACGACGATTCCGCAGGCATTGCTGTTCAGGAGGCAAAGCCTGCTCTACAGGCGCCGCCGATGTACAAGGTGGTTTTGTTCAATGATGACTACACACCGATGGATTTCGTCGTCGAAGTGCTCGAGGTGTTTTTTAACCTGAATCGCGAGCTGGCGACCAAGGTCATGCTGGCCGTCCATACAGAAGGACGGGCAGTATGTGGAGTGTTTACCCGCGACATCGCGGAGACCAAGGCCATGCAGGTCAACCAGTACGCCAGGGAAAGCCAGCATCCGCTACTCTGTGAAATCGAGAAGGACGGTTAATCGCCGACCACTTGGGTATGAGGTGAAGCTATGTTAAACCGCGAGCTCGAAGTCACCCTCAATCTTGCCTTCAAGGAGGCCCGTTCGAAGCGTCATGAGTTCATGACCGTCGAACACCTCCTGCTGGCCCTATTGGACAATGAGGCTGCCGCCACCGTTCTGCGTGCGTGCGGCGCAAACCTCGACAAACTCAAGCATGACCTGCAGGAGTTCATCGACTCCACCACGCCATTGATCCCCGTGCATGACGAGGATCGCGAAACCCAGCCAACCCTGGGCTTCCAGCGTGTCCTGCAACGTGCTGTGTTTCACGTACAGAGCTCGGGCAAACGCGAAGTGACTGGTGCCAACGTGCTGGTCGCGATCTTCAGTGAGCAAGAGAGTCAGGCGGTGTTCCTGCTGAAACAGCAGAGCGTTGCCCGCATAGATGTCGTCAACTACATCGCCCATGGCATTTCCAAGGTGCCGGGGCATGGCGATCACTCTGAAGGTGAGCAAGATATGCAGGACGACGAGGGCGGTGAGTCTTCTTCCTCGGGCAATCCCCTGGATGCTTATGCCAGCAACCTCAACGAACTCGCGCGCCAGGGTCGTATCGATCCGTTGGTGGGGCGTGAGCTGGAAGTCGAACGTGTCGCACAGATCCTGGCACGTCGACGCAAGAACAACCCGCTGCTGGTGGGCGAGGCGGGCGTGGGTAAAACCGCGATTGCCGAAGGCCTGGCCAAGCGCATTGTCGACAACCAGGTGCCGGACCTGCTGGCCAACAGCGTGGTTTACTCCCTCGACCTGGGTGCCCTGCTGGCCGGTACCAAGTACCGTGGCGATTTCGAGAAGCGCTTCAAGGCGTTGCTCAATGAGCTGAAAAAACGGCCGCAGGCAATCCTGTTCATCGACGAGATCCACACCATCATCGGTGCGGGTGCTGCGTCCGGTGGTGTCATGGATGCCTCGAACCTGCTCAAGCCGTTGCTGTCCTCGGGTGATATCCGTTGCATCGGGTCGACCACCTTCCAGGAATTCCGCGGCATCTTCGAGAAGGACCGTGCCTTGGCCCGGCGCTTCCAGAAGGTCGATGTGTCGGAGCCTTCGGTGGAAGACACCATTGGCATTCTGCGCGGCCTGAAGGGGCGTTTCGAAAGCCATCACAATATCGAATACAGCGATGAGGCCCTGCGCGCGGCTGCCGAACTGGCTTCGCGTTACATCAATGATCGTCACATGCCGGACAAAGCGATCGATGTGATCGACGAAGCGGGTGCCTACCAGCGCCTGCAACCGGTCGAGATGCGTGTCAAGCGCATCGAAGTGCCTCAGGTCGAAGACATCGTCGCGAAAATCGCGCGGATTCCACCAAAGCACGTCACCAGCTCCGACAAGGAATTGCTGCGTAACCTCGAGCGTGACCTGAAGTTGACCGTGTTTGGTCAGGATGCCGCGATCGATTCGCTGGCCACCGCGATCAAGTTGTCCCGTGCCGGCCTCAAGTCCCCTGACAAGCCTGTCGGTTCGTTCCTGTTCGCAGGGCCTACCGGTGTCGGTAAAACCGAAGCGGCGCGTCAGTTGGCCAAGGCGCTGGGTGTCGAGCTGATTCGCTTCGACATGTCCGAGTACATGGAGCGCCACACCGTATCGCGTCTGATCGGTGCGCCTCCGGGTTATGTCGGGTTCGACCAGGGCGGTCTGCTGACCGAAGCCATTACCAAGCAACCACACTGCGTGCTGTTGCTCGATGAAATCGAGAAAGCGCATCCGGAAGTCTTCAACCTGCTGCTGCAGGTCATGGACCACGGTACCTTGACCGATAACAACGGGCGCAAGGCGGATTTCCGTAACGTGATCGTCATCATGACGACCAACGCCGGTGCCGAGACAGCTGCGCGTGCTTCGATCGGTTTCACCTTCCAGGACCACTCGTCCGATGCGATGGAAGTGATCAAGAAGAGCTTCACGCCGGAATTCCGCAACCGTCTGGACACCATTATCCAGTTTGGTCGCCTCAGCCATGAGGTCATCAAGAGCGTGGTGGACAAGTTCCTTACCGAGCTTCAGGCGCAGCTGGAAGACAAGCGAGTGTTGCTGGAAGTCACCGATGCGGCCCGCAGCTGGCTCGCCGAAGGTGGCTACGATGCAGCGATGGGTGCTCGCCCAATGGCGCGCCTGATCCAGGACAAGATCAAGCGCCCACTGGCGGAGGAGATTCTTTTTGGCGAACTGGCCGAGCATGGCGGTGTGGTGCACATCGACATCAAGGATGGCGAGCTGACCTTCGAGTTCGAGACCACGGCCGAGATGGCCTGACGTTAAACCGCAACAAAGCAAAAAGGCGCCGAAAGGCGCCTTTTTGTTGTCTGTAGGTCATACACAAATCCTTTGTGGGAGCGGGCTTGCTCGCGAAAGCGTCGGCATATCCAGCATCCCTGTGTCAGACAGATCGCATTCGCGAGCAAGCCCGCTCCCACAGGGTTTGGTGTGATGGCAGCTAAATCCCAGACAAACAAAAACGCCCGGCATAAGCCGGGCGTCTTGTATTGACCAGATTAGCGGGCGCGGTAAGTGATGCGCCCTTTGCTCAAGTCATAGGGAGTCAGCTCTACGCGCACTTTGTCGCCGGTAAGAATACGGATGTAGTTCTTGCGCATCTTGCCGGAGATGTGCGCGGTTACGACGTGCCCATTTTCCAACTCCACACGAAACATGGTGTTGGGCAGGGTGTCGACGACAGTGCCTTCCATTTCGAAGCTGTCTTCTTTCGACATGCAGTAAAGCCCTCGGTGTCCAATGAATGGCCCGGTGCAACTGCGCCAGGCAAAAGCGGCGTGCATTGTGCCCGAAAAGTGGGGTTTAAGCCAAGGGGTTTAGGGCCGGCTCTAGTTTAGAACCACCCAGCGCTGATTAATCAGCAACTCAATAGGGCGATATTGAGTCTTGTAATTCATTTTTTTGCAGTTTTTGATCCAGTAGCCGAGGTAGACCGCCTCTAGCCCCAGTCGCCTGGCCTCGGCGATTTGCCACAGGATTGCATAGCGCCCAAGGCTGCGACGCTCTTCGGATGGTTCGTAGAAGGTGTAGACAGCCGAAAGACCGTTCGGCAGTAAATCGGTGACGGCGACGGCCAGCAGCTGGCCGTTCAGGCGGAACTCATAAAACCGTGAAAACGGCAGGTCCCGCACCAGGAAGGTCGAAAACTGGTCGCGACTTGGCGGATACATGTCGCCATCGGCGTGACGCTGTTCGATGTAGCGCTGGTAAAGCTCGAAGTACTCTTCGTTGAAGCGGGGCTTGGCCGGACGCACCTGCAAGTCCGCGTTGCGCTTGAAGATGCGTTTCTGTTGTCGGTTGGGCGTGAACTGTCCCACGGGAATGCGCGCCGGAACGCAGGCATTGCAATTCTGGCAATGCGGCCGGTAGAGATGATCGCCACTGCGACGAAACCCCATCTCCGACAGGTCTGCATAGACATGCACATCCATGGGCTGGCTAGGGTCGAGGAACAGGGTTGTGGCCTGCTCATCGGGCAGATAACTGCAAGAGTGCGGCTGAGTGGCATAGAACTTCAAACGCGCCAACTCGGTCATGATCAACCCTCGGGATAATGCTTTTGAATAAGTGTAAGCCACGCGCGCAAATGTCGCTCAGCAAACCCAGGTGGCATGGTTGGGTTGGTCCAGATATCCGGCCAGATAGCTGGCAAACTCGCGGCGAGGAATCGCCCGGGCTCCCAAACTATGCAGGTGATCGGTGGGCATCTGGCAGTCGATCAGTACAAACCCTGAGTCTTTCAGATGCCGGACCAGGGTGGCAAAGCCGAATTTCGAGGCGTTGTCAGCGCGGCTGAACATGGACTCGCCAAAAAATAACTGCCCCATCGCCAGGCCATACAGGCCGCCGACCAGTTCGTCTCCGTCCCACACTTCCACCGAGTGCGCGTGACCCCGCCTGTGCAGCTCGATGTAGGCCTCTTGCATCGCTTCGGTGATCCAGGTGCCGTCGGCGTAATCCCGGGGCGCCGCACAAGCGCGAATGACGGCGGCGAAGTCCTGGTCGAAGGTCACTTGATAGCGTTGCTGGCGCAGCAGTTTGTTCAGGCTGCGCGAGACGTGCAATTCGTCGGGAAACAAAACCGTGCGCGGGTCCGGAGACCACCAGAGAATCGGCTGGCCTTCGGAAAACCATGGGAAGCAGCCGTGGCGATAAGCCGAGATCAGCCGATCGGCGGACAGGTCGCCACCGGCAGCCAGCAGCCCGTTGGGGTCGCGCATGGCCTTTTCCAGCGGTGGGAAATGCAAGGTGTTGCGTTGTAACCAAGTCAGCATGGCATCCGGGCTTGCAGAAGGGGAGGGCAGTGGCGGGCATTGGCCCGCCATAAAGTTTGCCTTCAAACGGCAGGAATGTCGTCGAGGTATTTTTCGGCGTCCAGCGCCGCCATGCAACCGGCACCGGCCGATGTAACGGCCTGGCGATAAACATGGTCGGCCACGTCGCCAGCGGCAAACACACCTGCAATCGCCGTGGCGGTAGCATCGCCTTCGCTGCCGCCCTTGACCAGCAGATACCCGTCGCGCATTTCCAGTTGCCCGATGAACAGGTCGGTGTTGGGTTTGTGGCCGATGGCGATAAACACCCCGGCCAGCGGCAGCTCTGTGGTTTCACCTGTTTGGCTGTCCCGCAGACGGGCGCCGGTCACGCCACTGGCATCGCCGAGCACTTCGTCCAGATTCTGGTTCCAATGCAGGCGGATATTGCCGTTGGTGGCTTTTTCGAAGAGTTTGTCCTGGAGGATTTTCTCTGAGCGCAGTTTGTCGCGTCGATGGATCAGGTGCACTTCCCTGGCGATGTTCGACAGGTACAAGGCTTCCTCGACCGCGGTGTTGCCGCCGCCGACCACCGCGACCACCTGGTTGCGATAGAAGAACCCGTCACAGGTCGCGCACGCCGACACCCCTTTGCCGGCAAATGCTTCCTCCGACGGCAGGCCCAGGTATTGCGCGCTGGCGCCGGTGGCAATGATCAGGGCGTCGCAGGTGTAGGTGCCGCCATCGCCAATCAGTTCGAACGGCCGTTGTTGCAACTTGGCGGTGTGGATGTGGTCGTAAACGATCTCGGTGGCAAAGCGTTCGGCGTGTTTTTGCATGCGCTCCATCAGCACGGGGCCGGTCAGGCCTTCGACGTCGCCTGGCCAGTTATCGACTTCGACGGTGGTGGTGAGCTGGCCACCTGCCTGTATGCCGGTAATGACAACGGGCTTGAGGTTGGCGCGGGCGGCATAAACGGCTGCGCTGTAACCGGCGGGACCGGAGCCCAGGACAATCAGGCGGGAATGCTTCGCTTCGCTCATAAAAACACCTCATAAGCCTTTGTCACAAAAGACAATGCATGCTCAAATTGAATAGCATGTCATGTGCTGTTGACTATGCTACACCCAAGGGTCTCAAGCATGGCGTCGTGCGTACAAACCCGTACAATGCCCTGCGTGTTACATATATTCAGTGCGCACCGTGTTTATAAAAACCGGGGCGCAGTGTTAAAAGTAGTCCCGGTTACGTGTGTTAACTTTTTTACCTGCCTGGATTGGGCAGTTTTTTAGACTTTCAACAGATGGACGCGCCATTGGCGCAGGAAAAGAAGCGTTTTGAAGAAATCCACCGCAGCACCTAAACCAGCCGTCGTTCCGCTCTGGCGCCAGCACTTGCACTACCGACTCAAGGAAGGTGCGCTGATCGCCATCGGTGCACTGTGCCTGTTCCTGATGATGGCCTTGCTGACCTATGGCAAGGATGATCCGGGCTGGAGCCATAACAGCAAGATCGACGACGTGCAGAATTTCGGCGGGCCCGCGGGCTCCTACAGCGCCGATATCCTGTTCATGGTGCTGGGTTACTTCGCCTACATCTTCCCGTTGCTGCTGGCGGTCAAGGCGTACCAGATCTTCCGCCAGCGTCACGAACCGTGGCAGTGGAGCGGCTGGCTGTTCTCCTGGCGCCTGATCGGCCTGGTGTTCCTGGTGCTGTCGGGGGCCGCGCTGGCCCATATCCATTTCCATGCCGCGACCGGTCTGCCGGCCGGTGCGGGCGGTGCGCTGGGCGAGAGCCTCGGCGAACTGGCGAGGAACGCCCTGAATATCCAGGGCAGTACGCTGCTGTTCATCGCATTGTTCCTGTTCGGCCTGACGGTGTTTACCGACCTGTCGTGGTTCAAGGTGATGGACATCACCGGCAAGATCACCCTCGATCTGTTCGAACTCTTCCAGGGCGCGGCCAATCGCTGGTGGGCGGCCCGTACCGAACGCAAACAGCTGGTCGCCCAGTTGCGTGAAGTCGATGACCGTATGGATGAAGTGGTTGCGCCGACCGTCACCGACAAGCGCGAGCAGGCCAAGGTCAAGGAGCGGTTGATCGAGCGTGAGCAGGCCCTGAGCAAGCACATGTCCGAGCGCGAGAAGCAGGTGCCGCCGGTGATTGCACCCGCGCCGCCAAAACCGGCCGCGCCGAGCAAACGCGTCGAAAAAGAGAAACAGGCGCCACTGTTCGTCGACAGCGCCGTGGAAGGCACCTTGCCGCCGATCTCGATTCTCGATCCCGCGGAAAAGAAACAGCTCAATTACTCGCCCGAATCCCTGGCGGCGGTCGGCCACCTGCTGGAAATCAAGCTCAAGGAGTTCGGCGTCGAAGTGAACGTGGACTCGATCCACCCGGGCCCGGTGATTACCCGTTACGAAATCCAGCCGGCGGCGGGGGTTAAGGTCAGTCGCATCGCCAACCTGGCCAAAGACCTGGCCCGTTCCCTGGCCGTGACCAGCGTGCGCGTGGTGGAAGTGATTCCGGGCAAGACCACGGTCGGTATCGAGATTCCCAACGAAGACCGGCAGATCGTGCGTTTCTCCGAGGTGTTGTCGACCCCCGAGTACGACAACTTCAAATCCCCGGTCACCCTGGCCCTGGGTCACGACATCGGCGGCAAGCCGGTCATCACCGACCTGGCGAAGATGCCGCACCTGCTGGTGGCCGGTACCACCGGTTCCGGTAAGTCGGTGGGTGTGAACGCGATGATCCTGTCGATCCTGTTCAAGTCCGGCCCGGAAGACGCCAAGCTGATCATGATCGACCCGAAAATGTTGGAACTGTCGATCTACGAGGGCATTCCGCACCTGCTGTGCCCGGTAGTCACCGACATGAAGGACGCCGCCAACGCCCTGCGCTGGAGCGTTGCCGAGATGGAGCGACGCTACAAGCTGATGGCCAAGATGGGCGTGCGCAACCTGTCGGGCTTCAACGCCAAGGTCAAGGAAGCCCAGGACGCCGGCGAGCCGTTGAGCGATCCGCTGTACAAGCGCGAAAGCATCCACGACGAAGCGCCGCTCCTGCAAAAGCTGCCGACTATCGTGGTGGTGGTCGACGAATTCGCCGACATGATGATGATCGTCGGCAAGAAGGTTGAAGAACTGATTGCCCGTATCGCCCAGAAAGCGCGTGCGGCCGGCATTCACTTGATCCTCGCGACCCAGCGTCCGTCGGTGGATGTGATCACCGGTCTGATCAAGGCCAACATCCCGACCCGCATGGCGTTCCAGGTATCGAGCAAGATCGACTCGCGGACCATCATCGATCAGGGCGGTGCCGAACAACTGCTGGGCCACGGTGACATGCTGTACATGCCGCCGGGCACCAGTCTGCCGATTCGTGTTCACGGTGCCTTCGTGTCCGACGATGAGGTTCACCGCGTGGTGGAGGCCTGGAAGCTGCGGGGCGCGCCGGAATACAACGACGACATCCTCAATGGCGTCGAAGAGGCGGGCAGCGGCTTCGAAGGCAGCAGCGGGGGCGGCGACGGTGACGATCCCGAGGCCGACGCGCTGTACGACGAAGCGGTCCAGTTCGTGCTGGAAAGCCGTCGCGCCTCCATTTCCGCGGTTCAGCGCAAGCTCAAGATCGGCTACAACCGCGCCGCGCGCATGATCGAAGCCATGGAAATGGCCGGGGTCGTGACGTCCATGAACACCAACGGTTCGCGTGAAGTCCTGGCCCCGGGCCCGGTGCGCGACTGACCCGAATATGAAAGGGTGGCGCCCTTTGGCGCCGCTCGCACTCCCACGAATGTTATGAGGACTCCCATGCGTCTGATCCGCATGCTGTTGCTGCCGGTACTGGCTTTGACCACGCTCCAGGCTAACGCCGATGACAAGGACGTGGCACGCCTGACCCAACTGCTGGAAAAATCCCAGACCCTGACGGCGCGTTTCTCGCAACTGACCCTTGATGGCACCGGCACCCAGTTGCAGGAAACCGCCGGCGAGATGTCCCTGCAGCGTCCGGGCCTGTTCTACTGGCATACCGATGCGCCGGCCGAGCAGACCATGATCTCCGATGGCAAGAAAGTCACCCTGTGGGACCCGGACCTGGAACAGGCCACCATCAAGAACCTCGACCAGCGCCTGACCCAGACCCCGGCCTTGCTGCTGTCCGGTGACGTGTCCAAGATCAGCCAGAGCTTCGACATCAGCGCCAAGGAAGCCGGCGGCGTGATCGACTTCACCTTGAAGCCGAAGACCAAGGACACCCTGTTCGACAGCCTGCGCCTGTCGTTCCGCAATGGTCTGGTCAACGACATGCAGCTGATCGACAGTGTCGGCCAGCGCACCAATATCCTGTTCACCGGGGTGAAGGCCAACGAGCCGATCCCGGCGTCCAAGTTCAAGTTCGACATCCCTAAAGGGGCGGACGTGATCCAGGAATAAAACGCAGAACCCCTGTAGGAGCGAGCCTGCTCGCGATGGACTCAAGGACACCGCTGGGTGTCAGGCTGCCAGCGTTATCGTTAACGTCCATCGCGAGCAGGCTCGCTCCTACAGGGGATAGAGAACCAGTGAGGTTTTGTAGATAGTCATGGACCTGTTTCGCAGCACCCCCATCGCCCAGCCCCTGGCCGCCCGCCTGCGCGCGGCCAACCTGGACGAGTACGTCGGTCAGGAACACGTGCTCGCTCGCGGCAAGCCCTTGCGCGAAGCGCTGGAGCAGGGTGCCCTGCATTCGATGATTTTCTGGGGGCCGCCGGGCGTGGGCAAGACCACCCTGGCGCGATTGCTCGCGGAAGTCTCGGATGCACACTTCGAAACGGTCTCGGCGGTGCTGGCCGGGGTCAAGGAGATCCGTCAGGCGGTGGAAATCGCCAAGCAGCAGGCCGCGCAGTATGGCCGCCGCACCATTCTGTTCGTCGACGAAGTGCATCGTTTCAACAAGTCCCAGCAGGACGCGTTCCTGCCTTATGTCGAAGACGGCACGCTGATTTTCATCGGCGCGACCACGGAAAACCCTTCGTTCGAACTCAACAACGCCTTGCTCTCCCGCGCCCGCGTCTACGTGCTGAAAAGCCTCGACGAAGCGGCCCTGCGCAAACTGGTGCAGCGCGCGCTGACCGAAGAGCGGGGCCTGGGCAAGCGCAACCTGACCCTCAGCGATGAAGGCTTCCAGATGCTGCTGTCGGCCGCGGACGGCGATGGTCGACGCCTGCTCAACCTGCTGGAAAACGCCTCGGACCTCGCCGAAGACAACAGCGAGATCGGCACCGAGCTCCTGCAAAGCCTGCTCGGCGACACCCGTCGACGCTTCGACAAGGGTGGCGAAGCGTTCTACGACCAGATATCCGCGCTGCACAAATCGGTGCGCGGCTCCAACCCCGACGGCGCGCTGTACTGGTTCGCGCGCATGATCGACGGCGGTTGCGATCCGCTATACCTGGCACGGCGTGTGGTGCGCATGGCCAGCGAAGACATCGGCAACGCCGACCCGCGCGCCCTGAGCCTGTGCCTGGCGGCGTGGGAAGTGCAGGAGCGTCTCGGCAGCCCGGAAGGCGAGCTGGCGGTGGCCCAGGCCATCACCTACCTGGCCTGCGCGCCGAAAAGCAACGCGGTGTACATGGGCTTCAAGACCGCATTGCGCGCGGCCGCCGAACACGGCTCGCTGGAAGTGCCGCTGCACCTGCGCAATGCGCCGACCAAGCTGATGAAGCAGTTGGGCTATGGCGACGAATATCGCTATGCCCACGACGAACCGGATGCTTACGCCGCCGGGGAAGACTATTTCCCGGAAGAGCTCGACCCGATTCCGTTCTATCAGCCCGTGCCCCGTGGCCTGGAGTTGAAGATCGGCGAAAAACTCAACCACCTGGCAAAACTCGACCGTTTAAGCCCCCGGCAGCGGAGAAAATAGTGCTTCCCTTGATCGTTGCGGTTTCCGTCGGCGGGATGGCCGGCACGCTGTTGCGCTTTGCCACGGGTAACTGGATCAACGCGAATTGGCCGCGGCACTTCTATACCGCGACGCTGGCCGTTAATATCGTGGGCTGTTTGCTGATCGGCGTTCTATACGGTCTGTTTTTGATACGCCCGGAGGTGCCCATCGAGGTGCGCGCCGGGTTGATGGTTGGCTTCCTCGGGGGGCTGACGACTTTTTCATCCTTTTCACTGGATACGGTGCGCCTGCTTGAAAGCGGGCAAGTGCCGCTGGCCCTGGGCTATGCGGCGCTCAGCGTATTCGGCGGGCTGCTTGCCACCTGGGCCGGCCTGTCCTTGACCAAACTTTGATAAACGAGAAACCGACATGCTCGATTCCAAACTGTTACGTAGCAACCTTCAGGACGTAGCGGACCGCCTGGCATCCCGTGGCTTTGTACTGGATGTTGCGCGCATCGAAGCGCTGGAAGAACAGCGCAAGACCGTCCAGACCCGCACCGAAGCACTGCAGGCTGAACGTAACGCGCGTTCCAAATCCATCGGTCAGGCCAAGCAGCGCGGCGAAGACATCGCGCCGCTGATGGCGGATGTCGAGCGCATGGCGGGCGAATTGAGTGCCGGTAAAGTCGAACTGGATGCGATCCAGACCGAACTGGACTCGATCCTGCTGGGCATTCCCAACCTGCCGCACGAATCGGTACCGGTCGGCGAAGACGAAGAAGGCAACGTTGAAGTGCGCCGTTGGGGCACCCCGACTGCCTTCGATTTCCCGGTTCAGGACCACGTGGCCCTGGGCGAGAAGTTCGGCTGGCTGGACTTCGAAACCGCGGCCAAGCTGTCCGGCGCCCGTTTTGCCCTGCTGCGTGGCCCGATCGCCCGTCTGCACCGCGCCCTGGCGCAGTTCATGATCAACCTGCACGTCACCGAGCACGGCTACGAAGAGGCCTACACGCCTTACCTGGTCCAAGCCCCGGCGTTGCAAGGCACCGGTCAACTGCCGAAGTTCGAAGAAGACCTGTTCAAGATCGCCCGCGAAGGCGAGGCCGATCTGTACCTGATCCCGACCGCCGAAGTGTCGCTGACCAACATCGTCGCCGGCGAAATCGTCGATTCGAAACTGCTGCCGATCAAGTTCGTCGCCCACACGCCTTGCTTCCGCAGTGAAGCCGGTGCTTCGGGTCGTGATACCCGCGGCATGATCCGTCAGCACCAGTTCGACAAGGTTGAAATGGTGCAGATCGTCGAGCCGTCGAAATCGATGGAAGCGCTGGAAGGCCTGACCGCCAACGCCGAGAAAGTCCTGCAACTGCTGGAACTGCCTTACCGCACCCTGGCGCTGTGCACCGGCGACATGGGCTTCAGCGCGGTCAAGACCTACGACCTGGAAGTGTGGATCCCGAGCCAGGACAAGTACCGCGAAATTTCGTCGTGCTCCAACTGTGGCGACTTCCAGGCCCGCCGCATGCAGGCGCGCTTCCGCAACCCGGAAACCGGCAAGCCGGAACTGGTACACACCCTGAACGGTTCCGGCCTGGCAGTGGGTCGCACCTTGGTGGCGGTGCTGGAGAACTATCAGCAGGCCGACGGTTCGATCCGTGTGCCCGAGGTTCTCAAGCCGTACATGGGTGGCCTTGAGGTCATCGGTTAAATGAAATATCTGCCGCTGTTTCACAACCTTCGCGGCAGTCGTGTGTTGGTCGTCGGTGGGGGGGAAATTGCCTTGCGCAAATCCCGCCTGCTGGCCGATGCCGGTGCGCAGCTGCGGGTGGTTGCACCTGAAATCGAAGCACAACTGCGCGAACTGGTTGCCGGCAGCGGTGGCGAGTGCCTGTTGCGTGGCTACGCCGAGGCGGATCTGGACGGTTGCGGGCTGATCATTGCCGCCACCGACGACGAAGCGCTGAATGCACAAGTCTCCGCCGATGCCCATCGGCGTTGCGTGCCGGTCAACGTGGTGGACGCGCCGGCCCTGTGCAGCGTGATCTTCCCGGCCATCGTCGACCGCTCGCCGCTGATCATTGCCGTGTCCAGCGGTGGTGACGCGCCGGTGCTGGCACGCTTGATCCGCGCCAAGATCGAAACCTGGATTCCTTCCACCTACGGTCAACTGGCCGGCCTGGCGGCGCGTTTTCGTCATCAGGTCAAAGGCCTGTTTCCGGATGTGCAGCAGCGTCGGGCGTTCTGGGAGGATGTTTTCCAGGGTCCGGTTGCCGATCGGCAACTGGCCGGGCAGGGCGCTGAAGCCGAGCGTTTGCTCCAGGCGAAAATCGATGGTGAAGCTCCAGTGGCGACCGGTGAGGTCTATCTGGTGGGGGCGGGGCCAGGTGATCCCGATCTACTGACGTTCAAGGCACTGCGCCTGATGCAGCAAGCCGACGTGGTGCTGTACGACCGTCTGGTGGCGCCGGCGATTCTCGAACTGTGCCGCCGCGACGCCGAGCGGGTCTACGTCGGCAAGCGCCGTGCCGATCACGCGGTGCCGCAGGATCAGATCAACCAGCAATTGGTGGACCTGGCCAAGCAAGGCAAGCGTGTGGTGCGACTGAAGGGTGGCGATCCGTTCATCTTCGGTCGTGGCGGTGAAGAGATCGAAGAACTGGCAGCCCATGGCATCCCGTTCCAGGTCGTGCCGGGAATCACGGCGGCCAGTGGTTGCGCGGCCTATGCCGGGATTCCGCTGACCCACCGCGATTACGCGCAGTCGGTACGCTTTGTCACCGGGCACCTGAAGGACGGCTCAACCGATTTGCCCTGGGCCGATCTGGTCGCACCGGCGCAGACGCTGGTGTTCTACATGGGCCTGGTGGGCTTGCCGATCATCTGCGAGCAACTGATCAAGCACGGTCGCGGTGCTGATACCCCGGCGGCGTTGATCCAGCAGGGTACAACGGTCAATCAGCGGGTGTTTACCGGAACCCTGGCCGATTTGCCACGATTGGTGGCGGAGCATGAGGTGCATGCGCCGACGCTGGTGATCGTCGGTGAGGTGGTGCAACTGCGCGAGAAACTGGCGTGGTTCGAGGGGGCTCAGGGGCAGGTCTGAAGACCGAGTTGTTCCCATTCGCGAGCAAGCCCGCTCCCACATTGGATTCGTGAACGACACAAATCCCCTGTGGGAGCGGGCTTGCCCGCGAAGAGGCCCTCACATCCACCGCAAAACTCAGCTCAGACTCAGGCCTTTCGCCAAACCCCTTTCCCACTCAACCGCTCCCGGTCATGAGCCACGGTAAAGTCCTGCGCCGGCCCCTTGGGCACCACACCCGTCGGGTTGATGGTGCGATGGCTGGCATAGTAGTGATTCTTGATGTGTTCAAAATCCACCGTCTCGGCAATCCCCGGCCACTGATAAATCTCCCGCAGCCAGTTCGACAGGTTCGGATAATCCGCAATCCGCCGCAGGTTGCACTTGAAGTGCCCGTAGTACACCGCATCGAAGCGAATCAGCGTGGTGAACAGGCGGATGTCCGCTTCGGTCAGGTATTCGCCAGCCAGATAGCGGTTGGCGCCCAGCAGCAGCTCCAGGCGGTCCAGTTCGGCAAACACCTCGTCGAAGGCTTGTTCGTAAGCCTGTTGCGACGTGGCAAACCCGGCGCGGTACACGCCATTGTTCACTGCCGGATAAATCCGCTCGTTCAACGCATCGATCTCACCGCGCAGCGGCGCCGGGTAGAAGTCCAGGTCGTTACCGGTCAGATCGTCGAAGGCAGCGTTGAACATGCGGATGATTTCCGATGATTCATTGTTGACGATGCGTTTGTGCTGTTTGTCCCACAGCACCGGCACCGTGACGCGGCCGGTGTAATCAGCGGTATCGGCGGTGTAGCGCTGGTGCATGAAGTCGAAGTGATCGAGCTTGTCGCCGGTGGAGCCGAGGGTTTTGTCGAAGGTCCAGCCGTTTTCCAGCATCAGCCAACTGACCACCGAAACGTCGATCAGGCTTTCGAGGCCTTTGAGTTTGCGCAGGATCAGGGTGCGATGGGCCCACGGACAGGCCAGGGACACGTACAGGTGATAGCGACCGGGTTCTGCGGCAAAACCGCCGACGCCCGTCGGTCCCGGCTTGCCGTCTGCGGTCAGCCAGTGCCGACGTTGCGCCTGTTCACGCTGGAACGCGCCGTCCTTGCTGCTTTCGTACCACTTGTCCTGCCAGCGGCCATCGACTAACAAACCCATGTTCAAGACTCCAGAAGCCAATATTCGTTGGAGTCGAGTCTATTCCCATGGGTTCGAACAAAAAGCGCAAAGATCGGGCGCGAATGATCGGTTAAATCGATTTGTTGCGCGCGGCCCAGTATTGTTCGGCGGTTTCAAAGGCCTGTTCGCGGCTCTGGCCGAGTCCACGCAGGGCCAGGGCCATGGTCGAGATCAGCGCCATTTGCGGATAGCTGTCGACCACGTCGCCACGCCACACCGCTTTCAGGTGTTCGGGATCGAGCGAGGCGGGTTTGACGTGACGCTGCGCCGACAACTGCGGCCATTCCTCGTCCCAACTCTCGCCGCCAGTGGTGCCATACAGGTGGCTGTCGGCGTCCGGGTTGATCTCGATCTCGCCGCCATCGCCCTTGATCACGATCGCGGTATCGCCGAGCAAGCCGCTGGCATCGCGATGCACGGCCTGATAGCCGGGGTGGAAAATGCTCTGCAGGCCGCAACGCGCGCCCAGCGGATTGAGAATCCGCGCCAGCGAGTGGATCGGCGAGCGCAGACCGAGGGTGTTGCGCAGGTCGATCATCCGTTGCAGCTGCGGTGCCCAGTCCACCAGGGGCATGAAGGCCAGACCGCCGTTATCCAGCGCCGAGCCGACCTGTTGCCAGTTGCGGCACAGCGGGATGTTCAATTCACCCAGCAGTTGCTCGCTGTACAGGCGACCGGCCGTGTGGGCGCCGCCGCCGTGCATGAAAATCCGCACGCCGTTTTGCGCCAGGCACTTGGCTGCCAACAGGTACCACGGCAAGTGCCGCTTCTTGCCGGCGTAAGTCGGCCAGTCCAGGTCCACCGCCAGCGCCGGAGGGTTCAGGCGTTCGCGCAAGGCTTCGGTGAACCCGGCCATTTCCTCGGCGCTTTCTTCCTTGTGCCGCAGCAGCATCAGGAATGCGCCGAGCTGGGTTTCCTCGATCTTTTCATCGAGTACCATGCCCATGGCCTCGCGGGCCTCGACCCGGGTCAGGTCACGGGCGCCGCGCTTGCCTTTGCCGAGGATCCGCACAAACTGGGCGAACGGGTGCTCGGCGGGCGTTTCGAGGGTCAGTGCTGGGTAATCGGTCATAAGCAATTCGTCGGTTTGGGCAGGCCCGCCAGCTTCGCGGCGAGTTTGGCGGGGGTGCCTTTGAACAGTCGGTTCAGGTGCAGGCTGTTGCCTTTTTCCGGGCCGAGTTTCAATGCGGTGTACTTGATCAACGGGCGGGTGGCCGGTGACAGCTGGAACTCGGCGTAGAAACTGCGCAGCAGTTCGAGGACTTCCCAGTGTTCGGGCGTCAACTCGATGTCTTCGGCCGCCGCCAGGGCACTGGCCACATCGGCAGACCAGTCATTCAGTTCGACCAGGAAACCGTCCTTGTCCAGCTCGATGGCGCGAGCGCCGACCGTCAATGCATTCATAGCCAACTGTTGACCTTGTCATAGTGAATCGACAGTTCGACGAAGGCCGGGTAATCGATCGCCTGGGCCCAGTCCGGAACCACCAGCGCACGGGCCTGGGCATCTTCGGCCAGGACGAACAGCTTCAGGCCACGGGTGCTGAGCGCTGTGAACGGCACGGTGCCTGGCTGCAATGCATAGGCCGCATCGCCGGACAGCAGCAATCCGTCGTTGGCACCGATCACGCGCAGGCAACTGGTCAGGCGTTCGTCACCGAACGGGGAGTGAGACAACACATGCAAAGTCGACATCAGAGGGTAATCACCTGGTCGTAACGGTCAATGAGGGCGGTGATTTCGTGGGCGGCCAACACCCGGGCTTCTTCCAGCACCAGGCCGCTCGGGTCGAGGCCGCGCCGGCTGATGCTGTCGCCACAGGCAAACAGTTCCTCGACACCGAACAGCGGCAGGGCTTGCAGGTTGGCGCTCAGGTCTTTCTGTTGCAAGGTCCTGGCGTTCTGGCTGGCGGCCAGCTGGAACACGCCGTCATCGAGAAACAACAGGCCAATCGGCAGATCGAAGGCCCCGCCGGCCAGCACGATATCCAGCGCTTCCCGCGCGCCCGGGCCGGACCATGGCGACTGGCGGCTGATGATCAATATGGATTTGGCCACGTCATGCGCCTCCGAAACAGATCAGGCGGTCGGCATCCTGCGCCGCGTCATGCAATTGGCCGAGGCCGGACAATTCCCACGGCGCACCGACGGCAACGGCCTCGCGCTGATAGCGCCGGGCCTCTTCTTCATTCAAGACACCACGCCGCAGGGCGGCGGCGATGCACACCACGCCATCGAGTTGGTGGTCGCTGACAAAGGCGCGCCATTGCTTGGGCAAGTCCGCTTCATCCTGGGGCGTGACCACGCTGGCGGACGCGTTGTAGACGCCGTCCTGATAGAAAAACAGCCGGACGATCTCATGCCCGCCGGCCAGCGCCGCTTGGGCGAACAGCAGGGCGCGGCGCGAGGAGGGCGCGTGGGCGGCGGAAAACACGGCGATGGCGAACTTCATGACAGACTCGATCAGCGAAACTGCGGCCATGATAATGCTTTATCGGCGGGTCGGCGAAAGTAACCTGCCATATCCCCGCAAACCCCCTGTAGGAGCTGCCGCAGGCTGCGATCTTTTGATCTTGTTTTTAAAAAATCAAAGTCAAAAGATCGCAGCCTGCGGCAGCTCCTACAGGGGGATAGAGGTGTCAGCGCGGCATGTACCCCAACTGCCAGCGTCGCGGGATCTTCAACGACAGTACCCCGAGCGCGGCAGCCAGCAGGCCACTGGCAAACAACGCCTTGAGTCCCAGGTGATGTTCCAGCACGGCACCGAGTACCGCGCCAGCGAACATGCCGGTCCAGGGGATCAGTTGCACGCGCCAGCCGTTACGGCGCTCGCCGAGCATATAGCGGCCCAGTCCGCGGCCGAAACGCGACAGGGCGCCGGTGACGTAAGTCAGGCCCACCGGCAGGCCGTTCACTTCTTCCACCGCGGCGTTGAGCATGCCCATTGCGATGATCGCCGCCAGCAGGGCCGGCAATTGCCCGTCATAAGGCCAGGCTGCGGCGGCGCACAGCAGGGTGGCGATGCACAACAGCAGCGGCAGGGCCCGCCGGCCACCCAGGCGGCTGACGATAATGCCCAGGGCGTTGCCGACGATGAAGGTGGCGACGAGGATCACCAGGCGCAGGGTCAAGCCAAGGTCGCCCGTGCTGATGGCGACCGCCATCCGGGTGGTGTTGCCGCTCATGAACGAGACGAAGTCGCCGCTGGCCATGAAGCCGATGGCGTCGGTCATGCCGGCGAGTACCGAGAGCATGGCCACCAGGCTCAGGCCTATGCGTCCGCGCCATTTCTGCGTGTGCAAGTGACCGGGGCTGGCGTGGGTCCTGGCGGTGTTGGGCAGCATTGGCGACGGCATCCTTGAACAGGCTTAGGGTTTTATCCCATTCAACTCGCAATACTCCAGCCAGTCCATACCGGCCATTTCCGCCACTTCCCGGTGCACTTCCAGGCGCTGCGCTTCGTAGTCTTCGGCCGTAGCAGCCGTCAGTTGCAGCGTCAGCTCCCAGGCGAACAATCCTTGGCGTTCCGCCTCGGCCTCGAAGGCTTCGTGCAAGCGTTCGTCGCGGTACTGCGCCGGGGTTTCACCCTTGGCCTGGGCCTGCAACGGGTTGAGGTTGTCGAGGTCGTGGCGCAACTCGGGACGTTCATCGAGAAACCGCTTCAGTGCCTGTTCATGTTGCTGCTCGGTTGCCGCCATGGTCGCTCCTTGAAAACGGATTACGAGGATTGCTGCTTGCTGGCCTTGGCCGCTGCCGCCAGGCATTCGAGGGCAAATTGCTCGGTGTAGGTCATCTGGATCGGCGTGGTTTCGCCTTTGACGGTTCTTTCGCCGTCGAGGATGTAGCGAATCCGCTTGTCGGTGACGCCGATTCGCTTGGCGATCCAGGACGGCGTCTGCCCGATCTGGCTGATCAGCTTGTCGGCATATTCAGTGCTCGGTTTGTAGAACTCGGCATTAGGTGTCATCAGATTTCCAGTCAGGGGTGCGATGGGGCGTTGTTAGCGCGACAGGGTGCGCGAATCGTTGTGCGCTGTCGCGGTATAAATGCAGTAAAGCAGAACGATACGGGCTGCCGGGGTGATAAAGTCCGCTTTTTCCCGATGAGTGAATGCAATGCGAATTCTGATGGTGGCGCTGGCCGTGACGTTGCTGGCCGGATGCGCCAGCTCGGCGATGAACGACGCCCGCACCAAGGCCCCGTACAAGACCCTGAACTCGGAAAAACCGGGGAAGGACGTCGTCCAGTGCGTGCAGTTCTCCTGGCAGGACGAGGCCGTGTTCGGCGTGGATGCCGCCGCCTATCTGGAGCCTGGCGAGAAGGGCGGCACGACCGTTTATACCCGTTCGGCGGAGTCCTTCGTCGACGTGACCACCGATGCCTCGGGCACGGTGTTGAGCTACTACGCACAGAAGGATGATTTCGTGGCCAAGCGCCGCTTGGCGGCGTTGGCGACTTGCCTCTGATCTGAAGGCTTGTTGCATTACCCCTGTGGGAGCGAGCCTGCTCGCGAAGACGTAGTGTCAGTCGCTATCAATGTTGGCTGATATACCGCTTTCGCGAGCAGGCTCGCTCCCACATTGGTTTTGTGTATTGATCAGTAATTCAGGCGCTTCTGGAAGAAGAAGTGCTTGTGCCCCGGCGGGTAATCGGCAATGTGCCCGATCTCGCTGTAGCCGCATTTCTTGTAGAACTCCGGCGCCTGGAATTCGAAGGTGTCGAGCCACAGCCCGACGCAATGTCGTTCCCGCGCCAGGTCCTCGGCCATCTGCATCAGTTTCGAGCCCAGGCCCTGTCCCCGTGCCTGTTCCGGCACCACCAGCAAGTCGATATACAGCCACTGGTAAAACAATCGGCCATGCAGACCGCCGAGGATCTCGTCGTTGTCGTCGCGCACCAGCAAGGCGATGTGCTCAGGCACGTTGCCTTCGGCCTTCGAGCCATTGTAGGCGCGCAAGGGTTTGAGGATGGCCTGGCGTTGTTCTTCCGTGGGGTTTTGCGACAGTTCGATACGCAGGTTCATGGCTATATCCTTATGGCAGTGAAGCCGCAGCCTATCCCGGTTGCAGCGATTGTTCCATCCCCGGGAAAGTTGAACCGTCGCCAACGCACAGCTGTCATTCCTTAAGACGCGTCACTCCAGACGCCGCTGATGAGGACAACGCCCCGTGAACATTTTTGAAGCCTTGCGCGAAAGCCACGAACGCCAACGGACCTATGCCAAGGCGCTGATCCGTACCAGCGGCGATACGCCTGAGCGGGTCGAGGCGTACAAGCAACTCAAGTCAGAATTGCAGGCTCACGCCACGGCCGAAGAGCGGCATTTCTACATCCCGTTGATGAAGTTCGACAACGGCGTCGACCTCAGCCGTCATGGCATCGCCGAACATCACGAAATGGACGAAATGATGGAGGCGCTGGATGACACCGAAATGTCCAGCCCGGCCTGGTTGGTGGCCGCGAAGAAGCTTTCGGAGAAGGTGCATCACCACCTCGAGGAAGAAGAGCAGAAGTTCTTCCAGATGGCCGGCAAACTGCTCGACGACAAACAGAAAGAGTCGTTGGCCGGGCAATACGAGAAGGAGTACAAGGCGCAGCTTGCTTGAAGAGGCGGGTTTTCACCTAACATGTGCACTCTCTGACAAATAACAGGACGCGTTGTCATGTCGAACACAGCCGAGCGGGTCAACATCCTTGAGTCCCAGGTGTTGTCCCACGACTGGTACCTGCTGAAGAAAATCACCTTCGATTACCAACGCAACAACGGCGAGTGGCAACGCCAGGTGCGAGAGGTCTACGACCGTGGCAACGGCGCGGCGATTCTCCTGTACAACCGCGAAAAGAAAACCGTGGTACTGACCCGACAGTTTCGCCTGCCGGTGTTCGTCAACGGTCACGACGGGCTGTTGATCGAAGTGGCGGCGGGGCTGCTGGAAGGCGCGGCGCCTGAAGACCGCATCCGCGATGAAGCGGAGGAGGAGACGGGTTACCGCGTGCACCATGTGCAGAAGGTGTTCGAGGCGTACATGAGCCCCGGTTCGGTGACGGAAAAACTGCACTTCTTCATTGCCGAGTACGACGCCAGGTCGAAAGTCAGCGACGGTGGCGGGCTGGAGGCGGAAACCGAAGAGCTGGAAGTGCTGGAGTGGGCGTTCGACGACGCGCTCGAAGCGTTCTACCGTGGCGAGATCTGCGACGCCAAGACCATCATGCTGTTGCAGTATGCGGCGATGAAAAACCTATTCAATCAATCCTGATCTCCCCGTAGGAGCTGCCGCAGGCTGCGATCTTTTGATCTTGCATTGAAAAGATCAAAAGATCGCAGCCTGCGGCAGCTCCTACAAGGTCAAAAGCCGGGCAGGCGCGCGGTGCCGGGCGTTTGCCCGCCTTCAAGGGTGAGCAACAACGCCTTGGCCTCCAGCCCACCGGCAAACCCGGTGAGCTTGCCCGACGCACCAATCACCCGGTGACACGGCGCCACGATCGAAATCGGGTTCTTGCCATTCGCCGCACCCACCGCCCTGACCGCCGCCGGGTTGCCGATCTGTTCGGCGATCTGGCTGTAGCTGCGGGTCTCGCCGAACGGGATGGTCAGCAGCGCCGCCCAGACCTTTTTCTGAAATTCCGTGCCGGCAAAGTCCAGTTCCAGTTCGAAGCGATCGCGGGTGCCGGAAAAATATTCGCGCAGCTGCGCGGCAGTGCGCACCAGGATCGGGTTGTCCGGCGCCTCGCTCATCGGGCCGAGGCGCACCCGCCCGGGTTTGTCGTTTTCCCAGAGGATGGCTGCCAGTCGCGAACCGTTCGCCACCAGCTTCAACTGGCCGACCGGGGAATCCACGGTGATGCAGGTATAGGTCATGCCAGGGCTCACGGGAAATTGCTGAACAGGCGTTAAGGATACTGTGTCGACGAGGAGGCGCAATACGTAATCCCGACCATACTTGCTCACTGCTTTTGAAGCGTTCCCCAGGTTAATAACAAGAAGAGACCGACTCATGAAGTACGAACCTTTTGCCAAATCGCTGATTGCGACCTCATTGGCTCTCAGCTGCCTGACTGCTCACGCTGCCTCCGTGGCCCCGGCGACGGGGGAAAACGGCATGGTGGTCACCGCCCAGCACCTGGCCAGCCATGTGGGCGTGGATGTGCTCAAGAACGGCGGCAACGCCGTCGACGCAGCGGTCGCGGTCGGCTATGCGCTGGCGGTGGTGTACCCCGCGGCAGGCAACCTCGGTGGCGGCGGTTTCATGACCATCCAGTTGGCGGACGGGCGCAAGACCTTCCTCGACTTCCGTGAAAAAGCGCCGCTGGCCGCCACCGCCAACATGTACCTGGACAAGGACGGCAACGTCATTCCCGATCTGAGTACCCGTGGCCACCTGGCCGTGGGTGTGCCGGGCACCGTTTCGGGCATGGAGCTGGCGCTGTCCAAGTACGGCACCAAGCCGCGCAAGGAAATCATCGCCCCGGCCATCAAGCTGGCCGAAGACGGTTTCGTGCTGGAGCAGGGCGACGTCGATCTGCTGGACTACGCCACCGACATGTTCAAGAAGGACATCAAGGATTCCGGCTCGATCTTCCTCAGCAACGGCGAGCCGATGCAGGTCGGCCAGAAGCTGGTGCAAAAGGACCTGAGCAAAACCCTGCGGGAAATCTCCGAGAAAGGCGCCGACGGGTTCTATAAGGGCTGGGTGGCCGACGCCATCGTCACCTCCAGCCAGGCCAACAAGGGCATCATCACCCAGGCCGATCTCGACAAATACAAGACCCGCGAACTGGCGCCCATCGAGTGCGACTACCGTGGCTACCACGTGGTCTCGGCACCGCCACCGAGCTCCGGCGGCGTGGTGATCTGCGAGATCATGAACATCCTCGAAGGCTATCCGATGAAGGATCTGGGCTATCACTCGGCCCAGGGCATGCACTATCAGATCGAAGCGATGCGCCACGCCTATGTGGACCGCAACAGCTACCTGGGCGACCCGGATTTCGTGAAGAACCCGATTGCCCACCTGCTGGATAAAAACTACGCGACCAAGCTGCGCGAAGCGATCAACCCACAAAAAGCCGCGGTATCGAGTGAGCTCAAGCCCGGCGTAGCGCCCCATGAAGGCAACAACACCACGCATTACTCCATCGTCGACAAGTGGGGCAACGCGGTGTCGGTGACCTACACCCTCAACGACTGGTTCGGCGCGGGCGTGATGGCGAGCAAGACCGGGGTCATCCTCAACGATGAAATGGACGACTTCACCTCGAAAATCGGCGTGCCGAACATGTACGGCCTGGTGCAGGGCGAGGCCAACGCCATCGCACCCGGCAAGGCGCCGCTGTCGTCCATGAGCCCGACCATCGTCACCAAGGACGGCAAGGTGGTGATGGTGGTCGGCACTCCGGGTGGCAGCCGCATCATCACCGCGACCTTGCTGACCATGCTCAACGTGATCGACTACGGCATGAACATCCAGGAAGCGGTGGATGCACCGCGTTTCCACCAGCAATGGCTGCCGGAGGAAACCAACCTGGAAGCCTTCACCACCAGCCCGGACACAGTGAAGATCCTCGAAAGCTGGGGGCACAAGTTTGCCGGTCCGCAGGACGCCAACCACCTGGCGGCGATCCTGGTCGGTGCACCGTCCCTGGGTGGCAAGCCGGTGGGCAAGAACCGTTTCTACGGGGCGAACGACCCACGGCGTAACACCGGGTTGTCGCTGGGTTACTGAGGGTTGTGTCCGGAGGGGGACGGGCTTATGTTCGTCCCCTGAACCATCGACCGTTCAAGGAAGGAAATCATGACCACTGCGTTGTTAATCATCGACGTCCAGCAGGCTTTGTGTTCCGGTGAGTACGAGTGCTTCGAGATCGGACGAGTCATCGACACCATCAATGACCTGTCTGCCCGGGCGCGCAAGGCCGGCGTGACCGTGGTGCTGATCCAGCACGAAGAAGCGGGCAGCCCGCTGGCGCATGAGACTGCCGGCTGGCAACTGGCCGCAGGGCTGCAAACCTCGCCCGCGGATCATCGCGTGCGCAAGACCACCCCGGATTCGTTCTACAAGAGCCACCTGCAAAAACTGTTGCCGGTGCAAGACTTCGAGCGCCTGGTCATCTGCGGCCTGCAAACCGATTACTGCATCAACTCCACCGTGCGCCAGGCCCTGACACTGGGCTATGACGTGGTGCTGGCGAGCGACGCACACTCCACCGTCGACAACGGCAACCAGACCGCCGAAGACATCATCGCCGAACACAACAAGGACCTGAAACGCCTGACCGGTTCCGTGGCGCGGATCGACGTGATCCCGGCCAAAGATATTCAACTCTAATCCACCACATTTCCCTGTGGGAGCGAGCTTGCTCGCGATGGCGTCATTCCAGCCAGCTTTGATGTTGACTGACCCACCGCTATCGCGAGCAAGCTCGCTCCCACAGTAATCCCGGTTGCCCGCAGATGTTGCGTACACCCACCGCCCCCTGTGGGAGCGAGCTTGCCCTCGATGGCGTCATTCCAGCCAGCTTTGATGTTGACTGACCCACCGCTATCGCGAGCAAGCTCGCTCCCACAGTAATCCCGGTTGCCCGCAGATGTTGCGTACACCCACTAACCCTGTGGGAGCGAGCTTGCTCGCGATGGCGTCATTACAGCCAGCATCGGTGTTGGCTGACCCACCGCTATCGCGAGCAAGCTCGCTCCCACAGTAATTTCGGTTCCTGGCAGATGTTGCGTACACCCACCACCCCCTGTGGGAGCGAGCTTGCTCGCGATGGCGTCATTACAGCCAGCATCGGTGTTGGCTGACCCACCGCTATCGCGAGCAAGCTCGCTCCCACAGTAATCCCGGTTGCTGGCAGATTTTGCGTACACCCACCAACCCCTGTGGGAGCGAGCCTGCTCGCGAAGGCGTCATTACAGCCAGCGTTCATGTCAGCTCACCCAGAGCCCCCACAGGCCCTACACCGCTCCGAAAATCTCGATCAGCTCGTTGAGGAACGCACTCACCAGGTCCTTCTGACGAGATGAATGCCGCACCGCCGCATGAAAGCTCACCTCATAGCGCAGCAACTCCGGGTTCAGCGGGTGCAATTGCCCCAGCTGTTCATGCCGGGTCGCGTAGTGCTGCGGCAGAAACCCCAGGTGCTGGCCGGACAGGATCAGCAGGGCCGCGCCGTCCATGCTGTCGGTGAGCACGGTCAGGCGTTCGATGGAGGTGGGGGCCGGCATCTCCGGCAGTGGATGGCTCGGCCAGACCCAGTCAAAGCCGCTGACATCTTCGCGGGTCAGTGCGCCGACCTGGTCGAACAGCGGATGCGAGGGCGCGCAGTAGGCAATCTGGGTTTCCGGGAACAGCGGGAAATAATCGATGCTGGGCAAGCGGTGCCAGAAGTAACCAATGGCCAGGTCGATATGGCCGTTGATGATTTTCTCTTCCAGCAGGGACGACGACAGCTCGGTGAAATGGAAGTACAGCCCCTCGTGCCGAGCCCGCAAACGGGCGATGGCCAGGCCGATTTTCTTGTTCGCCACCGGATCGATCTGCCCCAGCAGGCCAATGTTGATGCTGCCCGAGACTTTGCGGTTGATGTGCTGCACCTCGACCCGGAATCCTTCGGCCGCCGCCAGCAAGCGTCGGGCCGCCTCAATGAACTGCGTGCCTTTGGGCGTGACGGAAAACCCGCCACGTCCGCGTTCGCACAGACGGAAACCGACCCGCGCTTCCAGCGTCGCCAATTGCGCGCTGATCGTCGGCTGCGTGGTGTTGAGGGCGGTTTGCGCCGCCGAGATGCCGCCGGCCTCGACGACGGTCAAAAATACCCGGATCAGACGCAGATCCAGCTCCGTAACAGTTCCCAGCATGGGGGCTCCTGGTTCTCGATTACATAGGCGCTGATCTATGTGAACAGTGTGCCTGCGATATTTTATTGCCCGGATTCACACCCTACATTGCCGTGAAACCAGCGTCATCGTCAGCTTTTTCTGGAGTTTCACCCGATCTGGACGTCGTAGCGAGCGCTGTAACCACAAAAACAACAAACACCCGCATAGGAACAATCGTATGTCAGGTTCCCCAGTGTCTGCGCGCGCCGCCGAGGCGAGTGGCGGATTGGCCATCGAAGGCCACTCCATCGATTACATTCCGGAAAACGAACGTCACGCCAAACTCAGCAGCCAGGGGCCGTTCTGGTTCCTGGGCAACTTCCACTTCTTCACCATCTCCATCGGCTTTGTCGGCCCGAGCCTCGGCTTGTCCGCACTGTGGACCATGCTCGCCGGTGCCCTGGGCATCATGTTCGGCACCATTTTCATGGCGTTCCACGGTTCCCAGGGCCCGGAAATGGGCCTGCCGCAGATGATCCAGTCCCGCGCCCAGTTCGGCTATCGCGGGGTGATCCTGGCGTTGATGGCGACCATGTTCGTGTTCGTCGGATTCAACGTGGTGAACATCTCGCTGATCATGAACGGCCTGGAACATGTGTTCGGCATTGACCCGACCATCGTCGCCGTCGCCGTGGTGCTGATCGGTGCGCTGTTGTCGATCTACGGCCACGACCTGATGCACAAGGCGTTCAAGTGGGCCTTGCTGGCGACCTTGCCGCTGTACGCCCTGGTGACCATCGCCCTGATGTTCGGTGCGGGCCAGGAAGGCGTCACGCCGGCGACCGATCTGGGCTTCAACTGGGTGGCCTTCGCCACGCTGTTCGCCATCGGTGCCAGCTACAACATTTCCTATGCGCCCTACGTGTCCGACTATTCCCGCTACCTGCCGAAAAACACCAGCCGGGTGAAACTGATCGCGGCGGTGTTCATCGGTGCCTCGTTGTCCGGCAGCTGGATGATCGGCCTCGGCGCCTGGCTGGCGCAGCAGTTGAAAGCAGCGGATGCACTGGTGGCGTTGAACCAGGTCGGTTCTTCCATGGTGCCGGGATTGGGCAATCTGCTGGTGATCGTCTCGGTGGCGGGCTTCCTGCCGATCATCGCGCTCAACACCTACAGCGCCATGCTGACGCTGCTGACCGGTGTCGACTCGATCAGGAAAATCACCCCGACACCCCGCGCCCGCGTGCTGTCGATCAGTGTGATCAGCGTGATTCTGTTGACCTGCGTGCTGTCGATCAAAGGGGACGGCATCGCGCTGTTGAACACCTTCCTGGTGCTGTTGCTGTACTTCCTCGTGCCGTGGACCGCCGTCAACCTGGTGGACTACTTCTTCGTGCGCAAGGGCCGCTATGCGATCCCGCATTTCTTCACGCCGAAGGGCATCTACGGCGCCTGGCAATTTCGCGGCATCGCTTCGTACCTGATCGGCTTCGCCGCGATGGTGCCGTTCTTCTACATCTTCGATGCCGCTGCCGGCAAAGAGGTGTTTGTCGGCCCGCTGGCGCGGGTGCTGGAAGGCGTGGACATCGCCTGGCTGGTGGGCCTGGTGGTCTCGGGGCTGACTTATTACCTGCTCAGCCGCTCGATTGACCTGGCTGCCGAACGCCGGGTGATCGACGCCCTGAGCGAGAGCGACATCGTCGCCATGACCCATTCATCTGCGGAGACAGGGCGTTGAACAACGCAAAAAATACCGTGGTCGCCTGTTGCCAACTGGCACCGAAAATAGGTGACCTGGCCTACAACCGCACGCTCACCGAGCGCGCGATTCGCCAGGCGGCGCACCAGGGCGCGCAAGTCGTCGTGCTGCCTGAACTGGTGCAGAGCGGTTATGTGTTTGCCGATCGCGACGAGGCGCTGAGCCTGGCGGAAACCGTGGACGGTCCGACCTTGCAGTTGTGGCAGGCCCTGGCCCGTGAGCTGAACCTGGTGATCGTCGGCGGCTTCTGCGAACGCCTGCCCGGCGATGAGCTGGCCAACAGTGCGGCGATGATCGACGCCAATGGCCTGCGCGCGGTGTACCGCAAGGCGCATCTGTGGGATGCCGAAAAGGACATCTTCACCGCCGGCGATGCGCCGCCGCCGGTGATCGAAACCGTGCATGGACGGCTCGGCATGCTGATCTGCTACGACCTGGAATTCCCCGAGTGGGTGCGACTGCCGGCGCTGGCCGGCGCCGATCTGTTGTGCGCGCCGGTCAACTGGCCCGACGGTCCGCGGCCGCTGACCGAGCGCCCGGCGGAAGTCTTGCGGGTGCAGGCCAATGCCTCGGTGAACCGCCTGTTCATCGCCGCATGCGATCGCTATGGCCATGAGCGCGGGGTCGGCTGGGTGCAAGGGTCGGTCATCGTCGATGCTGACGGCTACCCCTTGGCCGGGCCGGCGGAGCAGGGCGGCGAGCAGATCCTGCTGGCGACGCTGAACCTCGCCGAAGCGCGCAACAAGCGCATCAGCGCCCGCAACGACCTGCATCAGGACCGCCGGCCACAGCTGTACGGGTTGCACAGCAGTTTGTAACCGATGATGTCATTGCGTGCTGGACGCCCGTCAGGGGCCTATGGCATCGTCGAAACGAAAAGCCATGCAGTGAACGGGATCGCAATGATGGGGGCGGGAAATAAAGTCGACGGTGACGCAACGATGGTCACGCTCAAGGCGTTCAATCATTGCGTACTGCACCTTGGCCGGCTGGCGCGGGAGAGCGGGGCGTCGCGATTCATCGCCGATGGCCTGCAGGCCTTCGGTCAACTGGTGCCCTTCGCCTCTGCCTGGTGGGGCGAAATGTCTGCGCCAGGTCCTGAGGTGCCCATGCAAAGCTGGATGCATGGCAGCATCAATCTCCCTGAATCCTTTGCCGCCGAATGGCATCCGGTGGCGGCCAACGATCAGTTCTCCTACGCCACGCTCAATCATCCCGGTGAAGTGGTGCGCGACAAGGGTTTCACCGACCCTTGCGAGGCAGTCAATGATTTCGCCCGGCGCTTCGATCTCTATCACTTGATGAGCATCACCTACGAATTGCCCGAAAGCGGCCTGATGTTTTTCGTCTGCCTCTACCGGGGTGAGGATGAACAGGCGTTCGAGGAGAACGAAGCCGAGCTGTTTTTGGCGTTCTGCGATCACCTGTTCCAGCTGTGGCGGTTTCAGGTGCAGGACATGATTCGCTTCGACAGCGAAAACGGCGCGAGTGATTTTGGCGTCGCGCGCATGGACGGCAGTCTGCTCTATGTGGGGGCCAGGTTGTGCGTCGCCATCCAGCGCGAACTGCCCGGCTGGAGCGGTTCCACGCTGCCACCTGAGGTGATCGCGCAATTGTCCAAAGCCCCCTGTGTGATCCGTCTGGGCCGCTGCGCCCTGACCCTGAGCCCCAACGCCGAACACGTCATCCTGTCCCTCGAAGCCCCCTCGGGCGGGGATGGCCTGGCACCTCGGGAGCGCACGGCAGCGATGCTGTTCGCCGCCGGCCATTCCTACAAAGAGATCGCCAAACTCCTCGCCTTGAGCCCCGCGACCGTGCGCACCTATCTGCGTAACTGCTACTTGCAGCTCGGTGTGAAAAGCAAGGTGGAACTGGGCTCGGTCCTGCGTTCGCCGGGCGGGCTGACGGAGTCCGTGCGCCGGGATTAATCCCAGCCGTTTCAATTATTTGCCTGACCCCTCCTCATTTGCAGAGGTCCATTCGAACGCTGCTCCCTATAGGGTAGGCCCTGTCTATACAAGGGCTTGTGCAGCCGTTCGGGCCGCTTCAAAACAATAAGAACAGGGGTGAGGCATTTGAGACTTTCCAGGCTTTTTGTCGCCATTGCGGCGACCACGACATTTTCCGGCATGGCGTTGGCGGCGACACCCGCCGACACGGTCATGCGCAATGGCTACGTCTACACGGTCGATGGCCAGAATTCCGTGCAGCAGGCCATCGCCATTTCGGGCGGCAAGATCGTCTACGTCGGCAGCGATGCCGGGGTCGACGGCTACATCGGCAAGCAGACACAGCTGATCGACCTGGCCGGGCGCATGCTGATGCCGGGCTTCGTCGATGCGCACATGCATCCGGGGGATGGTGGTCGCGCCATGACGCTGTGCGACCTGAAATACCAGACCATGACCCGCGCGCAGTTTCAGGCGAGCATCCAGGCCTGCCTCGATGCCGAGAAAGACAAGGGCCCGGACGTGTGGCTGGAAGTCGGCAGCTGGGATCGCATGGGCATGACCGGGCTTGACGGCGACGCCGACAAATCGACCCTGGATGCGCTCAAGACCCAGCGTCCGATCCAGGTGCGCTCCACCGATTTTCACACCGTGCTGACCAACTCTCGCGGCCTGGAACTGGCCGGGATCAACAAGAACACCCCCGACCCCGAAGACGGCAAGTACCGACGTGACAGCGCCGGCAACCCGAACGGCATCTGCGAGGACGGCGCCGCCGAGTCTCTGGCCGCCGTGGTGCCGCCGGCGACCGACGCAGAAAAGCTCAACCAGACCCGTGCGGCCCTCGACGCCATGCGCCAGCAGGGCATCACCAGCTTCTTCGATGCCCTGTCGGGAGCGGAAAGCGGCAAGGCCTTCACCACTCTGCAAAAAACCGGCGAACTGACCGCCCGGGCCTTGCTGGCGATCAAGCTGGACCCGGCCGCCGCGGCCGCCGACCCGGTGAAAACCATCGCCGAGGCCAAGGCCCTGGCCAACACCTACGACCAGGGCGAAGTGCATGTCGCGCCGGGCGTGAGCATGCGCCACGTCAAACTGTTCATGGACGGCATCATCAATGCCCCGGCGGACACTGGCGCCATGTTGACCCCGTACCTGCACAACAGCGGCACCGACAAGGCACCGCAGTGGACGCCGGGCAAGAACCTGGGCGAGCTGTACTTCCCGCCACAAGTGCTCAATCCGCTGGTGCTGCAAGCGGTCAAGGCCGGTTTCGATCCGCACCTGCACGCCACCGGCGAGCGCGCGGTGCGCGATGCACTGGACAGCGTCGCCTACGTGCGCAAGGAACTGCCCGGTCAGGATTTCCGCCCGGCCATCGCGCACGCCGAGTCAGTCGACCCTGCTGACTACCCACGTTTCAAGGCGCTGGACGTCACGGCCACCATGTCGTTCCAGTGGGCGCAGCAGGCACCGTCCACGGTCGACGGCACCAGCGATCACCTCGGCGCCGAGCGTTTCGAGCGCATGGAACCCTCGGGCAGCATCGCCAATGCCGGCGGCCGTGTGGCGTTTGGCAGCGACTGGCCGGTCGATCCCCTCGATGAGTTCCTGGCGCTGAAAGTCGGTGTCACCCGTTCCGGCGACCCCACCAACCCGCACAGCTATGGACCCAAATATGCCGGGCGACTCAACAACGATCCGGCCATGTCGCGAGCCGAAGTGCTGCGCAGCATCACCCTCAATGCCGCGCAACAGCTGAAGCTGGAGGCGGTGCTGGGCTCGGTCGAAGTCGGCAAGTTCGCTGACCTGATCGTGCTCGACAAGAACTTCATGCAGGTACCCGAGGAGGCGCTGGGCCGCAATGACGTGCTGTTGACGCTGGTCGGCGGCAAGGTCGTGTGGGCCAAGGCGCCGTTCCTGGGGCTTGCGCCAAACGTGGTTTCCCAGGCCGTTACTTCCCGATCCGCCCAATAAAAACCAGAGAGCGTTCCGATGCGATTGATTCCAAACCTGTTGGCCGCCGCACTGGCCTTGTCGTCGGTGCAGGCGATGGCCGCCGCTGACCTTGTGTTGTTCAACGGCAAGGTCTTTACCGCTGAACCCGGCCAGGCGCTGGTGCAGGCTGTTGCGGTGCAAGACGGCAAGATTCTCAAAGTCGGCAGCGATGCCGAAATCAATGCCCTGGCCGATGCCAAGACCCAGCGCATCGACCTGGCGGGCAAGGTGTTGATGCCAGGCATGATCGACACCCATAGCCACCCGGTGGTGGGGGCGTTCGACAGCATGAAGGCCAACCTGCTGGACGAAGTCAAACCGCTGTCGGAACTTGAGCAGTGGTTGATTGAAGAGGACAAGGCCGGGCGTGCCCGGGCTGGTGATGTGATCAGCGTCGCCGGGGTCAGTTCGGCCTATTGGGAAAAAAGCCGTGAACTGGGCAAGGTGTTCAATCAGGGGCGCTGGGCCGATCAGCCTGTCGTCTTCAGCGGCATCGACGGCCACACCGGTTGGGCCAACAACGCGATGCTCAAGCGTCTGAACATCGACGCTGCACTGGTCAAGAGCCTGCCGGAGAAAGAGCGCGGTTACGTCGGCCATGAAGCGGACTTCACCCCTAATGGCTACTTTGCCGAATCACGCTGGGACGTGGTGCGCAGCGGGATTCCCGCGCCCAGCCAGGAGACCATGCTCAAGGCCGCGAAAGAGGCGGTGCGGGTCAACAACCAGTTCGGCATCACTGCGTGGATGGACGCCGCGGCGAACGGCGGCAGTGAAGACTCACTGTTCGATTTCCACGCCACCGCCGAAACCGTCGGCGTCCTGCCGCTGTACAAGGCGCTGGCGCAGAACGGCGAACTCAGCGCCCACGTCGCCGCGTTGATGGTCACCAACCCGAAGAGCAAACCGGCCGACCTGGAAGTGATCGCCACGGTGATGAAGCAGTTCGAAGGCGTGCCTAACCTGACGTTCCCCGGCATCAAGGTCTTTGTCGACGGCATTCTCGAGTTCCCAGGGCAGACCGCTGCGGTCATCGTGCCGTACAAGAACAGCCACAAGGACGGACAACTGCTGACCGACCCGGCGCACTTCGGTGAACTGGTGGTGGCGGCGGAAAAACGTGGCTGGATCGTGCACATGCACGCCGTCGGCGACCGCGCGGTGCGTGAAGCGCTCAATGGCGTGGCCTATGCGCGCAAGCTCAGCCCGAAGCCGGTGCCGCACAGCGTCGCGCACCTGCAACTGGTCAATCCCAAGGAGTTTCCGCGCTTCAAGCAGCTTGGCGTGATCGCCTCGATGCAACTGCTGTGGGCCACCGGCGAGTCCTACACCGTCGAACTGGTCAAACCCTACATCAGCGCCTTTGCCTACGGTTACCAGTATCCCGCGCGGTCCCTGCATGACGCTGGCGCAACGATTGCCGGTGGCAGCGACTGGCCGGTGTCGAGCGCCAATCCGTTCAACGCCATTGCCCAGGCCAGCACGCGCAAGGGGCCGTTGGGCGTACTCAATGCCAAGGAAAGCATCGACCGCCAGACCATGTTCTATGCCTACACCCTCAATGCCGCGAAAACCCTGGGCCTGGACAAGCAGATCGGCTCGCTGGCACCGGGCAAGCAGGCTGACCTGATCATCCTCGACCGCGACGTGTTCAAGGTCAGCGATGACGACCTGTTCGAAACCAAAGTCCTGAACACCTTCTTCGCCGGCAAGCAGGTCTACGCCCCCGCGTCCTGACCTGCGAACACCCGACACACGCAAAAACCGCCAGCCCCTCGTCGCGCGAGGGGCCTGGCATCGCCATGCCTGAAATTCCCCGTACGCCATAACAACAAGAGAACTGTATGAACGCACTTTCAGCATTGACCCTCGCCGCACTGGCATTGGCCCCCCTGAGCAGCCACGCCCTGGCCCTCAACGATGACTTCAGCCTTGACATGACCCTGGGCGTCGTCAGCGACTACCGTACCCGTGGCATCTCGCAAACCCTGGGGGATCCGGCCGTGCAGGGCGGGGCAACGCTGCTGCACAGCAGTGGCCTGTACATCGGCGCCTGGACCTCCAACGTGGATTTCGGTGGCGACTTCGATACCCGGCAGGAGCTTGAGTACTACGCGGGTTATTTCTGGCAGGCGACCGAGGCCATCAGCCTGGACCTGGGCTACATCAAATACGACTACCCGAAAAACTCTGAATTCAACCTCAGCGAGGTCTACGCCATTGTCGATGTCTATGGCGTCAAGCTCGGTGCCTATTACTCAAAGGACACACCGAACTTTTTCGGCGAGGACCAGGACACCCTTTACACCTACCTGAGCTACAAAATCGATCTGCCGGCTGAAGTCGGCCTGGACCTGCGCTTTGGACGCAACGATGTGAAAGACCCTGCGTTCTGGTCCGCCAGTGGCGATAACCGCGAGTCTTACTACGAGTGGGAGGCCAAGCTGACACGCGACTTCGTCGGCGTGACCTGGGGCCTGAGCTACGTCGACACGGACTTGTCGAAAAGCGAGTGCAGCAGTTGGTATGGGTATGACGACCTGTGTTCGGCCACGGTCGTTGCCAGTGCCACCAAGACCTTTTAAGTACACCCCCGACAACAAAAACAGTTCCTCAAAGGAAACACCGTCATGAGTGCGCAACGCAGTCCCCTGATCGAGACCCGCTCGATCGATTTCATTCCCGAGGCCGAGCGTCACGGCAGCCTCTACAGCCAGTTCACCCTGTGGCTTGGCGCCAACCTGCAGATCACCGCCATCGTCACCGGCGCCCTCGCCGTGGTGCTGGGCGGTGATGTGTTCTGGTCGCTGATCGGCTTGCTGATCGGGCAAGTGCTCGGCGGCGCCGTGGTGGCGCTGCACGCGGCGCAAGGGCCGAAGCTCGGGCTGCCGCAGATGATCTCCAGCCGCGTGCAGTTCGGGGTGTATGGCGCGGCGATCCCGATTGTCCTGGTGTGCCTGATGTACCTCGGTTTCAGCGCCACCGGCGCGGTGCTGTCGGGGCAGGCGATTGCGCAGTTGATCAGTGTCAGCGACAGCGCCGGCATCCTGATTTTCGCGGCGTGCATCGCGTTCCTGACGATCTTCGGCTATCGGGTGATTCACCTGGTCGGGCGGGTGACCAGCGTGCTGGGCATCATCGCCTTCGCCTACCTGTTCACCCGGTTGATGACCCTCAACGACATCGGCCTGCTGCTCGACAACCGTCATTTCAGCTGGAGCACGTTCCTGCTGGCGGTGTCGCTCTCGGCGTCCTGGCAGATCGCTTTCGGCCCTTATGTGGCGGACTACTCGCGTTACCTGCCGAGCAAGACGTCGTCATGGAAAACCTTCGCCGCTGTCGGTCTCGGCACTGTGCTGGGGGCCCAGGCTTCGATGGTGCTCGGGGTGTTCGCCGCCGCACTGGCCGGGGCGAATTTCCGTGGGCACGAAGTGGCGACCATTGTCGGTCTGGGCAGCACCGGGGGGATCGCCTCCTTGTTGTACCTGAGCATTGTGTTCGGCAAGGTCACGGTGTCCACCCTCAACGCCTACGGCAGCTTCATGTGCATCGCCACCATCATCAGTGGCTTTCGCCGCCGCCTGGAAATCAGCGCCCGCCAGCGCATGCTGTTTGTGCTGCTGATCGTCGCGGCGTCCACTGCGCTGGCATTGGCGGGGCAGTACTCGTTCCTCAACTCGTTCAAGTACTTCATCCTGTTTTTGCTGACGTTCTTCACCCCGTGGAGCGCGATCAACCTGGTGGACTACTACTTCATCAACAAGGAGCGTTATGACATCCCGGCGCTGTCCGACCCGACAGGCCGCTACGGTCGCTGGAACGTGCTGGGGATCAGCGTCTATGTGATCGGCGTGTTGATCCAGTTGCCCTTTGTCGACACCCATTTCTACTCCGGGCCGATGGTTGCGCAACTGGGCGGCGTGGACATTTCGTGGATTGTCGGGTTGTTGGTGCCGGGTGTGATCTATTACGCGCTGGCCAAGCCGTCGATGGGTGCTGTGGTGGTTGAGCGGGGTTAATATCGGAAGAGCGGCGAGTACCTGTGGCGAGGGAGCTTGCTCCCGCTGGACTGCGTAGCAGTCCCATCTTTTAGGGCCGCTTCGCGCCCCAGCGGGAGCAAGCTCCCTCGCCACAGGGTCCAGTGTTTACTGGCGTTCGGGGAGTTTCCAGCGCTCACGCAACTGCTCGTACTGCGCTTGCGGCAGTTGCACCAGCACCGGGGATTTGCCAGGGTCCAGCCAATCCAACAGCCGCGCAATATCTGCCGGGTCCATGGCCGTACAGCCACGGGTCGGTGCCGTGGGGCCGCGCCAGATGTGGAAGAAAATGCACGAGCCGGCAGCGGGAGAGGCCGGGGTGTTGTGCTGGATGAAAATGCCCTGGCGGTACAACTCATCCGGGCGGCGCATCCGTTCGGAGCTGCTCCAGTCTTTTTCGACGACCGCGCCGTCGACCAGTTCGTTGTAGCGAGTCGATTGGCTGTCATCCACGCATTCGATGCTCGGTGTCAGCGACAGATAGGGCAGGCGGGTATCGGCCGAAGGCGCGTAGCCAAACGCCGTGCCCAGCTTGAACATGCCAGCTGGCGCCTTGCCGTCGCCTTCCTGCTTGACCGGTCCTTCAGGTGGCCCGCTGTCGAGCAGCCCCTTGCCCCAGCCCATGCCGTTCTTGCCGAGAACGACGGCAAAGGGCGCTTCGAATTTGCGCAAGGTCTGCCCGTGCCGTTCATAGCGCTGGGCAGTACCCTGGATGTCATTCCAGCCTTTACTGGTGACCACGATCAGTTGGTCGCTGCCATCGAGTCCCTGGGCCATGGCGGCCAGCGGAAAAAGCGCCATCAACATGGCCTTGAGCAGATTGTTCATGGCGCCAACGGCGTGATGGGGAAGTCCATGACGTCCGGCTTCGGTGGATTGCCGCTGTACGTGAAGTGCCACCACTCGGCCGAATAACCCACAAAGCCTTCCTTGGCCATGGCATCGGTCAGTCGCTGGCGATTGGCCCTGGCCGTGGCGTTGATCAGCGCCGAGTCGGTGTGCGCGCGCTCATCGAAGCAGTCGAAACCGGTGCCCATGTCGAGCGCGCCGTCGTGCCAGCGCTCGCCGTAAGGCGCCGTGCAATCCACCGGTGTGGCCGAAGGCGTCCAGGTGTCGGCGGGCAGGGCGTCGGGGCCGGTCATCGTCAGGTCGACGGTGTTGCCCCGGGAGTGATTGGACACCCGGGCCACATACCCCAGGCGCCAGAAGTCCTGCTTGTCGACCCGCGGATAGAACTCGGTCTTGAGCGGGTCGCCGGGTTCGCTGGCGAAGCGGCCCATGTCCGCCACCGCGCGGGTCGGGCGATAGCAGTCGAATACCTTCAGCCCGTAGCCTTCGGCTTTCAGTGCGCTTTGCACTCGGGCCAACGCCTTCGCCGCGTCCTGCGACAGCAGGCACTCCGCCGCCTGGTAGCCGTCGAGCGGGTGTCCGGTGAAATTGTGCGCGCTGGCGTAGCGGATGTCCTGCACGATGCCCGGGTCGACGCTGCGCACATACAGCATGTGCCCGGGTTTCGAGTCGTCGGCCATGCACGTCAGGGCAAGGCTCAGGCACAGCAACAACAGACAGGGTGAACGCGGCATCGGGACGGCTCCATGCATGACCAGTCACTCCATCATGGCTGGAAACCGCCGGCACCTCCATGAAGTTGTTGATCGGCATGATAGGACGAGCGCACCAGCGGCCCGGACGCCACGTTCTTGAAGCCCATGCGCGTGCCTTCCTCGGCGAACCAGGCAAAGGTGTCCGGGTGCACGAAGCGCTGCACCGGCAGGTGACTGCGCGAGGGCTGCAAGTACTGACCGAGGGTCAGCATGTCGATGTCGTGCTCGCGCATGCGCTGCATGACTTCGATGACTTCCTCGTCGGTTTCGCCCAGGCCCAACATCAATCCGGATTTGGTCGGTACGTGGGGCACGGCGAGCTTGAACTTCTGCAGAAGGTCCAGCGACCACTCGAAGTCCGAGCCAGGGCGCGCGGCCTTGTACAGACGCGGTACGGTTTCCAGGTTGTGGTTGAACACATCCGGCGGCTCAGTGGCGGTGATCGCCAGGGCCACGTCCATGCGTCCGCGATAATCCGGCACCAGGGTTTCCAGTTGCACGCCGGGGGACAGCTTGCGGATCTCGCGCAGGCAATCGACAAAGTGCTGGGCGCCGCCGTCGCGCAAATCGTCGCGATCCACCGAGGTGATCACCACGTACTTCAGGCGCAGTTCGGCGATGGCCACGGCCAGGTTCATCGGCTCGTTGGTGTCCAGCGGCCTGGGCCGGCCATGACCGACATCGCAGAACGGACAGCGCCGGGTGCAGATGTCGCCCATGATCATGAAGGTTGCGGTGCCACCGGAAAAACACTCGCCGAGGTTCGGGCACGAGGCTTCTTCGCAGACACTGTGCAGCTTGTGCTTGCGCAGCAGTTGCTTGATCCGCTCGACCTCGGGAGAGATCGGCATGCGCACGCGGATCCAGTCGGGTTTGCGCGGGAATTCATCCGTGGGAATGATCTTCACCGGAATCCGCGCGACCTTTTCCGCGCCGCGCAGTTTGGTGCCGACCTCCACCTTGGCCGGGTGGTTGCCGGTCGATTCGACAATGGCGTTCATGGTGTTTTCCTTGTGCAGCAGGGTACAGAACCTGTGGGAGACCCTGTGGGAGCGAGCTTGCTCGCGATGAGGCCATTACATTCAGCATTGATGTTGAATGAAAGTCCGCCATCGCGAGCAAGCTCGCTCCCACAGGTTTTTTCCCACAGGGTTTTGTGTTGTGTGCTTAGTCGCGGTAAACCGGGAAGTCCGCGCACAGGGCGGCCGCCTGGCGGGCGACATTGGCTTCGATGTCGGCATCGCCCAGGTGATCGAGGATGTCGCAGATCCACCCGGCCAGGGCGATGCTTTGCGCTTCCTTGAAGCCACGGCTGGTGATCGCCGGCGTACCGATGCGCAGGCCGGAGGTCACGAACGGCGATTGCGGATCGTTGGGCACGGCGTTCTTGTTCACGGTGATGCCGGCACGCCCGAGGGCGGCGTCGGCGTCCTTGCCGGTCAGGCCCTGGCGGATCAGGCTGACCAGGAACAGGTGGTTGTCGGTACCGCCGGAGACCACGTCATAACCGCGCTCGATAAACACCTGTGCCATGGCCTGGGCGTTGCGGATCACCTGCGCCTGATAAGTCTTGAATGCCGGCTCCAGCGCTTCCTTGAAGCACACGGCCTTGGCCGCGATCACGTGCATCAGCGGGCCACCCTGGCCGCCGGGGAACACGGCGGCGTTGAGCTTCTTCTCCAGCTCCGGGTTGGCCTTGGCCAGAATCAGGCCGCCACGGGGGCCGCGCAGGGTCTTGTGCGTGGTGGTGGTGACCACGTCGGCGTAGGGCAGGGGATTTGGGTACAGACCGGTGGCCACCAGCCCGGCGACGTGGGCCATGTCGACGAAGAAGTAGGCGCCGACCTTGTCCGCAATCTGGCGGAAGCGCGGGAAGTCCAGGGTCTTCGAATAGGCCGAGAAGCCGGCGATGATCATCTTCGGCTGGTGCTCGAGCGCCAGACGCTCGACTTCGTCGTAATCGATCAGGCCGGTGGTGGTGTCGATGCCGTACTGCACGGCGTTGTACAGCTTGCCGGAAAAGCTCACCTTGGCGCCGTGGGTCAAGTGGCCGCCGTGGGCCAGGCTCATGCCGAGCACGGTGTCGCCCGCTTGCAGCAACGCCAGATAAACCGCGGCGTTGGCCTGGCTGCCGGAGTGCGGCTGGACGTTGGCGTAGTCGGCGCCGAACAGTTGTCTGGCGCGATCGATGGCCAGTTGCTCGACCACATCGACGTGCTCACAGCCACCGTAGTAGCGCTTGCCCGGATACCCTTCGGCGTACTTGTTGGTCAGGCCGCTGCCCTGGGCCTGCATCACCCGCTGGCTGGTGTAGTTTTCCGAGGCGATCAATTCGATATGGTGTTCCTGCCGCGCATCCTCGGCGTTCATCGCCGCCAGCAGTTCGTCGTCGTAGCCTTTGATCTGGTCGTGTTTGCTGAACATGGTGTGGTCCTTTTTGCGGATTCGTGGGGGCTTCAAGCGTCGGCGTGTTCGGCGGTCAGGCGTGCATAGGCGTCTTGATCCAGCAAGTCGCTCAACGCCTCGACATCGACCGGTTTGAAGCGAAAGAACCAGCCTTCGCCCAACGGGTCTTCGTTGACCAGTTCCGGGCTGCTCTCCAGCGTGTCGTTGACCTCGACCACCTCACCGTCCAGCGGCATGCCGATGCTGCTGGCCGCTTTCACCGACTCCAGCACCGACACTTCAGCGCCGGCACCGAAGGCGCCCAATTCAGGCACCTGAACGAACACCACATCCCCCAGCGCCTGCTGGGCAAACGCCGTGATGCCGACGGTGACCAGGCCATTGCTCTCAAGGCGCAACCATTCGTGATCGACGGTAAAACGCAATTGGCTCATATCAACTCCTTATTGTTTTAAGGCTCGTGGCGGGGCGACGAGCGGGGTTGGAGGAGTGATAGCAAGGGCGGTGCCAAGGTTTATTAGTTGTTTTAAATCAATGGCTTGATGTGATTTTATTAAGCGTGAGAGATTTCGTCCGTATTGAAATCAATACAGGCAAACAGGGCAGTGGGCGCAGACGCCGTCATTGCGGGTGGGAAAGGTTTTGTCTTGATTTCGCTACGCTGTATCGATTTGCGAACGACGATCTTGCGCACGACTTAGTCCCCTGTGGGAGCGAGCTTGCTCGCGATAGCGGCATGACAGTCACATTGATATTGACTGACACTCCCTCATCGCGAGCAAGCTCGCTCCCACAGGGGAATGTGTTGTCGGTGACAATGTGTTCTGACAGATAACTCAGGGCTTGCCGGGAATGCCGTACTTGCGCAGGCGAATCGCGATGGCGCTATGGGACGTCTGCAACCGCGCAGCGAGCAATCGACTGGACGGATAGCTGCGATAAAGCTGTTCCAGCAGGTTCTTCTCAAAGTCGCCAACAGCCTCTTCCAGGCTGCCCACTTCACCGTCGTTTTGCCGCTCGACGGCGGTGCGGGCGATGTCGAGGTCGTCGATGTCCACCAACGGATTCTCGCAAATCGCCGCCGCGCGAAAGATCACGTTTTGCAGTTGTCGCACGTTGCCCGGCCAGCGGTTGCCGAGCAGGGCACTGAAGGTGCTCGGTGCCAAGCGACAGGCCGGCCGCTGGATCTGCGCGCAGGCCTGCTGCATGAAGTGATTGGCCATCAGCAGGATGTCGTGACCGCGCTCGCGTAGCGGCGGCACTTGCAGGTTGAGCACGTTGAGGCGGTAGAACAGGTCTTCGCGGAAACGTCCTTCGGCGACCATTTTTTCAAGGTCGCGGTGGGTGGCGCTGAGCACCCGCACATTGACCCGTACTTCCTTGTCGCCACCGACCCGACGGAAGCAGCCATCGCTCAAGAAACGCAGCAACTTGGCTTGCAGGTAAGGCGACATTTCCCCCACTTCATCGAGGAATACCGTGCCCTGGTCCGCCAGTTCCAGCAGGCCGAGCTTGCCGCCCCGTTGCGCGCCGGTGAAGGCGCCGGGGGCGTAGCCGAACAGCTCGCTTTCAGCGAGGCTCTCGGGCAGTGCCGCGCAGTTCAGGGCCAGGAATGGCGCGTCGTGCCGTGGGCTGATGGCATGGCAGGCACGGGCCACCAGCTCCTTGCCGGTGCCGGTTTCACCCTGGATCAACAGTGGCGCATCCAATGCTGCGACCCGTTGCGCGCGGGCCTTGAGCGCGCGGATCGGCGGTGATTCGCCGAGCAGCGCATCGAAGCCTTCGGCATGGTCGTGGTGCAACGCCGACAGGCGTTCGCCGATGCGATTGGGTTGATACAGGGTGAGCAGGGCGCCAGCGTCGGTGATCGGCATCGCGTCGAGGAGCAACGTCTGGCCGCCGAGACTGACCTCGTGCATCGGCAGGCGGAAATGATGGGCGATCAGGGTGCGCTGCAAGTCGGCATCGTCGAACAGGGCGGTCAGCGACTCACCGGCCGGTTCGCGGCCGCACAGGGCGATCAGCGCCGGGTTGGCCAGCAGCACATGACCACGGTCATCCACCGCCAGCACCGGGTCGGAACTGGCGGCCAGCAAGGCGTCCAGTTGCAGGCGTCGGCGTTGCCCCGGAAGGATGTCGACCAGGGTCACGGCCTGCACGCCGCGCACATCGAAAAGGGCTTCGCGCAGTTCTTCGAGCACCTCGGTGCCGAGGGTCGGCGCATCGATGTAGACGTTCGGCGGGACCATCTCCACGGCGTCCAGGTTGAAACTGCGTCCACCGAGCAGGGCCAGCACTTCCTGGGTGATTCCGACGCGGTCGATGAAGGTGACGTGGATGCGCATGACGGGCCTGCAAGGTTGTCGAACTGAAATCAGTATGCCCGGCAAATTTTCAATTTGGCGAGTGGCATATCACGGCTTGGCGGTTTTACGGGCGCTGGCGGCCAGGTCCTCGAGGAACGCCTGGAGGATGGGCGGCGGTGCCGTGCCGCGCCGGGTGATCACATCGAAGGGTGACTTCAGGCGCAGGCTCGCGGCTGCCAGTTGATGCATCTCGCCGCTCTTGACCCACTGGCTGGCGAAGTGCTCGGGCAGGAAGCCGACATAGGCGCCGGAGATGATCAGGATGGCCGAAGCCTCGATGTTGTCGACGGTGGCCGCCGCCTTGCTCACGCCCAGGTGCTCGAGGTCGTATTGCTGCATGTAGCCACGCACGACGATGCGCCCGGCGGCGACTTCTTCGAGCAATTCCTCACCTTCAGCCTGGCTGCCAAACAGCGGGTGGCGCCGCCCGCAATACAAGCCCAGGGCTTCCTGGTACAGCGGCGATTGCAGCAGCCCCGGCACATGGATCGGGAAGTGCCCGATGGCGAGATGGAGTCGACCGTCGAGCACCCGTTCTTCGAGTTCCGCCGGGGTGCCGACGTACACGTTCAGGTGCACGTCGTGGCCCCGGGAGACGAAGCGCTGGGTGGTGCGCGGGATCGGCGAGTCGGGGTCGGTGATCGTGGTGTCGATGATCCCCAGGTTGAGCTTGCCGCTGATGTGCTGCTTGAGCACGTCGGCGTCCATGCAGAAGTTTTCCACCGCCGACAGCAGGCGCTGGGTGGCTTCATGAATCGCCACGCCCTGTTCGGTCAGGCGAAAGCCGCTGCGCCCGCGCTGGCAGAGTTTGACCCCCAGGCGGGTTTCCAGGTGGGTCATCTGCTCGCTGATGGTCGACTGCCCGGCATTCAGCGCCGCCTGCGCGGCCGAGAAGCCGCCGCAGCGGACAATCGTGGCAAACACCCTGAGCAGTTTCAGGTCGACATCGTGCAGCTGGATCATCTTGGACCTCCGCCTGTGGACGCATCGGGAATGCCGATATGAGTATCTGATGTTTAGCATTTTTTCCACGAAAACCTGCGCCCATAGTCTCTCCAACGGCGGTCGCCTTGCAGTCCGCCAGGCCGATAACAAGAAGTGGAGAGGCTAGAAATGTCGAACAACGGTTATGAATCCGGTCGCCTGAACCTGCCATTCGTGGGTCATTGCACCTTTGGCAAATCCCCGGTGTGCACCGATTGGGACGCACTGGATGCCGACGTCGCGGTGCTCGGCGTGCCCAACGACATGGGCACCCAGTGGCGCTCCGGCGCACGCTTCGGACCACGCGGGATTCGTGAAGCATCGACGCTGTTTTCCTTCGGTCACGCCGGCGCCTACGATCACGAAGATGACGTGATGTACCTCACCGCATCGGATGTGCGCATGGTCGACGTCGGTGATGCCGACATCGTCCACACCGACATGGCCACCAGCAACAAGAACACTGAATACGCCGTGCGCAAGATCCTCGATGCCGGCGTGATGCCGGTGGTGCTCGGCGGCGACCACTCGGTGCACGCGCCGGTGATCAAGGCCTTCGAAGGCCGCGGCCCGATCCACATCATCCACTTCGATGCGCACCTGGATTTCGTCGACGAGCGCCACGGTGTGCGCTACGGCCACGGCAACCCGCTGCGCCGCGCTTCGGAAATGAACCACATCGTCGGCATGACCCAGATGGGCATCCGCAACGTGTCGTCGTCCAACCGCGACGACTACGAAGCGGCCCATGAAGCCGGCTCGAAAATCCTCTCGGTACGCGACGTGCGCCGCCTCGGTGTCGAGGGTGTGCTGGCGCTGATCCCGCAGAACATCAACTACTACATCACCATCGACATCGACGGTTTTGACCCGTCCATCGCCCCCGGCACCGGCACCCCGAGCCACGGCGGCTTCCTCTACTACGAAGTGCTGGAAATCATCCAGGCCCTGGCCAAGCGCAGCAAGGGCAACATCGTCGGCATGGACCTGGTGGAAGTGGCGCCAGTGTACGACCCGACCGGCATGACCTCGATCCTCGCCGCGCAACTGCTGCTCAACAGCATCGGTTTCATCTTCCACGAGCGCGGCAAGGTGCGTGCGGCCGCCGAGAGCGAAACCACTCCAGCCTGATATCGAAACCAAAAAGCTCAGAAACCAGAGCCCCGGCAGGACCTGACTGCCGGGCAGAGAGAATAAAAATGGACACGATCGTCAAGAGTTACCTGCAAAAATTCGGCGTCAGCGAAGCCACCCAGACCTTCCTCAGCAAGGTCCAGAAGATGTTCATCGGTGGCGCCTGGGTCGAAGCCAGCGACGGCCAGACTTCCGATGTGATCGAACCCTCGACCGAAGGCCTGATCACCCGCATTCCCATGGGCACCACCGCTGACCTGGACCGCGCCGTGCAAGCCGCCCGCGCCCAGTTCGACGGCGGCGCCTGGCGCCAGGCCAAACCGGCCGAGCGCGAGCGCATGATGCAGCGCCTGGCCGACCTGATCGAACAGAACGCTGCCGAACTGGCGGAAATCGAATCGATCGACATGGGCAAATCCGTGGCCTTCGCCAAGGACGTGGACATCCAGGGCACCGTCGATACCCTGCGTTACTTCGCCGGCTGGGCCACCAAGCTGCACGGCCGTACCGTCGAACCTTCGTTGCCGGGCAACTACCTGGCCTATACCCGCAAAGAAGCGGTCGGCGTGGTCGGTGCCATCGTGCCGTGGAACTTCCCCTTGCAGACCATGGCCTGGAAGCTCGGCGCGGCCCTGGCGACCGGTTGCACAGTGGTAGTCAAGCCCGCCGAACTGACCTCGTTGTCGGCCCTGCGTTTCGCTGAACTGGTGCAGGAAGCGGGCATCCCCGACGGCGTGATCAACATCGTCACCGGGCGCGGCAGTGTGGTCGGTGCGGCCATGGCCACCCACCCCGGCATTGACAAACTGACCTTCACCGGCTCGACCCCGGTCGGCCAGACTGTCGGCCGCGCAGCGCTGGATGACATGAAGCGCCTGACCCTCGAACTCGGTGGCAAATCACCGGTCATCGTCTGCGCCGACGCCGACATCCCGGCCGCCGCCCAAGCGGTCGCCAACGGTGTGTTTTTCAACTCCGGGCAGGTATGCGACGCCGGTACACGGGCCTATATTCATAGCAGTGTCTACGACCAATTCCTCCGCGAGCTGATTGCCTACACGCGCACCCTGAAAATGGCCCCGGGCCTGGACCCGGACTGCTTCATCGGCCCACTGGTATCGGCCCTGCAAAAGCAGCGCGTGACCGAGTACATCGAGACCGGCAAGGCCGAAGGCGCCGAACTGGTCTACGGCGGACAAGCGGTCGATGGCCCAGGCTTCTTCGTAGAGCCGACCATCTTCGCCCATTGCCGCAATGACATGCGCATTGTCCAGGAAGAGATCTTCGGACCGGTGCTGGTCACCGCACCCTTCGACGATGAAGAGGAGGCCCTGGCCCTGGCCAACGACTCGCCTTACGGCCTGGCGGCGGCACTGTATTCCAACGACCTGGGCAAAGTGCACAGCCTGATCCCGCGCCTCAAGGCCGGTTCGGTCTACGTCAACGCCCACGGCACCCTCGATCCGTCGATGCCGTTCGGTGGCTACAAGCAGTCCGGGTTCGGCAAGGACCTGGGCGCCGAGCAGCTCGATTACCTGCTCGAAACCAAGGCAGTCTGGATCACGCTGCCAGGCTGACGCTGATCAGTTAAGACAAGGAATAATGCAATCCCTGTGGGAGCGAGCTTGCTCGCGATAGCGGACTGTCAGCCAACATCAATGTTGCATGTCACGCCCCCATCGCGAGCAAGCTCGCTCCCACAGGTTTTGCGCCAAAGTTGAAAGCAATTGCACCTTTGAAATTCGGGAACGGCAAGGACGCGCCCCGGGAGTCGTTCCCCCCGAAAGAACGCGGTTATCTCGTCATGATCTTCCAACAATAAGAGACCATCATGAACACTAACGCCAAGTCAGCCCCGAGCGTGTCCGGCCTCGATGACAAACCCGTCGTCGAAAGCCATTCGATCGACTTCATCCCCGAGAACGAGCGCACCGACAAACTGTCGAGCCAGGGCCCGTTCTGGTTCCTCGGCAACTTCACCTTCTTCACCATGACCATCGGCTTCGTCGGCCCGAGCGTCGGCCTGACTGCGCTGTGGACCACCCTGGCCGGCACGCTGGGCATCATGTTCGGCACGCTGTTCATGGCGTTTCACGGTTCGCAAGGCCCACACCTGGGCCTGCCGCAGATGATCCAGTCCCGCGCGCAGTTCGGTTATCGCGGGGTGATCCTGGTGCTGCTGGCGACGCTGTTCGTGTTCGCCGGTTTCAACATCGTCAACCTGGTGCTGATGATGCAGGGGTTGCACACGCTGTTCGGTTTCAGCCCTGCGGTGATCGCGGTGGCGGTGACCATCCCGGCGGCGGTGCTGGCGATTCTCGGCCATGACTGGATGCACCGCAGCTTCAAATGGGCGCTGTTCCTGTCGTTGCCGCTGTATGGCCTGGTGACCATGGCGGTGCTGATGGGTTGGGTGCCGGATGCGGTGCTGCCGGCACTCGCGGAAGGTGAAGTGGCCCGGGAGCCGCTGGGTTTCAACTGGACCGGTTTCATTGCGCAGTTTGCGGCGGCGGCCAGCTACAACATCGCCTACGCGCCTTATGTGTCCGACTACTCGCGCTACCTGCCGAAAAATACCTCCAGCGGCAAGCTGATCGCCGTGGTGTTCCTTGGGGCTTCGCTGTCCGGCGCATGGATGATTTCCGTGGGTGGCTGGCTGGCCGATCACCTGCATACCACTGACGTGCTGGTGGCCCTGGGGCAAGTCGGCAACACCGTGTCGCCACTGATGGGTACGGCGGTGGTGGTGGTCACCATCCTGGCGTTCCTGCCGGTGATCGCGATGAACATCTACAGCGCCAAGCTGACCACGCTGACCTGCGTCGATTCGATCAAGCACATCGAACCCACCCGCAAGGCACGCATCCTGGCCATCGGCTTCGTGATCCTGCTGCAACTGGGCGTGGCCCTGAGCATCCAGAGTTCGGGCAAAGGCCTGTCGGTGCTGGGGATTTACCTGGTGGTGATGCTGTACTTCCTGGTGCCCTGGACCTCGGTCAACCTCACCGATTACTTCTTCGTGCGCAAGGGCCGCTACGCCATCCCGCACTTCTTCATGCCCCACGGCAACATCTATGGCAGCTGGGGACTGCGCGGCATCGCCGCCTATGCCATCGGTTTTATCTCGATGATTCCGTTCTTCTACATTTTCGACGGCGTTGAACAGCGCGAGGTGTATGTCGGCCCGCTCGCCAAGGCACTGGGCAGTATCGACATCGCCTGGCTGGTCGGGCTGATCGTCTCGGGCCTGGCGTACTACTGGCTGAGCCGCTCGATCGACCTCAAGCGCGAAGAAGCGGTGATCCAGCAGATCGAGAAAACCTCCCCGCAATACACCACCGGCGACACGCTGACCCACAAACAGCAGCCACTGCCGGTATTCACTGAATCGACGGTCGGGAGATAAGCATGACCACGCAAAAATACGACTACATCATCATTGGCGCAGGCTCGGCAGGTTGTGTGTTGGCCAACCGCCTGAGCGAAGACCCGGCCACCTCGGTGCTGGTCCTGGAATTCGGCGGCAGCGACAAGAGCGTAGTGATCCAGATGCCCAGTGCCTTCTCGATCCCGATGAACACCAAGAAGTACAACTGGCGCTACGAGACCGAGCCGGAGACTTTCCTCAACGGCCGGCGCATTCACTGCCCACGGGGCAAGGTGTTGGGCGGTTCGTCTTCGATCAACGGCCTGGTGTATATCCGCGGCCATGCGCTGGATTTCGACGAGTGGGAATCCCTGGGTGCCGAAGGCTGGGGCTATCGCAACTGCCTGCCGTACTTCAAGCGTGCCGAGAGCTACGAGTCGGGCGGCGACAGCTATCGCGGGCAGTCCGGACCCTTGCACACCACCAACGGCAACCACATGAAAAACCCGCTGTACGGCGCCTGGGTCGATGCCGGCGCGGAGGCGGGCTACATCAAGACCGAAGACTGCAACGGCTACATGCAGGAGGGTTTCGGTGCCATGCACATGACCGTGAAAAACGGCGTGCGCTGCTCCACGGCCAATGCCTACCTGCGTCCGGCCATGGGCCGTCCGAACCTGACGGTGATCACTCACGCGATGACCCGACAAGTCATCCTCGAAGGCAAACGTGCGGTGGGGGTCATGTATGACCACGGCGGCCAGACCCACCAGGTGCTTTGCAACCGCGAAGTGCTGATCTCATCCGGGCCGATCGGCTCGCCGCACCTGCTGCAACGCTCCGGCATCGGCCCGGCGGACGTCCTGCGCAAAGCCGGGATCGGCGTGCGCCATGAGCTGCCGGGGGTAGGGGAGAACCTGCAGGATCACGCCGAGGTGTACATCCAGTTCGGCTGCAAGGAACCGGTGACCCTCAACAGCAAGATGGACCCGCTGAGCAAGCTGATGATCGGTCTGCGCTGGCTGCTGTTCAAGGACGGCCTGGGCGCCACCAACCACTTTGAGGCCGGTGGCTTCATTCGCTCCGAGAAAGGCCTGCGCTGGCCCGACATCCAGTTCCACTTTCTGCCGGCAGCGATGCGCTACGACGGCAACAAGCCGATCAAGGGCCATGGCTTCATGGTGCTCACCGGGCCGAACAAACCGAAAAGCCGTGGTTACGTGCGGGTTCGCTCGGCCGACCCGTACGAGCATCCGGAGATTCGCTTCAACTATCTGGAGCGGGAAGAGGACCGCGAAGGTTTCCGCCGCTGCATCCGCCTGACCCGCGAGATCATCGGCCAGAAAGCCATGGACCGCTTCCGCGACGGCGAAATCGCCCCGGGCGCGCAGGTGACCAGCGATGAAGACCTCGATGCCTTCGTGCGCGACAACCTGGAAAGCACCTACCATCCCTGCGGTTCGTGCCGCATGGGCGAGGACGACATGGCGGTGGTCGACTCCGAATTGCGCGTGCGTGGTATCGCCGGTCTGCGGGTGATCGATTCGTCGGTGTTCCCGACCGAGCCGAACGGCAATCTGAATGCGCCGACCATCATGCTGGCCGAGCGGGCGTCCGATCTGGTGCGTGGCGTGCAGATGCTGCCGGCGTCGGATGTGCCGGTGGGGTTGGTGGAGGGCTGGGAAAGCAGCCAGCGTACTTCGTTGCCGGGGCGTAACGTGCGGGTCTGACCGCAATCCGCAATCCGATATGGAGATCCAATGTGGGAGCGAGCTTGCTCGCGATAGCGGAGTATCAGTCGACTTCAATGTTGAATGAAATACGGCTATCGCGAGCAAGCTCGCTCCCACAGTGGACGGCGGTGCTTTCAGGAAAAAAAGTGCGTCGTTGTTTCTTGACCATTGCTAGTCTGTAAATCCTTGAGACCGCAATGGAGCACCCTCATGGCTATTCAGGCCCTGCGCGCCGACGCATCGCATATCGACCAGATCGCCCCTCTGTTTGACGCCTACCGGATGTTCTACGAGCAGCCGTCGAACCTGGCGCAGTCGCGCGCCTTCATCGCCGAGCGCATCGCCCGGGATGAATCGGTGATTTTTCTGGCCCGGGACGCCGACGGTGAAAACCTCGGCTTCGTCCAGCTGTTCCCGACTTTCTCCTCGATCGATGCCCATCGCACCTGGCTGCTCGGTGATCTGTTCACCACACCCGCGGCCCGGGGCAAAGGCGTCGGCACCTTGCTGATGAGCACCGCCCGGGATTTTGCAAGGCTGGCCGGTGGCAAAGGCATGACCCTGGAAACCGCCACCGACAATTTCACCGCCCAGCGCCTGTATGAATCCCTGGGCTGGGTGCGCGATCCCGGTTACTACACCTACTGCCTGGATCTGAAAAAAGACTGAGTCAGCAAGCCTTTCAGGCAAACACCGGCCGCATGAATGAACGCTCGTAGCTGAGGATGAATTTCCGGTCTTCGGCGTATTTGAACGCCGCGATGCACGCCGGATCGTTCATCGATTGCTGCCGGTAATGTTCGTAGGCCGCCAGGCTGGGAAAGGTGAACAGCGCCAGGGCGATGTTGTTGGCGCCCTCCGAAGGCAAAAAGTAGCCGTGGTGCTGGCCACCGAACTTCTCCACCAGGGGGATCCACAACTTGCCGTAGTGCTCGAAGGCCTCGAGCTGGTAGGGGTCGAGCACGTATTTCAGGTAGCAGGTCACCATTGTTTCACTCCTTGATCAGGTTTTGAGGGCGTCGCTACTGTAATCAACAGTGGGCGCCCGGCACAGCCGCTTGTTCGACATTGACCGGTAAGTTTGCGCCAGAGGCCTGTGCTGGCGCCGCTGCACTATTGGTTCAGTCAATAGTCACCATCAAGAATCGCAAGTTCTGTTTTTTGCGCAAAGGCGGAAAATTGCCGGCATTGAACACGCTGCTCAAGGAACCTGCGCGATGAAAATCTTGACCCGACTGGCTGTGATTGCCCTGTTGCTGGGCAGTGTTGCGTCGACCGCATCGGCCGTTGCCGAGGACGCACGCGCCTGCCACCTGCCGCCCATCACCGGTAGCCAGGGCGGCTTGCAATACGGGCAGACGGTCGGGGTGCTCTACAGCGAAAACACCGTGGAAAACCTGCAATACCTTGAGCAATACCACTCGGTGGCCGTTCATGGCGCGAAGAACGCACTGGATGCGCGAATTCGTCAGGCCTTCGTCGACAGCTCCGATCCGCAACTGGCCATCGACTGGCTGCTGAGTTCGTTGCACAAGAGCTTTCTGTCGGTGACGGTCTACGACAGCCTCGATGCCCTGGTGCAGGCCCATCCCGATGTCGTGGTGATGCTCGATACCCACAACCAGTTGCTGACCCAGCGTAACGACCGGGTCGAGGCGCGTTTCGCCGCGTGGTTCTACGACGCCAGCCTGCAATACATCGGCAAGGCCGAAGGCGCGGTGGAAAAACAGCTGCCGTCGGTGTGGGTGCATGAAAAGACCGCGCCCGAGATTGCCGCGCAAATCGAACAGCAACGCGACCTGCAACTGACCGCGTTGAAACAGTTCGATGCGTCGTTGAAGGCGCTGGTATCCGCCGGATTGACCGCAGCAACCCATTAACCAGCCAACTCACCATAGATTGCATTTCAGGACCTGATTCATGCGCACTTTTTTTGCCCCGACCCTGGCCTTCGCCTCGCTGTTGCTGGCCGGTTGTGCCACGCCGAACAATCCGACGCTGACCTTGCAGACCAGCAAGTCGCCCGAGGCGTACACCCATTGCGTGGTGCCGAAATTGCAGCACGATGCACTGGCGCCCACGGTGTCGCAGACCCAGCGCAGCTACCGGATCGTCGTATCGAGCAAAGTGGCGGCGGACAACGTGCTTGAAACCTACAAGGCCCCGAACGGCGGCAAGGTGTTCCTGTACGAGCGCAAGCTGCTGGCGTCGACCTTCGTGCCGTCCAGTTTCGAGCGTGCGGCGCAGGAATGCCTGTAAGCGCCATTTCAGGCAAAAAAAAAGCCGCCGGGAGAGGCAGCAGAAAGTTAAAGCACGCATTGGATGAGCTGAGTATGGCGCCCACTTCATGACAATTCGATGACAAATGAACAATTGTGGCAAGGGGGCCAACAGCGTCTACCCTCATCGGTCACAACCATCATGATGACGGTGCAGACGGTGATGAAAACGGACAAGGTTGAATCAAGCGAAGCCTCGGCACTGATCGATGAGCGAATCCGCGAACTGACCGACTGGCGCGGCGAGACCCTGGCCCGCCTGCGCAAGATCATCCGGCAGGCCGACCCCGAAGTGATCGAAGAGTGGAAGTGGCGCGTGCCGGTGTGGTCCCGTGCCGGCATCCTCTGCACCGGCGAGACTTACAAGCAAGTGGTGAAGCTGACCTTCGCCAAGGGCGCGTCGCTGGACGATCCGTCGAAGCTGTTCAATGCAAGCCTTGAAGGCAATACCCGACGTGCCATCGATGTACGCGAGGGCGAGCAGATCGATGAAAAGGCGCTGACGGCGTTGATTCAGGCGGCGATTGAACTTAATACATCCCGCACCAGGAAGTAAGCTCACGCACAGCCCCCCCTGTGGGAGCGAGCCTGCTCGCGAATGCGGACTGACATTCAAAATCAATGTCGACTGACACACCGAATTCGCGAGCAGGCTCGCTCCCACATTGGGCGGTGCCCATCTGACCGTTTTGGATATCCTCAGCTGTCATGTTCCAATAGCGAGCATTCGCAGACTGGAACCGCAACATGAAGAAAATCGCCGCCCTGACTCTCGCCCTGGCGCTCAGCGCCGGCCTGTTCAGCACTCCCACCCTGGCTGCGGGCGATGTCCAGGCCGGGGAGAAAGTGTTCAAGCGCCTCTGCAGCGGCTGCCATCAGATCGGCGAATCGGCTCGCGCCTTTTTCGGCCCGCAGCTCAATGGCGTGATCGGTCGCCACTCGGCCGTCACCACGGACTACGTGTATTCCGACGCGATGAAATCCGCCAACCTGGTCTGGGATCGCGAAACCCTGATCGCCTACCTCGAAGCACCGAAGAAAGTGGTGCCCGGCACGCGCATGATTTTTTGGGGCCTCAGTGACCCGGAAAAAATCGAAGACCTGTTGGCCTATCTGCAAACGTTTCCGGCGCAGTAATCACTCGCCCAGGTTCTCCACCAGCCATTGAGTGAAGCTGCGCGCCATCGCCGTGTTCTCGCTGTCACGGTGGGTCAGCAGCGCCCAGTTCGGGCCGCGGATGGTTTGTTCCACCATCGGCTGCAACAGCCCGGTGGCCCGCGCCTGCCGACTCAGCAACTGGCTCACCAGCGCAATGCCGAGCCCGGTGCAGGCGGCGTCCAGCAGCAGCCCCGGATCGGAAAAGTTCAGCCCCTGATCCATCTGCCCCACATCAATGCTCGATTCCACCGCCCAGTGGCTCCAGTCCATTTCCCGCTCGCCATGCAGGGTGGTGCGCTGTTCTGTCGGCACCGCCAACAGGCTCGGGTGACACGCCGGATAGAGGCGGTCGGCGTGCAGCACCTTGAAACTGCATTCGGCCTGGGAACTGATGTCATCGCGCACCGCCAGGTCGATGGTCTGGCTGGCCATGTCCGGCACTTCATCGGTGCTGAAGATCCACAGATCGACCTGCGGATGCTGGCGACGGAAATCCCCCAGGCGTGGCAACAACCAGTGCCGGGCAAACGCCGGGGTGGTGTTGAGCACCAGTTGATTGGGTTTCTGGTATTGCCCCAGCCGGCGAATGCCCACGGCCAGTTGCTGCAACAACGCCTGGGTGGTGCTCAGCAGATCGTGACCGGCATCGGTCAGGCTGACGCTGCGCCCACTGCGATAGAACAGCGGTTGCTCCAGGTACGCCTCAAGGCTGCGGATCTGCTGGCTGATCGCCGACTGGGTGAGGTGCAACTCTTCGGCGGCCTTGTGAAAACTGCCCAGCCGGGCGGCGGCTTCGAAGCCGCGCAGGGTGCTCAGGGGCGGCCAGTGTTTGAGCATATCGATAAGTTCCTCTAATCAGTTGCCTGCAAAATCCATCGTTTGTTTGCCCGTTTTACCAGCCGTAGCATGCATGCCAAGACCGCCAAGGGCGTTTTCATTGAACACAATGACTTAACTCAGAGGTACTTGTCATGCAGCAGAACGTTATTCAAAACAGCGGTTGGACGATGCCGGCCGAATGGGTCACCCACGCCGCCACCTGGATGGTCTGGCCGCACAACAAGGCCCTGTGGGAGTCGGGCTGGCGGGTGACGCTGCCCCAGGTTCAAGAGGACTTCGCCCGGGTGGCCAACGCCATCGCCCGTTTCGAGCCGGTGAAACTGGTGGTCGATCCATCAGCGGTCGCCAGCGCCAAAGCCTTGTGCGGGCCGAACATCGAGTTGATCGAACTGGCGGTCAACGACAGTTGGTGCCGCGACTCCGGCCCGAGCTTCGTCTGCCACCCGCAGCAAGGCCTGGCCGGTGTGAGCTGGCGCTTCAATGCGTGGGGCGGCAAGTCGGCCCACGATCTGGACGAAAGCCTGGCCCGCCGCGCGCTCAATCATCTGGGCCTGGAGTGTTTCGGCACCGCGCTGAGCAACGAGGGTGGTGCCATTCATGTGGACGGCGAGGGCACGCTGATCACCACCGAGTCGGTGCTGCTCAACCCTAACCGCAACCCGGGCGTGACCAAGGCCGAGATCGAAGAGATCTTCACCCGCCTGCTGGGCGTGAAGAAAACCATCTGGCTGCCGGGCGATCCGGACTACGTGACCGGTGACATGACCGATGGCCACGTCGATGGCGTGTGCGCCTTCGCCCGCCCAGGCGTGTTGCTGGTGGACGCGACCCACGACAAACAATCGGTGTACGCCGAAGTCGCCCGGGAGAACCGTCGCGCCCTTGAACTGGCCACCGATGCCCAAGGCTGTCAGTTCGAGCTGATCGAACTCTATGAAGCCACCGACGCGGTGGACACCGAGGCCGAAGTGTTCTGCGCCTCCTACACCAATTTCTACATCGCCAACGGTGCGATCATCATGCCGGCCTACGGCATCGATGCCGACAAGGTCGCTGCCGAAGTGCTGGCGCAGGCGTTCCCCGGTCGCGAAGTGGTGCCGGTGCGGATCAACCATCTGGCCCATGGCGGCGGCGGGGTGCATTGCATCACCCAGCAACAGCCGGCCTGGCCGGTGCGGGGTTGATGCCATGACACTGTTGACCATCGCCACCACCCAGATGCCCTGCACCTGGGACCTGAAACACAACCTCGACCAGGCCGAGCAACTGGTCCGCGAGGCCGCGGCCAAGGGCGCGCAGGTCATCCTGTTGCAGGAGCTGTTCGCCACGCCGTATTTCTGCATCGAGCAACACCACAAGCACCTGGCCCTGGCCGAGGAGTATCGCGACAGCCACGTGCTCAAGCGCTTTGCCGCATTGGCCAAAGAGTTGGGCGTGGTGCTGCCGCTGAGCTGGTACGAGAAGGCCGGCAATGCCTACTTCAATTCGTTGAGCGTGGCCGACGCCGACGGACGCCTGTTGGGCGTGTATCGCAAGACCCACATCCCCAACGCCATCGGCTATCAGGAGAAGGAATACTTCAGCCCCGGCGACAGCGGGTTCCGGGTCTGGGACACCGCGTTCGGGCGCATCGGCCTGGGAATCTGCTGGGATCAATGGTTCCCGGAAACCGCCCGCTGCCTGGCCTTGATGGGCGCCGAAGTGTTGCTGTTCCCCACGGCCATCGGCTCGGAGCCTGGCTGTGCCACCCTCGATTCCCGCGATCACTGGCAGATGACCATGCGCGGCCACGCCGCCGCCAACCTGTTGCCGGTGGTGGCGGCCAACCGTGTCGGCCGGGAAGCGGCGACCACCGACCCGACCCTGCAAATGAGCTTCTATGGCTCGTCATTCATCTGCAATCACAAGGGCAAGTTGCTCGCCGAAGCCGACCGCGACAGCACCGGCGTGCTCGTCCACACCCTGGACCTGGCGGCCATGCGCGAAGACCGCCTGACCTGGGGCATCTACCGCGACCGCCGTCCGGACATGTACGGCGCCTTGCTGACCCAGGACGGTCGTCAGATCCACTCACGCTGGGCAACCCAAGGGGTGTGACATGAATACGATCAACAAGCTGTGCCTGGCCATGGGGCTGGCGCTGACCTGTGCGGTGCCTGCGTTGCACGCCGAGGAGAAAACCCTGCGGCTGTACAACTGGGCCGATTATTTTGCCGAGGACACCCTGAGCAGGTTCACCGCCGAAACCGGGATCAAGGTGATCTACGACGTCATGGACGGCAGTGAAACCCTGGAAGCCAAGATGCTCGCCGGCGGCAGTGGCTACGATCTGATCTTCCCCGGTGATACCGTGGCCGAACGCCTGATGCGCGCCGGCAGCCTGCAACCGCTGGATCAGTCCAGAATCAGCGCCTTGAACGACGTCGAGCCCGGGTTGCAGAAGCTGCGCTCGCACTATGAGCATTCGAGCAACGCCACGGTTCCCTACACCTGGGGCACCATCGGCCTGACCTACAACGCCGAACAGGTCGCCCAGCGTGCGCCGGACGCACCGGTCAACAGCCTGGACATGCTGTTCAAGCCGGAGCTGGCGGCGAAGTTTGCCGATTGCGGCATCTCGATGATCGACTCGCCGGACGAAGTGCTGGCGGTGGTGCTCAACTACCTCGGCCGCGACCCGCGCAGCGGCAAACCGGCGGATCTGGCGGCGGCCAGTGAGTTGCTGATGAAGATGCGGCCGTACGTGCGCAAATTCCAGTCGCAACCGGTGACCGATCTGGTCAACGGCAACCTGTGCATGTCCCTCGGCTACAGCGGCGACATGACCCAGGCGCAGCGCACGGCCGACAGCGCCGGCAAGAAAACCACCTTCCACTACCGCATTCCCCGCGAAGGCACCACGGTGTGGATGGACACCATGGCCATTCCCGTCGACGCCCGGCACCCGGAATACGCCTACGCTTTCATCAACTTCGTGATGCGCCCGGAAAACATGGCGGCCATCAGCAACTTCACCGGCTACCCGACCTCCAACGCCAAGGCGCGGCCGGACGTCGATGCCGCGATGCGCAACAACCCGGACATCTACATCGATGAAGCCACCTACGCGCGGCTGATTCCCGGCAAGGACATTCCCCAGGTTGACATGCGTGCACGCATGCGCACCTGGACCAAGTTCAAGACCGCTACCGTCAATTGATCACCGGTCGGCCCGCGGGCCGGCCAAACCCCGGATTTCAGGAACACATATGCCGACACGTCGAACATTCATCAAGCAGGTATCGGTCTTTGCCGGACTGGGCGCGGTGGCGTCCATGGGAGTGGGCTTTGCCGCTCTGCCGGTGCGCGCGGCCGGCAAAGGCAACGGGTACATGCCCGATGAAGGTGAAAAACACCAGCGGGCCTTCATCGCCTTCGGGGCTCAGGCCGCGATCTGGGAGGACTTCACGCCCCACGTGCAAGACGCCCTTGGCCGGATCGCCCGCAGCATCGCCGAATACGAGCCGGTCACGGTGTTCTGTCGCCAGAGCGAACGGCGCCTGGCCGAAAGCAAATGCGGCAGCCACAACACCACCTTCGTGATCACCGAACTGGACGACATCTGGATGCGCGACATCGGCGCCAACTTTGTCGTCGATGATAACGGCAACCTCGGCGCCGTGGACTTCAACTTCAACGGCTGGGGCAACAAGCAGCAGCATGAGGACGATGCGCAATTGGCCGCCCAGGTCGCACAAAACGCCAGGGCCGAGTACCAGCGCAGCGAACTGGTGGGCGAGGGCGGTGGCATCGAAGTGGATGGCCACGGCACCGGGATCATGACCGAAAGCAGCTGGATCAACCGCAATCGCAACCTCGACTGGAGCAAGGCCGAGGTCGAAGCGGAGCTGAAGGAACGCCTGGGCCTGCGCAAAATCATCTGGCTGCCGGGCATCAAGGGCAAGGACATCACCGACGCCCACGTCGACTTCTATGCGCGCTTCGTCAAGCCCGGGGTGGTGATCGCCAACCTCGACAACGACCCCGAGTCCTACGACTACAAGGTCACTCGCGCCCATCTGCAGATCCTGGAAAACGCCACGGATGCCGATGGCCGCAAATTGCAGGTGCATACCGTTTCGCCACCGCTCAACCCGCGCAACAGCCAGTTCAGCAAGGACAACCAGGACTTCGCCGCCGGCTACATCAACTACTTCGTGATCAACGGCGCGATCATTGCGCCGCAATTCGGCGACAAGCAAGCGGATGCCAAGGCCTTCGACCTACTTTCCGAACTCTACCCTGACCGTGAAGTGGTGCAACTCGACATCGACGCGATCTCCGCGGGCGGTGGCGGGATTCACTGCGTGACCAGTCATCAGCCGATGGTGTGATGATTTCAGGCTCTACACAAAACCTGTGGGAGCGAGCCTGCTCGCGAAGGCGGTGGGTCAGTGAACAATATATTGACTGACACTCCGCCTTCGCGAGCAGGCTCGCTCCCACAGGGATTTTGGGTGAATCAGTAAGTCAGGCCCTGCTGGCCTTCAGATAAGCACCGAGGCGCCGCCCCATCTCCTCACCCAACGCCTGCAAGCCACTCAGCGGTCGCACCATCACCTCAAACTCGACAATCCTGCCCTGTTCGTTGAAGCGGATCATGTCGATGCCCTTGAGCTCTTTCTCGCCGACCCGGGCGCTGAATTCGAGAATCACGTTCAAGCCATCCGCCGTCGCCAGCTCGCGGTGATAGGCAAAATCCTCGAACACGTTCATGACCGTGTTGAGGATCATCGACACCACCGGCGCCCCCGGATACGGCGTGTGCGCCATCGGCGAGCGGAACACCGCCTGCGGATCGAGCAATTCGGGCAAGGCGCTCAAGTCGCGGTTGCCGAGCATCGCGTGCCACTGCTTCAAGGACGCGGCGACGTTGGGGTTCAGGTTCAGCTCAGACATCTTCAACTCCTGTTTTTATTGTTGTGGTGCGAAAGCGTTGGTCGATCACCCTGGCGGCATCGTCGGCCCACTGACAGTAGAGCATCGGCCCCGGATGAAAGCCGTCGCTGGCCATCAAGCCCGGTTCGGGCGCCAGCGGGGTGGTCAGCATCGTACATTGATCCACGCCGGCGGCCAGATCCGCAAGCCGTGCATTGAAACGACGCGCCCTGTACCCCAGAAACCAGCGCAGCGGCTGCGGCAGGGCAGGGAACAAATGCATCGGCGGAAGCGGCGACACCACAACCTGCTTCACCGCGAATGTGTCGCACAACAGCGCCATCAATCGCTGTTGCCGAGCGAGCCACTGATCCAGGGTGAGCGAACTGGTGACATCGTTGACGCCAATCGACAACAGCGCCACATCGAACGGCTCGGGGGCGTGCTGTTCGAGCAGCTCCAGCAACCCTTGCGAATCCAGGCCGGTGCGCGCCCAGAGTTTCCACGACACCTGATAATCCTCGGCCAGGCGCTCGACCAACCGACCGCTGAGCGCCTCGCCTTGAGTCGCCGCCCCCACCCCCGCCGCGGCGCTGTCGCCGACAATCAACAACCGCAGAACGTCGCCGCTGCCGGCCTCGCCCTGGCGTTCGCCTTCGGCTTCCGGCAGCCTCGGTGTCACCCGTCGCGTGTACAGGCCCTGCATCAGCAGCAATGGGCCGAGCAAAATTTTGGCGAGGGTTTCAACCCGGCTCATATGACGTTATCGCCCCGCAATACACAGCTCCCCGGTCGCACGAATCATCGCCTGGCCATGCAGGTAATCCTTGATCAGCGCCGAGCGTTCGGTGGCCAGCCATTGCGGGCAGTTCGGGTCTTTGCGGTAGGGCAGGAACGCGGCGTACTGCGTGAGCAGCAGGTTCTGCAGTTTGTCGAGTTTGGGCCGGATGTCGTTGTTGAGGTCCGGTCGTGGCGTGTCCGGTGCCTCGTGCGCCGCTTGCCATTGCGCGAGCCGGCCGTATTGCACCAGTTTGCTGGCTTCGATCTGGGCGGTGATCAGGTCGGCGACATCGTCGGGGTCGAGCTTGCGCTGGTCCGCCTGCTGGCGCGCGTTGGCGATGACTTGCGCTTCCCGGGCATTGTCCTGGACCGGTTTGCCGCTGTCCCACTTGGTCAGCGCCACCAGCTCACTGATGTACAAGCGCTCATTCATCGTCGCCAGCAAGGGTTGCAGGGCATCGGGTGCCGGGGGCGTCGTGCCGGCCTGGGCACCGCCGGCGAACAAACCGAGCAGGGCGCAGGCCAGCCAGTGCGAAAGGCGTGGGGAACGGGGCATGGACGGAATCTCCTTGGACGCAGAAATCACTCCCGCTTGTGTATCACAAGTGCGGCCAGGGAACGACAGGTTGCGAATGATTCAGGCCAGCAACCGCTCAATCTGCGCCAGTTCCCAGGTGCTGAGCAAACTCACCGGGTCGGTGCCGAAGCGCTGCCCGCTGTCGAACGCATACTCGCGGCCATCGGGGCATTGGCCGTGCAGGCAGTGGCGCAAGTGACCGGCGTCGACATCGAGCAACAGGCGCCAGCCGTCGATGTCGACCCGAACATGACTGGACTCGCAAGCGTCGTCGACTCGCTTGAAGGTGCGAATACCCTGGGCGGCATCGCGCAACGGCTGGTAAACCTCGCGGGCGGTGAGGGCGGGCACAGGTGTCTCCAGGATGAAATCGGGGGAGGCACAGGATAGATCATCAGCGTGCATAGAAGCCCGGCTTATGAGGCCGGCTTCACGCCGCGAGCCACCAGCGGCCCTGCAACAAAGAAACAACCCGGAGTTTCGGCCTAGACCACCTGCACATTCTGAGCAGTACTCGCCACGGCATGACAACCACAGGCCAGGAGATGGCCCTGCAATACCACCGGAATGCCGTTCATACGCCGGCGGGGATGCCCTTCGACGAAGGCAAACTCGCCCAGATGCAGCGGGCAGGAAGCCTTGTCGCCCAACACCGCCGGGGTTTTTCCATTGAGGGTATGCGTGCCTTCGAGCTGGCAGGAAACCACGGTGCCACCGCTGCTGGTGGCGTCGCCCAGGCAAATGGGATGGCTCATGTTCTGGGTACGCCGCCGTTAGGGGAACCGAACTTGAAAGGGTCGGCACCTCGGTTCTCGCGGTTCTTCGTTTTGCGCGCCTCGTCCGGTGGGCGGATCATCTGTACCGTCAGACTGCCGTCCTGGCCGGCGTAGACCACCGCGCTGGCTCCGCCGTCCAGGTAGCTGGCGATGGTCGCCAGGTTGATTTCCACCAATGCTCCACTGACCCCGGTATTGCCCAGACGCCGACCGATGTCGTAACCCTCATCGACATTGCCCAGCTCAATGCCATGGCCGTCCGTATTCAGGCCGTGCAAGGCCATGGTCAGGGCGATCTCAGCGTCCCGGTTGTCGGTGGTGTCATAGAACACGCGGACCGGCTTTTGCCCTTTGGGTAATGTCTCCAGGGCTTGCAGCCAGCCTGCCTGCAGGGCTTTGGCCTGCAAGGCCGGTTTTAGGCGCTGGCCGTGTTCATCCTGCATCGAGACCTTGATTGGTCGGTGCAAGTAACCCAGCACTGGCGCGGCGTCGAACTCTTTGACCTGGTGTTGGGCCCAGCGGATGGGTAGCCATGGGGAGGGTTCGAACTCTCCTGGCCCGCGGTTGCTGATGGTTTGCCACAGGGTGGGGAGTTGGGATTGCCAGTAGGCGGTGGACATGGTGCCGGGGGCATCGGGGTTTGCAAAACCCTTGGCACGCTCCGCCTCTTCGTACACATCTCGAAATTCTCGGGAATGCTTCCAGTAAAATGCCCAAAGTTTGCCCAGATCAGTGTTTTTGTTTTGGTTGTCCTCACGCTCGTGAGTGGCATAACGGCGAATGTACCGATCCACCCGATCCGAGCGAGTGACTAGCAGCCCCGCCATGCTTTCGTACACCGTGGGGACGACGTGGCCGTTCTGCAACCCAGGGGTGCCAGGCACGCGTAAACCGTTTCGCGTGACGTCGCCGTCCTCGCTCACGATCAAGGCCTGGGGCACTTTGGGGTTGTCATCAAAGAACTGGAACAAACGCTCGATCATGCCTTGGGCATGGGTCGTATTCTCCGCGTCCTGCCACAAAAACAGCGTGACACCAAGCGTGGCGGCATTGCGACCGTTGAGGATATTGCTCGCAGCCCCTGTATCTGAAGGTTGTTTGGGCGGCGCGATGGAAAACACCGGGATTGGCCAGTACGCCACTGACGCGCCTGCCGAATGTTTGAATGAAACTCGGATTTTGATATCTCTACTAATCTCTCTGAAGTCCAGTGAGTCCGTGTAGTCCTTGGGGTCTCGTGAGTAAATCGAAGCAAAGTTGTCGTTTTTCTTTTTGATGAAATGCCAGATTTCAGATTGATGATCGTGATAAATCCCGAGACCTACCCCTCGTATTTCCAAGGCATAAGTCCGCGCTTGCGTGGCCTGCCGCTCGGCGATCTGCGCCTTGACGTCGGCTTTGTAAGCGGCAAGCCCCGCCCTTTCATTGGCCACGGCCTCTCCCCACCAGTGAACGCTGAAAATCAGCACCAAGGGACCCAGAATGGCGGCGATACCCCAGCGCATTACCGGGTTCATGTCTCGAAGTTCCATGTTGAGTTCCTGTGCCTTGATTTGAACAATCCAGACGAAGCCGAGCCAAAGGATCAGCAGTACGCCGGCGATCCAGAGATAGGGCTTCAGTTTCGGTAGCGCTCGGGGGCTGTGTTGAGGATCGCTCACAAGGCACCTCCTTTTTTAGAGGCGCTGGCAAGCAGAGCGGGTGGCGTCAGCGAGACCAAATCGGAGGGTGGAAATATGCCCTCTTGGTAATACAAATAGCTGGACTTCACTAGCGCCTGAGCCTCAGTGCTGAGTCGCAACCACCCTGGCAACCGTTCAACTTGCTCGTATTGTTTTTTGTCCATCTTCCAATCCGCAATCGCCACCAACACCTCACGCATCTCCGGGTCGTCAAGGCAGTGGGCCTGGCCAATGGCAATGTCCATCGCCGTCACCCAACGCTGGTTTTCCGGGCTGCGTAGGATTGCCGAGTGATAGGAGTTGGCGCCCCAGGTCCCCTGGTCATGTGCCATGCGTGCCCGGGCCTCGCGTGGGGTTTCCTCGCGCTCGTGGCAGGAACTGCCGCTGGAGCGGGCCGCGCCCTTTCGTACGGCGCGCGTATGCTCCTCCGGGTCTTCGGACAACCCGTTGAAACGCGCCAGCGCTTCCTGCTGCGTGGTGTACGGGGCGTCATACTCGATGGGCATTTTGATCCACAAGAAGGTCGCGGCGTCCTTGCCCAGCGCGATGCTTTTTGCAACCTCATCGGGTTTGTCCAGGCCCGCGGTGGTCGGGCTGCCTTGGATGGCTTCGCCACCGAACATCTGCGGCGCATGGGGCGGGTGCAGCGCCTCGGCGTTGATCAGGCGTTCCTGCCCCTTGGCTATCGGCGCTTGCGAGGCCACTCCGGTGACAAAGGAAGCGCCCGGGTAGCGGTGTTCGCCTGGCGCGCGGATGAACTCGGGTTGTGGCGGCTTGCCCACCAGCACCGGCTCGCCGTCACGATGGCGTTTGGTCCACAGCCGTTGATAGAAGCCCAGAGACTGCAGCGCCATCATCGCCGGCCGGCCATCCGGCGTTGCATCCGGCACCCCGTAGGTGCCGATGCCTTGCACGTCGTCCAGAGCCACGGTGGTGTCGTCCGGGCAAAAATACAGGTACACCTTGCCGCGATTGTCGCGCTCGGGGAAAACGCTGAGGTTGCCGATCTTGTCCTGGCGGGTCCCCTGCGTCGGTGACCATCGAGGGCCGCTGCGACCGCCATAGGTTTTGGCTTCCCGGAGCGCGGATAATGGTGGCTGGGGATGGGGCGTTTGCGTGACCGCCATGACGATACGGATCAGGGTGGCGAGGGTGTCATGGTCCTTGGGGGTGACGTCGCGCAGGACGCTATAAGGCGTGTCCACGAGAATCAGGGTATCGGCGCAACGCTGCCCCTTGTCCACCAGCAGGGCTTGCGCCAGTAATGCGATCAGGGTGCCTTGGCTATGGCCCATGATGGTGATGGTTTCATCGGGGGATACCCGGCGAATTTCCCTGACCAGCATTGCCAGACGGTGAGCGGCTAACACAAAGTAATGCCGCAGCGGCGCATTGGCGAAGAGTAGGTAATTGTTCGGCTTGATCAATTCGACCATGCCGGTTTTCCGGTTGGCCTTGAAGCCCTCGCCATACATCTCTTTCAGGTTGTTGGTGGCATTGACAAAAAAACCACCGGCCTTGGCAAAGTGGCGATCCAGGCGATTGCCCTGGATATCCTGAAACTGGTTGCGCATCCTGAACGGATCACCGGCATCATCACGCTTGACGTGTTCCGGTGCGGCGCGATAGCCCCAGTAGAACGGGATCATCAGGCTGCGGGTTTTGGGTGCGGTAGTATCTCGACGATAAAGGTAGGTATCAGGGTCATCGAGTATGGCACTCTGATCACTGCTCAACTCTTCACGCGGCACTTCCTTCGCTGCACTGTAAGCCGCCCCATACCGCCCCGCCTTGAGATCCGGCCGATCCAGCCGCTCATTCACCCCCTGGCACAACCCGGTTTCCACCGACTCATAGGACGCCCCCGGGTCATTCACGCCATGCAGGAAGATCACCACCCCCGGCAGGTCGGCGGGCACTTCCAAGTTGCGCACGGTGTTGCAGTTGGGCAGCAGGCGAGTGGTGAGTTGCGCCACGCAGTACATCTCTTCGCTACTCATTGGCGGCCACCGTTCGGGCCTTTGTCACGCATCGCCGCCGTTTGCGCCTGATGCATCTGCTCGCGCTCCACCCGCTCGGTCAGTCCGCTTGAATCCGTCAGTCCTTGCACCGTGCTGCCATCCTCCAGTTTGATTTGGTAAGCATGCTCGACCGCCAGTCGGGCGCTGCCGTCGTCGTGGCCGGGGTAGTGAAAGGCCAGGCGTTGAGCGGTGGAGTCACGACCAAACGTGGGCACCGAAGCACTGTCGGTCTTGGGCCCCACCCAGTCATGCTCGCCGGCATGCACAATCGCCTTGCCCTGCGTTCCGATCTCGACCCCGCCACCGATCCTGATGTAGCTGCCGTCATCGGCCACCAGGCGGATGGTGGGGGCGGTGATGAGCACTTCGCCTTCGGCGGCCGACAGGTGCAGGTTCTTTTGCGCGTTGAGCACCATGTCGTCGTCCTGGGCCTGCACCAGCACCTTGCCGCGATTGGCGATGGCGCTGATGCCCTCGTCCTGGGCGAAGGCGCTGATGCCTTTGCCGGCTTGCAGGCGCATGGCCGCGCCGCTGCTCAGCTGCAAATGATCCTGGGCGGTGGTGTCATGGTTTTCACCGGCGTAATGCACCTGTGAGCGCGGTGTGGCGCTGGCAATGCCGGCTGCAGCCGCCACCGCGACCACCGGTTCGCCCGGACTGTTGCTGGTCGGTTCAGGCCATTGACTCAACGACTGGCGCAACGCCTCGATGCCCTGGGTGTCGATCTTCGGGCTGCCACGGGCAGCGGCGGTCTGGCCGAGGGCCTGGAACAGTTCGCCGCACTCGGCCAACAGCTTGAGCAGTTCTTCGCGGTCCAGCTGTGAGCCCTGGGCATCGTGGCGAGCGTAGGTGGTCAACAACAGCCCTTGGGCCGCCCGCAGGGCAATCGCGGCATCGCTGCGCAGTTCGGCGCCCTGGCCGCGCGCCTGGGCCTGCCCGTCGGTTCGCGGCGTGACGAGCTTGCCCAGGTTCAGCGCGGTGGCCTGATGGGTCGTGCCCAGTCGGGTGCGCAACGCCCCGGGTGTATCGTCGAAGAGCAGTTCGTTGAAGCCCTGGCCCTGATGTTCCCGGGTCTGGATCCCGGATAAGGTTCGATTGCCCGGCAACCCCGTGGCGTTACTGAAGTGCGGGGGAAAATGGTCGGCGTTGTAGAGCACCGACGTCACCAGGGGACGGTCGATGTCGCCACCGAGGAAAGTCACCAGCACTTCCTGACCGATGCGCGGCAAGAACTGGTGGCCGAAGCCGGCGCCACCACTGGGCATGGCGACCCTTAGCCAGGTCGTGCCCTGGGTGGGGTCCTGCGCCCGCTGCCAATGAAAGCGCACTTGCACGCGCGCCAGTTCGTCGGTGAAAACCTCCTCACCTTCCGGGCCCACCACAATGGCGGTGAGCGGCCCGGAAATCGTCGGCCGCGGGGTAATGATCGGTGGGCGAAAGGCAATCTTGTGGCGGATGCAGACGAAACGGTTGTCGTAGCTCGCCGGTTGATCCGTCAGGTAGTTGTTGCGGCCCTGGTGCTCCACCTTGAGCAGGAGGAACTGACGATCATCCACGGGATCAGCATCGTGATCGAAGTGCTGGGTCAGTTCGAAGGTGTAGCCCGGCAGCATGGCGCGACAGTTACTGGCGCCCTCAAACGTCTTGCCCTGGACCTCCAGGGCTTCGAGTCGATGCCGCACCAGCGCTTCGCCCTCTGCGGGCATACCGTGGCTGTAATGACCGGGAAAGTCGTAGATCTCGTAGGCTGGCACATCACCCTGGACGTTGAGGCTGGGCATGCTGACCGGCAGCGGATTGCGCGGCTGCCGGTAGTCGAACGTCCGGATGGCCATCTTGCCGGACTGCAAAACCCGCTGGCTGCTCCATCGGGTGATCGAGTCGGCGGTCTCGGTGACCGCCGCGCTGTGGTAGCGGATCCGCGGTTGCCGGGCCAGCGGCTCAAGGTGGCGGGAATGGTCGGTGATGATCAGGCGGTGTTCTTCCTTCGTATGCTCGAAGTAGAACAACAAGCCCTCCCGCTCCAGCAGGCGCAAGACGAAATCCAGATCGCTCTCGCGGTATTGCGTGATGTAGCTGTGGGACTTGAGCGGCTGCTCCAGGCGGAACTCGAACCTGGGCAGCACGCCATAGTGGGCGAACACCGTGCGCAGGATGTCTTCGATGTTCTGCTCTTGAAAGATCCGCGAGTCGACGCGTCGCGACAGCATCCACAGCCAGGGGCTCAAGGTGGCCGAATAGTAAGCCAGGCCGCCGTCACTGTTCTGCAGGCTGAATCGACTGATGTAGCCCTGAATGTAACGCGCCTCGCCGGTTGCCAATTCAATCTCGAGTGACGCCGGTTGTCCCATTAACGACTTGAGTTCCAGTCGCGCATCCTGACTGATCAGCGACAGCTCGAAACTGAATAGTGTCGATAAGCCCTCGGCGCCGGAGAAATGCTCGAGCAGCAGCTCCTGCTGGTTCGCAATCGGGGAGGTGAACCTGATCAGACGCCGGTTCTGTGGCGAGGATATTTTTGTCAGTTCCATTAACAAGCTTCCTGCGGCATAAGCAACCCGTGGTCGCCCCAGGACCTGCGCATCCATGCTCCTAGCGAAACCCAAAGGCGGCAATTAAGTCGCTTGTGAAATAGCTTGTATGTAGGACGCTTCCTTTTTTAGATGCGGATTTGTCGGCGCAATCGCGATCGACGCAGTGGCGCTGTACGTTTTTTGTTTTGGGCGGCGGTAGATACGTGGGTACCGGGGGCGAGTCCTGAAGCAGGCGTGAACCTGTTTCAGGACTGGACTAAATGCACGCAGCGGCCATCAAACTCAGGCTTGTTTGTTCAACGCCGCTTCCGCCGCGGCGATGTCAGCCTGGCGCTTGACGATCATGTCGCCCACCGGTGGCCCCTGGAAGCGCCGGGCTTCAAAACCGAACCAGACGATGGCGGTCAGGACCAGGAAACCGATGGTGATGTACAGCGCCCAATCGTTCGGTGGCTGGATGCCGATGACGAAGATGATGATCATCGACAGGATCGAGAGGATGGCGAACACCGAGTACCAGAATCGCCCCATGTTCCATGGCCCCATGGTCGGCCACTTCGACGTCCCGTAGGTAAACAGGCCGAGCGCGATGGGAATGGCGAAGGAGAAGAACAGGAAGATCACCGTGCAGGACACCACGATCGTGTAGACCGGCGTTGCCCCGACCGAGATCACCGACGAGCCCCAGTCGAACAGGACGGCAAGGGTGGCACCGGTCCAGATGGCCGCCACCGGGCTGCGAAAGGTCGGCGAGACGGAGGACAGGGCTTTGGAGCAGGGCAGGCCACCGTCCCGGGAGAAGGCGAAGATCATGCGCGAAACCGAGGTGACGGTGGCCAGTCCGCAGAGTACCTGCGAGATGAATATCGCCACGAAAAGCACCAGTTTCAAGGTCGGGTTGACCTGGGTGTTCATGGCCCAGAAAAACACGTTCCAGCCTTGCTTGGCCGCCTCGTCCATGTTCGGCAGCATCAGCACGAACGCGCTGAGCATCAGCCAGCCGAACAGCAACGACCAGACCACCGACATGACCATGCCGCGGGGCACCGACATGGCCGCGTTGCGGGTTTCCTCGGAGGTATGCGCCGAGGCGTCATAGCCGGTGATGGTGTAGATCGGCAGCAGCAGGCCGAGCATGAACACCCAGCCGTTGGAGACCTGCGGCCAGACGTTGCCGCCCGCTTCGCCGGAATAGTTGCCGAAGGTCCACAGCCGCGCGAATTCATAGCTGGGTGCCGAGATCAGGCAGACGATGGTCAGCGCCAGCGCCGTGGCGAAGATCAGGTAGCCGGAGAAGTCGGTGAGCTTGGCGGTCAGGCCGATGCCCAAGTGGTTGCACAAGGCTTGAAGGCCCGTGAGGATTGCCAGGAAAATCACCCTGACCGTGGTCGTGTCCTCCATGCCCAGTGCCGGTCCGAAGGCACCGAAAAAGAAGTAATAGGTACCGACGTTGATCGCCCCCAGCACCGTGACCAGCCCCAGCAGGTTGAACCACGCGGTCAGCCAGCCGGTGAAGCGGTTACCGAGGATCGAGCCCCAGTGGTACAGGCCGCCGGCGGTGGGGTAGGCCGAGGAAATCTGCGCCATGGCCATGGCGAATACCCCGGAGATCAGGCAGCCGATCGGCCAGCCGATCCCGATGGATATACCCCCCGCGCCCGAGGTGCCCTGGGCCAGTGAGTTGATACCACCGGAGAGGATGCAGATGATCGAAAAGGAAATGGCGAAGTTGGAGAAAACACCCATTCGTCGTGAGAGTTGCTGGGCGTAGCCCATGCTGTGCAGCACCTTGACGTCATCGTCGTGCGCTTCGGTGCCCGGCTGGCTTGTTGGGTTCATTGTTGTGTGCCCCTTTTCAGGTATTGGACAGGCCGAACTGAGCCGCCGTAGGCTCGACCTTGGTTTTCTGTAGGAGCGAGCTCGCTCGCGATGGACTTGAGGACGACGCGGGGTGTCAGGCTCCCCGCGTCATCGTTGACGTCCATCGCGAGCAGGCTCGCTCCTACAGACGGCCGTGAAGTGCCGCGTCGAAAATCTTTGCCACGCCGTCCCGGGTCAAGGGCAGCGGGTTGCCACCTGCCGAGGGGTCGACAATCGCCATGTCCGCGATCAGGTCGGCCTGCCGGTCATCCACGCCCAGTTCAACCAACGTATGGGGCACGCCGATGTCCTTGCGCAGCTTGAGGACGAAGGCCAGGAAACTGTCGAACCCCGGCGAGGGCAGGCGCAGGTACGCCGCCAGGCGGGTGATGCGCTCCTCGATGGCCGTGCGATTGAATTGCAGGACATAGGGCATGAAGGTGGCGTTGGTCATGCCGTGATGGGTGTCGTACAGCGCACCCACCGGATGGGAAAGCGCATGCATCCCGCCCAGGCCTTTCTGGAATGCCGTGGCGCCCATGGCCGCCGCCGCGAGCATTTGCGCGCGCGCCTCGAGGTCCGACGGCGTGTGTACCGCTTTCACCAGGGCGTTGGCCACCAGGCGCATGCCTTCCACCGCAATGCCATCGGCCAGGGGATGAAAACCGGGGGCGCAGTACGCTTCCAGGCAATGGGATAACGCGTCCATGCCCGTGCCGGCGGTGACCTTGGCGGGCATGCCGACGGTGAGGGCGGGGTCACTGATGACCACGCGCGGCATCATTTTCGGGTGGAAGATGATGCGTTTGGTGTGGGTGCGCTCGTCGATGATCACCGCCGCACGCCCGACTTCCGAGCCGGTCCCCGCCGTGGTCGGCACGGCAATGACCGGGGCGATGCGGCTGTCGTCGGCGCGGGTCCAGTAGTCGCCGATGTCTTCGAAGTCCCAGACCGGGCGGGTCTGGCCGCTCATGAAGGCAATCAGCTTGCCCATGTCCAGGCCACTGCCGCCGCCGAAGGCGATCACACCGTCATGTTTGCCGGCGCGCCAGGCGTCGAGCCCGCCGGCCAGGTTGGCTTCGACCGGGTTGGGCTTGAGGTCACAGAACAACGCCACACCCAGGCCGGCGGCGCGCAATGCGTCCAGTGCCGCCATGGTGATCGGCGCGCGCGCCAGGCCGCTGTCGGTGACCAGCAAGGGGCGCTCGATCCCCTGGCTGCGACAGACATCGGCCAGCTCGGCAATGCGCCCGACACCGAAACGAACGCTCGTGGGGTAGTTCCAGTTTCCTGTCAGGTTCATGGTCTACACCTCGTGACGCAGATGAAAGGATTTGGCCCGGGTCAGGTGCTCGTAGCCCAGTGACGACAGGGTGACGCCGCGCCCGCTGTTCTTCACGCCGGTCCAGGCCAGCGCCGGGTCCAGGTAATCGCAGCGGTTCATGAACAGCGTGCCGGTGGCGACCTGGTTGCCCAGGCGTTCGGCCGCTGCGAGGTCCCGGGTCCAGATGGACGCGCTGAGCCCGAACTCACTGTCGTTCATCAAGGCGATGGCCTCGTCATCGCTGGCCACCGGCATGATGCCGACCACCGGGCCAAAACTTTCATCGCGCATGACCGACATTTGATGGCTGACATCGACCAGGACCTGCGGCGCGAGGTAGGCGCTGCCCGGCACGTCGGCGCTGAAGGCCTGCGGATCGATCAGCGCCGTCGCGCCCTGGGCCAGTGCTTCGGCGATCTGGCCACGCACGAAAAACGCGGCGCCCGGTGTCACCATCGGACCGAGGGTGGTGGCTTCGTCCAGCGGGTTGCCCAGCACGTACTGGCGGGTCAGTTCGGCGAAGCGCTCGACAAACACCGGGAAGATTTTCTGGTCGACGTAGATGCGTTCCACCGCGCAGCAACTCTGCCCGGAATTGAAGAAACTGCCGTCCACCAGGTTTTCCACCGCATGCTCGAGGTTGGCGTCAGCCCGCACGTAGGCCGGATCCTTGCCGCCGAGCTCCAGGCCCACGCCGATGAAGCGTCCCGTGGCGGCGCTTTCCATGGCCTTGCCGGCATCGACTGAACCGGTGAAATTGACCTGCTGTACCCGGCCCGAATCAATGATCGCGGCGGTCTGCCGATGATCGAGCAGCAGGTTGTGGAACAGGCCATCCGGCAGATGGGCGCGGCGCATGGCCTCGGCGAAACGCTCGCCCACCAGCAGCGTCTGCGACGCATGCTTGAGGATCACGCTGTTGCCGGCCATCAGCGCCGGGATGATCGTGTTCACTGCCGTCAAATAGGGGTAGTTCCACGGCGCGACCACCAGCACCGTGCCCAGCGGCTCGCGCTTGATGTAGCGTCGAAAGCCCGCCACAGGCGCCGGCTCTACAGCGGCCAGCGCTTGCGGCGCGATGGCGATCATGTGCCGGGCGCGTTCGGCAAAACCGCGCAGTTCGCCGGCGCCATAGCGCACCGGGCGCCCCATCTGCCAAGCCAGTTCCGGCACGATGTCGGCCTGCATCGACAGCATCGCGTCCACTGCGGCGCTGCACAATGCTGCGCGTTCGCTCAGTGAGCGGCGTTGCCATGCCGCCTGTGCGCTGGCAGCGGCGGTCAGCGCCTGCTCGACCTGCGCCGCATCGGCCATCTCTCGTTCGACGTACACCCGGCCATCGACCGGGGAGATCAATTGCACCTTCGCAGTCATGATGTTCTCAATAGCGCTCGAAGCCGCGCTGCAGTTCCCAGTCGGTGATTCGCCGGTCGTACTCTTTCTGTTCCCACTCGGCGGTGTGCACGTAATGGTCGACCACCTCATCGCCGAACGCCTCGCGCAACATGGCGGAGGCCTTGAGGGCGGCGCTCGCCTCGCGCAGTGTCTTGGACACTTCCGGCAAATGCTCGTCCTGGTAGGCATCCCCTTCGAAGGGCGGCACGAGATCGAGCTTTTCGTCGATACCGGCCAGGCCCGCCGCGATCAACGCGGCGAAGGCCAGATAGGGGTTGAGGTCGGCACCGCCGATGCGGCATTCGATGCGGATGGACTTGCTGCCTTCGGCGCACAAGCGAAAGCCGGCGGTGCGATTGTCGCGGCTCCACACCGCCCGCGTCGGCGCAAAGGTACCGGCCTGGAAGCGCTTGTAGGAGTTGATGTAGGGCGCGAGAAAACAGGTGATGTCGTTGGCGTACTTGAGCTGCCCGGCGACCCAGGCACGCATCAGTTTCGACATGCCGAACTCGGCTTTCGCGTCGAAGAACAGCGGCTTCTTCGCGTTCTTGTCCCACAGCGAATTATGGATATGACTGCTGGAACCGGCGGCGTCGTAGCGCCACTTGGCCATGAAGGTGATCGCCTTGCCCTGCAGCTGCGCGATCTCTTTGCAGGCGTGCTTGATGATGACGTGGTGGTCGGCCATGGTCATCGCATCGGCGTAGCGGATGTTGATCTCTTCCTGGCCCGGGCCCCATTCGCCCTTGGAGTTTTCCACGGGAATGCCCGAGGCCTGCAAATGCTTGCGAATCGCCCGCAGCACCGGCTCTTCGCGGGTGGTCTGGAGGATGTTGTAGTCCTCGATGTAATGGCCGGCGGTTTTCGGTTTGTGATAGTTGCGCTTGTGGATCGCCTCGTAGCTCTCATCGAACAGATAGAACTCGAGTTCCGAGGCAAACATGCCGGTATAGCCGCGCTCGCGCAGGCGCTCGACCTGCTTTTTCAGAATCGCCCGCGGGCTGTGGGGCAGGTCCTGGCGATGGTGATGATCGAGCACGTCGCACAGCACCAGCGCCGTGCATTCAAGCCAGGGCACGCGCCGCAGGGTGGACATGTCGGGCTTGAGCACGAAATCGCCGTAGCCCTTGCTCCAACTGGCCGCGGCGTAACCCGGCACCGGCTCCATGTCGATGTCGTCGGCCAACAGGTAGTTGCAGCAATGGGTTTCTTCGTGGCCGCTGTCGATGAAAAACTCGACCTGGAAGCGCTTGCCGACCAGGCGTCCCTGCATGTCGACCATGCAGACCAGCACGGTGTCGATTTCGCCGGCGGCAGCGGCGCGTTTGAGTGCATCAAAGCTGAGGAGGGGCTCGGTCATCACGGCAATCCTGCGTGAAAGGTTTTGGCCAGTCTGAGATCGCTGTTGCAGACGCTCTCCAGAAACACCCAAAACCTGCAGAACCGAGCATCATGAGCAACGAGTTGCTCAAAGCTTAGCCTACCGTAGCAATGTGCAACTATTGTAGGAGCGAGCTTGCTCGCGATGGACTCGAAGACACCGCGTTTAATCAGAAGCCCCGCGTCATCGTTGACGACCATCGCGAGCAGGCTCGCTCCTACAGGTCAAGGGTGCTCGCGTTTACTCCGGCAATCCCGCCAGGCGCAATCCATCGACGAAACGGGCGAAATCTTCAGGCCGTTGAATGGGCAGCCAGTCCTTGAGGGCGCACAGGCGCAATGAGGGATCCAGCGCTAGCAGGCGTTGCATCGCCGGCTTCGCTTTGTCCATCCGACCACCGAGCGCGTGACTGGCCGCCACCAGTGCCGCGGCGACCAGCAGGCTGGGCAGGTTGCCCAGTGCCTTGTCCGCCCAGGCCGCAGCGGCATCGAAGTCCCCGGCGAAGAAATGCGCGAGCGCCATGCCGACCTGCATCCTGAACATTTCCGGGTCCAGCGGGCTCAAGCGAACGGCATGGTTCAAATGCTCGATGGCCGCGTCCGTTTCACCGCGCAACGCCCGCAGGATACCGCCCAGAAACCAGGCGGGGGCGAGGTTGGGATTGAGCAGGCGCGCCCTGTCGAGCAGTGCAATGCCGCCGTCGACTTCGCCAGCGAGATGGGCCAGCGCATGTCCGCCCCGGGTCAACGCCACGGCATCATCGCGGCCGAGGGTCACCGCCAGACGCGCCAGCCGTATGCCCTCGGCGATTTCCGCGGGTCGATCGCTCATCCAGCCATTAAGCTTGCGCCAGAAGTGGCACCAGGCAGCCATGCCATAGGCCGAGGCAAATTCCGCATCGAGCTCGATGGCCTGGTAGAACATCGGCAGGGCCTGCTCGATGGCTTCCCGGCCGCCGCTGTGCAGTTTTGCCATGGCCCGCAGGTAGTAGTCGTAGGCGTCCAGGCTATCCGTCGGCTTGCGCTTGGCGCGTTCGATTTCTGCCCGCTCCAGTTGTGGCGCGATCGCGCCGACGACGCTTTCGGTGATTTGGTCCTGCAGCTCGAAGATATCGTCCAGCAGGCCTTCGAAGCGCTCGGCCCAGAGGTGCGTACCGCTTGTCGCGTCGATCAGTTGCCCGGTAATGCGCAGCTTGTTCCCGCTCTTGCGCACGCTGCCTTCGAGCACGTAGCGCACGCCCAGCGCCTGGCCAACGCCTTGGGCGTCCACCGTCTGGCCCTTGTAGGTGAAGCTCGAATTGCGCGCGATGACGAACAGCCAGCGAAGGCGCGACAGGGCGGCGATGATGTCCTCCACGACGCCGTCGGCGAAGTATTCCTGCTCCGGGTCGCCGCTCAGGTTCTGGAAGGGCAGGACGGTGATCGAGGGTTTTTCCGGCAGGACCAGCGCCGGGGAGGGGAATGGCTTCGGGGCGGCGGTCGGGTGTTCATCGCTCTCGGGCTGTCGCGCTTGCCCGGCCAGGTCGCCGTTGATCCGGCCAACGAAGCGGTAGCCTTTGCGGGCGACGGTGCGTACCAGTCGCTGCTCCTCACCGGTATCGCCGATGGCCTTGCGCACGGCATTGATGTGGCTGGTGATGGTTGATTCCGAAACGATCCGGTCGCCCCACACCGCCTTGAGCAATTCGTCCTTGCTGACGACGCGGTCGGGATTGTTGACGAACAGCAGCAACAGGTCGAAGACCTGCGGACCGACGGCCACGACTTGCCCACGTAGGGTCAGCTCCCGGCGTTCCTGATCGAGTACGTAGTCTTCAAAACTGAATGGCAAGTCGGGCATCCCCTGGCGAAGCGCCCTCAACTCCGTGTCCCAGGCGGCTGATTGGTAACTGGGAAAGATGATACGGCAGCTCGACAGCCGCTGCACCGTCGGCGGCAAGGAAGGCTGGACGAACGTCAGTTGCCTTGGACAAAAATCCAAGCGCTCTCCAAGGCAAACCCAAGGACTTGCCTGACCCGTGCAGGCAATCTCTCTACACCGACGCAATGGTTGCCGTCGACAAGTGGAGAACAGTCATGAAGATCGTCGTCATCGGAGGCTCCGGCCTCATCGGATCGAAACTTGTGAACACCCTTCGCGAGCGCGGCCATGATGCGCTCGCCGCCAGCCCCAGCACGGGCGTGAACAGCATCACCCGCGAAGGCCTGGCCGAAGCGATGGATGGTGCTGACGTGGTGGTCGACGTGGCGAACGCGCCATCGTGGGAGGACCAGGCCGTTCTCGACTTCTTCCAGACCTCCAGCCGTAACCTGCTGGCCGCCGAAGCCGCCGCCGGAGTTCGTCATCATGTTGCCTTGTCGATTGTCGGCAGCGAACGGCTTCCCGATACCGGTTACTTCCGGGCCAAGGTCGCGCAGGAAGCCCTTATCAAGGCGTCCAGCATTCCCTACACCATTGTGCGTGCCACGCAGTTCTCCGAGTTTGCCGGCGGCATTGTCCAGTCGTTCGCCGTTGGCGATGAGATTCATGCGTCCCCGGCGCTGATCCAGCCGATAGCATCCGACGACGTGGTAGCGGCGCTGGCCGATGTCGTGCTGGCAGCGCCGCTCAATGGCACCGTTGAAGTCGGCGGTCCGGAAACCATGCCGATCGACGAACTGGCCAGGCGCTATCTGCGAGCCACCCAGGACAGCCGCAAGGTCGTGCCGGACGTACATGCCCGTTACTTCGGCGCCGTGCTCAACGATCAATCGCTGGTCACCGGCAAGAACGCACGCCTGGGGGCGATCCGCTTCGACGACTGGCTGGCCCGGTCGACAGCGCAGTAACGCATCGCACCCTCACATATACCTACCCATCCAGGAGAAATCCCATGGTTACCCGATTGCTAATGGCCGCTGTCTTCGCCGCGCTCTCGATCAGCGCCGTCTCGGCCGCCGAGCCGCCCCCCGGCAAGGTGACGGTGGTGTTCGACCGTCCCATTCCCAACATCCCCGGCAAGAGTATGAGAGGCGTGGTCGTCGAGTATGGGCCGGGTGCCGCGTCGCCGGCCCACACCCATCCGAAAACGGCCTTCATCTATGCGACGGTGCTGGAAGGCTCGTTTCGCATCCAGGTCAAAGGCCAGCCGGAAAAGATCTACAAGGTCGGCGAAAACTTCGTGGAGGAGCCGGGTTCCGTGCACCTGGTCAGCGCCAACTCCAGTGACACCCAACCGGCACGCCTGTTGGCGGTGTTCGTCCTCGACACCGAGGAAAAGGTGCTCGTCACCCCGATCAAACAGTGAGCCGATCAACCCGCTCATGAAGGCCCGACAGCCGGGCGGCAGACCCTGCCGCCCCGTGGCTGCCTGGTGCTTGCCACTGAACAGGACATGAAAAAATGAACTCGCTCCAGGACAAGGCCGCCATTGCCGCCGCAACACCGGTGGTCATGGTGCGGCGCAGCCAGCGCAAGACCATCGGCCTGTTGTTGTGTGTCGCGGCCGTGATGTTCGTGGCGGTTTGGGGCGCCATGGCGTTTACCCGTGGCGTGACCTCGACCGACAACGCCTATGTCCGCGGCGACGTCACCTCGCTGGCCGCCAAGGTCGCCGGCTATGTCACGGCGCTCGAGGTCGAGGACAACCAGGCCGTGCGCGCGGGTGATGTGCTGTTTCGTATCGATGACCGCGACTATCGCGCCAAACTTGCGCAAGCCGAGGCCAATGTCAGCGCCGCCCGGGCGAACCTGACCCATGTCGACGCGCAGATCCGGCTTCAGCATGCACTGATCAGGCAGGCCGAAGCACAAAGACGCTCGGCCACCGCCGACATGAGCCTGGCGGCCAAGACCCACGACCGCAGCCGCAAACTGATCGTCAGCAATGCCGTGAGCCAGGCACTGGTCGATGAAACCGGCACGGCACAATCCAGAGCCGTGGCGTCGGTATCGGCCGCTTCGGCAACGGTCGAGGCCCAACAGCAGCGCATCAGTGTGTTTGTCGCGCAAAGAGAGGCGGCCGTGGCAGCGGTGGCCCAGGCTGAAGCGGCCCGTGATCTCGCCCGGATCGATCTCGATCACACCGTGGTGCATGCGCCGGTGGATGGCGTGGTCGGCAATCGTCAGGTTCGCCTCGGCCGCTTCGTCACGCCGGGTGTCGCCCTGCTCGATATCGTGCCGGTCAACGATGTGTGGGTCGTGGCCAATTTCAAGGAAACCCAGCTCGAACAGATTCGCCCCGGTCAGCCCGTGCGCGTCACGGTCGATGGCTACCCCGATGCGGCACTGGCTGGCGTGGTCGACAGTTTTGCACCGGGCAGTGGCTCGGCGTTCAGCCTGTTGCCACCCGACAATGCCACCGGGAACTTCGTACGTGTCGTACAGCGCGTTCCGGTGAAGATCCGCCTGGCTGACAATCCGCTGCCGGGGCGCATCGTGCCGGGGCTGTCCGCGCGGGTAGAGGTTGCGCAAGGGGCCGGCTCATGAGTCGCGCCAGGCCGACGACCGGCGTGCTGCTCATCGCGGGCATCGTCCTGGCCGCGTTGACCGAAGCGATCGCCAGCACCGTGCTCGCCCTCGGACGCGGCGACATCATCGGCGACACCTATGCCACACCTGACGAGTTCGCCTGGCTGGATGTCGGCTACATCGCCCTCAAGCTGATCGGGTTCATGCTCGCCCCTTGGCTGATGCAGCGGTTTTCTCCACGCAACGTGCTCATCGGCGCCACCCTGGTCATGGGCCTGGCGTGCTGCGTGGCTGCCGTCAGCGCTTGGCTGGAGCTGCTGATCGCATTGCGCATCCTGCAAGGCTTCGCCGGCGGTGCTTTGCTGGTGGCGGGTCAGGCGATGATCTTTCGCGGTTATCCGCGCGCCCTTCAGCCGATCCTGCAAGCCCTGTTCGCCATGGCGGCCGTGGTCGCGTCCGCGACCCTCGCACCGGCCCTGCAAGGGTGGTTGATCGACAGCCAGTCCTGGACCTGGATTTTCTTCAGCGTGGTGCCGCTGGCATTGGCAGCGACCGGGCTCTTGCTCATCGCCGACCACCCCATGCCCGCCAGGGGCCGGCAGCCTTCGTTTGACTGGCTCGGGTTCTCGTTGCTCGCTGCGGCCCTGTTCTGTTTCACCTACGTGCTCAGCCAGGGCAGCCGCTGGGACTGGTTCGAGGAACCGCGCATCCTGGTGCTGACGGTGCTCGGTGCCGCCGCGCTGCTGGGCTTTCTCGGCCAACAGGTCCTGGCCGACGGCCAGGGGCTGCTTGATTTCAGCCTGTTCAAATCGAGCGATTTCACCTTTGCCTTTATCGTCAGTTTCGTCGCCGGTGCCGCGCTGTTCGGCAGCGCCTACCTGATCCCGGCATTCGCCCTGTCGGTACTCGCCTTCACACCGACCGATGCCGGCCTGCTGCTGTTGCCCAGCGGCGGTTTTTTTGTCGGGTCGCTGCTCATCGCCGCCTGGTTGTTCCAGGTCCGCCGCGTGCCGCCGGTGGCGACCGTGCCCTTGGGCATCCTGCTGATCATGGCGGCGATGTGGATGCTCTCCGGCTCTACCAGCGAAAGCGGCAGCGATGACATGATGGTGGCCATCCTGCTGCGCGGCCTGGGCCTGGGCTTCCTGTTTCTGTCGATCACACTGATCGCCTTCACCCACCTCAACAGCCGCAACCTGGCCAGCGGCATCGGCCTGTTCAACACAGGCCGCCAGCTGGGTGGCCTGATCGGCGTCGCCGGGCTGCAGACCTTGATCGAGCATCACGCCGTCACCAACGGCGCGGTCCTCGGCACCTACGTCACTCCGGGTGGGCACGCGCTCATCGAGCGGCTGACGACCACCACCGCGATGCTGGCGGGGAAGGGCATGGACCCGCTGACCGCCGGCCGGGCGGCCAGCAGCCTGCTGGGCAAGGCGGTGTCAGGTCAGGCCACGGTGATTGCCTTCGACACGGCGTTCTTCGCCGTGGCCCTGCTGTTCGTTTTTGCCGCGCCCATCCTGGTCGGCATCAAGATTGGCCTGGCGCGCTATGCGAAAGCGCAGGAACAACGGACGAACTGATCACCCGCACGAAAAAGCCCGGCGGTTGAGGCCGGGCTTTTCGTTGAGTCCTGCGGTAAAGCACTGCATTCAGACAGCGCGGCTTTCGATCAGACGGTCGGAGCCACCTTCGGCGACGCGGTTTTGCAGCAGCTTGTCGGAACCGCCTTCGGCAACACGGTTTTGCAGGAGCTTGTCGGAACCGCCTTCGGCAACACGGTTTTGCAGGAGCTTGTCGGAACCGCCTTCAGCGACGCGGTTTTGCAGGAGCTTGTCAGAGCCGCCTTCGGCGACGCGGTTTTGCAGGAGCTTGTCAGAGCCGCCTTCGGCCACACGTTTTTCCAGCAGGCGATCCGAACCACCTTCGGCCACACGATTCTCGAGAAGGCGATCGGAGCCACCTTCAGCCACACGGCTTTCAATCAGACGATCCGAGCCGCCTTCAGCGACCACAGGTTGAGCAGAGTTTGCGGCGAAAGCGTTAACTGCGAAAACCGAGAAAGCGATGCTGAGGAGGGTCTGGCGTTTCATGAGGGTGTGCTCCGGGGTGCTTATGGGTTGGTATGGAGCAGATGTTACGCCGGGGATTTTTTAAGAGAACTTCATTGAACTGATGGTGACTATCGATGCGGTCAATGGATCGCAGATCCATGTGGGAGCGAGCTTGCTCGCGATGGCAGTTTCACATTCAACATCTGTGTCGATTGACACACAGCAATCGCGAGCAAGCTCGCTCCCACAGGTTTTCATGTGCCTGACAACGGGGCTCAAGCCTCGCTGATCTGGCTGACGCTGGTGATCTGACCATTCCAGACCATCTCGTAATGCGCTGCTTGAATGATCGAAGACACGGGCCTCGGCGTCATCAACGCCCAGCAATGACTGCCCGGCATGCGCACTGAGTGATAACGCAAACCGGGACAACCGGCGTCCCGCACCGCCCGCCCCAGCACGCGGGAATGGCTGTAATCGTCCGACGCATACACCGGATCGGTCAGCGGCAGGGCGGTGGCGTCCTTCATCCCGCCATCGCCAAAGGCACAGGCCAACCCGCGAAACACAAACCGCTCATAGTTCAGGCCCGGCACCTTCGACCAATACAGAGCCTGGTGATGCCGCACTTCGGCCAGCGCCGCTTCCATCGAATCCGCCAGGTACAACACCCCGAAACTGCCGTCACTGAAGCGCGACCCGGCCGGATTGACATGGGTAAACGGCGCGATGGCGTAAGAGCACCCGGCAATCCCGAACGGGATCTCGCTGCGCGCAATCAACTCCAACTGACCCAGCTCATTCTTCAACCGCGGATTGGTCAACGCCTGAATCTCGAACAGCACCTCAAACTCATCCGCATCCGCGACGTCATCAAACAACGCAATCGGCGGAAACTTCGAATTGACCAGGCGATAAGCCTGCAACGACTGACCGGCAAACACCGCCAGCTCACTCGCCATCACCATTGCGCACCCCGCAACATGTCGATGCGGCGGTAGGTTTCATACAGCGCAATCATGTCGCCCTGGGCCATGATCTCCAACGGGCTGCGGCCATTGAAAAACTCATTGTCATTGGCCATCGAGGCAAAGCCGTACACGTTGTCCGGGTTGTCGAACACCAGCCGCAGCGTGGCGTGAATGTTCAGCACGAAGCTGATGCGCTGCATCTGGTCTGCATCCAGTGCCACCGCCCAGTCCGGGTCACGCTGACGGGCGCGGGTGTAGGTGCTGCGGGAAATGCGCAGGATGCGACAGGCCTGGTCGCTGGTGGCCTGCCACTTTTCCAGAATGCTCACCGCAGCGCGCAGGCCGGTGACGCATTGGTTCTTGCTGAAGGATTGGGGTTGCAGGGGGACGGCCATGATCAATACCTGTCTTGACTCTATAGACTCAAAGATAGATATTCTGAATCTGTAGAGCAAGTCGGTTCGACCGGCGGACCACTTCCCGCATCAAGCATCACTGATGAAACGTGCGCCCCAACGCATCCAGCCGAGTCGCAATAGGCGGCAAGCGCCGACTGCTCGACGCCAGCGTCTGCACATCATCCGCCGTGTTCTGCGCGATGCCCTGCACCGACTGCAAGCGCCCGACAATCTCGACACTCGCCGTGGATTGTTCGCGGGTCGTCGTGAAAATTCGCCCGTTGAGTTCATCGATCTGCGAGATGTCGCTGCCAACCGCCTGCAGCATCGCCGCCGCTAATTGACTGTCCTCGACACAGCGCTCCACACCTTCGCGGCTGTCCTGCATGGCCTCCACGGCTTTGCGGCTGCCTTGCTGCAAGGCCTCGATGATGGTCCGGATTTCCTTGGTTGACACCGCCGTGCGCTGCGCCAGGCTGCGCACTTCATCGGCCACCACCGCAAAGCCGCGGCCTTGCTCGCCGGCACGCGCCGCTTCAATCGCCGCGTTGAGGGCCAGCAAATTGGTCTGCTCGGCAATGCTGCTGATCACCTCCAGCACCGTACCGATCTGCTGCGCCTGCCCGGCCAGCACCTGCACGGTCTGGTTGGTGCCTTCCAGGCGCGAGGCCAGATGGGTGATTTCCTGCCGCGCGCGGTTCACGCTTTCCTGCCCGCGGGTGATCTGCACACTGGCCTGGCCGGCATGGGCAACGGCATGCTCGACATGCACCACGATGTGCTCCATCGCATCGCCCATGCGCTGCATCGACCCGGTCATCTGCGCGATTTCCGTCAGCTGATGCCTGGCGCCTTTCTCCAGCGTGTTGCTGGCCTTGGCCAACTCCTGGCCCAACTGACCCAAACCGTTGGAATCACGCACCACCCCGTCCACCAACGCGGTGATCTGCATCAGGAACTGATCGAAACGCTGCGCCAGCGACACATGCACCCGCGCCTGGTCACCCTGACCGGCACCCACGGTGAACTGCGAAGTCGCGGCGAGCATCTTGTCCAGCATGTCCTGGCTCTCTACCGCGTCGGCCTGGCTGTGCACCGCCAGATAGAGCAGCGCGACCGTCTCCATCACCACATAAAAGGCGTGAACGAACACCATCGTCCAGCCACCGTGATGCGCCATCACATACACCGGAAAACCCTGGTGCTGCAGCACATGGAACACCACGTGATGCAGCGCAATCGTCACCGCCGCCACCAGAATCGGCAGCCAGTCCCGATAAAACGTGAGCACCGCCAACAACGCAAAGATCCCGAAGTGCGACTCAATGACCCCCTCGGCCTGATTGATGTGCAACGCCGCCATCACCATCAAGCCAACACCGAGCAAACAGCGCATCAACCGCGAGCCGCCGATGGCGCGATACAACAGCGTCAACAACAGGCTGGTACCGCCACCCACCAGCAGCGCCTGCTTGAAGGTGTCGTGCCAGAACGCCAGGCCCACCGCGAAAGCGAACATCAGCCAGATCAGGCCCAGCATGATGCGGTCGGCTTTGCGGTAGTGGTCGAGGAAGCGAGGGGGGAAGGGCATGTACGCTGACTCCATGTAATCGAACCGGGAAGAAACCGGGGTTGGACTGATACCGGAAGACAAGCCTTTTTTCGCTTGATCCATGGAGGCAAATCGGTTGCCGCCATGGTCGGGATATTGAGAAATCGTGAGGAGTGTAGCTGTTTGCCATCATTCATGGCCGGGGTGGCGGGGCAGGGGCGAACAATGTCAGATTTAGAGGCAAGGAATGCTGAATTGGCGGGGGTAGGGGCTCGCATGCAGGGACGCGCCGGAGCCTTTGGCGAGGCCGATATCGGCCTATGCGGTCACTCGTCAAAAGCTGCAGTCGGCTGGGATCCAACCGGTCGATACTTTCAGAAAATGGCGATTTCTCCTGGCCCGAACACCCCACACAATCGCACCCTGTATTGGGGGATTTTCCCCGTTCTCGGGGCTTTTATCCTGGTTTCTCATACGCCTGCCTGAAGCCGGCGGTCAGAGGGGGCATGGCATGGAGCCATTAGCCCCATCCTGTCACTTTTGGCGGGAGATTTGCATCGTTCTCATCCCGGCTCGACATCAGACATTTCGCCAGCCGGGCCAGGAGCAGTGGCTCGTAGCCCACGTATTGCCACGCGCTCCGGGGAACCCGTCAGAGGTGTTTGCGATGAAACTAGATACCGGAAGGTTCAAACCTAGTGCATTGTCCAAAACCAGGCTGGCGCTGAGTATCTCTGCTGCCGCGATCATGTTCGGGCTGGGCCTGTCCCAGACCCATGCAGCCCCCCTCGACAACACCGATCCACCGCCTCCTACCGACCCATCGGCGTTCACCAATCCGCCCGCCGACCCCGATGCCGCATTGCGAGACTTGCTCAAGCTGCCTCCCGCCAATGTCGGCGCCTTCGACTTACCCAATGGAGTGGTCGGTAACCGCAAGACCCCCTTGGTCGACAATGTGCTGCCGCCCAATCTGCAACCGAGCTTCAACATCCCCACTAACGGTAATGCCAGCCCGGTGTTCGGGGTTCAACCGTTCACACAGAAGCTGGAGCTGTTCGAGGAGTTCGGCTCGAACAAACTGAACGCGGCCGACCCGCCATCACCCGTTCCGTTTCCGGTTCCGACGCTGGGTCCCGCACCGGCGCAAGACCCCTTGAAGGTGGCGCGTAGCGGCCCGTCGCCGGCTGCGCTGGATGCCTTTCTCAGGCAGCCGGCATTGACGCCCTTCCCGACAGAGTTCTCCAATGTGCTGGACCGCAACCCCTGGAGGGCGCAGATCGAGCTTTTCCTCAATCGCCGGGTCGATTCGCCCGCAGAAGGCCGGCCACCGGGAAAAGGCTGGTCGCACCAGCGTTTCAATGAGTTTTTCCCGCGCGACGCCTTCAAGACGGTGCAAGCCGGTGCGCACGTCAACAGCGGCTTGCGTGATCGTATGCAACGGCATAACTACGCCGTGGGGGAATTCGCGCCAGGCGGGCTCTATCACAACACCAACGGCAACCCGGCCAACGAAGGCACAACCAAGGGCATTCAGGTGCAGTTTCACCCCAACTTCCCTGTCCAGGACCACAATGCGTTGTGGACATTCGACGGCACCTTTCCGCCCAAACTGCTTCAAGTGCGCTATGGCCAGGCGATGCTGATGCGGCATTACGATGCCTTGCCGATTGACCCGTCGGCCAACCGGGGCTTTGGCCTGCACACCATCAGCACCCATGAGCATAACGGCCACTCGCCCGCGGAAAGCGACGGTTTTGCCAACGCGTTCTTCTTCCCGGGCCAGTACTACGACTATCGCTGGCCGATCCAGTTGGCCGGTTACGACAGCATCAATACCAGCGCTCAGGATCCGCGTGCGGCGTTCCCGTGCGATCCCGGTGAAAAGCTTTTCGTCAACGACGCCACCCCCGGCTTCAAGACCTGCAACAACGGCACCATCAAGATCCGTGGCGACTGGCGCGAAACCATGAGCAGCCACTGGTTCCACGACCACATGCTCGATTTCACCGCGCAGAACGTCTACAAGGGCAATGCGACGATGATGAACTACTACAGCGCCGTGGACCGTGGCAACGAGTCGGTCGACGACGGGGTCAACCTGCGCTTGCCCAGCGGTTCGGGCCTGGGCTGGGGTAACCGCGACTATGACGTCAACTTGACGATCGCCGACAAGGCCTGGGACCAGACCGGCCAGTTGTGGTTCAACCCCTTCAACACCGATGGCTTCCTCGGTGACCAGGTGCTGACCAACTGGGAGTACAAGCCCTTCCTGGACGTACGTGCCCGTCGCTACCGTTTCCGCATTCTCAACGGATCGGTTTCTCGCTACTTCAAGCTGGCGGTGGTGCGTCAGGTCAATGGTAATAGTGGCGAGTTTCCTGGCCCGAGAAACTCCGGGGTTTCCTATAACCGGGTGCCGTTCCACATGATTGCCAACGACGGCAATATCATGGAACACGCGGTGCCGTTCGATGGCAGCCTGGACCTCGATGGTGACGGCGACAGACAGGACCACAATGCCATTCTGCCGATCCAGGGCATTTCCGAACGCTATGACATCGTCATCGACTTCGCGAAAAACGGCATCAAGCCGGGTGACAAGATCTTCTTCGTCAACATCGAGGAGCATGAAAACGGCAAGCGTCCCGAACGTGACATTCCATTGGCGAATGTACTCTCCGGGAGTTACCTGCCCGTTGTCAGGCAAACCAGCCACGGGCCACAGTGGATCAACGGTGACCCGGGCGTGGGCCTGTTCATGCAACTCAACGTCCAGCCTTACACCGGCCAGGACGTCAGCATGAACCCGGTCGACTTCGAGCCCGCCAAGCCTGGCAAGCCCGAGGGCAGGTTCATGATCCCTTTGCCTTTGCACCGTGACGACCCTGCCGATATCGCCCGGCTTGCCCGGGCGCGGCACCGCACCTTTATCTTTGGCCGCTCCGATGGCACGGATTCCAAGCCCTGGACGATCAAGACCGATGGCGGCCCAGGCTTCAACATGGACCCGCGGCGGATTTCAGCCGCGCCACAACTGGCCACTGGCCCGACACCGGCGGGGTTCAAGGGGGAGGGCACGCTGGAAGTCTGGAAAATCCAGAACGGCGGCAATGGCTGGAGTCACCCGGTGCATGTGCATTTCGAGGAAGGGATCATTCTCACTCGAGGTGGCAAACCACCACCAGAATGGGAAAAAGGCGCGCGCAAGGACATCTACAATGTAGGCTCCCATCCGGAGAGCCTCGACAATGTCGAAATGGCTTTACGCATCCGTGAGTTCGCCGGTACCTACATGGAGCACTGCCACAATACGCAGCATGAGGACACGGCGATGCTGCTGCGCTGGGACTCCGAGCACCCTGGCCAGTTCCAGTTGATGCCCACGCCATTGCCCAGCTGGGACGGCGTGAAATTCGTGGCCTCGGTGGCGTTACCGACATTCCGTACGGGGGATGGCGTCGGGCCACAGGTCAACAATGACCAGGAGGATAACAGTGGCAGTGGCAGTGGCAGTGGTAGTGGAAGTGGAAGTGGAAGTGGAAGTGGAAGTGGCAGTGGAAGTGGCAGTGGAAGTGTTAGCGGGGGCAAAGGCTAGCATCGTCCATCAAGCCACTTTTCCCGTCGGACAAAAAACGGGCGCCTTCTGCGCCCGTTTTCATTCACTGCGCAGCCTGCGCCCGCAACCGCCGACCAATCACATCCATCAAGTCGCAACCCTCGCGCACTGGAATGACCAGTAGTTTGAAAAAAACCTACAACGCATCGTGCCGAAACCGATCTCGGATCGGTAGGCGATGCTCTCCAACACCTGTGTAACCGTCCGAACACGACATTCGCCGTTGTTTGAAAAACATCGTAAAAATAAATCGGTCTTTTTGTTTTGGTGGCTCTCATATATATGGAAGATTGAATTGGTGCTTTTGCTGTAAGGGGTGCGCCGGAAGCCGCAGAGGTTGTTTGGGGTTTATGTGATTTTTCGCGCGTGACGTATGTGGTTAATATTTAATCGTTGAAGCTTATAAGTTATTTCGGCATAACTTTTATGCTGTTTGTTGTGGAATTCATATTATTGCATGGAGCGCTATATGCAGGAACCAATTACACATTACTCGCCTTTGATAACGCCTGAATCTCGACAGGTTCTAGCTACAGAAGACCAAGTTTTTCCTTCAAGCTTCGAAAGTATTTTGTTTTGGGATGGGGGTCTCCCGGCAGTTACTACGCCCCATAGTATTGAGAGTACAAAAAACCCCAGTTACTCATACCAAAAGTTGGAGGCGATAGGGCTTTCGGTGCACGATCAGATAACGAGTTTTTTTTCTGGTGCTACACCGAATGTTCGAGATTATCTAGAAAAACGCATAGTCGCAGCTATTGATGGGCAGGAGTTCAATGCATTGGAAGCTGCCTTAAAAAAGAAAGCGATCATCGTAGAGCTTCTACAAAGGGCCAGAATCCATAGAAGTTGGCGCGATGCACTACTATATAATGGTTGGGACGCATTGTCGCTAGACAGAAAAATGAGTGTCGTAGTATTTGCATCGAATACGGATGCAGAAGACGATATGGCAGTGCGACAAAGCTTTTATGAAGAATATATTTTATCGCTAACTGCCGCCTACGTTAAACGAATCCTTGTCGAAGCCATCTCCATTCTGGAGGACGCTTCCACAACTGCAGACGCTGCAATCCATCGCGCTTTGGCAAGGGGCGAAGTCGCTTACACCTACAGGTTACACATTGGTAATGGCATAGAGGCGGGAACTGTGGCGGGTGCCATTGCCATCCATGTCGCCGAAGGTTGGCCCTTCGGGGCAGTGATCCATAAAGGCATTAAGTTGTTGGCAGGGTTGGGGGAAGCACTTATCAGTCGGGCCACTGCTGTTGGGATCGGGGCCTTGTTCTATTCACCTGCTCTTGCTAACGGCGAACGCTTTCCTCAAACAGTACTCACACTACCCGGCAGCACTTTTTTGCCAACGCTGCCGCCAAACCTGAGTGAAATCGCCGCTACCGAAGGAACCATTGACCTTCCTTATCGGATTGTTGGCGACCTTAACCGATACACACTTGTTGCAACCCCGGCTGGAGGGGGTGTCTCGGCAAAAGTGCCAGTGCGAGCATTGGTGTTCGATCCAACGACCAGCAGCTACAGTTTCACGTCAAACGATACGCCGCCCAATATCCTCAGTTTTCCCATTATTCACTTGGGAAGCAATTCGACAACTTCGCCCGCCCGACCTGCGCAAGTACCGACGTACACTGGAGTGACGCTGTCGCCATTGCTTGTGCAGCCTGAAACCTTTCCCGCGTTCGAATTGCCTGATTTCAGGGATTGCATTTACTGCTTTCCGATTGAAAGCGGCCTGCCGCCAGTATACGTTGTTTTTAATAGTCCTTATAAAGGAGCAACCACAAAGGGGAAATACAGCGGCCGATTTTTCAATCCCGCCAAAGCCGGAGGCCCAATCCTCGATCTCGATTGGACAAATGCTACCGTGACCCAAGCGGGTATTGATCTGGTCAAATTACATGCGGGACGTTTCAGGCCCTCGGATGCCAATGCCATCATGATTGATCGCTTGGAAAAAATTCTGTTGGGTAAATTGGTGGTCACAGAAGTGGATAAACGCTTCTATACTCATGAAATCAGAGAGCTGGAACGTTTCAGGGCATTAGGTGTGGTAGACGGTGTAGAACCGAATGACGAAGGTGTTATTTGGAATAATACACATGCCGCGACGCTGGAAGATTACAAAGTCAAGGATGCTTTTGAACTGCTCTATACACCTGATGCTATAGAGGCGGATCGAAAACAAAGTGAACGAGAGTACAAGGAACTTGGAGGGGTAAAATAATGAGCGTCATGGAAATCATCGTACTTAACGAAAAACCTGAAGAGGTAATTCTATTTCTTACCAAAAATGAATTAGGCATCTCTTTGCCTAGGCTTGATGGTATTTATAATCGGGCTAACTGGGCGCATGTGGGGAATAACATAGGGCTATTAAATCTTGTCAAAAAAATGAGTGATGCCGGTTTTGTCAAATACAGTGGAACCGGAGTTGTAAGGGGGCCCAACTGGAGAGAGCCGGCATTCATGCTCGAAGGCAAATATACCTTTGATTGATAGCACTAAGTGCCTGAACGCAGGTGCCAGAGAGCGGTGACCGTAGCCATCATTTCGTGGCCGTCCGGTTCCCTTGTCCAGTCGTTTAAATCATCGAAGGATTTCCAGGTTGAGCCGCTACCCAGCGGCTCTTCTCTTTGCTACGGGCATATTGAGTATCTTCGCCTGATTGGTTTTTCGCGGCCTCGAATCAAGCTGACGGGTAACCCCTTTCTGGAGTAGCAATAAAACGGGCGCGAGAGCACCCGTTTTTTTTTACTCCGCAGCCTGCGCCCGCAACCGCCGACCAATCACATCCATCAAATCACAGCCATCGCGCAACGGAATGACCAGCAGCTTGGAAAAGTCTTCCAGCACCACCGTGTCGCAACCGAGCTCGGAACGGTAGGCGATGTTTTCCAGCACCTGCGTGACTGTCCGAATCCGGTAATCGGCCATGGCTTGCAGGACGTCGAGTGGGGCTTGGGTGTCGATGAGCAGGGAGGCCGGAACCAGGTCGATTCCGGTGAGGGGCATGTATCGATTCATTTTGAATGATCTCTGTTTGTTGGGCTCAAGGCCATCAGTTGGTCATTCTCTGTGTTCAGGTCGCCAAACCCGAATCGCCATTAGGGCGACGGCGCCGACTATAAGCCGCACGAGATCAGCGCGGGAAGGTGAGGCATTCCGAGCTTTGTGTAGGACCTTTGAGGATGAAACTTCAGACCTTTCACCTCAGGTCGCTGGAAATCCAGACACAGACCTGAGATGGTCATCGCCCCTTGGTTTCAGCCACCCACGCTATCCTTAATCATCGCTCCTGCCGTCGAGATGGATCTTCGCCCATGCAAACCCCCAACCCCCAACGCCCCCTCTGGAAAACCTACCTGTTTTTCCTCGCCCCGATGGTGCTGTCGAACTTCCTGCAATCCATGTCCGGCACGGTCAACAGCATCTACATCGGCCAGATGCTCGGCACTCAAGCGCTGGCGGCGGTGTCGGGGATGTTCCCCATCGTGTTTTTCTTCATCGCCCTGGTGATCGGCCTTGGTGCCGGCGCGGGGGTGTTGATCGGGCAGGCGTGGGGGGCGCGGGAGACGCATCTGGTGAAGGCGATTGCCGGGGCAACCTTGTTGTTGGGGGTGTTGATCGGGTTGACGGCGGCGGTGGTGGGCAGTGTGTTTGCGCGGTCGGCGTTGGTCGGGTTGGGGACGCCGGCGGATGTGCTGGACGATGCGGTGGCGTATGCCCATGTGATGTTGTGGATCATGCCGTCGCTGTTGGTGTTTGTGCTGTTCACGCAACTGCTGCGCGGGGTGAGCGATACCTTGTCGCCATTGTTGGCGCTGGTGGTGTCGACCATGGTCGGGTTGGCACTGACGCCGGCGTTGATTCGCGGGTGGATTGGCTTGCCGCCGCTGGGGATTCAGAGTGCGGCGTTTGCCGGGTTGGTGGGTAACCTGGTGGCGATGGGGTTGCTGGCGTGGCGCTTGATTGGCAAGGGCCATCCGCTGGCGCCGGACCGCGAATTCTTTGCGGCGATGAAGCTGGACATGGCGATTCTCGGCAAGGTGCTGCGCATCGGTTTGCCCACCGGGTTGCAGATGGTGGTGTTGTCGCTGTCGGAGCTGGTGATTCTGGCGCTGGTGAACCAGCACGGCTCTCAGGCGACGGCGGCCTATGGCGCGGTGACGCAGATCGTCAATTACGTGCAGTTCCCGGCGCTGTCGATTGCGATTACCGCGTCGATCCTCGGGGCGCAGGCGATTGGGGCCGGGCGCATCGAGCGCATGGGGCCGATCCTGCGCACGGGATTGATGATCAATCTGTGCCTGACCGGTGGTCTGGTGGTGCTCGGGTATTTGCTGTCGCATTGGCTGCTGGCCTCGTTCCTCACGGAAGAAGCGACGCGGACCATGGCCCAGCACCTGTTGCACATCATGCTCTGGAGCCTGTTGGTGTTCGGCTTCCAGGCGATCATCGGCGGCATCATGCGCGCCAGCGGCACGGTGATGGTGCCGGTGGCGATTTCCATTGTCTGCGTGGTGGGGATTCAATTGCCGGCGGCCTATCTGCTGGATGCGAAGTTCGGGCTGCAAGGGGTGTGGATGGCGTTTCCGGTGGCGTATCTGGGGATGCTGGTGTTGCAGACGCTGTATTACAAACTGGTGTGGCAGCATCAGAAGATTGAGCGGTTGGTGTAGGCGGGACGAAGAGAGCGGATAATGCTCTGCACCGAAACCTGTGGCGAGCGAGCTTGCTCGCGCTTGAGTGCGTAGCACTCACAAAATTCGGTCATCGTTATTGGTTTTTGGGGCTGCTGCGCAGCCCAGCGGGAGCAAGCTCCCTCGCCACAAAAGCCTCTGCCACAAAAGGCAGGTTTGGCTGAAGTTCGCAGGCGCAATCGCCTGGGGAGGTTTTCACATGAGCCCCTTGTCCCATTCCATCCTGCAAGACCGGCCGGCAGCCGGACGGCGTTTGATCGAGCCGCTGTTGCCTTACGCCAATCGCCCCGATGTCATCGTCCTGGCCTTGCCCCGTGGCGGCGTGCCGGTGGCTTATGAGGTGGCCACGGCGCTGAAGGTTCGCCTGGACCTGATGCTGGTGCGCAAGCTCGGCGTGCCGTCCCATCAGGAGTACGCCATGGGCGCGATTGCCAGCGGTGGCGTCCAGATTCGTAATGAAGAGGCGCTGCGGGTGCATCCGATTGCCAAGGCTGCATTCGACGCCGTGGTCGAACGGGAAAGCCGCGAGTTGCTGCGCCGCGAGCAGGTCTACCGCGGCACGCGGCCGGCGGTGCAGCTCAAGGATCAGGTGGCGATCCTGATCGACGACGGCCTGGCCACCGGCGCTTCGATGCGGGCGGCGATCCAGGCGCTGCGGGTGCAGGAACCTGCGCGCATCGTGGTGGCGGTGCCCGTGGCACCCATCGAGACGGTGGAGGCGCTGCGCCGCGAGGTGGATGAACTGGTCTGCCCGCTGATGCCCGAGTGGTTCACTTCGATTGGCCATTGGTACATGGACTTTTCCCAGACTTGCGATGCCGAGGTGATCGAGCTGTTGCTGCGGGCGTGGCAACGTGAGGCGTGCGGGTAGCGCTGACGGTCATCGGCAGGTGGTCGCAAATCCCCGCGCGAGGTGGAATAAACACCGGTTGTTTGCTTTAGTCCATCTGGTGCCGGCCTTTGTGTGCGGCATGCCAACTCAAGACGGGAGTCCTCCCGGAGAGTGCCATGAACCTTCGATCCGCGCGTTGCATCGCTCTGGCCGGCACGTTGGTGTTCGGCCCGGTGCTGTTCGCTGAAGCCGTGGAATACAAGGAGGTCAACGCCAAGGCCAGCACCTTGAGTTTCACCTATCAGCAGATGGGGTCGAGAACCTACGGCACCTTCGGCAAGTTCAAGGCCAATCTCGACTTCGACACCGATAACCCGGGCGCCGCCCATGCCGCACTGACCATCGACCTGAGCAGCATCGATGCCGGCAGCGACGACGCCAACACCGAGCTGCAAAAACCGGCGTGGTTCGACACCGCGACTTATCCGGTGGCGACGTTCGAATCGACGTCCGTCAAGGCCCTCGGCAATAACCGTTACACCATCACCGGCAAACTGTCCCTGCGCGGGCTCACTCGGGAAGTGAGTGTGCCGGTGCAGTTGAGGTCGGAGAGTTCCATCGGCATCTTCGAAGGCCAATTGGTGCTCAAGCGTAACGACTTCAAGATAGGCGAGGGCGAGTGGGCGGACAGTATGGTGTCCAACGAGATCAATATCCGTTTTCGGATGGTGGCGCCGCAGCGGTGACTGTGAGGCCGCCTTCGCGAGCAGGCTCGCTCCCACATGTGATCTTTGGTGAACACAATATCTGTGTACGACGCCGATCCAATGGTGGGAGCGAGCCTGCTCGCGAAGGCGGCCTGACAGTCAGCGCAAATGCCAGGCACTTTGCGAATAGAACCTCACTCGGCCCACCGCACGATCCGCAAAAAAAGCGCCCGGTCCACATGGCATGGACCGGGCGCCGATCAATCCGCGCTAGTGCACTGGCACTGTCACGGTTTTGCCGAAGGCCGACTTGATGGTCGCTGTCGGGTTGGGCGACGGGCCACTGCCGACGGTCGTCACCGCTATATTCCAGCGCGCGCCTGTAGCCGTAGGCGTCAGGGTGGCGGCGCCGAGGTTCACCGTGCCGGTTGTGGTCGTGGCAGTCGCCGTGATGGTATTGCCCGTGCCACGCGAGGTGGTGCCGGACAGCACCCAATACCAGCGGCTGTTACTGCGAGCGGTGACGGTAGCGCTGGTGACGATCAGGTTCTCGACGACCGCTGCCGAGACCGCCACGGACACTGTTGCCGGTGCCGACTCCGCACCCTTGGCATCGGCGGCCTTATAGGTAAAGGTCGCGGTGAACGGGGCGGGGACCGTGGCCGGTGGTGTGTAGATCACGCGCACGCCGTCGGTGCTGACCGTGCCCTTGCCGGAGTCCGGTTGCTCCAGGCCCACCACTTTAAGTGGCACGTTGCCGTCAGGGTCGTTGTCGTTGGCCAGTACGTTGATGGTCACCGGGCCGCTGTTGCTGATGGCGCTGTCGGGGTTGGCGATTGGCAATTTGTTATCGCCATCATTGTTGCGAGTATCGCCAGTGCGGAAGGTTGGCAGCGCGGCGGAGTTGACGTAGTTGACGCCGTCCCAGCCGGGCAGGGGCGTTGGCATCAACTGGAACTGGCCGGGGTGCTCGATATCCCAGCGCAGCAACATGGCGTTGTCCTCGTGCTGGGTATTGTGGCAGTGCTCCATGTAGGTCCCGGCGAATTCACGGAAGCGGATCGCCATTTCCACTTCCTGCGAGCTGTCGATGCCTTCGCCGATGCGATAGACGTCCTTGCGTGCCCATTTTTCCCATTCCGGTGGCGCCTTGCCGTCGCGGCTGAGGACGACGCCTTCTTCGAAGTGCACGTGCACCGGGTGGCTCCAGCCGTTGCCGCCGTTCTTGATTTTCCACACTTCCAGGGTGCCGTCGCCGGAGAACCCGGCATCGGTCGGGCCGTTCGCCAGTTGCGGCGCAGCGCTGATCCGCCGTGGGTCCATGTGGTAGCCGAAACCGCCGTCGGTCTTGATGGTCCAGGGGGCTTCGTCGGTGCCGTCGGAGCGGCCGAAGATGAACTCGCGATGCCGTGCTGCTTTGAGTTTGGCCTGTACGACCGCATCGTCGCGGTTGAGGGTCAGTGGGATCATGACCTTGCCGGCCGCTTTCCCCGGTTTGGCGGGTTCGTAGTCGGCAGGGTTCATGCTCACGTCCTGGCCCGAATAAGGCTGTACCACCATCTGCATGAACTTGCCCACCACCGGGTCGCCGGCGTCCCATTCCAGCCCTTTGCTGCCCGACTTGAGCACGGCCTTGTACCTGCCGGACAGCACATCGGCCAGACTCAGCGGTACACTCTCCGGACCCTTGCCGGTCTGGTGCTCCATCAAGTTGACGAAGTACAGCTTGTCACCGACAGAGATCCCGTTTTTCGCGAAGTTGACGATGATGTCGAAACGCTCGGCAATGCCCTGGGTGGGCAGTATCGCGTTGTGGTCCTGCACATCACCGTCACCGTCCAGGTCCATGCTGCCGTCGAACGGCACGGCGTGTTCCATGAGGTTGCCGTCGTTGGCGATCATGTGGAACGGCACGCGGGTATAGGACACGCCCGAACCTGCCGGGCCGGGGAATTCGCCGCCGGTGCCGACGACTTCACGCACCAGCGCGATCCTGAAGTAGCGCGACACCGAGCCGTTGAGAATGCGGAAACGATAGCTGCGCGCCCGCACTTTCAGGCGCGGCTGGTACTGCCAGTTGACCAGGATCTGATCGCCGAGGAAGCCATCGGTGTTGAAGGGGTTGAACCACAGCTGGCCGTTCTGATCCCAGGCCTTGTCGGCCACCAGCAGATTCACATCGTAGTCACGGTTGCCCCAGGGCAACGCCGAACCGCTGGGCAGGCGCAGGTTGACGCCGTCCTGCAGCGCTTCGTTACCGCGGTCCAAGGCGCTGTAGTAGTTCATCATCACCGCGTTGCCTTTGTAGACGTTCTGCGCGGTGAAATCGAGCATGTGGTCGTGGAACCAGTGGGTGCTCATGGTTTCGCGCCAATCGCCACGAATCTTGATGCTGCCGTTGTTGCAGGTCTTCAGGCCCGGAGTGGCGTCGTTGACGTACAGGGTTTCGCCCGGGGCGCAGGGGAAGGCCGCGCGTGGATCTTCAGCCTTGGTGTTGATGGTGTCGTAACCGGCCAGTTGCATCGGCCAGCGATAGTCGTAGTACTGGCCGGGAAAGAAAAACGCATTGGCATAGCCGTCGCTTTCGGCCGGGGAGTGGCCGTTGTGTTCGTGGGTGGTAATGGTGTGCAGGCCAAAGCCCATGTTGGCCGATGGATCGATCGGCAGGGCGTTGTAGTGCCGCATCAGCACCGGTTGGCCGTAGCGCACCATCAGCAGTTTGACCGGAAATGTGCCGTCGAAGGTCCAGAGCGCCTTGTGGTTCTGAATCGGCATGTTGGGGTGAAAACGCGTGTCGATGCCTTTGGTGGTGCCCGTGGTGGTCGGGATGTCCGAGGTCTGGTAGTAGAGACCGCCCGGCCCGAACTCACCGACGGCGTAGTTGTGCAGCTGGCGACGGTCGCGCATGCCGCCGTTGAGCTTGGCGCCTGCTTGCACGGTCTTGAAGGCGACCTGCGGGTAGAACTCGTTCCAGCGCTGATGGGACCAGCCTTTTCCAGGCGGACGCCCTTCAGCCGGCGAGCCGACCGGATGGCGGTTGAGGAAAGCTTCGATCTGCGCTTGCCACGGGTTGCGATCCAGCACGTTGGAATACTGTGACGGAAACGGGTACAGCCCCGGCTGGCGCATGAAAGCTTCGAGCGCTGTGGCCGAAGGACCACTTCGGGCGATGCTGTTCGGGTCCTGGTTGGGCGCCGGGCCGACAGTCGGAGGCGGGAACGTCAGGGGTGGCGCGGGCAGTGTCGGGTCGAGTTTTTCCGTGCCGAATTCTTCGAACAACAGCAGTTGCTGAGTGTACGGCTGGGCCCCGAACAACGGGCTAGGCTTGCCATTGGTGGGGATCTTGAATGATGTTTGCTGGGCTGGTTGAAGCACGTTGTCGGTCGTTGGCGTGGTGCGGGTGCCGTACATGCCATTGGGCAGGGCGATGGCGCCTTGGTCAGCGGGTGGCATGGTCAGAATGGCATCCAGCGCGGCCTGGGGGGCGGCCGGCGGGTTGGTATATGCCGAAGGATCGGTTGGAGGCGGATAGCTGACATCGTCAAGCGGTGCGGCGTTGGCAGTGCCGAGGCTGATGTTGATCAGCATCACAGCGGCGATGCCCGGTTTGCTGAAACCGAGCGGTTTGAGGTCAGGCAGGTTTTTCATAGTGTTTCCCTCGGGGCGCGCCGATGTGGCTGACGTACGCAATGCGGTCGATGCAAGAGCTACGCCAATCGCGAGGGAGTCTCGGAGAGTATGGAAAGCTGATTTGTATCAAAACATTTAAGATCTTTCTGTCGCGCCGAAGTGGGTGGCAATCCTCAGGTTCGGGGGCCTTGACCCACCCATTTCCCCAATCACCTGCCACCCCACCATCACCCTTCGGACCGCAGGTGTCAGGCGCGTTATGATAGGCGGCCCTTGCCTCCCGGAGCCTGTCACTGCAATGCCCCTGATCAGCCACTTCAAGACCCCGTGCCCCGAGCACATCAATAGCCAGATCCTGCAGATGGTGGTCGACAACCTGACTGACATCAGTATGGTCGCGATCCCGCCCAGCAACCTGCTGTACAACCTCTATCAATACGCGATCGGCTTTGAGGTGCACCTGTATCTGGAGGCGCTCAACGGTGAAAAAGGCATTGCCGTGGAGTTGATCGTTGCCACTGACGAAGACGATCCGCAGAAGGTGCTCGGCTTTGTGCTGTACCTGCCGGTGCAGGACGACCCCGAGGCCTGTGGCGTGGCGTACATGGCGGTACAGGCCGAGTATCGGCGCCAGGGTGTGGCCCGACGGATGCTGCGGGAAATGGTCGACCGCTATCCCCATGCCGAGCTGACGTGCGCGGTGGCCAAGGTGCCGTATTTCGAGGCGATGGGCTTTCAGGTGGTGGGCGTGCGTGCGACCCAGGTGTTGATGAATACCCGCGACCACAGCACCGATGGCTTGATGGCGTTGCTGGACGTGGCGTCGATCTACAGCTCGCTGGAAGTGCGGCAGATTCATACCTACCTGCTGCAAAAGCACGGCAAGCGGGCCATGACCGACGCGGAAAAACAGCGCGACCGGCATCTGGACCAAATGACGCGCAAGGCCAATGAATGTGTGCGCGAGCGCTTGGGTGATGAGGCAGTGCCGGCGAGTGGCCCAAAACTGCGTTTGGTCTAGATCCATTGTGGGAGCGAGCCTGCTCGCGAAGACGGCGTCACATCCAACATCAATGCTGCCTGACCCACCGCTTTCGCGAGCAGGCTCGCTCCCACATTTAACGGCGGTCAGCGCTTAAGCCAGCTTCACATTCATGGTAATCCGCGCCGTGAACACCTTCTTGCCCTCGGCATCGTGAATGTCCACCGGCACGATCTTGTCGCCTTCGGTGCTCCAGTCCACTGCATCCCCTTCGGCCACCGCCGTCACATCGCTCTTTGCCTTGGCCAGGTATTCCACGGTCATGCCCTTGGGAATCCAGCGCGCGCCGGCAGGAATGGACACGTCGGTCATCATCCCGGCGGCCAGCTCGGCGGCGTTGCACATCGCTATCGCATGCACCGTCCCCAAATGATTGGTGATCTCCCGGGCAAACGGCACCTGCACGGTGGCCGAGCCTTTGCGCAAATCCTGGACCAGCGGGTTGATGGTGGAGAAGTAGGGCGCCACCTGGCAGGCCATTTTGCTGAACGCTTCCGGCCCGGCGCTGTTGAACATGCTGAGGAACTGACTCATTTTTTTGCCTCTTGAGGATGACAGGTTGCAGAACAATCTTCCGTAACAGAATAATGTTCTGTGACGGAACAGTATTCTGTCGAAGAGAAATCTGTCAACCTGACGCCACTTGTTCGCTGGCAACCGCCAGCCTCCACCCATGACTTTTGCGGACTGTTTTTCAGCATGGATACCGCCGATCTGCTCGAACGCTGCTACCCCGGACGACGCGCCGAACTCAAGCGCGACATCTTCAGGAAGGCCCTGTGCCTGTTCAACGAACAGGGGATCGAGGCCACCACCATCGAAATGATCCGCGCCGAATGCGATACCAGTGTCGGCGCCATCTATCACCACTTCGGCAACAAGGAAGGCCTGGTGGCGGCGCTGTTTTTTACCGCCCTGGATGACCAGGCCCGTTTGCGCGACAGCTACCTGGCGGATGCACACACCACGCAGGCGGGGGTGCACGCGCTGGTGCACAGCTATGTGGATTGGGTCGATAGCCAGCCGGAGTGGGCGCGGTTCCAGTACCACGCGCGATTTGCCGTCACCAAGGGGCCGTTCAAGGATGAACTCGCCACCCGCAACAAGGCGCGTAACAAGCAGTTGCTGGAGTGGCTGGGGGCACAGGGCCATGAGCTGGGGAGTTTTCCGGCGGAGCTGATACTGTCGCTGATCATCGGCCAGGCAGACAGTTATTGCCGCGCGTGGCTGTCGGGCCGGGTCAAGGGCAGTCCGAGGGCGTACCGGGACATGCTGGCGCAGGCGGCGTGGCGGTCGTTGTGCGCCCCCGAAACACAATGACTTTTCCCTGTGGGAGCGAGCCTGCTCGCGAAGACGGCGTCACATCCAACATCAATGCTGCCTGACCCACCGCTTTCGCGAGCAGGCTCGCTCCCACAGTGATTTGTGTGGGTTTTTCAGAGGCAAAAAAAGAGCCTCAAAGCTCTTTGATGGGGAGGAAGTAGAGCCCTTGAGGCTCAAGATGCGCATGAAGCAGGCGGTGAGCTTGGTAGGGGTTCAGTGCACTCACCACCTACGCAGCGGCTTGCACAAGCAAGCGACTGCGTAAGTTCATCCTAAAAAGACCGAGTGTTTCACTCAAGTACCGCTAGTCGCATCCCCCGGCCAGCCGGCGCGGCGCAACGCCTTGAGCAGGGTTTCGGCATCCAGCCCCGGCACCCCATGCCCGTTGCCTTCGGCTGTTTCGGCGGCGAGCAGGGCATTGATGATGGCTTCTTCCACGGCTTCGGTGGCGGCCAGGAACAGCTCGCTGATGTGGTCGTTGTTGACCATGCTCAGGTTGTTTGTGGTCGGCGCTTTCTTGCTCTCGTAGGCCGCCGGTGGCACGTGATCGTTACCGGTGGCGAAAGCGATGAAGATGTCGCCGCTATGGTCTTCATTGCCGCCGCCGGTGCGGGCCAGGCCGAGGCTGGCGCGTTGGGCCAGGCGCGTGCACTGGTGCGGCAGCAACGGCGCATCGGTGGCCAGGCAGACCACGATCGAACCCATGCCCGGATGGGGCAGCGAGGCCTTGAGGAACGGCGAATCGACCTGTTCCATGTAGCGCCCGACCGGATACCCGTCGACGCGCAGTTCGTTGCGGATGCCATGGTTGGCCTGGACAATCGCCCCCACTGTCCAGCCGCCCTGGGCGCTGTTCAAGCGTCGAGACGCGGTGCCGATGCCGCCCTTGAATTCGTGGCAGATCATGCCGCTGCCGCCACCGACATTGCCTTCGGCCACCGGGCCACCCGCCGCCGAGCGCACGGCTTGGGCTACGTGTTCAGGCTTCACGTGAAAGCCGTTGATGTCGTTGAGCAAGCCGTCGAAGGTTTCCAGCACCACCGGCATGTTCCAGTAGAGGCGTCCGTCATCGGCTTGCTGCTCGCGGTCGACCACGATCAGCGCATCGCGCACCACGCCCAGGCTGTGGGTGTTGGTGAAGGCGATGGGGCTGGTCAGCAAGCCCGCTTCGCGAATCCACTCCAGCCCCGTGGCATCGCCATTGCCGTTGAGTACATGCACGCCGGCAAAGCACGGTTGCTGACTGGTGGAACCGACACGCGGCTCGATGACGGTGACGCCGGTGAGGATGTCGCGGCCGTTGGCCGTGCGTCCTCGTACATCACAGTGGCCGATCCGCACGCCGGGGACGTCGGTGATGGCATTGAGCGGACCGGGTTGCAGTTGGCCGAATTGGATGTTCAGGTCGCGGGCACGTGGTTTCATGGGTTTTCTCATCTTCGATTCGTGGCAGAAAAAAATATTTGTTGGGCACCACGGACACTGTGGGAGCGAGCTTGCTCGCGATGGGGTCGTTACATTCAACATCTATGGCAACTGATCCACCGCTATCGCGAGCAAGCTCGCTCCCACAGGGGTATGCGGTGTCCTTGCTATTGACCGTTCTTGACCTTGCTCCAGATTCGCGTGCGCACGCGTTCGGTCGCTGGCGGCAGGGGCTGGAGGGTGAACAGGGTGGCCATGGCTTCGGCAGACGGGTAGACGGCCGGGTTGTTGCGGGTCGCTTCGGCCACCAGCGTGGTCGCGCTGCGGTTGCCGTTGGGGTAGTTGAGGTGATCGCTGACCGGGGCGATGACTTCAGGGCGCATCATGTACTCGATGAAGGCCATCCCTTGTTCCGGGTGCGGGGCGTCCTTGAGCAGCACCAGGGTGTCGAACCACACCGGTGCGCCTTCCTTGGGCAGGCTGTAGGCGATCTTCACGCCGTTGCCGGCCTGCTCGGCGGTGGTCTTGGCTTCGAGCATGGCGCCGGACCAGCCGAGCGCCACGCAGATGTTGCCGTTGGACAGGTCGCTGATGAACTTCGACGAGTTGAAGTAGGCAATGTGCGGCCGCAACTTCAGCAGCAGCGCTTCGGCCTTCTTGTAGTCTTCGGGGTTGGTGCTGTTGGGCGGCAGGCCGAGGTAGTGCAGGGCGACCGGCAGCATCTCCGACGGCGAGTCGAGCATGGCCACGCCGCACTCGCCGAGCTTGGCCAGGTTCTCCTCCTTGAACACCAGGTCCCAGGAATCCACCGGCGCCTTGTCGCCCAGTACCGCGCGCACTTTGTCGACGTTGTAGCCGATGCCGTTGGTGCCCCACAGGTACGGCACGGCGTACTGGTTGCCCGGATCGTTGTTGGCCAGTTTCGCCAGCAGATCGGTGTCCATGTTCTTGAAGTCCGGCATCTGCGCGCGGGGCAGTGGGGCGAGGGCACCGGCCTTGATCAGGGTCGGCAGACTGAAGTTGCTCGCCACCACCACGTCGTAGCCGCTGCGGCTGGTGAGCAATTTGCCTTCGAGCACTTCGGCGCTGTCGAAGGTGTCGTAGACCGGCGCGATCCCGGTGTCTCGCTTGAAGTCGTGCAGGGTCGTGGGGCCGATGTAGTCGTACCAGTTGTACACGTGCACGGTCGGGGCTTCGACGGCTTGCGCCGACAACGACACCGCCAGACAGGCGCCAAACCCCAGATTGAAATACAAGCGGTGACGACTCATGATGCGGCACTCCTGGCCTGTTGCGGCCGGTGGTAATCAGGAGTTTGCAGCGTATCGACCGGGGTGGCCTTCACCCATTCCCATCATGGGTTACTCAAAAGGGGTAGTGCGTGGACGCGTTGTTGAAAGAGTTGCCGGTGCACCAGGGGCTGGCGCGGGTCTTCGCGACGGTGGGGCGGGACGGTTTCTGGCGGGCGCTGGTCGATACCCTGCGGCTGCTGGTGCCGCTGGACAACGCCCTGGTGGCGCTGATGCGCCCGGGCCACGTGCCGCGCCTGCTGATTGATTTCGATGCCAAGGGCAACAGTGCCGAGCAGGAAGAACTGGCGGACTACCGCGCCGGCATGTACCTGCTCGATCCGTTCTATCAAGCCGTGTGCGCCGGCATCGCCGACGGCTTGCACAGCCTCGAATCGGTGGCCCCCGACCAGTTCCAGCACAGCGAGTACTACCTGAGTTACTTCAGCACCGTGGTCGGTGGCGACGAGTTGCAGTTCATGGTCAACCTCGACGGCGCCGTGCTCGGCCTGTCCCTCGGGCGTTCGACGCGCTTTGGCCTTGAGGATCAGGGGCGCCTGCTGTGCGTGCGTGACTGGGTGCTGTCCGCGATGCGCCGCCACCTGGAGTTGCTGCCACCGGAAGGGCCGGTCGCCGAACCGCCGGCGGGTGACCTGGCGACCTTGCTCGATCGCTTCGACGCCCGCCTGACCGTGCGGGAAATCGAAACCGCGCGCCTGATTCTCCAGGGCTTCTCCAGCAAGGCCATCGCCCAGCAAATGGGCATCTCCCCGGAGACGGTGAAAGTGCACCGACGCAACCTCTATCACAAGCTCAACGTGAACGGGCATGGCGAGTTGTTTGCGCTGGTGTTGCAGCCGCGTTAATCCGGGTTGAGTGGTTGACCAAGGCGTCGCCTTCGCGAGCAGGCTCGCTCCCACAGTTGAACTGCATTCCATTGTGGGAGCGAGCCTGCTCGCGTAGGGCGCTATGCGGTCTTCAGCCCTGCTGTTGCTGCCAATGCGCCTTGAGGTATTCGATGAACACTTTCACCTTGCGCGTGTTGCGCCGGTGGGCCAGGTACAGCACGTAGATCCACGGCCCGAACGCGCCGGGTTCACGCCAGTACTGCGGCATCAAGTCGACCAGTTCGCCACGCGCCAGATAGGGCGCGGCACTCCACTGCGGAATGAACTGCAAGCCCTGTCCATCGAGCAGGCAGGCCAGCAGAAAGTCGTAGTTGTCGCTGGCCACCCGTGGCGTCGGTTGTGTCAGCCGAATCCGTTGTTCGCCTTGCTTGACCCACCAGAAATGCCGGTTGAGCAGCGGGTGGCGGAAGATCAGCCAGTCGTGCTGCTGATAGTTCTCCAGTGAAACATCCTCGCCCTTGCGCGCCAGGTAAGCCGGGCTGGCGCAGAGCAACACCTGGTTTTCCACCAGCGGCTGCGCGATCACGCCAGGCAGGTCGATGGGGCCGTCGCGCAGGGCCAGGTCGTAGCCGCCGTCCACCGGGTCTTCGAAGTTATCGCTCAGGTCCACTTCCAGTTTGACCTGCGGGTACGCGGTCAAAAAGCGACAGCACACCTGGTTCAGAAAAGCCGGCGCGAACGAGGGCGGGGCGGTGATCCGCAGGTCGCCGCGCAGTTCATGCTGCAACTGTTCCACATCCTCGGTGGCCAGTTGCAGTTGCATCAGCGCCTGACGCGCGCCTTCCAGGTAGATGCGACCGGCTTCGGTCAGCGCCATGCGCCGGGTGGTGCGGTCGAACAGGCGCGTGCCGAGTTCTTCCTCCAGTTGAGCCACGGCCTTGGTCAAAGCCGATGGGGTCTTGCCGAGCAGGTCGGCGGCGCGGCTGAAATTACCCTGTTCGGCGGTGGCGACGAACATGGTCAGGGCACTCATTTTATCCATTTATCTATTCCTGATAGGCACAGAAGTTGTGCGGGAGCAGGCATTCAGTTCTCGATTCGGCTTGGATAGTCTTGGCTACAGCCCAACAAAAATAAAGAGCCGCCCATGAAACAGATTCTGACCCTGGCCGCGTCACTTGTCCTGGCCTGTTCCTCGATGGAAAGTATGGCCGCTGTCGATCTCATCCTGCACAACGCCAGGGTGTACACCGCCGAACCCGGCCAGCCCTTGCAGCAGGCCATAGCGGTGGAGAACGGCAAGGTTTCGGCGGTGGGTTCCGATGCCCAGGTGCTGCGGCTCAAACAGCCGGGCACGCGCATCGTCGACCTGGGCGGCAAGGTGCTGATGCCAGGGTTTATCGACTCGCACTCGCACACGGTGAAGGGCGGCCTGCAATTGCGTCAGGCCAATCTGGACGGTGAGTTGCTGGCGCTCGACGAGCTGGAAAAACGCCTGCGTCAGTGGCGCGAAGACGGCAAGGCCAAACGCGGTGACATCCTCAGCGTCGGCGGCTTGCCATCGACCTACTGGAGCCAGGTCGAGGCGCTTGAGCAGCGCTTCAATCAGGGCGAATGGGCAGACACGCCGATTCTCTTTCTGGGCTGGGACCTGCACACGGGGTGGGCCAACCGGGCCATGCTTCAACGTGCCGGTGTGGATGCCGCGCGGGTCAAGGCGTTGAAGGACGAAGAGCAAGCCACGATCGGGCATCACGACGATGGACGGCCCAATGGCTTCCTGGTCGACGCCGGACTGTATCCGGTGCAGGCCCTGCTGCCACCACCGACCACCGAGGAATTGATGGCGGGCGCGCGTGCAGCACTCGACTATTACAAAAGCCTGGGCATCACCGGTTGGATGGACCCCATCGCCAATGAAATTCCCGGTGGCGATGTGAACAATCAGTCGCTGGGGGTGTTGCCGATCTACAAGGCGCTGGCCGAACGCGGCGAGTTGACTGCGCATGTGGCCGCATTGCTGATGGCCGATTCGAAAGCCACACCGGCCGATCTCGATGAACTGGACAAGGTCCGCCAGCAGTTTATCGGCGTGCCCAACCTGACCCTGCCGGGCATCAAGATTTTTGCCGACGGCGTGGCGGAAGTTCCGGCGCAAAGCGCCGCCATGCTGGAGCCCTACAAGGACTCGAAAAAATCCGGCGAATTGCTGATCGACCCGGCGCACTTCGGCGAGCTGGTCAGCGCTGCCGACGCCCGTGGCTGGCTGGTGCACATCCACGCGATTGGCGACCGCGCGGTGCGTGAATCGCTCAACGGCATCGAACAGGCGCGCAAGGATCGGCAAAGCGGGATTCCCCACTCCATCACGCACCTGCAAATGGTCAACCCCAAGGAGTTCGCCCGCTTCAACCCCCTCAACGTGATTGCTTCGATGCAGCTGTATTGGGCCATGGCCGATGAGTCGAGCATGGACCTGGTCAAGCCCTATGTCAGTGCCATGGCCTTCCTGTATTCGTACCCGGCCCGCTCGCTGCTCAAGCACGGCGCGACCATTGCCGGCGCCAGCGACTGGCCGATCACCACGCCGGATCCGTGGAAGGCGATCTACCAGGCGGTCAGCCGCACCGGCCCCAAAGGTGTGCTCAACGCCGCCGAAGACATCGACCGCCAGACCATGTTCCAGGCCTACACCCTCAACGCCGCCCGCACCCTGCGCCTTGAAGAACAGATCGGTTCGCTCAAGCCGGGCAAACAGGCCGACATGATCGTCCTCGACCGGGATGTCTTCACCGTCAAGCCCGAGGCCCTGCGCGATACCCGAGTGTTGCAGACCTGGTTCGCTGGCCGCGAGATTTTTGCCCTTAAACGCTGATTCCATTCAGACCGGACACAGTACCTGTGGGAGCGAGCCTGCTCGCGAAAGCGGTGTATCAGGCAATACAGATGTCGACTGACACACCGCCTTCGCGAGCAGGCTCGCTCCCACAGGTTAATCACCCATGTTAAGAAAGGAACACCGCTCGTGAAACTGCATTGCTTCGTCACCGACACCCACAGCCCACAGATCCGAGGCCAGCAAATCGGCGAAACCTGGGCGGCGCAAATCGGCAAGACGGTGGCGCTCTATCTCGACTTTTTCAATCAGGTGGGCGTGGCGCCCGAGCAGGTGCGCGCCCTGGGCGAAGCCAGCCTGCAAGCACTCACCGACTGGAGCCCGAGCCTGGCCCAGGAACTGCAAGCCACGGCCGAAGGCGCCGGGATTCCCCTGTGGCAACTGGCGAGCCTGAACGCCCGCACGGAAATCCTCGCGGTGATGCCGGCCTCTCTCGAGGGCGAATGCTCGACAGCGGTCTTCGCGCCGGCGGGGGCCGATGCGCCCAGGACCCTCCAGACCTGGGACTGGCACGATTCGCTGGTGCCCCACGGCATGCTGCTGCAACTGACAAACCCTTCCGGCATGACCGTCAAGCTGTTCACCGAGTTCGGCATGCTGGGCAAGATCGGCGTGAACAGCGCCGGCCTCGGGCTGCACTTCAACATCCTCCACCACGCCAGCGACAACGCGGTAGCCGGGGTGCCGGTGCACGCCATTGCCCGACGGATCCTGGAGGAGGCGACCAGCGTTGAAGAGGCCATTGCCCTGGCGCGGTCGGCACGGGTCAGTGCGTCGACCGTCCTGACCGTGTTCTCGAGTCGTGATACGGCGCCACGGGCGGCGAGCATTGAAATGTCCGCCGCCGGCACCGCTGTGGTCCTGCCCGGCGAAGACGGCTGGATCACCCACACCAATCACTTCCTTGACCCGGTGCTGAGCCTTGGCGAGCGAACGCCGGATGCATCGACCACCTACGCACGCCTGGCCCATGTCGACGCGGCGCGGGTCGACATGATCCATGGCGACTTGAATCGCCGAGCAGCGGCCATGTGTGGTGACGCTGGCGACGAGGCGCCGATCTGTTTCCATCCGGACCTGAGCCTGCCGGCCACCGAGCGCTGGGAAACCCTGCTGACCATCGGCATCGACAGCGAAAACGCGGTCCTCGAATACGCCGCCGGCAACCCGATGCTGCTGGCCCGCGACGGCTTTCAGCGCTTCTGAAACGACGTCCTCCATAACAACAAAAAGAGCACTCGATATGGCTAGTTACGGTCATTCCCCGGCGGGTTCGCAGTCCGCCCTCAGAACCTTCTTCGTCTCTGGCATGGGCACCGCGCTGGAGTTCTATGACTTTGTCATCTACGGCACGGCGGCGGCGCTGGTGTTTCCCAAGGTGTTCTTCCCGCAGATGGACCCGTTGACCGCCACGCTGTTTGCCTTCGGCGCCTTTGGTGCGGGCTTTTTTGCCCGGCCGTTGGGTGGCATGGTGTTCGGGCACTACGGCGACAGGATCGGCCGCCAGAAAATGCTGGTGATCACCCTGTTGCTGATGGGCTTGAGCACCCTGTTGATCGGCTGCCTGCCGGGCTATTCGTCGATCGGCCTGGCCGCGCCGGCACTGCTGGTGTTGCTGCGGTTGATACAAGGCTTCGCCGCCGGTGGTGAGTGGGGCGGGGCGGCGCTGTTCGGCATCGAGTCGGCGCCGCCCGGTCGACGAGGGTTGTGGGGCAGTTTCACCAGCATGGGGATCGGCATCGGCGGCATCCTCGGCGCGGCCGTGTTCGGCATTGTCAGTGTCGCCTCCAACGATAATCTCGCCGATTTCGCCTGGCGCATTCCCTTCTGGCTGGGCGGTGTGCTGGTGTTGATCGGGCTCTATGCGCGGCTGCAAAAACCCGTTGAACAGCGTGTCGAACACAAGACGCCGGTGCGTATGCCACTGATCGCGGCACTGCGGGCGCGGCCCAAAGAAATGCTGCTGTGCACGGGGATCGCGTTTGGCTACGTGACCATCGCCTACATCGGCAGCACGTTCTTTTTGTCGTACGCCACGCAGATCGGTTACGGCAGCACCGATGCACTGATCTTCGATTTTTCGCTGTCCGTGGCCATCGTCATCACCGCACCGCTGTTCGCCTTGCTCTCCGACCGGATCGGCCGCCGCAAGGTCATGATCCTCGGCGCGGTCATCATGGCCGTCGGGTTTTTTGCCTTCTTCCCGTTGGTCGGCATGAAAAGCCTGCTGGTATCGACCCTGGCCTACATCGCGGTTGGCGCGTTCATGGGAGCGACACAGGGGCCGATTCCGGCCTTTCTCGCAGAGCAGTTCCCCCGGGAGATGCGCTATTCGGGGATGTCCGCCGCCTACCAGATCGGCGCTGCACTTGGCGGCGGTACGGCGTCGAGCGTGGCCACGGCGATCCTGATTGCCACCCATCACAATGCGGTGGGTGTAGCCGTGTACGGCTCGGTGGCGCTGGCGATTGTCGCGGTCTGCTCTTTCTTCTTGAGGGAAACCGCGCACTTGAGCATGGCGCAGATTGATGAGGTGGCGGGAGAGGGAAGGCATCCGTCGGTGGCTGGTTTAGCTACACGCCCTTAGAATCAAAAGATCGCAGCCTGCGGCAGCTCCTACAGGGTTTTGTATTTCCTGTAGGAGCTGCCGCAGGCTGCGATCTTTTGCTTTTCAATTGCCGAGCTTGAACACCAACGCCTTCAACCCACACTCGACATCCGCATCCGGAAACTCCGGCGGATTCTCCAGCCGCTGCTCAAACCGCAGCCCCGGCGCCTCACGAGTCACGCCATCGATCAGGAAGTCCGCCCCAAACGCCGGGTCGTTCATGCAGGCCAACACCGTGCCTTCAGGGCTGAGCAATTCCGGCAGGCGACGCAGTACCCGCTGGTAATCCTTGGTCAGCAAAAAGCTGCCTTTCTGGAACGACGGCGGGTCGATGATCACCAGGTCGTACGGGCCTTTGCCGATCACCTTGCCCCAGGACTTGAACAGGTCGTGGCCGAGAAACGTGACCTTGCCCAGGTCGTGGCCGTTGAGCCGGTGGTTGTCGCGGCCACGGCTCAGGGCCGGGCTCGACATGTCGAGGTTGACCACGTGGCTCGCGCCGCCTTCGATGGCCGCCACCGAGAAGCCGCAGGTGTAGGCGAACAGGTTCAGCACCCGCTTGCCCTGTGCATGGGCGCGGACCCAGTCGCGGCCGTAGCGCATGTCGAGGAACAGCCCGGTGTTCTGCTTGCGGCCCAGGTCGACCCGGTATTTCAGGCCACCCTCGGTGATGGTCATTTCTTCGATGACGTCGCCCAGCAGCCATTCGGTGGTGCTTTGCAGCAGGTAGCGATGTTGCAGCAACAGCGTATGGGCGCCGGATTTTGCCCACTGTTCAGACTGGGTGATCGCCATCAGCCGCTGCTTCAGGTCTTCCAGCTGCCCGGCCTCCGGCTCCTTGAACAACGCCACCAGCACCACGCCCTGCAACCAGTCCACGGTCACTTGCTCCAACCCCGGCCAGCAGCGGCCACGGCCGTGGAACAGGCGGCGGGTTTCGGCAGGGGCGGCCGCGAGGGCGGTCAGCAGGTGCTGGTCGAGGGTGGCGAGGGCTTCAGGGTTCATCGGGTCGGGTCGGTGGCGTGGAAAGGGGCGGCATTTAACCATAAATGCGCACTCGACGGACCACACAAGTCCCCCTGTGGGAGCGGGCTTGCTCGCGAAGGCGTAGTGTCAGCCGCTATTAATGTTGGCTGACACTACGCCTTCGCGAGCAAGCCCGCTCCCACAGGGTTTTCGGTGCTCGCTATGCGCGAGTTATCACGTTTAATTTAACTTTACGTGAGGATTTGGCGATCTTCCGGCTCCCATAATCGGCTCCAACGAATAACAACCGGGAGCCGGACATGTCGCAGTCAACTGCTTCACCCAAGGCCAGTCATCCACGCTGGCTACGCCTGACCCACTGGCTCAACGCCCTGGCGGTGCTGGTGATGGTCACCAGCGGTTGGCGCATCTACAACGCCTCGCCCCTCTACGAATTCAGCTTTCCCAGGTCGATCACCCTCGGCGGCTGGCTCGGTGGCGCGCTGCAATGGCATTTCGCAGCGATGTGGTTGCTGGCGATCAACGGCCTGATCTACCTGGCCTTCAACCTGTTCAGCGGGCGCCTGAAGCGGCGTTTCTTCCCGGTGTCGCCCAAAGGCGTGCTGCACGACCTGTGGGCCGCCTTGCGCGGAAAACTCGGGCACGCCGACCTCAGCCATTACAACCAGGTGCAACGCGTCGCCTACCTGTTCGTGATGGTCGACATCACGCTGCTGGTGCTCTCCGGGTTGGTGTTGTGGAAGTCGGTGCAGTTCCCGCTGCTGCGTGAATTGATGTTCGGTTACGAAGGCGCACGCCGTGTGCACTTCTTCGCCATGGCGCTGTTGGTGGCCTTCGTGGCAGTGCATCTGCTGATGGTCGCGCTGGTGCCGAAAACACTGTTGGCCATGATCGTCGGCCGCAAGGAGCAAGCATGAAAAAGCGCATTCAGATCCCCGGGCTGGACGAATCTTCGATCCTCACCGACGCCCGCAAGATCCTCGCCCCGCAAATCGAAGACCGCTCGCGGCGTTCGTTCCTGCTGCGTGGCCTGACCCTCGGCGGCGTGGCCATGTTGTCCGGTTGCAACATCACCGACAACGAAAGCGTCGACACCGCGCTGTCCTCCATGTCGCGCTTCAACGACCGGGTACAGGGCTGGCTGTTCAACCCCAACGCCATGGCGCCGACCTATCCCGCATCAATGATCACCCGGCCGTTTCCCTTCAATGCCTTTTACGGCATCGACGAGGCGCCGACAGTGGAGGAGGAGAGCTATCGCCTGGAGGTCAGCGGCCTGGTCGCCGACAAACGCAGCTGGCGCCTCGAAGAGCTGCGCGCCATGGCCCAGACCGAGCAGATCACCCGGCACATTTGCGTCGAAGGCTGGAGCGCAATCGGACGGTGGGGCGGCGTGCGCTTCAGCGATTTCCTCACGCGCATCGGCGCCGACACCGACGCCAAATATGTCGGCTTCAAATGCGCCGACGACTACTACACCAGCATCGACATGGCCACTGCGCTGCACGCACAAACCCTGCTGGCGCTGACCTGGGACGGCGCGGTGCTGCCGCGCGAGTACGGCTTCCCGATGAAGCTGCGCATGCCCACCAAGCTTGGCTACAAGAACCCCAAACACATTCAGGCGATTTTCGTCAGCAACACCTACAGCGGCGGTTACTGGGAAGACCAGGGCTACAACTGGTTCGGTGGCAGCTGACGGATGCCTGGGCATTGCATACAACCACAACCCACGCTCCAAGGAGTTTCATCATGAAAAAGTTGACCACCGTTGTACTGTCCATGTGCCTGGCCGTTGGCGCTGCCTCTGTATTTGCGGCTGACACCATGAGCAACGACAGCATGAGCAAGGATTCGATGTCCAAGGATGCCATGTCCAAGGACGCGATGAAGAAAGATGCAATGTCCAGGGATGCGATGAAGAAAGACGCGATGTCCAAGGACTCCATGAGCAAGGACGGCATGAAAAAAGACGCCATGTCCAAAGATGCGATGAAGAAGGACGCCATGTCGCAGTAAACATCAGCCGCCTCCAGTGGGAGCCCCCACTGGGGGAGCGGCAATCGATGGAGAAGGTGCGTCGCAGCCAGCAAACAATTAGTTACGATGCCAGTCTTGCCGAAAGTGCACGCGCAACCAAAACTGCATGTTTAAAGTGCTGTACTCAATTCGCGGTAGAAAGAAATAACATGCTCTCACCTAGTATTTCATCATTAAACAGTCTGGCCACTAGCAAGCAAGCTGACACACCGACAGTGGCGGCACCATCTTCCGAACACTATTTTCTTTCTTCTTTTTCTCCCGCCAATGGCGATCTGGTGTTAGGCCAGATATCCGTTGTAAGCAAGGGAGGCTCAATATGGACGCCAGTTCGTCTGCTGGGAAGTCTGTTGTCAATGTTTAATATAGTGGTTCAAGAGCCTGAGTCGTTTTGTTTTCAAGATGCGGAGTGCACGGAAATAAACGACAGGCCGGATTCGATCGTGGATTTGGTGGACATGATGGAAATGGTCTTGAAGGAGGAGCGTCAGCGTAAAAAATCAAGAGTGAACAACGAGCCGGTCAGGCAGCTCTCGAGTATAACTATTCACAATTCTAACGTTGATTCGGCGAGGGGGGCAGTCCATGAGAAGGCTTGCGTCTGGAACTTTTGCAATGGTTTTCTTAAGGCGATGGGTGAGGTTGAGGAAAGTATTGAAGACTCCAAGGTCAGTGGTGGCAGCGCATTGACGGATTATTGCGGTATTTTTTTGCATAATAAACTTGATCAGTTGTTTTTAGAGTTATGCAAGCATCCTCGTTACATTCCGGTAGATACACTTCTCGCAACTGCAAGTAAACAGAAAGAACCCCTCGATGGGAAACCATGGCAACGTATTCATAAACCCGCCGCCCATTTATTTTCGATTATCAGCAAGGACATGATTGATGCGTTCACTCGGCCTCAAAGCAAGTCCGAGCCTACAGCCCGCATTCATTTTTTTCTGGATGACATCAAGATAAATGATGTGGTTGACGGGACTGACACAGATGCCAGTAGAACAACGTCTGAGGAACTGCGTCATCTCTATCAACGCAGGGATGAGTTGGGCGATACGGTGAGGTTCTATCAAGATAACCTGGCGGTACCATCGCCGTGGGAGCAGGATCCGGAACTGTGGAGTCGATGCAAAATAAGTGTCAATTCTGCTCAAGCGCCATCAGCACCTGAAAAAACCATAACCAAAAACGTTCAAGCCGACTCAAAGGGAGAGATGAGTGAATCGGTTTCATCCCTGTTGACAGATGAGTATTACGATCTTCTTCGTGATTTCGCTGGTATTGAGATCGCGAGAGGAAATATAGGCTCTCCGGCGGAAATTAGTAAAAGGTATGAGGAGGGAGAGTGGGGTGAATTTATTACCCTGGAAGAATTTGCGTCTCTTTTAACCTATGAGGAATTTTATAGGTACATACAGCCTTGTTTGGATAAGTTTGATTCAGAAAAAAAGGGTATTAATACAATCGTAGTGTATATGGTGTCTGCGCTGAATAAGCTGAGAGAATCTACGCGTTCTACATATTGTGATAACTTTGTTGTAGGCAAGTTTTTTGTAGACAAGTTTTTTGCAGCGCGCAAGAATCTGTTAGATGAGTTTCGCAAACACAGCTACTTGCCCAACTCTGTTATGCCGATAAAGCCGGTTCCTGATCGTCATGATCAGAAATTTGCGGACCTTGATCAGATATTCGACTTCAAGAGAAATGATAAAGATGAGTATGAGTTTGTCCGGAAAAGCGATGGCGAAAGCTGCAAGCTGAACGGCGTGTTTTCCTATGTCATCCTTCCAGAAAAACCTGATCATGTTTATTGCGGTGTGGGAAATGGTCTGCAGAATTCGAAAGGGGGGGGGAACATATATCGGTTTTTTAATCCAGACTACGTAGAAGGTCACAGTTCACTGGCTCAAGGTAAAGATGTGCTGTTTGCTGGTGAATTTCTGTTTGAAGACGGACAGCTGAAGCTCTGGACTAATGGCAGTGGTCATTATCTACCAGTAGCTGAGCTTCGTTTGACTAATTTAACGGAAGTTGTTAAGCGCATACTTCCTGAAGATTTATTTCGAGATCACGATAAACTGACGGAAACTGAAAGGACGGCGCGCAATAGGTATTTGCGGATTTCGGAGGAGGACGAAAGCATTTTGAGGGATCGTTACCCCGCACTTGCCAACTATGATTCCGCCCCCAAAACCGATCTAGATGTCTTCAGGAAATTAATGATTGATAGAGGGTTGGGGTACCGGGTGGACGTACGATTTAGTGATACGAAAAGCGCAGGCGCCGTAGGAAGAAAAAAATGAGATGAAGTAACCGCTCCCATCGACGCCGCTACGAGCAGAGTACTCTGGGGGGTATGACTTGAAATCATACCCCCGTGACTTGTAATGGTTACAACCCACCCAACGCCAGGTGTTAAAAAATCGCAAACCAGCTCAGTCGTTCGGTGGAGCCGATATGACTATCAGCAAGGTGCCGTTGCAAGTGTTGTTTGCGCTGACGTCTTCGCGGGCAAGCTTCCCACAGGGATCACCACTGAACCTGTGGGAGCGGCGATGCGGCGATCCGACTTGCTCGCGAAAGCGTCCTTGCAGACGCTACAAATCCCGGATCAGAAGTAATACCCGATGTTCATGTACAACTGATTCTCCCAATGATCCGTCCCGCCCACCCCAAGGCTCTGGGTATAGCTGCTGCCTCCAATGTACGGATCGTTCTTGCCGAAGATCCATTCCGTGGCGATCCACAATTTGCTGAACGAGAACGAAGTGCCGAGGATCGCCCGCTCGGAGGTCTTGAAGTCATCGGCGGATTTGTCGAAGGCGCTGTAGTTGGCGTAGAGCTTGACCCCGCTGATCTGGTCGAACAGGTACTTGCCGGCCACGTCATAGCTGAGGTCCGCCACGTACAGGTTGCCGCGGCTGGCGACGTTGTAGGTGCCGTCGTAACCGCCGAAAGTCACCAGTTCATCGGTACCGGGGTTGCGTGGAGACATCTGCTGGCGCGCTGCCTGCAACTGCACGCCCCAGGGGCCGTTCTTGCCCAGGTAGTGCAGTGCGACGGCATTGCGCCGGCCGTCTTTGTCGGTGTCGCGGTTTTGAATGCTCGACGTCAGGCCGGACAGGCCGACCTCGGATTTCCACGGCCCCAGGTCCAGCGCCCTGGCTACGCGCAGCACCACGGTGTGGCGTTCCTGGTTGTCGCTGCCGTCGGTCACGTAGCTGTCGGCTTCCGATACCACGCTGGAGTAGGTGACGCCATTGCTGGTGCCTTTGCCTTGCCAGGCCGGGCGCAGGTAGTAACCGGCCTGGACGTTCCAGTCGCCGCTTTGCTGGATGTACTTGGCGCCGACCTGCTGCACGTCTTCCAGGCCGATGACGTTGCCCAGGGTTTCGTAGAAGGTGCTGCCGAAGTACGGCTGCAATCCGAACGGCACCGAGTTCAGGCCCACTTGCACCTGCTGGTCGGGGTTGAACCTGTAGCCGGCCCACGCGTACTTGGCGAACTGGATGTCGCCGTAGTTCCTGGTGTACTGGTAGGGATAGGAGCGGCCGTAGAAACGGTACTGGGCCTCACCGATCCAGGTGTCGGAGTTGTACTTGGCGCTGAGGAATACGGTGTCCAGGCCGAATTTCTGGATGTCGCGGTCCGGGTCGTAGTCCCAACGGGCCCGCACCGCGCCGCCGAGGTCGAGATTGTCGGTGACTTGCACGGCCATGGCCGGGGCAGCAAAGGTGCAGAGTAGCGCGAGGTACAAAGGACTCAAGCGCAGGGAAACAGGGAAGGGCATGTGGCAGCTCTCGGTTATTTTTATTTGAGATGCCGGCCAGTCTTGCGATCTGAGCTGCGATGAACAAACGATTAAAAATCCGCTGAAACCTTCCTCGAACGCATGTTACTGAAAAAATCCTGTAGGACAATGTATCGCCGTCATGGGATCCTTGCGCCCTGTCACTGGTCCTTGAGAGCCTTTCATGAAACGCAAAATGCCCGGCCTGAATGCGCTCAAAGCGTTCGAAGTGGCCGGTAGCACAGGCAGCTTCACCCGCGCCGCCGAACTGCTCAACGTCACCCAGAGCGCGGTCAGTCGCCAGGTGCGGCAGCTGGAAGAGCAACTGGGCGAAAACCTGCTGGAGCGCCGTCACCATCACCTCGAACTGACCAGCGCCGGCCGGGTTTTGCTGCGGGCATTGCACCAATCCTTCGACAAGATCGAGCTGACGGTGCGCAGCATCCAGCAGAAATCCCATGCCAACCGCCTGCACATCAACGCGCCGCCGACCTTCACCAACCGCTGGCTGATGCCGCGCCTGGGGCGCCTGCGCGAGAAGCATCCAGAGCTGGAGTTGAGCATCACCACGCGCCTGCAGGACAGCCTGGCGGAAACCAGCACGCTGGACTGCGCGATCCGGTTCGGCAACGGCGAATGGGATGGCCTGGACAGCTCGTTACTCTTCAAGGAGCGGCACATCGCGGTGTGCGCGCCATCGCTGTATGCGCGGGAGTGGAGCGAGCAGGGCATCGACCTCAATCGCCTGACGCTGCTGCATGTGCTGGCCCGGGAAGACCAGCGCTACCTGACCTGGAAACACTGGCTGGACGCGGCACGCATCCATGGCGTCGATACTCAGGGCGGATACGAATTCGACCTGCTCGACCTGGCGATCCGCGCGGCCATCGATGGCCTGGGCATCACCATCGCCGACTGGCACATGGTCGCGCCGGAGCTGGCCAGCGGGCAGCTGACCCAGGTGCTTAACGTGCATGTCGAAGGCCATCAGTCGTATTGGCTGGTGACCCGGCCGGAACAGTCACTGCCGCAGTTGCAGGTGTTCAGCCAGTGGTTGCAGGAAGAAATCTGGCTGGCGCAAAGGCAGCTCGAACCCTCCACCGCCGTCACCTGAACCCCCCTGTAGGAGCTGCCGCAGGCTGCGATCTTTTGATCTTGCTTTTAAAAGCCAGGATCAAAAGATCGCAGCCTGCGGCAGCTCCTACAGGGTAACGTGCGTTTTTTGAATGTTATCTCGCTCAATAAATCGTTTGTCCAACTTGCGCCGGATGCCAAGACTGCTCGAACTGGATAAAAACAACGATGGGCGATGCACATGCGACTCGAGCGAAACTTTGTTAACGGGCAATTCAATGAGCCGGCCAGCGCTGCGTTGATCGCCGTCTATAACCCGGCCACCGAAGCGCTGATAGGCCACGTCTCGGCCGCCACCCGCGACGAAGCCACGGTTGCCGTCGAAGCGGCTGCAGCGGCGCAGAAAACCTGGGGCAAGCTGACCAGCATCGAGCGCGCCGAACACCTGCGCGCTTTCGCCGATGCCCTGGAGGCCTGCGCCGAGAACATTGGTGAAGCCCTGGCCGCCGAGTCGGGCAAAAGCGTGAGCGATGCCAGCAACGAAGCCCGTTACGCTGCGCAGATCACCCGTTATCACGCCGAATGGGCGCGCCGCATCGAAGGCGAGATCATTCCCAGCGACACACCGAACGAAAACCTCTTTCTGCACCGCGAACCGATTGGCGTGGTCGCCTGCCTGATCCCGTTCAATTACCCGGTCTACACCTTGCTGCGCAAAATCGCTCCGGCGCTGATTGCCGGCAACACGGTGGTCGTACGCCCGAGCAACAACACGCCGACCTCGGCCTTCGAAATCGCCAAGGCTGTACAGCAATCCGGCATGCCGGCTGGCGTGATCAATATCCTGACCATGGATCACGCCACCGCCGCCACGGTTTGCACCCACAAAGCCGTGGGCCTGATCACCCTCACCGGCAGCGTCAATGCCGGGCGCATCGTGCTCGATTATTGCAAGGCCAACATCGCCAAGCCGTCCCTGGAACTGGGCGGCAAGACCCCTGCGATCATCGAGGCCGACGCCGACCTCGAAGCCGCCGCCAGTGCGATCGTCGCCTCCAAGACCACCCACTGTGGCCAGTTGTGCACGGCGGTGGAGCGGGTCTATGTGCAGGAAAGCGTCTACGACCAATTCCTCGGCCTGCTGAAAGAGAAAATCAGCGCCGTGAAATACGGTGACCGCGCCACCGACGCCAGCCTTATGGGGCCATTGGTCAATGCCAGTTCGCAGCAGAACATCCACGCCATGGTCGAGCGCGCCATCGCCGACGGCGCGGTGCTGGAAACCGGTGGTGTGCTGCCGGAAGGCAAGGGCCATTTCTATCCGCCGACCCTGCTCAGTGGCTGCCGCCAGGACATGGAAATCATCCAGGAAGAAATCTTCGGCCCGGTGCTGCCAGTGCTCAAGTACCGCGACATCGACGAAGCCCTGGCCATGGCCAACGACCACCAGTTCGGCCTGTCGTCGGTGCTGTACACCGAGAACTATCGCACCGCGCAGAAAGTCGCCAACGCCATCGAGGCGGGCGAACTGTACGTCAACCGCACCCCGGCCGACCCGTACCAGGGCTTCCACGCCGGCTGGAAGCGCTCGGGCCTGGGTGGTGATGACGGCAAGCACGGCATGCTCGAATTCACCCAGACCCGCCTCGTGGTCATGAAGTACTGATTTACCCGGAGCACCCCTCTCGCTTATGTGGGAGCGGGCTTGCTCGCGAAGACGTCTTATCAGTCGACATTGATGGTGCCTGACACTCCGCTTTCGCGAGCAAGCCCGCTCCCACATTGGCCTGAGTACACCTGAGTCATATAAAAACAATTATTCGAGCGCCCGGACCACCGGGTGCCAGAGGTCTACTCGATGTCCAAGCCAGCAACCACTGTTGCCGCTGTTCAGGGTTCGAACGCGGGTTCAAAAAGCCAAAGCGACAAGGGAAGTCGTTATTTCCAACTGATGCTGTTGGTGCTCGCCGCCGGTGCGATCTATCCGATCCTGTACCTGCGCCAGGTCTACCAGACCACCATGCTCGAGGTGTTCCAGATCAGCCACAGCGAGCTGGGCTACCTGTACTCGATGCTCGGCACGATCTTCCTGCTCTCGTATTTGCCCAGCGGCTGGCTGGCGGATCGCATCGCACCACGCTTCCTGATTTTCTTCTCGCTGGTGGCCACCGGTGCCCTGGGCCTGTGGTACTCCACCGCGCCGTCGATGACCGGTTTGATGATCATCTTCGGTTGCTGGGGCCTGACCACCGGTTTGACCTTCTGGGCCTCGGTGCTCAAGCGGGTGAAGATGATTGCTCATCACACCGAGCAGGGTCGGTTCTTCGGCATCCTCGACGGCGGTCGCGGTCTGGTCGAAGCCCTGCTGGCAACCGTCGCCCTGGCGCTGTTCGCCTTCGCCACCGAAACCCGTGGCGAGTCGGTGGCCGAAGGCTTCAAGCACGTGGTCTACCTGTATTCCTTCACCTGTATCGCCATCGGCTGCGTGCTGGTGCTGATCAAGGACCCGAAGGCCATGGAAGACGCGCCGACGGTGGAGAAGGGCAAGTTCAACCTGCTCAGCGACCTGACCACGCTGGTGAAAATCCCTGAACTGTGGCTGGTCACCGCCATTGTGTTCTGCGGTTACCACATCTTCTGGGCCACCTACAGTTTCTCCGATTACCTGCAGGGCGGCGGCATGACCGCGGTCATGGCCGGCACCATCACCACCATCAAGCTGTGGATGCGCCCAATCGGTGGCATCGGCGGCGGTTGGCTGGGTGACAAGTTCTCCAATATCTCGGTACTGGTCGTCGCGTTGTTCCTCGCTTCCCTGGCGATGATCGGCCTGATCGTGTTCCCGGCCCTCAACAGCCTCGGCCTGCTGATCGGCACGGTGATTTTCATCGGCCTGATGACCTACGCCATTCGCGGGCTGTACTGGGCGATTCTCGACACCTGCAACATTCCGCTGCGCATCACCGGCCTGGCCATCGGCATCGTCTCGGTAGTGGGTTACCTGCCGGATGCCTTCATTCCCTTGATCAACGGCTACCTCACCGAGCATTTCCCCGGTGCCTTTGGCTACAAGCTGTATTTCGGCTACATCGCGTTCGTCGGCCTGCTCGGGACCCTGGCGGCCCTCACGCTGCGTGCACGGATCAATCGTCAATCGTTAAAGAAGACAGGTGCCTGAGATGAAAATCGTCGCCCTTGAAACCCATATCGTTGCTGTTCCGCCACCGCACATCGGCGGGATGTACTGGCTGTTCGTCAAGATCAGGACCGACTGCGGCATCGAAGGCGTCGGCGAAATCTACGCCGCGACCTTCGGCCCCAAGGCCATGCTGCCGATCATCGAAGACGTGTTCGAGCGCTACCTGCTGAACCAGGACCCGCACCACATCGAACGCTTTTTCCGCCAGGCCTATTCGAGCGGCTTCACCCAGCGCCCGGACCTGACCATGATGGGTGTGGTCAGCGGTCTGGAAATGGCCTGCTGGGACATCATCGGCAAGGCGGCGAACAAGCCGGTCTACGAGTTGCTCGGGGGCAAGGTCCACGAAAAGCTGCGCTCCTACACCTACCTGTACCCGGTCAACAGCAAGGGTGAGTACGACTACGACGACCCGGACCTGGCCGCCGAGTGCGCCATCGAAAACATGAACAAAGGCTTCACCGCCGTGAAGTTCGACCCGGCCGGGCCGTACACCGCGTACTCCGGTCACCAGATTTCCCTGGAAGTGCTGGAGCGCTGCGAAACCTTCTGCCGCAAGATCCGCGAAGCGGTGGGCGACAAGTGCGACCTGCTGTTCGGCACCCACGGGCAGATGGTGCCGTCCTCGGCCATTCGCCTGGCCAAGCGTCTGGAGAAGTACGACCCGCTGTGGTTCGAAGAGCCGGTGCCGCCAGGCCAGGAAGATGCGATGGCGCAAGTCGCGGCCAAGACGTTGATTCCTATTGCCACCGGTGAACGCCTGACCACCAAGTACGAATTCTTCAAGCTGCTGCAGGCCGGCGGCGCGTCGATCCTGCAAATGAACGTCGCACGCTGCGGCGGCCTGCTGGAAGCGAAGAAGATCGCGAGCATGGCCGAGGCGTATTACGCGCAGATCGCCCCGCACCTCTACAACGGACCGATCGGCGCGGCGGCGAGTTTCCAGTTGGCGACTTGCACGCCGAACTTCCTGATCCAGGAAAGCATCATGACCTGGGGTGGTTTCCATGCCGAAGTCCTGACCAAACCCTTGCAGTGGGAGGACGGCTACATCATCCCGTCCACCGAGCCGGGCCTTGGCGTGGAGCTGAACATGGACGTGGTGCGCAAGCATTCGCCGTACACCGGTGAGCGGTTGCACCTGCAAATGGCGCCGACTCCGGCGGATGTCAAAGACACTTCGCCGGCCAGGGGCTGACGGGAGAGGGCGCAATCCCCTGTAGGAGCTGCCGCAGGCTGCGATCTTTTGATCTTGCTTTTGAAAAATCAAAAGATCGCAGCCTCGTTGCACTCGACAGCTCCTACAGGGGGAGGCGCGGTTTTTTTTGTACAACGACTTACGCGGTAACCGTGCATGACATACGACTACATCATCGCTGGCGCCGGCGCAGCAGGCTGCGTTCTGGCCAATCGCCTCTCGGCTTCCGGGAAACACACGGTGCTGCTGCTGGAAGCGGGCGGGAAAGACTCGTCCTTCTGGTTCAAGATCCCGGTCGGCTTCGCCAAGATGTATTACAACCCGACCTTCAACTGGATGTACTACAGCCGCCCGCAAAAGCAACTGAACAACCGTGAGATCTATGCCCCGCGCGGCAAGGTGCAGGGTGGTTCGGGCTCGATCAACGCGATGATCTACGTGCGTGGACAGGCCCATGACTTCGATGACTGGGCGGCCAACGGCAACGACGGCTGGGGCTTCAAGGACGTGCTGCCGTACTTTCGCAAGCTGGAAAACCACCCGCTGGGTGACAGCGATTACCACGGCGGCAGCGGCCCGATCAGCATCACTCCGATGAAGGGCCAGACCCATCCGATCTGCGATGTGTTCCTCAAGGGCTGCGATGAACTGGGCTACCCCATCAGCGACGACTTCAACGGGCCGAAATTCGAAGGTGCGGGCATCTACGACGTCAACACCCGCGACGGCCAGCGTTGCTCCAGCAGCTTCGCCCATTTGCACCCGGCATTGAGCCGACCGAACCTGACGGTCGAGCATTTTGCCCTGGTCGACCGGGTACTGTTCGACGACCGGCAACGTGCTACCGGGGTTTCCATCACCCAGCACGGCGTGGTGCGCACTTTCAGCGCCAACAAGGAAGTGATCCTCTGCGCCGGTGCCGTGGACACGCCGAAGATCCTGCAACTGTCCGGCGTGGCCGATCAGGCGCTGCTGGCCAGGCACAACATCCCGCTGGTCAAGCACCTGCCGGCGGTGGGGCAGAACCTGCAGGACCACCTGTGCGCCAGTTACTACTACAAGGCCAACATCCCGACGCTGAACGACCAGCTCAGTTCGCTGTTCGGCCAGTTCAAACTGGGCCTGAAGTACCTGTTTACCCGCAAGGGCGCGCTGGCGATGAGCGTCAACCAGGCCGGCGGGTTCTTCCGTGGCGACGGGCAGCAGACCAACCCGAATTTGCAGCTGTACTTCAACCCGCTGTCGTACCAGATCCCGAAGAACAACAAGGCCAGTCTCAAGCCCGAGCCGTACTCAGGCTTCCTGCTGTGCTTCAACCCGTGCCGGCCGACCAGTCGCGGGCATATCGAAATCGCCTCGAAAAACCCGCGGGATGCGGCGCTGATCGACCCCAATTACCTGAGCACCCAGAAGGACATCGACGAGGTGATCCAGGGCAGCCGCCTGATGCGCAAGATCATGCAGGCGCCGGCGCTCAAGGGCATCACCGTCGAAGAGGTGTTGCCGGGACCGGTGGTCGAAACCGACGAGCAGATGCTGCAGTACTTCCGTGAAAACAGTGGCTCGATCTACCACTTGTGCGGTTCCTGCGCCATGGGCCCGGACGAGCAGAAATCGGTGGTGGACAAGCGCCTCAAGGTCCACGGACTGGACGGATTGCGCATCGTCGATGCGTCGATTTTCCCCAACGTGACATCGGGCAACACCCACGCCGCCGTGTTGATGGTGGCGGAAAAGGGCGCCGACCTGATCCTGCAGGACGCGTGATGCCGGTCACCTGGTTGTATCAAAAATGAATTTCCGCGGTCTGCGCTGCTCATACCTTTAGGCAGCGGATCCAATTCCGCGAAATCATTGAGGCAATCAGGGAGCGGCACGGTCATGAGTCGAGTACCGACGGCGGACGGACATCGTCCTGGCGGGTTGATTCTGGTGGTCGAGGACGACCCGCTGATCCTGGAGTTTCTCTGTGAGATTCTTCAGGAGGAGGGTTTTGTCGTCGAGCCGCACAGCAGTGCGGATGCGGCAGCGGTCTATCTGGAGCAGCATGCGCCGCAGGTGGGCATGCTGCTGACAGACATCACCATGCCCGGCACGCTCAATGGCGCGGACTTGGCCAACCAGTTCGGCGATCGCTGGCCGGACAAGCCGATCATGATCATGTCCGGTTTCGAAACCCCTGAAAGCTCAGGGGTGCGGCACGCGGTCTCGTTCATCAAGAAGCCCTGGATGATCGGTGGGCTGCTCGATTGTGTGAGCCAGGCCTTCAAGTCCAAACGACTCAACTGAGCCGTTCGCAGATGCTACATTGCCGGGCACATCCGTCCGGCAGCTGCGAGGTTCCTTTCCTTGTCCGATCACCCTGTATTCAACTCGACTTACCGTGCCTTTCTGTTCGACATGGACGGCACCGTCCTGACGTCCATTGCCGCTGCCGAGCGGGTCTGGACCACTTGGGCCGTGCGCCATGGTGTCGATGTCGAGTCCTTCCTGCCGACCATTCACGGCGCCCGCGCCATCGACACCATCCGGCGCCTGGGCTTGCCCGGGGTGGATGCCGAGGCCGAAGCCGCGTGGATCACCGAAGCGGAAATCGACGACGTCGACGGGGTCTTCGAAGTGGCGGGCGCGGCGAAATTCCTGCGGTCCTTGCCGGCCAGACAGTGGGCCATCGTCACCTCCGCGCCACGGGAGCTGGCGCTGCGGCGGATGGCGGCGGCGGGGATTCCCGAGCCTGAGGTGATGATCACCGCCGAGGATGTGAGTGCCGGCAAGCCTGACCCCGCGGGATATCGACTCGCGGCCCGGCGCCTGGGCGTGGAGCCTGGGCAGTGCCTGGTTTTTGAAGATGCCACGGTGGGGATTCTGGCGGCTGAAGCGGCGGGGGCGGATTTGATTATTGTCACGGCGACCCATGAGCAGCCGATCGAGACGGTGCATGGGACGTTGGCAAGTTATGAATCGGTGCGGGTTCTGGTGGATGCCGCAGGTCTGCGCCTGCACGCGGTCTAATGTGGGAGCGAGCCTGCTCGCGAAGACGTCGTGTCAGCGGCTATTGATGTTGGCTGACACACCGCTTTCGCGAGCAGGCTCGCTCCCACAGGGGATATGTGGCATTCAGTAGAGTCCCGGAACCAACCGCCAGGTGCGGGCGCAATAGGCTTCGTATTCGCTGCCGAACTGCGCCCTGAGCAAGGCTTCTTCCGAGTGAATCCGGGCAATCAGCGGGATCAGGGTCAATGCCGCCAGCAGCAGACCGACCCCCGAGCGAAACGCCAGTGCCCAGCCCACGGCGATGACCATCATCCCCAGGTAACTGGGGTTGCGCAGGCGCCGGTAAATGCCCTCGGTGACCAGTCGGTGCCCCGGCTGGATCGCCACCAGCCCGCTGAAGCGCTTGCCCAGCACAAACACCGGCCACAACCGCAGCGCGCCGCCCGCGATGAATAACAGGGCCCCGAACCAGCGCACGCCTTCACCTCCAAAGGTCCAGAAATCGATGCGGTCGGTATAGGCCGGCACAAAGCCGCTGAGCACGCCGATCACGCCGAAGACCGGGAGGACCCAGCGATTGGCCCGGTCTTCGCGTTCTCCCGAACTCAGGTTGACCTCGGTAAACAGCGATGCGACAGCCATGACCAGGGTGGCCAGGGCGACGACAACCAGTGAGCCGTGGCTGAAGTAAGCCGCGAAACCGCCCAGTCCCCAGATCGCCAGGGCGAGGTAGGCGAGGGTGCTGACGACGGCGAAAAACGCCAGTTTGGCCGAGATTTTCATGGCGCCTCCAAAAAAGACCTCCGGTATGTTCAGTGTAGATACCGAGTGTTCCCACGCAGAGCGAGGGGGCGATCAAATCACCTCTGCCCGCGCATTGCGCCGGATCACCTGGGGCGGTTGTCCGAACACCCGCAGGAAGGTTTCGCGCATGCGTCGGCGGTCGGTGAACCCGGTTTCCACGGCGATCTGGTCGAGGGTCAGGCGTCCGCGCTCGAGCATCTGTCGCGCCGCTTCCAGACGCAGGTTCTCGATGGCCTTGGCCGGCGATTGCCCGGTTTCGGCGCGAAACGCCCGGCTGAATTGCCGGGGGCTGAGGTTGGCCACTTGTGCCAGTTGCTCCACCGAAAGGGGCTGGGCGAGGTGTTCCCGGGCGTAGCCGAGCACGGTTTGTATGCGGTCGGATTTCGGCGCCAGTTCCAGCAGCGCCGAATGCTGCGACTGGCCGCCGGCGCGGCGGTGGTACATCACCAGTTTCTGCGCCACGGCCCGGGCCAGCTCGGCGCCGTGGTCCTTTTCCACCATGGCCAGTGCGAGGTCGATACCTGCGGTCATGCCGGCGGACGTCCAGATCGAACCGTCGATCACGTAGATGCGATCAGCCTCGACCTTGATCGCCGGAAACCGCGCCTGCAGTTCCCGGGCGTAGGCCCAGTGGGTGGTGGCCCGCCGTCCGTCGAGCAAGCCGGCCTGGGCCATGACGAACGCCCCGGAGCAGATCGACGCCGTGCGGCGCGCGCTGTGGATGCTGGCCTTCAGGTAGTCCAGCACGGCCTCGGGCGCCTGCTCGACGATCGAGTCGCCGCCGACCACGATGACGGTGTCGAACACGCGCCCGTCGAAGGCCTCGGTGCAAACGCTCAAGCCACCCGAGGCGCGCAGGTTGTGACCGTTTTCCGACAGCACGCGCACGTCATACAGGGGCTGTGCGGCACTGAAGTTGGCGTATTCGAACACCGGCATGGCGGCCAGTGCCATGGACTGGAAACCCTCGAAAACCACGAACGCCACGCTGATCATCGGCTTGTCCTCAAACGGTTATGTCCGAAAAACGTACTTTAAACGTCATTTGAGACAGGCGTAAGTCCCTTTATAACGGTCTGCACCCGGCGAATCTCTCGCCTTACCCTTGAGGAATTGCACCATGGCTCTCTCATCCAAAGGCACTGCACTGATCACCGGCGCTTCTTCGGGCATTGGCGCGGTGTATGCCGACCGCCTGGCCCGCCAGGGTTACGACCTGATCCTGGTAGCCCGCAGCCGGAGCAGACTCAATGCCCTGGCCAAGCATTTGAGCGACCAGACCGGGCGCAGCGTGGAGGTGGTGGCCGCCGACCTGACGAACAAGGCGGATTCGCTGCGGGTCGAACAGATCCTGCGCAACGACGCCAGCATCACCCTGCTGGTCAACAACGCCGGGGTCGGTGGCGTCATGCCGCTGCTGGCCAGCCCCGTGGACGACATGGAGGCGATGGTCAGCCTCAACGTGACGGCGTTGATGCGCCTGGCCTACGCCGCTGTACCCGGCTTCGTTGCCCGGGGCGTCGGCACCCTGGTCAATATCGCCTCCATCGTCGCCATCGCCCCGGAAATCCTCAACGGCGTGTACGGCGGGACCAAGGCGTTCGTCCTGGCCCTGAGCCAGTCGATGCAGCATGAACTGGCGGACAAAGGCGTACGCGTCCAGGCGGTGTTGCCGGGGGCGACCGCCACCGATTTCTGGAGCGAGGCCGGCAACCCGGTGGAAAATCTGCCGCAGGAGATCGTGATGTCCGCCGAAGACATGGTCGATGCCGCGCTCGCTGGCCTGGCGGCCGGTGAAACAGTGACCATCCCGGGCCTGCACGATGGCAGCCAGTGGGATCGTCACGAAGCCCAGCGCAAGACGCTGTCCGGGTTGTTTGGCAATAGCGTGGCGGCGCCGCGTTATCGCTGAGACTGCCCCCGGACCGGGTGAACTAAACTTGCATGAGAGGACCGTTCACCGCTGGCTCGTCGACCTGTCTGGCGAGCCGGTGGCGTGTAACAGGAACCGACATGCTGCACATCCGCACGCCTTTGATCCTGCACCCCGGCCTGTCGACCCCGACCCGCCGCATCTGGCTGAAACTGGAAAACCTGCAACCGGGCGGCTCGTTCAAAATACGCGGCATCGGCTTGCTGTGCAGCCGGGCGGCGCAGCAGGGCAAGCGCAAGGTGGTCTGTCCCTCCGGCGGTAACGCGGGACTGGCCACGGCCATGGCCGCGGCATGCCTGGGGCTCAAGGCCTGCATCGTGGTGCCGCACACTACCCCGCACAGCACCCGGGCGCGGATCAGCAAGACCGGCGCCGAGGTGATCGAGCACGGCAAGGTCTGGGACGAAGCCAATCAACGGGCCCGGGAACTCGCCCAGGACCCACGCAGTGAATTCGTGCCGGCCTTCGACCACCCGGTGTTGTGGGAAGGGCACAGCACGATGGTCGATGAAATCCTTGCCGACTGCCCGCCAGTGGACGTGCTGGTGGCATCGGTGGGCGGCGGTGGCTTGCTGGCCGGCCTGCTCACCGGCCTGATTCGTCATCGGCACACCGATTGCCGCATCGTCGCCTGCGAGACCGAAGGCGCGGCGTCGTTCGCCGCGGCAGTCGCGGCCGGGCACCCGGTCAGATTGCCGAAAATCGACACGGTTGCCACGTCCCTGGGGGCCGCGCAAGTGGCCGCCTGGCCGGTCAGGCACATCGGCGATTTCCCCTATGAGTGCGTAGTGCTCAGTGATGATGAAGCGATCATGGGCGTGGTGCGTTACGCCAATGATTTGCGTCAGCTGGTCGAGCCGGCGTGCGGCGTTTCATTGGCGACCGCCTACCTGGATCACCCGGCGATTGCCGACGCCCATGACGTGGTGATCGTGGTGTGTGGCGGGGTGAGTATCAACGCGCAACTCGTGGCCGGGTGGGCACGCATGTCCACTGACATACACGCGAGGCAGGGCTGGAAACGCTATCCCGGTGTCACAAGCCCCACCGCTGGCGATGACGGTCTTCAGTGATCGGCGGCAACGCCTTCCTGGACGAGGATGGCGCGGGCCAGGTCTTCGTCGCTTGCGTTGTTGAGGGCGGGATTGTCCTGACGGATCTTTTTCAACACCGACTCCAGGTAAGCACCACGAATCGCACCGCCGCTGGCGACGAAGCTGGAGGCGTCATCCCGGGCGGGAATCATGAGTTTGTCGTCTTTGAATGTTGAGTACAGCGAGGCGGAAACCCCGGCCGAGGTAGCGACATCTTTGGCATCCACATCGGCCAGAGCCGAACCTGCGGGTAAACAAAGTACCAGTGCAGAGATGATTAATAGGCGGCGCATGACGGTGTCCTCCGACAGCCTGAAGCATAAGGGATGTACCACATAGTTTAGGATACGTGGCAGTCGACGAGAGTTCCGTGGAGAGAGCTCTGTGACGTCGCCGCCGAGAACAGGTGTGGGAGGCAGGGTCGTTGAGCGTCGATATTCAAAGCGTGGTGATCGGGGCCGGCGTCGTCGGGTTGGCGGTGGCCAGGTGCCTGGCCATGAGCGGGCGGGACGTGCTGGTCGTCGAGGCCGGGGCGGGCATCGGCACGGGCATCAGCTCGCGCAACTCGGAGGTGATTCATGCCGGTATCTATTACCCGGAAGGCAGCCTCAAGGCGCGGTTTTGCGTGGAGGGCAAGCAGCGTCTATACGCTTTTTGCGATGAGCACGCCGTTGAATACCGGCGCGTCGGCAAGCTGATCGTGGCCACCGATGCGCAACAGCGCTCGGCGTTGCAGCGTCTGTTGGAGCAAGGGCGGCTTAATGGTGTCGATGACCTGCAATGGCTCGACAGCGCACAGGCCCGCGAGCTCGAGCCGGCGTTGTCGTGCGTCGCGGCACTGTGGTCGCCCTCTACTGGCATCGTCGATTCCCACGGGCTGATGCTGGCACTTCAGGGCGACGCCGAGCGGTTCGGTGCGACGCTGGCCTTGCGCACGCCGTTGCTGTCGGCCCTGTGCCTCGACCAGGGCTTCGAGCTGCACATGGGCGGCAGCCAACCCATGACCCTGCGCTGCCGCGAAGTGATCAACTGCGCGGGGCTGTCCGCTCCCGAGGTGGCGCGCGCTATCGTCGGTCTGCCTGCACAGTGCGTTCCCCAGGCGCATCTGTGCAAGGGCAGTTATTTCAGTCTCAGCGGCCGGGCACCCTTTCGGCACCTGGTGTATCCGGCCCCGGAGAGTGCGGGACTGGGCGTGCACATGACGCTCGACCTGGGCGGGCAGGCGCGCTTCGGGCCGGATGTCGAATGGGTCGAGCACATTGATTACCGCGTCGAACCCCGTCGGGCCGAGGGTTTTTATCAGGCGATCCGCCGTTATTGGCCGGGTTTGCCGGACAACAGCCTGCAACCGGCCTACAGCGGCATTCGCCCGAAAATCAGCGGGCCGACCGAGCCGGCCGCCGATTTTCTCGTCAGCGGATGCGCCGAACATGGCGTGCCGGGGCTGGTGAATCTGTTCGGCATCGAGTCACCGGGGCTGACCAGTTGCCTGGCGCTTGCCGAGTACGTGGTGAAACGCCTCGACGACCGATGATCAGTGCTGGCCCTGCCTTGCGGGCATCGGGTCTATGCTAGGGAGTGCGCTTACTGCCATCGGAGACCTCTGATGATCACTGTACGCACTGCCTGCCTGCTGGCCGATTACAAACGCTGGGCCAATCAGCGTCTGTTTGACAGCCTTGCGGCGCTTCCTCCGGGCGAAGTCAAAAAACAACGGGTGTCAGTGTTCAACAACATGATCGGCACCCTCAATCATGTCTACGTGGTGGATTGCATCTGGCGGGCGCACCTTGAAGGCCGGGGACACGGTTTCAAGACCTCCCACGATCTGCTGCATGCCGACCTGTCCGAACTGCGCCAGGCGCAAAAAGAGATCGATCGCTGGTACTGCGACTGGAGCGCCCGGCAAACCGATGCCTCCCTGGACAAGCCGGTGGAGTTCACCTTTGTCTCGGGCGAAAGCGGCACCATGAGCGCCGGCGCGATGCTGATGCATGTGGTCAACCACGCCAGCTATCACCGCGGCTGGGTGGTGCAGATGTACTTCGAGATTCCGGCCATGCCACCGGTGACCGACATGCCGGTGTACCTGCGCGAATCCGAGCCGGTGCTCCTGCAGTCGATCAATGCCCCGACGGTGGCGCCGCCATGTGTTGTGCAATTTTCGAACGCAACCAGCGTTCTGCCGGATCGTTATCGCTGACCCCGTTCCAGACCATCGACAGTTCGGACAGGTTGATCTCAAAGGGCGCATCGTCCGCCCGTAACTGGCTGCTGCCTTCGATCAGCGCACTGGCCGCGTAATCCGGTACGGTGGCGAGCATGTCAGTCCCCGCCAGCAAGGCCCGCAAGCCCGCGAACTGTGGCACCGCCAGCACCACCCGGCGCGAACGGCCGATGCGGGCCAGGTCATTGTCGATGGATCCGCTCAGATCCCCGGAAAACGACACCAGTGCGTGAGGGCGTTCGCAGAACTCGTCGAGGGTCAACGGGCCGGGACGGTCATCGCCGCGCAGGATCTTCACACTCAGGTCGCGCAGTTTCTTGCGCTTGGCGTTGGCCGGCAATTCCGTGGTGTAGCTGATACCGACGGAAATCTCGCCACTGGCCAGCATCGACGACATCAGCAGGAAATTCACCCGGCGCACCACCACCACAACGTTCTGCGCCTCCTCGCGAATCTGCTTGAGCAGCGGCGGAAAGAGCCCGAATTCGGCGTCGTCGGACAAGCCGATGCGAAACACATCGCGACTGGTGGAGGGCTCGAAATCCTTGGCCCGGCTGACCGCCCCGGAAATGGTGTCCATCGCCGGCTGCAACTCCTTGAGAATCTGCAACGCCCGCGGAGTCGGCTCCAGGGTTCGACCGTTGCGCACCAGCAACGGGTCGTCGAACAGATCGCGCAACTTGGCCAGTGACGCACTGACAGCGGGTTGACCGAGAAACAGTTTTTCCCCGGCCCGGGTCAGGTTCTTCTCGAACATCAGGGTTTCGAAAATCACCAGCAGGTTCATGTCCACGCGGCGCAGGTCATTGCGGTTCATTGTGGCGGGCTCGGTGGGGGTGGGTTTTTTCAGTAAAGCAGCAAACCCTGCGGAATCTAGGGTTCGCTGAATACCTGTGGGAGCGAGCTTGCTCGCGATTGCGGTGCATCAGGCACATCATCGTTTACTGATGCTCCCTCATCGCGAGCAAGCTCGCTCCCACAGGTTCGGCGCTTTATTCAGACGGATCAAGTCGATCCAGCGCCCGGTTCACTGCCAACTCACCCAGCATGATGACCTGAGCAATGCCCAGCAGCGTGTTGCGATGCGAGCCCTCCAGAAAACCCGCCAGATCGTTGGTCATCACATTGGCCGAGGCCAGTGATTCGCAGGCGTGGGCCAGCAGGGTTTCGGTGTCGAGGTCGGGGTTGATGGTGAACATCGTGGACGGTTTGTGGGGCGTGGCCATGATGTTGGCGGCGGGGTTGAGGTAGTGATTGAGGGCGTGTTCGGCGGCTTCGTGGAATGGCTTGGCGTCGGGGCTTGCGTAGGGGGAGGCTGGATCGGTTTCTGGCGGGTTGGGTGTTGGTTTGATCATCGATAGAACTCCAGTACTGTAAAAAATGGAGCCATCACTTTCGCTACCAAACGAAGGGCGGTGGCCATGCACAGGTTGGTAGACCGGAGTACTGGAACCGGCGCCCCCGAAGAGGCCCTGCGCATGACGACCATAAAAGCAGCAACTGCTTGAAGTGGCGCTACGCGCAGTACTCCGGGCTACCAAACCCGATCGCTGTTTTTCAGCGACCGGCTAACGATAAAGCCCGGACCCAAGGCGCGTAAGCCGGCGGATTCTGGCGTAACCGTAGGCAATGACGCAAGGCGCTGTAGCTTTCATCAAGTAACGCTGACAGCCGTTAAACAAGGTCGGTCAGTCGATGTTTAATATGCGGTTGTCACGACAAAAACATGGCTTTGGGCGTAGCACGAAACCTGTGGGAGCGGGCTTGCTCGCGAAAGCGGTGTGTCAGTCGACAACATTGCTGGCAATGCCGACGCCTTCGCGAGCAAGCCCGCTCCCACAGGTTCATGGGGTGGATTCAGGCTCGGTCAACATTTTGCGGAAGGTCTCCACCAACGGCCGCAAATTGATCCGGTGCCACGCCGCCCACAGCGGTCGGGTGAGGGAAATCCATGGCACTTCCCGCAGCACCACGCCCGGCGGTGCGTTGCGGCTCAAGCCTTTCTGGATCATGGCGATGCCCAGTCCCGAGGCCACCAGTGCCATGGCGGTGAACGGGCCGGTGGCTTCCATGCGGATATCCGGGGTGAAGCCGGCGCGGATGCAGGCGCTGACGAAGTTTTCGCGGCTGGCGACATTCTGGTGTTGCACGCCAATCCACTCCTGACCGGCGAGGTCCGCCGGGGTCAACACGGCCTGTTGTGCCAGCGGATGGTGCTCGGGCAGGGCCAGCAGCATCGGGTCGTCCAGCACCTGAAAACCCAGCAGGTCCGGGTCGTCTTCGGTCGGTGGTTCGCTGACCAGGGCGATGTCCAGGCTTCGCTGGCGCAAGCCTTCGAGTTGTTCGGCCGAGCGCAGGTTGTACAGCGCCACATGCACGTTCGGCCGGTTGACCCGCAGCACGCGCAAGGCATTGGGCAGCACGCCGGCATGCATGGCATTTTCGATGTAGCCGATGCACAGGCCGCCTTCCTCGCCGCGCCCCAGGCGTTTCCCGAGGGATTCCAGGCGATTGGCGTGGGTCAGCAGGGCGCGGGTTTCGGCGAGGAAAGTCTGGCCGTCGCGGGTCAGGCGGATGCGTTGCTGGCTGCGCTCGAACAGGGTCAGGCCCAGGCGCTCTTCGAGCTGGGCGATCTGCCGGCTCAGGGGCGACTGGGATATGTGCAGGCGTTCGGCGGCGCGCCCGACGTGTTCTTCCTCGGCGACGGCGACGAAGTAGCGCAATTGGCGGATGTCGATCATGTCAGACCTTCAAGGACTCAAGTGCTGCACATTATGTCTTGGACGGTCCGATGCTCGCAATCTAGGATCGGCTCAACGGTCAGCCACCTGACCTCTGATACTCAAGAGGATTCACCATGAGCTTGAAAGACAAACTGCCCGGCACGCTGGGTTTGGGCACCGCACCACTGGGCAACATGTTCCGCGCCATTCCCGAGGACGAGGCAATGGCCACCGTCCATGCCGCCTGGGACGCCGGCGTGCGTTACTTCGATACCGCGCCGTTCTACGGTTCCGGCCTGTCGGAAATTCGCCTCGGCGCCGCATTGGCCCGCTACAACCGCGACGACTACGTACTGAGCAGCAAGGTCGGCCGGGTGATCCTCGATGAAGTCGAAGACACCGCCGCCCGTGACCTGGGCGAGAAGAGCGGGGTGTTCGAGCACGGCCTGCCGAACAAAATCGTCAACGACTACAGCGCCGACGCGACCCTGCGTTCCATCGAAGACAGCCTCAAGCGCCTGCAAACCGATCGCCTGGACATCGTCTGGGTCCACGATATCGCCCAGGATTTCTACGGCGATCAATGGCTGGAGTACTTCAACCAGGCCCGCACCGGCGCGTTCAAAGTGCTGACACGCTTGCGCGAGGAGGGCGTGATCAAGGGCTGGGGCCTGGGGGTGAACAAGGTCGAACCCTGCGAACTGACCCTTGATCTGAGCGAAGCGCAGCCGGACGGTTTTCTGCTGGCGGGTCGCTACACTCTTCTGGACCATGATCGCGCCTTGCAGCGTTTGATGGACGCCGCCCTGGCGCAGCAGGTCGAAATCGTGGTCGGCGGTCCTTACAGCTCGGGCATCCTGGCCGGTGGCGCGCACTTCGAATACCAGAAGGCCAGCCCGGCGATCATCGACAAGGTCGAGCAGATCAAGCGTATCGCGGCGGCCCATGGCGTCGACGTCAAGGCCGCAGCCTTGCAGTTTTCGCTGGCTAACCCGGCAGTCGCCGCGGTGATTCCGGGTTCCAGCCGTCCGCAGCGGATTGCCGAAGACGTGGCCGCGCTGTCGGCGGTGATACCCGCTGCTTTCTGGCAGGCGTTGCGTGAGGCGAAGCTGGTCTCCGAGCGCGCGCCCTTGCCCCTCATTGGAGCTTGAACATGAAGATTGATTTGAGTGGAAAACTGGCAATCGTCAGCGGCAGTACCGCCGGCATCGGCCTGGGCATCAGCCAGGCATTGGCCGAGGCGGGCGCCACGGTGGTGGTGATCGGCCGCGATACGGCCAAGGTCGAGCAGGCACTGGCGAGCATCCGTCAGCGTGTTCCAGCTGCGCAATTGCGTGGCGTGACCGCCGACCTGGGCACCGCCGAAGGCGCCGAAAAACTGTTTGCCGCCGAACCTCGGGCAGACATCCTGGTGAACAACCTCGGGATCTTCAATACGGTGGACTTCTACGACGCCCCGGACAGTGAGTGGACGCGCTTCTACGAGGTCAACGTGATCTCCGGTGTGCGCCTGTCCCGGCACTACACACCGGGCATGGTCAAGCAGGGTTGGGGGCGGGTGATCTTCCTGTCTTCGGAATCCGGCGTGGCGACACCGGCGGACATGATCAACTATGGCGTGACCAAAAGCGCCAACCTGGCGGTGTCCCATGGCCTGGCCAAACGCCTGGCCGGCACCGGGGTGACGGTCAACGCGATCCTGCCCGGCCCGACCTTTACCGATGGCCTGGAAGACATGCTCAAGGACGCCACAGCCGAATCCGGGCGCAGCGCCCGGGACGAAGCCGATGCGTTCGTGCGCAAGGCCCGGCCGACGTCGATCATCCAGCGCGTGGCGGACGTCGAGGAGGTTGCCAATCTGGTGGCCTACATCGCTTCGCCGTTATCCTCGGCCACCACCGGTGCTGCCTTGCGGGTCGACGGCGGTGTCGTCGACAGCCTGGCCATCTGAACCTTATTGATTGGAGAAAGCATTTCATGGCAACTGCAACAGCCTTCATCGACATCCCGGCTTCGGCCGATCAGGTCTGGCAATTGATTGGCGGGTTCAACTCGCTGCCGGACTGGCTGCCGTTCATTCCCAGGAGCGAGCTCAGTGACGGCGGGCGCGTGCGCAGCCTGCAAACGGCGGATGGCGCGGTGGTGATCGAACGCCTGCAAACCTTCGACAACGCGGGCCGAACCTACAGCTACTCGATTGAGCAGGCACCCTTTCCGGCGATTGATTATCTGGCGACGATCAAGATCGAGGCACAAGGCGAGGGCGCGCGGGTGACCTGGTCCGGGCGGTTTGAACCGGTGGGCGTGAGCAATGAGGAAGTGGAGGCGTTGTTTACCGGGATTTATTCCGGCGGACTGCAAGCATTGCGGGCCAACTACCCGGGTTGATTCACCCAGCGGAAAACACCACCAATCCCCTGTGGGAGCGAGCTTGCTCGCGATAGCGGAGTGTCAGGCGATATATTTTTACCTGATACACCGTCATCGCGAGCAAGCTCGCTCCCACAGGGGGTGATCATTGTTTGTAAGAGTTTGTCAGGCCGGTGGAATCAAACTCTCCCGACAATCAAGCACCAGCCGCGCACCACCCAGTTCGCTGCTGCCCACCTCCAGCGTAAATCCGTGCAGGCTGACAATCGCCGCGACGATGGACAGGCCCAGCCCGAAGCCGGTCTTTTGATTGCCGGCCTCGGCGCGATAGAAACGCTGGAATACCGCTTCACGCTCTGCCTCGGGAATGCCGGGGCCTGAGTCGAGCACTTCGATCCGTGTATGCCCGCCAGCATTGACCCCGCGCAGGATCACCGCACCACCGGGCGGGGTGAACTTGATCGAGTTGCTGAGCAGGTTCGCCACAGCTTCGAACAGCAGCGCCCGGTCGCCATTGAGAGGTGGCAATGACGCGGGCAGGTGCAGTTGGAAAACCAGGCCGTCGTCTTCCGCCAGGGGCAGGTAGAACTCATGCAGTTCCTGCAGCAACGCCACGGGGTCCAGTTGCACGAAACCGGAGCGGCGCCGGCGATCTTCCAGTTCGGAAATCCGCAGCAGGCCACGGAAACGCGCCATCAGCGTGTCGGCCTCGGCCAGCACCAGGTCCAGTTGCATGGCCTGCGGCGAGCCTTCGCCGGCTTGCTGCTGCATGCGGTAAAGCTGCGCGCGCAGACGGGTCAGGGGCGTACGCAGGTCATGGGCGATGTTGTCGCACACGCCCTTGACCTCATGCATCAGGCGCTCGATGCGTTCGAGCATGGCGTTGACGATGGCGGCGAGCATGTCCAGTTCGTCACGCCGATTGGACAGTGGCAGGCGCCGGCTCAGGTCGCCCGCGACTATGGCTTCGGCACTGGCCTGGATCCCGCGGATGCGGCGCAACGGTCGGCGCCGCAGCAGATACCAGCCGACGATGCCCGGCAGGATGGTCAGGGTCACCCCCCAGAACAGCGCGTGCAGAATGATGCGGGTCACGGCGAACAGCGAACCGTTGTCGCGCACCAGCACCAGCCAGCGGCCGTCGAGGGTGCGGGTCGCCACGGCGTCGCAACTGTCGGCGGGCAGCGTCAGGTCATCATTGTCGCCGGAGGCATCGCAGTCGCGCAGCATGTGGATCTTGCCATCGAGCGGCAAGCCGTCCGGAATGTAGCGCAGGGCGCCACTGAGGTAACGGTGCCGGGCATCGAACAGGCCGTAGGCGTCGATGCCGCGGATGTCGAAGGTCATGCTGACGGCGAGGGCGTCCACCAGTTGCTCGCCCGAGAACCGCGAAAACAGGTGCTGGCGCTGCATCAGTGAGTGCTTGGCCAGGTTGTCCAGGTAAGCGGAAACCTCGTAGTACATGACCCCCATGAGGATCCCGCTCCAGATCACGAACAGTGAACTGTAGAGCGCCAGCAAACGGCTGCTGGAAGAGCGCCAGCCTTTAGACGGGTTCGGCAATGACATAACCGGAGCCTCGCACGGTCCGAATCAGTGGGACATTGCCAGGCGGGTCGATTTTCTTGCGCAGACGGCCAATGTGTACGTCGATCAGGTTGGTGCCGGGGTCGAAGTGGTAACCCCAGACTTCTTCGAAAATCATCATCCGCGAGAGGATTTGCCCGGTATTGCGCATCAGGAATTCCAGCAGTTTGTACTCGGTGGGCAACAGCGTCAGCAGTTGACCGTCGCGACTCGCTTCGTGGCTGATCAGGTTCAGCTCCAGGTCCGCCACCCGCAACGTGGTGGCCTGGGCGGTCATGGTGTTCTGCCGGCGCAGCAGGACTTCGACCCGGGCGGCCATTTCATCGGTGGCGAAGGGTTTGGTCAGGTAGTCGTCGCCGCCGGCGCGCAAGCCGCGTACGCGTTCATCGACGTCGGACAGTGCGCTGATCATCAGGATCGGTGTCGCCACGCCCATGGTCCGCAGCGTGGTGACAATCGCCAGGCCATCGAGCTCGGGCAACATGCGGTCGAGGGTGATCAGGTCATAGTTGCCGCTGACTGCCCGCTCCAGCCCTTCGCGGCCATTGTCGACCCAGTCGACGTCGAGGCCGTGGCTACTCAGTTCGGCGACAATTTCCCGGGCGGTCACGGCGTCGTCTTCGATGGTCAAGATGCGGGTCATAAGGCTGGCCTGATTTGCAGTTCAATACGAAGTTGCGAGCATTTTGCCAAGAAAAAACCGCGACTTAATAAATTAACTTTCATCTGGGCGGGGTCCTCGTTCGCAACATTGATATCATTGAGCCATAACTTCAATGGGGTGCTGCATCGTGCGTAACTCGATCCGCCATGGCTGGATGCCGATTTGTCTGTTGTTGTTCAGTGTGTTCAGTTCATCTGCCTGGGCTGGTAATACACCTTGCTCTGGCAAAAAGGGTGGAATCGATCGCTGCGACGGCGATCTGTTCCTGTGTAACGACGGCTCCATCAGCGGCTCGAAAAAAAGTTGCTCGGCCATGTTCGGCGGTCAGACCCAGGAACGTCCACAGGCGTTTATCCAGGACACCCAGGGTTGCTCCTGTGGCACCGGTTCGTTTTGTACCGGGCCAAGAGGCGGCGTTTACTGCCTGACCCCCAGCGGCAATAAAAGCTATAAGCGCAAATAACCCATGCATAAAACCCGTTGGCTCAACCTGTTCCTTGCAGTTTGCATGAGGCCGGGAAGTTCAAACTTTCTAAGCAATTGAAGCACAACGATTTATTCAAAGTGCGTGACTGGCACGGTGACTGCAATTCCTTCCTCGAAGAGTTGTAACACCATCTTTCTGCCTGGAGCGATACAACTATGAATAGATCCTCTGACGGTTTCTATCCCGCCATGGATGAATCCACCACGCTGTCCGGCGTGTCCTGGGGCGCGATTTTCGCGGGTGCCGCTGCCGCGGCGGCGTTGTCGCTGATCCTGGTGTTGCTCGGCTTCGGCCTGGGTTTTTCGGCGGTATCGCCTTGGGCCAATGAAGGCGTGAGCGCCAAAGGCCTGGGGATCTCGACCATTGTCTGGCTGGCCTTCACCCAGATTGTCGCTTCGGGGCTTGGCGGTTACATCGCCGGGCGACTGCGGGTGAAGTGGGCGTACATGCACGGCGATGAAGTTTACTTTCGCGACACGGCCCATGGTTTTCTGGCCTGGTGCGTGGCGACGCTGGTGACGGCCACGCTGGTCGCCGGGTCGGTCAGCAGTCTGGTCGGCGGTGGCGTGCAGGCCGGGGCGAACATGGTCGGCGGTGCCGCCAGTGCCGCGACGCAAGCCGTGGGCACGGCGGCGGGCAATACCCAAGGTGATGAGTACGGTTACTTCGTCGACAGCCTGTTCCGTGATGATCGCCCGGTTGCCGTCAGTGATGATGCGGCCCGGGGCACCGTCACCCGGATCTTTGTGCGTTCCCTGAGCAGGGGTGAGCTGGCCGCCGAAGACCGGACTTACCTGGCGCAACTGGTCGCGCAGCGGACCAACCTCACTCAGGCCGACGCCGAACGTCGTGTCGATGAGGTCTATGCCCGCACCCAGAAAGCCGTGGCCGACGCCAAGCTGGCCGCTCAACAAACCGCTGACACCGCTGCGAAAGTGGCGGCGTGGACCACGCTGTGGATGTTCGTTGCGCTGTTGGCCGGTGCGTTCTTCGCCAGCCTTGCCGCAACCTTCGGTGGTCGTCGTCGGGATGCGGTGGTGTATCTGGAAACCGATACCTACGTCACCACTGCACCGATTCGTTAATCCAGGAGAACTACCATGCGTTCATTACTGCTGTTCTTTCTCGGCGTGCCGATCCCGATCATTATCTTGATTGCGTTGTTTGTGCATTGATTCGACTGCCGCTTCTGCCTTTGGGTGAAGCGGCGCTTTTGCTTAAGCCATCGCGAGCAAGTCGGATCGCCGCACCGTCGCTCCCACAGGAAAGCGTGATTCCCTGTGGGAGCGAGCTTGCTCGCGATGGCGGTCGATGAGGCGAAATGAATCTGTCAGTCAATCGGCGTACTGACAAACACCTCAAGCCCTTCGGCATACGCCGTGAACGCGGCGATCCGCGGAAACTGCGCCGCACTCACCTGGTCCGGCACCACCAGGTTGGTGAAGCTCCAGGCTACAGCGAGGGTGATGCCGTCCTGCTCGATCGCACCGTCAGTCTTCAGCGGCTGCTTTTCCAGCTCCCGCTCCAGCGCCGACCAGGCCGCCACCAGCTGTCCTTCGACCCGCTGCACCCAAGGCTCGAATTGAATTTCCGCCGGCCGCAGGTTGCGCTCGTAGTAAAGCTGCACGGACTTTTCGCTCGCGGCCAGCGCCAGGCCGATCAGGCGCAACGCGCGCAGGCGCTGAGCCGGTTCGACGGGCATCAGGCTGTTATCGGCCAGGGTTTCCAGGTAGTCGATGATCAGCGTCGAGTCCATCAACACCTCACCGTCATCCAGCACCAGCGTAGGTGCCTTGACCACCGGGTTGATCTGCCGGAATTGTTCGAAGTGGCGGAACACCGAGATCGATTGATGTTCCAGCGTGACTCCCAGGCATTTGGCAGAAATGGCGGCGCGCCTGACATAGGGCGAGTCCAGCATACCGATCAGCTTCATGGTCCTTTCCTTTATATGGCCATTTCGGGAGGGACAACCTTAGCTGAGGTTCGCAGCCATGCAAATGGCAGGGAAAAAGGCGGGGAAAATGGCCCCGTGCAGGCCGTTTGTCTTCTATATACAGCCGCTCGATTGAATTTCTTGCTATAAACGCACTCCGATTACCGCCTCAAAGCCTGCTGTAGAGCATTTTCAGGGCTTTGTCGGACAAATTCGCTGTCTTTTCAGTTGCTGAGGCCTCAAGTCGGCCTTAGACTGCCGCCCCTCGTAAATTGAGTGCCGGGTGGCGCTTGGAACAAACGGCGCCTTTCCGATGGCCTGCCCAGGTCTGCCGGAACGCTCCCTTATTCGCCTTAATGCACGTTTTTTTATAGAGATATCAATGACAAAGGACAAGTTGCTGGCCATGCCGGCGGATGACTACATGAATGCCGAGCAACATGCTTTTTTCTCCGAGCTGTTGCAGAACATGAAAGTCGAAACCCATGAGCGCATCGAACAGAACCGCATCGCCATCGAAAGCCTGGACACCCCGGCCGATCCGGCAGACGCGGCTTCGGTCGAAGAAGAGCGCACCTGGCTGGTGAACGCGATCGATCGCGACCAGCGCATGCTGCCTCAGTTGGAGCAAGCCCTTGAGCGCATCAAGGAAGACAGCTTTGGCTGGTGCGACGACAGCGGCGAGCCGATCGGCCTCAAGCGCCTGCTGATCAGCCCGACCACCAAGTACTGCATCGAAGCTCAAGAGCGTCACGAGCAAATCGACAAGCACCAGCGTCAGGCCTGATTCTGTGAGGCAGCCCTGTTGAACCGGGCTGCCTGAAAAGATCGCAGCCTGCGGCAGCTCCTACATTTGTTCCGTAGGGGTTGCTGCAGGCTGCGATCTTTGTTTTCTGCCGTCTGCGATTTCCCGATTCTTATATTGATCTGCTGCAACGTTCGCGACTAAAGGCTCATGGATAATGGCCTTATGCCGGCGTTTAATGCGAAGACAACAATTAGAAGTTTTCCGGGGTGACGATGATGACAAGAGACGGGTCTCTGGCTGCGGCAGTGCCTGCACCAGTGCTGTTGCCGAAAAACCGCTGGCTGACACCGACGCTGCAAAGCATCGCCTTGATGCTGTTGTTATGTGGCATGTCGTTGGGCGGTTGGTCGCTCTACCTTGGCCTGCCCCTGGCCGTCCTGATCATCTGGCTGCCTCGCTTGCGTTCGCGCGCGACCCCACAGGCGGCTTCCCCCGGCAACCCCGATGCCATCGGCGTGTTGACTCGCGACCTTTCCTACACCACCAGCCATAACGCGCTTTCGGCCGCCGGGGTGGCGTTCTCGGTTCGGCAACTGGCGGAAAAACTGCAATCGCAGCTCTCGGCGGCGGCACAGATCGTCAGCAACGCCGAGGTCATGATTACCACCGAACACGCCACCTCGCTGCTCAGTCGCCAGGCGCTGAGCGCCGCCAGCGAGGCTCATCAAAGTGGCGCGGTGGGGCGTACGGAACTGATCGAGTCCATTGCCCGCATGCATCAGCTCAGCCAGCGCGCCAGCAACAGCCGTGAACTGATCGAAGCCTTGAGCCTGCGCAGCGATGATATCCAGCGCGTGACCCTGGTGATTCAGTCCATCGCCAGCCAGACCAACCTGTTGGCGTTGAACGCCGCCATTGAAGCGGCGCGGGCGGGGGAGCACGGTCGCGGGTTTGCCGTGGTGGCCGACGAGGTTCGCGGACTTGCCGCACGCACGGCGACCGCGACGGGCGAAGTCGGCGAGATGGTGGCCGATATCCAGCAACGGACCGCGCAGGTGGTGGAGCAGATCCGCCAACTGTCCAGCGACCTCGACAACGGCGTCGAGCAGGTCGAGCGCACCGGGCAGCACCTGGAGAACATTGCCCGTCTGGCGGCCAGTGTCGAGTCCCAGGTCGGGGAAATCGCCCAGGGCGCAGACACCAACCGTGAACAGCTCGACAGCCTGTTTCACGCCATCGAACAGATGCGCAGCGACCTGGCGGTCAGCGATCAGCAGACTCAGCGTCTGGCCCAGGCGGCGGTGCAAATGGAAGGGCAGGCCGAAACCATCAGCGAGCGACTGGCCGAGGTGGGGCTGGATGATTATCACCAGCGGATCTATGACCTGGCCCGGGAAGGCGCGAGCCGGATTGCAGAACGTTTCGAGGCGGATATCGATGCCGGTCGAATCAGTCTGGACGACCTGTTCGACCGCAACTATCAGGTCATCCCCCATACCAGCCCGGCCAAGTATCAGACGCGTTTCGACCGCTACACCGATCAGGTCTTGCCAGCGATCCAGGAACCCTTGTTGCCGCGTCACGAAGGATTGGTGTTCGCCATCGCCTGCACCCAGCAGGGTTATGTGCCGACCCACAACCATGCGTTCAGCCAGCCGCTGACGGGGGACGCGCAGGTCGATGCCTTGCAGAACCGGACCAAACGCAAGTTCGCCGACCGCACCGGGATCCGCTGCGGCAGCCATCAGAAGGCCGTGCTGCTGCAAACCTATACCCGGGACACCGGCGAGTTGATGCACGATCTCTCGGTGCCGATCATGCTCAAGGGCCGGCATTGGGGCGGTTTGCGCCTGGGCTACAAGCCGGAAAAACCGCGCTAGAAACCCCGGGTTGCCGGGTAATGCTGTTCAACTGTAGGAGCGAGCTTGCTCGCGATGGACTCAAGAGCGCCGCGTTTAGTCAGTAAACACGCGGCATCGTTAACGACCATCGTCGGAACGCCGCCCGGAGCAAGCTCGCTCCTACAGTGGATCGGGTTGCCGGGTGATTGTTACAAATCCTGCAACTGACCTGTGCAGCGTTTTGCTGTTTCCTCGTCGAGAATTTAACTAGCATACCTATTAATTAGGTTGCTAATGAAGTTCGAGGTCAGCATGCAAGGCAAAGTTGATGTCGCGGTCATGATCGGCAGCGGCGTACCTGCCAATCTGCGCTCCATGGGACGCAAGGTTTGCTGGGTGGTGTTGCTCAATGGCGAGCGCCGGGGCACGGCGTTCTCCAGTCGCGACGAAGCGGAGGAGTGCAGGGCTGCCTGGTTGGCGCAATTGAACGCCGAAAGACCTGACAGCCTGCATTGAAGTGGTCAGTGGGTCTGATGCATGCGCAGGTTCAGGTCGTCGACTACTCGCGCCCAGTCTGCGTCTTCGCGTAGTTGTTCCTTGAGGAAGCCGGCCTGCTGCGGTGACCAGAACTCGGCGTCGATGAGCTTCTTGTCGTCGGGCAGGGAATGGCCGGCAATGAAGTCGTCGATCGCTTTCTGGCTCGAGTCCAGGCCGAGCTGGTCGAACAGGCCTTTCAGGTCGTGTGTCGGTGATTCCATCTTCATCTCCTTGCAGGTCATCAGTCGGGACGAGGGGCGACGTGCAGTCTCCTGGTTTCGAGGGCGCCGCACGGGTGGAGTTCGATCACGATGTTCAAACGCAACACAGAGCATAGACCGCCAATCCGGGTATCAGGCTTTCAGTGCCCCGGCATCGACCGCCGCCTTCAGTTCCCTGGCCGATTCCTGGGCTGCGATGGCAGCGACATCCGGGGTTTTGAACCAGCGATCTTTTTCGACCTGGTGATAGGTCACGGTCTTGAGCGGTGGTTTGGCGCGCATGACAATCACGGCCTGGAATTCACCCTCGACTTCTCTGGCTTCACCCCGGATAAAAAACTCGCCGATATCAAATTCCGTCACGTTGCAGACTTCCCCTGGAAATACATTGTTGTTGTCAACGCCATCCGATTTGTTGCGGATTCGTTTTATTGGGCGGGCAGTATGGCAGTAGTTGCCCGTCGACGGCTGAGATAAGTCGACGGGCAGACCAAACGTTGATGAAAATGAGCGCGACAGGCCTGTCAACCCTGTGATTCAAGAAACCGGGCGAGGGCGCAGGCTTCGTTATGATTGGCTCGGAAACCTCTTACACAGCCGGTAGAAATATCCTTGATGTGAAAGAAGGCAATGCCCGCCATCACCACCTGAAAGCGCGGGCGGGAAGGGACATCGGGAAGCGGTCCGGAACGGCCGAACGGTCTCGGCTGCGAGATCGCTGTTGTTTGCGAGTCAGGCACCAAGGGATAGGCAAAGTGTGTCAGTGTGCACATATGAAGTCCTTTTCATTGTTTTGCCGACGTATGTACGTCGTTTTGGCTAGTCTTCAGGAGCATCGCTGCTCTAGAATCACCCTTATTGGTGGGTGAATGATGTTTATCTAAAGCAATTTTTTGCTGACGATATGTAGGAAATTTTTTTCTCTTGGTGAGATTTTTCCCCGAAGTTGATAGTCCATAATTTTCGGGCAGCAGGAAGGGCGTTTTCCTTCAGCCTGTGACGAACACCAGTCAGGACGACGCGAGTGACGTTCCAGTAGTCTTCTCAAGCTTCGTGATGAATGAGTGCACTGCTCATTCAGGACATCAATCCGGGTTCTCTGGCGACACCTTCGGCATTGCCGCTTTTTTGGCTGTGCGTTTGTTTTCGCGTACGGCGCCATTTTTCAGATGTGGGGATGTTTCCTTGGCAGTAAGTAATCTCGATATGCATGCCTTGTTCGTGCTGGGCGATTTGCGCGCAAAGCTGGTCAAGCAGTTTCAGTCACGTTTCGTTTACATCACCGAACAGAACGCTGAAGGCATTTACATTGCCGAAATCGACACCGAATCAGCCCTGGTGGTGGACGACAAGCCCGGACTCAAGCTCAAGGTCGGCGATCATTTCAGCGCCTCCGTGTTGCCCAGTCGCGAAGGCGGCAAGCTGGACATCAGGTTCCGCGACATCAAGCTGACGGTTTACGGCATTGGCGATTACGCCTTCGTGACCACCGCCGATGGTCAGGGGGTCGTGTTCAAGGAAGGTCACAGCGTGGTGATGGTGTTTGCCGCCCATCAACAGTTGCAGGAAGGCCTGACCAAGACCCTCAAGGCCGTGACCGCCAAAGTGGCCAAGTGGCGCAAGGGCGAGCTGGTGACCTTCAAGGCCAGCGAGTGATGACCCTGACCCGCGCCGACTTCCACGAACAGAACCTGGCCAGCGCTCAAGACGAAGCGCGGCGGCTGTTCGAGCACAAGCCCCTTCTGCAAGGAGCCTGGCTGAACTGGGTGGCGTCACAGCTTTACCAATTGCAACCGGCGCCCTACGCCAGCATGGTCAGACGAGAGCTGACGCGTTTGCAGGAAACTTCCGAAAACTGATCCCCGCACCTCGAAAGCAGGAACCTCTACTACAGTCATTGGACTGAGTATTCAGAGGCTTCGCGGTCTACTGCCAGGCCATCCTGCTATTGCTGTGAACAGCACGAGGTGCAAAAGCATGAACGGATTACGACGGTTGCTGGCTGCTGTCCTGGCCACTTTCGGTTTGCTGGCGACACCCGCCCAGGTGTTTGCCGCCCAGGCGCCGATCCACTTCGCCGACCTGAACTGGGAAAGCGGCAGCCTGATTACCGATGTCCTGCGCATCATTGTCGAGAAGGGCTACGGGCTGCCCACCGATACCTTGCCGGGTACCACCATCACCCTGGAAACCGCGCTGGCCAACAATGACATCCAGGTCATTGGCGAAGAGTGGGCCGGTCGCAGCCCGGTCTGGGTCAAGGCCGAAGCCGAAGGCAAAGTCGTCAGCCTCGGCGACACGGTCAAGGGCGCTACCGAAGGCTGGTGGGTGCCGGAATACGTGATCAAGGGCGACCCGGCCAAGGGCATCAAGCCGCTGGCGCCGGACCTGCGCAGCGTCAGCGACCTGCCGCGCTACAAAGACGTGTTCAAGGACCCGGAAGCCCCGACCAAAGGGCGTTTCCTCAACAGCCCTATCGGCTGGACCTCGGAAGTGGTCAACAAGCAGAAGCTCAAGGCGTACGGGCTGGACGACAGCTACGTGAACTTCCGCAGCGGTTCGGGGGCGGCCCTGGATGCAGAGATCAGTTCGTCCATTCATCGTGGCAAGCCGGTGCTGTTTTACTACTGGTCGCCTACGCCTTTGCTCGGCCGCTTCAAGCTGATTCAACTGGAAGAGCCACCGTTCGACGCCGAAGCCTGGAAGACCCTGACCGACGCCGACAACCCCAATCCACGGCCGACCCGTTCCCTGGCTTCGAAGCTGTCGATCGGTGTGTCCACCCCCTTCCAGAAGCAATATCCGCAGATTGCCGAGTTCTTCGCCAAGGTCGACTTTCCGATCGACCCGCTGAACAAGGCGCTGGCCGAGATGAGCGAGAAACATACACCGCCGCGCCAGGCGGCGCAGGCGTTCATGAAGGCTCATCCGGACGTCTGGCGCGCCTGGCTGCCCAAGGACGTGGCGGACAAAGTCGCCGCCGCCCTGTAGGCGCTGCCGCAGGCTGCGATCTTGTCTGAAAAAGCAAAATCAAAAGATCGCAGCCTGCGGCAGCTCCTACAATGTTCTGTTCAAATCCCTTTCAAGGATTCCTGACCATGACCTTGCTGTTGGCTCAATGGCTGGTGACGATCTTCGCCGTGATCAGTCTGGTGCATGTGTATTGGGCGTTGGGTGGCGAGTGGGCGGCGGTGGCGGCGGTCCCGCAAGTACCGCAGGAGGGCAGCGCAAAATTGAGGCCGGCGTTCAAGCCACGAGGCTGGATCACGCTGGTGGTGGCCGGGGCATTGCTGTTGATCGCCGTGCTGGTGTGCTGGCGGGTGGGTTGGTGGCTGCCGCCCTTGCATCACTGGTCGTTGCAGTGGGTGATCAGCGCCATTGCGATCTTGCTGTTTGCCCGGGCCATTGGCGATTCGGAGCTGGTGGGCTTTTTCAAGGAGGTCAAAGGTTCGAAATTTGCCCGGCTCGACACCTGGGTTTATTCGCCGTTGTGTGTGGTGTTGGGGGCGGGGTTGTTGGCGGTGGCCTGGGTCTGATACCGCGACGTTTCTGTAGTGACAGTACTGGCCTCATCGCGAGCAAGCTCGCTCCCACAGGTTTTGTGTGCGCCACAAATCCACTGTGGGAGCGAGCTTGCTCGCGATGAGGCCGGTCCAGTCGATGCAAATCCTTGGTCTAACTCCCGCTCTCCGTACGCCGACTACTCACCTCAGCCGGCACATCATCCCCGGCCATACGCTTACGAAACAGCGCCGCCCGGGCCAGCAGCAAGGTGGTCACCGGCACGGTAATCGCCAGCAGGATCGGAATCAGCCAGGCGTGCAGGACCGGCGCAGACTTGAGCGCCGAAAAGTAGATGATCGAAGCCAGCGCCACGCACCAGGCTCCGAGTGTCGAGGCCAGTGCCGGTGGGTGCATGCGCTGGAAGTAGTCCTTCATGCGCAGCAGGCCTGTGGCGCCGATCAAGGCAAACAGGCTGCCGAGCACCAGCAGGATCGCCACCGGGATTTCCACCCACATCGACAAGGGCGCATTCATTCGATCACCTCACCACGCAGCAGGAATTTCGCCAGGGCGAAGGAGCCGACGAAACCGAACAGGGCGATCAGCAGCGCCGCCTCGAAGTAGGTGTCACTGGCATAACGAATACCCAGCGTCAGCATCATCAGCATCGCGACGATGTACAGGTAGTCCAGCGCCAGGACCCGGTCCTGGGCCGACGGCCCTTTGAACAGGCGGATCAGGGTCAGGATCATTGCCAGGGAAAACAGGAACAGGCTCAGCAGGATCGCGTTCGCCAGCAAGGGGCTCATTCAAAGATCTCCATCAACGGACGCTCGTAGGTCGTCTTGAAGTGCTGGATGAACAGCGCCTCGTCGTCCAGGTCGAAGACGTGCAACAGCAGAATGCTGCGGTCCAGCGCCAGCTCCGACCAGACCGTACCGGGCACCACCGTGGTGATCATCGACAGCGCGGCCAGGCCATTGGCGTCGCGCAAGTCCAGCGGCACCTTGATGAATTGCGAGCGGGGCGGGCGGTGACCGGCATTGAGCACGCCCCAGGCCACGGCGAGGTTGGACACCAGCACATCGCGCCCGACCAGCAGGACCAGGCGCAGGATCACCCCCGGACGACGGATGCGCACCGGCAGCGGACGCAGCCTGCGCATCATCAGCGGCGCGCAGAACCCCAGCGCCGCCCCCAGCAGCAGATTGCCGGGGCTGGTCGACAGGTTCAGCAACAGCCACAACAGGCACAAGGCCAGCGACAGCAAGGGTGCGGGAAACAGACGCTTCATGGTTGCACCTCCTGCGGGCTAGCCTTGGCCGTGGGGTTCGGTACGACGCGGGTGTCGAGCACCGCCATTACGTATTGCTGCGGGTTGTACAAGGCATCGGCGGCGGCCTGGGTGTAGCGCAGCAGCGGATCGGCCTTGAAGGTCAGCGCAATGCTCAAGCCCAGCAGCGCGAAGATCGGCACGCATTCCAGGCGTCGCAGCAGGGGCGATGGTCGTTCCGCCGGCGTCCAGAAGCGCTGGATGCCCAGGCGCGAGAATGCGACCAGCGACGCCAGCCCCGACACAATCAACAACACCAGCAGGCCCCACGCGGCATTGGAAATCGGTGTGTCGCCGCTGTTGCCCAGGCCCAGCGGATTGAGCAGGGCGCCGATCAACCCGAGTTTGCCGATAAACCCGGAGAGCGGCGGCATGCCGATGATCAGCAAGGCGCAGGCGATGAAGCTCAGGCCGAGAAACGCCATGGTCCACGGGATCACCTGGCCGACCACGGCTTTCTGGTCGTCGTCGAGGTTGGTGCCTTTGGGGGGATGCAGGGATTCCAGGGGGCGGGGCAACAGTTCGGCTTCGTCTTCGAGCTGTATTTCGTTGGCCGAGCGCGAACGCTCGATCAGTTCGGCCAGCAGGAACAGCGCGCTCAAGGCCAGGGTCGAGCTGAACAGATAGAACAGCGCAGCGCCCACCAGGTTCGGCTGGGCGAAACCGATGGTCGACAACAGGATGCCCGCCGACACCAGAATGCTCAGGCTGGCCATGCGCTCCAGGCGTTGCGCGGCGAGGATCGCAAGGGCGGCACAGACGATGGTCGCCATGCCGCCGTAGATCAGCCACTCCCCGCCAAAGAACGCCGATGCCCCGGCCTGGGCGGAGAACAGCAGCGTCCACAGGCGCAGCAAGGTGTAGACGCCGACCTTGGTCATGATCGCGAACATCGCCGCCACCGGCGCGCTGGCCGAGGAATAGGCCGGCACCAGCCAGAAGTTCAACGGCCACATGCCGGCCTTGGCCAGAAACGCGACGGCCAGGATCCCCGCGCCGGCGTGCAGCAAGCCCCGGTCAGCTTCGGACACCAGCGGGATCTTTACCGCCAGATCGGCCATGTTCAGCGTGCCGGTCACCCCATAGATAAGCGCCGCGCCAATCAGGAACAGCGACGAGGCCAGCAGGTTGATCGAGATGTAATGCAGCCCCGACGACACCCGCGCCCGGCCCGAGCCGTGGAGCATCAACCCGTAGGACGCGGCCAGCAACACCTCGAAGAACACGAACAGGTTGAACAGGTCCGCGGTGAGGAATGCGCCGTAGAGCCCCATCAACTGGATCTGGAACAGCGCGTGGAAACTGGAACCGGCGCTGTCCCAGCGGGCCATGGCGAACAGCAGGGCACTGACGCCGATGATGCCGGTCAGCACCAGCATCAGCGCCGAAAGACGATCGACCACCAGCACCAGGCCGAACGGCACTTGCCAGTTGCTCGGCAGGTACACGCCGATGGAGCCTGGCACGCCGGTAGTTTGCGTCCATTGCAACAACGCCACGGCAATGCCCAGCCCGAGCAGGCTGGAGAACAGATTGATCCTGGCCTTGAGCGGCCGGTGCTTCTCGCCGAGCATCAGCATGATCGCGGCCGTCAGCAACGGCAGCAGGATGGGCGCGACGATCAGGTGGGTCATCGCCATCATTCCCTGGGCTCCCGGCCATCCACATGGTCGGTGCCGGTCAGGCCCCGGGACGCCAGCAGCACCACCAGGAACAGCGCGGTCATGGCGAAGCTGATGACGATCGCCGTCAGTACCAGCGCTTGCGGCAACGGGTCGGTGTAGTGCAACAGATCCTGCGGCACGCCGTCCTTGATGATCGGTTCCTTGCCGATGAACAGGCTGCCCATGCTGAAAATGAACAGGTTGACGCCGTATGACAGCAGGCACAGGCCCATGACCACCTGGAACGTCCGGGGGCGCAGGATCAGCCAGACGCCGGACGCGGCCAGGACGCCGATGGCGATTGCGATGACTTCTTCCATCAGACGGCTCCCTTGGCGGCAACGGATTTAGGCTGGGCAGCGGTTTTGTGACCGCGCACCGATTGGTGGGCGAGGGCGGTGAGGATCAACAGGGTCGAGCCGACCACCACGCCGTACACGCCGATGTCGAAGAACAGCGCGCTGGCCAGGTGGATGTCACCCAGCAGCGGCAACGAAAAATGCCAGGTATGGGTGGTCAGGAACGGGTAGCCGACCAGCATCGCACCCAGGCCGGTGGCCGTGGCAATCATCAGGCCCGTGCCCATCCAGCGCAGCGGTCGCAGGCTCATTTGCGCCTCGACCCACTGCGTGCCGGCGACCATGTATTGCAGGATGAACGCCACCGACATCACCAGCCCGGCGACAAAGCCGCCGCCCGGTTGATTGTGTCCGCGCATGAACAGGTAGAACGACACCACCAGCGCCACCGGCAACAGCAGGCGCACCAGCACCGCCGGCACCATCATGAAGCCGAGCGCGGTGTCGCTGGCGTGACGCGGGTTGACCAGGTCGGTGACCACATCCGGTGCGAGCAAGCGTTGCTGGGCCGGCAGTTGCAGGCTTTCTTTCGGCGGACGGAAGCGACGCAGCAGGGCGTACACGGTCAGGGCCACGGCCACCAGTACGGTGATTTCACCGAGGGTGTCGAAACCGCGGAAGTCCACCAGCATCACGTTGACCACGTTGCTGCCGCCGCCTTCGGGCAAGGCGCGACTCAGGTAGAAGGAGGAAATGTCGTTGGGGGTCTGGCGCGTCAGCATGGCGTAGGCCAGCAACGCCATGCCGACACCGACCACGGTCGACAGCAGCAAGTCGCGGATCCGCCGCACCCGCGCGCGACGCAGGCTGCCCGGCAACGGCGAGACTTCTTCGATCCGTCGTGGCAGCCAGCGCAGGCCCAGCAGGATCAGCACCGTGGTCACCACTTCGACCGCCAGTTGGGTCAAGGCCAGGTCCGGCGCCGAGAACCAGACGAAGGTGACGCAGGTCATCAGGCCGCAGACGCTGACCATGGTCAGGGCTGCCAGACGGTGATACTTGGCCTGGTATGCCGCGCCAAGGGCACAGGCGATGGCCAGCAACCACAGGGTGACGAAGACGATCGAGCCGGGGATCTTCGGCCGGTCGCCCCAGTGCAGGCTGCTGTGCAGCATGGGAATCAAGCCGGCCAGCACGGCGGCGAGCACCACCAGGAACAACTGCATCTGCAGGCGCCGGGTGCCAATCCGCGGCTCCAGGCGACGGGCCAGGCGCAGGCTGGCGACCAGTGCCCATTCGAACAGGTGCTTGCCATCCAGGCGGCCAATGACGGGCGGGCGGTTGAAGCGTCCACGCTTGAATTGATTGCGCAGCAGCAGGTAGACCACGGTGCCGCAGGACAAGGCGATCAGGCTCATGATCATCGGCGCGTTCAGGCCGTGCCAGATCGCCAGACTGTATTCGGGCAGGGTGCCGCCAACCACCGGTTGCGCCGCCGCCGCGAGCAGCGGGCCGACCACCTGTGCCGGGAAGATCCCCACCAGCAGGCAAGTGAACACCAGCAACTCGACCGGCGCACGCATCCAGCGCGGTGGCTCGTGGGGGGTGTGAGGCAAGTCGGTCGCGGGCGGACCGAAGAACACATCCACGGTGAAACGCAGGGAGTAAGCCACGCTGAAGGTACCGGCGATCGTTGCCACGATCGGCAAGCTCAACTCGACCCAGCGCGTGGCATTGATGAACACGGTTTCGGCGAAGAACATCTCCTTGGAGAGGAAACCGTTGAGCAACGGCACGCCGGCCATCGAGGCGCTGGCGACCATGGCCAGGGTGGCGGTGAATGGCATCAGCTTGTACAGGCCGCTGAGTTTGCGGATATCGCGGGTACCGCTTTCGTGGTCGATGATGCCGGCGGCCATGAACAACGAGGCCTTGAACGTCGCGTGGTTGAGGATGTGGAACACCGCGGCGACGGCGGCCAGCGGGCTGTTCAGGCCGAGCAGCAGGGTGATCAGGCCGAGGTGACTGATGGTCGAGTAGGCCAGCAATCCCTTGAGGTCGTTCTGGAACATCGCGCAATACGCCCCGAGCAACAGGGTGCAGGCACCGGCGCCGCTGACGATGTAGAACCATTCTTCACTGCCCGAAAGCGACGGCCATAGCCGCGCGAGCAGAAACACCCCGGCCTTGACCATGGTCGCCGAGTGCAGGTACGCCGACACGGGCGTCGGCGCGGCCATGGCGTGGGGTAGCCAGAAGTGGAAGGGGAATTGCGCACTTTTGCTCAGGGCGCCGATCAGGATCAGGGGCAACAGGATAGGGTAGAGGGCATGGGCGCGAATCAGGTCGCCGGCGGCCAGGACCTTGTCCAGGTCATAGCTGCCGACCACATGGCCGAGCAGCATGACCCCCGCCAGCAGGCACAAACCGCCCGCACCGGTCACCATCAGCGCCATGTAGGCACCGCGCCGGGAATCGGCGCGATGGTGCCAGTAGCCGATCAGCAGGAACGAGAAGAGGCTGGTCAGCTCCCAGAAAAACACGATCTGGATCAGGTTGCCGGAGATCACCAGCCCCAGCATGGCGCCCATGAAGGCCAGGAAAAACGCGAAGAAGCGCGGCACCGGATCGTTCGGCGACATGTAGTAGCGGGCGTACAGCGACACCAGGGTGCCGATGCCCAGCACCAGCAGGGAGAACAGCCAGGCGAAACCGTCCATGCGCAGAACGAAGTTCAGGCCCAGGCTGGGCAGCCAGGAAAACTCTTCGCGAATGACGCCGCCATCGGCGATCTGCGGGTACAGGAATGCGACCTGAACGCTGCCGATCAGGGCGATCAGGCCAGCCAGCAGGGATTCGGCGTTACGGGCATTGTGCGGCAACACGGCCGCCAAACAGCTGCCTATGAAAGGCAGAAGCAGTAGAACTATCAGGGACATAGGCTTCTAATCTGCGGAAGTTTGTGAAGCATCATACGTGCCAGCTCCCGGATCGCCAAACGCCAAGCTGTCGCAGAATCCTACACGGTAGACGGAAAAGCCCTGATTCACATTGTTTCCGGTAGAAGGGTTTCGCCTGTGCCGACGCCTTCGCGAGCAGGCTCGCTCCCACAGTGGGAATGCGTTTCCCCTGTGGGAGCGAGCCTGCTCGCGAAAGCTATTCAACAAACAAAGCAGAGGCTACGGCTTAACCCTGTGTTTCCCGCTCCAGTTCTTCTTCGACCGCAGCCGCCTTACCCTTGGTCTTCAACTCGCTGACAATCACCGCCGCCACAATCAACCCGGCCCCGACCAGGGCAATCGCCGGCAAGCGTTCCCCGGCGATGCGCCCGACAATCCCGGCCCATACCGGCTCGCCGGCATAGATCAACGTGGCGCGGGTCGGAGACACGCTTTTCTGTGCCCAGTTCATCGCCACCTGAATCGCCGCACTCGCCGCCCCAAGGCCCAGTGCGCTGCACAGCAGCAGCCAGGAGAAGTCCGGAATCGCCTCGTTGGTCGGCACCACCATCAGGAACGACAGCGCCGAAGTGACCGCCAGTTGCACCACCGTCACCCGGCGCACATCGACCTGGCCGGCATAGGTGCTGATCAGGATGATCTCGGCCGCAATGGCCACGGCGCTGATCAAGGTGGCGATTTCACCGGGACTGAAGTTGAACGACGCACCGGCCGGCCCGGACAACAGCATCAACCCGGTAAAGGCCAGCATGATGCCGATGCTCGGCATCAACCCCGGACGCCGCCCCAGCACCAGCCATTGCAGCAATGGCACGAACGGAACATACAAAGCGGTAATGAATGCCGATTGGCTGCTGGGAATGCTCTGCAGGCCGACCGTCTGCAAGCCGTAGCCGAGCATGATCGCCACGCCGATGAACGACCCGGCCTTGAGTTCGAACAGGCTCAGGTCGCGCAGGTGACGCCAGGAGAACAGGGCGACGATGCTCGCGGCGGCGGCAAAGCGCAGGCCGACGAAAAACATCGGGCCGCTGACGGTCATCGCATGCTGAACCAGCAGGAAGGTTCCGCCCCAGACCATCGTGATCAGCACCAGCACGCATTCGGCCTTGCTGAACCTTGTGAAACGGGAGGAAGCCTTTGGGGAATTCACCGACGTCATGACCTTGCACGCTACTGGAGGGGGACGCACAATGCGCCGAATGTTGCGCAGTATACTGCCCAACCCCACTCAGTGAGCAATATAGTGCACAAAGATTCTACCCAACGGGCTTCGGTCCTCCAGCACGTCAGCCAAAATGTTCGTCGTTTGCGTCATGCCGCCGACCTGAGCCAGACCGCGCTGGCCGAAAAGTCCGGTGTCAGCCGCCGAATGCTGGTGGCGATCGAGGCGGGGGAAAAGAATGTCAGCCTGACCACCCTCGACCGCGTGGCCGAAGCCCTCGACGTCGCCTTCAGCGATTTGATCCAGGCCCCCGACGCCCGCGATCCCAGCCGTATCAATGAGCTGGCCTGGACCGGCACGATTCCCGGCAGCAAGGCCGTGTTGCTCTCCAAGGCCCAGGCCAGTCGCGAAGTCGAGCAGTGGGAGTGGTGCCTGCAACCGGGCGAGGTGTATCCCTCGGAACCGGACGCCGATGGCTGGAGCGAGCAGATTTATGTCTTCGAAGGTTGCCTGACCGTTATGCTCGGCGACCGGCCACAGAATATTGCGGCGGGTGAATTCTTCATGTTCGCCAGCAACCAGCCGCACTGTTATCGCAATGACGGGACGGTAGCGGCGCGGTTTGTGCGAAATGTGGTGATCTGAACAGGGAGAGCAGGATGGGCCAGACCTTGAACAATGACGCCGATGTCCTGATTGTCGGTGGCGGTCTCAGTGGCGCGATGCTGGCGGCGCAGTTGATGCGATTGCCCGGTCGGCGTCGGGTGCTGGTGATCGAACCCCGTGCCGAGTTGGGGCGGGGCGAAGCCTACAGCGCGGTGGAGTTGGGCCATACGCTCAACGGCAACGCGGCGCGCATGAGTGTCGACCCGGACAACCCCGACGACCTGACCCAATGGCTTACCGACTACATTGCCGGCGGCGGCTGGCCGGAGTCGGACCAGCAGCATGTGCCGATCAGCGAATTGTTTCCGCCTCGGGGAATCTTCGGCCTGTACGCTCGGCAGCGCCTGGCAGAAGCGCAGGCGGTGGGTGCCTTGGTCGGTTCGACGGTCGAGCATGTGCAGGCCGAAGTGGTCGATTTGCAAACCGATGCAGACGCCGTGCGGTTGACCTTGAGCGACGGCCGATGCCTGCAGGGCGCTTTTACGGTACTGGCCACCGGGATGTTCCCCGCCGCGCGCACGCCACAAACCCAATCCAGCGGCTTGAATGCGGCCGCCCTCGATCCGTGGGACGTGGCGGCCATGCAGCAGCTCGATCCGCAGTCGACGGTCATGATCATCGGCTCGGGCCTGACCATGGTCGACGCCGTGGTATCCCTCGAACAGGCCGGACATCGCGGGCCGATCGAAGTGTTTTCCCGCCATGGGCTGCTGCCCCATGTGCGCCGCCAGCCACCGGCCTGGGTGGATTTTCTCGCCGAGGATCAGGACCTCCGCACGCCTCGCCAGTTGCTGCGCGAATTGCGTCGACACTGCCGGGACGCCATTGCCCAGGGCATCGATTGGCAGGCGCCACTGGACACGGTACGGGCACACATCGGCCGCTTGTGGCATCAGGCGACGGATGTGCAGCGTCGGCAGTTCGTGCGGCATGTGCGGCCCTGGTGGGAAAGCCATCACCACCGTTCGCCACCCTTGAGTGCCGAACTGGTAGAGCGTTTGTATAAAGAAGGACGGTTGCGTATTCACGCAGCGTCCTACCAGGGCCTTGAGCCTTCGATCAATGGCGGGGTGAGCATCCGCCTTCGACGACGCGGCGAGGCGCAGGCCTGTGTGGTCAGCGGTGCTGCCCTGATCAACTCCAGCGGTATCGAATACGACTGGCGCCGGGTCGCGCGACCGTTGCCCCGGCAACTGCTCGCCCGTGGCCTGGTGCGGCCGGGGCCGTTGGCCCTGGGCATCGCGGCAGAAGTCGATGGCGCGGTGCTGAACGCGCAGGGGCTGCCTGCCAGCCGTCTGTTTGCCATGGGCCCGCCGTTGCGCGGCCTGTGGTGGGAAAGCACGGCCGTCACTGATGTGGCGAGCCAGGCCAAGGCGCTGGCCGAGCGACTGGTGCGTTAAGGCTGTCCATTCAACACACTGCGTCGTGCGCTGCACGCCCCGCACTCCCTCTGTAGGAGCAGCCTTCGGCAGCTCCTACAGGGAAACACTCTCCCACCCTGTAGGAGCGAGCTTGCTCGCGAAAAACCTGAGAACACCGCGGGGTGTCAGGCTCCCCGCATCATCGTTGACCTCCATCGCGAGCAAGCTCGCTCCTACAGGTCGGGCGGTGTTCCGTTTTTCCAAGTAACCCGCCCCGCAGCCCCCCGATTACTGCTGCATCACGGTTGCCTGGTTGGTCGACCCATACTGTTGCACGGTGGCTGTCTGGGTCATGCCGCTCTGGTCGATGTTGGCGATGTTGCCGGTGCCGCCCTGGGTCACGTACGCCACGTTCATGGTGTCGGCCTGTTTGACGGTGATCATGTTGTCGCTGCTGCCGGACAATTGCTGGGTGTACGCGCGGTTGCTGCTGCCGTCCTGATTGAACTCAGTGCTGTTGCCCGAGCCCATTGTGCTGCCCATGGCCAGGTTGGTCTCGCCGCGCTGGTCGGAGATCAGGATGTTGTCAGTGCCGTTCTGGTCGAAGTACAGCTCGTTATACAAATTGTCCTGGCTGATGGTGGTTTTGTTGCCGGTACCGGTCTGGTTAGTGGTGACGATATGGCCGGTGCCGTTCTGGGTGAAGTTGGCGACGTTGTCGTAGCCATTCTGGTTGATGGTCGCACGCTGGCCGGTGCCGAACTGGCCGCCGGTCTGCGGGCCTTTCCAGTTGCTGGCGTAAACCTTGTTGCCGTCGCCTGTGGTGTTGACATTGAGCACCTGGTCTGTGCCGTTTTGGTAGGTGAAATGCACGTTGCTGTTGCCTTGTTGATAGAGCGCCAGGGTCGAGTTGGCGGATTCGTACTGGTCGGCATAGAGGGCGTTGAGGTTGCCGACCTGCAACACCGAAGCCACGTTGTTATCTCCAAAGCTCTGGTCGACGATGGTTTCGTTGGTGTTCCCGTATTGGTTGATGGTGGCCTGGCTGGTGACCTGAGTCTCTTGCCAGACTTCGGTGCCGTTGCCGTTGCCGTACTGGTTGATGGTCAGGTTGCCGCCCTGGCCGTTGCGCTGGTCGCCATAGGCATAGTTGCCGTCGCCGTTCTGGTTGATGTCCATCCGGGCGCCGTTGTGCAACACCTGTTCGGCGGTGCCGTAGTTCTCGTTGCCGTGCTGGGTGACCGTCGCTTTATTGTCGACTCCCACTTCCGTCTGTTCGACGTTGGCTTCGTTGTTGTCACCGAACTGGAAGGTCTTGGCGGACGCGCCGTCCTGGCTGCTCTGGTAGATGAGCGAGAAGCTGCCGTTACCTTCCTGTTGCTGCAAGGCTTCGCTGCTACCCACGCCGATTGACTGGCTGGCATGGGTGTTGTTGTACGTGCCGGACTGCAGCTGATGGATGGTGCTGCCGTTTTCGTACAGTTGCTCGGCATAACCGGCGTTGTACTGGCCGGACTGTTGCTGGTCGATGGTGCTGGTGGCGGTGTCCTGCACCGCCGCGGCATCGTTGCCCAGCCCCTGTTGCTGTTGATTGGCGCTACTGAGCGGAGCCGCGATCTGCTTCACGTCGGCGATGTTGGCGGTGCCGTCCTGAAACTGGTTGGAAACGCTGTCTTCAGCCATGGCCTGGGCACTGGCCATGACGAGGATCGCGGCGGTGAGGGGCGTCAATTTGAACATGATTGAATCTCCATATCGGGTGCAGTGCTTTAGCGATATTGTTTGACCGAAACGCTCATGCCGTTCCCGGACTGGTTCACGGCGCTTTGCAGCCCCGTGCCGGCCTGGTCGATGCTGGCGCTGTTGTCATTGCCGTTTTGCGAGATCCGGGCGCGGTTGTGGCTGCCTGTCTGGGTAATCGAGGCATCGTTACCGGACCCTTGTTGATTGATCATTGCCATCAAGTCGCTTCCTTGTTGCAGGATGTACGCCTCCTGATTGCTGCCCGACTGGACGATGCTGCCGAGCAACGACTGACCGTTCTGTTGCAGCATCGCGACGTTGGCCTGGCCGTTCTGGTCGATCAACGCGTGCTGACCTGCCGGTGGTGGCAATTCACCAAGATCGCCACCGGGGCCGAGGTCCTCGTTTTCCATCAAGTCGTCGGCGTGCACGCCTGCACTGCCGCAGAGCAGAAGCAGGCAGAGCAGGGCGGCAGTCGAAGTTTTCATGGGCCTGTCCTTAGGGTTGAAGCCGGCCCCATCAACCCGCGCGGTTGATGGGGCGCGGGCTCAGTTGGCGATCACCGGCACCGTGCGCACGGAGCCTTGGGACGAAGTGATTGTGGCGGTCGGGTTCGCCGACGGAACCACCGTGGTGGTGTTGTTCACCGTCAACCTCCAGCGTCCATTCAGCGGTACGGAGGTGGTGCCCAGGGTGACCAGCCCGGCAGGGGTCGTGACCTTGACGGTGATGGTGTTGCCGGTGGTCACCGATGAGGTGCCGGCAAAGTCCCAGGTGAAGCGGTTATTGGAGCGGGCGCTCACCGTTGCGGTGGTCACTGCGAAGGTTTCCGCAGCAGGCCGTGGCGAGACTTGCACCGTGACCGTGGCCGGTGTCGTCGACACGGCGCCGAAGCTGTCCCTGGCGAAGTAGGTGAAGGTCGTGGTGAAGGCCGTGGGGACGGAGGCCGGTGGCGTGTAGGTGAGCACCGTGCCGTTACTGCTGACGGTGCCGCGACCTGTCGGTGGTGGAGTGAAGCTGGCGACGGCCAGCGGCAGGTTGCCTTCCGGATCGGTGTCGTTGGCCAGCACGCTGATCGGGATCGCCACACCCAGTGTCGTGACGGCATCGGCGACTGCCACCGGCGGCCGGTTAGGCGCCACGGTAATGGTCACGGTTGCCGCCGTCGTCGAGGCCAGGCCTTTGACGTCCTGGGCCTTGTAGGTGAAGGTCGCGGTCAGCGGCGCGTTGACCACGGCGGGAGGGGTGTAGACCACCGCCGTGGTGCCGCTCAATGCCACGGTGCCCTGGCCGGCGGCCGGTGGGGTCAGCGCGGTAATGCTCAGCGGTGTGTTGCCATCAGGGTCCCTGTCGTTGGCCAGCAGGTTGAGGGTGATCGGCACGCCGAAGCTGGTGCTGCCGGTATCGGCGACGGAGATCGGTGCCTGGTTAGCGCCGGTGTCCGGTGCAGTGCCGACGACGACAACCGGCTCGGTGTCACTGCCACCGGCGGCGGATTTCACCGTGACGGTTGCCGGTGGTTGAGCCAGGTCGGCCACCGTCAGGCGTTGCAGGGTGCCGGTTTTCGACAGCCGTCCGTAACCCTGGGCGACCATGTCCGGTACCACCACTTCGTCGGTGGAGGTGGCCTCGATCAGCAGGCTGTGGTTGCTCCAGCTATAGCGAGCGGTCTGGATTTTCACCACGTCCGAGAGCTTGCTCGACACCGCGGTCGGGCGGGTGGTGCCGGCCGGGTTGGTGGCGGTCACCACCACGACCGGCGGCACAGTGCCGTTGGCCAGCAGATGCTGGGCGAAGAACGTGCCGTTGTTATCGCTCACCATGTTGGTCTGGCAAGGCGTCGGTGGTGGGCCGGGCACCAGGGCGATGCTTTCGCGAAAGCACAGGGTCGAACCATTGGCGGCTTTGGCGAACACTTCGACCCGGGTGTTGTTGCCCCCCGTGCCGGCGGTGCGCCGGTAGGTGGCACGGCTCATGTCCACCGCGGTTTGCGCGCGGCTGTCGAGCACCTTGCCGGCCACGGTGAAGAGGTTGGTCTGGATGGTCCCGGCCGGGCCCTGGATGCGTACGAAGTTGGTGTTGTTGGGGCTGCCGGTCACGGCCTCGGTGAGGTTCGGGTCGCCGATGAAGGTTTCGATGGCGCCGGTGTCCGGATTCACTGCGGTGTAGGGGCCGTTGACGCTGCGCAGGAACGGCCCGAGCGCACCGTTGACCGCACCGGTGAATACCCCTGGCGCACCGATGCCGACGTCCCGGGTGATGTTGATCGCTCGACGGCCAGGGGTGGTGACGTTGACCGTTTCCACACCATAGGGGTGGGTAATGGTGTAGGTCCCGGCAGTGGGAATATTTATCCGCATGCGAATCCGCGCGAAGCTGATCTGGTCGCCATCGACCGGATTGCCGCCAGCAAAGGCAGCCTCGATCCCTGCGACATAAGCGTCCATGCCATAGCCGGCGGCGTTGTTGGGGATGCTGGTCTCGGCCAGGTACCAGAAGGCTTCGTCCGGCCAGTTATCCGGGAACACCATCGGCTGGGTGTCATCGAAAATGCCGGGTGTCGGCAGCAGGGTGCACATGTAGGCCGGTGGCACACTGGCAGCGACCCGTGTGCTGACGGCACGGGACTGGCACAGCTCCATCGACAGCTGATTGTTGTCCTGATACCAGATCGGGAATTTCCCGGTGGCAAAGGTGTAGGGGCCGGGATCGACGGCGGCGAGTTGCGCGAAAGCACTGCCGGACAGCGATAGAGTCAGTCCCAGGGCGTTGACCGCCAGGCGTGGCCATTTGTTCATGATGCCTCCTGATGAGGATCTGGGCATGTGAGCGTTCATTGCACGATGACCACTTCTTCGGTATCGCTGCCGCCATTGGCTGACGTCACGCGAACCTGGGCTGGCGGAACCGGCGTGATGCCGGTGGCCAGGCTTTTCACGGCGCCGTCGCCACTCAGGGCGCCGATGGCAAGACCGGTGCCGGTGGTAGCGGTGAGCACCGGTGGCGACGTTTCGTCGCTGGTCGAGGCGGTGATGCTGATTTGCCCGGTGCTCAGGCTGTACTCGGCACGTGAGATGGTCACCAGGTCGGTCAGCGGCATGGGCAAGACGGTCGGCGTGCTGCTGGGGATGGCCAGGTGGTTGTCGGCGGTCACCTGCAAGGTGCTCGGCAGGGCCGGATTGGTCGGCGACTGCGCATACCAGTGGCCGGTGGTGTTCGCTTCGGAGAAGTTCAGGACCGGGTTGTTGCTGGTCAGGGTCACGCTGGCCGGTGGCGGCGGGGCCATCACGAACACATCCTGCTGGGCCACCGGTGCACTGGCACCGGCATGTCGCGAGTAGGTGCTGCGTTCGGCGATCACCGGGGTCGGCCGGACCACCGTCGACAACTTGCCGGATACGGCAAAGAGGGTGGTGCGCAAGTCCAGGCCATTGGGGCCTTCGATGCGCACGTAGTTGGTGTTGAACGGGCTGCCGGTGACGGCTTCGTTGAGGTTCGGATCGCCGACGAATTTTTCCGCCTGGCCCGTGGTCGGGTTGGTCTCGGTGTAGGGGCCGTTGACGCTGCGCAGGAAGGGTCCGACGTCACCCTTGAGCGCGCCGTCATAGGTTTTTGGCGCGCCGATGCCGATGTCCCGGGTCATGTTGATCGCCCGCCGGCCGGGGGTGTCGATATTGAATACGTCGACGCCGTAGGGGTGGGTGATGACATAGGTGCCGGCGACGGGCACGTCGACGCGGATACGGATACGGGCGAAGCTGATCTGATCGCCCTCCAGCGGATCACCACCGCTGAAGGCCGCTTCGAGCGCCGAGACATAGGTCAGGTCGATGCCTCGGGCGGCGTCGACGATGGTCGTTTCGCCGGTCGCCCAGAACGCTTCGTCGGGGAAGTTGGTCGGGAAGACCAACGGTTGGGTGTCATCGAAAATCCCGGGGTTAGGGATCAACGAGCACATGTAAGTCGGGGCGCCAGGCGCGCTGGGAACCCTGGAACTGACAGCCTTTGACAGGCACAGGTCAAGGGTCCGGCCGTGGGCATCCTGATACCAGGCGGCGAAGTTGCCATTGGCTGGCAGGTAGGGTCCCGGGTCTACGGCAAACAGCGCTGCCTGGGCGATGCCTTGGGCTAGAGCGGTCACGACCAGCGCGGTCGCGGTTTTGCACAGTAAAGGGTGCATGAGTATTCCCTCTATCGAAGTACCTGCCCCTTGGGGATGGGTCAGTTGGCAGGGAGGGTGGCAACTTCCATACCAATCAGCGAAAACGCCCGGGAGAGGCCCGGAGTAAAGGCGTTGACGCAGTCGCGGCCGACAGACCGGGAAGTGTTCAAGCGGGCGGTTGTCCCCAACATTGGGGTAATGGGGCGTATGGGAGAGGGGAATCGCAGTCCCCGGGTCCGGGCAAACCGCCTTGAGTGGGCTATAAACCTAAGGGGGGTTACCGGGAACGTGTCCATGACCACAATCGCTAAAGTGCTTGCGACCGAAAGCGAAGTCCGCTTGAGAACGCGCAAGCAGCCGTTCGATCTGCTGCGCTGGTTTTCGCTGATCAGCATGGCGGTGATCGGTACGGTGGCGGTGGCGCTGGGGGCGGTGTCCACGCGGTTCGTGATTACCGAAAGCGTGCAGCGCGATGCGCTGTTGACCTCACAGTTCGTTCAGGCGATCGCCGTGGCCGAAGTGCGCCATGTGTCGATTCCCAACGTGCGGACCATGGGCCAGTTGCTCGACCCACGAACAGACAAGGACTTTCCCGACGTCGACCCGCTGGCCCGGGCCAGTGCCCGTGATGAATTCCTCGACCATATCGAAAATCTGCCGGACGTGATCCTGGCCAATATCTATGCCCCCGACCGCATGGTGATCTGGTCGACCAACCCGTCCTTGATGGGCACCACGATTCATGACGATGAAGACCTCGAGCGGGCATTCAACTCGAAGACTTCCGTGTCGACCAGTTACCACGAGGTGGACAAATCCCGCATGGAGCAGAAGTTCGTGGTGCCACCGAAATTCATCTTCCTCGAGAACTACATTCCCCTGTTCGACGCCGATGGCACCACCGTCACGGCGATGGTCGAGATCTACAAGGAACCGCAGGACCTGATCAACCGCATGGAACGCGGCCTGGTGCTGATCTGGCTGGCGACCGCCCTGGGCGGCGCGCTGATTTACCTGGGCCTGTACTGGATCGTGCGGCGTGCGGCGATCCTGCTGGCGACGCAGCAGAAGCAGTTGATCACCAACGAAACCTTCGTCGCGCTGGGGGAGATGTCCTCGGCGGTCGCCCACAGTCTGCGCAATCCGTTGGCGAACATCCGTTCAAGCGCCGAGCTGGCGATGGAGTTCGACGACGGCCCGGCACACCGGAACATCAGCGACATCATCGGTCAGGTCGATCGCATGTCGAATTGGGTACGGGAGTTGCTCCAGTCCCTGCGACCGCTCAATGACGAGGCGGAACCGGTGAACCTGGTGGCTGCACTGCACGATAGCCTGCTGGCTTACGAGCAGCAGATCGGCAAGGCCAGGGTCAACGTGGTGTTCGAGCCGGACCAGACGCCCATGGTCCTGAGCCAGCACGTGCAACTGACCCAGATCCTCAACAGCCTGCTGTCCAACGCGGTGGAAGCCATGGACAGCGGCGGAACGCTGACCATCCGGATCGAGCCTCGCGAAGCCGAGCGTGTCAGCGTGACGGTCAGCGATACCGGCAAAGGCATGAGCGAAGAACAGTGCACCATGGCCTTCCGGCCGTTCTTCACCACCAAGCAGGGCGGGCTGGGCGTCGGGCTGGTGCTGGTCAAGCGGATCATGGAGCGTTTTGGCGGGGTAGTGACTCTCGATAGCCGTGAAGGCGAGGGCACCACTGTTCGCCTGTCGTTTAATCTGGCCCCCTGATAATGGGGACGAACTGTCCCCGTTAACGGGTCAAACCCCCAGTCATTTCCACGGACGTAGTGCATTGATGTCGATAAACCATTGTTTTATCGAGTGTTAATGATTTTGCAGACAGCAGTTACAGAACTGGCGAGATCCTTGCAAGACCACCATCACCCCCTTCACGACATCGAGGCGGCTGGCGATGGAAAAAAAAGCGCAGTGCAGCGAAGAATCCTTCGATTTGCCTGACGGGGTCAAAGGCTCACGCAACACCGCGCGGGTGGAAAACGCTCTGCCGCCTGCAGTGCAGGCCCGTTTTGACTACCCCACCACGCCAACGGCGCCCTTGCCGTTTCCACCGACGGCCAATGGCCCGTTGCGCCGCACTGCCAACCTTCCTCAATCGCAACGGCTTCGGTCCTGAACTTGAACAGGGAGGGTGTCGACATGAACATGCAGACGCATTCACCGCGCTCACGCGCTTTGGGCATGCACCTGGTGCTGATGCTGGTGACCGGTTTGCTGGCCAGCCAGTTGCTGGTCGCCAGCCAGCCATTGTCGACGCCCACACCGGCTCCCGCAGTCGCTCCCGAATCCGCTGTCGTTGAAGACGCCACCCCGTGGGGTCGCGACTATTTCCCCAACACCCTGCTGACCGACCAGGACGGTCGGCAACTGCGTTTTTTCGATGACATGATCAAAGGCAAGGTGGTGGTGATCAATTTCATCTTCACCACCTGCAGCGACTCCTGTCCCCTGGAAACCGCGCGTCTGCGTCAGGTGCAGAAACTGCTGGGAGACAGGGTTGGCAAGGACATCTTCTTCTACTCCATCAGCATCGACCCCTTGAGCGACACCCCCGAGGTGCTCAAGGCCTATGCGCAACGCTTCCAGGTCGGGCCCGGGTGGAAATTCCTCACCGGGGAATTCGCCGACGTCACCGAGCTGCGGCAGAAACTGGGCCTGTTCATCGAAGGCATCGATAACGGCCGCAACAAGGACCACAACCTGAGCCTGATCGTCGGCAACCAGGAAACGGGCCGCTGGATGAAAGCCTCGCCGTTCGAAAATCCGTGGATCCTGGCCGACCAACTGGCCAACACCCTGCAGAACTGGAAGCAGCCCAGTGTCGAAGAAAGCTACGTCGATGCGCCGGAAATCCGTCCGCCAAGCAATGGCGAAGAGCTGTTCCGCACCCGCTGCGCGTCTTGCCACAGCCTCGGCCCACTGGACGGGCAGGGCATCGGTGTGCACAGCATCGGCCCGGACCTGATCGGCGTGACCCGTAAGCGCGATCCTGCCTGGCTCAACCGCTGGATCCGCGAACCGGATCGCATGCTGGCGGAAAAGGACCCGATTGCGACAGAGCTGTTCGAACGCTACAACCGGATTTCGATGCCCAACCTGCGGCTGGACCAGAAGTCCGCCCAGTCCATCATCGACTTCCTGCAGGAAGAAACCGACCGTCAGCATCCACCGGTGGCGCCCTTGGTCAGCGGTAACGAAGAGCCGGAACATCATCACGCCGTCGAACAACCGGAGATGCCCCCGGTGCAATAGCGTCAAAATAGTTATGTGGGCCAGTCAATTGCTATCAATGTTACCTACACTGACTTGATACAGGGCTGGAAAGGCTGGTTTTCAAGGACTCAGGACAGACCCCATGCAGATACTGGAACAACAAAAAGTACCTGCGCCGCAGGCCCCGGCAGCTTCGCGCAAGGGCTGGCTGCCTCAATTCAACTTGCTGCGCTGGTTCTCCCTGGCCAGTTTTTTCATCATTGCCGTGGTGGCGCTGGGGCTGGGCTACATCTCCACGCGCTTCGTGGTCGATGAAAGCATCGAGCGCGATTCGATGCTGACCGCGCAGTTCATCCAGGCCATTGGCGAGGCCGAAATCCGTCACGCCGGAATTTCGCCGGGCAGAACCATGGGCGAAATGCTCGACCCGCGACTGGACCATGCCTATGCCGACGTCCGTCCCGAATCCCGGGCCGCCGCACGTGCCGAGTTTCTCGATCATGTGGAGCATCTGCCGGACATCCTGCTGGCGACGGTGTATGCCCAGGACCGCACCGTGGTCTGGTCGACCAACCCCGAGTTGATCGGCGTGCGCATCGAGGACGACGATGAACTGGATGAATCCTTCGAAATGAAATCGCCGGTGTCCACCAGCTACCACGAGATCGATGAAGAGCGTCCCGAGCAGCGCCTGCTGCATGAACCGGAATACCTGTTCGTCGAGAACTACATCCCGATGTTCAACGCCGACAAAAGCAAAGTGATTGCCATGGTGGAGATCTACAAGGAACCGGTGGACCTGGTGGGACGCATCCAGCGTGGCTTCAAGGCGATCTGGCTGGCAACCCTGATTGGCGGGGCGGCGATCTACCTGGGGTTGTTCTGGATCGTGCGGCGTGCGGCGATACTGTTGCAAAGCCAGCAAAAACAGCTGATCGCCAACGAAACCTTTGTCGCCCTGGGGGAAATGTCCTCGGCGGTCGCCCACAGCTTGCGCAACCCACTGGCCAACATCCGCTCCAGCGCCGAACTGGCCCAGCACATCGCCAGCCAGCCGGCCCAGAAAAACATTGGCGATATCATCAATCAGGTCGACCGCATGTCGCGTTGGGTCCGGGAGTTGCTGGTGTCGTTGCGGCCGATGAATGACGACTTTGAAACGGTCGACCTGGTGCTCGCCATCGAAGACACCCTGAGTGCCTTTGAGTCCCTGATCAAGCGCTCGAACGTCGAAGTGCGTTTCGCGCCCGCCAGCGTGCCACCGGTCGTCAGCCACCAGGTGCTACTGACGCAAATACTCAATAGCCTGTTTGCTAACGCACTGGAAGCCATGCCCAAGGAGGGCATGCTGACGATCGAGATCGACTCCACGGTGCCCGGCTACTTGAGCATGATCCTGACCGACACCGGCAAGGGGATGTCCAAACAACAACAACAAATGGTCTTCAAGCCGTTTTTCACCACCAAACAAGGTGGATTGGGCGTGGGCCTGGCCCTGGTCAAAAGAATAATGGAGCGTTTTGACGGCTCGGTCGAACTGACCAGCCGGGAGCAGGAAGGAACCCGCGTTTGTCTCAATTTCAAAGTGGCAACGGGAGGGGTATATGGAGCACAGCATTCTGCTGGTCGAGGATGACGAGATCCTCGCCGAGAATATTCAGACTTACCTGGAGCGCAAGGACTTCGAGGTGACCGTCTGCCACTCGGCTGAAGATGCACTGGAGCAGTTGGGTTCTTTCGCACCTGACGTGGTACTGACCGACAACTCGTTGCCGGGCATGAGTGGTCACGACCTGATCCAGAAGCTGCGCATCAGCGCGCCGGATCTGAAAGTGATCATGATGACCGGTTATGGCAACGTCGAAGACGCCGTGGTGGCAATGAAGGAGGGCGCCTTTCACTACGTCACCAAACCGGTGGCCCTGCCGGAACTCAAGCTGCTGCTCGACAAGGCCTTGGCGACCGACCGCATGGAGCGCACGCTGTCCTTTTATCAGGAGCGTGAAGCCCAGAAGTCGGGGGTGCAGGCACTGATTGGCGAGTCGGCACCGATGGTGTATCTCAAGGGCACCATCAGCCAGTTGCTCGACGCCGAACGGCGGATGGCCAACAGCGATCTGCCGCCGGTCCTGGTGGAAGGCGAGACCGGTACCGGCAAGGAACTGGTGGCCCGGGCACTGCACTTCGACGGCCCGCGCAGCAAAGGCCCGTTCATAGAATTCAACTGCGCTTCGATCCCGTCCAACCTGGTGGAATCAGAGCTGTTCGGCCACGAGAAGGGCGCCTTCACCGACGCCAAGGACCGTCGCATGGGGCTGGTGGAAGCGGCTGATGGCGGCACGCTGTTCCTCGATGAAATCGGTGAAATGGACCTGCTGTTGCAAGCCAAGCTTCTCAAGCTGTTGGAAGACCGGACCATTCGCCGGGTCGGTTCGGTGAAGGAGCGCAAGGTCGATCTGCGGGTGATCAGCGCCACCAACTGCAATCTCGAACAGATGGTCCAGCAAGGCAAGTTCCGCCGCGATCTGTTTTTCCGCCTGCGCATCATTTCAATCAAGGTGCCGCGCCTGTACGCCCGTGGCGCCGATATCCTGCTACTGGCCCGGCACTTCCTGGGGCTGCATGGCAAACGCTACGGCAAGCCGAACCTGTATTTCAGCAACCAGGCCGAAGAGTTGCTGCTCAGCTACAGCTGGCCAGGCAACGTACGCGAATTGCGCAACATGCTCGAGCAAACGGTGTTGCTGGCGCAAAGCGACACCATCGCTGCCCATCAATTGAACGTCTGCCTGAGTCTGGTGGATGAGCCACCGATGTTTCACCACGAGCCGCAACATTTCAGCGAACAGCGTCCGTCCTACAACGGCGGCGAATCCATGAACCTGCCGGAAGTGGAGCGCGACATGGTGCGCAAGATGCTCGACAAGACTGACTGGAACGTCACCAAGTCGGCACGCCTGCTGGGTCTTAGCCGTGACATGTTGCGCTACCGGATCGAAAAGCTCGGCCTCGCCCGCCCGGACAAACGCCAGTGGTAATCATTGCAACACCGGGCCCTGTCTCAGGCAGGACATCAAGCAACCGGGATTCTCGACTTCCTGGTTCACGTAGACGCCACGCTCAGGATCGTAGGAGCGGATAAACACCCGGACCGTCGCATCAGCCACGGTTGGCAGGCGCGAGTCGGTAAACACATGCTCGCTTGAAACCGGAATGAAATCCCCGGGCGCGGTCGGGATGTATGAGCCCGGCGGGATGATGTTCATGGACGGTGGTGAGGGGTGGGCGAAGGGTTGGTCGGCGCCGTAATAGTTGAATTCACTGCTGTAGTCCGTGGTGTTTGGAAAGTCGTCGGCGTGGGCTGCAGCGGACAGGCTCAGGCAGAAGGCGAAGAGAAGCGTCAGGTCGGTCTTTTTCATGGCAACACCTGCTAAATCGGTTTAACCACATTTCCCCCAAGGTCATTAACTATAGCTGGCGCCGAGAGCCGCCGTCGGTGTTGCGCGGATTACAAGTTCGCAACACCTGTCAGGAACATGTTGATCTAGACTCCGGCCGGTCAATTCGACGACCCGAACCCTGGAGCGTGCAATGGAACTGCCGACAAAAGAACAAGTCATCGCCAGCAACCGCGAGGCCTGGAATGACTCCGCCCGTCACCACAAAGACTCCAGCGAATGGCAAGCCTTGTTGAAGGGTGTGGAACAGGCGGATTTTTCCTGCCTGGATGACACCCTGACCGCGTTGCTGGCCCAGACCGGTGTCGACGGCAAGGAGGTGCTGCAACTGGGCTGCAACAACGGCCGCGAAAGCCTGTCGCTGTTCGCCCTGGGCGCGCGCAGCGTGGTGGGCGTCGACCAGTCCGACGCATTTCTCGAGCAGGCACGGGAACTGGCTTCCCGCTCGCCCCATGCGCCGCAATTCATCGAAGCGGACATTCACCACTTGCCTGCACAACTGCAGGAGCGATTCGACCTGGCGCTGATCACCATCGGGGTCTTGAACTGGATGCCGGACATCGGCGAATTCTTCCGCCATGTGGCGCGTACGCTGAAACCGGGGGGCGCGCTGGTGGTGTACGAAACCCACCCGTTCCTGGAAATGTTCGACCCCGAGGCCGCCGATCCTTTTCGCCCGGCCAGTTCATACTTCCGTCGCGAACCGTTCGTGCAGCACGAACCGATCGTCTACGAGGGCAAGATCGAACAGCCGGCCGCGCCGTCCTACTGGTTCGTCCACACCCTGGGCGACCTCTTCGGCGCCGCCATTGCCGCAGGGCTGCAGATCCGTCACTTCAAGGAATACCCGCACTCCAACCGCGAAGAACTGTATGACCGCTATCAGCAGCAGGTGGCGCAGTTGCCGTTGTGTTTTACCTGGGTGGTGGTGAAGTCAGCGACATAACGCGCAGAATCAAATCAGAGATTTGAGTGATTGACCGTGTGCCCTGGTTGCGCGCAGAGATCTATGCCCAGGGCATGAATGACCTTCAGGACCGTATCGAAACGTGGTTTTGCTCCGGGCGCGAAGGCTTTGTAGAGGCTTTCGCGACCCATTCCCGAGTCTTTGGCAATCTGTGTCATGCCACGGGCTTTCACCACATAGCCGATAGCGCGAAGAAACTCCTCGTTGTCACCGTCTGCCAGTACCTGAGACAGGTACTCGCAAATGGCTTCATCACTGTCGAGCAGCGCCGCCATGTCGAAATTCGTCAAAGTCTGGCTCATGGTCAAACCTCCTTTGCCATTTTTTTTGCGCGTTTGATATCGGCGGTTTGAGATGACTTGTCACCCCCGGCCAGCAAGACAATGACGACACCGCCTCGCATCGTGAAGTAAACCCGGTATCCGGCACCCACGTCCACGCGCATTTCAGAAACGCCATCACCGACTGATTTGTTATCGCCGAGATTACCCGCAGATGCTCGGTCAATGCGACGAGCGATAGCTAGCTTGGCCCGCAAATCGCGAATTGAGGCGTGCCATGCTGCGAAAGTAGTGGTTTGCTGGACAAGATAATTCATTGCTCGAATGTATCCAAATGGATACAGATGAGCAGTCAGACATTTCCGCGATCAGGTGGTTTTTTTCTGAGGAAGATGTAGGCGACTCCTTCGCGAGCAAGCCCGCTCCCACACCGGATTTGTGAACGACACAGATCAAATGTGGGAGCGGGCTTGCTCGCGAAGGGGGCAACACGGTTAAGCGGATAACCCCGTGATCAAGCCTGCGCCTGCGCCTGTGTCACCACCGGCCGCCCCGGTTTGCGTAGCGGATCCAGGCGTGAGCCGCTGTAGCGGGTTTCGCGGAAGAAGCGCCAGCGGCCGAACAGGCCGTAGACGTGGGTGACGCGGCCCTGTTCCTGATAGCCCATGCGGATGTGCAGTTTCAGCGCCGGGATGTTGTGGGTCTCGCAAACGTCCACCACCTTGTTGCAGCCTTGCAGCGCCATGGCATCCCAGAGGGCCACCTGGACATCCACGGACAGGCGGGTGCCGAAGTAGGCGCGGGTCATTTCGCCGCCGAATTCGAAGAATTCGCCTTCCTTGACCGGGAACCAGCAGCCGTAATAGTGACGGTCGAAATAATCCCGGGTGCTGCCCCAGATGAAGCCGATCGCATGGCCTTCGTCATCCAGGTACATATGTCCGGTATGACCTTCGGCGGCGAGCTCGGCCATGGTCCCGACACGGTCGCCGAAGTGCTTGGCAAACGCCGTGGCATTCTCCGGGGTGATGGTCACCTGGCGGACGGGAGAATAGGGCCTCAGCTTGTGCGGCGGTACCGGGCTGACCAGGTCGCGCTCCATCCACAGCAACTCCCAATGGAAGAACACATAGCGCTTCCACAGCGTACTGAACGTGCGACCCAGGCCCTTGCGCTTGATGTGTTCGTGAAGCTTGTCGAGTACGCTCATGAAGCCCTCCTTTAACCGAGGATTGGTGGTGTGTGGTGAAGGTATTGATGGGTATAGATCACCCGTGGCAAGTGCATGGCCATGTCTTTGCCATCAATGTATTTCAAGTTATGTATCAGTCTTGACACAGTTTTCAGGCGTCAAAAAGCTGCTCGTCCCGGACGTATTCGGGAGGAAAACAGCCGATTGAAAGCTGTACTACCTGTGGGAGCGAGCCTGCTCGCGATAGCGGTGGTTCAGTCAACAAAGAGGTTGAATGTTCAGGCCTCTTCGCGAGCAAGCCCGCTCCCACAGGGGATTGCGGTTTATTCGAGAACCACCTGCGCGCGGTGGGGCGCAGCCTCGCCAGCGGCGGTATAGGCCACCCGCGGCACCCCCGGCAAACGCTGTTCCAGCAACGCACTCAAGGACTCTCCCGGTTCCAGGTAGGCATCGCCGAAGTCGGCGCCGAGGCGGTTCGGGTGGGCGACGATTTCCAGTAGTCCGTCGGGCGGCAGCGCGGCGTTGCGCAGATCCACCGGGGTGCACACATAGTTGGCGGTGGTGCCGGCCAGGTGGCTCAGGCGACGGTTGAGCAGGTCCTTGAACACGCGCTTGGGCAGGCTGAGGTTTTGTCCCAGGTTGCGCGCCAGACGCACGGGCACTCCCTGGCGGGCGGCGAAGCGCGCGACGATCTCGCCGATCGGCCAGATGTTGTGCACGTGTTGATGGGAGTCCAGGTGACTGGGGCGCAAGCCGTTGTCCAGGCAGCGTTGCCACTGGGCTTCGAGTTCTTCGAGCACGGCGTGACGATCCCGGCGCCCGAGCCAGAGGCGGGTGCGGCGCAGGTTGAGGTCGAACACGCCGGCGCCGTCGCAAAAGGTCGGGCGCTGCACAATGCTCTGGCTCAACGGACGGCCGTAGGTCAGGTTGAAGTGCAGGCCGATGCGGCCTTCGAGCAACGGGTGCCGGGCCAGGACGCAGGCCGCTTCGAACGCCGGCATGTTGGCCATGGCGGTGGCGGAACTGATGAGCCCGGCCTGGAACGCGCCGAGGATCACCGCGTTTTCGCAGGCGCTGAGGCCGAAGTCGTCAGCGTTGACTATCACTTGCCGGGGCATGTTCAGCCTCCTTGGGTTTTTCCGTAGGCACAGGTGTTTTGACAGCCGGTGTCGCGACGGGCGCCGGGGTGGCGACTGCAGCCGCTGCACGCCGGGCGCGCCATTGCTGTAATCGGGGTTTGAAGCGTTGCCAGACCCGTAAGGCCAGCCCCAGCACCAGACCGCCCGGGCGCCAGGAGTAAAAACTCCAGCGCCAGTGTTCCAGTTGCCCGGTCATGCGTTCGTGCAGTTGATGGCTGGAGTTTTCCAGGCTGACCCGTGACGCATCGATCCACTGCCAGTGGTCTTCCAGGCCCCAGCGAATCCACTCTTCGAGCAGCACCCGACCGCTGCCCAGGTCGGCATATTGCGGCAGGAACGCCAGGTTGTAGTCGTACAGCCGACCCTGTTCCAGCAAACCGAGGCGATAGCTGATGCAGCGCCCCTCAAGCTCCAGCACCACCACGCGCACCAGGCCGCGGGCGGCCAGTGCAGTGAAGGCGCGGTCCATCCACTGGCGATGGCGTGCATCGGAAAAGATCCCGACCCCTTCATCGCCTTTCCAACTCACGGCTTCGACTTCAGCGATCTCCTGCAACAGCGGCCCCATGGTCAACGCGTCGGGGGTAATCCGCCGCACCCGGGCGCCACAGGCGGCGATGCGTTTGCGTGCGCGGCGCAGTTTGTAGCGCGGATCGCCGGAGACTTCCTGATGGTCGGCCTCGCTGATCAGGTGCACCGGCACCCGACAGCTCAGGCGTTGTTCGGCGGTCGAGCTCAGCGCCTGCCACGGTGCCAGGGCCTGGGCCGTGGCACCGGCCAGTTCGTTCAATTGCAGCAGGGAATGGGGCAGGCGCTGGCGGATCTGCGTCAGCGCCTTGCCTAAAGCGTCGCCGTCCAGCCAGGTCAGCAGCGCGAGGCGGTCGGCGAGGGGATAGCCCAAATGATGCAGGACCCGAAATGGCACACGCGCAAAGCGCTCCACGGACGCCACCAGCGGCAGGCACAGCGCCAGTTCGTCACCCTGCCAGCCGAGCAGCACGTGCAACTGCTCGCCGGGTTTGAGTGCCTGTTCCGATGCGCATAGCCAGGCCAGGGTGTTGAACGGCGTGTGGTCCGTCACGCGCTGGCGCAACGCTTCGTAAGCCGCAGCGGGAAAGTCGTGGGTGCACAGCGAAGTGTGCCATTCGAATCGTAGCGTCATGGGATCACGTCGCCTCGGCGGTGGCAGGTTCACGCGCCGGTTTGCGCAAGGTTTCCAGGCGCGAGCCGGTGTAGCGTGTTTCGCGGAAGAAGCGCCAGCGGCCAAACAGTTCGTAGACGTTCATGATCCGTCCCTGTTCGTTGTAGCCGGTGCGTATATGCAGCTTGAGTGCGGGGATGTTGTGCCACTCGCACACGTCCACCACCTTGTTGCAGCCTTGGGCGTGCATGGCTTTCCACAGCTCGGTTTGCAGGTCCATCGACAGCCGGGTACCCCAGTAAGCCCTGGTCAGTTCGCCACCGAACTCGAAGAACTCCCCTGGCTTCACCGGGAACCAGCAACCGTAGTAGTGCTTATCGTGATAGTCGCGGGCGGCCCCCCAGATGAACGCCACCGCGTCACCCTTGTCGTCCAGGTGCATTTGCCCGGTGTAACCCTCGCGGGCCAGTTCGGCCATGGTCTCGACCCGGTCGCCAAAGTGACGGGTGAAGGCCACGGCGTTCTCCGGGGTGATGCTGACGACCCGCAGCGGCGGGTAGGCCTTGAGTTTGTGCGGTGGCACCGGGCTGACCAGGTCACGTTCCATCCACAGCAGTTCCTGGTGGGAAAACACGAAGTGCTTCCAGATTTTTTTCAGGGTGGCGCTCAGGCCTCTTTGCTTGATGTGTTCGCTGAGTTTGTGCATTGCACTCATGTTGTTGGCTCCTGACGGGATTGCCCGTGAGTGGAGTGATTCCTGCGCGCGGCGAAATGCCGACACGGCCAAGCACAAGCGGGGCGGTCATGAGGCGATCCAGCTGAGGGCGAACAGGGTTTGCCCGGGCAGCTCGAAGCTCACGCGACCGTCCCGGCAGTTGAAGGGCGCGTCGCGGCTGCGATTGTCGGCACCGAAGTAACGCAGGGCGCCCTTGCCCAGCGGGCAGGCCACACCGTTGAGGTCGACACGCTGCAAACGCGTGCCCTTGTTCACCCCCAGCAGCGTGCGGTTGAGGTCGTCGGCCATGGCCAGCGCATCGACTTCGAAGGCATCGTTGTCCAGGCGCACCACCTGGTGCAGCCAGTGTTGCCGGATGAACTGCTGGGCCAGGCCGACGGGTTTGAGTTCGAAATGATCATCGCCGAGCACCCGCAGCATGCCCTTGGGGTACTCGGGTTCGTCCGCGGCCTGGAACCAGCCGAGCATGTCGAGCAGGCCGTCCTGGGACGCGTTGATCACCACCGAAGCCCACCACAGCGAGGCGTAGTGGGTTTCCTGATCGTAAGGGCTGAGGCTGGCACCGCTGGACATGTTGGTCTGGTCGAGCAACAAGGCCTTGCGCGGCCGACCCTGGGCGTCGAGCCCCACCAGTTCGGCGGCACGGCGCACGCTGTCGCGGTAGACGCGGGTCGCGAGCAGGTCGCGGATCATCCATTCGTGCCAGGCCAGGGCGTCAATCTGCTCGCCGTTGTCCTTGAGCAAGCGCCGGGCCCAATCGATGCCACGCCGCTCGCTGGCGTGGTCGGACAACGGCCCGTTGATAAAACGCGAGCTGGCCGGAATGGCGATGCGCACGCCGGCCCTGGCGTTGTCGGGGTTGCCGCGAACCTGCCGGGCCATGCTGTTGAACTGGGTCTGGAAACTGGCGTAGTCCGGGTAATTGAGGTTCGGCTCGTCGGCAAAACCGATGTAGTGCGTGCCCTTGCCGCCCAGGGCACGGGTCGCGGCCAGCCAGGCCTCGAGGCCGCCATGGCTGGTGCTGTCGGCGCGCAGTTCGGCTTGGCGCTGGCTGCCGGCCAACAGGGTGATGTCCTGGGTGATGCCGAACCGCTCCTGGTACAGGCGACGGAACGCGTCTTCGTAGTTCGGCCGCGTGGCCATGATGTCGACGAGGCTGTAGTAAGTCGCCGCCTGCGGTTTTAGCGCATCGAGCACGGCAAAGCTGGCGGGCGGTGGCATCACGTAGGGCAGGGCGATGCCCAGGTTCGGCGTGTTGCCGAGCAGCTCCTTGTGCAGGGTCAACCGGGTCCGGCCATTGTCCTCGCGCAGCGGCTTGAGCTGTTGCGGATTCTGTGCGAACAGATTGGCCGTGCCATCGAGCCAGAACGCCGCCTTGCCGCTGCCTTGCAGGCGCAGGCGCCAGACCTGGTCGCTGTCGGCGACCGGCAGTTCGGCCTTGTCGAATTGCCAATAGGCGCGGTAGGGCTTGAGGGTCAACGTCAGTTGCTTGCCGTCGCCCACGCGCTGGGCTTGCAGGGCTTGGACGCCATCGTGGAACTTGCCGGCGAGGACGGCGTGTTCGCCGGCCGCGACCTTGAAATACAGCTCGTCGCCGTCACGGGTTTCCGCGCTGAAATGCACCTTGGCCGGAGCGAACAGCGCCACCGTGCGCTCATCGTGTTCCACGCGGTAGCGGCGGAAGCTGTAGCCCGGAATCTCCAGGCGATAACTGCTGGCACCCGGTGCCAGTGGCCAGCGCTGGCTGCCCTGGGTCTCGGCGGCGGCAATCGCTCGTTCGCCCGCAAGCTTGCCCTGGCCATCGAGCAGATACAGATGTTCTTCGTTGGCCCCGGCCTGCCACGCCGCCACCCATTGCACGCTCAGGGTGTCGGGGCGATCCGTTTGCAGGTACAGGCTGCCGTCGCGGATATCGGCCCAGCGCATCGGCCCGGCGTAGACGTCGACGCTCAGGCCAAGGCTCACCAGCAGCGCGAAATACTTCATGCCGACTTCCGTTGCAGCACCAGCAGCATCGGCGCGATATCGCTGGGCAGGATGATCAGGGTTTGCCAGAGCGGCACCTGGCTCAGGCGGCAATACATCACCAGCAGGGCGACCGTCACCGCCAGGTAGGCGATGGACGAGGCCGCCGCCGCACCGACGATGCCGTAGGCCGGGATCAGCACCAGGTTCAGCGCCAGGTTGAGCAGGGCACCGAGGCCCATCAACAACGAAATCGAACCCGGGCGATTCTTGCCCAGCAAGTCCAGGCGCAGGATGCTCGCGTAGCACAGCCCGAGCAGGCCCGGCAGCAGGGCGAGCAATGCCGGATAGGCCGGTTGGTAGGCCACGCCGAACAGCGTGACGATCAGCCATTCACCGATCAGCGCCATGCTCAGGCAGGCGCCGAGCATCACCGTGGCCGTCAGGCGCAAGGCCAGCGGCGTGACTTTGTCGATGCCGTCTTCCTGTTGCAGCAGGCGTTTCATCAGCGGCGTGGTCACCGCTTCCGGGACGATCAACAGCAACTCGGCGGCGGCGCTGGCCATGGCGTAGTGACCCAGCGCGGTGCTGCCGAGCAGGGCGCCGATGAACAGGTAGTCGGAGCGCAGGATCACTTGCTGGAACAGCAGGTCCGGATGGCTGCGGGCGCTGTAGCGCAGCAGTTCGTTCTGGCTGGCGCGGTCCCATTGCAGGGTCAGTGGCTGGTTGCGCTTGAGCCACACCCAACCGACCAGCACCACCAGGCTGATGCCCGCCAGCCAACTGATCAGCGCCGCTTCCAGCGCCGCGCTTTGCCACATCCAGAACAAGGCGAGGAACAGCAACAGCGGCACCAGCGACTCGATCAGGCGCAAGGCATTGAAGGCGACTACGCCGCCCGAGGCGTTGTGCAAGGTCAGCAAACCGCTTTTGAGCACCGTCAGCGGCACCGCCAGCAGCAACAGCCAGGCGAGCAGGCCCAATTGCGTGGTGATGTCCAGTTCACTGCCGAACTCGCGGGTCAGCGCCACCACCAGCAGGGTCAGCAACGCCGCCAGCAGGCAACCGAACACCAGCACCTGGCTGAGCAGCAATCCCATCGGTCGCTGCTTGGCCGCCTGATAACCCACCGCGGAGTTCAAGCCGCCGCTGGTGGCCGCGCTGATCAGGTCGGGCAGGGTGCTGAGCAAGGCAAACAGGCCGCGTTCGCTGGGGCCGAGAATCCGCGCCAGCAGCACGTTGCGCAGCAAGCGCAAGGCGATCATCGCCAGTTTGGTGCCCATGCTCAGGGCCAGATGCTTGAGGTAGTGGCTGCGGCTCATGGACGTGCCCCACGGTAGATGCGCCAGGACAGCAACTCGGGATTGCACGCGGTACGCTGGCTGACGCCGAAGCGCGGCAGGGCCAGCGGATCTTCGGTCCCTCGATAAATGCCGGTGCCGGTGCCCAGGGCAAACGGGAAGTCATGCCTGGCCACCTGTTGGCGCACCCGCGCATCGTTGTCGCCATTGGGGTAGCAATAGACCGGCAGCGGCCGGTTGCAACCGATCAGCAGCGCGTCGCGACTGCGGCGCAGTTCTTCGTCCAGGCGTTGATCGTCGAGACCGGTGAGGATCGCGTGGCTGGCACCGTGGGGGCCGAAGCGCACCAGGCCGGACGCTTCGAGCGTACGCACCTGCTGCCAGTCCAGCGCCTGGGGCAACGACTCCTGCGGGCAGTCGTCGGTCAGGCGATTGAGGTCCGGTGGCGACAGGGTCTTCAGGCTCTGCAGGAAATTCAGCAACGCCAGGCTGCGGCGCTGCTCGTCCGGGTCATCGCACAGTGTCGGCAACGGACGGCCCGCGAGTTGCAAGCGTTCGATCAGGTGCCGGCGTGCCTGTTCGCCATGGCTGTTCCACAGGGTTTCGCCGATGCTTTCCCACCAGAACCGCTGGCGGCTGCCGATGAAATCGGTGGACAGGAAAATGCTCGCCGGCACCTGGTATTCCCGCAGCAACGGGAAGGCATTCACTGCGTTGTCGCGCCAGCCGTCATCGAAGGTCAGCGCCACTTTCGGCCGCTCCGAGCGCGGCGTGCCGGGTTGCAGAATGTCCATCAGCGGCACGCAGTCGAAGTGTTTTTTCAACCACAGCAGCAGGTGTTCAAACGCCTTTGGCCCGACGCACAGTTCATTGCGATGGGGCAGTGCGGCGGCCCGGTCGCTGGCCAGCACCCGGTGCAGCATCAGGATCACCCCGGCGCCGTGCAGTTGATTGCGCCCGACCGGGGAATTGAGGTACAGCCAGCCACTGGTGCGTTTTAACAATTGCTTGATCGCCATGGCACGCATCTCTCATCGATTTTGCTCGGGGTTCCATTGGGCGTAACGCTGACCGCGCAGGAACTGCCACAGGCCAATGCTCATCCCGGCAAGGGTCACCAGAAGGAACGCGGCGAGGCGAAAGGGTTTGGGCAAGCGGTGTTGCGAATCCAGCAGGCCGGCAATGGCTACCGTGTAGCCGAGCAGTTGCGCGATCAGGCTCAGGCGATAGAAGTCGTGGTCTTCCCACAACCAGAAATTGCTCAGCAGCAACGGCAGCAACAGGATCGGCGCCAGTCGCCGGATCAGCTTGTGGCTGATCAGGGCAATCGCATACAGGCCGTGGGTCAGCGGATTGAGCAGCTCGCGGCGCTGGGCCAGGCTTTGCAGGCCACCGACCGTGACCCGCTGACGGCGGCGGAACTGCTTGTCGGCTTCGTCCACGCCCTGGTCGATGACCCGGGCCTGGGGCACATAGACAATCTTTTTGAAGGCCGCCGGTGCGCAGGTGCTGATAAAGAAGTCGTCGTTGACCTCCGCCGGCACGTTCTGGAACAACTCGCGACGCAGGGCGAGCAATGCGCCGTCGGCGGAGACCATGCAGCCGGTGCGATTTTCCACGTAGCGCAGCCAGCCTTCGTAATGCCGATACAGGCTGTCGCCAATGCTCAGGCCCTTGCCGGTCACCGGGATCACCATGTGCCCGGCACAGCCACCGACCTGCGGGTCGTTGAGCGGTGCGAGCAGATGGCCGAGGGTGTCGGTGGACCATTGGTTGTCGGCGTCGGTGAACACCAGGATCGCGCCGCTGCTGATCGCGACCCCGGCATTGAGCGTCGCCGCCTTGCCCTGGCGGGGCAGGTCGAGCACGCTGATGCGCGGGTCATCGACCCTGCGGGCGCAGGCCACGGTGTCGTCGGTCGAACCGTCACTGGCGAGGATGATGTGCAGCGAGCGGGCCTGGTAATCCTGGGCCAGCACGGTGCGCAGTTTTTCCTCGATATGCCGTGCCTCGTTGTGGGCGGCAATCACGATGCTCACGTCCATCGGTTGCGCCGGTCCATGACGCGGTGCCCGATAAAAGGGTGCCAGCAACGTCAGTAACAGGGGGTAGCCGAGGTAGGCGTAGACCGGTAGCAACAGGCACAACCAGAAAATGAATTCAGCCACGGGCGGGCCTCCTGGCATTCCAATGACAAAGGCTGAGGATGAATCCGGCGCCCGCCAGGTGCAGGCGCACCCAGTGCAGGCCCCAGAGTTGCAAGGTCAGGCGCATGTCGTGGTGCTTGGCACTCTGGCGCAGGCTCAGGCCCAGGGCGGGCAGGAGAGTCAGCATCAGCATCAGCACCGCATGGTGGGGGAAGCCGTCGAGCAGGGCGGAAATGGCCAGGAAGTCGATCCCCCAGGCGGCCATCGACAGCAGCGGAAAACGCAGCAGGCGCAGGCTCGGGCCATGGGTGCGCAGCAGTTGCAGATGACTGCCCTGGCGCCACAGTTCCTTGCCCATCCATTCGCGCCAACTGCCTTCGTAGCCCCAGTGCAGCGCCACGCTCTGGTTCACCGAGCGCAGCCTGGCGCCGGCGTCGGCCAGGCGCATGGTCAGTTCCTTGTCCTCGCCGGTGCGCAGTTGTTCATTGAAACCGCCAACCTTGTCGAACCAGCGACGGCGCATCAGCAGGTTGGAACTGGGCAGCCATTGCACGGCATGCAGCGGCTGCGTATCGGGGCGCAAGGTGCGGCGCTGCCAGGCATCGGCGTACCACGGCGCTTCGGCCGGGGTGTGCAGGTCAAGCCCCATGACATCGGCCTGGCCGACGGATTCGAGGTCGAACAGCAGTTCGAACCAGTTCTCCGGCATCTCGATGTCGGCATCGATAAAGGCCAGCCATTCACCACGGGCGATCGCCGCGCCGCGATTGCGCAATGCGCCGATGAGCAGGCCGGGCAGGACCAGCACCTGGGCGCCGAACTGCCGGGCGATGTGCGGGCCCTGGTCGTCGGAGCCGTTGTCGACCACGATCAACTCGCATTCCACCCTGGCCGCATCGGCGGCATGTTGTGCCGCAAACAGGGTCCGGGCGATGTGCCGGGCTTCGTTGTACATCGGGATGACGATACTGATGCGGGTCATGCCTTGGCCTCCGTCAACGGGGCGTCTTCGGCCTTGGTGCGCAGCACGCTGGTCAACGCGAGCATGATCCACAGGTATTTGTGGTTCGGCGCGCTGAGGAACATCAGGAACAAGGTCAATGACAGAAAACTCATGCTCAGGTGGGTCATCACATCGGCTCGCGCTGCGTCCCCGCGCAACAGCCAGGCCCTTCGGGCGCGAAGCAGGTTGTACAACCCCAGGGCCAGCATGCCGACGAACATCAGGCCGGCGGGAATCCCCAGTTCACTGAAGATTTCCAGGTAGGTGTTGTGGGCGCGCCGGTACAGGTCTTGGGTCTCGCCCTTGATGGAAAAGGCCTTGGCGTAACCGGTGGTGGCGTAATGCAGCGGGAAGGTGCCGGGGCCGGTGCCGAGCAAGGGGTTCTCGGCAATCATCGAGCTGCCGACCACAATGTAGGAGGCGCGACGGCCCAGGGACGGGTCCTGGCTCTTGGCCCCGGAACTGAGGATGCTCAGCGACTGGATGCGCTCCACGTAACCGGCCGGCATCGCATAGAACCCCAGCGGAATCACAATCGCCAGGCCGAGCATGGCAAAGCCCAGGTGACGCGGACGAATGCGTGGCAACTGTGCACGGTAATGCCACGCACCGATCAACAGGCTGAGGAACAACACCACCAGCCCGGAACGGGAATCGGTCTTGGTCATGCCGCCCAGCAACAGGAGGGTGCAGCCCCCCCAGAACAACCGGTGCAACAGGTTCGGGCTGCGCACCACCAGCAACAGCGCCATGGGCACGGCGAAGGCGATCAGCAGGGCAAAGTTGTTCGGGTCCTTGAGCAGTCCGGAGGCGCGGCCCGCGTCCTGGTATTTGGTGGAGAACATGGCCATGGCGCAGGTCACCGCGACACTGATGGCGACCAGCCGGGCGAACATGTCGAGGTTCAACTCACGCGCCACCAGCAGGGTGATGACAAACAGAATCAGGCCGACGCTCAATTCGCGCAGGTGGCCCAGGGAGATGCCCATGTCGTCGGTGTTCAACAGGCTCAGCAGGTACAGCAGCATGAAACCGACCAGCAAGTGCCAGATATTGCTGCGCAGGCGATCGGCCGGCAGTTGCCGAATCGCCAGTTGCAGCATCAGGATCAGCGCCAGCGAAGCTCCGAGGAACTTGGAGCCCGATAACGCGTTGTCCTTGAACAGCCCCTCGAACGGCAGGATGGCGACAATGCCCAGCAGGCCCCAGGCCGGTTTGCGGTACAGCACCGCGACACCCACCAGGCCCAGCACCGCGCCCGGCGCCAGGTACGGATAGGGGCTGGCCAGCAGACCGAGGCAGACCAGGCCGAGCAAACTGACGATCGAGAGTGGAAAAATCACGCGCGTGCCTCCCGTGCAGTGCGGATGTAAAGCTGCGACCAGCGTTCGGCCAGGGCCTTGAGGTCGTAGCGATCCCGTTGCGTACGTTTTGCGTTTTCGATCAACTCGCCGGCCAGTGCCGGGTCTCGCACCAGCGTGCCGATCTGGCGGGCGAGGGCGGCGCTGTCGGTGGGCGCGGCGAGCAGGCCGTTGTGGCGGTCCTGCACGACATCGGGAATCCCGCCGACGCCAAAGGCCACCACCGGCACGCCGGCCTGCATCGCTTCGAGCAGAATCATCGGCGTGCCTTCGGTGCGCGAGCTGATCACCAGCGCATCGAGTTGCCGCCACCAGGCGCGCATGTCGGTCTGGTAACCCGGCAACGTGATGCGTGCCTGCATGCCGGCCTCGTCGATGCGCGCCTGCAGGCTTTCCCGCTCCGGCCCGTCGCCGAGCATCACCGCATCCAGTTGCGGATACTGCTGACACAACGGGATCAGCGCATCGAGAAACAGGTCAGGGCCTTTTTCACTGCTCAGGCGCCCGACGTAACCGGCCAGCCAGCGTTGACGTGCGCCACTGTGCGGCAGCAGGTCGTTGGCCGCCGGCAGGCCGTTGGGGATCACCTGCAACTTGTCCGTGCGCACGTTGGCCTGGCGATGCAGCACCGCAATGCTTTCGGCGACACACACCACCCGGTCCACCGAAGCCGTGCGGCACAGTTGCAGGCTCAGCCAGGTGTAGAACTTCTGCTTGCGGCTGCGCGGGGTGAAGCCGTGCTGGGTGATCACCAGGGGCAGGCGCAACAGCGTGGCGCCGACCCAGCCGAACAGCAGGCCCTTGAAGTTGTGCGTATTGATCAGTGGCCGCCGGTTCCGACGCTGGCGCAAATGCCCCAGCAACGCGCCCAGGCCCGCGCAGCCCAGGCAATCGACACCGGCCTGGCGAAAACGCGCGATCAGCTCTGGCGGCGCATCGAGAAACAGCACCTGGTGCTGCCCCGGCGTCGCCAGGCAATGGTCCAGCAGCATCCGCTCGGCCCCATAGAAGCCGCCGCTGCTGAGCAAATGAATGATCGGCAGGTCGCGGGGGGTGCCGAGCGCCGCGTTCAATTGCGCACCCAATGCACGAGGGCCGGAACGCTCCAGTTCTTGTGCGGATTGTTTGGCAGGACGCTTTGATCGTTGAGCACCAGCAGCACCGGCAAGCCCAGTTCATGGCTGATTTGCGCAGGGTGCTTGAAGCGGTGGTCGAAGAACTCACGCACGTAGACCAGGGCAATCGCCAGCAGCAGACCGGTGAACAGCCCGAACGGAATGATCAGCAGCGGTTTGGGGAACGCCGCCTCAGTCGGTTCGAACGGCGGGCTGAGCACCCGGGCGTTGGACAGGTCGTTGTCCAGCGCACGCGCGGTGCTGCTTTCGGCGAAGCGCTGGGCATAGGTGGAGAACGCCGCATGCAGCGCATCGATCTCGGTGTCCATCTGCCGCAGCTTGCTCTGGGTTTCCTGCAACTGGTGGATGCGGTTCTTGAACTCGGCAATGCGCGCGGTTTTCTGGTCGATGATCGAGCTGACCGTCGCCAGGTCGCTGGTGCGCTCCTGGATCCGGTTGCTGACAATCTTCAGGAACTGCCCACGGGTGCGGGTGATTTGCTCACGTGCCAGCAGCATCGGTTCACTGCTGGGCTGGAAGATCGCCAGGTCGCTCATGTAGCGGCTGACCAGGGTCGTCAGTTGCTCACCCAGCTGCTTGATCTCGCGGTCTTCGAACGCGACGTTGTCGACCGTGGTGGTGAAGGTGTAGGGGAAGGTGTAGTCGTTGAACCGGGCGTTGTTGGCGCTGGCCAGGTTGGTTTTCAGGTATTCGAGCCAGCGCTGGCTTTGCAGCAACCGGTCCTGATACAGGTTCAGCGCTTGCTCCTCGGTGTTGATCGCGTTGAGGCGGAAGGTGATTTCTTCCTTGGGATCGGACGAGCCGATCTTTTCGAGCAAGGCCAGGCGGTTGGCTTCCAGGCCATCGAGACGCACCTGGTACTGCAATTTCTTGGTTTCGTAGAAGCTCTGCGGCAGGTCGATCGATTGCATTTCCTGGCGGTTGACCAGGTAGTTCTGCAGCAGGGCGGCGACGAAGCGGGTGCCCTGGGCCGGGTCAGGGAAGCTGTAGACGATCGAGATCACGTTGGAGCCTGGCAAGGTTTCAACCTTGAGGGCGTCGGACGCTTCCTGCGTGAGGACATCGAGCGCAGTGTCGCGTACCGGATCGGTCTGCAGCCCCAGCATGTTGCGAAGCGGGTTGATCACCTGCTCGCGAACGGGATTGCTGACATACCGTTTGAACGGCTGCACCAGCAGTTTGTTGAAGACGCTCACGGGCGGTGTGTACTCACCCTTTTCGCGCAACTGGTCGATGGTCTGGCGAATCAAGGCCGGCGAACGCAGGATATTGCTCTCGGTCTCCATGTCCGCCAGCGACGGCGGAATGAAGGACGCGTTCTCCTGGTTGAGGGTGCTGGTGGCATCCCCCTGGGAGAGCTTCTTGGACTGCACGATCACCTGGGCGGTGATATCGAAGCTCTGCTTGAGCATCAGCGGCAAGACCACGGCGATCACTGCAAAGATCAGGAATACTCGTTTCACCAATTGCTTGTTGGCGAAGAAGATCCTGAAGAACTCATGCAGGTAGTTTTCCTTTGGATTCATGGCGGTCACCTGTGAGTTAGTCGTTGCTGTCTTTGTTGTCGACGCGATAGCTGAAGCTCATGCCCACGCCCTGGAACAACACCACGTCCGCCAGTTGCCGGGCGAGTTCGCCGGCGCTGGCCAGTTTGGTCTTGGGCACGTACAGCATGTCGTCCGCCTGCAGGTAGGCGATCTGCGAGGCATCGCCGGACAAGGCTTTCTCCACGTCATAACGATGCGCGACCACCTGGTTGCCGTTGCGCCGCATGATCATCACCGAGTCCAGGCGCGCCTTGACGTTGGAGCCGCGTGCCATGGTCAGGGCCTCAAGCACCGATACCGGGCGGCGGATCGGGTAGGAGCCCGGCTGGCCGACTTCACCCAGCACAAAGATCTCGTTGCCGGCGGTGGACTTGAGCAGCACGTCCACGGTCATGCGGCCCGGCAAGGTGGCGTAGCGTTTATTGAGGTAGGCCTCCAGCTGGTTGACGGTCATGCCTTGCAGCGGCACGGAGCCGATTTCCGGGAAGCTGGCGTAGCCGTCGGTGCCCACGGTGATTTCCCGGCTCATGCCGGTGCCGGGGTGGTTGAGCACGGACTTGAGGTTCTGCTCATTGGTCAGCGGGCTCACCAGGTTCACCGACAGCTGATTGCGGTTGGGCTGGAACAGCTGTTTGCGGTCGTAGGCGCGCTGAATCGCTTCGCGTGCCTGATCGCGGGTCAGCCCCTCGATTTTCACCGAGGTGTTGGCCCCAGGCAGTTCGATGGTGCCGTCGGGCAGCACCAACTGGTTGCCGTTGAGCTGGCTGGCGGCGGTGAAGTTCAGCGAGATCATGTCCCCGGACTGCACGCGATAGGCGTCGGAACCACTGGTGCTGATGTGGAAAATCACGTCCAGTACATCCTGTGGCCGCAAGGTCTGCTCGACCTTGGGCACGTCGGTGGCCTGGGCATTGGCCGGCGGGGCCGTGAGGATCTGCACCGGCATGCTTTGGGACTGGTCGGAGGAAGTGCTGGAGCAACCTGCAAGCGGCAGCAACAGCAGGACAAGCATCTTGGCGTTCATGGCGTCATCCTTTCTGGTGGCTCACAGGTTTTTGTACAGCCACTTGGGCATGTAGTACTTGCGTCGGTTGAACACGCTGCCGACCAGTTTCGCGCCAGCCTGGCTCAGGCGCTGGGCCGCGGCCTGGGCCACTTCCCAGCGGGTGTCTTCAGAGCGAACGACCATGACCACGCCGTCCGCCTGGGTGCTGATGGCCAGGGTGTCGGAATCCGAATACACGGCATCGCCGTCGATCACCACGAAGCGGTATTGACTGCCGAGTTGATCGAGCAGCGGGCCCAGGCGTTCCGGTGTGAGGTGTTCGTTGCCCCGGGGGTGGCGGCCGAACGGCAGTACGTGGAACGGCAGGCTGGACACGTCCACCACACAGTCCTGCAACAAGGGCGGGTTCTGGGTGTTGAACAGCAAGTCGTGAAACCCCCGTTCCCGGGTCAGCCCCAACTGTTGCGTGAGGTTGGTCGCCGACTGGCTGGCGTCCACCAGCAGCACCAGGCCGCTGCTCATCTGCGCCAGTTGGCTGGCCAGCGCCAGGGCGCTGGTGGTGGTGCCCGCGCCGGGGTTGGCGGCGGTCAGGAACAGGATCCGCAGGTCCTGGTCCAGCACGGTCGATGTCAGGTTGGACTCGCTCGGGCTGGCAATGCTGAGGCTTTTAGCAGTTGAACCGTCCATTTAACTCGCTCCGTGGCCGCTGAATACTTTGAAAGGGGTTTTCAACAGAATCTTCAAATCAAGCAGCAGGCTCTGTTGGGCGATGTAACGCAGATCCAGCTCGACACGCTGGTCGAAATCGATATTGCTGCGCCCGGAGATCTGCCACAGGCCGGTCATGCCGGGGTAGATACTCAGGCGAACGAGGTGATTGTCCTTGTAGCGGTAGGCGTTGAACGAAGTGGGCCTGGGGCCGACAAGACGCATGTCGCCGCTCACTACGTTGAACAGGTTCGGCAGCTCGTCGAGACTGGTGCGCCGCAGAAAGCCGCCGATGCCGGTGATGCGCGGGTCCTTGTCGATCTTGAAATCGATGGCGTCGGCGCCGTGCTTGTTCAGGTGCCGCAGGGACTCCTTGAGCTCCTCGGCGTTGATGACCATGGTGCGGAACTTGTACATGCCGAACAGGCGGCCGCGGTAACCGGTGCGCTTTTGCACGAACATCACCGGCCCCGGGCTGGTGCACTTGATGGCCAGCGCCAGGCCCAGCAGCACCGGCGCAATCAGCACCAGGATCAGCAGCGCACCGCAGCTGGCCAACACGCGGTTGGTGCGCGACAGGGTCCAGGGTCGGCCACCGTCGCGACCGGTAATCCAGCCACGTCCCTGCATGTGAATGGCGGCGTCCATGCGCATGCGGTGCTCGGGGTCCATGCGCTTGTCTCTGCGCATTGCATCCAGGGGCACACTTTTCTCATGACCAGTCATAATTCCTCCGCAAAGTTCAGCCGCGTGCGGCGTGGGCGATAGGCAGTTAGTTAGTGCTAAACAGATTATTGTTTAGTTAATTGTTTTTTATCGCTTTGTTACTTAGTTAATTGGTATTAGTCAGTTAATTACTTATTTGATTAGTGTTAAATGTTTAATTACTTGGTTAGTAGTAAGCGCGGAACCAGGCAACGAAGCGCCCAAGTCCCTCATCCAGCTCGATGCGCGGCTGGAAATCGGTCGCGTGTGCCAGGTCGCTGGCATCGGCGCAGGTGTTGAGCACATCGCCGGGTTGCAGCGGCAGCAGCTCGACCCGGGCTTTGTGACCCATGTGTTTTTCCAGCAGCGCCAGATAATCCTTGAGCGCTACCGGGTGCTGGCCGCCGATGTTGAAAATCCGCCAGGGCGCCATGCTCGTGGCCGGGTCCGGGTGTTCGCGGTCCCATTGGTCATTGGCTTGCGGCGGGCACTCGATCAGCCGCGTGATGCTCTCGATGATGTCGTCGATGTAGGTGAAGTCCCGCTGGTGCTCGCCGTAGTTGAACAGCTTCAGTGGCTGCTCTTCGGCGATGGCCCGGGCGAACTGGATCGGCGACATGTCGGGCCGTCCCCAGGGGCCGTATACCGTGAAGAAGCGCAGCCCGGTGCAGGGAATACCGAACAGGTGGCTGTAGCTGTGGGCCATCAACTCGTTGGACTTCTTGGTCGCGGCATACAGCGAGAGCGGATGATCGACACCATCGCGCACCGAGTAGGGTGTGTGCTGGTTGGCGCCATACACCGAGCTGGACGAGGCGTAGATCAAGTGTTTGACCGGGTGGTTGCGGCAGCTTTCGAGGATGTTCAGGAAACCGCTCAAGTTGCTGTCCAGGTACGCCCGGGGATTTTCCAGGGAGTAGCGCACCCCGGCCTGGGCGGCGAGGTGGATCACCACCTCGGGTTTCTCCCTGGCAAACAGCGCCTCTATGGCCGGCGTATCGGCCAGGTCAACCGTTGCGAGCTGGAAAGGGCGTGCCTGCTCCTGCACCCAACGCACACGATCGTGCTTGAGTTGCGGGTCGTAGTAGCTGTTGAAGTTGTCCAGGCCGAACACCTGGTGGCCGTCGCGCAACAGTCGCAGCACGCAATGGGCACCAATGAAGCCGGCCGCTCCGGTGACGAGAATCTTCATGGACGCAAGGCCTCGGGCACGATGTGGCGCAAGCCGATGCCGCTGTAGTGCAGGCCGGCAGCCGCCACCTGTTCCGGGTTGTAGAGGTTGCGCCCGTCGACGATCACCCGGCAGCGCAGTTTGCTCGCCAGCAGGTCGAAGTCGACCACGCGGAAGTTCTTCCACTCGGTGCAGATCACCAGGGCATCGGCGTCTTCGAGTGTGTCATCGCGGGTGGCGCACAGATGCAGGTCGTCGCGGTAGCCGTAGAGGCGCCGGCATTCGGACATGGCTTCCGGGTCGTAGGCCTGCACGCTCGCGCCTTCGGCCCAGAGTGCCTCCATGAGATAACGGCTGGGGGCTTCGCGCATGTCATCGGTGTTGGGTTTGAACGCCAGGCCCCACAAGGCGATGGATTTGCCGGCCAGCCCGCCGGGAAATTGCGCCTTGAGTTTGCTGAACAGGATATGGCGCTGGAGGTCGTTGACCTCGGTCACGCTACGCAGCAGACGCAAAGGCATGCCGCAGTGCTCGGCGGTGTGCAGGAGGGCGCGCAGGTCCTTGGGGAAGCAGGAACCGCCGAAGCCGCAACCGGGGTAGATGAAGTGGTAACCGATGCGCGGGTCCGAACCGATGCCTTTGCGCACCGCTTCGATATCGGCGCCCAGCAACTCGGTGAGGTTGGCCAGTTCGTTCATGAAGCTGATGCGCGTGGCCAGCATCGCGTTCGCCGCGTACTTGGTCAGCTCGGCACTGCGATTGTCCATGAACATCAGTTTTTCGTGGTTGCGGCAGAACGGTGCGTAGAGGTCGCTCATCTGGCCGCGGGCTTCATCGTCGGCGGTACCGACGATGATCCGGTCCGGGCGCATGCAATCGGCCAGGGCACTGCCTTCCTTGAGAAACTCCGGGTTGGACACCACCCGAACCTTCAACGAGCCTTTGCCGCGGCGCTGCAACTCTTCGACCGCGGTGGCACTGACCTGGTCCGCCGTGCCGACCGGCACCGTGGACTTGATGATCAGGGTGCGGTCGGCCTCCATGTAACTGGCAATCTGCCGGGCCACGTTCAGCACATGGCTGAGGTCGGCGGAACCGTCTTCGTCGGCGGGCGTACCGACGGCGATGAAGATCAGGTCGGCATGCTCCACCGCATCGCTGGCCTGGGTGGTGAAGAGCAGGCGACCGGCCTTGATGTTTTCTTCAAGGGTGGCGGAAAGCCCTGGTTCACTGATCGGTGGCACGGCCTGTTGCAGTTGCCGGATCTTGTTCGGGTCGATGTCGACACACAAGACACGATGTCCGACATCGGCCAGTGCCGCTGCTTGTATCAGGCCAACATAGCCCGTACCAAATACGCTCACGTCCATATTGGCGTGCCTCGTAAGACAGTGGAGAGTCGCGAAGTGAAAACTGTAAAAAGGGGTATAGACCAGCCTCGGAAAACCGCGTCAACCATCCGGCATGTTAAAAGGGCAAGACACCCCCAAACTCGGGGGGCCAATTGCCATCAAACGCGCACCACTGTTGGGTTTTCCCCCGATTTCGGGTTTTTGGCGAGAGTCCAAAGAAAGCGATAAACGGTCGTAAGCCGCGAAATACAAGGGTTGTAGCAGCTTGAGTGTGTCAGATTTGAGTCACCGGTTTCTTGACGCTTTTCCCCAAGGTCCGACCGTTCTTGCGCGTATGTGGCGATATGCCAGCGTCAAGAATCGACCGACAATCTATTGGCATGTTGCCTTTCGGGGTCATTGCAAAATTCAATGATCTGACAGGTCGACGGGGGGCTGGCCAATGGCACTTTCATGAGTCGGGCGCACCTTCTACCGGAGCGCCCGGGAGCGGGGGAGGCGGTGTCAATTGACCACGCTGGCACCCCGCCTTGCGTCGGCGGTTTGCGGTTTCGCCTTGGGGTCGTGCAGCAGGGAGAAGCCACGATCGAGCAAGGTGTGGCCGATAACCCGCGAGCCCACTTCGTTCAAGTGTGAGTCGTCCAGGTACAGCAACTGACCCTCGATGATCGGACTGCACACGCCGGCCGGGCATATCACCTGGTTGGGGTCGATGAAGCGTATCTGCGGGAACCTGGCCCGCACGTCCGCCCAATACGGCGCCAGTGTGCTCTGGACGACCGAGCAGTTGCGCCCGGTGCCGAACATCAGCCGGCGAATCGGGCAACTCGCGGCCTTTTCGATGTGCTGGTTGCTCAGGATGACGATCACCTGGCCGCTGTTCTCCACCACCCGCCGCAGGCTCGCTTCGACCAGATCCCTGGCCCGGTCATCCTTGGGCCAGATCGCCGCCAGTACCACGTAGCGATACTTGTTCTGCTCGATCAGGCTGAACACCCGCTCGTTGCGTTTCGCACAATGGGCCGCATACACCGGAGGCATTTCGGCGGTGTAGCCGAGGATTGGCGGGCAAGAGTCCATGGTGTAGTCCATGAGCATGATGTTGTCGGGCCTGGCCAGAATGTCGACCATGCCGGTGAAGTGATTGGCAAACGAGTCGCCGATCATGATGCCGTCCAGCGCCTCCTTGGTTGCGCCCAATCGGCAGTGCTCATTGGGTTCGGTCTGGTACAGCGCATTGGGCACATGGCAGCCGCGGCGGACCTCGGCAGGCTTGTTCAGGGTCATCCCTTCAAGCGCTGAAACGTCGGCGTTGAAGCGTTGTGGAAAACCGTTGAACTGCAGGCTCAGCCCTGCCAGCACAGCCAGCCCCAACGCCGGAAGGGCAAACCGGCGGGTGAACACCCGGGCAAAGTGCAGGCCTGCCCCGGTACGGCGAAACGGCACCTCGACGTACCGCCAGGACAGCCACGACAGCAGGACAGAGGCGGCAATCAGCAGCGCGCCCACGGGCAGGTCGATGGGGATTTCCACGTAGTTCAGGAAGGCAATCAGCGGCCAGTGCCACAAATACAGCGAGTAGGAGATCAGGCCGATAAACACCATGGGCCGGCTGGTGAGCAGGCGTGAGTGGCGTTCACCGCTGCCGGCCAGGATCAGCAAGGCGGCGCCCAGGCAGGGAATCAGGGCGTTGATCCCGGGAAAGGTGGAGTCGGGGTTCAAGGCAAACAGCGAGAAACCGATCAGCAGGTAGCCCGCCAGCGCATAGCCATGGGCCGCCCGTTTGCCGATCACGCGCGGTGAATGGAGGTAGATCGCCAACAGCCCGCCCAGCATCAGTTCGAAAAAACGCGTGGGCAGCAGATAGTAGGCGGCCGTGGCGAAGACCCCCGTCGCGTACTCGGAAACCCCCACCGCCAGCACCACGCCGATGGCCAGCACGGGCAACACGTAACGCGGCGCCAGCCGATACAGCAACACGATGAACAGCGGCCAGATGACGTAGAACTGCTCTTCGATACCCAGCGACCAGGTGTGCAGCAAAGGCGCTTCGCTGGCATCGGCGGCGAAGTAGTTACCGTACTTGACCCAGATGTAGATATTCGAGACGCCCAGCAGCGAGAGCAGGGCGCTGACGTTGAGCCGGACCAGATCGACCGGAGACAGGATGAAGGCCCCGGCGATCACGGTCGCCAGCAGCACCGTCGCCAGCGCCGGCACGATGCGGTTGATGCGCCGCTGATAAAAGCCCTTGAGCGAGAACGCATTGCGCTTGACCTCGGAAAACACCTGGGAAGTGATCAGGAATCCCGAGATGACGAAGAAGATGTCGACGCCCACGTAGCCGCCGGGCAACAGGCTCGCCTTGAGGTGATGCAGCAACACTGCAATCACCGCGACAGCGCGCAGCCCATCTATGTCGGAGCGATACTTGCCTTGAGCCATGCGCCTGCCCATCCCTAAAACCGCAGCCATCCATCGATGTCCGACCCGTGACAATCGCTGTCAGGCTTGCGGACACTCAACCCACCCATCATTTGTAGCTGGAAACCGGGGGTACGCAAAAAACGATGGCATCCGAGGCGCACGAGCGTGGTTTTTTGTGGGAGCGAGCCTGCTCGCGAAGACGGCGGCACATCCAGTATCGATGTGACTGACATACCGCTTTCGCGAGCAGGCTCGCTCCCACAGGGTTCTGCGCTTTACCCGACTACCATCACCACTGCACGAACCCGAGGTATCGCACTGTTTTTTGTGGCTTTTACCGCGTGGGCACGGTCCCCTGTGGGAGCTGGCTTGTCGGGTCGCCGCATCGCAGCGATGGTCGTCAACGATAACGCAGGTGACCTGGATAGACGCGGTCCCCTGTAGGAGCTGGCCTGCCAGCGATGGTCGTTAACGATGACGCGGGTGAACTGGATCAACGCGGTCCCCTGTAGGAGCTGGCCTGCCAGCGATGGTCGTCAACGATAACGCGGGTGAACCGGATCAACGCGGCGCACTGGAGTCCATCGCCAGCAGGCTGGCTCCTACAGTTTCCCGGGAGTGAGTAAAGAACCTTTTTATTGTCCTTGCCGGGCTCGCCAGGCGCCCGGCGCGCACCCCAGCCACCGCAGGCATGCACGATTGAAGCTTTGTACATCGCTGTAGCCCAGGCGGTCGGAAATCTCCACCAGCTCCAGGTCTGTCCCCTGCAAAAAGTCTTGGGCCCGGTAGCGGCGGTACTCGTCGAGCAACTCGGAAAAACTCCAGCCCAACGCCTTCAAGCGTCGGGCTGCGGTGCGCTCGAGCAGATGCTGGGTGCCACACCATTGCTGCCAGTTGGCTTGTGCGAGGTCGACGATCAAGTGGTCGCAGACTTGCTCCAGCAAGGTCGGTTCGCTGTTGCGTCGGGTCTGTTCCAGCAATTCCACCAGTGTCTGCTCCAGTTCATGATTGCCCGGCGTCAACGGGATGACGAACAGCTGTGGATCGAGGCGGATCGAGTGTTGCGCCTGTTGCCACTGCACGGGGGCACGGAAGGCTTGCTCGTGATCCTGCGGGTTGGCGGTGCAGGGTCCGGTCAGCCCGATGCCCAGCACCGGATCGCGCCCGAGGCCGCTGGCGAGGAACTTGCGCCGCAACATGCTGCACAGGCTGATGAGGATGTAATCGGCGGTGGCTGCGCCGGCTTTCACGCTGCCGCGATCGAGCAGACGCAGTTCGACGTTGTCGCCGCCGCGCACGATCTGCGCCTGGAAGTGCCCGTTGAAAAACGGAAAGAAGCGCACGAAATACTGGCAGGCGCTGTCCAGTGAGTCGGCCACGTCGAACAGGTACGTCAGGCCATTGGTGGCGGTGGAAACGAAACGCCGACCGGCCGCCAGGCCGATCAGCGGATCGCCGGTCTGTTCCAGGGCAAACGCCCAGAAGCGCCGCGACATGAACAGCGGAACGCGCATGAATGGCGTGCGCAACTCGAACAGGCTGCGACGAAAAAGGCCTTCGATCTGTTCGCGGTCCACACCACGGGCCAGCAACTCTTCGATGGCCGGCAGCAGGGTCGGCGCGTAGAACGCATTGGGTATGGATTGATCGTGCAGTGGCTGATCGCTTTTTGTCATGTAGGGCTCACAGCTTGTTCCGGAACACTGGTTAGGCTGCCCGACGTTAAGCGATTTGCCGGAGCAAGACCATGCTTGATTTACGCCAGCTCGATTTGAACCTGTTGCTCGCCTTCGATGCGATTTACCAGCAGCGCAGCGTCACCCGTGCCGCCGAGGTGATGTGCCTGTCGCAACCGGCCATGAGCAATGCGTTGCGTCGCCTGCGCGAGTTGTGCGGCGATCCGCTGTTCATCAAAAGTCGCCTGGGCGTGACGCCGACACTGGTCGCCCATCGTCTGGCCGACTACGTGCGTGCGGCGCTCGAGTCATTGCGCGATGGCTTGCGCATGATCCCCGCCGCGCGGCAGAACAATCCGCTGCTGCGCATCAGTTGCCTGGATTGCCTGCAACCGGTGTTGCTCGATGCCTTGCTCGAATCGCCCCATGCCGATTGGCAGGTGCGATATTTCCAGCCCCGGCGCCGTGACGCCTTGCAGGACCTGGCCAGCGGCAAGCTGGATATCCTGATCGACCTCGACCAGCCGCTGGCCGGGCTGGCCGGCCTGCACAAACAGGCATTGCCCGCCGACCATTACGTGTTCGCCTATGGCGCCGCGCTCAAGGCGCCGCCGCGCACCTTGCAGGAATACCTGGAGCAACCGCAGATTCAGGTGTCGAGCCGCCGCGACGGACTCAGCCCGGTGGACCTGCAGCTGGGCTTGAAAGGCCTGCGCCGCCATGTCGCGATGAGCACCCAGAGCACCCTGGCCGCGAAGCTGATCGCCGACCGCCAGCCACTTGGCATCAGCCTGCCAAGCCGGGTCGCCGGTGTGCTGGGCCTGCAACACGTGCCGCTGCCCCTGGACGAACCCGTGGAGTTGAAGCTGGCGCTGTACATCGAGTCCCGCTATCGCTTCGAGCGCAGCCGCGAGGAGGCGATGCATTGCCTGCTGCGCGCCCTCGGTGAGCCCCGGGCATTGCAGGCGCTGGCGCGGCGTGCGTGACACCAAGGCAACGCCGAACCCTGTGGGAGCGAGCTTGCTCGCGATTGGGCCGTGTCAGGCGACATCATTGTTGAATGACACACCGCTATCGCGAGCAAGCTCGCTCCCACAAGGATTGCGGCGTTGCAGGCAAGCCTTAGTTCGATGCCAACAACCGCCGGTCAACCGTCAGCACCGCCTCGACCATCGCCTGTGCCGCCGGTGTCAGGGAGTGCCCCGCGCGGCTGACGATGCCGTAGTGCAATTGCAGGCCGGGGTCGTCCTTGGGCACATCGGCAAACTCCAGCAGGCGGATCAGGCCCTGGTCGGCGAGTTCGGCCAGGGCCTCGATGGTCGCGATGCCCACTGCGTCGGAGCGCATCACCACGCGGCGGATGGCATCGAACTGCGCGCATTCCACGCTTGGGTTGAAGTCCGCCTCGCCCTGCGCGTCGGCGAGGATCTTGCGAATCATCGGTGGTATTCGCGTGCCGACCACCGCGTAGTCGAGCAGGGCGCGCAGGGACAGGTCCTGCTGGTGCGCCAGGGGGTGACCGACACGGCAAAAGAACCGCCCGCGCCGGGGGCGCAACAGCTGCACCTGGTATTGCGGGTCGCCGGTGAAGTACCGCGCGTCGGCCACGAGGAATTCGATCTGCTGTTCACGAAGCCAGACCGCCAGTTGTTCCCAGTCGCCCTGGTGGAAACTGATGCGGATCGCCGGGTGCGCCTGGATGAATTCCGCCAGCGCCTCGGGCACCAGCAACTGTGCCGGATACGGACCACAGCCGAAGTGCAGCTCGCCACCGGTCAGGCCGTTGTATTGCGTCAGTTCGTTGTGCAGGGCCTGGCTGCCGGCGAGCAGGCGCCGGGCATGTTGCAGCACCAGTTCACCCTGGCCCGTCAGGCGGAATTCTCGGCTGCTGCGCTCCACCAGCGCGCAGTCGAGGTCGCGCTCCAGGGTCTGGATGCTGCGGCTGAAGGCCGGTTGGCTGAGGTTGATCGCCTCGGCGGCACGCCCGAAATTGCGGTAATCGGCCAGGGCGACAAGGTGGCGGAGTTGTCGTAGATCCATCATGCGTCTCCTGCATTTGGCGGATACTTTTAATGCATTGGATCGATAACACAGAGGCTGGCATAAGTACACGCCTGTCTTCTCGCCGTAACCTGCCATGACCAGCCAACCGTTCATTTCCAGCGCCTTCACCCGCACCATTCTCAGCCATGCCCGGCAGTCCGGCCTGTGTCAGGACCAACTGCTGCAACGGGCCGGCATCTGTCTTTCGTTGCTCGAAGGGCAGGACCTGCAGGTGCCTGCGCACCTGGTCGAGCGCCTGTGGAACGAATGCGAACGTGCGGGCGCGGGGGCGTCGTTTGGCTGTGAACTGGTCAATGGCATGGCGACCACCACGTTGCGGGGTTTGAACATCCTGCTGGACTCCGCGGCCACCTTGCGCGCGAGCCTGGCGTGCTTCACTGATTTCCTGCCACGGGTGACCAATTATGTGGTGGCGGAACTGGAGGAGGGTGACGGGCAGGCCCGCCTGCACCTGCGCAATGCTGGCCGGCAGGCGCATTTTTTCGGCCTCGATGCGGCGACCCTGACGTTGGTGCGCAACATCGCCCGACGTTTGGGGCGGGCGCCGGCCGAGGTGTTTGTCAGCGTTCGCCTGACCCCGCAGCAGGCGGCCGGGCAGTGGTTGCGTAGCGCGGGTATCGAGGTGCTGGAGGGGGCACATCCGTGTTTGAGCCTGCCAGCGGTTAGCCTGGATGAGCCGTTGTTGGGGGCGAATGCGTTTTTGCATCAGAGCATGTTGCGGCATTGGCAGACTGCGGCGGCGCAACAGAGTCGCAGCGATAGTCTGGAGTTGGCGCGGCATTGGTTGACGGCCGGCGATCAGCCGATTGAGCGGATTGCCGAGCGGTTGGGGTATCGGCAGGCCAGTAATTTTATTCGGGCGTTTCGTAAGCGGTTTGGGGTTACGCCTAAGCAGTTTCGTCTGGGGGTGTAGTTGTTGGGTGTGGTGTACATATCCGTTGCTGCGGTAACGGTGGCTTATGGTTTCGCCCTTACGGCGAGTCACTTTTTTTACAAGCGCCTAAAAAAAGTAACCAAAAAAACGCTCGCCCCGAACGTACGGCCCCCTCGCTGAGGCTCGGGGTTCCTTCGCTGCGGTATTCATCCGGGGGCATTGCCCTCCGGTCGGCTTCGCTTCGACCTACATGCAATGAGTTCGACTGCGTCGAACGGCGCTGCGCGCCCATCCCCGGATGAACACCTCCGCTCAGCCTGCCGAGGGGGCGGGTAGATCAAAAGCTGCAGGCGAGCTAACGCTCGGCCTGTTGAGTGGTGGGGTTGTACGCCGACCCACTGTGGGGGCGAACCTGCTCTTCGGCTAAACGCACGCCCCCTGTAGGAGCTGCCGAAGGCTGCGATCTTTTGATCTTGATCTTCCGCTCTTTCGACATCGTCAAAAATCAAAATCAAAAGATCGCAGCCTTCGGCAGCTCCTACAGGGAAACACGCACGCATCAGAATCAGGCCGGCGGGCTCTGTAGGAGCGAGCTTGCTCGCGAAAAACCTGAGGGCACCGCGGGGTGTCAGGCTCCCCGCATCATCGTTGACCTCCATCGCGAGCAAGCTCGCTCCTACAGGCCGGGCGGTGTTCCGTTTTTCCAGGTACACAGTCAAAAGCAAAGACGAATCAGCGAATAAAGTGAATCTTCCCGCTGTCATCATTGCCCATGTAAATGCCATAAACCCCGGCCTGCCGCTCCTCGATATAACGCTCGAGAATCTGCCGGATCGCCGGATAGTAGATGCTGTCCCAGGGAATCTCCTCAGGCGCGAAGAACTTGTAGTCGAGGGTTTCCGGCCCGTATTGCCCGGTGATCTCCAGCGCGATGGCGCGGAAGATGATGTACACCTCGCTGATCTTGGGCACGCTGAAAATCGAGTAGGGCGAGACGATTTCCGCACGCACGCCACTTTCTTCCCAGACCTCGCGCAAGGCCGCCTGTTCGGTGGTCTCGCCGCTTTCCATGAAGCCTGCGGGCAGGGTCCAGGTGCCGGGGCGCGGCGGGATGGCGCGCTGGCACAGGAGGTACTTGCCGTCCTGCTCGATGATGCAGCCGGCGATGATTTTCGGATTGATGTAGTGGATGTATCCGCAACCGCGGCACATCAGGCGCTCGTGCGTATCGCCCGGCGGCAGCTGCTGACCGAGATCAGCGCTGCCGCACTTGGGGCAAAAGCTCGGGCTGAACATCTCAGCGACCTATGCGCGGTTCTTTCAGCGCGATGGGCAGGGTGATCGCCGGGACGTCGCCGGTTTCTTCCTGCTTGCGCTTGAGGTAGTCCAGGGCCACGGCTGCGGCCGCGCGCACGTGGTCGACGCAAGCCTGGTGGGCGGCCAGCGGGTCACCGCCCTTGATCGCCTCGACCATGCGCTCCATTTCCTGGTTGCTGGCGCCGCGACGGTTTTCCTGGGACACCGAGGTCGCCCGCAGGTAGCTGATGCGTGCCTGCAACTGGCGCAGTTGGGTGGCCGCGACATGGTTGCCCGAGCCTTCGAGCAGCACGTCGTAGAAACCCTGCACCGAATCGATGACCTGTTGCAGTTCGCCGTCCTTGAGCGCCTTGCGGTTTTCTTCGAGGGCTTTTTCCAGGGCCTTGATGTCCTTGGCCTTGGCACGCAGGGTGAACAGTTGCACGATCAGCCCTTCGAGCACGCAGCGCAGCTCGTAGATGTCCACGGCGTCGGCCAGGGTAATGATCGCCACACGCGGGCCCTTGGCATCGGCGAATTCCACCAGGCCTTCGGATTCCAGGTGACGCAAGGCTTCGCGCACGGAAGTACGGCTGACGCCCAGGCGATCGCACAGATCGCGTTCGACCAGACGGTCTCCCGGCAGGAGCTGGAAGTTCATGATGGCGCTTCGCAGTTTATCCAGCACGATTTCGCGCAGGGTGACGGGGTTGCGATTGACCTTGAAGCTGTCGTCGAGTGGCAGGCGTTTCATGGGGTCCGCTCTGATTGTGGCTGTCCATGCAAAAAGAGCACTTCGATTACGGGAATCCCGGTGCTCGGTCGGATCAAACAGCCAAGGGTTAACTGGAGGCCTCGGCATCGGCTTCGGCGAAGGCTTCACGGGCGAGCCGGAAACTGTCTACGGCAGCGGGGACACCGCAATAAATGCCGACCTGAAGCAATATTTCGCGTATTTGCTCACGACTCAGGCCGTTACGCAAGGCGCCGCGCACATGCAGCTTGAGTTCATGGGGCCGGTTGAGGGCCGAGATCATCGCCAGGTTGATCATGCTGCGTTCCTTGAGGGACAACCCCTCACGACCCCAGACATGACCCCAGCAATACTCGGTGACCATCTCCTGCAAGGGGCGGGTGAAGTCGTCGGCGTTCTCGATGGAGCGCTTGACGTAGGCCTCACCCAACACCTGGGTGCGGATCTTCAGGCCTTTTTCGTATTTTTCGTTGCTCATTTGCGTAGCTCCCGTGGGCTCAAAGGCCGCCCATCAAGGTGTATTTGAGTTCCAGATAATCCTCGATGCCGTACTTCGACCCTTCACGGCCCAGCCCCGAGGACTTGATGCCGCCGAAGGGGGCGACTTCGGTGGAAATCAGCCCTTCGTTGATCCCGACCATGCCGTACTCCAGCGCCTCGCTCATGCGCCAGGCGCGGCCCAGGTCGCGGGTGTAGCAGTAGGCGGCGAGGCCGAATTCGGTGTCGTTGGCCATCTCGATGGCCTGGGCCTCGGAGTCGAAACGGAACACCGCGGCCAGCGGACCGAAGGTTTCATCGCGGGCGACTTTCATCTGTGGGGTGACGCCTGTGAGCACGGTCGGCTGAAAGAAACCGTTGCCCAGCGCATGACGTTCGCCACCGCACAGCAGTCGTGCACCCTGGGCCAGGGCGTCTTGCACGTGCTCTTCGACCTTGGCCACGGCACGCTCGTTGATCAGCGGGCCCTGGGTGACACCTTCTTCGAAGCCGCTGCCGACCTTGAGCTGCGAAACCCGTTCGGCAAGGCGTGCGACAAAGGCATCGTGGATGCCGGCCTGCACCAGGAAGCGATTGACGCAGACGCAGGTCTGCCCGGCGTTGCGGAATTTGGCGATCAGCGCACCGTCGACGGCACGTTCCAGATCGGCGTCGTCGAAGACAATGAACGGCGCGTTGCCGCCCAGTTCCAGCGAGACCTTTTTAAGTGTCGGCGCGCACTGGGCCATCAGCAGTTTGCCGATGGCGGTGGAGCCGGTGAACGACAGTTTGCGCACCTGCGCACTGGCGGTCAGCTCGCCACCGATGGCGATGGCGTCGCCGGTGATCACGTTGAAAATACCCGCTGGAATGCCGGCCTGTTCCGCCAGCGCGGCCATGGCCAGTGCCGAGAACGGTGTTTCCGGAGCCGGCTTGACGATGCACGGGCAACCGGCGGCCAGCGCCGGGCCGGCCTTGCGGGTGATCATTGCTGCCGGGAAATTCCACGGCGTGATGGCCGCGACCACACCAATCGGCTCCTTGCTGACCACGATGCGCGCATCGCCCTTGTGGCTGGGAATGGTGTCGCCGTAGATGCGCTTGGCTTCCTCGGCGAACCACTCGATGAAGCTCGCGGCGTAGAGGATTTCGCCCTTGGCTTCGGCCAATGGCTTGCCTTGTTCCAGGGTGAGGATTTCGGCCAGGGCATCGGCATTTTCCAGCATCAGGGCATGCCAGCGCTTGAGCGTATTGCTGCGCTCTTTGGCGGTCAGCGCACGCCAGGCCGGCCAGGCCTTGTTGGCGGCCTCGATGGCCAGGCGCGCGTGCTCGGCGCCGAGGTTCGGCACCTGGCCGATCGACTCGCCGGTGGCCGGGTTGAAGATGTCCTGTTGCGCACCATCGGGCGCATCCAGCCATCGGCCATTGATGTAGGCCTGCTGGCGGAACAGTAACGAGGCTGCTGGGCTCATGCCGGCTCCTGAAAAAAGTGATGAACCTGTGGGAGCGGGCTTGCTCGCGAAGGCGGAGTGTCAGTCGACATTAATATGACTGACCCACCGCTTTCGCGAGCAAGCCCGCTCCCACAGGGGGATTGTGTACAGCCATCAGGCCAGGGCAGGCAGCGGGCCCAGCTTGCCTTTGTGGTAGATCATCGGCGTCACCGGTTGCTCGGGCAGGATCAGGTTCTTCACCGCGCCGACGATGATCGCGTGATCACCGCCATCGTATTCGCGCCACAGTTCGCACTCGATGATGGCCGTCGCCTTGGCCAGGATCGGGTTGCCCCGTTCGCTCAGGTGCCACTCGATGCCTTTGGCCTTGTCCTTGCCTTTACCGGCGAAGGCATAGGCTTCGGCGGTCTGGTCGGCGGACAGCAAATGAATCGCGAACTGCTTGCTGTCGCGCAGCACCGGGTAGGTGTCGGAGCCGTAGTTGGGGCAGAACAGCACCAGTGCCGGGTCGATCGACAGCGCACTGAAGGCGCTGGCGGTGATGCCGACGATGCCGCCGTCCGGGTCCAGGGTGGTGACCACCGTGACCCCGGACGGGAACGAGCTCATCACGTCTTTGTAAATGCCGGGTTCGATCATTTTCCAGGACTCCTAGCGCATCACGAAGGGATCAGGCATCGGTGCCTGGGACAGGTTGATCCACACCGTTTTCAGCTCGGTGTAGGCCAGCACCGAATCGATGCCGCTTTCGCGTCCATAACCACTGTTCTTGAAACCGCCGATCGGCGCCATGGCCGAGACCGCGCGGTAGGTGTTGACCCAGATGATCCCCGAACGCACGTCCCGGGCCAGGCGGTGGGCACGGCCCAGGTCGCGGGTCCAGATGCCGGCGGCGAGGCCGAACTGTGAGTCGTTGGCGATCGCCAGGGCTTCGGCTTCGTCTTTGAAACGGATGACCGAGGCCACCGGGCCAAAGACTTCTTCCTGCATGATCTTCATCGAGTTGCGGTCGCACTCGAACAGCGTCGGTTCGTAGAACCAGCCATCGCCCAGATTCTCAGGACGCTTGCCACCCAGGCGCAGGCGCGCACCTTCGGCGATGGCATCGGCCACCAGGCCTTCGACCACCGCCAGTTGCTGCGCGGTGGCCATCGGGCCCATTTCGCTGCTGTCTTCCTGGGGGTTGCCGATGCGAATGCGCTGGGCGCGTTCCACCAGGCGACCGACGAACTCGTCGTAGATTTCGTCCTGCACCAGCAGGCGCGAACCGGAGACGCAGCTCTGCCCGGAAGCGGCATAAATCCCGGCGATGGCGCCGTTGATCGCGCTGTCGAGGTCGGCGTCGGCGAAGATGATGTTCGGCGATTTGCCGCCCAGTTCCAGGGACAGCTTGGCGAAGTTCTCCGCACTGCTGCGCACCACATGCCGCGCCGTGGCCGCGCCGCCGGTGAAGGCGATCTTGCGCACCAGCGGATGGCGGGTGAGGGCGGCACCGGTGCTCGGGCCATAACCGGTGACGACGTTGACCACCCCCGGCGGAATCTCGGCTTCCAGGGCCAGGCGCGCCAGTTCGAGGATGGTCGCCGAGGCGTGCTCCGACGGCTTGATCACGATGGTGTTGCCCGCGGCGAGGGCCGGGGCGAGTTTGATCGCGGTCAGGTACAGCGGGCTGTTCCACGGGATGATCGCGGCAACCACGCCCATGGCTTCGTGCACGGTGTAGGCAAACAGGTCCGGCTTGTCCAGCGGCAGGGTGCCGCCTTCGAGCTTGTCGGCCAGGCCTGCGGTGTAGTGGAAGAACTCCGGCAGATAACCCACCTGGCCACGGGTTTCGCGGATCAGCTTGCCGTTGTCGCGGCTTTCCAGCTGCGCCAGTTGTTCCTTGTTTTCGGCGATCAGGTCGCCCAGGCGTCGCAGCAGTTTGCCGCGCGCGGTGGCGGTCAAGCCGCGCCAGGCCGGGCTGTCGAAAGCGGTCTGCGCGGCTTGTACGGCGCGCTCGACATCAGCTTCGTCGGCATCGGGCAATTCGGCCCAAGGTTCGGCCAGCGCCGGGTTGAGGCTTTCGAAGGTCTTGCCGGACAGGGCATCGACCCATTCACCGCCGATGCACATCTGGAAGCGTGCGAGTGTCATGCAACGATCCCCTTGATCTGGTTTTGTTGGGAGTGCGCGGCCTGCAGAAACTCCAGCAACAGCTGGTTGACCAGGCGCGGCGATTCTACGGGCATCATATGCCGTTGCTCGGCGAGCACGGCAACGGTCGCACCGGGAATGCGTTCGGCCAGTTGCCGGGCCATTTCCGGGGTCGAGCCGGGGTCCAGTTCGCCGGTGGCGATCAGTGTCGGCACGCGGATGCTGCCCAGGTCGTCGGCGCGGTACATGTCCTGGGTGGCGAACAGTTCATAGGTGGTCAGGTAACCCTGCGGGTCATTGCCGGCCAGGGTCTGGCGGATCGCGGCGATCTGCGCCGGGTTCGCGGCCTGGTATTCGCGGCTGAACCAGCGCGACAGTGCCGCTTCGGCGTTGGCGTCCGGCCCGTGTTCGGCAGCCTGGCTGGTGCGGGCGATGACCCCGGCGCGCTGTTCGGCGCTGCGGTTGAACACACTGTTGAGCACCACCAGGCCTTCCAGGCGTTGCGCGTAGTGCAGGGCAAACGCCCGCGCCACCAGCCCGCCCATGGAAAAACCGATCACCGTTGCCTTGGGCAATTGCAGGTGGTCGAGCAGCTCCAGCAACTGGTCGGCATAGCCGAGCAGCGGTGTGCCACTCTCTGGCCGCGGACTGGCGCCATGGCCGAGCATGTCGTAGGCGATGACGCGGTACTTCGTGGCCAGGCCAACGATCTGGCCGCCCCACATTTCTTTGTTCAGGCCCACGCCGTGGATCAAGACCACGGGCTGGCCTTGGCCGGTCGCCAGGTAACTGGTGCCAGCCGGGGTGAGTTCAGCGGTGAGCCGAATCATGGAGCGCTCCTGCAATGCCTTCTTGTTGTCGTTCTACCGGCCGGTTACTGGGCTTTTTCGGCGGCCAGTTCTTCCAGGTCGATGTAGCGGTTGCCGATGCGCGGATGCAGGCGGCCGCCGTCGGCGCAACCCAGGACCACGACGATTTCGTCGGCACGCGGGGCGTCTTCGATCTGCATTTCCAGGGTGATGTAGTGCGAACGCAGGCCTTCGTCGTCCTTGTGCATCATCGGGATCTGGATCGAGGTGCCCGGGCCGCCGCGCTTGTTGGTGAAGCTCAGGTAGCTCTTGGCCTTGACCGCTTCGCGGTAGTGGTTGCCGAAACGCAGGGTGTGGATCACCGCCGAAGCGTGCTCGATTTCGCCATCGGCACCGACCACCGCAGCCTTGCCGTAAGCCTCGATCTTCTCGGCACCGCCGATGATGCCCACCAGGCGCTCGACCATCAGTGCGCCGAGGTCGGAGCAGTTGGCGCGGATCTGTGGTTTCAGGTCTTCGACGAAACCGTTGCCCAGCCAGGGGTTTTTCATCACCACGGCCAGACCGACCATGGTCACGGGCTTATCGGTGGCTTTGCCGCCTTCAATAAAGGTTTCTTCGACATAGCTGACGATCTTGCGGATTTCGAAACTCATGAGCTGCTCCGTGGAGGTTTTGGGTGTCTGTGCGTCTGATGGTATACCATAATACCGATAGCACAAGTCCCTGAACGGAGTTTCTGGCTGGATGGCGTGCAAAAGTGTGCGCCGTCGGTCGCAGCGGACAAACGGCAGGCACGGGGTTACGTCGCCTTGGGGGGAGTTTTGTTCAGGAAGGCGAGGGAGCTTGCTCCCGCGGGGCGCTCCAGTGCGAAGCTGCCGGAATCCCCGGGGGGAAAACAGATCTGTAGGAGCTGCCGAAGGCTGCGATCTTTTGATCTTGATTTTGCTTCTGCGATCTGGAGATTGCTGAAGATCAAGATCAAAAGATCGCAGCCTTCGGCAGCTCCTACAGGGGAACGCGTGCACCACCAACAAAATCCGCCAGCCCGCCATCGCCAGCAAGCCGGCTCCTGCCGTTATCGGTGCTACCCGGAATTACGTGAACAACCAAAAAAAGGGACTGCTGTGCAGTCCAGCGGGACGGTGCGGCGATCCGACAAGCTCCCTCGCCACAGGGTTATCTTAGGAGGAGGGAGTGACGTTGCTTGATGGTCGTCAGGACTTCGCTTCCTTGGTCCCCAGCACATCACGGATGTTGTCCACCACATTGCTGTCCTTGATCACATCATTGAGCCAACCCTCGAGCGGCATGTTGCCCCATTTGATCGCGCGTTCGATCAGGTAGGGGACAGGGCTCTGGGGCTCGGTCTGCTTGAAGAATTGCGCGATTCCCGCCAGCAGGGTGAACGCCTCGTCGCGGGTCTGTGGCGTGGTGCGCAGCGGTGCGACTGGAAGGTCTTGCCGGGTCTGGGTCATTGCAGCACCTGTGGGTTGTGCGCCAGCGCTTTCGGAAACGGCCGGGATGGGCGCGGCAGCGGCCGGGTTCAGTTCGATGCCGCGATCCTTGAGCAGCTTCTCGGCCAGTTGGCCGGCGCGGGACAACACGTCGTGGAGCCCGGCAAAACTCGGCGCGTCATGGCCGAACAGCCTGTCGGCGGTGTTCTGCAGCCGTTGGCATGCGTTGAGGCTGGCGGCTATTTCGCCGGCCTTCAGGCGCAGGTGATCGGAGTCGGTCAGCACCACCGAACGCTGGAACACCTCGGCGTTGATCTTGCCTTCGTCGAGGGCGGCACGCATGGCCTGGGGGTTCTGCAACCCAAGGTTTTCCACGTGCCGGGATTCGTCATAGCGCAGCAGGCCGTACTGTTGGCCCTGGGTGATGGGCAGTCCGCCCACGACCTCCGCCAGCGACGTTTTCATCCATGCCAGGCGGGCAGCGCGTTCATCGACCCCATCCTCGAGGGACGGGAAGAGGTCGGTCCAGAAATTGTCCAGTATACGTTCGGCCAGGGTCAGGCCGAAGGTGATACCTGTGAAATGGTGCTTGTGCGCCAGGGCTTCGCTGAGCCAGGCGACGAGCATCAGGTCCTTGCTCTGTCGAGCCAGGCCCTGTGCAGCCAGGGTGAGGGTCAGGTCCCAGTCGGATGACTTCAGGTCGGTTTGCCAGTCACCCTGGGTCAGGTAGTCGGGGTCTGCTCGCCGTGCTTCTTTCACCTGATCGAACAAGGTGGAAAAGCTCAGGTCTTCGCCGCTCCCCTCGTTGATGGGCGCTGTCAGTTCGGCCAGCGAAAGGTCGTTGAGAAATTCAGACATGGGAAACTCTGATCAGGCTAAAAGAACACCGTGCCCGCCGGGCAGGCACGGTGCTGAAAACGAGCCGCTTGCACGGCCCGTCGTTACCACGGTGTTATGCGTAAACCTTGTTCGCGGTGCGGTCCCAGCCACCGGTGACGTTGCCGCCGCCCTGGCCATCTGCACGGCTCTGCTGGGTGTAGGTGGTCTTGATGCGAGAGAAGTTGAAGCTGATTTCTTCGATCGGCAGATCGCCAACGGCTTTGTCTTCACCGTCCTGGCTGCCGCCGGCGATCGCTCTCACGGAAGACACGATGACTTCTTCCAGGTTGATGGTCAGGTAGGTCACCTTGTCGCCACCGGCGCGGTTCACGTTCAGTTGGATATTTTTAATGTGCTTGCCGTTGCAGCAGTGTTCGAACAGCTTGGCAGAGGCCTTGTCCACGGCTTTGCGGATTTTGAAGTCGCTCAACGATGCGCGTTCCGACGAAGCACCACCCGACGAGCTGGCCGTCGCGGAAGTCGCTTGGGTGGCGCCGTACTCGTAGCCCAGCACTTCGATCCAGTCCTTGTGTTTTTCGTCCAGAACTTCACCTGGAATGCCGTCGATCTTGATGTATGCGTCAAATGCCATTTCTATTTTCTCCTTACCTTCATTTAAAGGGAGACGACTTGCGCGCAAGTCACAGCCCTTCGCTTTAACCTCTTTGAAACGATCAAGAGAGGTGTCTTATGCCAGCCCGGGCCTCTCGTCGAGATGACCCGGATGCCGGTAATTCTTCACAAGGCGCGCTTTGCTCAGTTGAGTGCCCGCACTTCGATCTCTACTCGCCGGTTAGGCTCCAGGCAGTGAATCAGCTGGGCCCTGGGTTGCTGCATGTCGCACTTGACCAGAGGCTTGGTGCTGCCTTCGCCGATCGCTTCCACCAGCTCGCCGGGCACGCCTTTGCCCACCAGGTAGGTCTTGATGGTTTGCGCCCGCTGTCTGGACACCTGCAGGTTGCCCTGGGGATCGCCGAGTTGATCGGCGTGCCCGGCGATGATGATTTTTCCGATGTTGGGGGTGCTGAGCAGCTTGCCGGCGATCGCACTCAGCTGGCTTTGCCCTTCAGTCTTCAGGCTCTGGAAATCCGCACGGGCGAAGGCGAACAGGGTGTCCGACTCCAGCGTGATGGTTTCGATCGAGCGCAACGACTGGGTCAGCAGGCTGTTGATGTAGTTGCGCGAGCTGGAGATCAGGAACGCGTTGTCGAGGATCTGCGGCACGTCCGGTTCGTGGATCTGGTCGCTGTAGAAGTTGATCTGGCGGCTGGCGAACTCATAGTCCGAGGCGGCGACGCTGGCGTTGCCGACCTGACGGGCAATCGCCGGGTACCAGTAATCCGGGATTTTCGCTTTCAGGAACCCGGGGTCGGCCTTCTCACGCTGGGCGCGCGACAGCATGACGTAGGTGTCCAGCGTCGCCTTGCCGAAACCGGCGATGGACTGCGCCCGGTTGTCATTGGGCAGCGCCTTGGGTTCGACGCTGTCCACACCGGTCACGGGCATCAACTCTTTGGCGTTGCGCTGATAGACCTTGAGGGTGGTCAGCAAATACAACGAGCGGGTCAGGTTGTCGGCCGTGGGCTTGAGCATCACGCTTTCCAAGCGGTCGAAATAGTGGCTGCGCACCAGTGGCTCTACCTTGTGCCCTTGATAGAGCCCCAGGCGCAGGCGCAGCGGCACGCCCTGATCGTGGTGTTGCGCGTAGTAGTGCGCAGTCCAGAACCGCAGGCGATCCAGGGTTTGCCAGGCGGTGTACTGCCCGGTGGCCGATTGATCGTCGGCGGCGGCCTGGGTCAGTTCTGTGGACAGGCTCTGCAGGGTGTTCTTGTTGTTGACGTACGACCAGCCCAACAGGCTGCACAGCAATGCAGCGACCAGTCCGGCACCGCCGATCCAGGCTGCCCTGCGCCGACGCTCGCGGTGGTTGGTGGTGTACAGCGCCACCAGGTGCTGGTCGGGAATGATGACCTTGCGGAACAGACTGTTGATGAACAACGGTCGCGGCTGCGCATTGCCGTCGGCGATCTCCCGGTCACCTTCCAGCGAGAAACGCTCTGTCACCTGCCGTGCATGGCCGCCCAGTTCCGGCTGGTCGGCATCGAGGGCGCTGGTGAAATAGAAGCCGCGCAGCAGCTCCGCACTTTGGTAAGGGTTGGCGCGCAGCAGGGCATCGACGAACAGTTGAAGCCGGGGCTTGAGGGCCGCCAGTTCCAGCGGGAACCGGTACACCGCCGAATCCTGCCGGGTGATCTGGATGTCCTGCGTGACCAGTTGCTGGCTCGCCACCTGTTGCCAATAGCTGACCAGTTCGTCCATCGCGACGCCGAAGCGCTGTCCCCAGTCGGCCTGTTCATAGCCTTTGTGGGAAAAGGTCTTGCCCATCACTTCGCCGCGGGCGGTCTCGTCCAGTTGGCGATAGAAGGGCGCGAAGCCCGGCACCAGGTCGCACTTGGTGAACACCAGGTAGACCGGCAGGCGCACTTCCAGCAAGGCATGGGTTTCCTGGATGCGTTCACGCAGGCGCTTGGCGATGCGCTCCTGATCTTCGAGCGAGGCTTGCAGGATGTCGTGGATGCTCACCGTGACGATCAGGCCATTGAGTGGCCGGCGCTGGCGATGCTGGCGCAGCAGTTGCAGGAACGCGCGCCATTTGCCGGCTTCTTCCTGGTTGTTCATGTAGCGCCCGGCGGTGTCCAGAAGCACGGCCTCGGAGCTGAAGAACCAGTCGCAATTGCGCGTGCCCCCCAGACCTGCGACCCGCACGCCTTCGCGCTCGGCGTAAGGGAAATTGAGCCCCGACTGGTAGAGCATGGTGCTCTTGCCTGCCGCGGGCTGGCCGACCACCAGGTACCAGGGCAGGGCATACAGCGCATCCTTGGGGTTGCTGCCCCGAGGCTTGTTGCTGTGCAAACGCTCGATGCTCTGCAACAGGCGCTCGCGCAGCAGGCTGACCTCTTCGCGATCCGCCGGGCTCGCGTTCAATACGGCCTGGTCGGCATCCTCGCGCAGCAGTCCTTCGAGGTTGTGATGCCGGGACACGCCGCGATAAAGCAGCAGCACATAGCCGGCGGACAGACCCAGGAACACACCGATGCCGGTCAACAGGCTGTTGAGCGAACTGAAGCCGAATGCACGCCCAATGCCCCACACCACGAAGATCGTGAGGAAAAAGCACACCCCCAGGATGTAGGGCTGATAGCGCAAGAAGTAATACTTGATCTTGTTCATACGGACTTCGAATCCAGGGCATCGACAAAACGGTCGATAACGTCACCCAGAGGGCGGTCGATTTCGGGAAAAGCGTGTTTGCGGTGGTGCTCGTCAAAGGCATCGAATGACGCCAGCACGTCATAGCTCTGCGAGCGGTCATGGATGCCAGTCAGCAGGCGATAGGCATCGCTGGTATTGCGTGAGGCAAAGCAGATCAGCCGGGGGCGCATGAAGTCGTCCGCCAGCAGGTTGATCTGCGGCACGGCGCGTTCGGGTGTCATTTGCGTCAGCCAGGTGACCCACAAATCGGCGGTCGGGTTTTTCAACCCCCGTTCCGCCGGCAAGGGCAGGGCGATGCCGATCGGCGTGGCCTGACCGAGGTGCTTTTTCAGGGCCTGGAGCCGGGTCAGCACGGCGTTGGTAACGAATTCCGGGTAGGTGCCCTGTAGCGCGTAGGCGATGTCGCCCAGGTTGAAGTTCACCAGGAACTTGTCGTGCACGCGCCGGAACAACTCGAAGTCCTGTCCTTGCAACGGGCGCAGGGCTTTGATGCGCTCGAACAGCACCGAAGTGCTTTCGCCCTGGACGGCCATGTGCAGCAGCGGCCTGATCTGCCCGCTGAACAGTTCGCCCAGGGTGAACGGATTGACCAGCGGTTCGGCTTCGCTGGCCTTGAGCGTCTGGAAAATGAAGAACGGGTAACGTCGGCCACTCGCATCCCTTGAGCTGATCAACCCACCCAGCAGCCAGTTGCCGTTGCGCGCGCGATAGCTGAAAAAGCACACCGGCAAAGCGTCGAACAACGCCCGCCAGTCTTCGCGATGCTGCAGGGCGGCCAGCGCCCCTTGCAGCCAGCTATCGAACTCGCAGACCTCGTCGCCCGCACCTTGCAGGCTGACGAAGTCCGGGCTCGCGGGGACCTTGCCGAAGCAGCCGATCATTGGCCGGATCCCGGGTTCAAGGTGCGGCGGCTCACAGCGCTTGACCTTCTTTGGCGTTGAGCGCGCTCAAGGCCTTGACGTTGGCCAGGTCGGTCAACTTGACGCCGCCGTAGTTGCGCACGGCGAGGCTGACCGGGCCACTGCCGGTGTTCCAGCTGAAGCGTTGCTGGATGCCGTCCAGATCGCTGACCCGTGCGCTGTCGTTCATGCGCAACAGGCCCCAGCGGCCCGGGTAGTCGAACACCGTGATGCGTTCGCCAGTCAGGGTCACCACATCCAGGCGTGCGCCCGGCGTGGTGGTCGTGCCCGGCCAGGAGAAGCGGCTCCAGCTGGTCTTGCCGTTGCGGTAGTGCTGCACCTGGCCATCGAGGGTGAAGATGATGTCGGTCAGGTTGGCCGAGGGCTCGAGCATGATCTCGAAGCCGTTGTCGCGGTCCGACAGGCTGGCGATCACCTGGCCCAACGAACTGGCCTTGTCGATGCTGTTGACCATGTTCGGGTTGACCAGCGGCGTTGCCTTGCTGTTGCTGCTCATCCCCAGGCCTTCGCCACCGGACAGGTTGCCGATTTCGTTGCGCTTGAAGTTCGGCAGCAGCCCGGACTCCGGGTCGACGAAACGCTGCAGGTCCTTGACCGAGGCTTCATTGCGGCTGCCTGGCGCAATCGGGTAACGGTGCGCCATGACCTGTTCCCAGGGCTTGGCGATCTGCTGTGCCCAGGCCTTGGCAATCTGTTGGCCGGCCGGGTCGCGCAGGGTTTCCCAGGCAAACTGGATCGGCAGGCTGAACAGGCCCTGCAACGATTCGGACAGGCCACCCTGGCTGGTGTCGACGGTGGTCTCGACATAGTTGCGCACGCTGGTCACTTCGCTTGGCAGCCCTTCGAGGGTTTCGCTGATCAGCTGCTTGCTGCTCTTGCCAACGTCCTGGGAGCGCTGGATGTTGTTCATCCGCACCTTGAGCTTGCGCAAGGCCGCGAGGTAGCGGTCCATGATCGTGCTGTCGGCGCCTTCGGCGTTTTGCACGGCGAAAACCCGCGACACCGGCTCGAAGCGCTTCGCCAGGCTGCCGTCATCGACCGCCGGCAACGGCGAAATCAGCGCGCTGGGCGACGTGTTCTTGCCATCGAAAATCCCGCTGACGCCGCTCCAGAATCCGTCATCGGGCTTGACGCCCGCCGGCAGTGTTTCGCGGGGGGCCGGGACATCCCATTGGGTGTTGTCGTTGACCGCCGCCAGGAGGATTTTCACCGGCGAGTTCTGCACGTCGCTGAGCAGGGCCAGCTGTTGGGTCGCGTTGGCCATGTCGGTGAAATGGCGAACGCCGACGCTGTCGATCAGGGTGTACCAGGCCTGGGTGTAGTCGCGCTTGTAGCGCGTCATGAACTCGCGGATGAAATTGGCTTTCTGCACGATGCTGTCGCCGCCTTCGCCGTCGAGCACCCAGTCCGATTCGTTCTGCAGGTTGCCCGACACCAGCTTGATCAGCTCAGGCTTGACGAACTGTTCCCAGCCCTGGCGGGTGAAAATCGCCGGCACCGCCTCGGTGCCGTACAGCAACTGCCGGCCGGGCATCGGCACCAGGTCGCTCAAGCCCACGGCCGGGAACTGACGGCTGGATTCGAGTTGCAGGCGCAGGTATTCACGGTCCACCAGCGAGCTGGAAATCATGAAGGACTTCAGGCTGTTGCGGGTTTCGCTGATGAGTTGCTCGTTACGCGACAAGGACGGTGCCTGGCCATTCTTGAGCAATTGCACGTAGACCGGCGAGTTGTCCTGGATCACCGCCGTGCTGACAGGATTGTCGGCACTGGCGGTATTGGCCCAGGCCACCGGCAACGCAGCGCCGACGAACTCCGGGTCCGGGTGGGTGCCGGGTTGCGTCAGCATCAGGTAGAGCTTCAGTGCGTTATAGGACTCGATGATGGACGCGACTTGTCGCTCATCCAGGCGCCCGAGCATTTCTTCGGACAACGACAGCCCGCCGGTGGTCGCCGACAAATCCGCGGCATCGCTGGCCGTGGCCGGGTTGCGCAGTGCTGCCAGCGCTTCGCTGCGTGCCTTGTTGGCAGCGCCCTTGGCCGAGCCGCTCAGGCGACTGGCCGCCTCACCGGTACTGCGCGGCAAGCCGCTCAGGCGACTGGCCGCCTCACCGGTACTGCGCGGCAAGCCGTTCAGGCGGGTGGGCAGCTTCAGGCCTTGCGCACGGCCTTTGCCGGCGTTGGCCTTGGACGACGCCGAGGCAAAGCTGTTCTGCGGGTCCATGGTTTTGGCGAACTCGTTGAAGGCGCGCATCTGCAATTGCAGTTGCAAGGTGACGGGTTCCAGCGCCTGGGTACGCAGTTGTTGCAAATAGGCGGCTTGCGCGACGCGGTAGATGTCGTCACCGCGATACAGTCCTGCGCCCAGCTGCAACGGCACGCCTTTGGCACGGTTCTTCTCGATGACCGAGAGTTGCTCGCGCAACAGCTCCAGGCCTTGGCCCGAGGCGAGCAACCCGGCACGCTCCGGGGACTGTTGCAGCTCGGTCAGTTGCTCGCGCAACGTGGCCAGCCACTGACGGTTGTTCTGGAACGACAGGGCTTGCCAGCCAATGAACGCGACGCCGGCCAGTACCGCCAGGCCCAGCAGGGCAGGGCTGACGGAGGTGTTCTTGCCAAGGCGCGACTGATAAAGGGTCAGGTCGCGATCCGGGAAGATCACCCGGCGGAACGTATCGGTAATGAAATAGCTGCGGTCGCTGATTTTCTTGCCGGTGCTTGGCTCCGATTGCTCATGTTCCGGTTGCTCTTGTTCCGGTTGCAAGGCGAACGACTCGGCCAGGTCGTCTTCATACACCTGGCCCAGCTGCTGGTCGGTCTGCAGGGCGCTGGTGAAATACAGCCCGCGCAGCAACAGGGGCGCACCGCTGCGACCGGTCTCGGCGAAGTGCTGGAGAAACTGCTCCAGCACGCCGGACAGTTCGGCGAAATAGTTCGGGAAGTTCAGCAGTGCGCTGTTGGCATCGGCACCCAGCGCAATCATCTGGGCGTCGACGTGACGGCGAATATGGTTGTGCAGATTGGCCAGCTTGGCATCCAGCACCGGGCGCAGACCCTGGTTGCGGATCTCGGACAAACCGAAGGTCATGCCCAGCGGTTGCTGGCGTTCGTTCAGGTCCAGGCCCTCGAACGCCTGGCTGAAGCCCGGCAGTTGATCGGTCTTGCTCAGCATCAGGTAGATCGGTGGACTGGCGTCCAGGCAAGCGTTGTACTCCTCGATGCGCGACACCAGTTGCGCGGCGAGTTCGTTGCGCTCGGCCGCACTGCACGCCAGCAGTTCAGGCAGGCTCACCACCAGCACCAGGCCGTTGACGGCGGCCTTGCTGCGTTGCTTTTTCAGCATGCGCAGGAAGGCGGCGAACTCGCTGGCCGACGGGTCGTCCCGCAGGTAACGGCCGGCCGTATCGATCATCACGGCCTCGGGGCTGAAGTACCAATCGCAATGCTGGGTGCCGCTTTCGGTGTCGTTGGCGCTGCTGGCAATGCTTGCGGAAAGGCCCGAGCGGGTCAGCAACGAGGTCTTGCCCGCCGCGGACATGCCGATGACCAGGTACCACGGCAAATCGTAAAGTGCCGACGAGCCGCCGCCACCGGCCGAGCGGTCGGTGCGCAGCATCGCAATCGCGTGCTTGAGACGTTCGCGCAGCACCTGCTGATCGCGGAACTCACCGGTGGACTTGAGCGAGCGATCGACTTCGATCTGCACCAGGTTTTCAAGGTTGTGCTCCGCCCGGATACGCTTGTACTGACGCAGCACAATGATCAGCAGGTAGAAGGCGCTGACGATCGCCATCGCCTCCGGCGCATAACCGCGCAGCCAGCTCACATGCGGCGCGACGAACCAGCAGACCGCCAGGCTCGCCAGCCACAGGGCGGGAACGAGGAACCAAAAGCTTTTCAACAAACGCAATAATGTCTTCATGTCTTCCTGACTCGGTTACCTGACCTGTGCTCAGGCACTGAACAGCTGGCTGATTTGTTCGGACAACGCGGCTACGTCCTTGGCCAGCAACCAGTCCAGCGTCAGGTAGACACCTGCGCAGACCAGCGCAATCAGCGCCAGGTAGAGCCAGAGGGGAACTTCATGGCGCAGCATTTGCGAGACCTGGTCGGGCAACGCCCAGTCAGGCGAGAGGGCCTTGGGCGTCTTGCGATAACGCGCGATGTCCTGGCCCAGGGTATTGGCCAGGTAACGCAGCTGATCCTTTTGCCCGAGGCTGAACTTGCCTTCGAAGCCCAGGGCCAGGCACAGGTGGTAGACCTCGAGCACATCAAGGTGCTGTTTGACGTCGCCACGCAGGGCATCGATTTTTTCGAAGAAGCCTTCGCCGGCCAGGTGCACGCCGAAGTAGCGGAACTGCAGCGGCTGCAATTCAAAGTGCCGGCGCAACTCGTTGTCCCCGGAGCGCAACACGCTTTCATCGAGGAACGCACACAGGGCGTACTGGGTGTCCTTCACCTGTTCGACGCTGTAGTTGGCGCTGCGGGCATCGCGCTCCAGTGCCTTGAAGAAGGTGTCGACACTGGCCTCGAAGGCGCTGACCGACGTCACTTGCCGGCCCTTGCGCACGATCAGCGCCATGCTGATGAAGTCTTGCACCAGGTCTTTGAGCGTCGGTTTTTCACGGGCGGCCGCAACGGCGCCTTGCAGTACGGCTTCGGTCATTTGAGTACCGCCATCAGTTCAAGCTTGAGGTTGGTGAAGGCGCTGGGCGCGTAGAAAGAGATGGCCTGGGCGCTCATCATTCGTTCATACACCCGGCCGTGGGGCTCGATGGAGAAGTAGTGATTGTCCAGTCGCACCGGAATCGCATTGGGCAGGCGGGTCGAATGATTGAGGGTGACGCCGGGCATGGCGCTGTTGACCACCACTTCGATGTCTTCCGGCGAGCCGACCTTGAACGCCCGTGGCACCAGCTCCAGCAGGCTTGCGCCCGGCATGTCGGCGTGCACGGAGATGTAGAAGTCCGCCTCGGCCAACCGTGGGTCGTGCAATTGCCCTTGCCAGTAAGAGGGTTTGGTCTGGGTCAGGTTGATCACCACACACTGGTTCGGCACGACGTTGTCGAGCAGCACGCGAATCATTTCGTCGAGCTTGACCAGCGAGGCCGCCGGGTCGTGGTGGTCGTATTCGGGGATGTCGTTGAGCTGCGTATCCAGCGAGAACGTCAGCAGGCCTCCGGCGAGTTCGGCCAGGAACAGATACAAGCGCTCGGGGTGCAGGCGCGGATGCGCGAGCAGGTGCGCCAGGCTCGGGTGGGCACGGTTCACCGTGTTCAACAGCCAGAACAGGGTGACGTCGCTGGAGCCAAATTCGGCGATCTGGTCCGCGCGCTCGCGACGACGACCCGACAAGGCCTTGCTCTTGGATTGCAGGGCGCCGAGCAAACGCTTGCCCAGTCCGACCAGGGTGTCGTGGGTGCCCAGGTGCAGCGTCGGGTGCACGAAATGCCCGTCGAGGTTGAAGCCGCCGATGTTGTTGCGCGACAACCGGGCAATCGGGCACCAGGTGTAGCCATCGAGGTTGTCGCCGTCGATCAGCATCACCACGTTCAGGCGCAGGCTGGTGATTTCGTTTTCCAGGTCGCCCTCGTTGAGGTCCGGCAAGGTGTCGAACTGCTTGCGAAAGCGCCGCCCGGTCTTCTGCTCCTGGCCGTCTTCGACGTAGTTCAGGCCGAATGGCTCGGGCAGTTTCAGCGCGGCGTAGACCTTCAGGTCGTTGCCCTTGAGCAGGTCCTTCAGGTCACGGGCCGCCGGCAGCGGGTCGTGCTGCGGTGCGTCGAACAGGCTGCCGTCGGGAAACACCAGCTTCAGGCGCTTGAGCTGCAGGGAGCCGGTGGCAAGGGCTTCCTCGTCCACTTCGAGCAACTGCACGCCCCAGTGAAAAGGCGTGTTGCGCAGGGTCGCCTGCGCCAGCTGATGCTGGTGGAACTCATCCTGATACTGGAAATGTTGTGGCAAAAGGAACATGCCTTCGGACCACATCACCCGGCTTTGCTTACTCATTGAGCGCTTTCCAATAATGAATTCAATTTCGACTCCACGGCTTTTTCCGCGGAGGCACTCGCCTGGTCCTGGGCTTTCTGTACCACGGCGTCCTGCACGCGCTCGGTCAGCGTGGGTTCGGCCGGTTGCTCAGCGGCTTTGGCCAGTTGTTCCTGGGTCTTGGGTTTATCGAGGACATCGACACCACTGACGGCAGACACCGTGTTGTTGTCCACCAGCACACGCAAGCCGTCGGAGGAGAACCAGATGCCGTCCTTGCGCAGGGAGTTGGCGTCGAACGCGACCTTCCAGCGGCTGTTCTCGTCGTTGCGGAAAAAAGCCGCGACGCCGACATAGCCCGCCGCCTTGTTCAGCGGCCACTTGTCGACTTGCCCCATGCCGGGCAACAAGGTGATTTCGCGGTTTTCGATCAGGGTATTGCCGAGGGCTTTTTGCGGGTCGTCCCACAGCGAGTCGGCATCCACCGACGCAAAGCGCTCCAGCGAAGTCAGCTGGTACACCCGCAGCACCACCGAAAGCGGCTTGCCGGCCGCATCGGGGTTGAGCTGGTTGCCGCCGTCGGACGTGAGGATGACCTTCTCGTTATCCTCGAACAGCATGTCGCCGGCCCAGGTATTGTCGACCCGCTTGCCGACCCGGTCGGTGACGCCGCAGGCGCTGAGTACCGTCATCATCGCCACCGCCGTCAGGCATTTGGCCAACGTCGTCCTCGCGGGACGCTTCCCTGAATATCTCTTGTCCATGACCACTACCTGTTAATGCCCGATCAGCTCAGGCGATAGGCGAAATCGCCGTCGCTGCCCAACTCGATGTTCAAACTCTGAATCGGTTTGTCCTGCGCCATGCGCTCCAGGACCCGCTGGGCCAGTTCCGGCATCAGGGTCTGGGACAAAATGTTGTCGATGTTGCGGGCGCCGCTGTCGACCTCGGTGCAGCGCGAGGCAATCGCCTTGACCAGTGCTTCGTCATAGCTCAACAGCGCTTGATGATTGCGCTCGAAGCGCTGGCGAATGCGCGCAAGCTTGAGCGCGACGATGCGCTCGAGAATCGCGTCCTTGACCGGGTAGTAGGGGACGATGGTCAGGCGGCCGAGGAAGGCGGGCTTGAACACCTGGTTCAACTCGTCACGCAGCCCTTCGACGATGTCCTGTGGCGTCGGTTGCGGCTGTGCATTGAGGCACCACTGCATGATGCGGTCGGTGCCGGTGTTGGACGTGAGGATGATCACGGTATTGCGGAAGTTGATCTCGCGACCTTCGCCGTCATCCAGCACGCCTTTGTCGAACACCTGGAAAAACAGTTCGAGCACGTCCGGGTGGGCTTTCTCCACTTCATCGAGCAGCACCACGCTGTACGGCTTGCGTCGCACCGCTTCGGTCAGCACACCGCCCTCGCCATAGCCGACGTAGCCCGGTGGCGAACCCTTGAGGCTGGAGACGGTGTGGGCTTCCTGGTACTCGGACATGTTGATGGTGATGACGTTGCGCTCGCCGCCGTACAGGGTGTCGGCCAGCGCCAGTGCGGTTTCGGTCTTGCCGACGCCGCTCGGGCCGAGCAGCAGGAACACGCCGATCGGTTTGTTCGGGTCTTCCATGCGTGCGCGGGAAATCTTGATGCGCTTGCCGATTTCGTGCAGTGCGTGGTCCTGGCCGAGCACCCGCTCGCCCAGCAACGCCGGCAGGCGCTGCACGGTTTCGATTTCGTCGCGCAGCATCTTGCCCAATGGAATGCCGGTCCAGCCGGAAATCACTTCGCCGATGGTCCCGCCATCCACCAGGGCATGCACCAGCGGTTGCTCACCCTGGACGCTGGCCAGTTCGGCGCGCACCGCGGCAATCTCCTGGGCATCCGGTGTCTGATTCTCCGGGTGGCTGAGGGCACCGAGTTTTTCCACCAGTTGCAGTTCGCGTTGCCATTGTTGTTCGAGGGCGTCGCGGGTCTGCTGTGCGCTTTGCAGTTCGGTATTGAGGGCGGTCAGCCGCCGGGCGTGGTCGCTGCCTTTGGCGGCTTCCTGCTGCAGTACCGCGATTTCCGCCTGCAGGTTGTCGATCTGGCGTTTGCAGTCTTCCAGCGGCCCCGGCTGCGCCGATTGACCGAGGGCCACCCGCGCGCAGGCGGTGTCCAGCACGCTGACGGCCTTGTCCGGCAACTGGCGGCCGGTGATGTAGCGATTGGACAGGCGCACGGCCTGCACCAGCGCTTCGTCCATCACCGTGACCTTGTGATGCTCCTGCATCTTGGCCAGCAGGCCGCGCAGCATGTGGATCGCCTTGTCTTCGTCCGGCTCTTCGACCTTCACCACCTGGAAGCGCCGCGCCAGGGCGGCATCTTTCTCGAAGTACTTCTTGTACTCGGCCCAGGTGGTCGCGGCGATGGTGCGCAGTTCGCCCCGGGCCAGGGCTGGCTTGAGCAGGTTGGCGGCATCGTTCTGCCCGGCCTGGCCACCCGAGCCGATCAGGGTGTGCGCTTCGTCGATGAACAGAATGATCGGGTGCAGGCTGCGCTTGGTTTCTTCGATCACCGACTTGAGCCGGTTTTCGAATTCGCCCTTCACGCCGGCACCGGCCTGCAACAAGCCCAGGTCCAGGGTGTGGATGGCGACACCCTTGAGCACCGACGGCACGTCACCCTGGATGATGCGCAGGGCCAGGCCTTCGACCACGGCGGTTTTGCCGACGCCGGCCTCACCGGTGAGGATCGGGTTGTTCTGGCGGCGGCGGGTAAGGATGTCGACCATCTGCCGCACCTCGAACTCCCGGCCCAGCACCGGGTCGATCCGGCCTTCGCGAGCGCTTTGCGTGAGGTTGATGGTGTATTGATCGAGGGCCGGGGTCTTGCCGTTGCCTTTTACCGTGCCGGCGCTGGCGACGTCGGACGTGCCCAGCGGTTTGGCCTGTTTCGACTCGGCGCTGCTGTCCACCAGTGCGCCGAGGTTGACGCGCAAGTCGTCGGCGTTGATTTTCTCAAGCTCGGCGGCGCTGGCGACCACCACGCGGCGCAGTTCGTCGTCATCGAGCAAGGCTTGCAACAGATGACCGGTGCGGATCTGCGCCTGGCCGAACTCGATGGACGCCAGGACCCACGCCTGTTCGATCATGCGGGTCAGGTGTGGCGACAGCGCCGGCGTGCGCGTATTGCCTTTCTTGAACGTCCCCAGTGCCGTCACCAGCTGCGCCTGCAAGCGTTCGGGCACCACGTCGTAATGACGCAGGATGGCCGGCAGGTCGTTGTCGTGGCTGTCGAGCAACTGCAACAACAGGTGCTCGATTTCGACATCGTAATGGTGTTCCGACAGGCACAAGGCCGCGGCGCTTTCAGTGGCGGCGCGGCTGGTGTCGTTGAGCTTGGCAAACAGGGACTTCAGGTTCACAGGGAGACCCCATCAAAAGGAATGTGGAAGAGGGCACAACGGGATGGCTCGACGTCGGAGGCCGGTCGCTTGAGCCAGCCGAGCCAGCCCAGCGAAACGTTGCCTTGGCGCCCCAGGCGCGCAACGGGCACGGCCTGGGGTTTGAGCCTGGGCGCCAACTGGAAGTCGAGTTCGGCACCGACATAGAAACGCACCAGTTCCACCAGTTTCCGGTAGTCCTCGGTGCCTGGCTGGAAGCGTTGATAGTCGGCCAGCTCCAGTGGACCCATCTCGATGCGCACGCACGACTGGTAGTCCCAGACCCGGTTGCCGGCGACGGCGCTTTGCCCGAGCACGGCGTTCTTGCGCCCCAGTTGCGTGCACTGGCTGGCGTCGAGTTTCAGCCAGCGACCGGCAAACGGCTTGACCTTGAACGGCAGCGAAAAATAGAAGGTCAGCATCGCTTCCAGGTTCAGGGCGTTGCGCGGTTTCTGCGCAAACAGCCCGGAGAAATAGCTGAACAGTTCGCGGCGCAGGGGCGAGCCTTGGCGGTCGAATTTCTGCTTCTGCGCCTCGGGGCCGAAACCCACCAGGTTGAGCAGGTAGCGATCGAAGTCCGAAGTACCGTTGCGTTCGTACTCGATGTAGAACTTGTACTTTTGCCAGGCCTCGTAGAACAGCGTGGTCATGCGGTGCGAAAAGATGTCGAGGAAGGCATGGGCCGCGTCATCGCGGTACTGGATGTGCCGCTCGATCAACAGCTCGGTGTACGGGCGCGGCAACACACCCGAGGGCCCGACCAGGCCCATGAAGGTGACTTGCATCTCGGACAGCGGCAGGCCGGCCACGGACACCTTGCCTTCACGCTCGAACTGCAGATCGCTGACTTCACTGGCCGGGAAGTTGAGCGACAGCTGCGAGCGAAAACGCAGAGGGTCTTCGTGCGGTCGGGTTTCCAGGTCCATGCGCCCGGTTCTGCTGTAATGCAGGCGAAGCAGGCGCACCAATTGGAAAAACTCGAATCGGTGCGGCTCAGCCCTTGCCTGGTCGATCAGACCAGGGGTTGATCGCCGGTTCGCGGTGGCCATTGGACGACTCTCTTTTCGCGCTGCAAGGTGCGAAGGGTTAATTGGGTAAAACTGTTCATGGTGCAGTACTGACCAAAGAAGTGATCGAGCACCATGCCGAACAGGAACACACCGCTGCCGGTGTATTGGCTTTCATCGAAATTGAGGGTGATGCCGACGCCGCGCACGAAGTTCGGCCGCGGGTGGCCGATGCGCGCCACCACTGGCTCGCTGCTCACCGAGACGATGCCGTTGATCTGTTTGCGCAGTGCCGACAGGTTGCGGTAGTTGTAGAGCGACAACAGCTCCAGCAGCACTTCGCGACCACGGGACACCAGCGACATATGGTTGAGCGACAGGTGTGAAATGAGCCGCCAGATCACGCCGTTGCCCAGCGGCACGCGAGCGGTGGCGGTGGGCTTGCGCAGGCAACGGATGTCCTTGATCACCGAGTTGCCCGGGATAGTGAAATCGCCGCGCTCGCCACCGAAAGGCAACATCAGCGGCAGGTCGCGGTTGCTGCAGGTCAGGCGGATGCTCAACGTATCGTTGTTGGCCTCCATCAGCCCCAGTTCTCGATCGACCACCCGGATAAACACGTTCGAGCCATCGCGCTGGCCGGTCTGTACGGCTCGACGTCGGGCAATCCAGAAGCTCTGGCCCGGGCCCTGATCGCCACGAGGCTCGAAAAATGGATGGCAAGTGCCCACCTGATCGATGCTGCCCACTTTGCGCACACGTCGTACGCGGTCGATGGACACCACTTCGGCCGAGCTTTGCAGGCGCACATCCGGCGTCACCGCGTACTCGTGCTGGGCGTGGGTCAACTTGATCGGCTCGGCTTGCTGGCGGAACAGGTTGATGATCGGCGTGCAATTGAGCTTGAAGTTGTTGCGCCCGATGTTCTGCGTCAGGCGCGCCAGCCGGTCGCTCAGGTCGTAGTCGGAGAAGTAGAAATTGATCTCGACTTTCTCGACCTCCTTGCCCGCCAGAATCCGTGCAAAGCCCGACAGGTCGAAGAACATGAACTTGTCGGGGAAGGTGAAGTACTCGTGCAGCAGGCGGTAACCGAGGAACGAGCGCTCCGAGTAATCCACCAGGCCTTCATCCAGGCCATAGCCGACGGTTTTCAGCGCGTTGGCCGGCAAGGCGACTTCGCGGGTGCGACCCTGATCTTCGAAGCTCAGTGTGGCCTTGGCCAGGTTGTTGAACAGCAGTTCGTACAGTTGCAGCATCAACGTGCTTTCGCCGTCGAGGAAGAACCGCAGGCGGTCCAGTTCCAGCTTGCCGAACATCACGTCGCCGGTCGCCACCAGGCCGATGCGCAAGCGCGCGACCAGGTCAGCGCTGTGGCCGTTGAACGCCGAACGTTCCATCTCGATGAACGACGCCTGTTGCACCGCCACCGGCCACAGCTCGACCGGGTAGCAGGTGCGGAATTTACACACCACGCCATCGATCGGGTTGGCACTGATTTCGGTATGCCGGGGCACACGGAAGGCTTCGGTGACTTTTTCCTGCTTGCCCAGGTTGAACTCGACGATCGACATCGACGGGGTAGGGCGCAGGTAGTGCGGGTACAGCACTTCGAGAAACGACTCGACGATTTCCGGCAGCTCGTCGTCGAGTTTTTTGTGTACCCGTGCAGACAGGAACGAGAACGCTTCGATCAAGCGCTCGGTATGCGGGTCTTCGCAGTTATCGCCCTCGATGAGCAACCGCGAAGCGATTTTCGGATACTGGCTCGCAAACTCCTGGCCCAAAAAGCGCAGGTGCGACAGTTCCTTTTCGTAATAGGGCAGCAGATCGTCGAGCATCAGTTGAGGTTCTGCACTTTGTATTCCTGGGTATTGACCTGCAGCACCGCGTCGAAGGACACCTGACGGGTGACGTCTTGCAGGCGCAGGACCGCGTCCACGCGAAAGGTCAGCATGCGTTGGCCGGTCTGTTGGGCAAGCAGTTGGACTTTGACGCTGCGAAAGCGCCGGTCGCCGACCGAGATCGCCTTCTCCAGCTGCCGCTGGATCAACAGGCGATCCTTGGGGTCAAGCACGCTGCGACTGGTGAAATCCGGCATGCCGTAGTCGAGGATGGTGCCGCCCAGATTGACGAAACCTTCCAGCTCGTTGGCGACCAGGGACTGGCGGGTGTTGACCAGGATCTCCAGGTCGCGAACGATGCTGGCCTTGTAATCGGCCAGCGAACACAAGCGCTGCGATGACGCTTCGATGGACTGGTGCGGACGATCGTCCAGCAACCGGTCCAGCAGTGATGGCAACAGCTTGTGTTGACTACTCATATTGCCTCCCTGGCAATGTGCTCGATCAGCCGCGGGTCGATTGCGGCAATTCAGCCACCAGGCGCAACGAAGCGGTGAGCTCGTCCAGTTGGTAGTGCGGGCGCAGGTAGGTCACGGCCTTGTACACCCCCGGCTTGCCCGGCACTTCGAACACCTCGGCGCGGGCTTCGCGCAACGGGAACTTGGCCTTGGCTTCCTGGCTCGCGGTGTCGTCCAGCAACACGTAGCTCGACAGCCACTTGTTGAGGAACAGCTCGACGTCCTTGCGCGAGGCGAAGCTGCCGATCTTGTCGCGCATGATCGCCTTCATGTAGTGGGCGATGCGCGAGGTGGCGAAGATGTACTGCAACTGCGCGGAAAGCCGGGCGTTGGCGTTCGCGATGTCGGTGTTGTACTGCTTCTGCTTCTGCGCCGACTGGGTGCCGAAGAACGCGGCGTAGTCCGTGCCCTTGCAGTGCACCAGCGGAATGAAGCCGAGGTCCGACAGCTCTTTTTCACGGCGGTCGGTGATGGCGATCTCGGTCGGGCACTTGAGGGCGATTTCACCGTCATCGGTCTTGAACGTGTGGGTCGGCAGGCCTTCCACCAGGCCACCACCCTCGACGCCACGAATCGCCACGCACCAGCCGTAACGGGAAAACGCATCGGTGACCCGGGTGCCCAGCGCGTAGGCGGCGTTCATCCACAGGTACTTGTTGTGGTCGCGTCCGTCGACGCTTTCGACAAAGTTGAATTCCTCGACCGGCGTGGTATCCGGGCCGTAAGGCAGGCGACCGAGCACGTGGGGCAGGGTCAGGCCGACATAACGCGAGTCTTCGGAGGCGCGGAACGACTTCCACTTGGCGTATTCGACAGTGTCGAAAATCTTCGCCAGATCCCGTGGGCCGGACATGTCGGTGAACGAATCCCAGCCAAACAGCTCAGGCGAAGCCGCCGAGATGAACGGCGCATGGGCGGCCGCGGCGACGTGGGAAATCTCTTCGAGCAGGTACATGTCTTCCGGGCTGCGGTTGAACTCGTAGTCACCCAGCAGCATGCCGAACGGTGCACCGCCGAAGGTGCCGTATTCTTCTTCGTAGATCTTCTTGAACAACGCGCTCTGGTCGAATTCGGAAGCGGCTTTGAGGTCGCGCACCAGGTCTTTCTTCGACGCGTTGAGCAAGTGGATCTTCAGCGTGGTGCTGGTCTCGGTCTGGTCCACCTGATACTTCAGGCCGCGCCAGGAGGCTTCCAGCTGCTGGAACTCACTGGCGTGCATGATTTCGTTCATCTGCTCGGAGAGCATCGCGTCGATCTCGGCGATGCGTGCATCGAGCACGGCGATCAGGTCCTTGCTTGGCGTCATTTCGCCTTCGAGGATCTGGTTGACCAGTTCGCCGATCAGGTCGCGGGTACGGGTGCGTTCAGTCTCGGAACGGGCCACGCGGCTTTCGGAAATGATGCTGTCGAGCAACGAGGATTGTGCGGTGAAGCTGTCCACTTCAACCAGCGTGCTGTCCTGTTGAGTCACGGTTTGCTTGTCGTTCATCGTCAGGCTCCTACGCTTTGCCGTCGGTGGCCGGAACGGCGGCTTCACGGCCGAATTCCTTGCCCAGGGTTTTCAACTTCTCGGTGTTCTGCAACACATCCATCAGCAGCTCTTCGAGCTTGTCGTTGCCGCCCATCTTGTTGCGCAGGTCCGCCAGCTTGTTGCGCACTTCCAGCAGCTTGCGCAGCGGCTCGACCTGCTTGACCACGTTCTGCGGTTCGAAGTCTTCGAGGGCGTTGAAGTTGAGCTCGACGCCCAGCTGCGTGCCGTTTTTCGCCAGGGTGTTGTCGACGCGGTAGGTCAGGCGCGGCTTGATGCCCTTGAGCACGCCGTTGAAGTTGTCGCGGTCGATGAAAATGAACTTGCGGTCCTTGAGCTTCGGCAGCGGCTCCAGCGGGTTGCCGGAGAAATCGCCCAGCACACCGACGACAAAGGGCAGCTCTTTCTTTTCCTGAGCGTCACCGATATCCACGTCGTAGGTGATATGGACCCGAGGCGCGCGGACGCGGTCGAGTTTGTGCTGGGTACTTTCCTTCTTCGCCATCGTGATCTCCTGTGCGAACAATTCGCTGCAAGTCGTTTGCGTGTCGGTTCAATGGGTGGCCGAGCGCGTTACATTCCTTCGATCGTCAGCAGCAGGCGCTGACGGATTTCATCGTTCATTTCCATGATGTTGGCGTGCCCCACCAGCTCTTCGAAGCTGGTGTTGCCGGCGATCTGGGTGCTGCTGCGGATCACGGCCTCGTCGGGCAACTGCGAGCGAACCGGCGAGCTGATGACGCAGAAGGGCAGGTCGCCGAACTCCTTCAAGCGTTCGAAACTGACGGGGAAACGCAGGCCTTCGAGCAGGCGGCTGATGCCGGGCGACTTGCTCAGGCAGTAGAACAGCACCAGGTAATGCACCACGAAGCGGTACAGCTCGGCGCTGCTGCGATTGGGGTCTTTGATGACGGTGCGAAAACGGGCCAGGTCGAACGAACTGAAGCCCACCACCCAGCGCACGGGGCTGGTGATACGAATGGATTGACCGCTTTGGGACAGCACCTTGTCGTACTCCAGCGCAAACAATTGCGGGGTCGTACTGAGCAGGTTGAGGGGCACTTCGAGTTCATTGACCAGCTGGAACGGAGCGGCCGAGCCGATGCGGTCGAAGAGCTCCTTGAGTTCCTTGAAATGGTGCTGGGTCTCGCGCCCGCTGCTGCGTTGCGCGCCTTGCAGGTATTCACCGAAAAACGCTTGCGGACGAATCAGCAAAGCCAGGGTCGCCAGATAATCCGAGGCCTGCGCCTTGAGCGCATCGGAAATGGCCCGGGTCTGGCTTCGCAGCTGGATCAATGCTTCAACATCAAAAAACGTCTGAGTCATCGGTACATCGTCCTTGAGCACTTCGCACCTTCCTGGAATAAAACCGGAGAGCATGTCGAGTGACTTGATTCACAAGTGGACATCCGTCCACGAGAAGTGACTGCTGGTGTTCGTCATCAAAAAATCACACTGCCGGAAACAATCGGAAGTGTGATGCTGGCATATAGATATCGAGTTGCCAGTAACGTCGTGTATGGCAACACGTCGTATCGAAAAGTTCATTCGGGGGGCAGATTTTTTCTCGTTTTTGTTACATGCCGCAATGATGCCTTAGTGCCACTATTTGCGGGATGTGTCTGTCAGACAGTTCCGAAAGCCAGTCAATTCAATGGTTTCAGAGGCGTGGTGGATCCAATTTTTAATTGAAAATAATTTGTAAAAGGTGAACCGGTTCACCCAATGCCCGCTTGAGGGTCTGTTAAAGAAAAGATTGAAGGATAAGTGTCATATAGCCGGCAAGGAAGTGATGGCATCTCAGGATATCCGGGATATACAAGGCGTCATTTCCATTGCTGAACGAGTGTTCGGGCAATTTGGCGTTACATATCGTCGATATTTCTGTATAACGCGCCGGGTACGAGTGCGCCCCGTAACTTTCATGTCGGGCCGTGCAATAGCGTGAGGGCTTTCGGGCCTTTGTTAAATGGAATTTATGCTCGCCACGGATGTCAGGCGACGCGACTATTGAGGCCCTGTCTCATGAGAACGTTGAAACTCATTGCCGTACTTATTCTCCTGCCGCTTTGCCTTGGTTTGTTTGGCGTCTGGGAGTTGCAACGCAGTACCGAGAGCATTCGGGACTTCGCCGAAGCCAAAGCCGAGTTGGGCGTGATGCGTCCCGAAATCGAAGCGATGCTCGCCAAGCCGTTCTCACGCTCGGCCAAGGTCGATATCAACGGTGAACGCATGGGTGTTCACCAGGCTTTGTCGCTCATTACCCAAGCCGAGCATGAACTGACCATCCTGCAACCGGTGGCAGCCGTGATGAACAACCTGGCCAAGGGCGTCATCGCCCTCGGCCTGCTGGCCTCGCTGGTCGGTGTGCTGGGACTGCTGGGTTTGCGTTGGGCCGGTGCCCGCGCCAGTCATTCCCGTGAACGATTGCTGCACACCTTCAGCCGAGTGAGCCGCCTGTTGCCGTACCTGCTGGTGGGGCACATCGTCGCCATGGGCGCGGCGGTGGCGGCTATCCTCGGTTTCGAAGGCCTGGGGCTGTGGCACATGGGGAAAATGGCCACTGGTGAATTCAAGCTGATGCTCATCGTGCTGATGCTGATGCTCGGTTTCCTGTATTCGATCTGGCAGATGGGCAAGCAGCTGCCGGTCATGCTGCACATGTTCCAGTCCACGCCGATGAGCGTGCTGGGCCAGGTGGTCACACCGCAACAGGCGCCGGCGCTGTGGGCCTATGTTCGCGAACTGGCGGACCAGCTCGGCGCGCTGGCACCCGAGCACATCGTGCTGGGCATGACCGAAGGCTTTTACGTCACCTCCAGCGACGTCAACCTGCTCCCGTCAGGCACCGCGCTCAAGGGCCGCACCCTGCACGTGCCGATGATGTACCTGGGCTTGCTCGATTCGGCAGAAACCGGCGCGGTCATCGGTCACGAACTGGCGCACTTCGCCGGTGCCGATACCGAGTACAGCCTGCGCTTCGTACCGATCTACGAGGGGATCGGCCGCAGTCTCGGGGTGATTGCCGAAACCATGCTGCAAAGCGATGTGCTGCAACGCACGACGCTGTGGCCGGCTTTCATGCTCGGCGAGTATTTCATGGAGCGTTTCGATCATGCGGTGAGCCACTGGAGCCGCGTGCGGGAGCTGGCGGCGGACGCGGCGGGTGCGCAGTTGACGGGAAATATCGCCATCGCTTCGGCGCTGGTGCGCATCTCTGCCATCGACCCCTTGTTGCACCAGGGGGTCTCGACCCATGTGGTCCACGCGACCAACCCCAGCGCCGAACACGTCCTGACCCGCGACTTGCCAGGCAGCGTACTGCAGGAGCTGACCGCGCAGCCGCTGACCCTGCCCGAGGAGGAAATGGCAGCCAGCCTGCCTCATCCGTCGGACACTCACCCCTCCAACCGCGAGCGGCTGGCGTCCCTGCAAGTCACGGTCGAAGAGGCCGTCAGCCGCGGCACCCGCCCGATCATCGCGGCACAGGCCAGCGCCGCGATGGATCACTATTTCGCCGATCCCCAGGCATTGCGTGCGCGCATTACCGAGGACTTTCTCGGCCACTACGTGGAGCAGGATGCGGCGGTTGTGCAAGCGTTGCGTAACCATGCCGGCAATGCCACGGAGGAAGTCCGACTGCATGAAGGCGCACGATTGCGCGGGTGGATTACCCTGGGTTGCTTCTCGCTCTTCATGTTGCTGGGTTTGGGCCTGCTGATCCTGCCGTACCTGTTACCGCAGGTTTTCGTGGACGCGGATGCCACAATGAAGTTGGTTGGCATTCTGCTCTTGATCAGCATGGCGTTCCTGCTGCCACTCTCCTTGCGCATGCTCACGCGGGCGAACAAGACTGCGTTGCTACTGACGCCCGAGCACTTCGTGTTCGCCAACTTCAAGGCGCCATTGCCAATACAGCACGTCGCCGATTTTGGTCTGCAAGTGGGGCACGGGGTGCACTTGAATTTGCTGCTGGAAGACGACGCCCCCATGCCTGAGTTGGCCTCGCGTTCGTTCTTTTCACCGGATGCGAAACTTAACAGGAAAAAACGCTGGGTCCAGTTGCAGCTGCTTCAAGTCTGCCGTGACGACAAAAAACTCAAGGACCAGGAGTTGGCAGACCTGATTGGCACCTATCTGAATGCAGGCACTGCGCGGCACTTGCTGCAGCAGCGATTCGAGCAGGCTTGAAGGCTTTCAGCATTGGCAAGCGTGGGGTTCCGGGTTCAATGGCTCCCTGCGCAAAGCTGATGAAGATCTGAAAGCAGCCCTTGCAGTTGGTTGTTTTGAAAGGCATACATTTTACAAGGATGCGTACATGACACTGCCCCACTTTATTTACCATCCCGATCCCGTCGGTAGCGGTTCGGTGCAACCCTCTTGCGCCACTTGCGTGAGCTGCAATCAGGCGCGAGGCTTCATTTATGTGGGCCCGGTATACGCCATTGATGAATACGAAAACTGCATCTGCCCTTGGTGCATTGCCGACGGGAGTGCGCACCAGCGCCTGGGCGCGACGTTTGTCGATGACGAGAGTATCGGCCTGGACGGCGAAGACACGCTGAGCGAGGCGCAGATCGCCGAAGTCAGCCAGCGCACGCCTGGTTTTAATGGCTGGCAGCAAGAGCGCTGGTTCACTCACTGCGACGACGCAGCCGAGTTTGTCGGTAAGGCCGGCCATGCAGAGTTGCTTGAACTGGGCCCGGCAGCCATCGCTGCCGTTCAGGACTCGACAGGCTTGGAGGACGGTCCGCAGTGGCAAGCGTTCTTCAATGTCCTGGATAAGGATCATGGGCCTACCGCCTACCTGTTCAAATGTCGCCACTGCGCCACGCTGGGCGCTTACCAAGACAGCCATTGATACCCAAAGTGCTCAATCCGTGGCGACCCACAAGGAAGAGTCTCTGATGACCGACGATCATACCCCCGACTTCACCAAAGTCCCCACCGGCATGCTGCCGTTCCCGTCTGTTGAAGACGTGTTTGTCGCCGATCAACTGGAGCTGGCCGACCATCTGCACCCTTTGTTCAGCTTGGATATCAGCACCGTAAACCCCGAGTGGTCGGGCGTGCTGCACATGCTCAGCCCGTTGGAGCCGTACGAGGGCTTTGTCGGCGAGCTGACCGAGTGGGACGGGTGCCATGGCGACCTGCTGAAAACCAACTGGATCGGCTTCAAGGTCGAGCAAGGGCGCTATCGCTTGTGCGGCGATCCACGTTACTTCTTTCTGCACGAGGGGAATGCACAGCTGGCTGATCCTCACCCGGAGGCGAGAGCGGATCTGGAGCGGCACTACGCCGATCAGCACAGCGCTTTTGCCGCAACCGTTGAAAGGTTTAAAACCAGCGGTGTGCTGGCGCGTGAGGATGGCGAACCGTTGTATGCAGTGGAATTTGTCGCGCAACTGGGCGGCGAAGTCGATGGCTGCGCCAACTGGGTGGAGGCGGTCGAATTTCCAATGCACATCGTTGAACTGGACCCCGACCGCGGTGATTCGAATGTCTACCCCCTGAGCCCTGCGGATAACCGGTTTTTCCACGTGGCAAGCGTTCCGGGCTGGCATTACCGGACGGCCGGCGCAGACATGATCGTCATGTTCTACGAGCCGATTGAAGGCTTGGTGCTATTCACCTTCGATTACAGTTGAATCCCATGAATAAGGCCGAACTGCAAACGCTTGTAGTCAGAGTTAAAAAGTATCTCGCGATTATCTTTATGCTCTGCCTTGTAGGCGTTGTCATCTATGCGTACCTGCACAAACCGGAGTTTCCTTCTGCGATAGTCCTGAAGCAAGACTTCATTCCGGGGCAGTCAATCTACATCGTTCAAGATGCCAGGGATGCAGATGAGCCCAAAAGCCTGAGGTTCTACGTCAACAATGGCGACGGCAGGAATAATGAGACGATGAAGGTGCTCCTCGGAAAGACCCCGCCCTTCCTGGTCTCGGACACTGACTTGAAAGACGTGGTAATCCAGCGTGTCTCCAACGGCCTGCACATCAAACTCAAAGGCGCAGTCTCGAATTACCAGAGCAACCTTTACCTTGAAGACGGCGACACTTACACCACCTACCGTGTAAGCCTTGAACAAGTCGAAACGCGACCGCCCTTGGCGAGCGGTCGGTAAGCTTGCTTCAGCAAGGCAATCACCGCGCAGACAACCGCAATCGCCAGCGCCGGCCACTGCATCGGCAAATCGATGATACTGGTTGCTGGCGAGGGGGGGGCTGGTCGTATTGATGGCGTGCTTGCTGCCATTCTCGTTGCGCATGCTCAAACGGGTGAACAAGACGGCGTTGTTGCGGACGCCCGAGCACTTGGTATTTGCGAACCTAAAGGCGCCATTGCCGATCCGGCACATCGCCGATTTTGGTCTGCAAGCGTGGGGTGCGAAGTTCAATGGCACCCTGCGCAAAGCTGATGAAGATCTGAAAGCAGCCCTTGCAGTTCGTTGTTTTCGTCCAGCAAGGGTTGTGCGTTTTCATAGAGGACAACGTCGTTGATCGAGCCCATGCCGCCGTACAGCGACATCAGTCGAGACAACGCGTATGCCATATCCTGGGGCAGCGCAAGGCTGCACTCCTCAACTCTGTCGGCCCATTGCGGGTGACCGAATCTCCTCAGCAGTTCTGCTGTTCGGGCAAGGTTCGAGGAGATCTTGCAGATGTCTTTCATGGCGCCAGTCCTGAGCGAATCATTTATCAACGTTCACAACGTTGGCGGAACCATGGTTCCAATCGACCGAGTAGCTGAGGCCATTCCAGTTACCACTGATCAATACCCAGTATTTAATGCTATGTATGAGGAAGACTTTCCGCCGGCAATCCGTTAGGCAGCTGAATCTTCAGGCCGCGTGCGATCTGAATGCCTATGTAGAAGGCATCCCCCAGTACACCAGAAAGTTCAGGATCGTCGGCTTCAAACTCTTTGCCAGCCCATACGCCGATGGTCAAATCGTGCAGCCGGGCTTTATCTTTTTCAACGCCCAGCAACACGTTCTTGATGAATTGCAACTGGATCAACGAGCTTGAGTAAATCTGGAATTCTGGACAGCCGTTGTATCTCAGGGCGGTGATGGCTAGCGCATTGTCGATGTAGTCGAGGGCGGTTATCGGCGTTTTCAAGAGGCGGTCCCTCTCGGTATCAGCGTTTTGATTGCTGCGCGACGCCACGTATTGATCAAACATTCGAACCTGCTCTCCGATCCGGGCAGAGTCTCGATTGGAATCAACATGTTTTCTATAGGTCAGGAATTGTTCCGATTGTGGTCCATGGGCCAGCAACGAAACAATGGCCGCACATTGTATGAGCCAATAGATCTCGAACGAGGATTCGGTGCCTCGACAATAACCAATATCTGTCCCTTTGCTGTACAAGTCACGAGCCAGTTGGCTGGCTTTATCGCGGTTTATCGTCGTCTCTGATTTCCATCCGGCCCGGTCATTTGCGATGACGAATACCCGATAACGCTGCAACAGGAGGGCATCCACTAGCGTCAGGTCCGGGCAGGCGGGGGGCATCAGCGGTACAAACACTTGTGGCTCACGATTGATCGGCAGCCAGGACAGGTTCCTTTCCACTCGGGAAGGTGGCTTGTCCACTTCGGTCAAGGTGGCTGTATCGACAACCTGCTCGCTGGGGGCGGGTGAAGGAGCGATTTTTTGCCCGAAAAGGCTTTTCAAGCGATGCAGTAGTTTTGACATGGAGGTAGCCGTTCAAGGATTTTGATTTTGAGTACAACTATCCGCTGACAAGAATTTCCAGGGAGTACTTGCCGTTTCCGCCAATCGCGAGCCCCAGCAGGCAACCTTTTGCGCGGTCCAGCGCCTGCTCTTCAGTGAGGGTGCAAGGCCTGGAAGTCAGCCACTCAGGTTTCCTGTATCTGGGGGCGTCCGGCTGCAACATGTAATCCATGCGCTGGCGCAGTTGAGGAGAGGGCGGTGGGAGCAGGTGGTCGTAACGTTCAGTGTATTGGGTGAGCGCTTCGTTTGAGCTTCTGAGATCAATAAGGTTTTTAAACATCTCGGCACCAGGCAATGATCTGTCACGACGAATCGTCTGATTTGAGTACTGTCGTAGAGTCTTAGTGCTGAGAGTCAATTACATAAAGTAGCCGATAGCGGGTCATTGCATCGCTAAGTCTTAATCTGAGATAGGTATGTGCAGGGCCCAGTGCTTCAAGAATCAGCGCCGACTCCTCCAGATAGGATGCCCTTTTAGAATGAGTCCACGTCGACGGAGCGGACTGCAAATTCGTGATACGGTCGCATAGCTTGATCGCTGCGGCCTCCCTCGAGTGCGCGGCGATGCTCTGGAAATAACGTTCTTCGGAGAATGGAACAATCAAATTTTTGCTCAGGCAGCCGACGGTCGAGGCTACCAGGGTGCCAAAGACATCAGCCAGCTCTGCCTGCGTAGTAGGCGTGTCTTCTAATACGTCATGTAATAGGGCTGCGGGCAAGGCGATCTCAAGGGCGCCAACCGTCTCTACCCGATCCGCAAAAATCAGTTCATTGGCCACCATCGCCACGTGCGTGGTGTAGGGAAGCTCCGAGCCTTTCATCTGCTGGCCGAGGTGAGCAGTGGAAGCAAACAGCCAAGCCTGGTTGTAGAGTTGTTGCAGGTCGATGGGTGTCATTGGCGGACTTTCGGAAGAATGACGGCAAAAAAATGATGTAGCTAACTTGGCCGGGGTGAAGAGAATGTTTTAGATGGCCGTTCCTCTATTTGCCCCCGGCTGCACAATTAGCAAATTATCTAGCTCTCTACGACGACATTTCATGACAAACACCAAGGCTGTATCGGGATCCTTTTGGAATAGATCGAAACTGGCACGGTCAATTTCGTAGTATTCCTCGTAGTCAACCATTCCGTTGCTAACTGGAATCGACACGTAAAAGCGGCCTGTAGTCTCCTCGACTCCAATGGAAAACATGTGTTCACGGCTTACAAAAGCATCTTTGAATTTCATGGCATTCTCTAAAATAATGGATGCGTGCGAAAGGCCTCAACAGAAAGCGCTCCCGCATCTATTACCGCTTCGCTGTTACCATTGGGTAATTTACCTCCGGGAAGCCAGAATTCGTTGGCCCCAGCCTCATTGCCGGATGGAATGCGAAGGTTCAAGTCTCTAGGAGTCGGGATGTCTACGCGCACTAGAGTGTTACTTTCCAGAAAATCTTCTGGAAGTCCAAGGGCTTTTTCCAATGCTCGTTTGTCGCCATTGGTGCTGTCTAGAAGTTGATTGGCTTCATGCTTTGGCATTATGAAGGAAGTACCATCCTTCTGAGCGATTCCGTACTTGTCAAGGTTTGATTTTGTCATGAGTCGCGAGGCGCCCTTGTCAAATTGTGCCAAATGCTCGGAAACATATTGTGGCTCCAGGTAGGTGGCTGCATCTGGCCTAGTACCTTTTGGCATAGCCAGAATATCCGCTTCGGTGAAGCCAGGTTTGAATTTCGTCCCGGGTTGCTGGTTTGGCCTGCTTGCTGGCTGTTTCGTAAATTGCTCGCGCAGCGCGTGCTGTTCCGATTCTGCCCGCATCAAAGGCGCCGGCTCCCTAACCCGCAACTCATCCCGAGCCAGCAACTTCTGCTCATTCCTTGCCAGCCAGCCCGCCAACTGCTTGTTCGATATCTCCGCCTGTAGCTTCGCGCTACGGGTCGCGATGTTTTCCATGCTGTTCATCACACCGGCTTTCATCTGGCCTCGGGTCAGGTAGGTGACGATGGCGGTGAGCAGCAGGAGTACAAGCTGCTCCTGTCCGCGAGCCAGTTGTCGTGCCGCGCGTTCGATGCGTTCCTGTACCAGTGCGGCGGAGCCGCCGCTGGGGTCGAGGCCGGACGGCTTGACGCCTTCTTCGGCGTGCCAGGCCGTGGCGATGCCTTCCTGCAAGGTCGAGAGGCAGGCGGGCAGGCCCTGGTAAAAATATTCGGCGATGGCGGCCAGGCCCAGGCCCATCAGGATCAGGTTGCCGACCTGCAAGCCGATACCGGCCCCGGCAGCGGCTCCGGGGGCTGCGCCGATTCCAAAGGCGAAGGCCCCCGCTGCGCCGCCGGCCACGGTGCCGATCGCCACGCTGCCGCCGAGAATCATCGAGACTTCTTTGACCAGTTGCAGCAGCACCGGCAGGATCTGCTCGATTTCAATCGAGGCCCACTTGCGCTTGAGGTCCATCTGGATGATCGGGTAGGAGAGGGTCATCGCCTGATGCACCGCATCGATGCGACGACCGCCCATGTAGCCGTAGGCCTGGCTCGCGCCATTGCTGACACGCCGGGTGAAGCCGTTCCAGTTGTCGTGCACGCTCTGCAAGCCGTCGTTGACGCCCTGGTTCAGCTCGTTGAATTTCTGGTCGAGGTTGCGTTCGACATCGGCCCAGCTGGGCACGTTGGCTAAAAGATCCATTTACTCGTCACTGTCCTTGGGGGTAAGGCGCTTCCTTGTTGCTGCGGTCGAGCTGTCGAATATCCGACTTCACATCATTGCCAAAGTGATGGCCATCAGCCGCACTTCAGACTGTGGGGCGGGTAGAAGATTTCAACATGGATCCCATTTTTGTTATTCGCGTTACATTCGGCAATGATGGCAATAAGGCATTAGTCGCCAACAAGTGGTCGCTAACTTCCCGTTCATCCTTGATATATCAGCGTTTCTGGCTGGCCAGTGTGGCGATAATTATTTTTCGGGGATTATCCTGAACTGAGTTCCAAGTGCGTGGAAGTGCGCGCATATATGGCGTGCGGGTTGACACAATGCATGACATGGGTGTCTCCTTCCCGCGTTCGAGCATCTGTGATGCCTGCAAAAGTGTGACAAATTTCGCAAATATTTTACTGAATGATGGCACTTTCATACTGTCTTGCGGTCGCAGTTTCTGACGCCTGTTTCGTGTGAGGAACTTCACTCGGCGTTTAAACAACCCCGATGAAAATGAAGCGTTTTTGCAGGCAGTCGCTTACAAGACTTGCAAATTGCCACAGTCCGAAAACATGGGGCGGCGAGGTGTTCGCCCTGATCGATGATGTGGCAAACAGGGTTTTGACCCTCTTATCTGATTCGTTATGCGCAGTGGTTGAGAGAGGGCGGTAGCTTTCCACTGTTTTCAAGGAGATACACATGTTGATGGACCTTGCCGCAATGCTTTCCCCGCAGAATCGGCGCCTGTTCAAGTTCAAGAACCTCGCCAACCCCGAACAGCAATTGTTGCTTGAGTCCTTCAAGGGGACTGAAGGTCTGTCGCGTGCGTACAACTTCGAGTTGCTGCTGGCGTGCCAGGACTCCGGCGTCGAGCTGAAGTCGATGATGGGTCAGCACGTGGTTCTGGAAATCGAGCTGGTAGACACCACGCCTCGTTACCTGGCGGGCTACCTCACGCGTTTTGCCAGTATCGGCAGCGACGGTGGCATGGCCCGCTACACGGCGACGCTGAACCCCTGGTTCTCCATGCTGAAGAACCGTTTCGATACGCGCATTTTCCAGGGTTGCACGGTGGAAGATGTCGTCACCCAGGTGTTTGCCTTGTGCACCGCGTTTTCCCGGCACGAGTTCCGCCTGAGCAAGCCGCTCAAGCATTACACCTACATCACCCAGTACCGCGAATCCGACTTCAACTTTGTCCAGCGCCTGCTGGAAGAAGAGGGGATGTTTTACTACTTCGAGCACACCGCCGAAGGCCACACCATGATCATCTGCGACGACTCCACTACGTTGGTGCCGTTGCCTGAGCAGCCGCAGATCCGTTTCCACACGGCATCGGTCACCGAGACCGCCGACTCCATCACCCAATGGAGCGGCAACCGCCAGTTGCAGTCGGGGAAAATCGCGGTCCAGACCTTCGATTATCGTCAGCCGTCCAACCGCTTGCCGGTCGCCATGAAGAGCCTGAACAAGCAGGGCGATGTCGACGAATTCGAAATCTACGACTTCCCCGGTCAATACACCCACGGCACCTACGACGAAGGCGAAGCGCTGCTGCGGTTGCGGGTCGAAGCGCTTGAACTCAAGGGCAAGAGCTTTCATGGCGCCAGTAACTGCCGCGCGATGAAGCCCGGTTATACCTTTGAGCTGTTGCAGCATTACGATCACGATCAAGGCCCTGCCGATGAGCGTCAGTTCCTGCTGATGAGCGTCGAAAGCGAAGGCCACAACAACTACCTCAACGGGCACCAGGCCAGCTACTACAACACCTTCTCCTGCGTGCGCAAAAAGATCGTCTTCCGCCCTCAACTCACCACCCCGCGTCCGACCATCTCCGGCCCGCAAACCGCGATCATCGTCGGCCCGCCGGGGGAGGAAATCTTCACCGACGAACTCGGCCGCGTGAAGGTGCAATTTCACTGGGACCGCAAGGGCGAGCACAACGACAAGAGCTCCTGCTGGGTCCGCGTCGCGCAGTCCGGTGCCAGCGGCGGCTTCGGCAGCATCCAGATTCCCCGGGTAGGCGATGAAGTCGTGGTGGTGTTCCTCGACGGCAACCCCGACCGCCCGCTGGTCATGGGCAGCCTCTACAACAGCCAGAACACCCCGCCCTGGTCGTTGCCGGCGAACAAGACCCAGAGTGGTTTTTTGACCCGGTCGATGAAGGGTGACGGCGGCACGGCGAACTTCTTCCGCTTCGAAGACAAAGCAGGTGCCGAGCAGATCATCATGCATGCCGAGCGCAACATGGACACCGAGATCGAGGTCGATGAAGTCCATACCGTCGGCAGCAACCGCACGATCAAGGTCGGTGGCACGCACACCGAAACGATCAAGAAAGACACGGTGATGAATGTCCAGGAAGGCTCGCTGACGATTCAGGTCGACAACCAGTTCATTCAGGTCAGTGCCAATCAGCACATCATTCTTCAGGTGGGCGGCAGCAGTATCAAGCTGACCCCCGAAGGCATCGAAATAAAAGGCGACGCCATCGATATTCTTGGCAAGAACACCTATGTCCACGGCGACCGTGTCGATATCAACAAGTGAGAAATCAGACCATGGTCAGGACCAGTATCTACGACCGTATTTCCGAGAAACGGATCGCGGCCGAGACACTTGCGCGGCAACAGTTGCAGGAGGCTGCCGAGGCTTCGCCCGCTGTCATCGAGCCTGAGCCGGTAGCGGTGATACCGCTTCATTTGGCGCGCAATGAATTGAAAGTCGCGGGGCTGAATCTGGTAATGCCGCAAGGCTTCAACTTCCGCGACATCGATACAACGCTCGAAAAGCAGGGTCATCCCGTCACGTTCAGTGTCAAGCGTCGTCCTGCACCTGAAGGGCTGACACTGCAACGTTCGGTGCAGTTGTATGTGGAGAACCTGCGCAAAAACCATCCCGACGTCACCATCGTGCGGCAGAGCGATTGCCTGCTGGCGGGCAGTCCGGCGATTACCCTGGATTATATCTTCACGGCGGGACAGGAGCGTCGCCACGGCAGAACGACCAGCGCAGTCATCCATCCCGACAATGGTAACGAGCGCCAATGGTTGAGTATGTCGACGATGATCAATCCCGCTCATGCAGAGCTTGCCGATTGGTTGATCGAGTTCGAGACGATGCTCGAAAACATCAGCGCTGACTAAGCCTTTTCCTCTTTCACCTATTCACGGAACGCACGCCCAATGGACTATCAGCTTCAGGAAGGATCCATCACTTTGCCGGAAGGTTTTCAGGACCGCACGGTGAACATGTTTGTACTCGGCAACAGCATTCCTGCGCCGCTGAACATCACACTGTCGCGCGACAACATGCTGCCGGCAGAGAATCTGAAGGCTTACATCGAGCGCCAGGTAAAACTCATTGCCGCCAAACTGCGCGGCTATACCTTGCTCAGCAAGAAGCCGGCAGCGCTGTCCGGAGAGCAACCGTTCTCCGGCATCCAGGTGGATGCTTACTACATGAACGATGGTCGACCGGTTTACCAACGGCAGGCCGCGTTCGAAATCGAACCCGGTCGCATCCTTGTGTTTTCCACGACCAGCCAGGCTGATTTCAGCGTCACACAAAACCAGAATTGGCTGCAGCTGCTGGCAAGTTTCAAACCGCGCCAGGCCGATACGGTGTCCACCGACAGCGCCGAACAGGAGTAACCCATGTTCGAAGCTGCGCGTTGGGGCGATGAAATTGAACACACCAGTGCGCTCGGCGGTTTTCTCGCCGGTGCAGTGATCGGGCTTGCGATTGCGACGGCAGCCGCATTCATGATCTGCACGGCGGGGCTCGGCGGAATTCTGCTGGGAATTGCCGTAGGACTGGCTGCCAGTTTCGTCCCCATGATTGGCGAAAGCATAGGGTCGGCAATGAGTTCGCCCGCCGGGGGGATCAAGCTTGAAGGCTGCTCGACGGATGTGTTCATCAACGGCCGCAATGCCGCCCACGCAAAGTTGAGCATGGGCACGTGCGATAAACACCCTGCGCCGGTCATGGTTGCCGAAGGCTCTTCCAACGTTTTCATCAACAATGTGGCGGCTTCGCGCAAGGGGGACAAACTGACCTGTGGCGCGAAGATCTCCAGCGGCTCGAACAATGTGTTCATCGGCGGCGGGACAGAGCGCTATCTGGATGTCGACGAAGAAATTCCCGGCTGGCTTCGGGTCACCGTCGACGTGCTGATGATTGTCGCCTCGATGGGCCGCGCAGTAGGTCCGATCTTCAGATTGGGCATGACGCAAGGTCTGAAGGCTGCCGGGCCTTGCGCATTGAAGTTTGGAGCGACCGTGGCGGCCAGCTATCTGGCCGGGCGCTTTGTCATCGGTCCGGCCGTTGAGCGCGCAATCGGCGGTTTGAGCGGTAACCCCGTCGACCTTACCAGCGGGCGCAAGCTATTGCCCGAGTCTGGAGAAACCGACTTTGCGCTCCCGGGGCTCATGCCGATTGAATGGTCTCGCTTCTATGCCAGCGACCTGACCGTCGACAGCGTGCTCGGCAGAGGCTGGGTCTTGCCTTGGGAGCAAAGCCTGCGCAGAAGCGGCAGCTTCGTCTACCTCACGGATAACCAGGGGCGCAGCGTGCCCTTTGTGGATGTGGAGCCCGGTGATCGCATCTATAACCCCTATGAGCAGCTCCACCTGGTCCGCACCGAAGGCGGCCACTACCTGCTGCAAACCCTCGACAACCTGTTCTTCTACTTCGGTGAGGTGCCGGACGACAACAGCGATGTCCCGCTGCAACGCCTGGAAAATGCCCTCGGGCATTACCTGCATTTCACCCGCACGGCTGAAGGCCGGTTGACCGACATCAGCGCCACGGGTGGTGTTCGGGTGCACCTGCACTATGACAACCCGCTGGGGCGCCTGACCGACGTCAAGCGCGTCGTCGACAACCAGGCGGTTGAAACCCTGGTGCAGTACCGCTATGACGACAACGGCCAACTCATCGAGGTGATCAATCGCAACAGCGATTCGATGCGCCGCTTCAGCTACGCCGACGGTGTGATGGCCAGCCACAGCAACGCCCTGGGCCTGAGCTGTCATTACCGGTGGGAAACCATTGAAGGCCAGCTGCGTGTGGTGGAGCACTGGACCAGCGATGGCGAACACTTTCACTACCGCTACGACTTCAAGCACCGCACCTCGTGGGCCACTGACGCACTGGGGCGCGAGCTCCAGGTCCACTACAACGAAGATCGCCGCGTGATTGCCAGTCGTGACTTCGGCGGTGAGCAGTACGCTATCGACCTCGACGAAGCGGGCAACATGACCGGTCTCAAGCTGCCGGATGGAAACCGGTTGGGGTTCAAGTACGACAACTTTTCGCGTTTGCTTGAAGAAACCGACCCATTGGGCCGCCAGATCAAATACAAGTACCACCTCGGTACTACGCTGGTCACAGAAACCACCTTCCTGGACGGCAGCACCTGGCAATCCCGCTACGACGCCAAGGGCAACCTCATCGCCGAAGTCGACGCCCTCGGTCACACCACCGAATACCTCAACGGCGACGATGGCCTGCCACACACCATCATCGACGCGACCCACAAGTCCAAATACCTGTGGTGGAACACCCTGGCCCAGGTCGAGCGCTTCCAGGATTGCTCGGGTAAAAACACCACATACCGCTTCGACGAGCGCCAGCACCTGGTCGCCGTCACCGACGCGCTGGGTCAGACCACCACGCTGGAACGCAAGCCCGACGGCGAAGTGCTGCGCATCCATCACCCGGACGGCAGCGCCGAATCCTTCACCTACAACGCCCTCGGCCAATTGCTCAGCCATACCGACGGCAAAGGCCAAACCACGCGCCTGCTACGCACCGCCCGGGGCCTGCCGAGCAGCCGCCAGGACGCCAAGGGGCAGCGCATTCGCTACGAGTACGACCCGGCGATTCGCCTGACGGCACTGATCAACGAAAACAACGCGGCGTACCAGTTCGCCTACGATGCGTCCGACCGGCTGGTCGAAGAAAAGCGCATCGACAACCTGACCCGGCGCTTCAGCTACAACCTCGGCGGGCATCTGACCCAGGTCGACGAAACCGGCTACGGCGAGCGCGGCGAACGGCCACAGCGTCGCACCGAATTCGAGCGCGACAGCATCGGCCGGCTGCTGGCCAAGCTCAATGCCGATGCCCGTCAGGATTACGCGTACGACGACGCTGATCGCCTGCTGTCGATCCAGCGCCTGCCGAGCGCGCAGGGCAAGCAACTCGGCGTCAGCGAAGAAACCCTCGAATTCTCCTACGACCTGCTCGGCCGCCTGATCCAGGAGACTACGGCTCAACGCGCCTTGTCCTACGAGTACGACCCACTGAGCAACCTCACCACCCTAACGTTGCCCACCGGCCAACACCTCAATCACCTGTACTACGGCAGCGGCCACCTGCACCAACTCAACCTCGACGGCCAGCTCATCAGCGACATCGAGCGCGACGACCTGCACCGCGAAGTCCTGCGTACACAGGGCAAACTCACCAGTTGTTTTGGCTACGACGCGATGGGCCGCAAGAGCTGGCAGTTCGCCTCGCGCCTGCCGGCGGAAAAACTCTCGCGCCTCCACAACCCCGGCATCCAGCCCGACCTGCTGGTCGAGCACGCCTACAACCCGATCCACCGCCGTCACCAGTACGACCCGGCCGGCGAACTGACCCGCACCCTCGACAAACTGCGCGGCGAGATCAAGTACGAGTACGAAGCCAACGGCCAGTTGCACAGCCGCGACACCGGCCAGCTGATCGACAGCGAAGAATTCCGCTACGACGCCGCGGCGAACCGGCTGAACTTCAACACCAGCCAGTTTGACCACGTCAAGGACAACCGCCTCAAGCGCTGGCGGGATCAGGAATATGCCTACGATGCGTGGGGCAACCTGATTGAAAAGCGCAGCGGCATGGGCACGCTGCAGACGTTTCGTTATGACTGTGAGAATCGGTTGGTGCGGGCCGAGACGCTGGTCAACGGTAAATTGGAGAGTACCGGTTCGTATCGGTACGATAGCCTGGGGCGGCGGGTTGCCAAGGTTTCAGAGATCAATGGCAAGACCGAGCAGAAGCACTTTTTGTGGCAAGGCCTGCGGATGCTGCGGGAGGAAAGTCCGGGGCGGAGCAGTCTGTACCTGTATGAGCCGGGGAGTTATGCGCCCTTGGCGCGGGTCGATCAGGCAGAGGGTGGGGAGCAGCAGCTTTACTATTTCCATACCGACCAGATTGGTACGCCGCTGGAGATGACGGACCGTGATGGGGAGATTGTGTGGCAGGCGACGTACAAGGCGTGGGGTTCGGTTGAGAAGCTGACGGTCAATGAAGTCGAGCAGAACCTGCGGTTTCAGGGGCAGTATTTCGACGACGAGACGGGGCTGCACTACAACACGTTTCGGTATTACGATCCGGAGGTGGGGCGGTTTGTAACGCAGGATCCGATTGGGTTGTTGGGTGGTAGTAATTTGTATGGTTATGCTCCCAACACAAACGGGTGGATTGACCCCCTGGGCTGGTGTGTCAGTGCTGTGGTTACACGTGGCGCAGCAGGACAACCTCTTCGAGCAACAGCGACAATTACCGCGAAAGATCTCGGTACTGGAACAGCGACGAATGCTTCATCAAGAGCTTGGGCACGTGCGCTGGGTGATTCAAAAGACGATGCGGGACATATAGTCGGAAAGCTTTTGGGTGGTTCAGGCGGTAAAGATGGTGTTTTTCCACAGCTCTCAAGAATAAATCGTGGTCTTTTTAGGGATTTTGAAGGGGAGGTTGCCAGTTTCGTAAGAAATAATGGGCCGGTGGATGTAGATATTAAATTTATCTATGGTGCATCAAGTACCAGGCCGACCAAGGTTGTGTATAACGTTTTTCAGCAAGGAAAAACTGTACTGTCGGATATTTTTAGTAACTGAGGTTGTTATGGAAGAAGAAGTTTCGGTGGTTGAGGCGTTGAAAGGATTTATGTCGGAAATGCGAGATTGGGAGACAGCTTTTCGCGATGAGCAGATGAGTCTGATCGATGCGGATAAAGATACATCTGACTGTGATAAAAAGTATGAAGTGGAACTTAAGAGGGTTCTAACCAAATTTTCTGTGTCAGATGAACGAAGCTGGGCTCGGCTGGTAGATCTCGGTTGTGGGTCTCCTCCGACTTATGATCCAGAGAGGGATGTAATAAACAAACCTGTTCAAGAAGGTAAAAATTACGCTGTGGTTGTCGAGCAGATGGCTAGGCTAAAGGCTGTATATAAGTTTGTTCTGAAAAATACTGGAAATGGCTGGTTGATAGTGAAAAAAGAAACAAAAAATGGTGATAAGTGGAAAAAAACCGCTCTTTGACCTTTGTGTAAAAGACGGTGGAGTGGTCTGTTGCACCTGTGGCGCGGTAATTCATGGGTGTGTTTGGTTGTTTGTCTGTGGTCAAGGATTAGTGGAGTTTGTGCCGTTCTTTAAAATTTTAACTTTCGAGTGGTTTAAGGTTTTTTAAGCCGTTTTCTCTTTAATCTAAAACTACATGGGAAACATTGGGTCGAGTATTCAAAAGTGCTCGCGCCGGCCAAAAGATCAATCGCCAGTATTATGGCGCAGCCACTTGCACCAACTCAACTTCGGCGGCCAACTGATCTGCGACATCGAACGGGGCGACCTACACCCACCCCAGTATCCAGCCCGACCAAGCAGCAGATAGAGCTATTATGGTTAGAGACTACCGTTTAAAGATGCAGTATTCGTGAAGAAGTCTGAGCTCAAATATTGGTGTTGAGATATTTTTAAGTTAATAAGGGTGGGAGGGTTATTATGGGGTGGGCTGAACTGGAAGAGTGTGTATATAAAGCTGCAAAGTCTGCTTTTTCGAGCCTGAAAGGTGCTCATCCTAATGAAGAGTTTTACGTATGTGCTCTATATACTGATAGCGGTGCTTTGACCATTTGTCCATCTGCTAACTCTTTTCGTGGGTTGGAAGACAAGATAGGTCAAGAAGAAGAGGGAGATAGAACTTATGAAGTTGTTCAATATTATAAGTGGGCATCTTCTGAGTGGGCGTATGAAGCTTGGCAAAGTGAAGAGTTTGAAGGGGTATGCAAGGCTCTAAGGGAGTCTGCAGAGCGGAGCGATTTTGAGAGTTTTCAGGCGCAGGTTTTTCAAGTGATGACAAACGCTCTTCATTTGCTAAAGAATGAGGGTTTTTTTGAATCTTTTAATGCTCATCAGTCTCCTGTTCTGTTTGTAACTATCACAGATGATGATCGTGCAGAGGAATTTGAAAATAAGTCCGCAGAAGTTCTTAATGGTGAGCAGGTTTTTGATGAGTTTGTAAGTCGTTACAATGGTGTGGAGTAAGAGTCTCATCGACGCACGACTCGTTACCTAAAAATTCCTTGTCAGGAATTCCCGGTCCGCATACCGCAAGTGAAGTTCTCAGGGCAACAATTCAACAAGGAAGAAAGGCTCCGCCGCCTGGTGCAATAACTGATTTGGGATTGTAATATGATTGAAATTGACGAAGAGTGTAAAAAAATAGAAGGGTCAGAATTTTTTTATAATATGGGGGGTGACGGGGCTGACGATGGTCGATTGATATATATAAAAAATGTCCGCGAGGTTTTTGTAGAGCCTTCTGATGCTGAGTTTAAGGGGCGCTACGATGGTGTTGAGTGGCTGCCCACATCCCCAACTCAACCGGACCCTTTTTATAATATTCCTAATCCACATTCTGATCTTGTTGCTATGCGGATGAAGGTAAATAAGGCGGTAATGGCTGCGACTAAAAATCTTGGTAAAAATAAATTTTTGTGTGCGTCGCATGACTTTAGCCTTGCGGCAAGAAATGGAATCTGCTTCGCTTTTAGGCAATATGTCTCTGAAGAGTATTACGGACTTGGTGATCGATGGTCGACAATAATAAAATTGTATTACTGTGGTCGCTGGCCTGTTGGCTTCTGTAAGGATGAAATAGTCGTTATTTGATTTGCGATGGATGAGTTGAGTATCTCCGTTGTCGGCAGTTTGGTGAGGGATTTTTAGTTTGTGTAGTTATGTGCGCTTCGCTCTTTTATAATATGATTAGTTTGTGGTCAGGTGATCTAGTGCTCCGTTCATGTCGTCGACGACGCAATTCCCTGCCGCATCAATGTCTTGAGCCTGAACTGTAATTACCTCTGAGAAAACATCCACAGCGGCTAACGTGTGGTGGAGCAATGGACCAGCTATGGTGAGCCCTCAGCATCGGCCGTCTGCTGGCCAAACTCAATGCCGATGCCCGTCAGGATTACGCGTACGACGACGCTGATCGCCTGCTGTCGATCCAACGCCTGCCGACCGCGCAGGGCAAGCAGTTGGGTGTCAGTGAAGAAACCCTCGAATTCTCCTACGACCTGCTCGGTCGCCTGATCCAGGAGACCACAGCGCAAGGCGCCTTGTCCTACGAGTACGACCCACTGAGCAACCTCACCACGCTGACGTTGCCCACCGGCCAACACCTCAATCACCTGTACTACGGCAGCGGCCACCTGCACCAACTCAACCTCGACGGCCAGCTCATCAGCGACATCGAGCGCGACGACCTGCACCGCGAAGTCCTGCGCACCCAGGGCTCGCTCACCAGCTGCTTCGGCTACGACGCGATGGGCCGCAAGAGCTGGCAGTTCGCCTCGCGCCTGCCGGCGGAAAAACTCTCGCGCCTCCACAACCCCGGCATCCAGCCCGACCTGCTGGTCGAGCACGCCTACAACCCGATCCACCGCCGCCACCAGTACGACCCGGCCGGCGAGTTGACCCGCACCCTCGACAAACTGCGCGGCGAGATCAAGTACCAATACGAAGCCAACGGCCAGTTGCACAGCCGCGACACCGGCCAGTTGATCGACAGCGAAGAGTTCCGCTACGACGCCGCGGCGAACCGGCTGAACTTCAACACTAGCCAGTTTGACCACATCAAGGACAACCGCCTCAAGCGCTGGCGGGATCAGGAGTATGCCTACGATGCGTGGGGCAACCTGATTGAGAAACGCAGCGGGATGAACCGGCTGCAGACGTTTGTTTATGACTGTGAGAATCGGTTGGTTCGGGCCGAGACAATGGTCAATGGCAAGCTGGAAAGTACCGGTTCGTATCGGTACGACAGCCTGGGGCGGCGGGTTGGCAAGGTGTCAGAGATCAAGGGTCGGACCGAGCAGAAGCACTTTTTGTGGCAAGGCCTGCGCATGTTGCGTGAGGAACGTCCGGGGCGGAGCAGTCTGTACCTGTATGAGCCGGGGAGTTATGCGCCGTTGGCGCGGGTGGACCAGGAGGAGGGTGGGGAGCAGCAGCTTTACTACTTCCATACCGACCAGATTGGTACGCCGCTGGAGATGACTGACGCGGACGGGAGTATTGTCTGGCAGGCGACGTACAAGGCTTGGGGGGCGGTTGAGAAGCTGACGGTCAATGAAGTCGAGCAGAACCTGCGGTTTCAGGGGCAGTATTTCGACGACGAGACGGGGCTGCACTACAACACGTTTCGGTATTACGATCCGGGGGTGGGGCGGTTTGTTACGCAGGATCCGATTGGGTTGTTGGGTGGTAGTAATTTGTATGGTTATGCTCCCAACACAAACGGGTGGATTGACCCTCTAGGGTGGTGCGTGACTACTAGCGTCACGAGAGGGGGAGGAGGACAGCCGCTAAAAGCAACCGCCACTATTACTCCAAAAGATTTGGGAACGGGTACTGCAACTAATGCATCATCCCGGGCATGGGCCAGATTACTGGGTAATTCTGATGATGATGCCGGCCATATAATCGGTAAGCTTCTCGGTGGTGCGGGAGGTAAAGATGGAGTTTTTCCACAGTTAAAAGGTATAAATCGCGGGCAGTTTAGAGACTTTGAATCGGCTGTCGCCAATGCTGTAAAAAAGAAAGGTGCAGTAGATGTTGAATTGAATTTCATCTATGGCAACGGTGGGACGCGACCAACATCGATAACCTATGATGTTTATCGTCAGGGCAATAAAATACTCGAAGGAATTTTTGGGAATTGATATGACTGATAAAGATCGTTCACTGCAAGCATTAAAGGTTGTTAATGACTTTATGGCTAATATGAACTCTTGGGAAGTAGAATTCTTTAGAGTTCGAAAGGAAAATCTAGCCGGAGGCGGGGATGATCCTGCTATAAAAGCTCGCTTTAGCGGTAAGTTGGAAAAAGTACTACAAAAATTTGCGTTGAAAGATAAAAGCAATTTTGGTCGTTTGATAGACTTGGGTTGTACGAATCCTCCAACGTATGATCCACAGTCTGACGTTATAGAGGTCATTTCTGTGAGCGACGATGAGATTGTTTTTCAGATTCAACAAACTGTTGGGGTAGAGGTTACGTCGCGAATTTTCATGGTTTTTAAGGCTGGCGAATGGCGAATTAAAAAGAAAGAGAGTTTGGGGTATGACGATAAGTGGAGGCGTTCGCCTTTGTAATGTAAGTAATTGAAATGGAGTTTTCGGCTTTCAGTGACTCCTCAAAGGATATTGGTGGGAAGCGGAGTTGGAGATGGTTTGTGGAGTTGGTCAAGATCTTTAAAATTTAATTCTTTGAGTGACTGTGAGCTTTTGCTTCAGTCACTCTCTTTACTAATCTATTACATAGATTATTAATTTCGAAAGCGTCTTAGGGCATTCCCTATATTCCACCGTCACGGTCTAGGTGATGCTCATCGACATGAGCGACGACCTGCACCGCGAAGTCCTGCGCACCCAGGGCACCCTCACCAGCTGCTTCGGCTACGACGCGATGGGCCGCAAGAGCTGGCAGTTCTCCTCGCGCCTGCCGGCGGAAAAACTCTCGCGCCTCCACAACCCCGGCATCCAGCCCGACCTGCTGGTCGAGCACGCCTACAACCCGATCCACCGCCGTCACCAGTACGACCCGGCTGGCGAGTTGACCCGCACCCTCGACAAACTGCGCGGAGAGATCAAATACCAATACGAAGCCAACGGCCAACTGCATAGCTGCGACACCGGTCAACTGATCGACAGCGAAGAGTTCCGCTACGACGCCGCGGCGAACCGGCTGAACTTCAACACCAGCTAGTTTGACCACGTCAAGGACAACCGCCTCAAGCGCTGGCGGGATCAGGAATATGCCTACGATGCGTGGGGCAACCTGATTGAAAAACGCAGCGGCATGGGCAAGCTGCAGACGTTTGTTTATGACTGTGAAAATCGCTTGGTGCGGGCTGAGACGCTGGTCAACGGCAAGCTCGTAAGTACTGGTTCGTATCGGTACGACAGTCTGGGGCGGCGGGTTGCCAAGGTTTCAGAGGTCAACGGCAAGACCGAGCAGAAGCACTTTTTGTGGCAAGGCCTGCGCATGTTGCGTGAGGAACGTCCGGGGCGGAGCAGTCTGTACCTGTATGAGCCGGGGAGTTATGCGCCGTTGGCTCGGGTGGACCAGGAAGAGGGTGGGGAGCAGCAGCTTTACTACTTCCATACCGACCAGATTGGTACGCCGCTGGAGATGACTGACGCGGACGGGAGCATTGTCTGGCAGGCAACTTACAAGGCGTGGGGCTCGGTTGAGAAGCTGACGGTCAATGAAGTTGAACAGAACCTGCGGTTTCAGGGGCAGTATTTCGATGAGGAGACGGGGCTGCACTACAACACGTTTCGGTATTACGATCCGGAGGTGGGGCGGTTTGTAACGCAGGATCCGATTTCTTTATCAGGAGGCATGAATTTTTACTCGTATGCACCAAGCCCTAATAACTGGGTTGATCCATTAGGTTGGTGTTCTACGAAGTTAGGTAACAACATGGGAGCACGTACCGGCGATGGAATGGCAAATCACCATTTGATACCCGAAGAGCTGATAAAAAGTACTCAGTTCAAAAAAATGTTTGGTAGGCTGAACAAAATTGGTTGGGATCCGGATGGGGCGTCAAATGGGATTTTTCTACCTGGCTCAAAAGATCTAGCCAAAACTACTGGCATGCCGGGGCACTGGTCGAATCACGGTCAGTACACTGAAGCTGTAAAAAAACAAGTTGGTGAAACTTAACAATAACCTAAATAATTTGACTGATATAGATCTGGCGCTTGGCGTGAAAAATGTTCAAACGTGGGCTGCTCAGGGTCTAGAAGGCGGGCTATTTAAACTTGATGCCATAACTGGTCGGTTGCTTTAAAGGTGGAAAAATGAAAGATATATATATTATTAGTTATGATCCGGATGGTGAGGGTGCGCCATTTTTTTTTGATTTGAGTTGGGTTCCCGATTTGCCAACCTTCCATTATCCCTCCGAAAACCCAGAGCAAGGTGCCTTAAGCGACTGCTATCGAGCAATGGCTGATGTTCCCCAATTAACGGCAGATTGGTTGCCGGATCATTTTTTGGCGTCCAAAGACTTTTTGGCTGTCTGCGATGTTTTTGAGTGCAAGTATGTTAGCAGGCCGGTTGAACTTTTTACTCAGGGGGTGGCTAAGCAAGATAAGTCATATTTTTTCTTCGCCGTTGTCGAAAGGCTGAGAGCTATGGATTTGGATAGTTCCTCTTTCGTGCTGGATAGTAATGTGAAGTCAGGCGCTCTCGATTTGAGGGGTTCAACTTATGAACGTATTGATAAGCTTGTAGTTTTGGAAAGTGTTGATTCTGATTTGTTCTATTTTGAAGAGATTCATGAGGTTGCATGTTCTGCTCGCTTCCTTAATGAGTGCATTAATAAGAAAATCCATGGTCTTACCTTTAAAAAGATAGATGATGATTATCGGTATGCGCCCTGGGATGATTTTTAGTTAGACGAAGCCGAATGTTATGACGGTGAGAATCGGTTGTTCCGGGCTGAGACGCTGGTTAATGGCAGGCTGGAAAGTACGGGGCCGTATCGGTACTACAGCCTGGGGCGGCGGGTTGCCAAGGTTTCAGAGGTCAACGGTAAAACCAACTCAACCTCGACGGCCAGCTGATCAGCGACATCGAGCGCGACGACCTGCACCGCGAAGTCTTGCGCACCCAGGGCACCCTCACCAGCTGCTTCGGCTACGACGCGATGGGCCGCAAGAGCTGGCAGTTCGCCTCGCGCCTGTCGGCGGAAAAACTCTCGCGCCTCCACAAACCCGGCATCCAGCCCGACCTGCTGGTCGAGCACGCCTACAACCCGATCCACCGCCGTCACCACTACGACCCGGCCGGCGAACTGACCCGCACCCTCGACAAACTGCGCGGCGAGATCAAGTACCAATACGAAGCCAACGGCCAGTTGCACAGCCGCGACACCGGTCAGTTGATCGACAGCGAAGAATTCCGCTACGACGCCGCGGCGAACCGGCTGAACTTCAACACCAGCCAGTTTGACCACGTCAAGGACAACCGCCTGAAGCGCTGGCGGGATCAGGAATATGCCTACGATGCGTGGGGCAACCTGATTGAGAAACGCAGCGGCATGGGCACGCTGCAGACGTGCACTGCTCGAGAAGCTAGAGTGGGTAGTAGGCTTGAGGCTACTTTCGGCAAGCAAAATGTTTTGAAAGAGCGCTACTTGAGAGACGTTACAGGAAAAATTGTAAAAGGTCCGGATGGCACTGCACGGCGCGTGGATTTCGTCGTTAAGCGTTCCGATGGGAGTTGGCAGCCAATTGAAGTGACCAGTAAAACGGCAAATAAAACGCTCCAGCTTATCAAAGAGCAAGAATACGCGAGGCTGGCGGTATGTTTGTGCGAAATCCTAAGACAAAAGAGTTGATTGAAGTTTCGGATGTTTCTAGATTAATAAGGGTGGACTAATGGTCGATTTTACAAAGTATAGTGTTCCAATGTTGTATAGTAGGAATAAGAATTTAGAGTATAAACAGCACGTCATTGATGCATCAATGGCATTGTTAGGTTTTTTGTGGAGGGAGGGGTTAATTGCAAATAAACCTTTTGATGATGCTGGGGGGTTGAAAATGGATTTCATTGTTAAGTTATCTGATCTTAGTCCGGAAGGAGTAGAGCTTTTTAAAAAAGCAGTACCAGCATGGCTTCAGAAAGTTGACCGTGGAGGTGACCGATCAGATGTAGTGGGATTAGAGAAAGAACTGAAAAAAATCAGGTCTAAGTGATTAGTTGAGGTAGCACCAAAACGCCACCGCCAACCTGCTTAAATTCAATACCAGCCAGTTTGACCACGTCAAGGACAACCGCCTCAAGCGCTGGCAGGATCAGGAATATGCCTACGATGCGTGGGGCAACCTGATTGAAAAGCGCAGCGGGATGGGCACGCTGCAGACGTTTGTTTATGACTGTGAAAATCGGTTGGTGCGGGCTGAGACGTTGGTCAACGGTAAGTTGGAAAGTACCGGTTCGTATCGGTACGACAGCCTGGGGCGGCGGGTTGCCACGGTTTCAGAGATCAACGGTCGGACCGAGCAGAAGCACTTTTTGTGGCAAGGCCTGCGAAAGGGACGTAAAGGTAAACTTAATGGTAAGGCTGGACAGCCACTAAAAGGAACATGTTGATGAGTATATTAAAGGTTAAAGAGCCTGTAACGATTGCTGCTGTGATTGAGGCCGTGCAAGCGGGTGATGTTATAATTGATGATCTGTGTGTGTACGTTGAAGATGATGTTGGAACTATAACTCCAGAGCTTGTTTGTTATTTGGATGCATATCCTGAAATGGCAGGAGATGTTGAAATTTACAGTGATTTTGTGGCGGCGAATGAATTGGAGTTAATTTATTATGGTCAGCAGTTTAATGATGTGCTGAGGAATGTTCTCGAGCAGGAGGTATCTGCAAATATAGTTAAAGTGGTGGCTGCGCTTAATTACTATCTTGAAAATGACGATTTTATGGAAGTGAATTAGTGGTGTGTTCAAGGGTGTAAGTGCGTTGGAGAGGGTAAAGTCGTTGTTGGCTTTAATGCTCGACTTGCAGTTGATCGAATAAAGGGAGCGGTTTCAATTAGGTAGTATGGCTTTTCTGAAGTTTTGGCGTTGTACTTTGATGTCTTTTTGAGGCTTTGGTGGGTGGTGTTTGTATAGCTCCTTAAAATTATGTGTTTGGAATGGTTTGGGAGCTTCCTAAACCATTTTTTTATTGAGTTGGTAACCTGATCCGGTGCTTTAGCTACAACCTCGGCGGGCATCTGACCCAGGTCGACGAAACCGGCTACGGCGAAGGGCCACAGCGCCGCACCGAATTCGAGCGCGATAGCATTGGCCGGCTGCTGGCCAAACTGAATGCCGATGCCCGTCAGGATTACGTGTACGACGACGCTGATCGCCTGCTGTCGATCCAGCGACTGCCGAGCGTGCTATTAAGAAATCCCTCGGTGAAGGTGTTAATTTCAAAAGGTAGTTAAGTATGAATTATTCAGATTTGCTGGTGCTTAAGGACGAGGCGTTGACTAAAATTAGCGACGAGAGTTTTTGCGCTAAGTTTGTTGATGATGCTGCTCATGGGGAGATTTCTTTTTCTAAGGGGCCATGTCATACGATAATTCCATTGGAGCTCGAAATGGCGGGTGTTACTCCATCAAAAATTATTGATAAGGAACCGGCCAGTAAAAAGAACGTATCTAAGTATTTTCTTTGTGATGGTCAAGTAGTAAGAATTGAAAGTTATAATTCTCAAGGCTTGCTGGATGAGTTCGAGTTTTTTAGGTCTTTTGGAGGTCTATTATTTTCACTTCGGAAAAATAAACATAATGAGATCCTTTGGCTAAAGATAGCAGAGCTAAAAGATGGGAAGGTTCTAAGAGCTTGTCGCGTAGATGGGGATATGGAGTATTGGGCATATCGATATAGCTGGGAGGAGGACAGAGTTAAAGAGGTTGTTTTATTGGCGAGTAATGGTGTCGCTGGTACCGTAATCAAGGCTGGATATGATATTGATTCGACTGTTGCAAGGCTCTTTTTCTTGAGTGATGGTAAAGAGGTAGATATATATTCACATGTCTAGAAGCCGATTTTTATATGGTGGGTAGATGTTGGTCTATGAATACGGCGTGCTAAGCAACCTGAGGGCGTTCTAGCGGATCTGTGAGTTGTGGGTGAATATATGATTTCGAAAAAAGTAATGGATTTCTGTAGGCAGAAAGGCTGGTGGTACGCTGACGTCAGTGCTGACTATGAAATAGAGCTAAAAAAAATAGACGTTGATGCGTCTAGCGATTTCGGTCAGTTTTATCTTCATGTTGAGGATGGGCCGACTTTTATGAGTCGCGGCAAAGAGATATATCAAATTTGTTGGTTTTCAAAAAATACTAATTTTGATTTGGCGCTGAAACGAACCCATGAAACGCTCGGAGTACCTTTAGAGTATCTTCCATTGGATAGCTTTGAAGGTGAGAGTGGTTTTTTTTATAATAAGCTAACTGGCGAGGTGGTTGAGCTTACTCTTGGTGACTCATTGGCTGAGTTCAAACAGGGGAGGCTCAAGCCCCAGTGGGCAAGTTTTAACGAGTTCTTGGAAAGTTTTTTTGAGTTAAATTGAAGGGGTTTGTACTCAGCAGTTTTTCGTCGGTAGGAGATTGTGGATGAAAAGCGTAGCAAAAATTGAGATATTTCAACCTGGGATCGTTATTTTTGATCCGGTTGCATTGAATGATTTTGTTCTAAGTAATGGGATAGATACTGGTAATTTATTCGAGCTTTTTTTGAGTGACGAAACCATTGGGTTAAGTGTAGTGGAAAAGGGGGTGATTTTTCCTATCTATCAAATTCCGGAAATGGAATATAGTATTTTTCTAAAGGGAACAGACCAAGATCAGAAGTCCAGTTTTAATAAAGCGGTAAAGAAATTTTGCTATTCTGGGATCCCGTTGGTAGTTGTTTCTGGTTTGGTTGTTATTGCTGATCTGAATGCTCTAATGAATTGGGATAGTGATTATTTTCTGGATTATAGAGAGGCTTGTGTTGATGGTCTTGGGAATAATGATTATCTAGAGGTTGCGAGTGGTTTGTATGATTTGAGTATTAGTGGTGTCATGGGGTTGGGTGAACCATTTGTTTCTTTAGGTTATGAACTGGAGTTCAAATCCGTGGCGCAGTTCCCGAAGCTTCCAAATGATGCCTATACTGATGATTGGGACTTTTCCATTACTTGAGTGAGTTCTTCCCTTGGTGACTCCTTGAAACAAACCGCTAGGAAAGCAGGTCAGCAACCTAGGTGATAAAATTATCTCGATAATTTCAAGTAATAAATTTATGGCTCAAAAATTTACTATCGTTACTGATACTGCAACAGTCGCAATATTCGACCTTGCAGCTATAAGGCATAGGATGTCGGACACTCCTGATTGGTGGAGTATCGTTGCAGATGAAATTCAAGAGATTAATGAGGGGAATGTAGCTTTTTTGGGGTTGGGGCAGGATGGTAGTTACAAAATAGCAATTGTCGATGATATAGCTGCGGATTTCGGAGTCTTGTACCTTGGTTTTCCTTCTGGGCAAGTGTTCGTCGGCGCAGGTGAAGATACTACTGGTGGAGATCTTGAGCCTGATGGCTCTGACTCTATTCAAGGGGTGGTAGTTAATTTTAAGCCGGGGAGCTATTTGATGAAATATAAAAAAACAGAGGATGTTCTAGAGTTGGCTTTTCAATCATCGATGAAAAAAACTAATGACCTTGCGGACTCGATAAGGATTTAGGGTGATATTGTTTATCTTGTCTGATGTATCGGAGTCGGGGCGCTTGTCAAACCTTAGGGCATATTGTCAGTTGTCTCGTTAGAGTCGGAGTTGGTTAGGGGTGAATTTTTTTTTTGGGTCTCTGATTTTCAGAGTGGCTTTTAACCTTAATACCTTAGGCCACTTCCTGCATATTGCCCGCACCGCCTGGAGACTGCTGAACATTCGTTAGGACGTCTAGTGTGTTAATACATCCGCAATGAGTACACCCCGGTGATTCGCCTGATTGCGTTGGTCAACTAAAAGGTTGGGTGGTTATGAAGGTTTATTCAATAACGCAAGATGATAAATACAAAACATTGATCGATGCGGATCAGGTGGAAAGTCTGCTGGGATTCGCTACAAAGCTGGCATATGGTGAAGTGATTTTAGAGTCTGAAAGACAGGCTTTTTGTGTCGTCTATAATAGTGATGATAAAAATAAGCCGGCACGTTCTGATTTTTTTACTTTTTTCAGGCCGATCTTGGTTGTCTCGGAAACAGCATATGATGCGCTTGATTTTTTGCAGGTTTTTCCTAGGGTTAAGCTGCTCGGGCCACGCGCAGGGGATGTCGCAATATTCATTGCCGAGCTTCTATCAAATGCATTTGATATTGATCAATCCGATTATGATAAGGGGGAGGGTGGTTACGTCGTTTATAACGCGGTGTTAAAAGTTCCAGAGAGTTACATGGGTGAAATTTTTCGCATTCCTGAAAATCCGCAAGTGCTATATGTCAGTCAGGTTTTCAAGGACGCTGTAGAGTCACTAGGCCTAAGAGGGCTCGCTTTTAAGGAAGTTGCTCGGAGTTGTTGAAGGGGCTGTGAGGTGTGCAGAGGTTGTATTGAAATGGTGTTTTTTTGTTTCGGAAGTAGATGTATTTTTATATGACTATGGAGAAGATAAATACCCAGACAGCCGTTGATAGCGCCGAGAAATACAGCCTGGGTTATTACCGTGCAGGCATCGTGCTTTACGTGATACGCGAGTTTCTGGAAGTTGACGGACGTAAAGTCCCGGTGTCGGCCCTTGCTTCAGTCAATTTGAACGCCTGGAGTGAGAAGGTCACTCTGAAAGACGAGGCGGGGAATCAGATTCTATCAACGGTGTGCACCGGCATCATGAGTCATGACCTGCTCCTCACGACGCTGGATGTGCTGCTGGATGCTCAACGGGCAAGCAGCGGTGAGACTGTCGAGAGCCTGGCCTGAGAATTCCAGGGCCTGAGCAATACAAAAAAAACCGGCTGATCAGGCCGGTTTTTTGTGGCGCGGTGGTAGAGCTTCTGACAATCCGTGAAGTCGCGTTTTTGCCTGCGACTCAATCATTAACCTGGAGAGAAAGATTGTCACTCCGGTTAGATCGATTATTTCTTTCCGCTATTTATATAGATGCAATCTGCATATCCATAACCGATTAATCCGCGTCATGGCTTTTACCTTGTCCGTGATCGAATCCGATTGTTCGTCACAGCAGAAACAATCGTCCTGCCTGCCTCGTTAAGCCTGCCCCGACATCGACTTTAGCTGTTCGATCGTCAGCTTGTTGCGCTCGGCCGATTCCCTAGAATCGGCCTCCATCAGCTTCGCCCAACTATCCAGTCCTTCAGGGAGCAACACCATGATGAATGCCATGCAGATGCAAATGCCGATGAACGCCACCATGCCAATGATGCCGATGATGGGCATGCCGATGATGATGGCGACCATGTCCTGCGACATGATGGACGACGGCATGATGTGCAAGATGATGCCGGCCGCTGGCATGGACATGGCCATGTTCAAGAACAGCGCTGAAATGATGCAGATGATGATGAACTGCGGCATGCCGATGATGATGCACTGCGGCAACATGAGCATGATGTGCATGTCCCAGGCGAGCATGGCCATGCCGATGATGAACATGATGATGCCAATGCCGATGATGGGCATGCCGATGCCGTCGATGAAGTGCGTGATGGAATGCACCATGATGGCTGACGGCATGATGTGCAAAATCATGCCGATGGCCGGCATGAACATGGACATGATGAAAAACTGCTGCGCGCTGATGATGAAAATGATGAACGACTGCGGAATGCCGATGATGATGAGCTGCAACGGCATGCCGCTGATGTGCTGCACCTGCTGATCCCTGCGATGTACCTGTAACTGTAGGAGCGAGCTTGCTCGCGATGGACGTCAACGATGACGCGGGTTTTCTGAAAAAACGCGTCAGCCTTGAGCCCATCGCGAGCAAGCTCGCTCCCACAAGGTCGTTTCAGTCCAGGCGTTCGGGGTAGGTCACTACAAGATAAGCCACCGCTTCACTGTCGGCGGGGTTGCGATAGCGGTGGGGCTGGTCGGCATAAAACAGGATCGAGTCCCCCGTGGACAGCAGGTAACGCTCGTCGTTGACGCTGATTTCCAGCACACCCTGCGCCACCACCAGGTTTTCCTGGACGCCTGGGCCATGGCCCTGCGAATGGTCCTCTCCCAATGGGCTCAGGCGCAGTTCGTAGAATTCCGATTGGCGCGCCACGTCAAAGGGGAACAGGGCGCGGCTGACAAAAGCGCCGTTGGCACTGACCAGGCGTTTGCTCTGGCTCGCCGACAGCACGGCCACACCTTCGAAGGCCCGATGCTCCAGAAACGCAGCCACCGATACCTTCAAGCCTTTGGCGATTTTGCACAGCACCTTGATGGACGGCACGCTGCGCCCCGATTCGATTTGCGCGAGCATGGCACGGCTCACGCCGCACTGTCGGGCCAGGGCATCGAGGGACAGATGGCGCTTGCCCCGCAGGCGCAGCAGGTTTTGTGCTACCCGTTCGCAGATTGGGTCCTCTTCAGGGGCATCCGGATTGTTCAGGTCCAGCACAGGCTCGTCTGCGCTAATCAGAAAGCGCGAGGGTTCGTGCGCGTTCACGCCTGACGTGTCTCGGTAGACCGAGACGCCTGAACCCACTGGAATGCCTGAAGTCCGGCGTTGCGTGCGTACATCTCCCACATGGCCCGTGCCCGTTGCTGAGCTTGTTTGCGTTTGCGGTAGCTGGCGAAGTCGATGAGGTTGTCAGTCGGATTCATGGGGCACTTCACTGTGGTGATGAATGACGGGATGACTGGAGAGTACGCTTCTACTTTTATAACGATAAATACTTAATTTTTATTTGTTAATTCCTTTTTGTTCTTTGTGCGGGTGGTTTCAGGTGTCAACGCAGTACCTGTAGGAGCCAGCTTGCTGGCGATGGACTGCAGTGCGCCGCGTTTATCCAGTTCACCCGCGTTATCGTTAACGACCATCGCTGGCAAGCCAGCTCCCACAGGGGACCATGCCCACGCTGAAACTGTAGGAGCCAGCTTGCTGGCGATGGACTCCAGTGCACCGCGTTTATCCGGTTCACACGCGTTATCGTTAACGACCATCGCTGGCAGGCCAGCTCCCACAAAGGACCGTGCCCACGCTGAAACTGTAGGAGCCAGCCTGCTGGCGATGGACTCCAGTGCGCCGCGTTCATCCAGGTCACCCGCGTTATCGTTGACGACCATCGCTGGCAAGCCAGCTCCCACAAGGGACCGTGCCCACGTAGAAAATGAAGTGACCTCCAAGCCAGTCAACGCCCCCCAAAAAACCATGAAAAAACCCGGCTGATCAGGCCGGGTTTTTTGTTGGGCGTTGTGGTGCGGCGATTAGTTATGCCGCACGATTCTGGATCAGACGATCCGAACCACCTTCAGCAACGCGGTTCTGCAGCAGTTTGTCGGAGCCACCTTCAGCAACGCGGTTCTGCAGCAGTTTGTCAGAGCCACCTTCAGCAACGCGGTTCTGCAGCAGTTTGTCAGAGCCACCTTCAGCAACGCGGTTCTGCAGCAGTTTGTCGGAGCCACCTTCAGCAACGCGGTTCTGCAGCAGCTTGTCGGAGCCACCTTCGGCGATGCGGTTCTGCAGCAGTTTGTCAGAACCACCTTCAGCAACGCGGTTCTGCAGCAGTTTGTCAGAGCCACCTTCAGCCACGCGGTTCTCCATCAACTTGTGGGAACCATCGGCGGCGACGCGGTTTTCGATCAGGCGATCGGAACCACCTTCAGCCACACGGCTTTCAATCAGACGATCCGAGCCGCCTTCAGCGACCACAGGTTGAGCAGAAGTTGCGGCGAAAGCGTTAACTGCGAAAACCGAGAAAGCGATGCTGAGGAGGGTCTGGCGTTTCATGATCGTGTGCTCCGGGGTGCTTATGGGTTGGTATGGAGCAGATGTTACGCCGTGGATTTTTTATGAGAACTTCATTGAGTTGATGGTGACTATTGATGCAGTCAATGGTGGGGAGCGGGCTTGCTCCGGGCGGCGTTTCGACGAAGGCGGTGTGTCAGTCGACAAGATTGCTGGCAATGCCGACGCCTTCGCGAGCAGGCTCGCTCCCACAGGTTTTTGCAGTGGCCACGGGGGGCGGGGTTAGCGGGATATGAGGCCGTGGTCGATGGCGTATTTGACCAGCGCCGCCGGTTTGTCGATGTTGAGCTTGCGCCGGATGCTCAGGCGGTGTGTCTCCACCGTGCGCACGCTGATGTCCAGTTCCCGGGCCATTTCCTTGTTGTTCAGCCCTTGCGCCATCTTCGACAGCACCTGGCTTTCCCTCGGGGTCAGTTCGTTGTCGGAGTTCCTGTCGGCGATCAGCCGCTGTGCGATGTCGGCGCTGTAGAAGGTCCCGCCGCTGGTGATGGCTTCGATGGCGGCGATGATTTCCCGTGACGGGGCGTTTTTCAGCACGTAGCCGCTGGCGCCGGAGCGCACCGATTCACTGACGTATTCGTAATTGTCGTACATGCTCAGCACCAGCACCTTGAGCGATGGGTACTGGCTGCGCAGCACGCGGGTCAGTTCCAGGCCGTTCATGTCCGGCAGGCTGATATCGACCAGCAGCAGGTCCGGCTGGCAGCGCCCGACCATGTCGATGGCGTCGGCGCCGTTTTCCGCTTCGCCGACCACTTCCAGGGGCGACATCACGGCCAGCAGTGCCTTGATGCCGTCGCGCACCAGGGAGTGATCGTCGACCAGGGCGATGCGGATCGGGGAGGGCAGGTTCATCGCAGCTATTCACTCTTGTAGTGGTGGGGCCGGCTCAGTGTTTTGCGCCAGGCTTCATCGGCAGTCGTACGTCCAGCTCGCTTCTGCCCGGCATCGAGATCAAGTCGAAGCGCCCGCCATAATGTTCGACGCGTTCGCGGATGTTACGCAAGCCAATGCCGGCCTGACGACGTTCGACCTGGGCGACGTTGAAACCGATGCCGTCATCGACCAGCGTCAGCCGCACGGACTCGTCGCAGCCGCGCAGTGTAATGGACACGTGCTTCGCCTGGGCGTGGCGTTCGATATTGGTCAGGCCTTCCTGGACGATGCGGAACAGCGACACCGCCGCGCCGTCGACCAGTTGGCAGTCGAATTCATTTTCGTCATAGGTCACGGTCAGCCCGCTGCGCTGCTCGAATTCCGCCGCCAATTGGCCGATGGCCGCCGGCAGGCCGAGGGTGTCGAGCAAGGATGAGCGCAGGTCATGGGAGAGGCTGCGCACTTCACCGATGGCATCGCCCAGGCGTTCGGTGGCGTCCCTCAGGGTGTTCAGGCCCTTGTCCCGGGCTTGTCCGCTTTCCAGCAGGTGGCAGGCCAGTTCGAACTGGAACTTGATCGAGACCAACACCTGGCTGACGCCGTCGTGCAACTCGCGGGACACCCGGGATCGCTCCTCTTCCTGCAGGCTGACGATGCGTTGGGTCAGGCGCTGCAGTTTCTTGTCCGCCAGGCGATGCTCGCTGACGTTGAGGGTCATGCCGGTGGCGAAGACGAACAGCACCGCGACCAGTGCGACCACGGCAATCGCCATCATGGTCTTGCGGATGCCCATGGCCACTTCGGCACGTGCCTGCTGGGTGGCGCGCTCGACGTCTTCGAGGTAGATGCCGGTGCCGAGCATCCAGCCCCAGCGGTCAAGCATCACCACGTAGGCGAGCTTGTCGGTCACCTGGCCGGAGGAGGGCTTGTTCCAGGCGTAGCGTTGGAAGCCTTCACCGGATTGCGCGCTTTTGAGCAACGCCTGAATCACCGGCAGGCCGTGGGGATCCTTCATGTCCCACAGGTACTGGCCCACCAGGTCCGACTGGCGCGCATGCATCAGGCTGCGGCCTTCGTGGTCGTAGACGAAGAAGTAGCCGTTGATGCCGAAGCTGAGCTTGCGCAGTTCTTCCAGCACTTGCTGCTGGGCGCGGGCGTCGCCATGGCCGTCGTCGTACAGCGGGGCGATCAGGCTCTGGGCCATTTCCACGTAGTTTTTCAGTTCCGCACGCTTGCTCGCCAGAATGCTGTCTTCGATCAGTTGCGCCTGTTGATCGCCCAATTGGCGGTTGAGGGAAATCACCAGCGCGCAGATGACGGCAATGGCCAGCACCAGCGGCAGAATCCCGAGGGCGACGATCTTGTGTTTGAGCTGCATGTTGACTCCTGCCCGCGCGAAGGCTGGGGATCATATGCCAAAGAGGCGTTCGGCCAGTAGCGTTGCTGGACGGAATGACTGTCGGCCGTGATGCCACTTAATTGAAATGCAGAACCTGTGGGAGGTGGCCCCGGATCCGGTGGTCAACCCACATCCCCTGTGGGAGCGAGCTTGCTCGCGATGAAGGCGGTACATTCAGTAGTGATGTGGCAGACAGTCCGCCATCGCGAGCAAGCTCGCTCCCACATTTGATTGGCGTGTTCTACGTAGAACTACGTAGACGCCATGTACGTAGTAACGCGGATTTATTTGTGGACGGCATGCGCAGATATTGGGCCAGCTCCGCACCGCGGACACAATTATAAAAATTACCGCCGCAGTCACTGGCTGTCGGCAGGAGACACGCTATGCCCCGTCTGGCTAAACACCTCGCCTGGTTTGCCGTGGCTGTCCTGGGAGCGATTGCGCTGAGTGTCGTGGCCCTGCGCCGCGGCGAAGCGATCAACGCCCTGTGGATCGTAGTCGCAGCCGTCGCCATCTACCTCGTTGCCTACCGCTACTACAGCCTGTTCATCGCCAACAAAGTGATGCAGCTCGATCCTACTCGCGCCACGCCGGCTGTGCTCAATAACGACGGTCTGGACTATGTGCCGACCAACAAACACGTGCTGTTCGGTCACCACTTCGCGGCCATTGCCGGAGCGGGGCCGCTGGTCGGGCCGGTACTGGCGGCGCAGATGGGTTACCTGCCCGGTACCCTGTGGCTGATCGCCGGCGTGGTGCTGGCCGGTGCCGTGCAGGACTTCATGGTCCTGTTCATGTCCACCCGCCGCAACGGCCGCTCCCTGGGCGACATGGTCCGTGAAGAAATGGGCCGCATCCCCGGCACCATCGCGCTGTTCGGCTGCTTCCTGATCATGATCATCATCCTCGCGGTGCTGGCGCTGATCGTGGTCAAGGCCCTGGCCGAGAGCCCGTGGGGGATTTTCACGGTGATGGCGACCATCCCGATCGCGATGTTCATGGGCATCTACATGCGCTACATCCGCCCGGGTCGCATCGGTGAGATCTCGGTGATCGGCGTGCTGTTGCTGCTCGGTTCGATCTGGCTCGGCGGGCAGATTGCCGCGGATCCGGTGTGGGCCAAGGCCTTTACCTTTACCGGTATCCAGATCACCTGGATGCTGATCGGCTACGGTTTCGTTGCCGCGGTGTTGCCGGTGTGGCTGATCCTGGCACCCCGTGACTACCTGTCGACCTTCCTGAAAATCGGCACCATCGTGGCTTTGGCCATCGGTATCCTGGTGACCATGCCCGAGCTGAAAATGCCGGCCCTGACCCAGTTCATCGACGGCACCGGCCCGGTCTGGAAGGGCGGTCTGTTCCCGTTCCTGTTCATCACCATCGCCTGTGGCGCGGTGTCGGGTTTCCATGCGCTGATCGCTTCCGGCACCACGCCGAAGTTGCTCGCCAATGAGGGGCATGCCCGTTACATCGGTTACGGCGGCATGCTGATGGAATCCTTCGTGGCCATCATGGCGATGGTCGCGGCTTCGGTGATCGATCCGGGCGTGTACTTCGCCATGAACAGCCCGGCGGCCGTGGTGGGCGCCGATGCGGTGGCCGTTGCGCAAACCGTCAGCAGCTGGGGCTTTGCGATCACGCCGGAAGCGTTGCAAGCGGTGGCCCATGACATCGGGGAAACCACCATCCTGGCCCGTGCCGGCGGTGCGCCGACCCTGGCGGTGGGGATTGCGCAGATCCTGCACCAGCTGTTGCCGGGCGAGAACACCATGGCGTTCTGGTACCACTTCGCGATCCTGTTCGAAGCGCTGTTCATCCTGACCGCGGTCGACGCCGGTACCCGTGCCGGGCGCTTCATGCTCCAGGACCTGCTCGGCTCGTTCGTGCCGGCCCTGCGCCGCACCGAGTCCTGGACCGCCAACCTGATCGCCACCGCCGGTTGCGTCGCCATGTGGGGTTATCTGCTGTACCAGGGCGTGATCGATCCGCTGGGCGGCATCAACACCTTGTGGCCGCTGTTCGGCATCTCCAACCAGATGCTGGCCGGTATTGCGCTGATGCTCGGCACCGTGGTGCTGATCAAGATGAAGCGCCAGCGTTATGCCTGGGTCACCTTGCTGCCGGCTGTGTGGTTGCTGATTTGCACCACCACCGCCGGTTTCATCAAGCTGTTCGATGCCAACCCGGCGATCGGCTTCCTCGCCCTGGCGAAGAAGTACAGCGATGCCCTGGCCAATGGTCAGGTACTGGCCCCGGCCAAGAGCATCGAGCAGATGCAGCACGTGATCTTCAACGCCTACACCAACGCCACGCTGACCGCGCTGTTCCTGTTCGTGGTGTTCAGCATCCTGTTCTTCGCACTCAAGGTCGGTATCGCCGCCTGGGGCAGCAAGGAGCGTACGGATAAAGAAGCGCCATTCCAGGCGCTGCCGAATGCATAGGCGAGGAGGGCAGCATGTTCAATGACCTGAGTCGCCTGGGTAAATACCTCGGTCAGGCCGCGCGCCTGATGGTCGGCATGCCCGACTACGACAACTATGTCGAGCACATGCAGACCAAGCACCCGGACAAACCGGTGATGGACTACGAGGCGTTCTTCCGCGAGCGCCAGGAGGCCCGTTACGGCAGTAAAGCCGGACCCAAGTGCTGTTGAGTGAACAATAAAAAACCGGCTGAAAGGCCGGTTTTTATTTTGTCTGGAGCAAAGTCCCGAGAGATGGAGGCCGCGCGGCGATCCGGATTGTCGCCGTCCCTGTTGCCCCGGGTCAGTCATGGGGCCTTGTCATTCTTTCGCCCGTGAGGCTGATGATCCGGCTTGGCGATCTTGAGTGCCCGGTCGGCGACCTTGGCGTTATGCACCAGGCGAGCGAGCACGGCGACAACGATGATCGCCAGCAATACCCAGATGACAATGGCTTTGAGGTACATGGCGCAACCTCTCGCGGCAAACAATCCTTCCTGTCGCCCACGTCCTTGTAGCAAATGGTATTAATCCATTGTGGCAGGTGTTGATGATCTTGCATCGCGTGACTGATTTGCGCTGTTTATCAGCTATCTCCACCGGATGAAGCGACAGTTTCCCCGACCGGTACTTTAATGGATGGTCTGGAGCGACTGATCGCGGGGCTGTCATAGCCTCAAGGCTATGGATCCCATACCGAAAAGCTATTTCATCAATCGGTGATCCGGATCCACGCTCAAGGGTGGTTAGCTGAAAACAAAATCAAGAGGAGATGCCATGTCAACTGAATCGAAATGCCCGTTCAATCACGCCGCTGGCGGTGGCACGACGAACCGCGACTGGTGGCCGAACCAACTGAACCTGAAGATCCTGAGTCAACACTCGCCCAAGTCTGACCCGTTGGGGGGCGACTTCAACTACGCCGAAGCCTTCAAGAGCCTTGACTTCCAGGCGCTGAAAAATGATCTGACTGCGCTGATGACCGACTCCCAGGACTGGTGGCCGGCGGACTTCGGTCACTATGGGCCTCTCTTCATCCGCATGTCCTGGCACGCCGCAGGCACCTATCGCACCGGTGACGGCCGGGGCGGGGCCGGTTCCGGCCAACAACGCTTTGCACCGCTCAACAGCTGGCCGGACAACGTCAGCCTCGACAAGGCCCGCCGGCTGCTCTGGCCGATCAAGCAAAAGTACGGCAACAAAATCTCCTGGGCCGACCTGATCGTCCTCACCGGCAACGTCGCCCTGGAGTCCATGGGCTTCAAGACGTTTGGTTTTTCCGGTGGTCGCGCGGATGTCTGGGAACCGGACGAAGACGTTTACTGGGGTTCTGAAAGCAAATGGCTGGGCGGTGACTCGCGTTACGGCAAAGAAGACAAACCGGTGCAGAAACCCGGCGATGTGCCCTTGGTGGCTGAGCCGGGCAGAAACGAGGACAGCCGTACCGAAAATGGCCGCAATCTGGAAAACCCCCTCGCCGCAGTGCAGATGGGCCTGATCTATGTGAACCCGGAAGGCCCCGAAGGCGAACCGGACCCGGTTGCCTCGGCCAAGGACATCCGCGAAACCTTCGGCCGCATGGCGATGAACGACGAGGAAACCGTGGCGTTGATCGCCGGTGGCCACGCCTTCGGCAAGACCCACGGCGCCGGGCCTGCCGACAACGTCGGGGCGGAACCGGAAGCTGCCGGCCTGGAGCTGCAAGGCCTGGGCTGGAAGAGCACATTCGGCACCGGTAAAGGGGCCGATACCATCACCAGCGGCCTGGAAGTGACCTGGACCACCACGCCAACCAAATGGAGCAACAACTACCTGGAAAACCTGTTCGGTTTCGACTGGGAACTGACCAAGAGCCCGGCCGGCGCCCATCAGTGGAAACCGAAGAACGGTGCCGGTGCCGGGATCATTCCGGATGCCTTTGATCCGTCCAAACGTCGTGATCCGACCATGCTGACCTCGGACCTGGCCCTGCGTTTCGACCCGATCTACGAACCGATCGCCCGGCGCTTCCTGGCCAACCCCGATCAACTGGCCGATGCCTTCGCGCGCGCCTGGTACAAACTCATTCACCGGGACATGGGCCCGCTCTCGCGCTACCTCGGTCCGGAAATGCCCGGCGAGGAACTGCTGTGGCAAGACCCGATCCCTGCCGTCGATCATCCGCTGGTGAATGACAGCGATGTGGCAGGCCTGAAAAGCAAGGTGCTGGCGTCCGGCCTGTCGGTGTCGCAGCTGGTATCGACGGCGTGGGCCGCCGCGTCCAGCTTCCGTGGCTCCGACAAACGCGGCGGTGCCAACGGCGGGCGCCTGCGCCTGGCGCCACAGAAGTCCTGGCCGGCTAACCAGCCGGAGCAACTGGCCAACGTGCTGGCCAAACTGGAAGGCATCCAGAAGGAGTTCAACAGCGGCGGCAAGAAAATCTCCCTGGCCGACCTGATCGTGCTCGCCGGCGGCGCGGGTGTCGAACAGGCGGCGAAAAACGCCGGCCACAGTGTGACGGTGCCGTTCAGCCCAGGCCGCACGGACGCCAGCCAGGAACAGACCGATGTCGAGTCCTTCGGTTTCCTTGAACCGATTGCCGACGGCTTCCGTAACTACCTGAAAACCCAGTACCGCGTGCCGGCCGAATCCTTGCTGATCGACAAGGCACAACTGCTGACGCTCAGCGCGCCGGAAATGACGGTACTGCTGGGTGGCCTGCGGGTGTTGAACACCAACGTCGGCCAGAGCAAACACGGTGTGTTCACCCAACGGCCGGAAGCGCTGACCAATGACTTCTTCACCAACCTGCTGGACATGGGCGTGGAGTGGAAACCGGTGTCGGATGCCCAGCAGGAGTTTGAAGGGCGTGATCGCAAAACCGGTGCGGTGAAGTGGACGGGCACCCGGGTTGACCTGGTCTTCGGTTCGAACGCGCAGTTGCGTGCGCTGGCCGAAGTCTATGCCAGCGCCGATGCGCAGCAGAAATTCGTCAAGGATTTCGTGGCTGCGTGGACCAAAGTGATGAACCTGGATCGCTTCGATCTGGCGTAATCAAAAGGCCTGAACTTGCCGCGACCTGCAGGGACCCGGTCGCGGCAAGCCTTTCTACTGTTGTTCAGCACCGACAGACCAGGCATCGATCACCGATTGCAGGAACTGCTGCGACAATCGCGGGTTGTCCAGGGCTCTGGCGATCAGTATCGCCCCGGTAATCGATGACAGGATGCGCAAGGCTTCCTGGTGCTTTTCATCATCGGTTTCGCCGTCGACCAATGGCATCAGCGTTTCGATCAGGGTCTGCACGCCTTGGGTGAACGAGTGGCTGACGGCACCGCCGTTGCGCGCGACATCGGCCGCCAGGGCAGGGATCGGGCAGCCTTCGGTCCAGTTGTTCATGTGGCTTTGGCTCAAGTACCTCTTGAGCAGTTCGGGGATGGATTTGGCCGCTCGCCAATCGTCGATGTTGGTTTCGAACGTACGGCTCACGGCCTCCGACGCCAACTGCTCCTTGCCACCGGGGAACTGTCCGTAAAAGCCGCCGTGGGTCAGGCCCACAGAGCGGGACAGTTCGCCGATCCCGATTCCGTCGATGCCTTTTTCCCGGTACATCCTCGAGGCTGCGCCGAGGATCGCTTCCTTGTTGGCGGCTGCCTTGTCTTTCGTCACTTTCATGAGTGGAGTCCTGTCTTGCGATGGGCGCCATGGCAATTTTTTGCTGAAGGGCTGGTATTAATGATGGTCGTAATATAAATTCGCGGCAATGGCCTTGCAGGAAAAACACCTCACAGGTGCTGACCCATGAAACGTAATGATCTGCGCAATATCGACCTCAATCTGCTGGTGGTATTCGAGGCGCTCATTCAGGAGCGCAACGTCACTCGGGCCGCGCAAAGACTGTCCCTTGGCCAACCGGCGGTCAGCGGCGCATTGGCTCGTCTGCGCACACTGTTCAACGACCCCCTGTTTAAACGCATTGGCCACAAAATGGAACCAACCACCCGAGCCTTGCAGGTGGCGCAAACGCTCGGGCCGGCACTGGACTCCATTTGTTTCGCCGTCAGTCTGACGGGTTGTAATGAAAAAACCTGCTGATTCATAGGGGCCTTCACTGATTTGGATCCAGCGATGGTCGTCAACGATAACGCGGGTGAACTGGATGAACACGGTCCCCTGTAGGAGCTGGCCTGCCAGCGATGGTCGTTAACGATAACGCGGGTGAACTGGATAAACACGGTCCTCTGTAGGAGCTGGCCTGCCAGCGATGGTCGTTAACGATAACGCGGGCGAACTGGATGAACGCGGCGCACTGGAGTCCATCGCCAGCAGGCTGGCTCCCACAGTTTCATCGTGGGCACGGTCCCCTGTAGGAGCTGGCCTGCCAGCGATGGTCGTTAACGATAACGCGGGCGAACTGGATAAACGCGGCGCACTGGAGTCCATCGCCAGCAGGCTGGCTCCTACGTTTCAGCGTGGGCAGGGCCCCCTGTGGGAGCTGGCTTGCCAGCGATGGTCGTTAACGATTACGCGGGCGAACTGGATGAACGCGGCGCACTGGAGTCCATCGCCAGCAAGCTGGCTCCTACAGGTATTGCGTGAAAAACGACGCGGACGCGGTCCCCTGTGGGAGCTGGCCTGCCAGCGATGGTCGTTAACGATAACGCGGGTGAACTGGATAAACGCGGCGCACTGGCGTTCATCGCCAGCAAGCTGGCTCCTACAGTTTCCCCGTATTGCGTGAATACCTTTTTTTTGTGCTTATACATGATAGCCATCATTAATAGTGATACCCAAGTTCACTCCATTCGATTCGTCGCTGCCCCTTGTGCGGCCGAGAATTCTCCAACCCTTAAACCGTCTGGCGGACACCCCCATGGAACAGTCACTCAAACCTTTGCGTTATCCCCTTGCTGCCCTGACCCTGGCGGCCATCACGGCCTGCGGTCACGCACCCGATGCCGCCAAGGCGCCGGGTGCGCCTTCTGTCACCGTCGCCAAAGTGCTTGAGCAACCCATTACCGAATGGGACGAAGTCACCGCCCGTCTGGAAGCGCCGGAAACCGTCGTGGTTCGTCCGCGGGTTTCGGGGCAGATCGATCGTGTCGCCTTCACCGATGGCGAGTCGGTCAAGAAAGGGGATCTGCTGTTCCAGATCGATCCACGTCCGTTCGAACACGAAGTGCACCGCCTCGAAGCGCAGTTGCAACAGGCTCGCGCCGCGCTGGTTCGAAGCGCCAACGAAGCGCAACGCGGCCAGCGCCTGTTGAGCAGCAATGCCATTTCTGCGGAACTGGCCGACACGCGCAGCACCACGGCCCAGGAAGCCAAGGCCGGTGTCGATTCGGTTCAGGCGCAGCTGGATCTGGCGCGCCTGAACCTGAGCTTCACCCGCGTCACTGCGCCGATCAGCGGCCGGGTCAGCCGTGCCGAAATCACCGCCGGCAACATCGTCACCGCCGACACCTCGGCGCTGACCAGCGTGGTCTCCACCGACAAGGTCTACGCCTATTTCGACGCCGACGAACGCCTGTTCCTCAAGTACGGCCAGCTCTCCCGTGAAGGCCGGCGCAGTCAGTCCACGCCGGTGTACATGGGCTTGTCGAACGAGGAGGGCAATAGCCATCTGGGGCAGATGAACTTCGTCGACAACCAGGTCAATCCCAAGACCGGCACCATCCGTGGCCGCGCAGTGTTCGACAACGCCGACGGTCAATACACCCCGGGCCTGTATGCCCGATTGAAACTGGTGGGCAGCGCGGCCTATGCCGGCCTGCTGATCAAGGACGAGGCCGTGGGCACCGACCTTGGCAAGCGATTCGTGCTGGTGATCGACCAGGACAACAAGGCCGTGTACCGCAGCGTCGATCTGGGGCCGAAGCTCGAAGGCTTGCGCATCGTGCGCAGCGGTTTGCAAAAAGAAGACCGGATCGTCATCAACGGCCTGCAACGGGTCCGTCCCGGCGCGGTGGTCGCGCCTCAGGACGCGCCGATGGCCGATGCGCAAACCGTCGCCAACCTGGCCCGTCAGCGGCAGGCCGTCGAGGCGGGTAATCAGCCCGTCGCTCCGTCACCGGCGCTGGTGAAAACCGATGCCGCCGTTTCGCCTCGCGGATAAAGGAACACTGCCATGAAGTTCTCCCGGTTCTTTATCACGCGGCCGATCTTTGCCGCCGTGCTCTCGCTGCTGATCCTGATTGCCGGCGCCATCGCGCTGTTCCAGTTGCCGATCAGCGAGTACCCGGAAGTGGTGCCACCCACTGTCGTCGTTCACGCCAACTATCCGGGGGCCAACCCCAAGGTTATCGGTGAAACCGTGGCCGCGCCCCTGGAGCAAGCCATCACCGGTGTGGAGAACATGCTGTACATGTCTTCGCAGTCGACGGCCGATGGTCGACTCACGCTCACCGTGACCTTCGCCCTGGGCACCGATCTGGACAACGCCCAGGTACAGGTGCAGAACCGCGTGACCCGCACCGAACCGAAACTGCCGGAGGAAGTGACGCGCATCGGTATCACCGTGGACAAGGCGTCGCCCGAGCTGACGATGGTGGTGCACCTGACCTCGCCGGACAAGCGCTACGACATGCTCTACTTGTCCAACTACGCGATCCTCAACGTCAAGGATGAGCTGTCGCGCCTGAACGGAATCGGTGACGTGAAGATGTTCGGTATCGGCGACTACTCGCTGCGCATCTGGCTCGACCCGAACAAGACCGCGTCACGCAACCTGACCGCCACCGACGTGGTCAATGCGGTGCGTGAACAGAACCGACAAGTGGCGGCCGGCCAACTGGGTTCACCGCCTGCGCCCAACGCCACCAGCTTCCAGATGTCGATCAACTCGCAGGGGCGCCTGGTTACCGAGGAGGAGTTCGAAAACGTGATCGTCCGCAGTGGTCCGGACGGCGAAATCACCCGTCTCAAGGACATTGCGCGGATTGAACTCGGCTCCAACCAGTACGCCTTGCGCGCCTTGCTCAACAACCAGGAAGCGGTGGCGATGCCGATCTTCCAGCGCCCGGGTTCCAATGCCATCGACGTTTCCGACCAGGTGCGGACGAAGATGGCCGAGCTGAAGAAGAGCTTCCCGGAGGGCATGGACTACGAGATCGTCTACGACCCGACCATCTTCGTGCGCAGCTCGATCGAGGCGGTGGTTCACACCTTGTTCGAAGCGCTGATCCTCGTGGTGCTGGTGGTGATCCTGTTCCTGCAAACCTGGCGCGCCTCGATCATTCCACTGGTCGCCGTACCGGTGTCGTTGATCGGCACCTTTGCCGTGATGCACCTGTTCGGTTTTTCGCTCAACGCCTTGTCGCTGTTCGGCCTGGTATTGGCGATCGGCATCGTGGTCGACGATGCGATCGTCGTGGTGGAGAACGTCGAGCGCAATATCGAGACGGGGCTTGATCCGGTCGAAGCGACGCAAAAAGCCATGGGCGAGGTGACCGGCCCGATCATCGCCACGGCATTGGTGCTGTGCGCGGTGTTCGTCCCGGCGGCGTTTATTTCCGGCCTGACGGGGCAGTTCTACAAACAGTTCGCCCTGACGATCGCGATCTCCACGGTGATCTCTGCGTTCAACTCGCTGACCTTGTCGCCGGCATTGGCGGCGGTTTTGCTCAAGTCCCACAGCGCACCCAAGGACCGCTTTTCGAGGATTCTGGATCGCCTGTTCGGTGGCTGGCTGTTCAAGCCCTTCAACCGGCTGTTCGAAAAGGCCGGCAACGGGTATGTCGGGACCGTGTCCAAGGTCATCCGTGGCAGCAGCGTGGCGTTGCTGGTCTATGCCGGCCTGATCGCCCTGACCTACATGGGCTTCAGCACCACGCCGACCGGGTTCGTGCCGACCCAGGACAAAAAGTACCTGGTGACCTTCGCGCAACTGCCGGATGCGGCCAGCCTGGATCGCACCGAGTCGGTGATCCGGCGCATGAGTACCATCGCCATGAACGAACCGGGCTTCGACAGCGCCGTGGCCTTCCCGGGCCTGTCGATCAACGGTTTCACCAACAGCCCGAACGCCGGTATTGCCTTCATCGGCTTGAGCGCTTTCGATGAACGCAAAAGTCCGAGCCTGTCCGCCGGAGCGATTTCCGCTTCGCTGAACGCCAAGTTCGGTGGCATTCAAGACGCCTACATCGCGGTGTTCCCGCCGCCGCCGGTTCAAGGCCTGGGCACCATTGGCGGCTTCCGCCTGCAGATCGAAGACCGCGGCAACCTGGGTTACGACGAGCTGTACAAAGAGACCATGAACATCATCGGCAAGAGCCGCAGCGTGCCGGAACTGGCCAACCTGTTCACCAGCTACACGGTGAACGTGCCCCAGGTCGAAGCCGCCATCGATCGCGAAAAAGCCAAGACCCACGGCGTGGCGATCAACGACATTTTCGACACGCTGCAGGTGTACCTGGGGTCGCTGTATGCCAACGACTTCAACCGTTTTGGCCGTACCTATCAGGTCAATGTCCAGGCTGAGCAACAGTTCCGCCAGGAGCCGGAGCAGATCGGTCAGTTGAAGGTGCGCAACGACCGTGGAGAGATGATTCCACTGGCCACCTTCGTCAAGGTCAGCCCAACGTCGGGGCCGGACCGGGTCTCGCACTACAACGGTTTCGTCACTGCAGAAATCAACGGCAGCGCGGCCCCGGGCTACAGTTCCGGCCAGGCGCAGGCGGCGATTGAAAAGCTGTTGAAGCAAGAACTGCCCAACGGCATGACCTACGAGTGGACCGACCTGACCTACCAGCAGATCCTCTCCGGCAACACCGCGTTGCTGGTGTTCCCGCTCTGCGTCCTGCTGGCGTTCCTGGTGCTGGCGGCCCTGTATGAAAGCTGGAGCCTGCCGCTGGCGGTGATCCTGATCGTGCCGATGACCCTGCTGTCGGCGATTGCCGGGGTGATCATCTCCAAGGGCGACAACAACATCTTCACCCAGATCGGCTTGATCGTGCTGGTGGGGCTGGCGTGCAAGAACGCGATCCTGATCGTCGAATTCGCCAAGGACAAACAGGACCAGGGCCTGTCGCCGCTGGACGCTGTTCTCGAAGCCTGCCGCCAGCGCCTGCGCCCGATCCTGATGACGTCGTTCGCGTTCATCATGGGCGTCATCCCGCTGGTGACGTCCACCGGCGCCGGTTCCGAGATGCGTCGGGCCATGGGGGTTGCCGTGTTCTCCGGGATGCTCGGGGTGACCTTCTTCGGTCTGTTGCTGACACCGGTGTTCTACGTCCTTATCCGTCGCTACATCGAACGTAAAGCCGCGCGCCAGGCGGCCCGCGCTCACTCGCTCAAGGTCATCGATCCGGAGGCACACTGATGAAGGCTTTCAAGCTGTTTTTACCGAGTCTGCTGGTCACCGCGCTGGCCGCCTGCACCGTCGGGCCGGATTACAAGACCCCGGACACGGCGCCTGCCCATGTCGTCTCGGCACAAGGGGCCAACTACGATCAAACACGTTTCGAATCGGTGTGGTGGCAGCAATTCGATGACCCCACGTTGAATCAGCTGGTCGGTAAAGCGCTCAACGGCAACCGCGATCTGCGCGTGGCCTTCGCCCGCTGGAAAGCCGCCCGGGCGATCCGCGATGACATCAGCAACGACAACCTGCCGGTGGTCACCAGCCGGGTCAGCAGCCAGCAGGGCAAGTCGCAGGTGCCGGGTCTGACCGAGCAGCGGGTCAACACCGATCGCTACGACCTGGGCCTGGACATGGCCTGGGAGATCGATCTGTTCGGGCGCATCCAGCGCGAACTGGAATCCAGCGATGCCCGGGAAGAAGCCACGGCGGCGGACCTGTACCAACTGCGGGTGAGCATGATCGCCGAGTTGGTGGATGCCTATGGTCAGCTGCGGGGTGCGCAACTGCGGGAAAAAATCGCCTTGGCCAACCTCAAGAACCAGAGCGAATCGCGCAGCGTCACGGTGAGCCTGCGTGACGCGGGCGTGGGCAATGAACTCGACGTGGTGCGTGCCGATGCCCGCCTGGCGGCCGTCGAGGCGAGCGTGCCGCAACTGCAGGCGGAGCAGGTGCACCACAAAAACCGCATCGCCACGCTGCTGGGTGAACGCCCGGACACGCTGGGCATCGACTTGAGTCCGAAGGACTTGCCGGCCATCGCCAAGGCGTTGCCGGTTGGCGACCCCGGTGAGCTGTTGCAGCGGCGCCCGGATGTGCGCGCGGCAGAGCGCCGACTGGCGGCTTCAACGGCGGATGTCGGGGTGGCCACCGCCGACCTGTTTCCACGGGTGAGCTTGAGCGGCTTCCTGGGGTTCATCGCGGGGCGTGGTTCGCAGATCGGCTCCAGCGCCGCCCGCGCCTGGAGCCTGGGCCCGAGCATCACCTGGGCCGCGTTTGACCTGGGCAGCGTGCGGGCGCGCATTCGTGGTGCAGACGCCGAGGCCGAGGGTGCATTGGCGACCTATGAGCAACAGGTGCTGCTCGCCCTGGAGGAGTCGGAAAACGCCTTCAGCGACTACGGCAAGCGCCAGCAACGCCTGCTGTCGCTGATCCGGCAAAGCGAGTCGAGCCGTGCCGCGGCCGACCTGGCGGCGACCCAATACAAGGAAGGGGTGGTGGACTACCTGGTGTTGCTCGACGCACAACGCGAGCGCCTGAACGCCGAGGATGCCCAGGCACTGGGTGAAACCGACCAGTACCGGGCCATTGTGGCGATCTACAAATCCCTGGGGGGCGGATGGGACAGCGGCGACACCCGGCTCGCGAAAAACAACTGACAAACCCGTTGTTGCTGTTGTAGGAGCGAGCTTGCTCGCGATGGACGTTAACGAAAACGCGTGCTTGCTGGCTAAGCGCGGTGTTCTTGAGACCATCGCGAGCAAGCTCGCTCCCACAGGTTTAGTGGCGGGCTTGCCCGCGATAGCGGTGTATCAGACCTGCAAATATTCCCGAGCCAACAAGCAAGCCCGCTCAATCAGCATCGGTGCCATTTCAATCGCTGTCGGCGTGCCCTGGCGGGTGTGAATCCAACCCAGGTACGTGGTGCCACGCAGCATCAGGAACAGCGCCAGGGTCTTGCGATCCGCCTCGGTCAGCGGCTTGACCGCGTGGTAGCCGTCGAGCAGCGCGGCCTTGATCTGATCAAAGCGCGGGTCATCCAGGCAGAAGTACAGCGCGGTGGCCAACTCGAACATGTGCCAGCCAAACCCGGCATCGTCGAAGTCGATCAGGCGCAAACGCGGGCCTTCGATCAGCAGGTTCTCGGGCACCAGGTCGGCGTGGATCATGCCGAAGTTGCCCAGGTGCCGACCGTATTGGCGCAAGTCCTTGCGCGCCGTGCGCCGGGCCTGTTGCAGCAGGTTCCGCTGCTCATCGCTGAGTTGTTCCAGCTCCCAGAAACGTCCCCAGAACGGGTTGGCGCCGATCAGGCCTTCTTCATCCCAGGCGTGCCGGACAAACTCGTCCGGCTGCTGCCAATCCGCCGAATGCAGGTGAATGCGCGCGGCAATCGCGCCGGCCTCACGGAACAGAAAATCGATTTCGGTATCGGCCTGCACCCCGTTCTCCGAGGTACCGGCGGTGGCGCCCGGCAGCCAGGCGAGCATGTCGATGTGGCGCGGCTCGCCGATGGCTTGATGGGTGACTTCGACCAGGTGGCTTTGATTCTGCGCACGGATGATCTGCGGCACGGTGATGCCGGCGCCGGCCAGTGCCTCCATCCATTGCAGCTCGGAACGCAGCGCGGCTTCGCCGTGATAGCCATTGCGGTGGATGCGCAAGGCAACCCGCTGACCATCGTGGCGGTGGGCGGAGAACACCGCGTTCTCGCGAAACTTCACCAGTTCGATGTTGGCGAACTCGCCGTCCCACTGTTGCAGGGCATGGCGCGCCAGTTCGTGCAGGCGGGCCACTTGCTGGTCGTGTGGCAGGGTGTGGAATTCAGTCATGGCAGGGCCTCAAATCGCGCTCAGGGCGTGGTCCAGGGTGTCGACAAACAGGTCGGCGTGATCGCGGCCGAACACCAGCGGCGGCCGTAGCTTCAGAATGTTGTCGCCGGCGCCGATCTTGCTGATCAGCACGCCGTTCTCGCGCATGTCGTTGACCACCTTGCGCGCCTCCAGGCCGGCCGGCTCCTTGCTGGTGTGGTCGCGCACCAGTTCCATGGCGAAGAACAGGCCCTTGCCGCGCACGTCGCCGATGATCGAGTGCCTCGCGGCCAGCGCTTGCAGGCGTTGTTGCACGTAAGCGCCGACGTCTTGCGCGTTTTTCAGCAGTTGCTGTTGCTCGATCACGTCCAGCACCGCCATGCCGACCGCCGCCGCCACGGGCGAGCCACCGAAGGTGTTGAAGTACATCGCATGGCGCCCGAAGGATTCGACCAGGGCCTTGTGGGTGATCAAGCCGGCCAGTGGATAGCCGTTACCCATGGGTTTGCCGAGGGTGACGATGTCCGGCACCACGCCGTGGGCCTGATGCCCCCATAGGTGGTCACCGGTACGGCCGAAGCCGGACTGCACTTCGTCGGCGATGAACAGACCGCCGGCAGCGCGGATCAGCGCGGCGGCCTTGTTGACGAAGCTGGCCGGCACCCGTGGCAGGCCTTCGTTGGCGAACAGGGTGTCGATCAGCAGCGCGGCCGGGCGAATGCCCTGGGCCTGCATCGAGGCAATCGCGGCGGCGATGTTGGCCGCGTATTGCTCGGCCAGTTGCGCCTCGGTGATGCCGGCCGGCGCGTGGTACAGGCACGGAATCGGCACGGCGCGGGCATGGGCGGCGAAGGGTTCCGGCGAGGGCAGGGCGGTGGTGACTTGGGCCAGCGACGCCGAGTTGCCGTGGTAGTTGTAGTCACTGACGATGATGCCGGTGCCGCCACTGGCAAAGCGTGCCAGACGCAGCGCCAGCTCATTGGCCTCGCTGCCGGTGCAGGTGAACATCGCGGTGTCCAGCGGCTCGCCGAAGGTCGCGGTCAGGCGTTCGGCGTAGCGCACCACTTGCTCGTCGAGGTAGCGGGTGTGGATGTTCAGCGTGGTGGCCTGGCGGTGCATGGCCTCGGTCACGTGAGGGTTGCAGTGACCAACACAGGGCACGTTGTTGTAGACGTCGAGGTAGCGACGACCGTCGACGTCGAACAGCCAGACACCTTCGCCGCGCACCAGGTGCAAGGGTTTGTCGTAGAACAGCGGTGAGGCGCTGCCCAGTACGCGATGGCGGCGTTGCAGCAGAGTGTTTTCAGGCATGGTCCGGAACCTCGATGACAGTGGCGCGACGGTTGCGCAGCAGGTAGTTGAAAATGCACAGGCTGAAGGTCACGGCGAGGGCGATCAGCATCAGCAGGTCGAGCTGGAAGCAGGCGGCGATCACCACCAGCGTCAGGGCCAGGCCCAGCCAGGCAACCAGTTTGCCGCCGGGCAAAGTGAAGGGCCGTGGCAGGTCAGGCTGGCGGGTCTTGATGCGCAGGTACGCGGCGAAGATGAACAGGTAGCCAACGTTGAGCAGCAACACGACCGCGAGCATCACCGTGGCCGGGTCCACTTCGGACAGCGGCAGGCCGATGGCGCCGATCAGCAACAGCGCCGGCCAGGGTGTGCCGCGTTTGCCGGTCTTGCCCAGCCATTGCGGGAACAAGCCGTCGCGGGCCATGGCGAACAACTGCCGGGACGCGGCGAACACCAGTGAAAAGAAGGTAGCGATCAGGCCGAACACCGCGCCGCAGCCAATCACCTTGGCCAGCCAGGAGCCGTCACCGAAGGCGCTGCTGCTGGACATCGCGGCGTACAACGGATCACCTGCCGAACCGACCAGCTCGACGCCACCGGCACCGGGTGCGCAGACCAGCACCACCAGCGCCGTCACCAGCAAGGTGCCGATCGCTGCCAGAATGCCCCGTGGCATGGTGCGGCCGGGGTTGTGCGCCTCTTCGGCTGCCGAACCAGTTTGCTCGACCGTGATGAACAACCAGATCGCGAAGGGTACGCAGGCGAAGATGCCGCCGAGGCTGACCGGGGTGACGACGTTGGCGGGCAGTTTCAGCAAGTTGGCCAGTTCGACATGGGGCGCCATGGCCACGCCAAAGGTGAGCAGGGCGACCACGGCGATCACGCCGGCAATGAAGGTCAGGCCCATGGCCTCACCGACGCCGCGCATGTGGATGCCGATGATCACCGCGAACAGCGCGGTCTTCACCGGCCAGCCACCGAGGCCGAAAATCGATTCGGTGTAGGCGCAAATGAAGGTCGCTGCCGCACCGGTGCCGATGGTCAGCGCCAAGGCACAGGCAACGCCGACCAGATACCCCACGAACGGCCCGAACGCACTTTGCGCATACACGAACACGCCGCCAGCGCTGGGCAACGCCGTGGACAGTTCCGCCACGCACAAGGCCAGGCCGCCGCAGAGCAGGGCCATCAACAACGTGGCGATCAACATGTTCAGCCAGCCACCGGCCGCCAGCCCGAAGTTCCAGCCGGAAAACTGCCCGGCCACCACCAACGCAATTCCGAGGCCGGCAATCTTTGGCCAGCCCAGCGCACTTTTCTTGAGCACAGAAATCTCCCGCGACCCGAAGGCCGATTTATTGTTTTAGTGAGATGTGGAGGGGTTCAGCGTTGCATTGCAGGGCACTTTGGAGCGGGTTGTGCCCCAGAGGTCGGCTTCGATACTACGCCGGGGGTGTGGCGGGGCAGGTGTGCGTGTGTGCCATGTGGTTGGTTGTGGGTGCCAGATGTGGGCCTGCTCGCGAAGGCCGGGTGTCAGGCGACGGTGGTGTTGGCTGTGCTGGCCTCATCGCGGGCAAGCCCGCTCCCACAGGGATCTCTGGTAAACACAAGATTTGTGCATGGCAGAGATCCAAATGTGGGAGCGGGCTTGCTCGCGAAGGCGGAGTATCAGTCGGCAGGGATGTTGGCTGTGCCGGCCTCTTCGCGGGCAAGCCCGCTCCCACAGGGATCTCTGGTAAACACAAGATTTGTGCATGGCAGAGATCCAAATGTGGGAGCGAGCCTGCTCGCGAAGGCGGGGTGTCAGGCGACGGTGGTGTTGGCTGTGCTGGCCTCTTCGCGGGCAAGCCCGCTCCCACAGGGATCTCTGGTAAACACAAGATTTGTGCATGGCAGAGATCCAAATGTGGGAGCGAGCCTGCTCGCGAAGGCGGGGTGTCAGGCGACGGTGATGTTGGCTGTGCTGGCCTCATCGCGGGCAAAGCCCGCTCCCACAGGGGATCTTTGGTTAACACAAGATTTGTGCATGGCAGAGATCCAGATGTGGGAGCGGGCTTGCTCGCGAATGCAGGGTGTCAGTCGGCAAGGATGTTGGCTGTGCTGGCCTCTTCGCGGGCAAGCCCGCTCCCACAGGGATCTCTGGTAAACACAAGATTTGTGCATGGCAGAGATCCAAATGTGGGAGCGAGCCTGCTCGCGAAGGCGGGGTGTCAGGCGACGGTGATGTTGGCTGTGCTGACCTCATCGCGAGCAGGCTCGCTCCCACAGGGGATCTGAGATGCACCTGGAAATTGTGTGTGGCAGAAAATCCAAATGTGGGAGCGAGCTTGCTCGCGATGGCGGAGTGTCCGTCGATGATGAGGTTGGCTGTGCTGGCCTCTTCGCGGGCAAGCCCGCTCCCACAGGGATCTTTGGTAAACACAAGATTTGTGCATGGCAGAGATCCAGATGTGGGAGCGAGCCTGCTCGCGAAGGCGGTGTATCAGGCAACTCCGATCTCAGATACGAAAACTCCCCACCAACTGATTCAACCGCCCGGCCTGTTGCTCCAGCTCGGTGCAAGCACGCAACGTCGCTTGCAGGTTCTCCACCCCTTGCTGGTTCAGGCTGTTGATCCGGGTGATGTCGACATTAAGGGCCTCGACCACCGCCGTCTGTTCTTCCGTGGCGGCGGCGACGGACTGGTTGACGTTGTCGATCTCGCCGATGCGCTGGGTCACGCTGCCCAGGCGGGAGCCGGCGAGGTTGGCGATGGTGACGCTTTCTTCGCTGTGGCGCTGGCTCTCGGTCATGGTGGTGACCGATTCCCGTGCGCCCACTTGCAGCTCTTCTATCATCTGCTGGATCTCCAGCGCCGAGGCCTGGGTGCGTCCGGCCAGGCTGCGCACTTCGTCCGCCACTACCGCAAAGCCACGACCCGCTTCACCGGCCCGCGCCGCTTCAATGGCCGCGTTGAGCGCCAGCAGGTTGGTCTGCTGGGAAATGCCCTTGATCACTTCGAGGATCTGCCCGATGTTCACGGTCTTGTCGTTGAGCACTTCGATGTTGGCGCACGAGGCACTGATCTTGCCCGACAGTTCGTGCATCACCTCGATCGTGCGTTGCACCACCTGGCGTCCGTCCTCGGCCTGTTGCCGGGCACTGGACGCCTGGTGCGAAGCATCGCTGGCGTTGTGGGCGATCTCTTGCGCGGCCGCGCCCAACTGGTTGATCGCCGCTGCCACGCTGCTGGTGCGGGTGGATTGATCGTCGAAATTGTTCAGCGAAGCGTTCGATGCATTCAGCACGCGCCGCGCCCCTTCATTGACACCGAGGGCCGCCGAGGACACCTCGCGCATCGACTGGTGGATGCGTTCGACAAAGCGGTTGAAGGCGGTCGCCAGTTGACCGATTTCATCCCGCGATTGCACCTGCAGGCGCCGGGTCAGGTCGCCTTCGCCGAGGGAGATGTCCTCCATCACGCGGGTCAGCACTTGCAGCGGCCGGGTAATACGCCGCGCCGTGTAGCCGATCAACAGCAAGCCGAGCAGGGCCGAACCGCCACCGAGGAGCAATTCCAGCGCGGTGCTTTGCACGCCCTGGGCATCGAGTTCCTTTTGCAAGGTGGTCACCGGTGCCAGCAGGACGTCTTGCGGCACTCCGACCAGTACGCCCCACGGTGCGGCGCCGGCAATTGGTGACAGCGGCTCAAGCACCTCGATCTGCCGGGCGTCGACAAACACCTTGGGTTTGCCCTGGCGCAAGGCGTCCATCACCTCGACGCTGTCCATCGGCTGGCCGAGACGGCTGACATCCTGGCTGTCGGCGGAGATCACCCCGCGCGGGCTGATGATGCTGATCTGACCGTTGCCTTCGAACAACTCACGGGCGCTGGCCTGGCTGTTCTGTTGCAGGGCGGCGAGGTTGATGTCGAGCCCGACCACGGCGATCACCTTGCCGTTTTCCAGCAACGGGAAGGCCACGCTGGTCACCAGTTTGCGGCTGCCGGACGCCTCGTCGAAATAAGGCTCGAGCACACAGGCCTGACGGGTGTCGCGGGCGCAGGTATAGAAGGCGTTGTAGGGCGCACCGCTCGGCCCCGGCTCGGTGTTGGCAAGCAGGCCTTCGTCGCCGATCACTGCTTGCAGCTCGCCGGGTTTGCTCTGCACCCAATACAGGGCGAAGCGCCCGGTTTCGTTGCTGCCAATGTCCGCCTGGTGGGCGAAACCGGCGTCGTCGCCGTCAAGTCCACCGGGTTCGAAAATGACATAAAGCCCGAGCAGGTCGGGCTTGTCGATCAAGGCCTGGTGAAGCTGGGTACTCAGCTCCCGGCGCAGTTGCTGGCGGGTCAGGCTGCCCTGTTGTTGCAACTGTCGCAGGTACAACAGGTAGCGCGATAACCCCTGGCCATATTCGTGGGTCTGCATGAAGGTGCGTTGCACTTGCATGGCCTGCACTTTGCCCAGGGCCTGCATGTGTTCCCTGGCCGCATTGGCGAGCATGTCACCGCTGGCTTGCGCAACCTGCTGGCTGCTCTTGTGGGTCTGATAGAGCGACAAGCCCATCAACAGGCCGACGACCAGCAGCAGGCAGAGCCCGGCGAGGAGGGCGATCTTGCTCTGGATCGTCAGGAGTTTCTTGTGCATTGGAAATACCTTTTTCCACGTGGGCAATGACGCCGCCATTGCCCACGACCGAGGTTAGAAACCGGTGACGAACAGCAGTTGGGCGTAGACGTTCCGGTCGTTGTTGCCCAGTTGCGTGCCGCCGTTTTCGGCGCTCTTGTCCGGCTGGTAGATGCCCACCAGCGGCATCACGGTCAGGTGGTCGTTGACGTGCCATTCGGCATACAGGTCGACTTCGTGGCCGTCGGTATTGCCCAGGCTGCGGTCGATGGTGTCGAAGTTGAAGTACAGTGCGCCCAGGTTCAGGTTTTCCAGCGGCGAGACTTTCAGCCCGACGTTCTGAATCCGCGAATTGCTGTTGAAAGGGCCGGCGTAGTTGCCCGCCACTTCACCCTGGAACCAGGTGCCATACCCACGGCTCATGCCGTAGAACAAGGTGTCGTAGCCTTCCGAGAAGCGGCTGTAGCGGTAGCTGACGTTCGGGGTCCAGGTCGCGTCGGAGAAGGTCCAGCCGGCTTCCAGGTACCAGGCGTCTTCGGTGGCGGCGTGGGGTTTGTCCTGCTTGGCGTATTCGCCGGACAGGAACAGGTCTTTCACCCCGGCATTGCCCGCCGCGCGCACGCTGTAGGTCTTCATGCCGTCGCGTTCGAGCTGGATCGGCGAGGCGTACTGCTCGTCGATGTCGGTGGTCTTGATGTAGGTCAGGCCCACCGTGCCGGCCTCGGCCACGTGCTCCAGGGTGCCGACGTACATTTCGGTCTTGGCCTGGGCACGGTTGTCGGACTTGAGCCACATCAGGTCGCTGCGCCAGCCTTCCTTGCCGCCCAGACGCAATACGGCGGTTTCGTCGAAGGCTTTGCGGGCGGCCAGGTAGTAGGCGCCACCACGGTTGAACTCGCCGTCGGCCAGGCCCTTGCCCATGTTCAGGGCGTCGCCGTCGATCAGGAAGCCATCGCCGACCACGATGTTCTGGCGGCCGAAGGACAGGTCCACACCGTCCTTGCCCAATGCGCCAAACAGATCGGCCGAACGCCAGCCGAGGTAGGCGTCTTCGAACTTGGTGGTGCGTTCGGTGCCATCGCTGAAACCGGCGGCATCGCCGTCGCCCCAGGTGCCGGAGCTGAGCAGGTTGCCCGCGCCGTACGCCGTGCCCGCACCGCCCAGGCCCTTGTCGAAACTCAAACCGTATTTGATGTAGCCCTCGCGCCACGACGAGGAACCTTCGTCGAGACGGCCGGACAGGGCGTAGTTTTCCTGGCTGTGGAAAATGCCGAACGCGGCTTCGAGGGTGGCGTTCAGATGGCTGTCATCATCGGCGTACAGCTCATAGGCATTGGCCTGGCCGGCGCTGATCATCAGCGCGAGCGTCGAGAGACGAAGCAAGGGGGACTTGAGCATGGTGTGGCATCCGTTCTTGTTCTTGAGCGCAGGTTTGCGGTCTGCCCGGATACTAAGTCGCGGCTTTCGTTCGCCCTTTTCCCTGTTTGCCAATTAGTTGGTTGTGCATGCCAGATTGTCCGGTTTGGCAGCCCGGCCAACATAACTGGCACGCAGGGCAAAACCTGCGTGCCGGCGACCACCGACAATCCCCACCCAGCTGCCGAAGCACCCTGGCCTCGGCATTTTTTGGTGTTGGCGTTCGCCTGCCGGCGAGCGCGTGGATTTTCAAGGGCGTTTTCCTATGTTCACTTCGCTGCGTTTGCCCCTCATCGGCTTGCTGTCCTTCACCCTGGCTCAGGCGGTGTCTGCCGCCGAGTGCGCCACGGATACCCAGCGTGGTGCCGCAGTGTTTGCCACTGAGTGCAGCGTCTGCCATGCGGTGACCCAGGGTACGACCGGGATGATGGGGCCGAACCTGTTCGGCGTGTACGGGCGCAAGTCCGGCTCGCTGCCGGGCTTCAGCTACTCCCAGGCCATGCGCGACAAAGACGTCAGCTGGCAAGCCGAGAACATCACGCAATTGATCACCCAGCCCCAGGCCTACGTACCGGGTACCTACATGCCGTATATGGGCCTGGCGTCCGCCGACGACCGTCAGGCGGTCGCGTGCTTTCTCAAAGAACAACACTGATCAGGCCGCATTTGCGCCTGAACAAATCGTCTGAATGAAAGGTGAATTATGAGCAACGTTGAAATCCTGCCCCAGGTGGCTGCATTCCTCGAACGTCGTCACGGCTGCTTCATTGACGGCCAGTGGGTGTTTGCCGAGGGCGACAGCATCGCCGTGGTCAACCCGGCCACCGGGCAAATCCTGTGCGAAACCCTGGATGCGCCGCTGGAGATCGTCGAGCGCGCCGTACAGTCGTCGCACAAGGCGTTCAAATCCGGCGTGTGGTCGAGCCTGCGCCCGGCCGACCGTGAGCGCATCCTGCTGAACTTCACCCGCCTGGTCGAAGAACACGCCGAAGAACTGGCCCAGCTGGAAACCCTGAGCCAGGGCAAGTCGATCAACATGGCCCGCGCGCTGGACCTGAACGCCACCGTGGAATTCATGCGCTACATGTCCGGCTGGGCGACCAAGATCGAAGGGCAGACCTTTGACGTGTCGATTCCGCTGCCACCGGGCGCGAAGTTCACCGCGTTCACCAAGCGTGAGCCGGTGGGCGTGGTGGTCGGCATCGTGCCGTGGAACTTCCCGCTGCTGATCGCCGCCTGGAAGCTGATGCCGGCCCTGGCCACCGGTTGCACGGTGATCATCAAGCCGGCGATGGAAACCCCGCTGACCGCCATGCGCCTGGCCGAGCTGGCGCTGGAAGCGGGCATCCCGGCCGGCGTGTTCAACGTGGTCACCGGTGGCGGTGCCTCGGTCGGCGGTGTGCTGACCTCGCATCCTCTGGTGAGCAAGGTGTCGTTCACCGGTTCCACCGCCGTGGGCAAGAGCGTCGGCGTGGCGTGCATGGAAAACATGACGCGCTTCTCCCTGGAACTGGGCGGCAAGAACCCGATGATCGTGCTCGCCGATGCCGACATCGAAAAAGCCGTGCAAGGCGCGATCCTCGGTGGCTTGCTGAACAACGGCCAGGTCTGCGCCGCGGCATCGCGCTTTTATGTGCACCGTTCGATCCACGACAGATTCGTCGAAGCCCTGGCCGCCGCGGTCTCGGCGATGCCGATTGGCGCGGGCATGAATGGCGACGCGGCGATCAACCCGCTGGTGTCGCGCAAGCAACAACAAAGCGTGCTCAAGCACATCGAACTGGCTCGCCAGGAAGGTGCGCGGGTGGTGACTGGCGGTGAGTTGCTTGAGGGCGACGGCTTCTTTGTGCAGCCGACCATTCTGGCGGACATCGACCACAGCATGGCCGTGGCCCGCGAAGAAGTGTTCGGCCCGGTGCTGGGCGTGATGCCGTTCGACGACGAAGACGCCGTGATCGAACTGGCCAACGACAACCGCTACGGCCTGGCCGCCAGCCTGTGGACCAACGACCTGGGCAAAGCCATGAACCTGGTGCCACGCATTGAAGCCGGCACGGTGTGGGTCAATGCCCACGTGTTGCTCGACCCGGCGATGCCGTTTGGTGGCGTCAAGCAATCGGGCATGGGCCGCGAGTTCGGTCGCGCGGTGATCGAGGCCTACACCGAGCTCAAGTCGGTGTGCATCGCCCACTGATAAACCTGTAGGAGCTGCCGAGGGCTGCGATCTTTTGACCTTGCTGTAAAAATCAAAGATCAAAAGATCGCAGCCTTCGGCAGCTCCTACGGATGGGGGTTACGCGGGAGGTGGCGGTTTCGCCAGTACGGTGGGCAGCGAGTTTGGTCGTGCGGTGATTGAGGCACCTGTAGGAGCTGTCGAGTGCAACGAGGCTGCGATCTTTTGATTGTGTTTCTAAAATCAGGATCAAAAGATCGCAGCCTTCGGCAGCTCCTACAGATGGGTGTTACGCGGGAGGTGGCGGTTTCGCCAGTTCAATGCCGGCGGCACCCAGGCGCTTGAGAATTTCAAACAGCAACTCGCTCTTGATCGCCCCGACCGTACGCGGGCTGCCGACGTAGCCGGTGATGGTCAAGGTGATGCCTTCCGGTTTCAACTGGCTGAAGCGCAAGAACGGCGCCGGTTTATCCAGGATGGATTCGTGCTCGGTGTAGCTGTCCATCAGCAGGTTTTGCACCAGTTCCGGATCGATATCCAGCGGGAACATCAGTTCGAGTATCACCACGCCCTGGGCGCTGCCGCCGAGGGTGACGTTGCGCAGGTTCTGCGAAATCAGGTGGGAGTTGGGCACGATCATGATCGAGCGGTCGGCCAGTTGTATTTCCGTGGCCCGCACGTTGATCCGTCGTATGTCGCCTTCGACGCCACTGATGCTGATCAGGTCGCCGACCTTCACCGGGCGCTCGGTCAACAAAATCAGGCCGGAGATGAAGTTCTTCACGATCTCCTGCAGGCCGAAGCCGATGCCCACTGACAGGGCGCTGACGATCCAGGCCAGGTTGGTCCACTTGATCCCCAGCGACGACAGTGTGAGCAGCACGACCAACGCGTATCCGATGTTGGCGAACAGGGTGCTCAGCGAGGCGCACATGCCCGGGTCCATCTCGGTTTTCGGGAGGAACTCGCCGTCCAGCCAGCGGCGTAGCGTGCGAATCAGGTAGACACCGATCAGCAGTGTCAGGAAGGCGCGCATCAAGTTGTCCGGGACGATGTTCAGCTTGCGCAGCCCTTCGCCACCGAGAATGGCCGCGGTGCTGGTGACCAATTGCCCGAACGTCGTACCTACGCCGCCGACAAACAATGCAATGACGCCGACCAGCATCAGGATGGCGCGGCCCGCCCCGGAAAACACGGTGCATATCTGCTCCAGGCGTGGATTGCCGATGCCCAGCAGCTGTTTGATCGCCTTGCCGGTTGGTTGCCTGGGTGAAAAAAGCGATTCGCAGGTGTCCTGGTACACCTGCGTGAGCAGGTAGAACGCGGCGAAGACGATGAAAATCCACACCATTTCATAGGTGATGAACCGGGCCATCGTCACGTAGCCGATCACCAGGGCAAACAGGGATACCACCACGGCAATGCCGGCAAACACATAAATCAGGCCGGCGGACGTGGTGACGCCTTCGGGAGTCTCTCCGGCAACGATCAGCGCCCGTCGGGTCTTGCTGACGCGCAACAGCAGCGCGCCGATCACCAGTGCCACGACCAACGCCACGATTCCCCGGCCGAACAACACCACTTCGGCGCTCATGCCGGTGACGTTGCTCATCTGCACCAGTGTGACCAGCACCAGCAGCAGGCTGGCCAGCCGCCTGGGGTAGGGCTCCATCGCCAGCGCCACCGGATCGGCGATATCGGGCAGGCGCCATGAAGGATGTTTGGTCGACAGCAACGCACGGCTCAACCCGGTGATCATCACGCAGGTATAGGCCAGCTTTTCCAGGTATTGCGCCAGGTCGGCCAGCAGCGGGGTGTAGGGCAGTTGCCGGGTCGCGGCAAAGTGCAGCAATTGCAGGGCGATGCCGGCGCTCAGCACCGTCGCCAGTACCGAGGCCAATGCCAGGGAGCTGCGCCGTAACCGGCCTTCGGGCATTCGATGAATGCACAGCCACGCCAGACCCCGACCGGCGAGTTTTCGCCCCAGGCTCCAGATGACCAGGGCCAGCACCAGCAGGGAGGCCGTGATTGCGCGTTGACCGGGTTGCCAGGCCGCCTGGTGCGTGAGCTTGAGTTGCTGGACGAGGGCGCTGAAACGTTGGCGGTCATCGAGCGGAAGATTGAACAATGGCGACCAGAACCGCGGGTTCAGGATGCTATTGGTCTGCTGGGTCACCTCCGCCTCCAGCAGGCTGCGGCGGATGCTGGCGATCTGGGTGATCAGCTCGGCGGCACTGACTTTCAGCGCAGCCAGGGTTTTGAGCTGGTTGTCGATCCTGTCTTTTTGCTCGCCGAGGGTGTCTCGCTGGGTGGTAATGGCAGACGTCACCTGTGCGCTCTCGTCGAGCGGCACTGGCCCCAGCACGGTGAGTTGCGCCTGCAACTGCGCCTGTCCGGGCAGCAGCGATGTGGAGAGGCGTTCAATATTCTGGATCAGTGCCAGCACCAGGTCCTGCGAGCTTTCCAGCTGGGTGTAGGTGCTGGCCTGGGAAACCTGCTGCTTGAGGCTGTTCAGCTGGCTTTGCAGCCCCAGCAATTCGCTGTCGGAGATGCTGATGACCGGGGCGGTGGGGGCGGGAGCAAGGGTGTCGGCCATGGTCGCCGCCGACAGCCATCCCGGGGTCGCCACCAGCAGTGCGAAGGCGACGTAAATCATTGACTTCCATACATTGAACATCGGCGTGCTCGACGGGTTGTTAGTCACTTAGCCAATGAGGTTAGGTCATGACACGCAGCCTTGAGCGATGTTTTGTCGAAAGTGTCCGGTCGGTTTTCGCCCGGGCGCTACTCATGCTGTTGCCGCGCCGGGAAAAACAGTTCGAAGCAGGTGACGCCGTCGACACTGCTGACGTGGCAGACGCCATTGTGCAGTTGCATGATCGTCGCCACGATCGACAGGCCCAGGCCATTGGACTGGGCCGAGCGCTCGCGGGATTCGTCGACCCGGTAGAAGCGTTCGAACAGCCGTGGCAGATGCTGCGCCGGGATGGTCTGGCCGTGGTTGCGTACCTGCACCTGGATGCCGTCGGCGGTCGGGTTGGCGTGAATGCACAACTCTGAATGCGGCGCGCCGTACTTGATGGCGTTGGCGCACAGGTTGGCCAGGGCACGGCGCAGCAACATGGGCTCGGCCCAGATCAGGCCGCTGCCGTGGGCATTGATGCTGATGCCTACATCGGTCGCCGGGCCTTCGAAATAGTCGGCCATGCGTTGCATTTCGTCGGCGGCATCCAGTTCCTGGCGCTGGCGCAAGGCACTGCGCGGATCGGTACGGGCCAGGAACAGCATGTTGTCGAGCATGCGTGCCAGGCGTTCAAGCTCTTCGACATTGGAGGCCAGCAACTGCTGATAGGCGTCGGTGCTGCGGTTCTGCTGCAAGGCCACCTGGGTTTCGCCGAGCAGGTTGTTGATCGGCGTGCGCAGTTCGTGGGCCATGTCGGTCGAAACCTGACCCAATTGCACAAAACCCTTGTCCAGGCGGTCGAGCATGGCGTTGAAGGCGTCGATCATCGGCAGCAGCTCCAGCGGTGCGCCCTGGCTGTCGAGGCGCTCGTTGAGGTTGCCGACGTCGATGCTCTGGGTGTGGCGGGCCAGGCGCCGCACCGGCAACAGGCCTCGATGCACCAGCACATAACCGGACAACGCCAGCAGAATCGCGGCCACGGTGGCGAACAGGTAGACGTTGAGCCGGTAATCGGCGAGCACGGCGGTGCGTTCGGTCATCAGGCGCCCGGTCACCACTTGCAGGCTGCCCAGGTCTCCGGAGTCGATGGTCGCCGCCAGGGCGGAAAACGGCACGCCGTTGACGTTGGGCAAATGCTGCACGTCGTCCAGGGTCAGTCGATGATCCATCGCCACCGGGGTCAGCACCGGCATTTTCAGGTTACCCGGGTTGACCACCAGCAACGGCGGTTGCCCCGGGGTGCCGATGGTCAGCAGGGCCTCGCGGTTGCCCATCATGTTCTGGAACAGCGCCGGTTTGGCCTTGATCAGGTCCAGGGTGTTGCTGTCGTTGAGGAAGGTGCGCAACTGGTCGATGCGGGTGATCAGGGCAATGTCGTCGCGATGGATCAACTCGCGTTCCAGGTCGCGGTACAGCGCCACGCCCAGCAACGCCAGTGAGACAAACGCCAGCAGAGCAAACACCAGCGCCAGGCGCAGGGTCAGGGAGTGGCTCAGACGGGAGGCGGATCGCAGCGGCGTCATGGCATTCATGGGGGCATTCAAGGTTGAGTGTCGAAGCGATAGCCGATGCCGCGCACGCTGTGGATCAGCTTGAGCTGGAACGGGTCGTCGATTTTCAGGCGCAGGCGACGCACCGCGACATCGACGACATTGGTGTCACTGTCGAAATTCATGTCCCAGACCCGCGAGGCGATCATCGAGCGTGACAGCACTTCGCCCTGATGCGTGGCGAACAGGTGCAGCAGGGCAAACTCCTTGTTGGTCAGGGTGATGCGGTTGCCGGCGCGGCTGACGCGACGCTTGAGCACGTCGATCTGCAGGTCGTCGACGTGCAGGTGTTCGTCTTCCCGGGTAGGGCCGCGGCGGGTCAGGGTGCGCAGGCGCGCCACCAGTTCGGCGAAGGAAAAGGGTTTGATCAGGTAATCGTCGGCGCCCAGTTCGAGGCCCTTGATACGGTCGGCGATGTCATCCCTGGCAGTGAGGAACAGCACCGGTGTGTCGGCTTCCTTGCGCAGGCGGCGCAGGACTTCCCAGCCATCCATCTTCGGCATCATGACGTCCAGCACGATTACGTCGAAGTCGTGTTCCAGGGCCAGGTGCAGGCCATCGACGCCGTCGCGCGCCAGGTTCACGGTGTATCCGAGTTCCTGCAGGCCGTTGAGCAGGTAATTGCCGGCCTTGGGTTCGTCTTCGACTACGAGGATGTTCATGGACAACCTGCCTGGTTCGGTCGGGCTACGGGGGCGCATCAGTGGCGCAAGTGTAGCCCGATCGGCAGTGATGGCAGGCATCCGCTCAGTTCTCGCCCAGGCAGTTCACACCCTGAACCTGATAGTCCAGTTGATGCTCGCGACCCTGGTGGTCGAGGTAGTTGAACTGCGCGGGCACGATGCCGCACTTGCCGTTGAGGTCGGTCATGGACAGCACTTTGGCCACGTCCACCGGGACATAGAAACCGTCCTGGTCGTGGATGATTGGCGAGGTGGACTGGGTGGCGGCAAATGCCGAGCCGGTGGCGAGCAGGGCGGCAAGGCCAAGGATCAACAGTTTCATCACAAGTCTCTCTTTTCAGGGTTGAGGGGCTGCCGGTGGTTGGCCTGGCAGTGAGTTCAGGCTAACGGTGTGATCCGGACAGCCGACCAACAACTTGATGACAAAGCTGTAATGAAACGCCCCTGCAACACCGCAATCCCCTGTGGGAGCGAGCTTGCTCGCGAAGACGGTGTGTCAGATACCTGAAATGTCGACTGACACTCCGTCATCGCGAGCAAGCTCGCTCCCACAGGGGGGGCAGCAGCAACCCGCGGATCCATGGCCTAAGCTTGTTTGCAGGCCCATGCTCTTCGAACACCTCGATGGGCAAGCGGCACCTATAAAAACAATGCAATCAGGAGATGCCCATGTCCGCTTTGATCCGTCGTTTCAGTCGCTGCATGGCCGCCGGTTTGACCGCTGCCGTGCTTGTCGCACCAGCCTTCGCGCTCGATACCGTGAAATTCATGGCCCCGGGCTCGGTGGGCGGTGGTTATGACCAGACTGCCCGTGTGCTGGGCAAGGCCATGGTCGAGGCCAATACGGCCAAGTCCGTGACCTTCGAGAACAAGGGCGGGGCGGGCGGGACCCTGGGGCTGGCGCAATTTGCCAACAGCACCAAGGGCGATCCGAATGCGTTGCTGGTGGTCGGGGCGATCATGGTCGCGGGCATCGAACAGAACAAGTCGCAGATCAGCCTGAAGGATGTGACGCCCATTGCCCGGCTGTTCACCGAGTACAACGTGATCGCCGTGCGCAAGGAATCGGAATACAAGACCCTCGATGACCTGATCAAGGCCTTCAAGGCCAACCCGACGAGCATCACCTGGGGCGGCGGTTCCAAGGGCTCGGTGGATCACATCGGCATTGCCGAGCTGGCGGGCAAGCTGGACGTGCCGGTCAACAAGGTGAACTATGTGGCTTTTGGTGGCGGTGGCGAGGTGGTCGCCCAGGCGCTGGGCGGCCAGCTCAAGGTGATCACCGGCGGTTTCGCCGAGCTGGGGCAGTACATCAAGAACGGTCAGTTCCGTGTCCTGGCCATCGGCGCGCCGGAGCGTGTTCCCGGCATTGATGCGCCGACCCTCAAGGAGAGCGGCTATGACGTGACGATCGGCAACTGGCGCGGCGTTTACGGTGCGGCGGGCCTCACCCCGCAGCAGCGTAAAGAGGTGATCGACGCTGTCGTGGCCGCCACCAACAGCAAGGTCTGGCAGGACAATATCCAGACCAACGCCTGGACCCCCAGCGTGTTGACCGGCGATGAGTTCGGCAAATTCGTCGACGAAGAACACGTGCGGTTGCACGCCATGCTGGTCAAGGTCGGGCTGCTTTGAGATGACCACACTGCGCGCAGTGGTGCCGACGCAATTGGCGGTCGGCCTCGGCCTGATCGCCATCAGCGTGGTGTTGGCGATGGGGGCCTACCGGTTTCCGCCGGAAATGGGTTTCGTCATCCTCCCGGCCTACGTTTACCCCTATGTGGTGGCGGCGTTTCTCGGCGGTGTGGGCCTGTTGCTGAGCTATCAGGCGCTGAGCGGCGGTTTTCGCGAGCTGGATAACGACGACGCAGGCACGGTGCCCGGTGGAAAAACCGGCGCCGCCTGGGTGACCGCCGGGCTTGTCGGGGTGGCGCTGCTGATCAACCTCATCGGTTTTGTGCTGGCCGCCGGGTTGTTGTTCGCCTGTTCGGCGCGGGGGTTCGGCAGCCGTCACCCGCTGCGGGACCTGGCCATCGGCATTGCCCTGACCCTGCCGATCTACTGGCTGTTCAACGCCGGGCTGGGGGTTTCCCTGCCGTCGCTGATCAACATCTGGCTTTGAAAGGAGATCGACACCGTGGACATTCTTTCAAGCCTGGCGATGGGTTTTGCCGCGGCACTGACGCCGATCAACCTGATGTGGGGTTTTATCGGCTGCCTGCTCGGCACCGCCATCGGCGTGTTGCCGGGAATCGGACCGGCGCTGACGGTGGCCCTGCTGTTGCCGATCACCGCCAAGGTCGATCCCACCGGCGCGCTGATCATGTTTGCCGGTATCTACTACGGTGCGCAGTTCGGCGGTTCCACCACCTCGATCCTGCTCAACACCCCGGGTGAATCGTCTTCCATGGTCACGGCCCTGGAGGGCAACCAGATGGCGCGCAACGGCCGCGCCGGCCCTGCGCTGGCAACGGCGGCAATAGGCTCCTTCGTCGCCGGTACCATCGCCACGGTTTTGCTGACGCTGTTTGCGCCGGTTGTGGCCAGGCTGGCGCTGAATTTCGGCCCGACCGAATATTTCGCCATCCTGGTGCTGTCGTTCACCACCGTGTCGGCGGTGCTTGGCGCCTCGATGCTGCGCGGGTTCGCTTCGCTGGGCGTCGGCCTGACCATCGGTTTGATCGGCCTGGACTCGACCTCGGGCATTGCCCGCTACACCCTCGGCGTTCCCGAACTGGTGGACGGTATCGAGGTGGTGCTGGTGGCGGTCGGTCTGTTCGCGGTGGGCGAGGCCCTGTACAGCTTGCTCTATCAAACGGAAGCGAACGAAGGGCGGCATCGCCTGACCTCGTTGTGGATGACCCGTGCCGACTGGAAACGCTCGGTGCCCGCGTGGCTTCGCGGCACGCTGATCGGCTTTCCGTTTGGTTCGATTCCGGCCGGCGGTGCGGAGATTCCGACCTTTTTGTCCTATTCCACCGAGCGCAAGCTCAGCAAGTACCCCAAGGAGTTTTCCGCCAACAAGGGCGAGGGCGCCATCGAAGGCGTCGCCGGCCCCGAAGCGGCCAACAATGCCAGCGCGACCGGATCCCTGGTGCCGTTGCTGACCCTGGGCATCCCGACATCAGCCACCGCGGCGATCCTCCTGGCCGCGTTCCAGAACTACAACCTGCAACCGGGGCCGATGCTGTTTGAAACCTCCGCCGACCTGGTCTGGACGCTGGTGGCCTCGCTGTACATCGGCAACGTCATCCTGCTGGTGTTGAACCTGCCGCTGGTAGGGCTGTGGGTCAAACTGCTGCAGATCCCCCGGCCGTACCTGAATGCCGGCATCCTGGTGTTCGCCACCATCGGCGTGTATGGCATGCGCCACTCATCCTTCGACCTGCTGCTGATGTTGGCGATTGGCTGGGGCGGGGTGTTGATGCGGCGGTTCGACTTCCCCGTCGCCCCGGTAATCGTCGGCATGCTGCTGGGGCCGATGGCCGAGAAACAACTGCGCAACGCCTTGTCCATCGGCCAGGGCGACTGGACGGTGTTCGTCACGCAACCGATCTCTGCGTTCTTTCTCGCCCTGACGCTGCTGGTGCTGGTGGTGCCCCATGTGTTGCATAAACGCGGGATCAAGTTGCATGAGGATGATTGAGCAATCCCTGTGGGGGCGACGGTGCGGCTCGCTCCCACAGTAATTTCGGTTGTTCACGAATACTGCGTACACCCACTAACCCTGTGGGAGCGAGCCTGCTCGCGAAGACGGAGTGTCAGCGAAATAAATGTCAACTGACTCGACGCCTTCGCGGGCAAGCCCGCTCTCACAGTAATTTCGGCTGTTCACGAATACTGCGTACACCCACTAACCCTGTGGGAGCGAGCCTGCTCGCGAAGACGGAGTGTCAGCGAAATAAATGTCAACTGACCGGACGCCTTCGCGAGCAGGCTCGCTCCCACAGTGATTTTTGTCACTCGCACATTTTGCGTACAGCCTCATGCAGTGGCTTGTGCGGTGAACCACTGCATGACCGGCGCGCACGCCGGATGGGTGGCCGCCGAGGGTTGCAGGCACAACGAGTAAATCCCCCGGGTCTTCAATGGTTCACCAAACGGAATCACCAGTTCGCCGCGCTGGATCGACTCGCCTGCCAGGGTCATGTCGGTCATCGCCACCCCCAGCCCCCGGGCGGCGGCATCGAGTGCCAGTTCGTCGAGGTTGAAGGGGATATGCCGATAGTCCTGCAACGCCTTGCCGCCATGGGCTGACAACCATAGCTGCCAGTCATGTTGATCGGAGGAGCGGTGCAACAACGCGAACCCCGACAGATCCTCCAGCGAAGCCAATGGCCGGGTCGGGGTGCCCAGCCCAGGCGCACACACCGGCACCAGGGCTTCCTCGAACAGCGTCAGGCAATCGGGCGCTGTGGACGGTTCAGGCAGATAGAGAATGTAGGCGTCGCTGTCACTGGCAGGTTCCACGATTTCGGTGGCCACGGTTTCGATTGCCAGGGAGACGTCCGGGTGATGCCGGTAGAAATCGTTCAGTTTGGGCAACAACCAGCGCACCGCCAGTGACACGTGCATGCGTATGCGGAACGGGCGTTGCTTGGGCGCCAGCCGGTCTTCCAGCGACCTCAATTGTTCGAGGATGGTACGAGCGCTGGCCAGCACCTGCTCGCCTTCCGGGGTCAGTTGCAGGCTGCGGCTGCTGCGCACGAACAAAGCGACACCGAAGTGGCTCTCCAGTTGCTGGATCTGTCGGCTCACGGCGCTTTGGGTCAGGCAGAGCTTTTGCGCGGCCTGGGTGAAACTGCCTGACCCGGCGACCTCGACCAGGGCCTGCAAGCCCTGCAGCGAGGGCACGTGGCGTACTTTATCCATGCGTTTTAAGAATGCCTCGATGATTTAATAACGTTGGTTGTCTGCGTTATCAGCCTTTAGATTCTAGTCATGGACACCGTTCACGAAAACCATTTATGCGAATCCTGCATAAAACGCTGATCGAGACGGTTCACAGAACAAGAACCTGAGGTGACGCATGGAAAATATCTGTGGCTGGATTGCGCAAGCGGGGAGTTCTCCGTTGCGCGATCCGCTCAAAGGCACGCAGCACGCCGACTGGCTGGTGATCGGCGCCGGCATTACCGGCCTCAGCGCGGCCCACGCCCTGGCACACATGCACCCCCAGGCACGCATTGTGGTCGTTGACCGCCAGCGGGCGGCGCAGGGGGCATCGGCGCGTAACTCCGGGTTTGTGGTGGCCCACGAACATCCCGTCGCCGGCGAGCTGTCGGGAAGCGCCGGGTTCGCCGGCTATCAGGTGGATACGGCGATCGGCCGCGCCGCCGCCGATGAAGTGCGCAAGCAGATCGCCCGGCTGGGCATCGAATGCGACTTCAGGGAGTCGGGCTATTTCTTTGCCGTCAGCGATCCACGCAAGCTGAGCGACGTCGAGGCCAAGTTGCAGACCTTGCGGGCCGTTGGCGCCAGTGCGCAGTTCCTGCAAGGCGAGCAACTGATCGAGAAACTCGGCACCCGCCACTACCGTGCCGGAATCTGGTGCGGCAATGGCAATGCCTTGCTGCAACCGGCCAAGTACGTGAAGGGCCTGCTCGATGCCTTGCCGCCGACAGTGACGGTCCATGAGAACAGCGATATCGCAGGTCTTGAGCGCCTCGGCGACGGCCGGATCCGTGCCCGGGGCCAAGACGGCTGCGTTGAAGCCAGACAGGTGTTGGTCTGCCTGAACGCCTTCCTTCCTCGTTCCGGGATCGACGACAGCGGCACCTTCGCGATGGAACTCAGCGCCAGCCTCACCCGGCCCCTCAGCGATCAAGAGTTTCAAGCCCTGGGGGCGCCAGCGTCCTGGGGTGTGCTGTCGACCCGTCCGTTGGGCGCCACGGTACGCCTGACGCCGGATCGCCGGGTGATGATCCGCAACACCGCGGAATACCGCTCCAGGGATTTGTCATTGAGCGAGCTGTCGGCCCGTCGCCAACACCACGTGCTGGGGTTGCAACGGCGTTTCCCGATGCTCGGCGAGCAGGACATCGAATACACCTGGACCGGTCATCTCAGCGCTTCGCGCTCCGGGCAACCGTACTTCGCGAAAGTCGAGGAGGGCGTGTTCGCCGTGGCCGGGTGCAATGGTTCCGGCGTGGCGCGGGGCACGCTATGGGGGCGCTTGCTCGCGGAAATGGCCTCGGGCGGTGATTCACCCTTGCTGCAATCGGTCATCTCGCGGGCACAACCCGGCTGGCTGCCGCCCAAGCCGCTGCTCGACATCGGTGCCATGCTGCGTATGCGCGTGGAAACGGTCCGGGCCAGAAGCGAAGTCTGACCAACACGAACTTCACAACAAGAACAACAGCACTTCCCATCGAAGGTGATTCAACATGCGCGTCAATACGCTTTCCCTTGTGGCCCTGATCTCGACCTTTTCCGCTGTCGCCTACGCCGACGAAACCGTCAATATTTCCAATTGGAACGGTTACATCGCCGACGACACCTTGCCCGACTTCACCAAGGCAACCGGGATCAAGGCGACCTACGACATCCACGACAGCAACGAAGTGCTGGAATCGAAACTGATGACCGGCAATACCGGTTATGACGTGGTCAGCCCGTCGAACCACTTCCTGTCGCGCCTGATCAAGGCCGGCGCGATCCAGAAACTCGACAGGAGCCAGTTGCCCAACTGGAAAAACCTCGACCCGGCATTGATGAAGAAGCTTGAGGTCAACGACCCGGGCAACCAGTACGGCTTCCCTTACATGTGGGGCACGGCGGGCATCGGCTACAACGTCGAGAAGATCAAGGCGATCTTCGGCAATACCGACGTCACCCATTCCTGGAAGCTGTTCTTCGACGAGAACAACATCAAGAAACTCAGCGAGTGCGGCGTGGCGATCATCGACAACCCTACGCAGATCCTGCCGATCACCCTCAACTACCTGGGGCTGCCGCCTCATAGCCACGAGCCGGCCGATTACAAGAAAGCCGAGCAGGCACTGCTGAAGATCCGGCCTTACGTCCAGTATTTCCATGCGTCCAAGTACATCAGCGACCTGGCCAACGGCAACGTCTGCGCGGTGATCGGTTTCAACGGCGACATCGTGCAGGCCGCCGCCAGCGCCAGGGAAGCGAAGAACGGCATCGACATTGCCTACTCGATCCCGGACGAAGGTTCCACCTTGTGGCTGGACATGGTGGTCATGCCCAAGAGCGCGCCACACGAGAAGAACGGCTACGCCTACATGAACTACCTGCTGGAGCCGAAGGTGATTGCCAACATCAGCAACAGCATCCACTACGCCAACCCCAACAGTGCGGCGGATGCCTTCGTCGACCCGGCGGTGAAGCAGGATCTGGCGATCTATCCGCCGAAAACCGTGATGGACAAGCTGTTCACCGTCGAGGACTTGCCCGCGGCCATCGCACGCCTCAGCACGCGGTTGTGGACCAAGCTGAAAACCAATACCTGACGGTGGCGTCATGCGCACAACTGTCACTTGAGCAAAATCACTGTGGGAGCGAGCTTGCTCGCGATAGCGTCAGGCCAGACGACATTGATGTTGAATGGGCCACCGCGATCGCGAGCAAGCTCGCTCCCACAGGTTGTTTCGGGGGGATCGGTTCAGGCCTCGATGGCCGGGAAGTCGATGTCGGTCAGGATTGCGTTGTTCAGGTAGTTGGTGAGCGTCTGCGCAGCCACATGGGCGATCACTTCGATGATCTTGCCGTCGTCGATACCCGCGATACGGGCTGCGGCGATCTGCTCGGCGCTCAGGTGGCCACGGCTTTCGGTGACCTGGCGGGCGAGGGTGGCAATGGCGTTAAGCTCGCCGTGTCGTGCGCTGAGGATCTCCTGCTTCGACAGTCCGGCCTTACCGGCGAACACCGAGTGAGCCGCCAGGCAGTACTCGCAGCCGTTGACTTGCGAAGTGGCGAGGAACACCGCTTCCTTTTCCGTGGCGCTCAGGGACGTCTTGCCCAGTGCGGCCGAGTTTTGCAGGTACGAGGCCAGCACGGCCGGTGCGTGGGCCAGGACTTTGAAGACGTTGGGCAGAAAACCGATTTTCTTCTGCACGCCTTCCAGCAGCGGGCGGGTGGTGTCGGTGGCGTTTTCCAGGCTGATCGGGGCAATGCGGGTCATGGTGATACTCCGTGATGTGAGGCGCGGAATGCGCTGGGTACGGAGCTCATGTTAGGGAGAAGGTCTGGTGTATTGGATGCAAATCGTCGAGGATATGCGACAGATCGTCCAGAACTGCCTTCGGGAGCCTTGTCATGGATCGCTTGTCCACGTTGCTCACCCATTTCGGCGTCAATGCCGGCACTTTCCATAGCGGAATGTTCTGCGGCACCGTCGCCTACGACGGCAAACAGGCCAGCGGTCATTTGCACCTGCTTCAGGCCGGCGAGTTGCTGCTCAAAATGGGCGACCAGCCGGACCTGCAACTGACCGAGCCGAGCCTGATCTTTTTCCCCCGGCCCTATCGGCATCGTCTGTTTGCGTCTGAAGCATCCGGCACGCAACTGGTGTGCGCGACCCTGGATTTCGACGGCGGTGCGGGCAATGCCCTGGCGGCGGCGCTGCCGGATTACCTGGTGCTCAAGCTCGATGAAATCCCGACCCTGGCCGGGACCCTGGAATGGCTGTTCAACGAGGCGTTCGACGGTACGTGCGGGCGTGAAGCGGTGATGGATCGCCTGTTCGAGCTGCTGGTGATTCTGTTGCTGCGGCACATCCTGAGCACCACGGGCCAGCAACCGGGCATGATGGCGGGCCTTGCCGATGCGCGCCTGGCGCGGCCCCTGAGCCTGATGCATCAAAGCCCGGCCAAGGCCTGGAGCGTGGCCGAACTCTCGGTCGCCGCCAACATGTCGCGGGCCAGTTTCGCCGAACACTTTCGCCGGGTGGTCGGGCAGACGCCGGTGGATTACCTGGTGAGCTGGCGCATCAGCCTGGCGCAGAAGCGCCTGCGCGAGGGCCGGCCGATAGCGCTGATTGCCGAGGAAGTGGGGTATGAGAGCCCCTCGGCGCTGGCCCGGGCGTTCCGGCGCAAGACCGGGCTGAGCCCGCGGGAGTGGAAGGGTAGTTGATACACCCGAAAACCCTGTGGGAGCGAGCTTGCTCGCGATAGCGGTGTGTCAGACACCTGATATGGCGACCGACACTCCGCCATCGCGAGCAAGCTCGCTCCCACAGGTCCCGCGGTGCAGCTTCTTGCGCGAGTATCAGAACTTGAACGCCTGCCGTCCCACCAACAGCCATTTACCGTCCTGCTTTTGCCAGATCTGGAAGTTCTCGATCTCAGTGGGCACCACTTCAGTGCCTTTGAGCGCTTGCGCCGAGAAATGGTGGCGGACCAGTGCGACATCGCCCGAGACGGTGATGGTCTGGTTTTGCATCTCAAGGGTCTTGAACGCGCTTTTGCCGGTTTCGATGTCGGCGATGAAGGCCTGCTTGTCCTGGATCTTGCCGCTGGAATGCCCGTAGGTCAGGTTCTCGGCGGTCAAGGCTTTCAGCTCCGGGATGTCCTTGTGCAGCATGGCCTGGGTCAGGTGGTCGACCGCTTGGGCCACGTCCTTGTCCGAGGCGGCCGGGGTGGCGGCGACGTAGCCGGTGAACAGGCACAGAAAACCAATCAGCACTTTTGCTTTTTTCATGGGTATTTCCTTGTTGTTGTAGGGATGACTGATGAATGGATGAGTATTCATCAGTCATCGTACAACTTATCACGCACTGGAGGGAAAAAGCGAACTTGCCCGGCGACCTTGCCTCGAAGTTAAAAGGGCGATGTCCTGACTTCGAGGTATTGCAGCCATGCAGCCGAACCAACGTATACGGCACGACCTGACGTTGCTGATGGTGTTCCTGGTGATCGTCGTGGTGTCGGGTTTTTCTCCCCGCAGCCGGGTGGACTGGGCGTTGGAAAACCTGCTGGTGCTGTTGCTGGTGGGGACGCTGGTCGCGGTTTCTCGGCGATTCCGCTTGTCGGCGTTGTCCATCACGTTGGTGTTTGCGTTTCTGTGCGTACATGAACTGGGCGCCCATTACACCTATTCCCTGGTGCCTTACGATCGTTGGTCTTCGGCGTGGTTGGGCTTCAGTTTCGATCGGGCGGCAGGTGTTCACCGCAATCACTACGACCGGCTGGTGCATCTGAGCTACGGGCTGCTGCTGGCATATCCGGTGCGCGAAGTCCTGTGGCGGCTGACGCCGCTGCGCGGGTTCTGGCTGTTTTTCGTGACCCTGAACATCATGCTGTCGACCTCCGCCCTGTACGAACTGGTGGAGTGGATCGGCGGTGCCTTCCTGGGCAATGACACGGCGAAGGCCTTCGTCGGCGCGCAAAACGATCCGTGGGATTCGCAAAAGGACATGGCCATCGCGGTCGCCGGTGCGTTTGCCAGCCTGTCGCTGGTGTCCCTGCGCGGCATGCGGCAAAAGCAACCGGTGACGACCGCATGTCGCAAAAAACACAATCTGTGGCAATAGGCTTCAATTACTGCGCGACCCCGTCGATAACCTCTTCAAGAGTGCCATCCGCGCGGGGGAACCCCGCCGCCTAACGTGCCAGAGAGGAACCACAGAGTGTCCATAAAACTGCGTTTAATGTTGCTGATCGGCACCGGACTACTGGCTGCATTGATCATGAGCCTGGTCAGTTACCTGGGGAACGCCCGGATGGCCGAGGCCGTGGGCGACGACAACGTCAGCATGGCCGCGCTGCGCAATCACCTCGAAGCCGACATGATGCACGACGCGTTGCGCGCCGACGTGCTGTCGGCCATGTTGGTGGGCTTGAACAAGAGCACCAGCAGCAAGGCCGAGGTGCGCAGTTCCATCGAAGAGCACACCCAACGCTTTCGCGAAGTGCTCGGGGAAAACCTCAAGCTGCCGGTCAGCGACACCATCAAGGCCGGCCTGAACAAGATCAAGCCCAGCCTCGACACCTACATCGGCACTGCCGAGCGTATCGTCGGGCTGGCCCTGGAAAACCCGGAAGCCGCGCAACAGGAACTGGGCACGTTCAACAACGCCTTCAGCCAACTGGAAGACCAGATGGAGGCCCTCAGCGAGTTGATCGAAAGCGACACGCAACAGACCAGCCAGGGCACCGCGCTTGCCATCAACAACGCCAACCTGACCCTCGGCGGCGTGCTGATCGCCAGCCTGTTGTTGCTGCTGGCCCTGGGGCGTTCGGCGATCCTGAGCATCATGGGCCCGTTGCAAACCGCCAGCCGCATTGCCGAGAGCATCGCCCATGGCAACCTCAGTGAGCCGATCGTCGAGCCCACCCACAAGGACGAAGCCAGCGCCTTGATTCGTAGCCTGGCAACCATGCAGCGGGATTTGCGCGGCATGATCGAGGTCGTCCGCAGCAACGCCCACGGCGTCAGCGGCATGAGCGAACTGCTGAGCAACGGCTGCCATGAGGTGGCCGGCAGCAGCCAGCAGCAAAGCGCGGCGGCCAGCACCATGGCCGCGGCCGCCAGCGAAATGACCGCGAGCATCGAGGAAATCACCCGGCATGCCGAACGGGCGCTGAACATGGCCAATCAGGCAGAAAACCTGGCCAAGGATGGCGGCCGGGTGATCCACCAGGTGGTCAGCGACATGGACGGCATCGCGCGTTCGGCGCAGCAGTCGGCGCAGGTGATCCGCACGCTGGACAAGGAGTCCGAAGGGATTTTCAACATCATCCAGGTGATCAAGGGTATTGCCGACCAGACCAACCTGCTGGCACTCAACGCCGCCATCGAAGCCGCCCGCGCCGGCGAGCAGGGTCGCGGTTTTGCCGTGGTGGCCGATGAGGTCCGCAGCCTGGCGGGGCGCACCAGCGCTTCCACCCAGGAAATCGCCAGCATGGTCGCGCGCATCCAGCAAAGCACTCGCGAGGCGGTGGTCAGCATGGAGGAGGGCGTGGCCCAGGTCGACAAAGGCATGGCGGTGACGGCCGATGTCGAGCGCGCCATCCGCGAGATCCTCGATGCCACGCTGCACACCACGCAACTGGTCAATGACATCAGCCGTACCATCGGCGAGCAAAGCCTGGCCAGCAACGAGATCGCCCATCAGGTGGAGATGATTGCCGGCATGTCCGAAGGCAACAGCAAGGTGATCGGGCAGACGGCGTCGACCACCGATGAACTGTCCAGTCTGGCGGGGCAGCTGTCGCAGTCGGTGGATCGGTTCAGGCTTTGAGGTAGAGGTTGCCTGACAGGACGCCATCGCGAGCAAGCTCGCTCCCACAAGGGCAGGGGTGTACACAAATGCTGAGTACATCCAATCCACTGTGGGAGCGAGCTTGCTCGCGATGGCAATAGTCCAGACAACGCAGGACTAACGGCCTACAAATACTTGTCCGTCACCGCCCCCTCCGAAGCACTGGACACGGTCTTCGCATACTTGGCCAACACCCCGCGCTTGTACTTCGATTCCGGCCGCACCCAGCGGCTCTTGCGCTGCGCAAGCACGGCATCGGAAACATCGACCGTGATCAACCGCGTTTCAGCATCGATGATGATCCTGTCGCCATTCTCGACCAGCGCAATCGGCCCGCCTTCAAAGGCTTCCGGCGTGATGTGACCGACCACGAAACCGTGGGAACCACCGGAAAAACGCCCGTCGGTGATCAGCGCCACCTCCTTGCCCAGGCCCTTGCCCATGACCGCTGAGGTCGGCGAGAGCATTTCGCGCATGCCCGGCCCGCCCTTGGGCCCTTCGTAGCGGATCACGATCACTTCGCCGGGTCGCACTTCGCCATTGAGAATGCCGGCCAGCGCACCTTCCTCGCCGTGATAGACCCGTGCCGTGCCTTCAAAGCGCAGGCCTTCCTTGCCGGTGATCTTGGCCACGGAGCCGGTGGGCGAGAGGTTGCCGCGCAGGATGACCAGGTGCGAGTCCTTCTTGATCGGCTGGTCGAAGGGCCGGATCACGTCCTGTCCGGCCGGATAGTCGGGCACGCCGGCGAGGTTTTCCGCCAGGGTCTGGCCGGTGACGGTCAGCACATCGCCGTGCAGCATGCCGGCATCGAGCATGCGTTTCATCAGCGGTTGAATGCCGCCGATGGCCACCAGCTCGCTCATCATGTACTTGCCGCTGGGGCGCAGGTCGGCGACCACCGGGGAGATCTTGCCCAGCTCGACGAAGTCATCCAGGGTCAGTTCCACATCCACCGCGTTGGCCATGGCCAGCAGATGCAGCACGGCGTTGGTTGAGCCGGCGAGGGCGATCACCACGCGGATCGCATTCTCGAAGGCTTTGCGGGTCATGATGTCCCGGGGCTTGAGGTCGAGCTTGAGCAGCTCCATGACCTGCTGGCCGGCGCGGAAACTGTCCGAGGCCTTGTCGCCGCCAATGGCGTCCTGGGAGCTGGAGCCGGGCAGGCTCATGCCCAGCGCCTCGATGGCCGAGGCCATGGTGTTGGCGGTGTACATGCCGCCACAGGAACCGGGGCCGGGAATCGCCACTTCCTCGATCTGCTTGACCTGGATCTCGCTGATGTCGCCCCGCGCGTGCTGGCCCACGGCCTCGAACACGGAAATGATGTCGGTATGCCCGGCGCCCGGCTGGATGGTGCCGCCATAGACAAAGATCGATGGGCGATTTAGCCGCGCCATGCCGATCAGGCAGCCCGGCATGTTCTTGTCGCAGCCGCCGATGGTCACCAGGCCGTCGAAACCCTCGCAACCGGTGACCACTTCGATGGAGTCGGCGATCACCTCGCGCGATACCAGCGAATACTTCATGCCTTCGGTGCCGTTGGCGATGCCGTCGGAGATGGTGATGGTGTTGAAGATCACGCCCTTGGCGCCCGCGGCATTCGCACCTTTTTCAGCTTCGCGCGCCAGCTTGTCGATGTGCATGTTGCAGGGGGTGACCATGGCCCAGGTGGACGCGATGCCGATCTGCGGCTTGTCGAAGTCTGCATCGGTAAAACCCACGGCCCGCAGCATGGCCCGGGCGGGCGCGGCTTCGACGCCGTCGATCACTTGGGATGAATATTTGCGCAGATCGTCTTTATCGCTCATGACAACACCTCAAGCCTCAGCGGAAAAAGCCCAGTGAGTATAGTTCCCCTCCTGAAAGGCAAAAGATCGCAGCCTTCGGCAGCTCCTACAGGGTTTTTTGCACTGGCGGTGTATCAATGTAGGAGCTGCCGAAGGCTGCGATCTTATGATCTTGAACCGGACCACACAGTCTCGAACAGACGCGCGGGTTTGCCATGTCGTGATATTCTTCGCAACAACTTGGTTTGACCTATTCTGTTTACCCGTCCTCGCGACGGGCGAACGAATCACTGTCGCTCAAGTAGCTGAAGCCAAAAAAGATAAAAAGTCAGTTCAGAAGGGACAAAAAACTGGGGTCGATGCAGTTCATCGGCCTTGTGTGCCCACCCTGCAATCCTTGAGTGCCGCATCCGTGACTGCCATGAAACACGGGGCTGTGCGCATGAGGATGGAAGGGCGGATGGCGTTTTATCATAGGTGCTACAGATGTTTAAGAAAGTGAACACAGCCCTGCTGGGGCTGGCCTTGTCGTTGGGGATGACGACAGCCCAGGCCGAAGAAGCCAAGAAGGTCGACGTACTGCTGATTGGCGGCGGCATCATGAGCGCGACCCTGGGTGTCTGGCTCAACGAGCTGGAACCTGGCACTTCGATGGAAATGATCGAGCGCCTCGACGGCGTCGCCCAGGAAAGCTCCAACGGCTGGAACAACGCCGGTACCGGTCACTCCGCCCTGGCCGAACTGAACTACACCCCGGAAGACGAGAACGGCAAGGTCTCGATCCCGAAGGCCGTTGAAATCAACGAAGCCTTCCAGATCTCCCGTCAGTTCTGGGCCTGGCAGGTTCAGCAAGGCGTGCTGAAGAACCCGCGTTCGTTCATCAATTCCACGCCGCACATGAGCTTCGTGTGGGGCGATGACAACATCAAGTTCCTGAAAAAACGCTACGACGCCCTGCAGGCGAGCCCGCTGTTCGCCGGCATGCAGTACTCCGAAGACCCGGCTGTGATCAAGCAGTGGGTGCCGCTGATGATGGAAGGGCGTGACCCGAACCAGAAAATCGCGGCCACCTGGAGCCCGATCGGCACCGACGTGAACTTCGGCGAAATCACGCGTCAGTTCGTTGCACACCTGCAAACCACGCCGAAGTTCGACTTGAAGCTGTCCAGCGAAGTGCAGGACATCACCCGCAACGAAGACGGCAGCTGGCGTGTCAGCTACAAAAACCTGAAAGACGGCAGCAAGACCGAAACCGACGCCAAGTTCGTGTTCATCGGCGCCGGCGGCGGTGCCCTGCACCTGCTGCAGAAGTCCGGCATTCCTGAAGCCCAGGAATACGCAGGCTTCCCGGTCGGCGGCTCGTTCCTGGTGACCGAGAACCCGACCCTGGCCGAACAACACCTGGCCAAGGCCTACGGCAAGGCTTCGGTGGGCGCACCGCCGATGTCGGTTCCGCACCTGGACACCCGCGTGCTGGACGGCAAGCGCGTGATCCTGTTTGGCCCGTTCGCGACCTTCAGCACCAAGTTCCTGAAAGAAGGTTCGTACCTGGACCTGCTGACCACCACGACCACCCACAACGTGTGGCCAATGACCAAGGTCGGCATCAAGGAATACCCGCTGGTCGAGTACCTCGCCGGCCAGCTGATGCTGTCTGACGAAGACCGCCTCAATGCCCTGAAGGAATACTTCCCGAACGCCAAGGCTGAAGACTGGCGCCTGTGGCAAGCCGGCCAGCGCGTGCAGATCATCAAGCGTGACGAAGCCGCCGGTGGCGTGCTGAAACTGGGCACCGAAATCGTCGCTTCGCAAGACGGCAGCATCGCCGGCCTGCTGGGCGCCTCCCCAGGCGCATCGACCGCCGCACCGATCATGCTGACCGTGCTGCAGAAAGTGTTCAAGGACAAGGTCGCGAGCCCTGAGTGGCAGGCAAAACTGCACCAGATCGTACCGAGCTACGGCACCCAGCTGAACAACAGCCCTGAGAAAGTCGCTGAAGAGTGGGCCTACACCGCCAAGGTGCTGGAACTGACTCCGCCACCAGCGGTGATTGCGCCGGCTGTGAAACCAGTGACTGTCGACACGGATGCGAAAGCGCCGAAGCCTAGTGCTGCGAGTGATATGGCTCTGTAACTAGACGCCGGATCAAAAAAAGCCCACTGAACCGGCGACGGTCAGTGGGTTTTTTGTGGGCGATGACCAGGACATGCCGAAAAGCTGTTCACTTAAGCGTGTCTTCAGTCAAAGAGAAACCCGTGGCGAGGGAGCTTGCTCCCGCTTGAGTGCGTAGCACTCACATAAAAAACGGCACATTTTTTGGGGCCGCTACGCAGCCCAGCGGGAGCAAGCTCCCTCGCCACAGAAAGCAGTGTGTCTGAGGCATTTGCTTAAGTGAACAGCACTCTCTCTATGCCGCACATATCGGCAATCCCTGTCATCAATTGCCAAGTATCTGACGCTCAATGTGAAGCAGACAGGTTGGCTGTGTCGATACTGATTTGTTTACCGACCTGGGTAACGCGAAACCGTAAGTCTGAGACCTCTCCGCCCTGGCGGGAATATGGGCGGCGTTCCGACTATGGACGAACTTGCGCTGCGTTTAGTCAGTCAGCGCGCGTTTTCGTTTACGTCCATCGCGAGCAGGCTCGCTCCCACAGTTGTCAGTTGCATCTCGATAAAACAATCATAGAGAGCGCAGAATGAAGTTCAGTTTTATAGACAACCGCCAGCCGAGCCGCCGGCGGGTTTTACGCGATGCTTTCACGTTGGCTTTGGCGGCTTCGCCGGTGGCAAATCTCGCCAGGGCAGCCGAGGAAAACACTGAGGAAGTGACCTTTGCCGCGGGTCCGCGACCATTGGTGCAATACCCGCAAAAACGCCCGTTGACCCTGGTGACCACGCGCCCGCCGCACCTGGAGACGCCGTTTTCTGTCTTCAATGAAGGGGCCATCACGCCCAATGACGCGTTTTTCGTGCGTTACCACCTGGCCGATTTTCCGACAAGCATCGATCCGGACAGTTACCGCCTGACGATCAAGGGCTTGGTCGACACGCCGCTGTCGCTTTCCCTTGCCGAACTCAAGGCGCTTGCCGAGCCGGTGGAGGTGGTGGCCGTCAATCAGTGTTCGGGCAACAGCCGTGGCTTCTCGATGCCGCGGGTGTTCGGGGCTCAGTTGGGCAATGGCTCGATGGGCAATGCGCGATGGCTGGGGGTGCCGCTCAAGGCGGTACTGGAAAAGGCCGGAGTGAAGGCTGGTGCCATGCAAGTGACCTTCCGTGGGCTCGACAAGCCGGTGCTGCCAAGCACGCCGGAGTTCATCAAGGCGCTGGACATCAGCCATGCCATGGACGGCGAGCCGATGATCGCCTGGTCGATGAATGGCACCGACCTGCCATTTCTCAACGGTTACCCGATTCGTCTGGTGGTGCCCGGTTATTTCGGCACGTACTGGGTCAAGCACCTGAGTGAGATCGAAGTCGTCGACCATACCTACGATGGTTTTTTCATGGCCAAGGGGTACCGGGTTCCGGATAACGATTGCCTGTGCATTGCCCCCGGTACCACGGCGGCGAACACCCAACCGATTTCCAGATTGCCGGTGCGCAGTTTCATCACCAGCGTCAAACATGGCGATGTATTGCCGCTGAACCAAAGCCTGGTGCTCAAGGGCATCGCGTTCGATGGCGGCGCCGGGGTCAACAAGGTTGAGGTGTCGATCGACGGCGGAGCTACATGGCGCGAATCCACCCTCGGGCAGGACCTGGGCCGTTTCTCCTTTCGTGAGTGGACGCTGCCGGTCACCTTTACCAACAAGGGCGCCACTCAGTTGATGGTGCGCGCCAGCAACAGGGCCGGCGAGACGCAGCCGCTGCAAGCGGACTGGAACCCCGGTGGCTACCGCCGCCATGTCGTCGAAACCCGCCACGTGACCGTCGCCTGAGGAGGGCTGCATGAAACTTTTGACCTCCCTGCTGTGCGCCGCTCAGGTTTGCCTGATGACCCTGGCAGACGCCGCGCCACTCTCGATCACCTTGCCGCCCGAAACGGCAGCGTTCAAGCCCAGTTCGCTGCCTGGTTACCCATTGGCGCAGCAGAAGTGCTCCACCTGCCATTCGGCCGACTACATCAACTTCCAGCCGCCCGGCATGAGCCTGGCGCAGTGGACCGCCGAAGCGGGCAAGATGCAGCACGTGTACGGTGCTCCGATCAGCGACCGGGATGTGAGTGTGATCGGCGCCTACCTGGCGGCGACCTACGGCAGTGCAAAGGCCAGCGACGCCGATGTCCAGGCGGCCTCGAATCCGCCGGTGGAGCAGCCGCCGACGGTATCGGTGGCAAAAGTGGCTTCAGCCTTGCTCAAGGACAACGCCTGCCTGTCCTGCCACGCAATCGACCATAAGGTCGTTGGCCCGGCCTATCACGATGTGGCGGCCAGGTATGCCAACGACCCCCAGGCACTGGCCCGGGTAATGTCCAGCATTCAGCGCGGCGGCAGCGGGAAGTGGGGGGATGTGCCCATGCCGCCCTTCGCGCAGTTGGGCCCGGACGACCTGAAAAGCCTGGCGACGTTCATCATGAGCCAGTGAGCCCGCCGTCCAGATAGCGGGCAATGGTCGCCAGTTGGGTGGAGCACGCGTTCCCCTGTAGGAGTTGCCGCAGGCTGCGATCTTTTGATCTTGATCTTCAGCTATCTCCAGATCGCAAAAGCAAGATCAAAAGATCGCAGCCTTCGGCAGCTCCTACAGTTATTTCGAAATCCGTGTTCCGCGGGATTCCGTGAAGAACCAAAAAAAAGCCCACTGGAGCGGCGACGCTCAGTGGGCTTTTCTGTGAGTGCGATTTGTTCAATCCATCTAGGGATTGGCGGCACTGAAGCGCTTGAGAATGTCCTGGTACATTTTGGTCCGCCGGTGATCCCGGCCATATCCCCCCGCGGCGGCGACGGTGCCGGCCTGGACGTGGTCCAGGTACTTGAAGATTTTGCCGGGGGACAGAAACACCACCTTGTAGCCGAGGCCGATCGCGCGGTCCTGCAGTTCATAACCGGGCACCCGGTCATCGATCTGGAAATGCAGACCCTGCTGCTTCATCAACCTGCAATTCCATAGCGTGCAAAAGCTTTTCAGGTGGGTTTCGGTGTAGGGCTTCGGTTCTCTTGAGCGTAGGCCCAGGGAGAGTTTCAAGCGGCGAAAATGGTGCTTTGCGAAGCGTGAGGTGAAGCGCCAGACAGTCCTTGGCAACCCGCGATTGAGTTGCTCGGTGCAGCCGACCGCGATGACGTTTCGATCCCTGGTGCAGTGCTCCATCATCAGCGCAAAGATGTTGGCATCGAAGACGAAGGTGTCGGTGTGCATCAGGAACAGATGGTCGGTATTGACCCTGGCCAGCGCCATGTCCAGTGCCTTGCCATGGGCGATGTGGCCGGGTTCTTTGGTGGGGGCATCGCGTTCGATCAGGTTGATCCAGTCCAGTGAGCGCAGGTACTCGACGCTGGCGTCCGCCGAATCGTTGTCCACCACCCAGACGGGTATGCCGGCTTTGCGTGCAGGCTCACGCAAAAGGTCCAGGCAGATCCTGGTCAGATCGAGGGTTTTGTAGTTCACCAGAACGATGCTGAACGGCGGTTTGGCGCTTGTATCGACACGGGCCATCTTCGAAATGCTCGACTACCTGAAAGCTTCGAAGACTAAACAAGCAACCTTAGCCCAAGCTTAATTTCACCTGGGCGGGTTGGCCGTTGGCATTCAGGCGGCCTCGATACGCCTAGGGCTTGGCCTGGTTTTTCAGCTTCTCTTCGATTTTCGCATCGACCGCCGCACGAATCTGGTCAACGCTGAAACTGGCAGGCTTCTGGCTCGGCGGGTACTCGATGAAGGTCTGCAGGAAGCGCGCCGCCTTGGCAACACCCGCGGCCATCAGGTAGGAGTTTTTCACCAGCCAGTCGTTGTACTGGTCCGAGACCAGGTCAGCCCGTTCATAAGGGTCCATGCGCAGGTTGAACAGCTTCGGCACGCGCAGTGGCACGAACGGGCTGCTCCACACCGCAAAGCCACCGGGTTCGCGCTGTTCGGCGAAGACCACTTTCCAGTTGTCGAAGCGCATCGATACCAGCACGCCGTCGTCGTTGAAGTAGTAGAACTCGCGACGCTCGCCTTTAGGCTGTTGGCCGGTCAGGTACGGCAACTGGTTGTAGCCGTCCAGGTGCACCTTGAAGCTGTTGCCACCCGAGGTCGGTGCCCAACCCTTGAGCAACTTTTCCTTCACGTCGGTTTCGCCCGCGGCTGCCAGCAAGGTCGGGAACCAGTCCATGCCCGAGAACATCTCGTTGGACACTTCACCGGCCTTGATCTTGCCTGGCCAACGAATGATCGCCGGCACGCGGTAGGCGCCTTCCCAGTTGGAGTTCTTCTCGTTACGGAACGGCGTGGTGGCTGCGTCCGGCCAGGAGAACTGGTTCGGGCCGTTGTCGGTGGTGTAGACGACGATGGTGTTGTCGGCGATTTTCAGGTCGTCGAGGGTCTTCAGCAGTTTGCCGACATCGCCGTCGTGTTCCAGCATGCCATCGGCGTAGTCGTTGCCGGGCATGCCGCTCTGGCCCTTCATCGAGTCGCGTACGTGGGTGAACAGATGCATGCGCGTGGTGTTCATCCAGACGAAGAACGGCTTGTCGGCCTTGGCCTGTTTCTCGATGAAGGATTGAGCGGCAGCCGTGGTTTCGTCGTCGATGGTTTCCATGCGCTTGGCGGTCAGCGCGCCGGTGTCTTCGATCTTGCCGTCGGCGTAGCTGTGGATCACGCCGCGTGGCGTCCTGGCCTTGACGAAGTCAGGGTCATCCTTGGGCCAGTAAGGGCGCTCGGGTTCCTCTTCGGCGTTGAGGTGATAGAGGTTGCCGAAGAACTCGTCGAAACCGTGGTTGGTCGGCAGGAATTCGTCCTTGTCACCCAGGTGGTTCTTGCCGAACTGGCCGGTTGCATAACCCTGGGACTTGAGCGCCTGGGCGATGGTGATGTCGCGTTTTTGCAGGCCGATCGGCGCGCCCGGCACGCCCACCTTGGTCAGGCCGGTGCGCAGCGGTGACTGGCCGGTGATGAACGACGAGCGCCCGGCGGTGCAGCTGTTCTCCGCGTAATAGTCGGTGAACAGCATGCCTTCGTGGGCGATGCGGTCGATGTTCGGCGTCTTGTAGCCGACCACGCCCATGGAATAGGCGCTGATGTTGGTCTGGCCGATGTCATCGCCGAAAATCACCAGAATGTTGGGTTTGTCAGCGGCATTCGCCGCCATTGCCATGACCGTTATCGCCACCAGGGCAAGTTTCGGCAGCCACTTTTTTATGCGAGTCATCTGACTGGCTCCTTGTTGACGGGCGTCGCACAGGGCGACCAGCGGCCATGTTCGAACGTCGTCAAAAGGTTCGCGCCACCCGTATCAGGTGGCGTGGCCGTCGATATGCAACACCGCGCCTGTGACGCTGGCGCCGGCACCGCTGGCCAGCAGTAACAAGGGGCCGTTGAGTTCTTGCAGGCCGGCTTCCTTGCCTCGACCGGCCGCGATGACGTTGACGCGAATGCGGTGCGGTGTCAGCGACTGGGCCATGGCGCGGCTCATGCGGATCAGGCTGCTATTGGCGCGCAGGCACGGGTTCGGCTCGCTGATGGGGCGCGGCGGCGGGTCGATGTTGACGATGCTGCCACCGCGTTCGGCCCGGATCATGTGCAGGCTGGTGCAGTGGACGATGTGATTGTTCAAGGCAACATGCTCGCGCTCGGCGCTGTTGTTGATCAGCACATCGACGCTGCCGAATCGCTCCTGCACGGTGTCCAGGGCGGCTTCGATGCTCGGTCTGCGGGCGCTGTCGAGGCTGACAACCATGACTTCGCCACCTTCCCAATGCAGGTCGGCCGCCAGTTGCTCCAACTGCGAAGGGTGCTGGCCGCCGAGGGCCACACGGGCGCCGGCGAGGCTGATCAGGCGGGCGAAATGCGCGCCCAGTCGGGTGCTGGCATCGGCCACCAGGACGGTCTTGCCGGCCATGGAAAACGGCTGCATGAGATCGCTCATGGGCGTGCCTCCGCGGTCATCGGGCGGCGGGTGATCAGGGCTCGTGGGACAGGTATCCCGGGCGACGGAACAGGCGCGGCGCCGAGCATTTTCAACACCAGTTCCGAGTAATGGCGGATGACGGCATCAATGCTCCAGCGACCATCGGCCTGGTACCAGACGCAGGCATGGGTGAGCATGTTGAACAGGGTGCGGGCCATCAATTTGGGTTCGGCGCAGCTCAGCGAACCTTCCTTGACCCCTTGTTCCAGCAGTTCCTGCAGGGCGTTCAGATACTGACGCCGGGCTTGGCGGACCTGCTCCAGATCCTCTTCGTCGAGGCTTCTGAACTCCAGATTGCCGAGCATGGCCTCGTCCTGGTGTTCCAGGTGATAACGCACGTGGCAGGCGATGAAGGCGAGCAGTTTGATATCGGCGGTCGCGGACTTTTTGGGGCGACGCCGTGCCCACTCCCGGGACACCCCCTGGAAATACTCGAGAATCAGCTCCAGCAGCAGTTCGTTTTTGCCTTTGTAGTAGAGGTACAGCGTCGAGGCGTTGATGCCAGCTTCAGTGGCGAGCTGGCGCAGGCTCATCGAGCCGAAGCCGTTGCGCGAGATCAGTTTGATGGCGGCCAGGCGGATGTTGCTTTCAGTCATGTTCATGGGAGTGATCCTGCGGTCATCAAAACTCAAACACGGATTGTGTGGCGAGGGAGCTGTTGTGGGAGCGAGCCTGCTCGCGAAAAATGCCCGGACAACCGCGGTCAATCAGATGAAGCGCGTTATCGTTGACGTCCATCGCGAGCAGGCTCGCTCCCACAACAAGCTCGCTCCTAAGGTTTTGGTTATTGCAGATTGCCAGCCACCGCGATGGTCTGCGCCGTGATGTAGTTCGACTCCGGCGAGCAGAACAGGTACACCGCATCAGCCGCTTCCTGCACGGTGCCCGGACGACCCAGCGGGTTGCGCTGGGCGAACGACTTGGCGGCTTCCGGGCTGATGCCGACACGGATGTCACGGCCTTCGATGTTCACCGTAGCGCCGGCATGGGCGTCGGCCTTGGTCATGCGGGTTTCGATGAAACCGAAGGCCACGGCGTTGACGTTGACCTTGAAACGACCCCATTCGCGCGCCAGCGCACGGGTCATGCCGATCACGCCGGCCTTGGCCGAGGAGTAGTTCATCTGCCCGGCGTTGCCGTTGAGGGCCGACACCGAAGAAATGTTCACCACTTTGCGGAATACCTCGCGCTCTGCCGCCGCATCGGCCTGGGCCTGGGCCTTGATGATCGGGTAGGCGGCACGCAGGATGCGAAAGGGCGCGGTCATGTGGCAGTCGAGAATGGCGTACCACTGCTCGTCGCTCATCTTCTGGATCACGTCGTCCCAGGTGTAGCCGGCGTTGTTGACGATGATGTCGATGGCGCCGAAGTTGTCCATCGCGGTCTTGACGTAGCGGTCGCCGAAGTCCGGGGCGCTGACGTTGCCGTGGCAGACGGCGGCTTCACCACCCAGCTTGCGGATCATTTCAGCGGTCTCGTGGGCCGGATCGGCGTCCAGGTCGTTGATGACGATGCGCGCGCCTTCGCTTGCCAGTTTCAGGGCGATCTGTTGACCGATGCCACGACCGGAACCGGTGACCAGTGCGACTTTGCCTTCGAGTTTTGCCATGGGGTGTTGCTCCTCAGTGATCAGTTTTGTTTACAGAGCGATCACGGCGTCGCCAACGATTTTGGTCTCGCCGTATTGATTGGTGGTGCGCACTTCGACTTTGATCCGTTGCTCGCCCTCGACCTCGAAGCGCTCGACGACAGTGCCGGTGCAGGTGATCTGGTGACCCAGGTGAGTGATGCCGAGAAAGCGCACGCCGAACTCGCGCAACTGACGCTGATCGACCCACTGGGTCAGCAGGCGACCGAGGTAGGCCATCGACAGCATGCCGTGGGCGAACACGTCGGGCATGCCGGCCCGGCGGGCGTAATCGGTGTCGATGTGGATGGCGTTGTGATCACCCGATGCACCGGCGAACAGGGCCAGGGTGGTGCGGTTGATCGGCGGCAGGGCCAGTGGTGGCAGGGTGTCGCCGACGTTGATTTTTTCCAGGCTAATCGCGTTCATCAGTGTTCTCCGCTTCAGCTGTTGCGCTGCACAAGCACGCTGCGCAGGTCCGCAACGTGCTCACCGTGCTGATTGGTGACTCGGGTTTCGCGCACCACGAATTCCAGCGCGCCGCCTTTCTTGTCGTAGATGTCGGCGATGCGCACATCGAAGCGCAAGGTGTCGCCGGCATAGGCCATGCGGTGATAACGGAAGGATTCTTCGCCGTGCAAAATGCGCGCGGTGACGATGCCCAGTTCGTCACGCCAGGCGTTCGAAGGAATCTGGAACTCCAGCGAGAACAGAAAGGTCGGCGGCAGCGGCAGGTTGGGATACCCGGCATCGCGTGCGGCCTGTTCGTCAAAGTAAACCGGGTTGGTTTCCCCGGTGGCCTTGGCGAAGAAGCGCAGTTGCCCGGCTTCGGCGGTCACGAGGAAAGTGGGCAGTTGTCTGCCGATGTGTTTCTTGTCGATCATCGAAATGGCTCCTTTGCTCTGCGGGCGCGTCAGTTTTTCTGGTAAACGGTGACCACGCAGGCGCCGCCCAGGCCGAGGTTGTGCTGCACCGCAATGCGCGCGTCCTGCACCTGGCGTTGTTCGGCGGTGCCGCGCAATTGGTGGGTCAGTTCAAAGCACTGGGCCAGGCCGGTGGCGCCCAGCGGGTGGCCCTTGGAGAGCAGGCCGCCGGACGGATTGGTCACCCATTTGCCGCCGTAGGTGTTGTCACCGTCGTTGACCAGTTGCTCGCCGCCGCCCTCAGCGCACAAGCCCAGGCCCTCGTAGGTCAGCAGTTCGTTCTGCGCGAAGCAGTCGTGCAGTTCGATGACGTCGACGTCCTGCGGGCCGATGCCGGCCTGGTTGTAGGCGACATCTGCAGCCATACGGGTCATGTCGAAACCGACCACGCGGATCATGTCCCTGGCGTCGTAGGTGCTCGGCAGGTCGGTGGTCAGCGCCTGGCCCGCCATCAATACGTCGGTGCGCAGACCGTGCTTTTTCGCGAACGCTTCGGACACCACGATGGCCGCGGCAGCGCCACAGGTCGGCGGGCAGGCCATCAGTCGGGTCATCACGCCTTCCCACAACATCGGGGCGGCCATGACTTCTTCGCTGCTCACCACGTTGCGGAACACTGCCAGCGGGTTATTGGCGGCGTGACGGCTGGCCTTGGCGCGGATCTTGGCGAAGGTTTCCAGTCGGGTGCCGTACTTCTGCATATGCGCGTAGCCGGCGCCGCCGAACTGGCGGATGGCATTGGGCAGGTCAGGCATGCTGATCAGTTCGTTGGCCAGCACCAGGGCGCGTTCGGTGGCCGGTGCGCGATCGGTCCAGGCGGATTTCAAGGCACCCGGGTTCATGTGTTCGAAGCCAAACGCCAGGGCACAGTCCACCGCGCCGCTTTGTACGGCCTGGCGAGCGAGGAACAGGGCGCTGGAGCCTGTGGCGCAGTTGTTGTTGACGTTGATCAGCGGGATGCCGGTCATGCCCACGCGATACAGGGCTTTCTGGCCGCAGGTGGAGTCGCCGTAGACATAACCGGCGTAGGCCTGCTGGATGTCATTGAAATCCACACCCGAATCGGCCAGGGCCTGGCGGATCGCCTGTTCACCCATGACGTCGTAGGGCTCGTTGGTCCCCGGTTTCTTGAACTGGATCATGCCGACGCCAGCAACGAACACTTTATTGCTCATCGTTGTTTTCCTTGTTGTTTGAGAGGGTCAGAGCTTGCGCGCGATCATTTCGCGCATGACTTCACTGGTGCCGCCGTAGATGCGATTGACCCGTGAGTCGACGAAAGCGCGGGCGATCGGGTACTCCATCATGTAGCCGTAGCCACCGTGCAGCTGGACCATGTCGTCGATGCATTTCCACAGGGTCTCGGTGGTGAAGAGCTTGGCGATGGCCGCTTCTTCCAGGGTCAGGCGCCGGCGCATGTGCTCGCCCAGGTAGTAGTCGACCATCACCCGCATGGCGGTGGCCTGGGCCTTGATGTCGGCGAGCTTGAATTTGCTGTTCTGGAAGTCCCAGACGGCCTGGTTGAAGGCCTTGCGGTCTTTCACGTATTCGAGGGTCTGCTCCAGCAGGCGCTCCAGCTTCGCGGCGGCGGACACGGCGATCGAGAAGCGCTCCTGGGGCAGTTCGCCCATCAGGTAGGTAAAGCCCAGGCCTTCCTCGCCGAGGCGGTTGCCGACGGGCACGCGGACGTTGTCGAAGAACAGCTCGGCGGTGTCCTGGGCGTGCTGGCCGACCTTTTCCAGCTTTCGCCCATGCTTGAAACCGGCGCGGCTGGCTTCCACGGCGATCAGGCTGATGCCCTTGGCGCCGGCAGCCGGGTCGGTCTTGCACACGACAATGACCAGGTCGGCGGTCAGGCCGTTGCTGATGAAGGTCTTGCTGCCGTTGATCACGTATTCGTCGCCATCGCGCACGGCGGTGGTGCGCACGGCCTTGAGGTCGCTGCCGGTGCCGGGCTCGGTCATGGCGATGGCCAGGATGATCTCGCCCGAGCAAATGCCCGGCAGCCACTGCTGTTTCTGTTCTTCGTTACCGCAGCGATTGATGTACGGAGCGATGACGTCCGAATGCATGCCGAAGTAGGCGCCACTCACGCCGGCCCGGGCGAACTCCTCATTGAACACCGCGCAATGACCGAAATCACCGCCGCCGCCACCGTATTCGATGGGCAGGGTGATGCCGAGCAAGCCTTCGCGGCCGGCCTTGAGCCAGGTTTCGCGGTCGACCTGGCCGGCCTTGTCCCAGGCGGCCTGGCGCGGCAGGCATTCGCGTTCGAAAAAGCGTCGCACGGTGGTGCGGAACATCTCATGGTCGTCGCGGAAAACGGTTCGGGCGATGTGCACGCAAGACTCCTCAAACATGGCAGGCCGGCCTTGGGCCGAGCGCTTACGCAAGGCGCGGACTGCGCCTGTGATCTGAGGGTTACGATAGGTGGGGCCCGTGGCCCGAACGCCACCCGAGCCGGGTGGCAGGGAAAAAAACAATCCATGTAGGAGCTGCCGCAGGCTGCGATCTCTTGATCTTGTTCTTGAAAAACAAAGTCAAAAGATCGCAGCCTGCGGCAGCTCCTACAGGGTTTCAGGGGTGGACGTTGCTGTCATCCTGGGATTCCAGGTCGCGCACCCGGGCCACCGCTTCATCGCGGCTGCTGACGCCGAGCTTGCTGTAGATATGGCTCAGGTGCCATTTCACGGTTTCCGGGGACAGGCCCAGGGCTCGGGCGATTTTCTTGTTGGGCAGGGCCTGGGCCAGCAGGCGCACGACTTCGATTTCCCGCTCGCTCAACGGTTCGATCCCGGCCGTCAACGGTTTGCTGGTGGCCGTTGTCGCAGGTTTGGCCTTCGAGATCGCCGGGGTCGTGGCCTCGGCCGCCTGCAAGCGCTCGACATAAAACGCCAGCACCGGGTCCAGGACTTCGCGGGCGGCGATATCGCAGATCAGTTTCAAGCCATCCGGATGGGCGTCGAGGAGGCTGCGCACCAGGCCAAAGCGTTGACCTCGGCGCAAGGCTTCGATGACTTTGATCCGTGCCCGTTCAGGGTTGCCGCGTTCGGACTCGATCACGGCGCTGAGCACCAGCAGGCGCGTTGCCCCGAGTTGGCGACGATGCCGGTCGCAGGTTTCGATCAATCGTTCTATGCGATCGAAAGCCCCGTCCAGATCACCCTGGACCAGTTGCCAGCGAGCGCGGGCATTCTCGGCCAGGATGTGGATTTCCTTCAGGGCCGTGTGCCCGGCATCCGGGTGACGCGCGTCGATGGCTTCCAGGCGCGCCAGTTTGGTCTGGGCTTGTGCCGTCTCCCCGAGAATCAGCAACCAGCGCACTTGCCAGGTCAGGCAGTAGGCTTGCAGGCGCTCCAGACCGAGTTTGATCGCGTACTCATCCAGCCGCTCGACAAACGCCAGGGCTTCTTGATGGTTACCTGCCAGCCATTGCACGTTCCATAACACTTGCAGCACACGCAGGACGGAATCGGGAATCGAAATGCGTTCGAGAATGTCGATCCAGCCCGAGAGCATTTTGAACGCGGCGTCGACATCGTTGGTTTCGTACAGCACCTCACCGAGCAGCGCGGCGGAGAGATAAGTCGCGTCGGCGCCGGCCTTGCCACATTGGCCGGCCTCATGCAGCACGTCGCGGTAAACCCTTTCCGCCTGAGTCATCTGGCCTTCAAGGGCCAGGCTCAAGCCAATCATGCAACGACCCTGAAGGCTGCCGGCCGTGGTCCCCAGCAGCGGTTCGCCATTGATCAGCAGGTTCGGCCGGTCGAGTTGCACCTGCCGAGCCTTTTCGTATTCGCCGCGGTGCATGTACAGCCAGGACAGGATGTTGGCGCAGGAGCCGATGGCCACGCTGTTGCTGCCCGGCGGCGGGTTGAGCAGTTGCGGCAGGACCGTCATGGCCGCGTCGGTGTCGTCGCGTTGCAGGGCCAGGGAGGCGCGCAGCAGCGAGATCATGAAGTGGTCATGGACTTCGCTCTCGGGTACGTCGCGAAACAGTTGTTCGAGACTGGCGCTGCAGGCCACGAAATCCCGGGCATACAACTGCATCCGCGCCTTGAGGATGCGCAGCTTGACCCGGGCCTGTACCTGTTCGACCGGCAACAGCCGTACCAGCTCGATCAACATGCGCAGGTCGCCATGGGCGTAGAGCGCCTCGGCGTGTTGCTCCACCAGGTCGGCGGCGGCAGCCGGGTCGCCGCCCATGACCGCATGGTGCACCGCTTCATCCAGGTGATTGTGGTCACGGAACCAGTGCCACGCCCGCACGTGCACCGCGTGTTGCTCGGCCTGGCTGCGGGAGTCGAAATACTTGAGCAGGGTTTCGCGCAACAGCGGGTGCAGGCGATACCAGGTTTCACGTTCGGCGCTGTCCACCGGGATCAGGAACAGGTTGTCCCGCTCCATGCGCGTCAGTAGCGCATTCGCTTCGGCAACCGCCTGCGGGTGGCCGCTGAGAGCGGCGCACAACGAGGCGCAGAATCGGTTGCACACGGCCATGAGCAGCAGCAGGTCGAGGTCGGTCGGCGACAGGTGAGACAGCACTTCGACTTCGAAAAACTTGGCGAAGGCTTGATCGTCCCGCAGCTGCGTGTGCCCTGATGGGGTGTCCGGGGTGGCAGGCGGGCGGTTCTTTTTGCGGCTGACGGCGAGCAGTTGCAGGCCGGCGACCCAGCCATCGGTCAGCTCATGCATCATCCTGGCGTCGCGGGCATTGATCTCGCCCAACTGCGCCTTGAGGAACTGTTCGGACTCGACCGCCGTGAAGCGCAAGTCCCGCAGGTTCAGCTCGAGCACCAGTTCCTGGCTGCGCAACCGCGCCAGGGACAACGGCACGGCACTGCGCGACACCAGCGCCAGGTGCAGGTTGGCCGGGGCGTAGTCGATCAGCCATTGCAGGGCCTGGTGAATGCCCACGTCGGTCAGGTGGTGCAGGTCGTCGAGTACCAGCACCAGTTCACGGCCACGGCTGGCAATGCTGCGCACCAGGGTGATGACAGTGCGCTCAACGGCTTCGCTGTCGATGCCGCGACCTTCCAGTTGAGTCGCGTCCCGCACGAGTGCCGGGTCGATTTGGCCGAGGCTCGCCAGCAGGTAGTCAAGAACACGCGTCAGTTCGTTGTCGTCCGCCGACAGCGTCAGCCACGCCACGTCGAATCCCAACGGCAACAGCGCCTGGCGCCAGGCGATCAGGGTCGAGGTCTTGCCGCAGCCGGCCGGCCCCTTGAGCACGATGCAGCGCAGGCGTCGGGCCTTGAGCATCTGATCCTGCAGGCGTTCGCGGGAAATCAGGCGCCCGGTGCTGCGCGGCGGAATCAGTTTGGTGCTGACGATCGGGGACTGAACCGGATTGAAGACCTGGCTGGCATGGGGGTCCGATGCATTGGACTTGCGGGGTTTATCCATGGGGCTGTCCGATTCTTTCTTGTTTTGTGGGTGCGTCGAATCTCATCGAGTGTAACCCAGGGCATGGGTGGCATGACCCTGTCTTTGGCGGCCACCACCCGATGTGGGTGGTGGTCGTCGATCAACGGATTGATCTACTGGAAGGCACAAGAATAGGAGTGCTGTGGCGCTCCGTCAGAACAGTGGAGCGTTGGCAATGGGCGTACTGAGTGGCATTCGGGTGGTGGAGTTTGAGGCAATCGGGCCGGCGCCGTTTGGCACCATGCTGTTGGCCGACATGGGCGCCGACGTGGTGCGCATCGACCGCCCGCAGAAGGCCAGTGACCTGGGGCCGAAGCTGGAAGGCAAGCGTGCCGATATTACCGGACGCAATCGGCGTTCGGTCACCCTCGACTTGAAGCGCCCGGACAGTGTCGCCGCTGCGCTGGAACTGATCGAACGTGCCGATGTGGTGATTGAAGGGTTTCGCCCCGGCACGATGGAGCGCCTGGGTCTTGGCCCTGACATCGCGCTCGAACGCAATCCGCGCCTGGTCTACGCGCGGATGACCGGTTGGGGCCAGACCGGCCCGATGGCCGACCGCGCCGGGCATGACCTGAACTACATCGCCTTGTCAGGTGTGTTGTCGAGCATCGGCCCGGCCGGTGGGCGACCAGTACCGCCGCTGAACCTGGTGGGCGACTACGGCGGTGGCGGCATGCTGCTGGCGATGGGCGTGCTGGCGGCGCTGGTCAACGTGCAGCGCGGCGGCGCCGGCCAGGTGGTCGACGCGGCCATGACCGAAGGTGCGGCGCAACTGGGCTCGGTGATCTGGGGCCTGCTCGCCGGCGGGCACTGGACAGAACAGCGCGGCAGCAACCTGCTCGACGGCGGCGCGCCCTGGTACGACACCTACGAAACCCGCGACGGCCAGTACATGGCAATCGGGCCGATCGAGTCGCGCTTCTATGCGCAGATGCTGGAAATTCTCGGACTGTCCAACGCCGACCTGCCCAATCAGCACGACCGGGCTGGCTGGCCGCGGCTGCGTGAGGACTTCACCGCTGCGTTCCTGGGCCGCACCCGCGAGCAGTGGGTGGCCGCGTTCGAAGGCAGCGACGCTTGCGTTGCACCGGTGCTGGGGCTTGTCGAAGCCGCCCGGCATCCCCACGGCGTTGCCCGTGGCAGCTTCATCGAGGTCGACGGGGTGGTGCAACCGGTCCCGGCTCCGCGTTTCCTTGGCACGCCATCGGCGCAACCGCAACCCGCTCCCGAGCGTGGCGAGCACGGCGGCGACGCACTGCGCGACTGGGGCTTCGACACGCCGGCCATCGAGCGCTTGCGTGAGCTGGGTCTGGGATGGCGCGCCTGAACGCGTTCGCCCCGAAAAAACATAAAGATCCGCGCAGCGCAGGAGTCACCCATGGCCATTCAGTTCAAGATCATCGATCACGTGGCACTTGTCACGCTCGATGCGCAACAGTCGAATAACGCGCTGACCCTCAGCGATTTGATGCACCTGCGCAAGACTCTGGGCGCCTGCCAGGATGACGAACAGGTGCGGGTCATCGTGCTGACCGGTGCCGGCGAACGTGCATTTTGCAGCGGCGCGAGCCACAAGGAGTCGCTGCTGGCCGCATCGGGTTTCGTTGCCGGCACCCTCAAGAGTCGCGAAACCGAAGCCGAGGAGGGCGGCTACAGCCGACTGTTCGACCTCAGCGACCTGGACATCTGGAAACCGGTGGTCGCCGCCATCAATGGCGCCTGCCTGGGCGGCGGTCTTGAGCTGGCGCTGCAATGCGATCTGCGCATCGCTTCGTGCGGCGCTACGTTCGGCTTGCCTGAAGTGTGCGACGCGACCATTCCGGCGGCCGGCGGCGTGCAGTACCTGCTCCGTGCGATTCCGGCGGCGCACGCGATGAAAATGGCTCTGACCGGGGAGTCGATCGGCGCGCAGGAGGCTTTGGACATCGGTTTGATCATAGAGCTGCTGCACCAGGACCGTCTGCTGCCGGCGGCGCTCGATCTGGCCGGGCGCATTGCCGCCAATGGCCCGCTGGCAGTGCAGTCGATCAAGCGCCTGGCCTTGCAGACCGCCCACCTCGCACCCCGGGATTTCGTCACCCAGGCCCATCTGCACTGGGGGTTGCTGCGCGACAGCGAAGATCACACCGAAGGGCGCATGGCCCAGGCCGAGCAGCGTTCACCGAAGTACACCGGCACCTGACGCAACAGGCAGCGCCGCATTCGTCCTGACCTGACAACAATAATTCACAGGAGAACCCCATGTATTTGACCCAAGGCCTGCACCGCGTGTTGCAGCAACGTCCCCATGCCGTGGCGACGGTCTTTCGCGACCGCCGCCGCACCTATGCCGAACTGGTCGAGCGGGTGGCTCGTCTGGCCGGGGCCTTGCAGCAACTGGGGATGCAGACCGGCGACCGCGTCGGCCTGCTGGGCCTGAACTCCGACCGGTTCCTTGAGTATTTCCTGGCGACCTGGTGGGGCGGCGGCGTGGTCAACCCGGTGAATATTCGCTGGAGCGTGCCGGAAATCGTCTACTCGCTGGACGACTGTGACACGCGCATCCTGCTGATCGACGACACCTTCCTGCCCATGGCTGAAGACATCGCCGGCAGCGCCAAGGTACGACCATTGCTGATTCACATCGGCGACGGGCCATTGCCCGAAGGCATGCTGTCCTATGAGCAACTGATTCGTGAAGCTACGCCGGTGGACGACGCCTTTCGCGGCGGTGATGACCTGGCGAGCATCATGTACACCGGCGGCACGACCGGCCGGCCGAAGGGCGTGATGCAGTCGCACATGAACCTGTGGACCGCTGCCGTGGCCCGTGCGGCCGATGTGCCGGTGTCGGCGGATGCCCTGACCCTGCACATCGCGCCGATGTTCCACCTGGCAGCGCTGTCGCGGGTCATCCTGATCTCGCTGCTCGGTCTGCCGAGCATTTTCGTCCCGGCCTTCGATGCCCTGGACGTGATGCGTACCATCGAGCGCGAGCGCATCACCGACATCCTGATCGTGCCGACCATGCTTCAGGCATTGATCATGCACCCGGAATTCGCCAGACATGACCTGAGCTGCCTGCGCAGTCTCACCTACGGCGCCTCGCCGATTGCCGTGCCCTTGCTGGAGCTGGCGCTCAAGGCGTTGCCCAATGTCGAGTTCACCCAAGGGTACGGCATGACCGAAGCGGCGCCGCCGATCAGCGCCAACGGTCCGGAAAACCACAGCGCCGAAGGCATTGCCAATGGTCGTCTGCGCTCGGCCGGGCGGCCCGGGCTGGGCGTGACCGTGCGCATCGTCGACGAACACGACAACGAGGTGCCGCGCGGCACGGTCGGCGAAGTGCTGGTCCGTGGCCCGAACATCATGCTCGGCTACTGGAACAAACCCGAAGAAACCGCCCAGGCTCTGCGTGGCGGCTGGATGCACACCGGCGACGGCGCCTACATGGACGACGACGGCTATATCTACATCGTCGACCGCTTCAAGGACATGATCGTCAGCGGTGGCGAAAACGTTTATTCGGGTGAAGTCGAAAGCGCGATTTCCAGTCACCCGGCCGTCGCCGCCTGCGCAGTGATCGGCATTCCCTGCGCGCAATGGGGCGAAGCGGTGCATGCGGTGATCGTACTCAAACCCGATCACGAAGCCGCGGGCGCCGCGATCATCGAGCATTGCCGGCGGCAGATCGCGGGCTACAAGACGCCGAAGTCGGTCGAGTTCCGCACTGCGTTGCCGCTGTCTGGCGCGGGCAAGGTGCTCAAGCGCGATTTGCGCGAACCGTTTTGGGCCGGCAAGGACCGGGGTGTCAGCTGATGCCACAGGTGAACGGCGGCGCAGTCATTCCCGATGGCTTCTGCGCGCTGGAACAACGCTCGGGTTTTTTGCGCTGTTGCGGCGACTTTTATGTGCATGAAACGCTGCCGATCCTGGCGGTGCGCCTCGAACCCCAGCATCTCAATTACGTGCGCATCGCCCACGGCGGCTTTCTCGCCACGGTGGCGGACAGCGCGTTCGGCGTCATCTTACGGCGCCATTCGGTGTCGCAGTCGGTGGCAGTGACGGTCAATCTGAACGTCGATTACCTCGGTCCGGTGCGCGAAGGAGACTGGCTGGAGGCGCATGTGCATGTGCTCAAGAGCGGCGGCACCTTCATCAACGCCAGCTGCCTGTTGAAGGTCGGCGAGCGCCTGGTGTTACGTGCCAACGGTGTCTTCACCCCGTGGAAAGGCCAGATGCCATGTACATGACCCAATGCCTGCAACGCACACTGCAACAAAATCCGGATCAACTCGCGACGGTTTTCGGTGATCGCCGTCGGACCTATCGCCAGTTTGGCGACCGCGTCGCACGTCTGGCGGGTGCCTTGCAGAATCTGGGCATGGCGGCCGGCGATCGGGTCGGCATGCTGGCGCTCAATTCCGACCGCTACCTGGAATACATCATGGGCGTGTGGTGGGGCGGCGGGGTGCTCAACCCGGTGAACATCCGCTGGAGCGTGCCGGAGATCGTCTATTCGCTGGACGATTGCAGTACTGGCATCCTTATCGTCGACGAACACTTTGCACCACTGGCCGAGAAGATCCGCATCAGTGCCCGCCATGTGCCACGGTTTATCTATGCCGGCGAGGGCGAAGTGCCGGTGGGCATGCTGGGTTTCGAGCAATTGATTGCCCAGGCCACGCCGGTCGAAGACGCCGGGCGTGGCGGTGAAGACCTTGCCTGCATCATGTACACCGGCGGCACCACCGGGTTTCCCAAGGGCGTGATGCAGTCGCATTTGAACCTGTGGTCGGCGTGCATGCCGCGCATGGTCGACATGCCGCCTATCCATGACGGTCGACTGTTGCACGTGGCGCCGCTGTTCCATGTCGCCGGCATGGCTCGGGCACTGATTCAGTTCATGGCCGGTGAAAGCCATGTGCTGCTGTCGAGTTTCGACGCGGCCCAAGTGCTGCAGGTGATCGAGCGGGAACGGATCACCGAGACGCTGCTGGTGCCGACCATGATCCTCGCACTGCTGGCTCATCCGGACTTCGCTCGCCATGACCTCGGTAGCCTGAAACGCCTGACCTACGGTGCGTCACCCAGCGCTGGCGAAATGGTGGAACAGGTGTTGGCCCGGCTTCCGGATCTCGAGCTTTCACATTCCTACGGGTTGACCGAAGCCTGCCCGGTGGTGTCGAGCAATCTGCCGTGCAATCACACGCCGCAGGCACGCAAGAGTGGTCTGTCGCGTTCGGTCGGGCGCGGCGGGTTGGGGGTCAACGTGAAGATCGTCGACCCGCAAGGTCAGGAAGTTGCGCGTGGCACGGTGGGCGAGATCATCGTGAGCGGGCCGAACATCATGCAGGGTTACTGGAACAAGCCCGAGGAAACCGCCAAGGCATTGCGCGATGGCTGGTTGTACACCGGCGATGCCGCGTGGATGGATGAGCAGGGATACCTGTTCATCGTCGACCGCTTGAAGGACATGATCGTCAGCGGTGGCGAAAATGTTTACTCGGCGGAAGTCGAAAACGTCCTGGCGCGGCACCCGGCCGTGGCGCTGTGCGCGGTGATCGGCGTTCCCCATGAACAGTGGGGCGAGGCGGTGCATGCGGTGGTGGTGCGCAAGCCCGGTGCCCAGGTCGATGCCGAGCAATTGCGCAGGTACTGCCGCGAGTTCATCGCACCCTACAAATGCCCGAAAACCGTTGAGTTCCGCGACGAACTGCCGCTCTCGGCCGCCGGCAAAGTCCTCAAGCGCGAACTGCGCAAGTAGCCAAACCACACCCCCCCTGTGGGAGCGAGCCTGCTCGCGAAGGCATTACGACATCCAGCAATGATGTTGACTGATCCACTGCTTTCGCGAGCAGGCTCGCTCCCACAAGGGACTGTGTGCCTCCCCTGAACTCCATTGTTCACCCCATCGCAATCGCTACCCGATCCGGGTGGCTTCACGACCCACCCCCCGCCAATACAGTGGTTCCACGAACCAGGCGCAAGCCTTGCCTGGCAACCCACTGGAGATCCCGATGCATATCAACCGTACCGTCTACCGTGAAGACCACGAAATGCTGCGCGACACCGCGCGGCGTTTCTTCGAGCGTGAGTGCCTGCCCAAACAGGCACAGTGGGACGAGGCCGGGCAGGTCGACCGGGAAACCTGGCTCAAGGCTGGCCGCCACAATCTGCTGTGCCTCACCGTGCCGACCGAATATGGCGGTGGCGGCGGCGACTTCGGCCACTCGGCGGTGTTGATCGAAGAGCTTTACCGCGCCGGGGTTTCGGGCTGGAGCCTGGGCGTGCATTCGGACATCGTCGCGCCCTACATCGTGCGTCTGGGCACCGAAGAGCAGAAGCAGAAATGGCTGCCGAAAATCTGCACCGGCGAAACCGTTCTGGCCGTCGCGATGACCGAGCCGGGCACTGGCTCCGACCTCAAGGCGATCCGCACCACCGCCGTGCGTGACGGCGACGAGTGGGTGATCAACGGCAGCAAGACCTTCATCAGCAACGGCCTGACCTGCGACATGGTGGTGGTCGTGTGCAAGACCGACCCGAGTGCCGGGGCCAAGGGCTGCAGCCTGATCATGGTCGAGTGCGACCGTGAAGGGTTCCGCCGCGGGCGCAAGCTGGACAAGGTCGGCCAGCACGCCGCCGACACCGCCGAGCTGTTCTTCGACGATGTCCGTGTGCCGGTGGGCAATCTGCTCGGTGAAGAGAACAAGGGCTTCATGCACCTGATGGAAGAGTTGCCGCAAGAGCGCCTGGTGATCGCCCTGTACAGCGCCGCCAAGCTCGAACGCCTGCTGGAGCAGACCGTCGAGTACGTGAAGGATCGCAAGGCATTCAACCAGACCGTCTGGGACTTCCAGAACACCAAATTCAAGCTCGCCGACATCAAGGCCCAGGCCACGGCCGTGCGCCTGACCATTGACCACTACATCAGTGAGCACATGCGTCGTCGCCTCACGGTGCAGGAGTCGGCCATCGCCAAGCTCCTGGCCACCGAAACGCTGTGGAAGTGCATCGACGACATGGTCCAGCTGCATGGCGGCTACGGCTACATGATGGAGTACCCGATCGCCCGCGCCTTCGTCGACATGCGCGTGACGCGTGTCTTCGGTGGCACCAGCGAAGTGCTGCGCGAACTCATCGCGCGCCAGTTGTGATTCCTTTTCCCGCATTTTTTCAGGTGACACCATGAGCGAAAAAGTACTGGTTGCCGGCGTCGGCATGATCCCGTTCCGCAAGCCCAGCGACAGCCCGACCTATGTGCAGATGGGCGCCGAAGCGGTGCGTCGCGCCCTGGCCGATGCGGCGATCGATTACAGCCTGGTCCAGGAGGCTTACGCCGGTTACGTCTACGGCGATTCCACTTGCGGCCAGACCGTGCTCTACGAAGTCGGCATGACCGGGATCCCGGTGGTCAACGTCAACAACAACTGCTCGACCGGCTCCACCGCGTTGTACCTGGCGCGCAAGGCCATCGAATCCGGTTCGGCCGATTGCGTACTGGCGGTGGGTTTCGAGCAGATGCAGGCCGGCGCATTGAAGTCCCACTGGGACGACCGCCCGCCGACCCGTGAACGTTTCCTGCCGATCCTGCGCGGCCTCACCGCCGATATGGATGGCATGGCCCAGGCCATCCGTACCTTCGGTGGTGCCGGGCGCGAATACATACAGAAATACGGCACCAGAATGGAAACCTTCGCCGCAGTGCGCGCCAAGGCCAGCCGTCATGCTGCCAACAACCCGCTGGCATTGTTTCGCAAGGTGCTCAGCGTCGAAGACGTGATGAACGACCCGGTGATTCTGCCAGGTGTCATGACCCGCCTGATGGCGTGCCCACCGACCTGCGGTGGTGCGGCGGCGATCCTGGTGTCCGAGCGTTTCGCGAAAAAACATGGCCTGCGCCACGACGTGGAAATCGTTGCCCAGGCCATGACCACCGACACACCCGAATCCTTCAACTTCGAAAAACCGTCGATGCTCGACTGGGTGGGCACCCACATGACCCACGCCGCCGTGGGCCAGGTGTACGAGAAGGCCGGCGTCGGTCCACAGGACATCGATGTCTGCGAACTGCACGACTGCTTCGCCCAGAACGAAGTGATCTGCTACGAGTCGCTGGGTTTCTGCCCCGAGGGCGGGGCCGAGAAGTTCGTCATGGACGGTGACAACACCTACGGCGGGCAGATCGTGATCAACCCGTCCGGCGGTCTGCTTTCCAAGGGCCATCCATTGGGCGCGACCGGTTTGGCGCAGTGCTACGAGTTGACCCAGCAATTGCGCGGCAACGCCGAGCAGCGTCAGGTCGACGGTGCGCGCCTGGCCATGGCCCATAACCTCGGACTGGGCGGTGCATGCGTAGTGACGCTGTACGGCAAAGTCAGTGGAGGTGCCCGGTGAGCAGCTTGCTCGACGCCTTTCGCTTGACCGCGCTGCCGCCACACGCAGAAGCCTTTCGTGCCGAGGTCAAAGCTTTTCTGGCCGAGCATCTGCCAAGGGTTTCGGCGAGTGTGCGAGCGCGCAGCTGGACCGGCTTCGATGCAGGTTTCAGTCGGCAACTGGCGCAGCGCGGTTGGGTCGGCCTGACCTTGCCCGCCGCTTATGGCGGTGCCGGGCTGGATGCGTTCAGTCGCTTCGTGCTGGTGGAAGAGCTGCTGTCTGCCGGTGCTCCGGTGGCGGCACACTGGATCGCCGACCGCCAGAGCGGGCCGTTGATCCTGAAGTTCGGCAGCGATGCACAGAAGGACTTTTTCCTGCCGCGCATCTGCGCCGGCCAGGCGTTTTTCTGCATCGGCATGAGCGAGCCAAACTCGGGTTCGGACCTGGCCAGTGTGCGCAGCCGTGCCACCCGTTGCCCTGAAGGTTGGCGCCTGAGCGGGCGCAAGATCTGGACCACCAACGCCCATCACGCCGACTACATGATCGCCCTGGTGCGCACCAGCGGTGCGCCCGAGGACCGTCAAAACGGGCTGTCGCAATTCATCATCGACCTCAAGCAGCCAGGCATCAGCGTGCGTCCCATCGTTGACCTGGCCGGTGACGCGCATTTCTCCGAAGTGGCCTTCGACAACGTCTTGCTCGGCGAAGACGCGTTGGTGGGCGAGGAGGGCAGTGGCTGGAAACAGGTCAACGCTGAACTGGCGTTCGAGCGCAGCGGGCCGGAACGTTTCTACTCCAGCATCGTGTTGCTCGACCTGTGGGCCGAAACGTTGCGGCGCACGGGCGCGACGGCCCAGGAGAGCGCATTGCTCGGCAGTTTTCTCAGCCAGCTCACCTGCCTGCGCAACCTGTCGCTGGCACTGACCGCACTGCTCGCACGGGGTGAAAGCCCGGTGGTGGAAGCCGCACTGGTCAAGGACATCGGCACCGAATTCGAGCAAGCGATCCCGGCAGCGATTGCCGCGGCGATCAGCGCCGATCCGGATGCACCGGTCGATGAGGCGCTCTACAGCACGGTCGCCTACCTGAACCAGGTCGCGCCGACTTTCTCGTTGCGCGGCGGCACCCGGGAAATCCTGCGCGGCATGATCGCCCGCGGCCTTGGCCTGCGCTGATGCACCTCCAACAGGAAATACTTCATGTTCACTGAAGCCATTGAAAAGATCCTCAGCGACTTGTGCACGCCGGCGCGGGTCCGTGCCGTGGAAAGCGCAGACAGCGCAACGACGTTGTGGAGCGCCCTGGAAGACAGCGGTTTTCTCGAGTTGCTGACGCCGGAAGTCGCCGGTGGCGCGGGCCTTGCGCTCAACGCACTGCTGCCGATTTTTGTCGCCTTCGGTCGCTGCGCGTTACCGGTCCCGGCGGCGCAAAGCATGGCCGCTCGCGCGTTGATGCGTGACTGCCCGAGCGCGCCACCGAGCGGCATGTTGACCCTGGCCGGTACAGCCCATCGCGAGCCCGATGGCCTGTTGTGCGTGCCACGGGTGGCGTTTGGCTTGATGGCCGATTTCGCCCTGGTCAACCTGGAAGGCGAGTTGTTGCTGCTTGATTGCAGCCTGGCCCGCCGTCAGCCCACGGGCGTTTACGGCAGCCAATGCGCCACCTTGTACTGGTCGCAGGACTCAGTCGGCAGTGCCATCGGCAATAACGGCGAGGAAGTACGGGTGTTCAACGCCGCTATCCACGCCGCCGCCATCGCCGGCGCCATGGAGCAGGCACTCGCCATGACGCTGGAGTACTGCAACGACCGCGTGCAGTTCGGCAAGGCCATCGGCAAGTTCCAGGCGGTGCAACACCAGCTCAGTGTGATGGCCGAGCAGGTTGCCGCTTCGCGCATCGCCGCTGAACTGGCGTTTACCGGCGATTCGCAGGTGCCGCCGCTGATGGCGACGGCCATTGCCAAGGCGCGGACCAGCATGGCGGTGCCTCAAGTCACGGCCATCGCCCATGCATTGTTCGGCGCCATTGGCGTGACCGAAGAACTGGACCTGCAACTGTTCACCCGGCGCCTGCACGAGTGGCGCGTCAGCGAAGGTTCGGAAACGTACTGGAACGGGATTGTCGGCCAGGCGTTGCTGACGCAGCCGAACGTCACGGCCTGCGAATTCGTGCGTCACGTCACCCCGTCTCCCACCGCTTGAGGATCAGCCATGAAGCCGTTTTTGAAGTACGAACAGGACGGTCATGTCGTCACCCTGACGATGAATGACCCCGAGCGACGCAATCCGTTGACCGGCAACAGTGCCGTGCCGGAGTTCCTCGAAGCCATCGAGCGCATTGAGCGCGACAGCAGCGTGCGTGCCGTGATCATCACCGGCGCCGGCACAGCGTTTTGCTCCGGCGGCAACGTGCGCGACATGGACCGCTATGGGCAAATGTCGGGCATGCAATTGCGTCAGGAATATCGCACCGGCATTCAGCGCCTGCCCCTGGCGCTGTTCAATCTGGAAGTACCGGTGATCGCCGCGGTCAATGGCGCGGCCATTGGCGCGGGGCTGGATCTGGCCTGCATGTGCGACATCCGCGTGGCGTCCGGGCAGGCGAAGTTTGCCGAGAGCTTCGTCAAGTTGGGGATCATTCCGGGGGACGGCGGCGCCTGGCTGTTGCCACGGATCATCGGTCTGTCCCGCGCCACCGAACTGACCCTGACCGGGCAAATGATCGACGCTCGCCAGGCCGAGCAATGGAATCTGGTGTCCCGCGTTGTTCCCGCCGAACAGTTGCTGGATACGGCACGGGAAATCGCCGCGTCGATTGCCGCCAACCCGCCTCACGCCGTGCGTCTGGCCAAGCGTTTGTTGCGCGAAGCCTTGCACACCCGACTCGACACGCTGCTGGAAATGTCCGCGACGTTCCAGGTGCTGTCGCACCAGACCGCCGACCACCGCGAAGCCGTGGCGGCCTTTATCGACAAGCGCGTGCCGAACTTTACCGGGTGAATGTCACCGAGCGTAACGCCCGGCTTGAACTGGGCTGTTACACCGCGCGAAACCTCGCGACCAACACCCCCTCAAATCACCCGTTTGGGTGTGAGGGACGGGCCGGAGCCCCACTAGCATGGGCGCTCCAACACTTAATCCTTAACCGGAGAAACCGCATGACAACAAAAACAATGCGCGGAGTCTTCCAGCCGAGTCTGCTGGCCGTCGCTGTAATGATTGCCACTTGCGCGAGCAATCAGGCTCACGCTGTTGATTTCAATATCGGGGAAGTTCAGGGCAGTTTCGATTCATCGCTGTCGATAGGGGCGAGCTGGTCGACGGCTGATCCGGACAAGCAATTCATCTCCAACTTCAACTCACAGGGCGTTACCGGCGGAAAGTCCGCGTCCCGGACCACCGACGACAACCGCCTGAATTTCAAGAAGGGTGAAACCTTCTCGAAGATCTTCAAGGGCGTGCATGACCTGGAGCTGAAGTACGGTGACAGCGGCGCCTTCGTGCGCGGTAAATACTGGTACGACTTCGAGCTGATGGACGAGAGCCGCCCGTTCTATGACATCAACGACTCGGGGCGAGATCGCGCGGCCAAGTCCTCCGGCGCGATGTTCCTCGACAGCTTCGTCTACCACAACTACTCGATTGGCGATCAGGTCGGCAACGTGCGCCTGGGCAAGCAAGTAGTGAGCTGGGGCGAGAGCACGTTCATCGGCAACTCGATCAACAGCATCAACCCGATCGACGTCGCCGCCTTGCGTCGTCCCGGTGCGGAAGTGAAGGAAGGCCTGATTCCGGTCAACCTGCTGTACGTGTCCCAGGGCCTGGCCGACAACATCACCGCCGAAGCGTTTTACCAGCTGCAATGGGACAAGTCGGTGGTGGACAACTGCGGCACCTTCTTTGGCAATGACGGCGTACCGCAAGGCTGTGACGACCGCCTGGTGATCGCCGGTCTCGACCTGCCACCGGGCGTGGCGAAGAACACCGGTGGTTTGGCGGCCATTGCCGCAGGCACCGATGACGCCTTTATCCCGCGCCTCAACGACAACGATGCACGCGACAGCGGCCAGTATGGCCTGGCCCTGCGCTGGTACGTGCCGGAAGCCAACGACACCGAGTTCGGCGCCTATGCGATGAACTATCACAGCCGCAACCCGCTCCTGAGCATCAACCAGATGAGCAACCCGGCCGGGGGCGTGGCTTCGGCGCGCAGTGCCCGCTACTTCATCGATTATCCGGAGGACATTCGCCTGTATGGCTTGAGCTTCCAGACCAACGTCGCGGGCGTTTCGCTGGGGGGGGAACTCAGCTACCGGCCGAACATGCCGCTGCAACTGAACACCGCCGACCTGTTGTCTGCGGCGACCTTCGGCGCCACATCGCCTCTGATCACCACCGGTTTCGCCGGGCGAACCCTGGGTGGCGAGGTCAATGGCTACAAGCGCATGCCGGTGACCCAGGCGCAGGTGACCGCGACGCAGTTCTTCGATCAGGTGTTCGGTGCCAGTCGCCTGACCCTGGTGGGCGAGGTGGGTTACAACAAGATCAACGGCCTGGGCAAGGCGGACGGTACGGACCTGCGCTTCGGTCGCAGCCCGGCCTTCGGTTCCGGCGAACTGCCGGGTGCCGCCGGTGCCGCCACTTGCCGTGGCAGCGCAGTGGGCCAGCCCAACGCCAGCAACCCGGCGCAGGAGTGCAACAACGATGGCTTCTACACCAGCAGCAGCTGGGGCTATCGCCTGCGTGGCAAACTCGATTACCCGAACGCGATCGCCGGTATCAACCTGTCGCCGAACCTTGCCTGGTCCCACGACGTCCAGGGTTACGGCCCGAACTTCGATGAAGGTTCCAAGGCGGTCAGCCTCGGTGTCGATGCCGACTACCAGAACACCTACACCGCCAGCCTCAGTTACACCAATTACTTCGGTGGCGATTTCAATACCAACGTCGACCGCGACTACGCCGCGCTCAGCTTCGGCGTGAATTTCTGATGCAACCCTGCCAGAGGAAACTGAACATGAACGCACGTTTAATTCTGCGCGCCGGCGCACTGAGTCTGTCGTTGCTGGCCACTGGGGTCATGGCCGCAGTCACTCCGCAGGAAGCGGCCCAGCTGGGCACCAACCTGACGCCGTTGGGAGCACAGAAAGAGGGCAATGCCAACGGCAGCATTCCTGCCTGGACCGGTGGCCTTAAACCCGGCGCGGCGCCACTCGACAATGGTTTTCTTGGCGATCCGTTTGCCGGTGACAAGCCGCAGTTCGTGATCACGGCAGCCAACGTCGAGCAGTACAAGGACAAGCTGACCCCAGGTCAACTGGCGATGTTCAAGCGCTATCCGGACAGCTACCGGATCCCGGTGTACAAGACCCAACGCACGGCCGCGTCGCCACAGAACATCTATGACCTCGCCAAAAAGAGTGCGGTGACCACCGAACTGACGCCCGACGGCAACGGCCTGGTGAACTTCACCCAGACCCGCTATTACCCGTTCCCGATTCCGAAGAGCGGTGTGGAGGTGTACTGGAACCACACCAACCGCTATCGCGGCGGCAACATGGAACGTATCGCGGCCCAGGCGGCACCGCAAACCAACGGTTCCTATTCCATCGTCGAGTACGAAGACAAACTGGCCTTTCCACAGTTGATGGAAGGCGTCGATGCCGGGCAGGCCGATAACGTTTTGTATTACTACAAACAGGAAATCACCGCGCCGTCGCGCATGGCCGGCAGCGTGGTCCTGATCCACGAGACCATCGACCAGGTCAAGGAACCGCGCCTGGCATGGGTCTACAACGCCGGTCAGCGCCGCGTGCGCCGTGCACCGCAAGTGGCGTATGACGGCCCGGGCAACGGTTCCGACGGCATGCGCACCGCCGACAACACCGACATGATGAACGGCGCGCCGGATCGTTATGACTGGAAACTGGTGGGCAAACAGGAACTGTACATCCCGTACAACAACTACAAGTTGCAGTCGCCGAAGGTCAAATACGACGACATCATCAAACCGGGGCACATCAACCAGGACCTGACCCGTTACGAGTTGCACCGCGTGTGGCACGTACAGGCCACGCTCAAGCCCGGTCAGCGTCACGTCTATGCCAAGCGCGATATGTACTTCGACGAGGACACCTGGCAACTGGCCGAGGTCGATCACTACGACGGCCGCGGTCAGCTGTGGCGAGTAGCGGAAGGTTATGCGGTCAACGATTACGAGCGCGGTTCGTCGAACTTCTCCATGCTCGGCATCTACGACCTGATTGCCGGTCGCTACAACGTCCTGGCGATGACCAACCAGTCCAGGCATGCCACGACGTACGGCATGACCGCGAAGATGACCGACTTCACCCCGGCGGCGCTGCGCAACGACGGCATTCGCTGACCCGTTGCCGCGCTTCAGACAACGCCCTGTTCGCAGGGCGTTGTGCGTTGTTCGGCACCTACCACCTGATGCGGGTGGCGCGTTATCTGGCGGCGGGCTCAATGATGGTGCCTACTCCCCATCAGCGAGGTCCGCCATGTTTGTGCCACGGCCGCATCTGATCGATGCACTTGAGGGCAAGCCGTGTAGCTTGCAACTGCTTTGTGCGCCTGCCGGGTATGGAAAGACGTCCTTGGTGCAGCAGTACTTGCAAGGCATTGCGCCGTCGGGGGCGGTGGTCTGGATGGCTTTGGGCGGACAGCGGCAGACGCTGGAGCACTTTATTGCCAGGTTGGCGGGGGCGCTTGGGTTGCCGGTGGATACTGCACCGGATGGGGTATTGGCGTTTCTTGATTCAGGACTCTCGGTGCCTGTTACGCCGCTTTCGCGAGCAGGCTCGCTCCCACAGGGGGACGCGGTCAACTGTGGGAGCGGGCTTGCCCGCGAAGGGGCCAACGAATCCCGCGCGATCCGCCTGGTGTTCGACGATCTTCCCGTGGATATGCCCGCAGACCTGAACCACTGGTTCGACCAACTCCTGTCCCTCAAAAACCCGCAACTGCAGGTGCTGGTCACCTGCCGCCAGCGTCCGGACTGGAATCTGCCGCGCCTGATGCTGACCGGTCAGTTGCTGGAGTTCGGTGCCCGGCAACTGGCCCTGCGCCCCGATGAGTTCGAATCGCTGATTGACGCCCTGGCGCCACACACCGATGCGCTGGCCAGGGGAACTCTCTGGCATGAGACCGGCGGGTGGTGCGCCGGTGTTCGCCTGTCGCTTTCGCTGGATCATGCCCAGCCATCGCCATTGCTCGGCCAATACCTGGAACGTGAACTGTTGTCGCGCTTGAGTGACGAGCAGCGCGAAGTGATGGGTGGGCTGGCACATTTGTCCCGCGTCAGTGCGGACCTCTGCGAACAGTTGTGGGAAGGCCGGCAAGCGGCGCGGGTGTTCAACAGTCTGTTGGAGTGCCAGGCCTTTGTGTTCCCGATCGAGCAACAACCCGGCTGGTTCCGCCTGCTACCCGCCGTGGCGCAAGCCCTGCAAAGCCAATTGAACGGTGCACCGTTGAACCGGCTGCGCTTGCGGGCCTGTCAGCTGCTCAGTGTGCTAGGGCATGTCGACGACGCGGTGGAGCAGGCACTGTGTGCCGATCAACCTGAAGTGGCTGCCAATTACATGGAGCGCCTGTGGCTGAGCTGGATTCTCAGAGAACGGCACTTGAGCAAACTGATGGATTGGCGTGAGCGCATCGAGCCGCAGTTATTGCACAGCAGCCCGCGTCTGATCTATCTGTGCGCCAAGGCCTTGCTGTTCAGTGGGCGACTGGACGAAGCCGCCGAGTGCCTGGCGCGTCTGGGGCATTTTTTGCCGTTGCCCGACCCGGTACGCAATCAACGCCTGCTGGCGAACTGGCAGGCGTTGTTTGGCACCTTGCAGGCCTTGCGTGGACAGACCGGGGCGGCGCGCCTGCATTGCCGTGCAGCCCTTGATTATCTTGGGGGAGAGGACTGGTTGTCGGTGTTGTTGTGCCATTGCATCCTGGCGCGCCTTGCCATGGAGACCGGCGATCTTGCACAAGCGCAAACCTTGCTCGATCAGTCGCTGGAGTTGGCCCGGCGCCAGGGCAGTCATGAATCGGAAGTGCTGGTCAATGCCGACCGGGTCCGCCTGATGATGCTCAGGGGACAAGCGGGTTTTGCCCAGGCACTGTTGCGCACTGAGCTGGACCGGTTGGCCCCGGTCTCGTCGCAGCCTTATCCGTTGCTCGGTCGGTTGCTGTTCCTGCGCGGTGAGTTGCTGCTGCAGCAAGGGCATTGCAGCGAAGCCGAAGCGGTGATCCAGGCGGGGTTGCTACAGGTCCGCGATTGCTGCGCACCCTTTGTACTCAATGCCTATCTGCTGCTCGCGGAGATTGCCTCGCGCAACCACGACCCACAAAAGGCTCATTTGCTGTTGCATGAGGCCGAGCGGCGCATGCAGTGTGGCAAGATCGACAACGCCTTGTATCAGGCACCGATTGCCCGGCAGAAAAACCGCATTCTGGCCCGTGAACAGCCCGCCGAAACCGGCCAGGTTTCTGTCACTCGTCTCTCTGCGGGTGTGCCGGATTACCAGGATGACCTGACCCCCCGCGAGGTGTCGGTGCTCAAGTTGCTGGCCGAGGGCATGTCGGTACGCGAAGTGGGCAGCCGCTTGTTCATCTCGGAAAACACCGTGAAAACCCACGCCAAGAACATCAACGTCAAGCTCGGCGCCTGCCGTCGCACCCAGGCCATCAACAGCGCCAAGGCCATGGGCATCCTCGCCTGAATTCATCGCCGTCACGCCACCCACCTGATCCGGGTGGCGGCGTGGCGCCCGCGATGATCAACCATGCAGCCAGACCCTGTGCATTGCCGCCCGGCCGTGGCCGCGGCCTGACAAAAACAAGAGAGGTAGTGATGAGCGCCATCGAGAGTTCGACGAGCTGTGACATCCGCACGATCCTGGAAAAACAGCGCGCGGCCTTCCAGGACCGCGAACCCTATACCCTTGAAGAGCGCTGTGAGTTGCTCGACCGGGCCATCGGTTTGCTGGTCAATCACGAACAGGACATCGTCGAGGCACTGACCGCTGATTTCGGCCATCGCAGCCCGGGTTTCTCCAAGGGCAGTGAAGTGCTGTCGCCACTGGCGACACTGCAGCAGACCAAGGCCGAACTGGCCGAATGGATGCGTCCGGAACAACGTCGGGCCCGCGCCGGCGAAGCCTGGGTGCAATACCAGCCGCTGGGTGTCGTGGGCATCGTCACGGCCTGGAACGTGCCGGGTTACATGGTGTTCAGCGGGCTGGCCGGCGCATTGGCGGCGGGCAATCGGGTGATGATCAAACCCTCGGAATTCACCCCGCATACATCTGAGCTGATCGCGCGGCTGATCCGCTCGGTCTACGCCGAAGACGAAGTGGCGGTGGTGCTGGGTGGTGCGGACGTCGGGCAGGCGTTCTGCGGCCAGCCGTTCGACCATTTGCTGTTCACCGGTGCCACCAGCATCGGCAAGCACGTGTTACGGGCCGCGGCGGAAAACCTGGTGCCGGTGACCCTGGAGCTGGGTGGCAAGTCGCCAACGATCATCTCGCGTTCGGCAAACTTCAACGAAGCGGTGGCCAAGGTCGTGATCGGCAAGCTGCTCAATGCCGGTCAGTTGTGCGTGGCTCCGGACTACGTGTTTGTCCCGCAAGAGTCGGTAGAGGCTTTCATCGCCGTGGCCAAAGCCGTGGTGGCGAAGTTCTTCCCGACGCTCATGGACAACCCCGACTACACCTCCATCATCAACACACGTCATTTCGAACGCTTGCAGGGTTACCTGAGCGAGGCCCGCGCCGCGGGTGTCGAGCTGATCGAACTGAATGCCGGCGCTGAAGATTTCAGCCAGTCGCCGCTGAACAAGATCGTACCGACGCTGCTGCGCAATCCCGGCGACGACCTGCAGGTAATGCAGGACGAAATCTTCGGTCCGCTGCTGCCGATCAAACCCTACGAAACCCTCAGCGAAGTCATCGCCCGGATCAATGCGCGGCCGCGTCCGCTGGCCTTGTACTACTTCGGCAACGATGCCGCCGAAGAAGCCCTGGTGCTGACCCGTACCTGTTCCGGCGGCGTGACCCTCAACGGCGTGATGAGCCATGCCAGCACCGAAGGCCTGCCTTTCGGCGGCGTCGGCCAGAGCGGCATGGGGGCCTATCACGGCATCGACGGTTTCCGCACCTTCAGCCATGCCAAAGCCGTTTTGCGTACAGCGGCCAACCCGGCCTGAACCCCACATCATTGTCGAGAGAACTGTCATGAAAGCTGCCGTATTCCATCAGGTTGGAGCCCCGCTGGTCATTGAAGAAGTGGGCATCAGCAAACCTGGCCCGCGTGAAGTGTTGATCCGCACCAAAGCCGTGGGGGTGTGCCACTCGGACCTGCACGTCATCGACGGCTCGTTTCCGTATCCCGGCCCGATGGTGTTGGGTCATGAAGCCGCCGGCGTGGTCGAGCAGGTCGGCTCCGAAGTGCGTTCGGTCAAGCCGGGTGATCATGTGGTCACCTGCCTGACGGTGTTCTGCGGCCATTGCGAGCACTGCGTCACCGGCCACCTGGCGCGTTGCGTGTCGCCGGAAACCAAACGTGACAAGGACGAAGAGCCGCGCCTGACCTACGTGCAGAAACCGATGCCGCAATTCGTCAACCTGTCCGGGTTCGCCGAGCAGATGCTGGTGCACGAAAACGCCTGCGTGGCGATCCGTCGCGACATGCCGCTGGACCGCGCCGCATTGCTCGGTTGCGCGGTGACCACTGGCACCGGCGCGGTGTTCAACACTGCCAAGGTGCGTCCGGGCGAAACCGTGGCCGTGATCGGTTGCGGTGGCATCGGTCTGGCGGCCATCAACGGCGCGGCACTGGCCGGGGCAGGGCGGATCATCGCCATCGACATGCTCGACTCGAAGCTGGAACTGGCCAAACAGTTCGGCGCCACCGACCTGATCAACGGCCGGGACGGCGATGCCGCCAGGCAAGTGATGGAACTGACCCGTGGCGGTGTGCACCACGCCTTCGAATGCATCGGCCTCAAGCAAACCGCCGAGCAAGCCTTTGCCATGTTGGCGCGCGGCGGTACCGCCACCGTGATCGGCATGCTCAAGCCCGGTCTGAAAATAGAGCTGGACCCGCTGCAACTGCTGCATGAACGCCGTATCCAGGGTTCGTTGATGGGTTCCAACCGCTTCCCGGTCGACATGCCGCGCCTGGTCGACTTCTACATGGCCGGCAAGCTCAAGCTCGATGAAATGATTTCCCAGCGCATTCGTCTGGACCAGATCAACGAGGCGTTCGATGAGCTGCGTCGCGGTGAACTGGCGCGTTCGGTGATTGTTTTCGATTGATAAGCCCCGTCATTTCCTTGTAGGAGCGAGCTTGCTCGCGAAAAACCCGAGAACGCCGCGGGGAGTCAGGAAGCCAGCGTTATCGTTGGAGACCATCGCGAGCAAGCTCGCTCCTACAGGGGGTGTGGGTAAGCCCCAATGCTTTTGGAGTGGATGGATGGACATTGAATTCTCTGCGCACGAGCGCGCGTTTCGCGAGGATGTGCGCGCATTTCTTCGTGATCACCTACCCGTTGAATTCGCCGAGCGGATCGCCCTGGGCAAGCGCCTGAGCAAAGCGCATCAGGTGCAATGGATGCGCACACTCAACCGGCAAGGCTGGCTCGCACCGGGCTGGCCTGTCGAGTTCGGCGGTACCGGTTGGAGCGATGTGCAAAAGCATATTTTCGACGAGGAATGCTTTGCGGCCGGGGCGCCGAAAGTATCTTCCTTCGGTTTGAAAATGGTTGCCCCGGTGATCATCAAGTTCGGCACCGCCGAGCAGAAAGCACACTTCCTGCCGCGGATTCTTTCCTGTGAAGACTGGTGGTGCCAGGGTTACTCCGAACCGGGTGCCGGTTCTGATCTGTCGTCATTGAAAACCCGTGCGGTGCGCGAGGGCGATGACTATGTGGTCAACGGCCAGAAAACCTGGACCACGCTGGCGCATTTCGCCGACTGGATGTTCTGCCTGGTGCGCACCGACCCCGAGGCGCGTCAGCAACGGGGCATTTCGTTCCTGCTGATCGACATGAAAACCCCCGGCATCACCGTGCGGCCGATCATCACCCTCGACGGCGAGCATGAAGTCAACGAAGTGTTCTTCGACAACGTGCGGGTGCCGGTGGCGAATAGGGTCGGGCAGGAGAACGAGGGCTGGACCTGCGCCAAGTACCTGCTGACCCACGAGCGCACCAGCATCGGCGGGATCGCGCAGAACAAGGCATTGCTCACCCGGCTCAAGCGCATTGCCAGCCAGGAAGTCCGCGATGACCGGCCATTGATTGACGACCCGTTGTTCCGCACACAGATCGCTGAAGTCGAGATGCAGTTGATGGCGGCCGAAATGAGCAACCTGCGAACCCTGGCGGCGACACAAAACGGCGAAGTACCCGGCGCCGAAAGCTCGTTCCTGAAGATCAAGGGCACCGAGATCCGGCAGGCCATCACCTACCTGATCAGCAAGGCCGTGGGGCCGTACGCGTTGCCGTTCATTGAGGATGAGTTGGGTTACGGCAGCGAACCCTTGCTGTACACCGACTACAGCAGCGCGGCCACCTACCAGTACCTGGATGCGCGCAAGGCCTCGATTTATGGCGGCGCCAACGAAATCCAGAAGAACATCATCGCGAAAATGATCCTCGAACTGTAAGGCGCCCCGATCATGGATTTCAAACTGACAGAAGAGCAAATGATGCTGCAGGAAACCGCCGCGCGCCTGGTGCGCGACGTGTATGGTTTCGAGCATCGCGAGCAATACCGCCAGAGCAGACACGGCTTCAGCGACCCGTTCATGCAGCAACTGGGCGACCTCGGCCTCTGCGCCGTGCCCTTTGCCGAGGCTTATGGCGGCTATGGTGGCAGCGGTGTGGAGAACATGCTGATCATGACCGAACTGGGCCGTGGCCTGTGCCTGGAGCCTTTCCTGCATTCGGTGATTTTCGCCGGTGGCCTGGTCGACCAGTTGGGCACCGCCGCCCAGAAAGACACGCTGTTGCCGCAGGTCGGCAGCGCCAGCCTGCAACTGGCCGTGGCCCTCGATGAGCCGCAGAGTCACTACCAGTTGCACGACGTTCAGACGACCGCCGAGGCGGTCAGCGGCGGCTGGAAGCTCAATGGCCGCAAGTCGGTGATCATCGGCGGTCAGAGCGCCGGGCTGATTCTTGTCTCGGCGCGCACCAGCCACGGGGCTCGGGACGAGAAGGGCATCACGGTGTTTCTGGTCGACCCGCAAGACCGCGGCGTCGGTCGACGCGATTTCGCCACCATGGACGGGCGGATGGCCTGCGAGCTGTACCTGGACGACGTGTTCGTCAAAAGCAGTGCGGTACTCGGCGCAGTGGGGCAGGCCTTGCCGGCGCTGCGTTATCAGCAGGGCCGTTGCATCGCCGCGCAATGCGCCGAGGCCGTCGGCAGCATGGAAGCGGCGTGCGCGTTGACCCTCGACTACCTGAAAACCCGCCAGCAGTTCGGTCAGCCCATCGGCAAGTTCCAGGTGCTGCAACACCGTATGGTGGACATGCGCATCGAGCTGGACCAGGCCACGTCCATGACACTGCTCGCCGCCTGCGTGGCCGATCAGGCGGACAGTGACGAACGCAGCCGCATCCTGGCAGCCGCCAAGTTCATCGTCAGTCGCGCCAGCCGCTTTGTCGCCGACCAGGGTATCCAGTTGCACGGCGGCATCGGCCTGACCTGGGAGTACATGCTGTCGCACCACGCCAGGCATTTGCTGATGGTGGCGCGTCAGTTTGGCGATGACGATCACCATTTGCAGGCTTACGCGAAGTTGCTGCAGGTGGCGTGAGGCATACCCCAACCGCGAGGCTATCGCCGCCCGCCACGTTAGAACGTACCTGTGCGCACCTCGCCGCTGCGGGTATAGCGAGCGATCAGCACACCCCCGGGTGAGCTGATCGAGTTCAGCAAGGTGAAGGCCGCCGCCTGTGCGTTGTCGTCGAACAGGCGCTTGCCGCGTCCCAGCAGGATGGGGTGAATCATCAGCCGCAACTCGTCCACCAGGCCGGCGGCGAGCAGTTGGCGCACCAGGTCGCCACTGCCTTGGGTCAGTAGACGAGGACCGTCCTGGCACTTGAGCGCGCTGATCGCGTCGACCAGGTTGCCCTGTAGCGCATGACTGTTGTGCCACTCCAGCGAATCGCCGCGATGGGTGGCCACGTGCTTGGGGACGCCGTTGAACAGATCGGCAATGGTGTGGTGGGGTGAGTCGGCCGAAGCGTGCGGCCAATAGGCGGCGAAGATGTCGTAGGTACGACGCCCCAGCAGCAACTCGAACGGCTGCGAGAACAGGTCCTGTACGGCCTGGCCGGTTGTCTGGTCGGCGTAGGGCACGATCCAGCCACCGAAGCGGAATCCGCCACTGGTATCCTCTTCGGGCCCGCCGGGGGCTTGCATGACGCCGTCCAGACTCACGAACGCGGCAACGGTCAGTGTGCGCATGCTGTTCTCCTGATTCGTCCTGGTTAAAGAGGTTAGACAGGGGCGTCTGCGATTGGTTGAGACATTCCCTGCCGGATGGTCGAACCTCTATTTGAGTATGCCTGCGCCGTAACCAGCGGCGATGACCATGAGTGCGAGAAAACAGATCAATTGTAGGCAAAAGAAGGTAAACCGAACCGCCACGAAGCTGTCGGTCTGCACATGGGATACGTGAACCAGAGACTGACACACACGAGCGATCAGGACGATCATGGACAAGTAGCTCACCGCAGGACCGTCGACACCAAGGGCTGAAATCACGAACACGATGACGCCAAAGACCGGCAGATTTTCCACACAGTTGGCGTGTGCTCTTGTCCCGCGCCGATACCAATCCTCGCCTTCGAGCTGATCGCTTCGGAAAGAAGCGATCGGAACATTCGAGAACAGGATTCTGACCCAGCGATAGACCCCGACGGTTGCCATCAACAACAGTAAGGTCCAGGTCGCAAATCCAAGCAGCATCCACATCGGAGTCGTCATGGCTGCCATCCTCAATCCATCAGTTTCAGCGCGTCATCCCACTGTCGCGCGACCGACACGCGGTCGGTCGCGTCCTGTCGATCACTGGCCCATGATGGGTGCCAGTGCGGTCTGGACCCTGGACATCTGTGCCGGGGTTGTCATGCGCGCAAGCAGCCGGCCAAAGTGTGGATGCTGCACGCCCGAGACAATGTATTGCCAGCGGTAAGCGCTCAGCACGCAGGCCTTGATTTGCGCGGTCTCATCGACGCTGAACGATCGTGAAGCATTTCCCATGAAGTAGTCGGCATCGGCTGCCGATTGTGCCTGCAGGATCGCGTCGACGGCCGCCACCAGGGCAATCAGATCGTTCACGGCCTGGTCGCGCTCGGCCGGGGAGAGTTTCGCGTGCTCCGCCTCCCACTCCAGTTCATCGAGTACGACGTGGCGGCTTTCATCCTTCCAGTGAAACTTGAAGACGTCCCTGAACAGTGGGCACAACTCCTCGCGCGGGGCGATGCTCTGCACGTAGTGCGTCTGCACGAACAGCTCGATATGACAGGTCAGCGCCAGTACCGCCCAGGTGCTGGCCGCCAGCACCGCGCGCGCCACATCGTTCGGATCGGCAACCTGACGATATCCCGCCGGCAATCGAGAACCCATCATCGTCTCGATACGCCGGAACAGCTCCTGATGCTTGATCTCGTCGTTGGAAAAACGCACCAGCGCTTCGAGTGCGAGCTGATCGTCAAATACATGGGCCCGACCCTGGTCGAGCATCTTGGCACTGATAAAACGCTCGACCAGGCCAAAAATGTACGCATAGGTTCGGCCCTGAATCTGGCTGAGCAGGCGCGCCTCGTCTGCGCCGAGGAAGGTCAGGCGGTCGATATGCGACAGGCCGTCGGGCAGGAATTTGCGCGAGAAGTCGAAGCTGCGGTCCTGCAGCAAGTCGCGATCGATCTGCCATTCCGCTTTCTTCGAGGATCTGACGAGTTGCGCATAACGGGCGGCGTTGCCCGAGTCCGGGCGGGGCAGGGTAGCGGCGGTGTTCATACTGATCTCCGGCTGGCGTGGTCGAGTTGGGATGGGCCAATTACGGTTAGCGCGGGAGTCAATGACAATCGGTGAAGCGTCTGGGGATCGTCTCGATCACTGAGCCCGCGTTGGTGCTAATCTAGGCCTCGCCGTTCAGGCGGCGAATGACCAGTGCGCCTGATTACATGCTCGGGACTCCGGAAAGGAGGGCTGGCAATTGCTGGATGCGCTATCTGATGTATTGCGGGTGATTCGGCTGTCTGGAGGGGTCTTCCTCGAGGCGGAGTTCACTGCGCCCTGGTGTCTGAGCGGAAGAATCTCCGCCGACGATTGCAAACCGTTCCTGGCGGCCCCTCGACATATCATTGCCTCGCATTTTGTCGCGGCGGGGCACATGCAATTGCGCATCGACGATGGCCCCACCCTCGACGTGCGGGCAGGCGAACTCATTCTGCTTCCTCGCAATGACGTTCATACCTTTGGCAGTGATCTAGGCATTGCACCCATGTCGGCGCGCGAAGTCATTCAGCCGCCGGAAGTCGGCGGCATATCACGCATCAAGTGCGGCGGGGGCGGCGAGGCCACACAGTTACTGTGCGGATTCCTCGGCTCTGAAACACCGTTCAGTCCGTTGCTTTCGTCGCTGCCATCCTTGTTGAAGCTGGATGTCCGCGCGACGGCTTCGGGCGCCTGGATTGAAAGCTCTTTCCGTTTCGCCGTCAGTGAGATCGCGGCGGGGCGCGTCGGCTCGACAACGGTCATCGCCAAGCTCTCCGAACTGCTGTTCGTCGAAGCCGTCAGCCAGTATGTCGCGAACCTCCCCCCGGAACGGCGCGGGTGGCTGGCGGGGTTGCGAGATCCGCATATCGGGCGCGCACTGGCGCTGCTCCATGCCCGTCCAACCGAGGGCTGGACGGCGGAAGCCCTGGCGCTTGAAGTGGGCATGTCGCGCTCGGTATTCGCGGAGCGATTCACGGCATTGGTCGGACAGCCACCGATGCAATACCTGACGCTCTGGCGTATGCACGTGGCGGCTCAACACCTGCGCGAAGGTCGCGGTAACGTGGCGCAAATCGGCTTTGCAGTGGGCTACGAATCCGAAGCGGCGTTCAGTCGCGCATTCAAACGCCAGTTCGGCACATCACCCGGTACCTGGCGCAGACAATCGGCATGAGAAGGGCTGGTGCCTGGGGGCGGTCTGATCGAGCCAGGTGGAGAATGTTTCCTCGTGGCGTGAAGCGGCCATTCCCTGTGTGGACGCAGGGTCCAGCAGGGTGATTGAACCCATCAGAAATTAGAGCGATCCTCCGTCTGAATTAGCGGACGCTCACTTGATTTCAACCCCATCCTGCAATGTCGCTTTCACGTCTCTACTCATTTGTAGTTACCCCTGGCGGGTAATTACGTGTCGCTCTACCGCGCAGCATACTCTGGCCAACCCTGGCGGATTGGGCCCTTACTTAACTGTGCAAGGAACAGAGATGAAGATTGAGTTGGTGCAACTGGCTGGCCGTGACGGCGATGTCGTTCACAACCTCGGGCGAACCTTGGAGGCTATCGCTACCTGCGCGGTTGACACGGATCTGTTGATCTTCCCGGAAACCCACCTGACGGGATTTGTCGATGCCGAGCAATTGGCGAGTGTGGCCGAACCCTTGGATGGCCCCACCTTGCAGGCCGTCCAGCAGATGGTGCGCAAGCGTAATGTCTCGGTTGTCGTCGGCATTGCGGAGAATGATGGCGGTATCTTTTACAACACCTCGGTACTGGTGACCCCAGAAGGTATCGCCTTGCGCTACCGCAAGACCCACTTGTGGCCATCGGAGCGTGGTCTGTTCCAGCCGGGTGACCGCTATGTCACGGCACTGTGGAAGGGCGTACGTGTAGGCATCCTGATCTGCTACGACATCGAACTCCCCGAAAACGCCCGCGCCCTCGGGCAGCTCGGCGCCGAGCTGATACTGGTCACCAACGGCAACATGGATCCCTACGGCCCGGTCCATCGCACGGCAATCATGGCTCGCGCCCAGGAAAACCAGGCGTTTGCTGTCATGGTGAATCGGGTGGGAGAAGGGGACGACGGCCTGGTGTTCGCGGGGGGCAGCGCGGTGGTCAATCCGTTCGGGCAAATAATGTTTGAGGCCGGTCGCGAGGAGTGTCAACAGGTGGTCACGCTTGACCTTGGCCAGCTCAAGGAGTCCCGTCGGGATTACGACTATCTCAACGACCGTCGCCTGCACCTGACAGGTGTACAACTCGAGCATACGGACGGTCGTCGCGAGCTGCTGATTCCTTGAGTCGCTCGAATTCTTTTTCCCAGTATACGTTATTGATCTTGCCGATGTCGGCCCTGCCATATAAATCTAACAATCAGCAGGCGCAGCGCTGGTATTTTAAACAGCGCTACCGCTCCGGAGTCTCCAGATGAACCCGAAAGTCGGTTTACAGCTAGTCCTTGCCTCACTGTTGAGTACAAGCATCCTCTGCACTGAGGCTGCTGAGCCCCAGATGAATATCTACAGTTGGTACGACTTTATCGCACCGGATGCGACGAAAGATTTTCACAAGGAAACCGGCATCAAAGCGACGTATGACTCGTTCGATAACGCCGATGTCATGCAAAGTAAAGTCATGGCCGGTCGTAGCGGCTATGACGTGGTGATTGCTACCGATGGGCTGTTGCCAAACCTGATAAAGGCCGGTGTCCTCAAGGAAATAGACCGCGCGCAATTGTCCAATTATCACCATCTCAACCCGGATATCCTTGCCAAGTTACACGCTAACGATCCCGGTAATCGATACGCAATTCCGTATATGTGGGCGACCACCGGGATTGGTTATGATGCGGACAAGGTCAAGTCGATCCTTGGTCCGGATGCTCCGGTCAATTCATGGGATCTGATTTTAAAGGAGGAGAACCTCGCCAAGTTAAGCCAATGCGGCGTGGCCATGCTGGACGCACCGGGCGAGATTTTTCCGATAGTAATGCATTACCTTGGGCTGCCCTATAACAGTCAGAATCCTGAGGACTTCCGCAAAGCTGAGGCGCTGTTGCTGAAGCTGCGCCCTTACATCCGTTACTTCGACTCATCCAAATTCAGCGCTGACTTGGCCAATGGCGACATCTGTGTTGTGCTCGGCTGGGCTGGCGGAGTTTTCGGGGCACAAGAGAGTTCCAGACTTGCTGGTAACGGACGCAATATCATCTATAGCATTCCTCGCGAAGGTGCACCGGTTTGGGTGGAAAACCTTGTGCTGCTTAACGACTCCCCGAATCCAGCGGAAGGAATGGCCTTCATCAATTACATGCTACGCCCTGAGGTCATCGCCAAGTCCTCCAACTACTTGGCATATCCGAATGCCAACAAGGACGCCACCGCGCTGGTCGATGAGAATATTCGCAATAATCCTGACGTTTATCCTTCGAAGCAGGTTTTGGATACTCTGTTCCCGCTGGAGCCGATCTCGCTGAAAATGGAACGGGTACGCACCCGTCTCTGGAGCAAGATCAGGACTGGCAGTTGATCGTATCTGCGCAAGGACGATCAGGGGTTATTGTTCGCACCGCCCCGGATTGCTCCGGGGCTTCGCACTAGCGACGATAGTAACGGCGATCGTCCTCGTAACGGTACCGCATGGCCCGATCGTGGTGGCGCTCCCAATCACGATGGCGCTCGGCTTCTCGGCGGGCTTGCTCTCTACGCCACTGATCTCTACGCCACTGATCCCTGCGCCAGTCGTCTCGGCGCCAATCGTGTCTATGATCGTGCCAACGGCCGTCATGCCAGTATCGGTCGTCATGGGCCAGCAACGGCCCTGGCTGCTTGCCGGCCATGCTGGCCAGGGTCGGCCAAGGGTTGTCGGCGGCCTGGACGGGAGTCTGGATGGCTGGGGCTTGAGTTGCAAAAACAGGGGTTGAGTCCTTCATCTGTGTGGCGGATGCCGAGCCCACTGCCGCGAACGCGAACAGGCCGAACAGCACCATCCGTGGGACATGGAATTTCATGAGCGAAGACAACCTCTGATGGACAATCGGACGTGTGGCCATCTGGCGGCGGGTAGCCTGCGGGGGCGTGCTTACCGAGCGGATGTGCCTATCCACATAGACCGGTAAATAGGGAAAAGTTCTAGGGGGCCGGTGCTTAAATAGCCAACGGTCTCAGGCGTGGGCTGATAACAAACAGAAGCGGTGGCGATGGCCGTTGCAGCAGGAACTTCAGGGTGTTGGCTTGGTCTATAGCGGCCCTGTATCGGCAGTGCCATCCGAGTTCAGTCGAGTCCGCCCCCTGATGCCAAACAAGAGTTCTCTGCCGGTCCTGATCCTGGTGTTCTGCGCTGTCACGTCGTTTTGTTCTGTCGCTGCCGAGCGAAGAGCGCCCGCGCAGAGCAACAGCGCATCAACCACACTGATCGAAACAGCCTCGCGGCAGTATGAAAACGGCCAACTGGACCAGGCCGCCGCCACGCTTGAGCGTGCCCTGCATATCCAGCCGAACAATCCCGCGACGCTGCATTACCTCGGTGTTTTGCGACTTCAGCAGGGACAGTACCAGCAGGCTGAAACCTTGGCGGCGCGCTCGAACATGCGGGTGGGTAACAACGTCCAGTTGCGCAACCGCAACTTCCAGTTGATCCAGGCGGCGCAGCAAGCCCAATCTTCGGGAACCCCACCCAATGCCAAGGAGGACGTGGTCGCCGTACAGAAGGGGCTGGAAGAGGAGACCCAAAGGCGCCGCGAAGCGGACGCGGCGGTTGTCGGGCAATCCACTGCGGACACCGGGCGTGAGGCTGGCAACTTCATTACTGCAGAGGCAAATCGGGTTTCGGATGTACCGACGGCGGGCAGAGTAGGGGCCGAGGGGCAATTGCAAATGGCTAATGTCGGGCCAGAGCGGGCGTACGCCGAGGTCGAGATTCCCCGCGGCCATATGCCGCCTCCGGGCAAATGCCGAATCTGGTTTCCTGATCGTCCGCCGGGGCATCAGCCTAAACCCGGCAAATGCAAGAAGCTGCGATATCGGGTTCCCTCAGGGGCCTACCTGGTGCGCGGGTGAGTTTGCGGGTGTCCGCTTTTGGCCGACTGCTGCCTGTCACGAAGGGCTTCTTTCGAGCCACTGCGGACGGTGGAACGGGGTACGAACCTCTGTGGAGCTGGCTTGCCAGCAAGGGCATCACCAAGGTGGTTCAGACAGATGACGGCTCCTGAATCGCGGGCAACCTGCATTCATCTTGTAGATCAACCCCCAGCCATTCTTGTCCGCTAGTTCTAGCAGGGCCAGTAGGTGGTAAATACGTGGTCCATTGTTTAAACAGCTCAAGGCTCAAGATCGAACTGGTGGAGTTTCTCCGCTGCTGTGCCGAACTGACCAAGGTGGTAAACGGCCGCACCTGCCGACGAGAATGTAAACTTCTCATATTCTTTGGGGGCGAGACCGGTGGTGACGTGCGGATGGTAATTTTCGCCGGACGACTTTGGAACAAAGTCCGAAACCTAGGTGATCAAGCCCGGGAGGACCTCGGGAACTTGGCGCTGATGAAGAAGTGTCTCGCGGTCGCGCTATCTGACCCTACGACTCACATGGGACGTGAGTCCGTGGACCATCGGGAGAAAGCACCAAATAGGTACGTCGACCCTGCCCTTTGGCAGCCACAGCGTCCAACGGTGACTTACGTCGGGACGGTCGTATTTTGTCTGTCCATCTATGAGATCAGCGAATACGTTCACGTGAAGCGGCCAGACAAGAAATACATCCGAATGACGTCGCTGCCGGTGAGTAAACGACGCTCCGATTTTCCAGATGGATGGATGATGAGCGCCGATATGCCAAGCGGAAGAATCTGCTTGCAGGTGTACTCCCCGTACCACGGTGTGGAGTGGGTTCAGCGCTGGGTTGAAGACAAGCCTGGCGATTTGGTCGGCAAGATCCCGAGCATCATAAAGTTGCTGATCGCCGAGGCGCCAATGCTGGCTGCCAAGGTTGAGATCCAACGAGTGCGGAACGAAAGGAACGACAGCGGCACAAGTTAGAGATCGAAGAGTGAAGACGTAAGGAAGAGGAAAAGTGCCGACTCAAGGCAATCCAGGACAGCCGCGATCGACTCGAATTAGTAATTCAGACCTGGGCAAAAGTGAACCGCTTTCGGGTTTTCTTCGACAACCTCTCCCAAAAAGCGGAGCTTCTCGAATCAGGAGTGCGGCAAGTTGTATTAGATCGCTTAGCCCAAGTGAAGGATCTGATCGGTGATTTCGACGCTCTCAAGCATTTTGAGGGTTGGGATCCACCGGAACGCTAGGAGTATCCATCACGGGGGGGGACGCGGGAGTTTGGTGGCGTTCGCGCGTGAAAAATCTTTCGAGATCATTCCGTGTTGATCGACGACTTTTCGACTTGAAAATCCTTTATCAATAAAGCAGACCAGAGAAATCGGTTCTACGCTCCACCTCCGAAGCCCCGGCCCCCCAGAGTTAGGGCAAATCAGGAGAAAGCGAAGTGCATGGACTGACCCAGATCCACATTCAGAACTTTCGGGCGTGTAAAAACGTCTCTTTATCCCTCGGCAGCTTTACCCCTCTGGTGGGGCAAAATAACGTTGGCAAATCCACGGTGCTAGACGCAATCCGAATTGTCCTAGCGCCGAAAACGTTCGCTAAAACGGATGCTTCTGACCCGGCGTTGCCAATAGTCCTCAGCGCCTGTATTTCTGGAATAACTCCGGAATTGATCGCGTTAATTCCAGAGCCAAGACACCGCCTAGCTATTGAACCCTATTGCGTTAATGGAGAGCTATGGATCCGCACCACCGGCACAGGAACCTCCAAGCCGGTTCAGGAGGTCTGGCAACCTGATGAGAAGGATGCCAATGGCATTCCTACAACCTGGCGCGCGTACCCGACGGGACTGCCGTCAGTTGTTTCTGCTCTGCTTCCTGAAGCTCTTCATATTCAAGCCATGGACGATGTGCCGGAGGATTTAGGAAAAGGAAAAGCTGGCAGCACTATTCGCGGGCTGCTCGATGAAATCATGACGCCAATCCTCACAGCACATGTCGAAGTCACGCAAGCCTTGGAAGCAGTTCGACGCATATTGACGGTTGATGGCGATCAGAGATCTCCTGTATTGGCAGGCTTTGACAATAACGCTACCGCTGCCCTTGGAGAGTTCTTTCCAGGATTGCGCTTGGATTTAGATGTCCCCTCAATCGATGTAAAAGAATTCTTTAAATCGGGAGACTTACACGTTACCGACGAGGCGTCCGGTGATCGTCGACGATTTGATCAGGTGGGAAGTGGCGCACAGCGAGCGATTCAGATGGCGCTCATTCGGTTGCTGGCGGATTTGCGCCAAGCCACCGCACAGGGCATTTCTAGGCGGATGCTGCTGATTGATGAGCCGGAACTTTTCTTACACCCACAAGGGGTCCGCAAGCTTCGAGAAGCGCTTAAACAACTTTCGGTAGCGGGCTTTCAGGTTGTGTTCACTACCCACTCCCCCCTAATGCTCAGCAGGGATAACGCTCCAGATACAGTCATCGTTCGGAGGCATCCCGTTGACGGCTCTGTCGTCCGCGCACAGTTACGCGAAGCTGTTGCTGCTGCAATGGAGGAAGCTCAGGCTCAGTCGCGAACTCTTTTCGAGTTAGGCAACGTTGCTGACATCTACTTCGCAGAGAAGGTAATTCTTTGCGAAGGTAAAACCGATCAGCGTCTGCTGCCGTTGGTGTACGAAAGGCTTTATGGATCGAGGCCAGAGCTTGATCGCATCTGCTTTGTGGCGCTAGGCAGCTGCTCCAGCATCCCTAAAGGCGTTTCGGTGCTCTCAGCTATGGGTATCACCTGTGGAGTAATTGCAGACTTGGATTTTGCTTTCACGCACGCCAGGAGTGGTGCCGAGTCTTGGTTATCAAAAGACGGTGAGGATATGGCCAAAGTAAGAGACGTGTTGGCCAGAATTGGAGCGGAGCAAGGTGTGCCGCTGGGTGGGAACGGTCTGCCCGTCAATGCTGGTGGATTGAGAGCGGCGGATACTTGGGCGCTTTTCGCACAGGACGCGGATGGCCTCAAATTAGCGGAAGCAGTTCATCAAGAGCTTTTGGCCCGAACTACGTGGGTATGGCCTATCGGCTGTATCGAGGATGTATTCGGTATTCACGAAAAAGGCGAGGAAGCCATTCTTGAACAAGAGGATTTTCTACGTGGCGCTGATGGTGCATCAACTGAGGCAAGGGCGCCGTTGCTGAAGGCCTGCTTGGAATGGTTGAGAGCAATTTGATCGGCCAATGAGTAGATTTAAGGAGGCCACGTATCAGTGGCCTTACCAATACAAGCATGCCCCCCTGCTCAAAAAAGGACCTAGGCGGGCGCGGTGCCTGTCCTGAGAGCCTTGGGTAATTGCACAGACTTGCCCGCCCATTTGCATTCGAGCTGACCAATCATTTGCATTAGATTTGACTAGCATGATTCGCGTACATGACGGGGCAGAAAACAACCCAATGCTGACGGTGGTGCTTATCCATGGATTTTTGTAATAGGGTTATGGTACCGTTTTGTCTGATCGGTGCGCACACAATAGAGAGTGGCTAACTCGTTACCTAGCCTGCCGGTACTGGAGTTTTCTGGTACGTCTGGATCAGTCTGAGAGTGACGCACCGGTCAAATTTTCCCCTTCCGTCTACCGGGCTCATAGACGGAGTAGAACCATGTTTTGGTCCCTACGATTCGAATCCGATCCTTCGTCTCCAAGCCTTCGACGGTTGAATCTTCAATAAGGGTGGTCTCGCGCTTGAGGATCACTATCACTTCTGAAGCTTCCCGTGCTGGCCATTTCACCATGGCCGATACGCCTAGGTAATCGTATTGCGCCCACGAGCCATCGGTGAACTGCCTAGTCTTCAAGCCTCTACGTAGCTTGTGCCAAGTCTCAACCGTCTCAATGATACGCGCTGCGACTGGTAACAACTCAAAGCTCGCCTGTATGCGAGAGAGCGGACGTCGCACTCGAGTGATGTGAGACCAACCAGTCCGGTTGATTGTGACTGCGCCAAGTGTGGGATGTGAGGCGCCTGCAGTCTTCCAAATTTGATAAAAGTCCCAGGCAGCAGGTTTGAGGCTTTTCGAGAATAGGTTAAGACGATTTGGCAGATTACCCTGCTTCGACATATCTACCTCTGCCAGCCCCAGCGCTCGATGCTGGCCGGTGGCGAGTCGAGAAAAAGGGCGAAGGCACTCAATGCCTGGTTGAAATCGGTTTTTTAGTTGAACGATCACCGTGCCTCTGTCGGTGTAAGACTCGGTCAGTTTGAGATCGGCCCACCAAGCTTGGCTCGGTACCTTCCCTTGACCTCCCACCTCCTTTACGTACAGTAAGGCAACCGGCAGGGGAGATTTTTTCCAAAGCTCTCGCTTGGTTTCGATGTTAGGAATTTTAATTTCAATAAAATCTTCCCCCGTGCGGGCTACATAGCTAGCCCCGCTCTTAATCTGCACATGAATCAAACCACCGGTGAAAAGGTGTTTCCACGACCTCCGATCTTCTGGCCGATCCTCGTCCACCTTCAAGGTACGCAAGTAAATCAGCCCATCCACACCGTCATCGTCGACCTGCCCCATTTCTTGCCAGGACCAACCCCATGCACGGCAAACCGAATCGGTATAGGCCGTGCTTGCAGCAGAAATTCGATTCGACTCTGATGTCACCTTTGGTACCTTTCCAGTATTTTCAACATCCGCAATCTACCACGGGCCACGACGGCATTGCCTGTCACCCAATGGCCAGAATAGATGGAAATGGTAAAAGTGTTGTCTGTTCATTGTTGCGTATTTGCTACTTTTACAGCGCAACCCTTCAGCCGCTATCTCCGTTAGCGAGTGTTTGAGTCTCGACAATCGATATCGCAGACCACATCAATCCGATGCCGAAATGTCGATGAGATCAAAAGACTCCATGGGTGGGTTACGCTAGCCTGCATCAATCAATCACTGGCCACTGTCATATGACCCCTCTAAACGCAGCCATCCAAAGCAACGATCAGCTGGACTTTGAGAGGGGGAGAGAGGCTGCTCGTCTAATTTGGGAAGATGATCCTGCGGCGGACGCCTTGGTCGATCCACGAAGTCCAGCGTTCGCGCATGCGATGATCGATGCGTCGGTTGAGGAGTTGCGAAACTCGAAGGGCCTGTTGAAAAAGATGATTGATCGCGCAACTGCCGGTGCAGAAGACTTGGCTGTTGCTCAGTTTCAAGGCGTTATCGAAGTTATTCAGAACGCCGATGATGTTCGCGCCAATGAAGTGCGATTCGCCCTCAGAGACGGTCCCAGAGGTCGGCAGTTGCTCATTGTGCATGATGGAGAACCGGTCACTTGTCACAACGTTCTCGGTATGGCATTACCGTATCTGACATCCAAGACAGAGCGAACTGATCAGCGCGGACGTTTCGGTATCGGAATGAAAACGCTCAAACGCGTCGCTGATGCCATTGCGGTGCATTCTGCTCCATACCACTTCTCAAGTGATCAGCAGCGCTTCGGCAGAATTGATGCCGAGCCAGAGATAACAGGTTTTTACGAGCCGAGCAGTGAAACGTTGTTAGTGGCAGATCTGAGCGATACCTTTGAAGAGGAAAACCTCGCCGATTGGTTCGACACGTGGCGTGATGAAGGGCTTATGTTCCTTGCCTCAGTTAGCAGATTTCGTTGGTGCGAAATCAACGGGACCACTCGAAGTGAACGCTCCCTAGTTTTTTTACCTTGGGTCAACTCCGACTACTCGCTCCACCACCAAGGGATAACGCGGTTGCAATCCAGGCATGTCGTTGGGCCAGAAAATAACTGGACCGTCTGGAGGGCAACTGTGCAGGTTCCCACTCACCTGCACCCAGCACATAAGGCACGAAGCAATGATACGAATATTTCTATCGCATTAGGCGCACAAGAGGGAATGTCTGGTCTTTTCATTGGCTTTCGTACGCAGGTCAATGTGTCCCTACCGTTTTCGTTAGATGCCCAGTTTGACCCCAGCACATCTCGAGAAGCAATCATTGAGAACGCTTGGAACAGTTGGCTGATTGACCGAGCCTGCGATGTGGTGGCGACCATTTCCGCGGGGTTATTGGCGTCCGAACCAAAGCGTGCTTGGGCGTTGGTGCCACTTGCTGAAGAAGGAGTCGGTGAGGCCAATGATTACTGGCTGCATAAGCGTTTTTCTTCAGGCCTTCAGGCTACGCGCAATTGGTTAGGAACCGAGGCACTGGTCTGCCTACGTAGTGGTATGTCGACGCTCACGAACGTTGTTTATGAAGACGAAGTGCTCGATGGACTTCTTGATGAAGAGGATCTTGGCCGAATGGTCGAAGGCCTCAACCCGCTTGAAGCTGACATCCGCGATAAAAAAGAACGCTGGCGGCAAGTTTTGAGTGCCTTGGGTGTATCGCGTGTTCTTGGCACAGAGGCTCTATTGGAATCGCTGGAAAACGGGTCGTTTGAGGATAAGTCAGAATCCTGGTGGGTGGAGTCGGGATCACGGTTGGTGCTGCATCACCCCGACGATGAGCTTTTCGATAGGGCATTTTTGTTGTCCCATCATTATCTCGCATTGTCCTGCAAAGAATTTGGTGAGACCGCTCGACCGCTTGTGTTTGGTGCCTCTCCGTCACCTTTCGCTGAACGCTGGGATCTTCTGGAGTGTCTCCATTCGGCATACGCTCATGGTGATGCGGGCGAAACAGTCATTAATTGGCTGGAAGCCAACGCGGCCTTCGTAACTGATCTCGACGCCAAGACAGAGCTTGCAGCTTTTGCTGAGGCTCTTAAAGGTCAGAAGATTGACATTACCGATGATGACTTGCGTGATCTTCGAGCGCGTTTCGATGAGGTTCCGGACCAGCAGGCGGAGCCGTTAGGCTTAGAAATCGGTGCTGTATTACGAGTTGATGGCCACGTATTTAAGTCCGGAAAAACCTCGCGCCAGAAGGTGTCGCTTGCCGAAAGTTACCTTTGTAAGACTCTCGACGGTGAAAACTCCACTTGGCCCGATGCAGCAGGAACTACGACCAACATCCAGTGGATTTCGGCTAGATACGAGGCTGTGCTCAAGACCGAAGCTGGAAAATGGGCTAAGCGCAAACGTGACGATGGCTCTGTCTCACGAGGCCCGAGAAAGTTTCTAAGCCTACTGGGGGTCGAGAGTACCCCACGTGTCATGAAGTTGGATGAGCGCGTACGGTGGGGCGGCGTAAGACGATCGGCAGACCTCCGACAGAAAGGAGCAGAGCTAGTCAGGTACGATCAAATCTCGCCCGATTTGAGCCGCGTACTGCATAGCCTGCTCGCCCTCAGCAAGCGCGATGCGAGAATACGTAGTTCTGCGTTACTACGAACTTTGTCTCGAAATTGGGACCGTGTTTATTCGCCGCGAAGCGCGGTGCCGGCTGAGCACCTGGCGATAAAATATACGTACAGTCGCGGCGAGATCAGTGCCGCTTGGGTCAATGAGCTACGTGATAGTCGATGGATTGCTGTGGGGCGTGGGGAATTAGTTGTACCGCAATCAGCAGTGCTACGAACGCCTGAGACGCAGACTACTTATTCGACTTTCGTTTGCGATATCGTTGGTAGAGAAATCAATACCAGCCTCGCGGCCTCGCTGAATTTGATTACGGATGTCCGAGTCGGGGATCTAGTGGCGACGCTTGAAAAGTTACGTGATAGCGGTGAGGTTGTGACTCATGCCCAAACGCTACCTCTTTATAGGACTATCGCCAAACGTTGCCCACCAGTGACCACCTACAATGCACGGATCGGCGAATTAAGTGTTCAGGAGCTTCGTCAAAGGTTTTTAGCCAAAGGGGGCTTGATTCATGTGGGCGAGAGTAGATGGCGTGGGCCAAACGATCTCATGATGGGGATGGATATATTTCATGATCGACAGTCATTTGTGCCTGGTGGCATCGCTTGTACCAATCTGTGGGTGATGCTCGGTGTTGCAGAGCCAGATTTTGACGACTGCATCCAGTTCTGCCGAGATTTAGCTGTAGCCCCCTATGATCCAGAGGCGGAAGCGGTGCTAATGGACGTTTATCGATACATGGAAGGCATCAAAGATTTAATTGAGCCAAGGCATCGGGCCAAACTCCGTACCTTACCTGTTCATTGCGAAGACGGATGGACTACAGCTCGACCGGTTTTTTATGTAGAAAACTCAGAATTACGTAATCAATTGGCAAAAAATATACTGTCATTGAAATTCTGGATTCCTCCATGCGATGTGCGCGACCTGCCTCATCTTATGAGGTTTCTAGCCGTTGTAACGCTTAGCCCGAGCCTTAAGATCGAAGCAGAAAGTGAAGAAGCTGTCGAGTATGGAGAGCAGACGCGAATGCGCTTTGTGCACGCACTTGATCACCTTTCGACTGAGTTGGCACACAGCGCGCCTGCACTGCGAGATCGTATAGCTATCGGATGGGACGAGCTTAAAGCGGTGCCATTGATGGTCTATCACCGGTTAATCCCTGTCAGGGCGACATTTCCTGATTTGCCCTTGCCAGGTGTTTTGGTATCGCTAAAAGCCTTCATGCAGGAAAGTCCTCCAGCATTCCATTTTCGAGACGACGACATCGGTGACCGGGATTCGGCGGGCAAAGTTATTGCGTCAATGTTCCCCATGGAAGGGCGCCGAAGAATCGATGCTGAGTGGGTGCTCGCGTGGCAGAAAAGTAGGGACGTAGTCACTGCCGAGATTCGACTTGCTAGCGACGAAAAACGTAACGATGCAATGCAGGAAGCGGCCGCCGCTATTAATGCCTCGCTCAAAGGCAAAATTATCGTCACACAACCTAGAAGTAATGTTGCTTATATCAAGCCACGGACGCTCAAAGAAACGGTAGGCGCTGTCGTTGGCGCTACCATTAATCCTGGTACCACGCGGCTAAAACCCGCAGCCAAACCTGCGGGAGTTTTGAAAACCAAACCACCAAGCCCAAGCGATACGAATGAGTCATCAAGCCCAAGTGCCCCCGCCGCATATACGAATGCCGACCTCGAGCAGCGCGGCTGGGAAATACTTGTACAGGCACTAGAGACGTCGGCAGATCGACGCCTTGTTGATTTTCGTAAGCGTCAAGGAGTAGGGGCAGATGGAGTGTTCGACTGGAAAACGTTTGTCGAAATGAAAGCAACCGCTCGTAGTCCTCAATCCCAAATCGAACTATCAAATAATGAGTTCAAGCGTGCGAAGGAGCGTGGTAGCGACTTTATACTGGCGCTCGTCTCCGGACTTGAAACGGGATATAGGGACGAGGTAAGGCTGATTTTCGATCCTGCAAATTGCGCAACGATCCGACCTACAAATGGTGTGAGACTGGTGGCATTACTAGAGCTTCCTTCAATCATCATCCATTTCGAAAATACCTAAGGCTACGCTTTATCGGCAGGGCGCACACCAAGCGAGTGCCCCCCCTTACAAACTTGGATTGAACCAATCGATACAACAGACTGGCTAAACCGTTCGGCAGTCATTTCGTAGTTTAGCGCTTTCCGAGGACGGCTATTTAGCTACCTTGACACCTCGTTGAGCGTGGCTCGCGAGTGATCCGTATGCGATTACGGCAGTTATAAGCATTATCTACACCCACTATCTCTCATTAATAGTTGGGCGCGACCAGCGTAGAGACATCAGCGGCTACCTGCCTACAATCCGCTATTGGCCGCTTTCTGCCTGTTGCGAAGGGCTTCTTTCGACCGATTGTGTCTGCCAGCGATTCCAGTGGCCTGGCACGGACGAAAATGAAACCGCACGGAGCGGTGGATAGCGCAGAGTCTGCTCGTTACTGCGAAGGGGTTAACGGGGCGCGGGTCAAGACGTTGGCTGAAAGGTCCATCAATCAGCCAGGTGGTCTGCGTGTGGCGATCAGGTGTCAGTACTGAGTCTATCCACGACTTCAAGCATGGATGCCTTGCTGGACTCCTGTGCCGAGGGAGGTGTCATGCTATCCACGCTTGAGTTTGTGCTACACCCACTATGAAACCGTAGGCTCCTCACCACGCATCGTGCCCGCCGTGCTGGCGACCACAAGCGCCACGGCGCAAGCCAGCAAGGCGAATGCCGTGAAAACCCCCATCACATGCAAGCACGGCATGACATGATTCCAGGCTCGAGCCACCCCCAGGAAAGCGGCGAACAGCCAGCCACTCATGGAGAACGCCCCCAAGAGTGCAAGGCGACCGCGGTCGGAACCCGGTAACAAGACGAAGGGGGCTTTTTGCAACAACGGGAAGCCGACGCGATGCAACAGACCGCCGTTCAGGGTCAGCAGCGCGACAACCGCCACCTTGGCCCAGAGCTTCTGGTTGAGCAAGTACGCAGTGCCCTCGAGAAGATACCCCTGAAGGACCAACAGCAGACCACTGCCCCAAAGGGCCAGTAACGCGAGGGTGGCGATTTTCCTGGTTTCTTCCAGATACTCAAGCTTCGCCTGATCCAGCGCTTCCTTGCGCCAATTCCAAAGCTTGTGATCGGCTAGCAATACCCTGCCGAGGGCAATACAGCTGGCGAGCAGATGAACGTACACGAGGAGCATTTTAAGCATTATTTTTTTTGACCTTCTTATTGTATGGACAATGCGCTCCCTGCGTCCTGAGTTTGAATATTAATGATACGTATTCCTGCTTGTAACAACAAGTTTCAATACCCTCTAGTCAGCATTTTTTACGCTTACCTGTACGTGTTGATTGGATCCATTCGGGCATCTGCAGGTTCAGGTGTTCGGTTCTAACCGGGAAAGGCCGCTCCTGGCCGTTATTTATCTGTCACGACCGCAGCCGATTGCTGCCGGATGTGCCCCATAAGCCCTAAAGCCTGAGATGACTCTTGGACTTCTGTACCAACTTCTCAGCTCAAACTCATCGAGTTTTTGAAATCACACCACTCATGTATTGATTTATATCGCGAAGATCCTTAATCCTCCAGGCGTACGGCGATAGCTTTACACCATTCTCTTGCAAAGTTCTTGGAATCAAGTCTCCATTTGGACGAAGTATTATCGATGACACAATAACGCCCGGATAATCATTTAACCGTTTTTTGAAAGCGGAGGTTGTAAGGTCAGGCGTAGGAGGGTTGCTTTTATTAGCCAGCGGTCCTGTTCCTTTGAGATCTGTTCCGTGGCACATGATACATCTCTGTGAGTAGATACTTTTCCCGTTAACATTGTCCGCGAAGGATAGTGAAGTTTGAATGAGCGATAACATTCCGAGCGTGACGATGAATAATGTTTTCATTTTGATGCGGCCTTGTTGTTTAAAACAGATCTGAATCGAGGGGCAAATCCCGGAGGTGCCACTGCAACACTCAGTTCATTAGCAATGTGCTCGCGCCCACGAGAGGTCGACTGGCGAAACACAGTGATCAGGTTGTCAGCGGACAGTTGTTGTATTCAGGTGCCAGAGGGCCAACTTGAGCGGGCGGTCATTTTGCTTGTCTGGCAACGTCGAAGCCGGGAGGCCGATGGGGTTGTCGCCAGCGAATGCCTGTAGTTTCAGGCAGATAAGGGGCAGGGCGCCGAGCACTGTTTTCATTGTTTTCATCTTCCTTGATGGGATCAGCGTCGATTGGACGCGATCAAGTGCGCGGGAAAGATATCAGCCATCGTGTCGGCCTACACCGTCATTTCTGATGCCCGTTGAATCAACTCGTTTTCCTGGCGCATCCCGGTGACGGCTTTTGACTGTGGAGCAGCCTCTCGCGACAAGCAGAAAGCGGCCAGGAGCAGTCAGTCAGCGCGCTTACAAGAGGAGGGGCGATACAGCTTCCCCTTCAACTGACCTTGCTGCGATACCAGACGGCAGTACGTTCATTATCAGCTTGGGATTTTCGTATTTCGAACTGCCGTGATTCGTGCAGGACATGCCTCCAGCTGCTGCAACCGTAGCGCTTGGGCGTCTGTTCTGGATAGGTACCACCAATCCAGCGGATGGCTGCTTCCAGTCGCGTCCAGCCACCTTCGGCAAGCTCGGTTTCCGCTTCACGTAAACAGCTGCATATCCCACTGCCGGGCCAATCGACTGAGCCATCCACCCGGATACCGTCGAACACATCTTCAAATGCTTGGCTCTGCATAAACGAAGCCAGTTTATCTCGTGCCTCACTCATGTGTTTGGCCCAGGATTGCAGATTCAGACAATGCCGATTGATGGTTTCGTAGCTGTCCTCCAGAAAGCCATCCGCCGCCTGGCAGCCTGATTCAGTCCAGAGATCGAAACGCTCAATGAAGTGGTGGACCAGTTCATTGCGCAGGTCAACGAGCTCCTTGAGAGCGGCCTTCGTTGCCTCATAGCGCTCGCCTGACATTTCCATTTGGTGTCGATAGCTGAACCAGATCTGGTCACCGGCATCGGCTTGCGTCTGTGATTCTTCTTTTTGGGACGACTGGGTCAGAAAGCTTTCGGTCAACATCCCCATCAACGTGCCCATGGTTTTTTTCTGGGCACATGCGATCTTTTGCTCACGGATGATAGGCAGCTGATCCGCAGGACCGCTCAGCTCGCCATGGGCGGTAAGAGCTTTCAGTAGCAGTTCGTATTGTTGCAAGCTCAACAGGCAGCGCCCCAGCTTGCGCTGCACTATAGGTTGAAGGTCAGGTACATCATCCGAAGGCAATTTAGTGACTTCATCCATGATTAACGACTCAGGCATAAGTGGTAGGGCTGGAGCGATTCACCGCAATACGCTTGCCCTGCCAGGAGGGCTTGCAACGCGTAAATCGGATGCTTTCAAGTTCGATTCCCAGTTATCGGAAGGTGCTTTCGTATCTGAGGTGTTTGGTTGGGAAATTACACCCTACTTGACCACCCATTTGCATTGGACCTGACCCGTCACCGATTCTAGACGAGCACGGTGTTATTACCGCCTATGTGGAGCGTCTCACACTGGTTCGTGGCGCATCGGCGCGACCCGGCAACGAAGGGTTGGTTGGCCATTCACCAGCCTTTAATCTTGCCCTGTCGGAGCTGCGGCGAGCGTACTTTGTACAGGCGACTGAAAGTACAAGGTTTGGTCTAGTACCTGGCGCTCACGCTGCACGACTGCCAATGACCGCCATCCTGGCAGCGTATTAACCTGCCAAGGCATCCCGCGTCTTGGCAGGCTGCCATTTAAGTAGTTGTTATAAAAGATAAAAACAAAATATCCCCTCTTGGTATGGCGTGTGCTAACTGCATAATCATGACCACTCCTGCCATCAACCTCAGCTTCTCGGAATGGTCGAGTGTGTTTGGTAACGCTAAGATCACCGCTGCGTGTTTACCCGAACCTAAAAAAATAAAAACAGGTGTCTCCATGCTTCTCGACCATGCGTTGTTAATCGATGCCAGCGGCACGCCGATACGCCAGCACCATAAAAATTATTCAACCGAATGGGATGAAATCAGCGACTGGTCGAACCGCGTTTATATGCCCTATCGTGTGTCCCCTACGGGGTATGCAATCAAGCCCCACGCAACCATGCATTCGTCCAGGATTGGCGAGTTGACGCTGAGTCGTTTTGCCTATGGCGTGGCGGTGTGCGTCGATGATTTTTCGCCAGAAGCCGGGAATGCACTTTTGCTCACGACCATTCGCGGCAATGCCCGGCACTGGGTGCAGCGTTCTGTCACTGAAGATACGGCTGTGGGAGGATCCTTCATCGCCGATTGCAGTCGTGTCGATTACCGGATCGACCTTGACCCGGATCACTTGCAGCTGAATCTGACCATTCCTCATGGGATTCTGGAGCAGACAGCACAGCAGTGGTTTGGGTTCGTGCCCGATGATCAGTTCTGGAGACACAAGTGCGTCATTGGTGGCGTTGGTTCGAGCTGGCTAAGTCTGCTGGAGTACACGGTTCGTTGTGTGGCGGAGGCTCCCGATCACATGGCTAAAGGGCGTATGGGGGCTCACCTGGAGCAAAGTCTTTGCGTTCATCTGCTGCAAGAGTGGGCTGGCCGCGCCGCGCAAGCCGGGTTTGACTTCAGTAGTCCCATGAATCGGATTGCACCCCGTTACGTCAGGGCTGCCGAAGAGTTCATGAGTGCCAATGCCGCGAGCCTGCCGACGATGGCAGAGGTTGCCAGTGCGGTCGGGACCAGTGTGCGGGCATTGAGTGGTGCCTTCTCACGATTTCGCGGTATGACGCCCGGTGCATTCTTGCGCGAGCAGCGATTGCAGGGGGCGCGGCGCGATTTATTGGCGACGGATCCGGAGTCGGGCACGACCGTTTCGTCCGTCGCCTTTCGCTGGGGATATTTGAATCTGGGTGAATTTGCGGGGTGCTATCGCAAGCGTTTCAGCGAGTTACCCTCCCAAACCTTGCGGCGCCGGCTGCGCTAGCGATTTGACGAAGGACAAGGGCACCGAGAGCTGTGTCGAAGCCGCTCTCGGTGCCCAGGAATCCAGTCATTTGCTGCGGATCAGAACACCCACAACAGCCGTAGGTTGACCCGCTGCTTTTCCTTGAAACCGTTGTCGACCGAGACGTCCTGGCCGTAATTGACCAAGGCCTGGAAGGCAGGGGTCAACCAGTATGATCCCCCGACACGAAACTTACTGGTGTCGGGTTCATCGCTCTGATCCTGTCCGTCAAGGCGTGTCTCGCCACCCCAGAGTTGAGACGCACCGACATGCACCGACAGCTTGGGTGTCACGGCGTACCTCAGGTAGGTCTGGGCTTGCCATTGCGGTTTCTGGCGCAATGTCAGACCTTGACTCGAGAAGTCGTCATTTTTGCCAAACAAGGTCACATCAGCGGTGAGGTCCAGGGACAGTTTTTCAGTGAGACCGGTCACATAACCCGTTTGCAATATCAGCTTCCAACGGTTTTCGCCAAGGTTGAGTGCATCGTTTCGGTCATAGTTACCGGTCGGCACGTACAGGTAGGGCGCAATACCCCAGTAACGGTTTTTCGCCGGGTCATTCACCAGCCACAGGGTAGACGCCAGGATCAGATCACCCACGCCACTGGTTTGTCCCAACGAGTCGTTATCGCGTGTACCTTCCAAGCGACCGAAGGGCAACAGGAACTGCGAATTGACGGTGTAGTCACCCAGTTGTTGGTAATTTGCGACTCGCAGTATGCCGATATCCGAGTCGAGCCCCGCTTTGACCGCAACCTTGTGGCCATCACTGTAAAGCGAGCGCCGCTGCGCATGTTGCAGGTAAAGCAAGCCGATGTTGCTGCCGGCTGGCAGCGCAGCAGCGTATTCGCCGGCATCCACATCGATGGCCTGGGCGTTGCCCGCCAGCATGGCCATCGCAAGGCCGGCACCAAACATTGAAGTGTCAAGCGCGCCTACCAAGGATCGAACGCGCGCAGGAGTACGTATGGAGAGCTCCATGAGTCACCTTTTTTATTTTTGTTGGTTTTCAGAGAGGGAACAGTTTTTTGCACCATCGCCTGGAGCCCCTGGCGGGCTCTCTTAGGACTTAAGGCGAATCAGCTACTGGCTTGGTTGGTCAGATGGCGGTAGGCCGCCGTTTCGAAATCCAGATACGCATTGACCGAAACGGGATCGGCGAATGGCAATATCTGGGTGGCCCAAAAACCACCGATGCCGTTCTTGCGGTCGATCCAATAGTAAAGATTGGCCAATCCGGCCCACGCCAAAGAGCCCGCAGGTCGGCCGGTGGGGGCGTCTTGTTCGTTTATCATGAAACTCAACGCCCATGACTTTGACATGCCCGGGAAAAACTCCGCGGTGTGAGAGATGCTTGGAATAACGCCGGGAAGTGCTTTGACTTTCAGATGTTCAAGGCCATTTTTTTCAGCGAAGCGAATCGTTTCCGGTCTCAGAATCCGTCCGTGATCACCTTGCCCATCGTTAAGCCAGGCACGGATAAACAGGCAATAATCCTTCACAGTCGAAAACAGGCCATGACCGCCCATGTGCACTTCGGGCTCCTGCGAAACGATGGAGTCCTCGATTGCCGTCAGCGATCCATCCTCTTCCCGCTGATGCAGGCCAGCCCGTCGCTGGAGCATCGACGGGGTCATGGTAAACCCGGTATCGGTCATGCCCAGTGGCTCGAAAATACGCTGTCGCATTACGTCACCCAGACGTTTGCCAGTAATGGCCTCCACCACCAGGCCGGCCCAATCCAAACCGGAGCCGTATTCCCACTGTTCCCCTGGCTCAAACAGCAAGGGTGTTTTCAGCGCTGCCAGCGACCCGCCGATGACGCTGGGTTGTCCTTGTTCCTGAACCAGTCTGTTGTAGTTTTCGTTGAAGAATTCATAACCAAAGCCTGCCGTATGAAGCAGAAGCATTCGGGTGGTGATGTGCTTTTTGGGCGCGCGAAGCCGTGGGGTGCCGTCGCTATCAAACCCTTCGAGCACCTTCAGTTCGCCAATCATCGGTACATAGGTACTGGCCGGTGCATCGAGATCGAGTCGACCTTCTTCGACCAACTGCAGCACTGCCGTGGCGGTTATCGCTTTCGTCGTGGAATACATGGCGAAAACACTGTCGGTCGTCATTGCACCTGCTTGACCGGACATTCGTTGTCCTGATGCACCCTCGTAGAGCAAACCGTCGCGCCCGGTGATTGCTGCGACTACGCCTGGGACGCGTTGATGTCCAGTCGTGACGCTTTCGAGCAAGTGGTTGAGTGATGATGTAAAACCTGGATTCATTTTTTTATTCTCCTTGAACCCAACCTATAGTCCGCTCGGCTAGAGCCTATGGCAGGGCAGTGGTAGGACTGACTGAGCCGACGTCACGTGATGAACGTCGGGCCAGTGGAGAGTACGAAAATAGAATCAGAGGGTTTGTCGGCTGCCGGCAGAGGATGTCGGAGTCAGGCACTTATTCAAGTACCGCGCAGATGGGTGCTGTGTAAGCGACTGCGGCCAGAATTGAGTGCTCGCTGGTGGCGCGACCCTGGCGAAAGCATTACGAGTCTTTTGGGCGTCAGACGGCGCGCAGGAGGCGTGGCTTTATCCAGGGGCAGAGGCAGGCGATCAGTACGACTCCGCCAAACCGGAACGATCCATCATGCGAACACTGGCAAAGGTCGATTCGTTTCGCGCCTGGTCGAGCGCTGTCAGCGGTTTGGTCAATGACGGCTGCGTCGTCGCAAGCGTTGCCAGTTTGCGACTCGTTTCAGGGCCGGAACGCTCCTCACTGGGTGGAATACCAAAGTACTCGCGATAGCATTTGGAAAAATGCGGTGTGGACACGAAGCCGCATACATACGCCAACTCAATGATCGACAATGATGTTTGCTTGAGCAGTTGTCGCGCTCGGACAAGCCGTAACCTCATGTAGTAGCGTGACGGCGTACAGTGAAGGTATTTCTGAAATAGCCGCTCCAGCTGTCGACGTGACAGGTCAACGTATTCAGCAAGGTTATCCAGGTCGATCGGTTCCTCGAGATTGGCCTCCATCAACGCGACGATTTCCTGCAGCTTGGGCTGATGAGTTCCGAGCACATGCCTGAGTGGAACGCGCTGATTGTCCTGTTCGTTGCGTATGCGCTCGTAAACAAACATCTCGGAGATGGCTGCGGATAATTCACGACCATGATCGCGACCGATCAGGTGCAACATCATGTCCATGGGGGCCGTTCCGCCGGAACTCGTGAATCGGTTTCGGTCGAGGGTGAACAGGCTCGCGCTGATGCTGACTCGCGGGAAAGCTTCCTGCATGGCCGCCAGAAATTCCCAATGCACGCTGCACTCGTAGCCGTCGAGCAGCCCGGCTTTTGCGAGCGCCCAGCTACCGGTGCACACGCCTCCCAACCGCCTGGATTGACGCGCCAGGGCTTGCAGCCAGGTAATGTGCTCGCGGGTAATCACGCTCTGGATTCCAATACCGCCGCACACGATTACAGTGTCCGCCACCAATGGATTTTTCCATGAAGCATCCGGGGTGATTTGCACGCCGTCACTGGCCCAGACAGGCTCTCCACCGGGGCTGAACGTATGCCAGCGATATAACTCTCGCCCCGACAACTGATTGGCCATGCGCAGTGGCTCTACTGCCGACGCCAGGGAAATGAGTGTGAATTTGTCCAGCAGCAGAAAACCGACGGATTGAGTCGTACCGTCGGACACGGTGGAGTTCGATGACATCGTGGTCATGTCCTCACAAAAAGCGATGACGGCCTGAGACACAGGAGCGGGTAATACCCCCTGTCCTGGCGAAGGGGGTATCAGGTTGGGCGCAACGACCTCGCTGGTTTTATCCCGCCGATGTCACGCTCGCAGCTTGCGCGGGGTGACGCGATGTCAGCAGGCCGATAAAGGAGATCGCCAGCGCCAGGCCAATGGTCGTGCTCACTTCGGTACGGTGATCAGGGGAGGCCATCATCACCGCCAGCGCCGCGCAGATGAACAGGATCACCAACCAGGTGAGCCATGGAAACAGCCACATGCGAAAGGTCAGCTCGACGTTCTGCCGACGCAACATCCGGCGCATGCGCAGCTGCGACACCGCAATGGCCAGGTACACCACCAAGGCAATCGCGCCGGAACTGGCCAGCAGGAACTCGAACAACCCGGCGGGCATGAAGTAGCTCCACACGGTGATCGCCGCGCCCAGCACGGTGCTGGCGATGACGGCTGCCCGCGGCACGCCTTCGGAGGAGGTCGCCTTCAGTGCCTTCGGCGCATCACCGCGACGGCCCAGCGAGTACAGCATGCGCGAGGCAATGTAGATCGAGGAGTTCATGCAACTGGCCACGGCGATCAGCACCACCACGTCCACCATGAACTTGGCGTGGGGAATGTTCATGATTTCCAGCGCCCGCTGGTAGGAACCTACCGAAGCCAACAGCGGATCGTTCCAGGGCACCACGGAGATGACCACGAAAATCGACAGCAGGTAAAACACCCCGATGCGCCAGATCACCGAACGGGTGGCCTTGGCAATGTTCTGCGAGGGATTGTCGGATTCGGCGGCGGCGATGGTGACCGCTTCGGTACCGATGAAACTGAACATGATGGTGATGAAGGCGCCGACTACCGCCGACAGCCCGTTTGGAGCAAACCCGCCGTGCTCGGCCATCAGGCCGCTCAATCCGCTGACTTCCCGATCGGGAACCCAGCCCATCAACACGGCAAAACCTACGCCGATGAAGCCGATGATCGCCACCACCTTGGCCATGGCGAACCAGAACTCGAATTCACCGTACTTGGACACGCTGAACAGGTTGGTCACCACCAGTGCAATGATCGACCCCAGGGCGAACAGCCAGGCATCGATCTGGGGAAACCACTGGTTCAATACATGCCCGGCGGCCAGCGCTTCGATAGGGATCACCAGCACCCAGAACCACCAGTAGAGCCAACCGACGGTGAAGCCAGCCCAACGGCCGATTGCCTGGTCGGCATAGGTGGAGAAGGAGCCGGTGTCCGGGTTGGCCACCGCCATTTCACCGAGCATGCGCATGACCAGAACGACGAGCAGGCCAGAGAACAGATAGGCCAGCAGGACCGCCGGGCCAGCCGCCGCAATGGCGTGTCCTGAGCCAACGAACAAACCGGCGCCGATAATACCGGCGATTGACAGCATTGTTACGTGACGAGGCTTGAAGCCCTGCGCCAATTGGCCACTCGAATCCTTGGAGCTCGGGCTAATCATTGGTTTTTTATTCTCTGCCGATCGACATTTAAGCGGATGGATAGGGCAACAGATCATCATTGCTGCCTGCCGGGCTTCCTGAAAGAAGCACCCTTCAAACGCTGCAGTTCTTATCAAGCCCATCATCGTGACGTGGTCGTTTCGATGAAAAGGTGCGCCACCTTACCCGGCTTGTCCGATGATTCAGTTACCTGATCACGCCACATCCGTGTCTGATATCGACACAGGAAGACATTGTGTTCGCGATGAAAACCAATGAGTCACTACGCGGCCAAAGGTAATCATCTCGGTTTATTGAGAGTGCTTTTGGTCAGGTAGGGAGACTCGTTGCCTATAAGGAATGAATTAACCGCTCCTCAAGAACCTCGATTTTGGTTGACTGACTTCCTCGGGGCGTGAGGCGGCCAGTCACGCCTGGCTATCGTCGGCTAGTAATGGAGGGGGGAGTGAAGGGCAATCCAGGTTCATATCAGGTGCGAGGAAAGGTTGCAGTAAATGTTGTACCGGTGGTGAGAGTAGAAGTTACAGCCACTTTGCCGCAGTGCGCCTTTACGATCTCCCGAACGATGAACAGACCCAACCCGACACTTCTGAGTTCGGCATTGTCATGACTGCCTCGGATCATCGGCTCGAACAAATCCCCAAGCAACGCCTCAGGTATAGGGGTGCCGAAGTTGTGCACGGTTATAACGAGAACTTGATCTTCAAAGCGTGTGGAAACGGTGACTTCGCTATCGCTGGCACCATAGGCGACTGCATTGGCGACCAGATTGCCGATGAGCTGATAAAGCCGATCGCTGTCTGCAGAGAAAGCACCTTGCCCATACCGCAGATGGGTCAACGTATGCCCGGGAAAAGCCAGGCTCAACTCGTCCAGGCAATCGGCTATCAGGTCGTGTAAATCGACCGGTTTGGGCAGGACCGAGATACCTCGCCCCACCTGAGTCAGGGTGAAATCCAGTAGATCGGCCACCAGGCGCTGCGCACGCTCGGCCGAATGGGTGATGTGGCCAAGTATCTGGACCTGTTTGGCATCCATCTCTCGGCGGCCCAGCAGTTCCGTGGCCATTTTTATGGCTGACAACGGGTTGCGCAGGTCATGACTGACAATCCCGATCAGTTGCTCGGCGAACAGGGCCCTGTCTTCAGCCGCAGCGTACGTGATACGCAACTTGTCCTGGGACATGTCCAGTACGCGTTGGTCCTTGAGGTGTTTCGCCAAATGCCTTTCGGCAAGCATTCGGGCATTGAGCAGTTCGCGCTCGTACCTTTGGCTATCCGCAGCCTTGAACAGGGTCATTTCATGAAATATGCCAGCAGAATGCTCACAGCTGATGGCGCTGAGCATCATTGGAATGGAATGTCCGTTGTAGTGAGCGAGATCGAATTTCACGTCAGCAACGACGCCCTGAATCTGCATGAGGGGCGCCCAGTACATCTTGTGGAACGTCCTTCCCTCGGGGCTCATCAAATCCTGGATGTGACGACCGAGCAGCTCTTTTCGCCGGTAGCCTAACCAGCGGCAGAATGTGAGGTTGACCTGTGCGATCTCGCCATTTTCTGCGGTCAGCAGCAATCCACAGTCAGCTTCGTCGAAGAGAACGTCAGAACCGGGCTGCGAATTTTCATCTTCGGACATTTGTATTCACTGACCAATGGGGCCGATATCTGGAAAATTATAGACACGGCTTGTGCAAAGGCCCTCAGAACTTACCCCTTTCAGAGTGATTGGCCTCGATATTTTTTTGGGGCGTTCACTGGTTTGGAGGTCACGGCCCCTTGTGGGAGCTGGCTTGTCAGCGATGGTCGTTAACGATAACGCGTACCGATCAACGCATGTCCTGGTCCTGAGATTGATTTGTTGAACTAGGACTGAACGTACTCATCTAACCTATACGTGGGAATATTTCCCGCGAAGCGATACTGACTGGTGTTGATGGATCATGCGCAAACCGCAGTTGCTCTTTAAAGCTGCAGATTGATGACCGTACCGGTTGGCTGGCCGCTCAAATGGGCGGCCGGAAACTTACTGGACATTGCGTTCGATACGGACATGACTACGCAACTCCAACCGGAGGTTGGAACATGCAGCTCAATAAATGTTTATTGGCTCTGGCAATTGGCGCAGTCCTGTCGGCATCGACTGTACTGGTGCCCGATTACATCGGCAGTTTCTCCAGCGTGTATGCCAAAGAAGGTGGCAGCGGCGGTGGTCAGGGTGGCAGCGGCCAAGGAAAGGGTGGTGATCATGGAGCTGGAGGCGATCATGGAAAGGGTGGCGATCATGGAGCAGGAGGCGATGGAAAGGGTGGTGATCATGGAGCAGGAGGCGATGGAAAGGGTGGCGATCATGGAGCGGGAGGCGATCATGGAGAGGGTGGTGATCATGGAGAGGGTGGTGATCATGGTGCGGCAGGCGATCATGGAGAGGGTGGCGATCATGGTGCGGCAGGCGATCATGATGCGGCAGGCGATGATGGTGTAGCAGGCGATCATGATGCGGCAGGCGATGATGGTGTAGCAGGCAATGGCAATGCGCATGACAACGACGCAGACAACAATGGCGCAGACGCTGCCGTGAACGACGCAGATGCAGTCCGGGACGCTGCCAAAGCCGATGCGGATGCCGTCCGGGATTCGGCAATAGCCACTGCAAATGCAACCAGGGACGCCGCCAGAGCTCAGGCAGATGCAGCCAGGGACGTAGCAAACGCTGCTGGCGTAGCGGGCGCGGATGCCACCAGGGATGCTGCCAGGGCCGCTGCGGATGCAGCCAGGGACGCCGGCAAGGCAGGCGCAGATGCAGCCAGAGATGCTGCCAAAGCTGCTGCAGATGCAGCCCGGGACGCCAAAGTTTACGCAATATGCCAGAGAGTCGAGCAAAGTCCGACCGAAAGATGCCAGAAAGGCTGGCAAAGTTGAGGCGAAAGACGCCTGAGAGATGTGGCAGACGGCCGAGACGCCACGGATATACACGCGCCTGAGGTACGCAAATAGGCCTGCGCGTTCCGTAATGAACACGGCAGGCCTTCCGGTAGAAAACGTCTCGCAACCTTGAGGGGCGTATCGGCAATGAATCGCAAGCCCTTAAGCGTCGCGGGGCTTGCAGCGTTCTTTCGAAATCTGTCGCACAGTCCGAAACACCGACTGCTTTTGGCCGGCGTTTGCCGCCGCGCCGCTTTCTTCCAAGAGCATTCATAAGGGGATGGCAAGAAACGACTCGAGGCGAACATCCTGAAACCTCACTATGGAGCGCCTATCCAAAGCGCTCCTGTCAGTCAGCGGTCAAAGCCAGGCTTTGATTTGAGCGCAGACTGCCTGGGTGGAAATGCCATAGCGATCATGCAACGTCGGCAGGGCACCGGCATCGAGGAATGCATCGGGCAATGCGATCTGCCTGAAGGTTGGCGTCACCCCATTGCGCAGCAGCACCCCGGCAACGGCCTCGCCGAGACCGCCAATAATCGAACTGTTCTCTGCTGTGACCACCAGGCGACCAGGCTTCCTTGCCTCGGCGAGAATGGTTTGCTCATCCAGTGGTTTGATCGTTGGTACGTGCAGCACGGCGACATCGACGCCGTCCGCCTGCAGTTCCTTCGCGGCTTCCAATGCTCGCATGGTCATCAGGCCGGTGGAGATGATCAACACATCGTTACCGGTGCGCAGTGTCTTGGCCTTGCCGATCTCGAATTTATAGCCGTACTCATCCAGCACCAGCGGTACATTGCCGCGCAGCAGGCGCATGTACACCGGCCCTTGATGCGCGGCAATGGCGGGCACGGCCTGCTCGATTTCCAGGGCGTCGCAGGGATCGACGATCATCAGGTTGGGCATGGCCCGGAAGATCGCCAGATCGTCCGTGGCCTGGTGGCTGGGTCCATAGCCGGTGGTGAGGCCGGGCAGGCCGCAGACGATCTTGACGTTGAGGTTTTCCTCGGCGATCGCCATGCAGATGAAGTCATAGGCGCGGCGCGAAGCGAACACCGCGTAGGTGGTGGCAAAGGGTACGAAGCCTTCACGGGCCATCCCCGCGGCCGCGCTCATCAGCAGTTGCTCAGCCATGCCCATTTGATAGAAACGGTCGGGATGTGCCTTGGCGAAGATGTGCAGGTCGGTGTACTTGGACAGGTCGGCGGACAGACCGACGATGTCCTGGCGCTGATCAGCCAGCGCCGCGAGCGCATGACCGAAAGGCGCAGATTTCGTGGCTTGGCCTTCCGAGGCAATCGACGCGATCATCGCCGAGGTGGTCAGGCGTTTTTTGATCGGTTCGGCAGTCGAAGTCGGAGTGTTGGCGGCGTTGCTCATTGGTTATTTCCTTCTTCAAGATTGATCAGTGCCAGATCCCATTCGTGTTCTTCCACGCGGATGAAGTGTGTCTTCTCGCGGGTTTCGAGGAAGGGCACGCCTTTGCCCATTTTGGTGTCGCAAATGATCACCCGTGGCTGGCTGCCGGAATGATTGCGCGCGGCATCGAACGCGGTGACCAGTGCGTCGAGGTCATTGCCATCGACTCGCTGAGTGAACCAGCCAAAGGCTTGCCAGCGATCGACGATGGGTTCGAACGACAGGATCTCGCTGGAGTAACCGTCGGCTTGCTGGTTGTTGACGTCGACGATGGCGATCAGGTTGTCGAGCTTCCAGTGCGAAGCCGACATCACGGCTTCCCAGGTCGAGCCTTCGTTCAACTCGCCATCGGACAGCAGGTTGTAGACGAAGGAGGGTGAGCCTTTGCGCTTGAGGCCCAGGCAGGCACCGACCGCGATGCCCAGACCCTGACCCAGCGAACCGCCGGTGATTTCCATGCCCGGGGTGTAGGCGGCCATGCCTGACATCGGCAGGCGGCTGTCGTCCGCGCCGTAGGTTTCCAGCTCATCGAGCGGGATAATTTCGGCTTCGATCAAGGCGGCATACAGCGCAATCGCGTAGTGACCGATCGACAGGTAGAAGCGATCGCGGCCCTCCCATTGCGGGTCTTCAGGCCGATAGTCCAGGGCATGGAAGTAGGACACAGCCAGCAGGTCGGCGGCACCGAGGGCTTGGCCGACATAGCCTTGCCCCTGAACTTGCCCCATGCGCAACGCGTGGCGGCGAATGTTATGGGCACGCTCTGTCAGTGTTTTGGGTGTAACGAGTGAAGGATTGGCAGTCATGGTGAAAGCTCCAATAAATCAACGATTGACCGAGGCGGCGGGAATTCGCAGCACCAGCGTGGCGCCGAACACCAGTACGCCGGTGATCAGGTACATGCCTATGGCGCTGGAACCGGTCTGTGTGGTGATCCAGCCGATCAGGTAAGGCGAACAGAACCCGGCGAGGTTGGCGAAGCTGTTGATTGCCGCAATGCCCGCGGCGGCGGAAACGCCCCCGAGCAATGTGGTGGGCAGCATCCAGAACAGCGACGTCGCGGACAGGATTCCGGACGCGGCCAGGCTCAGGCTTAGGATGGACAGGACGATATTGCCGCCCAGCAATGCGGCGAGGGCCAGGCCGAGTGCGCCGGCAATCATCGGGGCGATCAGGTGCCAGCGTCGCTCGCGGTGTTTGTCGCCACTGCGACCGACCAGCAGCATTGCCACGATGGCGCAGAGGTAGGGCAGGCTGGTCAGGAAACCGATGTGCAGCGGATCGGAAACCCCGGCATTGCGTACCAGTGTCGGTAGCCAGAAGGTGATCGCGTACTGGCCCATTACAACGCAGAAGTAGATGCCTGCGAGCAACCACAGACGACGGTCGCGAATAAACTCGCCCACCGACGCATGGGTGATTTTCTGCTGGTCATCCTCGGCCAGTTCGCGGCGGATCAGTGCTTTTTCGTCGTCATCGAGCCAGGTGGCCTGGTGTACGCCATCCTTGAGATAGCTCAGTACCAGCAAGCCGATAAGAACGGTGGGCACAGCTTCGAGCACGAACATCCACTGCCAGCCGGCCCAGCCATGCATGCCGGCGAAGTGATTCATGATCCAGCCGGAGATCGGGCCACCGACCATGCCGGACAGCGGAATGGCGATAAACCACAACACGGTCATGCGCGCACGCCGATAGGACGGAAACCAGTAGGTCAGGTACAGCAACAGCCCCGGCGCCAGGCCTGCTTCGGCAATGCCAAGCAGAAAGCGCAAGGCATAAAATTGCCACGCGGTTTCGACGAAGGCGAACAGGGCGGAGACGATGCCCCAGGTGATCATGATGCGGGCGATCCAGACCCGCGCACCGACCTTGTGCAGGATGATGTTGCTGGGAACTTCGCAGAGGAAATAGCCGATGAAGAACATGCCGGCGCCCAGTCCATAGACCGTTTCGCTCAGCGCCAGATCGTTCATCATTTGCAGCTTGGCAAAGCCGACATTGACCCGATCCAGATAGGCACACAGGTAGCACAGCATCAGAAAGGGCATCAGGCGCCACGCGGTTTTACGGTAGGCGTTGGAGCGCACGGTCGAAACCGCTTCGAGCGACAGGGTAGTCATGATGGTCTGATCTCTTGTTTTTATTGACCGCCAGGCAATCAAGCCTGGCTGCATCGTCGATCCAGAACCGCACGGGCCGCGCAGGCCCGCTCAGGTGTATTCAGTGAATCAGCATGCCGCCGTTCACATCCAGGGTGATGCCGGTCAGGTAAGAGGATAGGTCGCTGGCCAGGAACAACGCGGCGTTGGCGACATCCTGAGCCTCACCCAGACGTCCCAACGGGATGCCGTCGATGATCGCGTGGCGACGTTCGTCCTGCATCAGGCCACCGGTGATGTCGGTGTGGATCAAACCGGGGGCGATGGAGTTTACGCGAACCTTGTCCGGCCCCAGTTCCCGTGCCATGGCCTTGGCCAGGCCCAGCACGCCGGCCTTGGCGGCACTGTAATGCGGGCCACCGAAAATGCCGCCGCCGCGTTGAGCGGAGACCGACGACATGCACACGATGCTGCCGCCCGACTGCTGGCGCATCATCGGAATCACCGCCTGTGACATCAGTAGGGTGCCGCGCAGGCTGACGTCCAGCACCTTGTCGTAATCGGAGGGGCGGATATCCAGGGTCTTGAGGGGCTGGGTGATGCCGGCGTTGTTGACGAGAATGTCGATGCGGCCGAAGTGCTCGATGATTTTGGCGACGGCCTGCTGGACTTGCGATTCGTCTGCGACATTGGCGGCGAGGCCGAGATGACCTTCCCCCAGGGAGGCGGCGGCATCCCGTGCGGCGGATTCGTCCAGGTCGATGATCACGACACGTGCGCCTTGTTGCGCGAAAGTGGTCGCTGTTGCGCGGCCAATGCCACGTGCGGAGGCTGCACCGGTGATGATCGCGACTTTGCCTTTGAGAAGCATGGAAGAGTACCTCTGATTGTTTTTATTGGGTCGATCCACGAAGAACCGATGACTCAGCTTGTTCTCCAGGCGGACCCTGAGCAATAACGCGAATGTCACTCGATGCTGAAAAAAATTCAGCACTCGCCAACCAACTCTTCCAATGTTTGAATAGCTGAACGCCCGGCCCAAGCCACTTGCAGCGGAAAAACAATAATCATGCGTTCACCTGGCGATGCACCTCCGATCCTTCCACCACTGAAAGCCATTCAGGCCTTCGAACAGACGGCACGCTTCGGCAACGTCGCCCGCGCCGCCGAACTGCTCGACCTGACGCCCTCGGCAGTCAGTCACCAGTTGGCCAAACTCGAGGCAATGATCGGGCGGCAGCTGTTTCTCAGAACGGCCAGGGGCGTGACATTGACGCCAGTCGGCGAGCAGTACCTCACTGAGGTTTCCGGCATCCTGCACAGTCTGGCGGTGGCCACCGAACGGGCCACCAGCGATGTCAGCCTCGATTGCCTGCGCTTGCATTCGTCGCCCAGTTTCGGCTTGTTGTGGCTGATGCCGCGCCTGGAGCAATTTCGCCAGAGTCATCCCGATATCCAGCTCAACCTCTCGTGCTCCTACGAGTCGCTACACTTCAGTCGCGACAAGATCGATGTGGACATCCGCCACGGCATGCCCAATTGGCCCAGCTACGAAGTACGGACCATCCGCAATGAAAAAATTGCCGTGCTGGCGTCCCCGAAGCTTCTGGAAAAACGCCCCATCCGGGCGGTCGCGGATTTACTGGACTGCAATCTGATCCTGTCGGAAGCGACGCTCATCAAGTGGCCGCAGCTGTTTGCTCAACATGGTCTGTCGCGACCTGAAAGACCCTACACACTCAGCTTTGACCGCTCCTACATGACGCTGGAGGCCGCCAATCACGGTCTTGGGTTTGCCTTGGAAAGCACGCTGCTTGCGCAGGACTATCTGGCGCGTGGCGCGCTGGTCGAGGTAGCGCCTGAGTTGAGCGCCCCAATCACTGCACACCACCTGGTTTTCCCCAGAGCCCATGCAAATTTTCCCAGGGTGAGAAGATTTCTGGAATGGATGCAGAATGAGTTAGGGCATGACCTCAATTACTGACCCTGATGTCATGACGCCCTGCACGCCCACTTCTAAAAAACGTAAGGCGGCGGTATTGTGACCATATTCCTGTGGAGTCACGAGTTGTCAGTCTACGATAGGATGAGTAAGCTGCTGTCATGAATCAGCCATCAATACCTACCTCCTCGCCGAGCATTCGTGGCCCAGCGGAGCACGACATTCGAGACCAGATTGTCGCTGCTGCCAACGAGCACTTCAGTCAGTATGGCTACGGTAAAACCACGGTTTCCGACCTGGCGAAGGCCATCGGTTTTTCCAAAGCGTACATCTATAAATTCTTTGATTCCAAGCAGGCGATCGGCGAAGCGATCTGCTCAAACTGCTTGGGGCAGATCGTTGCGGCAGTCGAACAGGCTGTTAATGCAGACGCGATTTCACCAACCGAGCGTTTCCGCAGACTGGTAAAAACCGTCATTGCCACGGGTGTGGACCTCTTCTTCAATGATCGCAAGCTCTACGACATCGCGGCATTTTCCGCTTCGGAGGGCTGGGACAGTGCCCAGGTTTATGAAGCACAGATCAAGCGCTTTATCTTTGAGATCGTGCGTCAAGGGCGAGAAATTGGAGAGTTCGAGCGCAAAACCCCGCTGGACGAAACAGTAGAGTCGATCAATCTGGCGCTGCGACCTTTCGTCAATCCTCTGCTGCTGCAACACAATCTGGACTTTATTGAGGAGGCGCCCACGCTGACCTCCAACCTCATCTTGCGCAGCCTCATGCCTTGACGCGTTTCAGGTGATTTGAGTCGAGGCGACATCCCCTTCATTGCGTTTTCTGTTCCCGGTACATGAGTGCCGGGAAGACGATCAACTTTGCTGTTTGTGACTACTGACCAAATTGGTCGAAAGGATAATATGGGGCGCTGTAGTTCTCGATGTTCTCTTTCAGTGACACCCATAGAGTCCAGGCCATGAAAAAATAAAACTCAAGAGCCCCGTTGGCCTGGCAGTCGTGCTTGCGTCCTCCAATGTGCTTGCCGGTGGCTTCGCGCTCAACGAACAAAGCATCAGCGGGATGGGATCCGGTTTTGCCGGTCGATCTTCATCTGCGGAAGACGCCAGTACCCTCTTCGGCAATCCGGCGGGCATGGCGCGGCTTAAACGAGAGCAGGCCAACGTGGGGGCGGCCACGCTGTTCGCCAAGTCTGATATCAGCCAGACTCGCAGTACGTTTGGAGGGACGGAAGAGGGCGACATGGTGCCCACGACCACCGTACCAATGGGGTATTACGTCAAACCCATCGATGACCATTGGGCATTCGGCGTCGGGTTTTATGTGCCTTTTGGGTTGATCACTGACTACGGCAGTGGTTTTGCCGGACGCTATTACGCCAACAAGAGCGAAGTCACCACAATGACTTTCCAGCCGACCATCAGCTAAGCCTTTAACGAAAATATTTCGATCGGATTCGGTCCGACCATTAACCGTATCGGCGGTGAAATATCGGGGATGGTGCCCAATCCACTAAGCCCGGGACTTAATGACGGCAAGCTCAAAAGCACTGGCGATGACACCGCACTTGGATTCAACGCCGGTGTGCTGGTGCAGGCGACAGATCAGACCCGCCTGGGGCTGACCTATCACTCCAAGGTCAGTTACCACGATTACCGAAGAGCAGAACTGGCATGACACGTGGGCTCACGCTATCGGTGCGACCTATCAATTGAATAATCAATGGGTGCTTCGTGGCGGGTTTTCGGTTGATCAGTCACCCACCAACAACACCAATCGCGGGCCCCGGATTCCTACGGGCGACCGAAAGGTTGTCAGCTTCGGTGCCGGCTGGACGCCGGTGGAAAATGTCACGATCGACCTCGCTTATTCCTACCTTTGGGAGGAGAGCGTAGAGGTCAATGACAGCTCGGCAACGAGAGGTGCATACAGTGCCAAATACAAGAACAGTGCGAGCGGGCTCGGTACTTCTGTCAGCTACCGTTTCTAGCTGAGCGTTGTTACATCGCAAATGTCGGTTCGGGAGTGCGTGTTGCCTCCCGAATCCAGACGCTCAAGGACCTGTATATCGGGCCATTTCTCAGAGAGAAAGGTTGAAGCCTGGACACTGCACCGCTGGCGAGCTTCATCGCGACGCAACAGGCAGGGTTTCAGGAGGTTGCCAGCCGCCGCCGAGCGCCTTGAATGCCGCAACCGCGGCCCGTGCCGATTCCGTCCGTGCCTGCGCTCGGGCATCGGAGGCCTGCAGCATCGTTTCGTCGGCGTGCAGAACATCAATCAGACTGGCTGTGCCTTTTTCGTAGGCAATGAACGACGATTGGCGAGCCTGTGTCAGAGAGGCCTCGCCTCCAGCGAGAGTGGTTGCCTGAGTGTCGCGATTCACCAGAGCGGAGAAGGCATTCTCGACATCCTCAGTGGCGCGTAAAACCGACTGGCGGTAAGCGGCTAGCGCTTCGGCTTCTTGTCCCTTGGCTTGATCGATTTGAGCGTTTATGCGGCCGAAGTCAAAAAGCCTCCAGCGCAGCCCCAGTGCACCCGCCGACTGATTGGCGCCGCCAGTGAAAAGGTTGCCGCCGGATACAGCTGTGGCACTACCCAGCAATGCGCTGAGCGAGAATTTCGGGTAGTACTCGGCAATCGCCACACCGATGCGCGCATTCGAGGCTGCCAGGCGGCGTTCAGCCACGATCAGATCTGGCCTGCGGCGCAGCAGATCGGCCGGTGTTCCCCAGACCTTGATCTGCGGCGCAAGAGGAATGCTCCCCGTATCTGCCAGTTGCGTGCGGTGAGTGCCGGGCGGTGTGCCGAGCATGACATCCAGTGCATTCATGGCAGCATCCAGGCCAGTCTGGAGCACTGGTAGTGTCGCCTGGACTTGCGCTAACTCTCCCTCAGTCTGCTGAACCTGGTAGTTGGCAGCGAGGCCCTTGCCGTAGAGCAAGCGGACTTTCTCCAGCAGTCCCTGCCGGGTTTCGACTTGTCGCTTGGCAATGTCCAGCCGGGCCTGCAATCCACGGATAGTGATGTAGATATCGGCCGTCTGTGCTGCAACCGCCAATCGCGTGGCGGTCGCGCCCGCCTCGGAGGCCTGGTACTCGGCGAGTGCGGCTTCGCGTCCGCGTCTCAGGCCGCCAAAGACATCAACTTCCCAGCCAGCATTGAGGTTGAGCTCGTAAGAACTTCCGTACCGATCATAGCCAGGCATCGAGTTCAAAACCTGGCCGAGTGGCGTCTCGATGGATTGGTAGGAGCGCGCGGCCTGGCCATCGATGCTCCCGGAGGGCAACAAGGCGGCATTTGCGGCACCCAATCCTGCCCGTGCCTGTGTGACTCGCGCTGCCGCTTGCGCCAGATCCAGGTTCTGTTCAAGAGCCTTGGAGACGAAGTCGGTCAGCACGGGATCTCCAAAACTATCCCACCAGCTCACGAGACTGGTCGGCACGGTTGCAGGCCTGTGCTCAACAGCTGGTTGACCCAGATAACGATCGGAAAGAGGGAGGCTCGGTCGTTGATAGTCCGGACCGACCGCACAGCCGGCCATCAAACTGGCGGTCACCAAAAGAGCGATTGGGTGTAGAGGAGGCATTTGGGTTCCTTCAATGAGGATTGATTGTGACCATATTAATTAAAGGTCACATTCTGTCAATCAATGAAGTCTATTGTTTTTTGCTGTCTGTCAGTTATTTTGTGACCATTGACATAAGTGGTCACAGTGCCGAAAATACTGGGCATGTCCAATTGTTGAGTAACGGAACCCATGCGCCGGCTTCTACCTGTCCCGATTGCCGTTTGTCTGTTGCCTCTCGTCCTGACGGCGTGTGGCGACTCATCCGTCGTTGATGATCCACGCACGCATGCTCCTTTGGTGAGGTCCTCTGCGGTTCAGGGGGCGTCCGAGGCTTCACGATCTTTCACTGGCATCGTGGTCGCCCGCGTTCAGGCTGACCTGGGCTTTCGGGTCTCGGGCAAGATACTTGAGCGCCTGGTTGACACTGGCCAGACGGTCAAGCGGGGTCAGCCACTCATGCGCCTCGACCCGATCGATCTCGGGTTGCAGGCGCGGGCACAGCAAGAGTCGGTCATGGCCGCTCGGGCGCGAGCCAGACAAACAGCGGATGACGAGGCTCGATATCGCGACCTGGTTGCCGCCGGAGCCATTTCTGCCTCGGCGTACGATCAGGTCAAAGCCGCGGCTGATACCGCAAAAGCACAGCTCAGTGCGGCGCAAGCGCAGGCAGACGTCGCTCGCAATGCGTCGGGTTACGCCGTGTTGTTTGCTGATTCCGACGGAGTAGTGGTGGAGACACTTGCCGAGCCAGGACAAGTCGTCAGCCCGGGACAGGCTGTGGTTCGACTGGCGCGGGCAGGGCAGCGCGAAGCCATTGTGCACTTGCCCGAAACGCTGCGTCCGGCGGCAGGTTCCACCGCGCAGGCAACGCTTTATGGCAACGCCACGGATGCAGTGACAGCCAGGCTGAGGTTGCTTTCCGATTCGGCCGATCGCATGACGCGCACATTTGAGGCGCGGTATGTGCTCGAGGGCGCGCTGGCCAATGCGCCGTTAGGTTCGACTGTCACTCTGCGGATCGCCGAAGGCAGCGCAAATGGTCAGGTGTTGCAAGTGCCGCTGGCTGCTGTCCATGACCCGGGCAAAGGTGCCGGCGTCTGGATTGTTGCGGGCAACCCCGCGAAGGTGACTTGGAGACCTGTGCGTATTTTGAGCGTGGACGATGATGCAGCGCGAGTTGCAGGTGATCTCAAGGTCGGTGAGCAAGTTGTCGCGTTAGGTGCACATCTGCTGCGTGAGGGTGAAGAGGTGAGGCTGGCTCGACAGGGTGACGTCGAAGTTGCCGGGAGCCATCCATGAGCCAGGGGCGCTTCAATCTTTCGGCGCTCGCCGTTCGCGAGCGTTCGATCACGGTGTTCCTGATCTTCCTGATCGGTGTCGCAGGGATCCTGGCGTTTTTCCAACTGGGGCGTGCGGAAGACCCGCCGTTTACGGTCAAGCAGCTGACGGTCATCACGGCGTGGCCGGGCGCTACGGCGCAGGAGATGCAGGACCAGGTCGCCGAGCCACTGGAAAAACGCCTGCAAGAATTGAAATGGTACGACCGCACGGAAACCTACACCCGTCCGGGTCTCGCCTTCACCGTGGTGACACTGCTCGATCGCACTCCGCCTTCCCAAGTGCAGGAGGAGTTCTATCAGGCACGCAAAAAGCTCGACGATGAGGCGATCAAACTTCCGGCGGGTGTGATTGGCCCGATGGTCAACGACGAGTTTTCAGATGTGACCTTTGCGCTTTTTGCCTTGAAAGCCAAAGGCGAGCCGCAGCGACTGCTGGTACGTGATGCGGAATCGCTGCGCCAGCGCCTGTTGCATGTGCCGGGTGTGAAAAAGGTCAACATCATTGGTGAGCAGAGCGAACGCATCTTTGTCTCCTTATCCCATGATCGGTTGGCCACGCTGGGCGTATCTCCCCAGGATATTTTTGCCGCGCTGAATAATCAGAACGTGCTCACGCCAGCCGGCTCCATTGAAACCAAGGGGCCAGAAGTCTTCCTTCGTCTTGACGGTGCCTTCGACAAGATGCAGAAGATTCGTGACACACCGCTTGCGATTCAGGGGCGAACCTTGAAGCTCTCGGACGTGGCGACGGTCGAGCGTGGTTACGAAGATCCGGCGACCTTCCTGGTGCGTAATAACGGTGAGCAAGCGCTGTTACTGGGTGTCGTGATGCGCGAGGGCTGGAACGGTCTTGATCTGGGCAAGGCACTGGACGTGGAGACGACCAGGATCAATGAAGGCATGCCGCTGGGCATGACGCTTACCAAGGTCACCGATCAGTCTGTGAATATCAGTTCGGCCGTCGACGAATTCATGATCAAGTTCTTCGTCGCCTTGCTGGTTGTGATGCTGGTGTGCTTTCTCAGCATGGGCTGGCATGTCGGTATTGTCGTGGCGGCGGCGGTGCCGCTGACCCTGGCCGTGGTGTTTGTGGTGATGGCGGCCACGGGCAAGAACTTTGACCGTATTACCCTCGGGTCGCTGATTCTGGCACTGGGGCTGCTGGTGGACGACGCCATCATTGCGATCGAGATGATGGTGGTAAAAATGGAGGAAGGCTACGACCGCATCAAAGCGTCCGCCTATGCCTGGAGTCATACGGCCGCACCGATGCTTTCCGGCACCCTGGTGACCGCTATCGGCTTTTTGCCCAACGGCTTCGCACAGTCGACAGCCGGTGAGTACACCAGCAACATGTTCTGGATCGTGGGCATTGCCCTGATTGCCTCATGGGTGGTTGCGGTGGCCTTTACCCCCTATCTGGGTGTGAAGATGTTGCCGAAGATCGAAAAGGTCGAAGGGGGGCAGGCGGCCATTTACAACACCGCCAACTACAACCGCTTCCGCCGGATTTTGACGCGCGTCATCGCCCACAAATGGCTGGTGGCCGGTACTGTTATCGCAACATTTGTCCTGGCGATTGTCGGCATGAGCCTGGTCAAGAAGCAGTTCTTCCCCACCTCGGATCGTCCTGAAGTGTTGGTTGAAGTGCAAATGCCCTATGGAGCCTCAATCGAGCAGACCAGCCTCACCACCGCCAAAGTCGAGGCCTGGCTGCAAAAGCAGGATGAAGCAAAAATCGTCACGGCCTATATCGGACAAGGTGCGCCGCGTTTCTACCTGGCCATGGCGCCGGAGCTCCCTGATCCGTCATTCGCCAAGATTGTGGTGTTGACGGAGAGTCAGGAGGCACGGGAGGCCCTCAAGTTCCGTATTCGCGAGGCCGTCGCTGAAGGGCTTGCCCCGCAAGCGCGTGTCAGGGTTACGCAGTTGGTGTTTGGTCCATATTCACCTTTTCCTGTCGCCTATCGGGTGATGGGGCCTGACCCGTCGACATTGCGCGAGATCGCCGCTCAGGTACAGGCAGTGATGCAGGCGAGCCCCTTGATGCGAACCGTCAACACTGACTGGGGGCCGCTGACACCCACGCTGCATTTCACCCTGGACCAGGACCGCTTGCAGGCGGTGGGGCTGACCTCCAGTGCTGTCGCACAGCAGTTGCAGTTCCTGCTGGCCGGGGTGCCGATCACGGCCGTTCGTGAAGACATTCGTTCGGTGCAAGTGATCGGACGTGCTGCGGGTGATATCCGGCTCGACCCTGCAAAAATAGAAGGCTTTACGCTAGTGGGCACGGCGGGCCAGCGGATTCCGCTGTCCCAGGTAGGGGCAGTGGACGTGCGCATGGAGGATCCTGTCCTTCGGCGTCGTGACCGCACGCCGACCATTACTGTGCGTGGCGACATTGCCGAAGGCTTGCAGCCACCGGACGTCTCAAGCGTGATCATGAAGGAACTGCAACCGGTGATCGGCAAGTTGCCGGATGGCTATCGTATCGAGCAGTCGGGGGCTATCGAGGAGTCGGGCAAGGCCGGTCAGGCGATACTGCCGCTGTTGCCGATCATGATTGCCGTCACGCTGCTGATCATCATCCTGCAGGTGCGTTCGGTCTCGGCGATGATCATGGTGTTCCTCACCTCGCCACTCGGACTGATTGGTGTGGTCCCGACACTGCTGGTCTTCCAGCAGCCGTTTGGAATCAATGCGTTGGTGGGGCTGATCGCCCTGTCGGGCATTCTGATGCGTAATACGCTGATTCTGATTGGGCAAATCCATCACAACGCACTAGAGGGACTGGATCCGTTCCATGCAGTGATCGAAGCCACAGTACAGCGCGCTCGCCCGGTGCTGCTCACAGCGCTGGCGGCCATCCTGGCGTTCATTCCGCTGACGCACTCCGTCTTCTGGGGAACCCTGGCTTACACACTGATCGGAGGTACGTTCGTCGGAACCATCGTGACACTGGTGTTCCTGCCGGCGATGTATTCCATCTGGTTCAAGATCAGTCATGTCAGTCAGAGGCAAACTGAAACAGCAGAAGTGACCTAAGCGCTCGGATCTACTTATAAGAGAGGGCTTCACCGTATTGGCGCTTCGCGATCAGGTCGTGCCCCCAACGCTTAATCCTGTGAATCCCGATGACGCGGCAACCGGGCTGGCCCGACCTGGGTCGCCCTGAAGCCCCGGAAGATGGCACTAACGCATGTGCTTTCGAATGGGTTCGGATTTGGTGGGGGGAGTTGGTATCGGAGGTCTGGCGTTGCGCAAACGACTGAAAAGGTGCGCAAAGGATCCAAAAAAGACCGAGTGGAAAACGCAAGCTTCAGAAACTACAAAGCCCTGAATAGCCAGGGCTTTGTCGCACCCAGGATGGCGCAGGCGATGGGATTCTGCCAGTGCTCTTCATGATTGAGCACCATGGTTAACTCAGATCCTTTCTGCAACCGCGTTTTCTCTCATCCAATATTTGAGTGGTACGTAAGGATGCTCAACTGTCTGTCGGCGAACCCTCATCGCAGAGAAAAGATTGAGGTTGCGACAAAGCACTACGAACTGACGACAGACGCTGCGAATGGCTTTGCCGTTGTCTTTGCGAAAGCCGGCGATGGTTTTGAAGTCAGGAGCCAATCCAAAGCTGCCCTTCACGAAAGGCAGCCAGCGGTCAGAATCGGTCTCCTCTGCGCCTCATGAACTCGACTTTCAGGCGCGCTTGGGGAGCTTCCAGTTCGGGCGGATGAAGTGGCATGTGTAGCCATTCGGTATGCGTTCGAGGTAATCCTGGTGCTCTGGTTCCGCTTCCCAAAAAGGCCCGGCCGGTTCTATTTCGGTGACTACTCGGCCCGGCCAAAGGTGTGAAGCATCGACATCGGCAGCGGTGTCCTCGGCAATGTCGCGTTGCTGTTCATCGAGGTAGTAGATCGCCGAACGATAGCTGGGGCCCTGGTCATTACCCTGACGGTTGGGCGTGCTGGGGTCGTGTATCTGGAAGAAGAACTCAAGGATCTGCCGGTAGCTGATCACGGCAGGGTCGAAGACGATCTCGATGGCTTCGGCGTGGTTGCCATGGTTGCGATAGGTGGCATTCGGCACATCGCCGCCGGTATAACCGACCCGCGTGTGCAGCACACCGGGATAGCGCCGCAGCAGATCCTGCATGCCCCAGAAGCAGCCGCCGGCGAGAATGGCAGTTTCGGTTTGTCTGGTCATGGTCTGTCCTTCCTCTCGGGGACGTTGTGTATAGCCCCTGTTATGAGGGCGTGTTGGCCAATTCCAAGGTTTCGCGCAAACAGGATTGGAATGACCGTTCCTGGCCGCGTGAAGACATCCGGATATGGGCAAAGCGTGGCACAGTTTCCGGAGATATTTCGACGTCGCAGCGTCGCCGCGGCAAGGCGTTCTATTGAGTTGGCATGGCTTGGCGAACAGCCGTTGCGAGAGAAATAAATCTCATTCGCCATTTATCTGGCGCTCGTCTGACGCTCGTCTGAAAAACGTCGGATAAATGACGTTTCGCGTTGTTCTTTCACCCTCCTGACCTAGGCTCAAGCCATGTGGGGAGGAGGTGAAGTCCATGCGCAGATTATTGATTGGCTCGTCGATGCTGGCCTGTCTGGTGGTGCTGGGCGGCTGGTTGAGTCGACCACAGCCGTTGCCGGTCAGGCTGCTGGAGGTTGAGCGCGGGCCGGTGGAGACACTGGTGGCCAACACGCGCGCGGGTACGCTGAAGTCCTGTCGGCGCTCGCATCTGTCCTTCAATGTCGGCGGCCAGGTTGCCGAGTTGCTGATCGCCGAGGGCCAGCGGGTCCAGGCGGGTCAGGTGCTCATGCGCTTGCGGCAGGTCGAGCAGCAGGCCCGGTTGCAGGAGGCCGAGGCGCGGTTGGAGGCCCAACGCAACGCCCGCGAACAGCGCTGCCAGCAGGCTCATCTGGACCGGCGCGACCTCGATCGCCTGGGCCAGTTGGCCGACCGCAAGCTGGTTGCCGCCGACCGCCTCGATCAGGCCGAGACCAAGGCTAACCTGGCGAAGCTGATGTGCAATGCCAGTGCCGTGCTGATCCGCGAGGCCGACGCCAGCCTGCAGTTGCAGCGTTCACTGCTGGAGCAGACGACCCTGCGTGCGCCATTCGCTGGCGTAGTCGCAGAAATCAACGGCGAACTCGGCGAGTTCGTCACCCCTTCGCCGCCGGGTATTCCCACGCCGCCGGCGGTCGACCTGATCGACGACAGCTGCCTGTATGTCGAGGCGCCGATCGATGAAGTGGACGCTGCCCGGGTTCGCCCCGGAACCGCGGTGCGGATCACCCTGGATGCCTTCCGTGGCCAGCAGTTCGCTGGCCGCGTCAGCCGCATCGCGCCCTATGTGCGTGAACTGGAGAAGCAGGCGCGCACCGTCGATGTCGAGGTGCGCTTCGACCAGCCGCCGGCCGATCTGGTCCTGCTCACCGGCTATAGCGCCGATGTCGAGATCCTCCTGGAGCAGCGCGAACGTGCTTTGCGCATCCCCACCGAGACCCTGCTGGAGGGGCAGCGCGTGCTGCGCTATGACCCGAGCGCCCGGGTGTTGCGCGAGGTTGAGGTGCAAACCGGGTTGAGCAACTGGCGCTGGACCGAGGTGCTCGCCGGGCTGGACGAGGACGCGCGCATAGTCGCCAGCCTCGAGCAGGAAGGGCTCAAGGACACCGTGTCGGTGATCCCGGTGGATGCGGCGGAGACTCAGCAATGATCCGCCTGCGCGGCGGCAGCCGCAGCTTCCAGTTGGGCGAGCAGCAGGTGATGGGGCTGGACGGCCTGGACCTGGACATCGCCGCCGGTGACTACGTGGCGGTGATGGGGCCGTCGGGCTCGGGCAAGTCGACCCTGCTGAACATCCTCGGTTTGCTCGATGCGCCGAGCGCCGGCGAATACTGGCTGCAGGGCGAGGCCACGGCGACGCTGAGCGAGGCGCGGCGCGCCCAATTGCGCAGCCAACTGATAGGTTTCGTGTTCCAGTCCTACCACCTGATCGCACGGCTGACGGTGCTGGAAAACATCGAGCTGCCGATGGTCCTCGCCGGTATCGGCGCGGCGCAACGGCACAAGCGCAGCAGCCAATTGGTGGCGCGCCTGGGGCTGGGCGATCGCATTGCCCACCGCCCGGGCGAGCTGTCCGGCGGTCAGCGCCAGCGCGTCGCCATCGCCCGGGCGATGGTCATGCAACCGGCGCTGTTGTTGGCCGACGAGCCCACCGGCAATCTCGATAGCCAGGCCGGCGCCGAAGTTTTCAGCCTGCTGGAGGAGCTCAACGACGAGGGGCTGACCCTGATAGTGGTGACCCACGACGCCAGCCTGGGCGCCCGTGCGCAACGCCAGTTGCACATGCGTGACGGGCGGATCCACAGTGCTGCGTCGCAGCAGGCGCTGGCCTGATGCGCGCCGCCGATGCCCTGGCCTTCTGGCTCGGCGCCTTGCGTGGGCATCGCTCGCGCAGCCTGATGCTGCTGCTGGCCATCGCTATCGGGGTGGTGGCGGTCAATCTGCTCACCGGTCTCGGCGCGGGCGCGCGGGCCTTCGTCCTGAACGAGTTCTCGGTGCTCGGGCGCGACATCCTGATCGTTTTCCCGGGCCGCAAGGAAACCACGGGGCGCATGCCGCCGCTCACCGGCCTGACACCGCACGAGTTGACCTTGCAGGACGTCCAGGCCATCACCCGGTTGCCGGGCATCCGCCGGGTCGCGCCGATGCAGGCCGGGCAGATGGAAGTGATAGTCGGCAACCGCAATCGTGAGGTGCTGACCCTGGGCACCACCCGGGACTTCTTCGCCATTCGCCAACTGACGGTCGTCCAGGGCCAGCCCCTGCCGGCGCTGGACCCTGAGCAGGGCGAGGCCGTCTGCGTGATCGGCGGCAAACTCCGGCGCGAACTGTTCGGTGCGCGCCCGGCCCTGGGTGAATGGTTGCGCGCCGGCGACCGGCGCTTCCGGGTGGTCGGTATCCTCAGTGAGCGGGGCGAATCCCTGGGGATGGATTTCGCCGAAATGTTGATCATCCCGGTGGCCAGTGCCCAGGCCTTGTTCAATCGCGAGGGGTTGTTGCGAGTGTTTGTCGAGGTGCGTGGACCGAGCTTTCTCGAGCGCAGCAAGCGGCTGATACTCGCCGCGCTCAAGGAGCGCCACGAGGGTGAGGAAGACGTCACCCTGATCAGCCAGGACAGCCTGCTCAGTTCCTTCGACGAGATACTCACGGTGCTGACCCTGGCGGTGGCCGGGATTGCCGCGATCAGCCTGCTGGTGGCTGGCATCCTGATCATGAACGTGACCTGGATTGCGGTGAGCCAGCGCAGCGCCGAGATCGGCCTGCTCAAAGCCATAGGTGTGACGGCGGCGCAATTGCGCCTGCTGTTCCTCGGCGAGGCGGCGCTGCTCGCCCTGGCGGGGGCGCTGGCGGGGCTACTGCTGGCCGAAACCTTGCTCTGGCTGGGGCGCCTGGCGTTCGATCTGCCGCTCTATGCACCCTGGTGGGCGCGGGCCAGCGCGGTGCTGCTGGCATTCGGCACGGCGCTGCTGTTCGCCTGGCTGCCGGCCGCTCGGGCCTCGGCGCTGGAGCCGGTGGCGGCGCTACGCCCGCCGGGAGCACACTGATGCGCTGGCAAGATGGTTTCCGGCTGACCAGCTCGGCGCTGACCTGTCGACCTTTGCGCAGCCTGCTGACCCTGCTCGGGGTAGCGATCGGGATAGCCGCTGTGACGCTGCTCACGGCCATAGGCGAAGGCGTGCGTGGCTATGTGCTGGAGAACTTCTCGCAGTTTGGTACGCGGATCATCACCGTGCGCCCGGGCAAGACCCAGACCAGCGGTCTCGGCGGTCTGCTCGGCAGCGTACGGCCACTGACCATCAGTGATACCGACGCCCTGCGGCGCTTGCCGCATGTCGAGGCGGCGGTGCCGATCATTCCGGGCAGCGGGGATATCCAGTACGGTCAACTGAGCCGGCGCAGCGACATTCTCGGTGGCGGCCATCAGTTGGCGCAGGCCTGGCGTATGCAGCTGAGCCTGGGCGAGTTCCTGCCCGTGGCCCGTGACGGTCGTTCGCCGCCCTATGTGGTGCTCGGCCATCAGCTGCGTGTCGAGCTGTTCGGTGCACGCAATCCGCTGGGCGAACTGGTCCGCGTCGGCGGCGTGCGTTTCCGGGTGATCGGCGTGATGGCGCAGAAGGGCCAGTTGCTCGGCTTCAACCTCGACGATATCGCCTACATCCCGGTGGATTGGGCCGAAAGCCTGTTCAACCGCACCGGGGTGGTCAAAGTCCATGTGGTGTTCGGCGCCGGCACCACTTCGCGGGCGTTGAGTCAGCAGATTCGCCAGGTGCTCGGCGAACGGCACGGCGAGGAGGACTTCAGCCTGAGCACCCAGGACGACATGCTGCGCAGCTTCAACCGCGTTCTCGGCACCCTGAGCCTGGCCATCGGTGCCTTGGGGGGCATTTCCCTGTTGGTCGGCGCCGTCGGCATTCTCACCATCATGACCACCACTGTGGGCGAGCGCACGGCGGAAATCGGCCTGTTGCGGGCGATTGGTGCCAGTCCGCGGCAGGTGCTCGGGCTGTTTCTCGCCGAAGCGACGCTGCTGTCCCTGGCCGGTGGTCTGCTGGGTCTGCTGTTGATGGGCCTGCTGCTCGGGCTACTGCACCTGGCCATGCCGAGCCTGCCCTTGGCGCTGCAGCCGCTGTTTCTGCTGCTGGCGCTGCTGCTGGCAGCGGTACTCGGCATTCTCGCCGGCCTGGCGCCGGCACTGCGGGCGGCCCGCCTGCATCCGGTGGCGGCTCTGCGCAGTGAATAGCGGCCAGGCCTGGTTGTACGCTGCGTGACGATAACGGAAACGCCGGCGCTGGGCCGGTGATTTTAATGGGTTGGCGGCGGCAAAAAGCGAGTGTAAAACTCCGGCAACAAGTCCTCGGAATTCAGAGTGTCCATAGAGGATACATTCCTGCGGGTTTACGTTGATCAATGTTTCGAGTGATCGCTTAGGGTCGTTTTCAGCCGGTCACCACAGGCAGAAAACGGCCAAAAGCGGCCCGTGGACACTCTATTAGCGAAACAGTAGCTTATGCAGCAAGCGAGAACTGATGTGTATTCTTGGTCCGTTTTCAACCACGCTTGTGCATTTCCCTTCGCGTCACATCTTGGACGGAAACGAATGAACCCAACTCTCCATAAGGCAGCTAATGGTCATCTGACACTTGATTTCAACGAGTCGTCAGACGCTTGTTGGCTATCGATAGCTGAAGATCTGATCAACCTTCGAGGGTTCAAACGGGTGGGTTCACCCGTCATAGGCATCAGTGAACAAATTCACCGAAATTTCCAGTGTGCTGAGTTCAAGCTGACGGCCGGCTGGGACAATTGGTCTGGACATTACTTGCTTTCAGACTCTGTGGCGGGTGATGTATTTCTGCAAAAGCTATTCGACCAGGTTCGCGCCTGACAGGCGGCTCACGTCATCCATTTCGCAGATTGAGAGTGCGTGTCTGAGTGTTTTCGGATGGCTGCAAAGGGTCGTTTTCTGTCTCTCGCGACCGGCAGAGATCGGCCAAAAGCGGACAGTGGACACAGTGATGGCAAATAGGTAGCGTTACCGATAGCACGAGTGGCACTAACTGTCAGATCACCAAGCTGCAAGGAAGCCAGCATGACCAGGACTACCTACGACAAGGCAACGCGCGCGCTGCCCCAGGACATGTTTGAATATGCTCCGCCTAAATCGCTGGCTATCTCGCTTTTCGCTGAGAATTCCGCGGAATATTTTAAATCAATAAAATCTATTGTTGAATAATATCATGAACGCTCGAAATGATGGAAAAGCTTACGAAGCGATGGTGTTTTGGGTATATACAGCATTATGCAAAGATGAAAGACTTACGTCAGTTGAACGTGACGTAAAAGTCGAAGGCCCTGATGGGTTGCGACAAATTGACGTGTTAGTCAAGCATGAACATGCGGGGGTTGCGTATACAACAATCATCGAATGTCGCGATTACGCAGGAAAACTTAACGTAACGCACCTTGATGCATTCGCCTCAAAGCTAATAGATGTGAAAGCAAGTAAAGGGATTCTTGTTTCGAGGAAGGGGTTCAGCAAAACAGCGGTGCAAAAAGCAGGTCGCTTAGGTATAGGCCTGTGTGTTGTTGATAATGCCGATACAATGCTGAAGCAGCTTGTCGTTGCGGTTCCAGTCATCGTGAAGGTCATTCATCCCTCACTTCAAGTCCAGACAATGATGAAAAACGATAGTGCCGAAAGAAAAGTACTTGCCAGCGCTTTGACGACCATCAACGATGTACCATTACGCAATCTAGTGATTCAAGAACTCCGCGATGGAGTGATTAATTTACCCGACGAGGCTCAAGTTTTTGACTGGACTCCGAGAACCTTAATCCCACCATTTTTTGTCCGAGATGCTAGCGGGGTGAAAGTTGAGGTTCCTTGGTTCACTGTCTCACTACATCTAGATGTCTGGTATTTGTTCGGGCATACGGATAATTTACCGGACTTTGTATCGCAAACGCGTGTAGGCGATTCCACTCACAATGTTTTCATGCCCAGCCGTTTTAAGATGGGCCTTAATCAAAGTTTTGCGCGCTATGATCAATATTCGGAAATTCCCTACAACTATAACGAAGCAATTATCGGGGTGTTTATTCCTGAGGCCGATAGTCCAACCACTTCGACTCATGAGGCATGGATTTTAGGGAGTTGCCGATGATTTTTAAGATGACCAGTGCTACCACCGGTAGCCCATAATTCTGGGGCGGCGAGTTACTAGTCGCTATCGTTCAATCACCTCACCTCGATATGTACGGTATCGAGGGGCAGTTTTCGACCCATACCCGCCGCTCAAGAGGGCCGAGATGTCGGTTGTATATTTTAAATTCTTACAATCCCTGAGCCAGGTTTTTCTAAAGCCTTAAGCCACCCCTTGAGACCGGTGTTGTCTACTTCATTGATAGCGTACCCGCGAGCAATAATAGTTTCTTTTGCACCAGGGCTCAACTCCGAAGTTGTAACAAGTAGCCCGAGTTCGGCATTAAAGTGCTGCATATCCGCATGCAGGCCTTTTACGATAACTTTTTCAACTTTGGCTTTTTGCCGCTTACATTGGATTATTATGTGAGGTGGGTCGCTTTCTTCATTCTGGTTACTTTTCCATACTCGGACGTCGATTCCATCATCGTTTGAACCAGGGCCAAGCTCTACAGAAAAACCTTGCTGGTGAAAATACTCAGCAGTCAACTCTTCAAATTTCCTCCAGTGCATATCAGAAAGTCTGTCATGATTTGCGATTAGATAATTTACAAATCGCTGGTCTAAAAACTTACCAGCTTCAATTTTTCCCGAGCCGCCCTTAAAAAGACCCTCCAAGGCTTCGACGCTTTTCCACTCGGTGTATCGCAGCCCAGAATTAGGATTCAAGCGCATCCCTTCATCTATAACTTGTATTCTCTCTAGAGCTAGCTCTGCGCCTTTCATGCCATGTTTTTTATGAGCAGTGCGAATGAAAAGGGTTGGATCAAGTGTTCTAGTATCTCTTGCAATCGCAGCTTCTATAAGTTTTGGCCAAACCTCAATGAAAATTTGTTGTACGCCTGCATGGATGTGTTCAAACTCCGTGCCATGGTACTTATGAAAAAGGCCAATGCCTGTAATATCTCCATTAAACTCTTCTTTCGTATATCCAATTCGATGAAGCAATTTGTAAAACAATTCGTCGTAATCTTCGGATCGAAGTCTTACTACTTGTGTTTCAGAAGCCCTTAGAAGGTCTGAATAACCAGTGTCCACCAGATGGTCACACATTTCCTCAATAGACAAAGCTAGGCCGGACTTGTATCCAGCGGTTTCGGACAAACTATCGCCCAGCACCTCTGGGTTGAACCAGATTGATCCCATACTGCTTCCCCAAAATTCCGGATTGTCGATACACCTAATGCTAATTACTTCCAGAGATATAGTAATGAATTGTTTCATCCCCGTAGGATAGTACACCTTTTCTTTCCGTAGCTCCGTGTATACGCAAAAGCTTAATCAGGGGAATGCGAAGTCAGTGTGTCGCGACGCATCGCGCCATACTCCGCTTGCTAACTGGTTTAACTTTTCTGCAATCCTACTGCTGTCTCGTGCGACTCGGGCTGGCTGAAAGCAGCTCGCTTCTGGCCGGTTTCTACCTATCATGACGCGCAAAAATCGGCTAGAAGCGGACATTTATAACCAGCAATGCAAATTTTTCGAAGCTGTACGAGGCATGCAGCGGCGACATCGACGCATTCGTTCTTCAACCATGTTGCACGGATCCATGATATAGCTTGACGGATAGCAATAGGCTACCATCCAGATATAAATCCATCACTCATGGACGGTAGCGGTGACGATCATTCGAGAAATTTATAAATGGTCCCAAGATTTATCCGCTTGGCAGCAGGACGCGATTTCCCGGCTTTACCAAAACCGATTGCTTTCGTCGGTTGATCTAGACGATCTCTACGCGCTCGCTAAAGCGGAGGCAGGCATCCAGGACCCTGAAGGTCGCGTGCCTCAGGTGCTGCGGGACACGCAACTCGCTCCCCCCGCTGACCCTGCTCGATTGGTACAACTGACCTCCATCAAAGAACTTGAAAATGTCAATGCGCTTGCTAATGGCGGGCGCTTACCGATCGCTCCGACTGGAATAACTGTCATTTATGGAGAAAACGGTGCAGGTAAGTCTGGTTACTCCCGTGTCTTCAAACACGCATGCAGGGCAAGAGACCGTCGAGAGCCAATCCTCCCCAACGCCAATCTCCCGCCAACGGCGGGCGGTGTAGCGAAAGGGGTATTCGAGGTCACCATTGACGGTGTCGCTGCTGATCTACCCTGGCAATACAATACGACTGCGCCGGGGGAGTTGTCTGATATCTCTATTTTTGACACTCACTGTGCTCGAGCGTATGTCGATAACCATGGGGATTTCGCTTATGCACCTTATGGTCTGGATATTCTCGAGGGTCTAGGCTCCGTCTGTGTGAGGCTGAAACAGCGTGCTACGGAGGAGAAGAACGCTAGCGCGCCTAGCGACGCGGGTTACGTCGCGCTTGCCAGAGAGCAAACGGCTGTTGGAAAGGTGCTTTCAGAAATCCCAACCAAGACGACTGCGCCGGATGTTGAGGCGCTCGCCTTACTGACTGATGAAGAGTCGAAACGGCTGGTTTTGTTGACAGCAACCTTGGCTGAGGCTGATCCGAAACAAAAAGCTCAGGCTTTGCGGCAAAAGGCGACACGTTTAAATGCCTTAAAGGAACGAATCATAGCTGCCGCTGCGCTGGTAAGTGACGAAAAAATTAGTCGATTAAAGGAGCTGATCGCCAAATCAAAAAGCGCCAAAGCGGCAGCGGAATTGGCGGCCGCGGAGTTTAAGCAGGCGACTGGTTTGCTCTCAGGTACCGGCGGCGATGAGTGGCGAGTGCTGTTCGATGCTGCACGTGCCTTCGCTGTCATCAGTCACGCCGATCAGAAGTTCCCCGAGCTTCATGCTGAATCGACCTGTCCGCTGTGCCAGAACGTCCTTGGCGACGATGGTGCTAACCGACTGGTGAAGTTCGACGAGTTTATCCGTCAAGCGGCGGAGGCCACTTCGAAAGCGGCCCGTGAAGTGGCCGCTGCTGCTTACAAAGCAATTCAGAACGCCTCGTTGGATATCGTATTTCGCGATGGCTTGGTGGAGGAGTTGGCAGAGTTAAACGCGCCGCTTTCTGCGGGATGTTTCGCTTTGCAGGAATCTCTCAAGGCTCGCCAGCAATCTGTACTGGATGCATCTGCTGGAAGGATCTCGTGGGATGTCGTCTTGAAAATTTCAGAAGCCCCGGCACCGCAGTTGGCTCAGATAGTTATTGATCTACAGGCGCAAGCTACTGCCCTGGAGGCAACGGCTGATGAAAAGCTGCGCGCTAGCATGATGATCGAGCGCAATGAGCTCAATGCTCGGGTCCGCTTGCTGGCTGTTAAAGATTCTGTGTTGGAGGCTATCGCTAAGCATGAACTTTGTCGAAGGCTTCAGGTATGTATCGGCGGTATGGACACCCGAGGGATCTCGCGCAAGTCGACCGAGCTCTCACGTTCGATTGCCAGCCAAGACTTGGCCGACGCATTGAACGAGGAGTTCCAGCGGCTGAAGGTTCACCATCTTAAAATTGTGATGAAGCCGGAGTCCCCGGCAGGGCGGACAACGTTCAAGCTGGTATTGCAATTGCCAGGCGGGGGTACTCCGTCTGCGATTCTAAGTGAAGGCGAGCAGCGAGCAATCGCTATTGCGTCATTTCTCGCAGAGGTAAAGTTGGGCCGAGGGCGAGGTGGGATCGTCCTTGACGATCCAGTGTCATCGCTTGATCACCGACGGCGTTGGGAAGTGGCGGAGCGCTTGGCCCTAGAGTCACTGACTCGCCAGGTAATCGTTTTTACGCACGACATTTATTTTCTGTGCATTCTGGAGCAAAAATCTGCCGAACTGAACGCGACACTGACGAAGAATTACATTCGCCGCACTAGTGATGGATTCGGCGTACATGCCAGTGATTTACCTTTTGACGTACTCGGAACGAAGGAACGCATTGCTCGACTTCGGCAAGAGCTCGTCGAAATTCGCAGAGCCGTCAAGGATGGAAATGATGACGGCCAGCGTCGGTTGACAACCTCCTGCTATGGTCGTCTGCGTTTGGCATGGGAGCGTAGTGTAGAGGAGGTGTTGTTTAACGGTGTCGTCCAGCGGTTCGGGGAAGGTGTTTCAACGATGAAGCTGAAGTCGGTCGTAGTGACAGATGATGATTACCGTGTGGTGGAGCAAGGGATGACAAAGTGCTCTAAATTCGAGCATGACGCCGCATCCCCAGTTGGAAGGCTGCCATTACCTGAACCTGATGAGTTGGAACAGGACATCGGAAAGCTTTCAGCCTGGCGAGATCTGGTTAACAAACGAAATGATGTCACGAGGGGGCAGCGATAGGTATATGGCCTCATCGAAATGCGCATAGGGCGTTTCCAGTTTCAGGTAGCTTCACCTTGAGGCGCGCCCTACCGGGCGCGCTACATCCAGCCACAATGGTACATCTTCATCAAGGTTTGGTAAGTCAGGCTATTCCTGTACAGGCCGCTCCTGGCGGCTAGCTGCTTACTGCAAAGGCCTGCTTTTGGCCGTTTTCTGCCTGTCGCCACCATCAGCTATGGGTCGGTTTCTGCCTTCCATGACCGGCTGAAACCGACCCAAAACGCACATCAGTGACAGGCAACGCCTCGGCGATGTTCAAGGAGGAGCAGGGCGCCTGATGCAGAACGGGCGATATTGATAAACCGGCGTCGCTCAGCCCATTCCGAACCCCACTCAGGCAGGGAACCGGGCTATCCAGTGCCTGGCAATTTCTTCGCGCCGGCAGATCCACACCGCGTCGTGGCCTTGCACGTAATCGAGAAAGCGCGCCAGCGCCATCGCACGACCGGGATGGCCGCTGATCCGCCCATGCAGGCCGACGCTCATCATCTTCGGGTGTTGCGCGCCTTCCTGCCACAGCAGGTCGAACGCACCCTTGAGCAGCCGGAAGAAGTCTTCACCGCAGGCGAAACCGTTCGGCAGCAGGTAGCGGGCGTCGTTGTTGACCAGTGTGTAGGGGATCACCAGGTGGGCGGGCGAGCCCGGGAGCCAGTAGGGCAGGTCATCGTTGTAGGCGTCCGAGCTGTAGAGAAACCCGCCGTCCTCACGCAACAGGCGACGGGTGTTCTGGCTGACCCTTCCTGTGTACCAACCGACGGGGCGTTTGCCGCAGGCCTGCTCGATCACGTCGAGGGTGAGGCGGATATGGCGCCGCTCCTGGTCTTCAGGCATGTCGCGATAGTCCAGCCAACGGTAGCCATGCCCGGCAATCTCATGGCCGGCCGCGCAGAGCGCCTGGCCGATCGCCGGGGTGAGTTCCAGTGCCCGGCCGACGGCGAAGGCGGTCAGCGGCAGGCCTCGGGCGCGGAACAGTTCCAGAATGCGCCACACGCCTGCGCGCGATCCGTATTCGTACATGCCCTCGACGCTCAAGTCCGGTTCCCCCACACGCGGCGGGCGGCCCGGTAGCTCGTGAAGCCAGGCCTCCGACTGGGCGTCGCCATTGACGAGGCAGGATTCCGCGCCTTCTTCGATGTTGAGGACGAACTGCACCGCGACGCGCGCTTCACCCGGCCATCGCGGGTGGGGTGGGCGGCCGCCATAACCGATGAGGTCCCGGGCGGACATCAGCCCAGCTCGAAGGTGGTGACGCCGAACACACGTTCGTGCGCGATCGCCGGAGGAGGGCCGAGGTACATGCGAGCGCAGCCGAACACCTCGGTCATGCCCTGTTGGCGCACGAGCGCCATGGCGGCAGGGTTGTTCTCCGGGGCATCGAGAAACAGCGGGCCACCCTGCGCAAATTCCGCCAGGCGCGCGTAGAGGGCATTGGCCGCCAGGGCGTCATCGGCGAACAAGGGCCCGATCTTGCAGTCTTCCCGGCAGCGCCTTATGACGCCATAGCCGCTCAGCCTGCCCTCGCGCCGGCAACCCACGGCGAGTGCATCGGCCTGGGCTATCCATCCGCTCAGGAAGGTTGCGCGCGGGGCGGGGAAGCAGGTGCGGTCGTAATCGACCACCTGATCGAACGGGAAGGCGGCCAACGGCACGATGTCCTGGTCGTCTGCCTGGGAGGTCGTCGGGCGCTCGGTGATCTCGGCACGAAAACGCAGGTTGCGATGGGAGAAGACGAAACCACCCTTGGCGTAGTAGTCCTGCATCGTGAAGACGCCGTCCATGCCGATGCTCGCGCCCGGGCGCAGGCGGGCGAGGAGTCGCTCGCGGCGTGCGTGCCAGAGGGTATTGCCCAGGCCCTGGCTGCGATACTCAGGCCGGACGATGAAAAACCCCATGAAACCGAATTCGCCATGGTAGGAGGTGATGGCACCGCCGCCGATCAATTCGCCGTCCTGGGACGCCGCGATGAAGGCGGCAGGGTCGGTGGCCCAGAACAGCTCGGCGTCGTGAAGGCCGGGGTTCCAGCCCTCACGGGCAGCCCACTCGACGAGTTCGTCCAGCTCGGGACGGGTCATGTTGCGTATGACCAGCTGATTGGACACCGTGAAATTCTCCTCAGTCGCTAATCGAGCCTGTGGTCCATCCCCGCCCGGAACTCTTTCGGTATAGCTTCAACCCGAGTATTGATCCAGCTCGTCACATCGCCTTGAGGCGTTTACAGGGGCGCTTTCAAAAAGCGCTGTTCATGATCTGGATCCGGCAACAGGCAGGTGTCGTATTTCCCGAAGAGCCGATATCGATTGAGCGCAATGCGGTCGTAGGCCCAGTCTCGAAGTGGGCGAGGGATGATGCGCAACAGGTTCACGGGGCGCCAGATGGCGGGTAACTGGGCAAAGATTTCGAAAAATGCTTGGGAACGCTCCCAGTAGAACCGGTCGCGGATCACCGCCATGCTGTGGAATTGATCCATGGGCAAACCTGCCCAGGCGAGCAGCGCCTGCCCCTCGGGTGACTGAACCGCCGCCAACCGCACGCGCCGCTGGCGGTCATGGCGAATCACGAACCTCACCCAGCCATTGCACAGCTTGCAGACACCGTCGAACAACACCACCGTCTCTCCGGGTTTGAGCAGCGGCGCGGGGGAGGGGAGGATTTTCGAGGCTGGCATGAGCGTGGGTCCAAGGACGCCTGGGTATCCCGGATCATAACCGCGCGCCGGCGTTGAAGTCTGCATTGGGCCGACGGCCACAAGCGGACAGTCGAACGCTTACATTTCTCGATGGCTATTGCAAAGGCTGGGTTGCAGCGCTCCGGGAACCGGCGAACGCACTCGTGCCAAGCCAGCGCCACAAGTTTTCCGCATCCTGCACAGCGCCGTCTACACGCAGCTCCCGCGACTGGAGAACCTCCCTGGGTGTGCGGTCGCCAGTCCACACCTCGGTCAACGCGCGCACGCTAGAGTCTACGACGAGCGTGAGTTCGCGTCCGGGGTCATCGCGGCACAGATCTGCCACACCATGTTCGACCACAAGCCACCACTCTTTCTCGCCGGAGCGCGCGTCGCGGAACCTGAAGTGGATGACCACCGACCGGGACGGGAACATCTCGATGCGCGCGAACCGGCGCACGTCCCACATGAGCAGGCCCGCATCGAGTTCGTTATCGCGAAGGCGGCTACCTATCCAGCGCGCGCCCCAATGGCCTAGCGCCATTATGATGGGGCGCAATTCCTCGCCTGCCTCGGTCAGGTTGTACTCCCAGACCTTGCCCACGGCTGTGCGATATACCACACCGATATCTTCCAGGTGGCGCAGCCGCTGTGCCAGCAAGCTGGTGGACATTCGCGGTACGCCGCGGTGCAGTTCATTGAAGCGCTTACTGCCGCATAGCAGTTCGCGCACGACCAAAGGCGTCCAGCGCTCGCACAGTGCCTCAGCACCGCGCGCAACCGTACAAAACTGACCGTAGCTTTCGTCCATCGCCTGTACTCCGCAACTACAACGCTTCAGATTCTGAACTAGTCTCGCGACTTCGCCACGTGCACGCTCAAACCTGCGAAACCCACTGTCTCAGGAGAACGTCATGACCAAGATAGCCATCATTCAGCGGCCGCCAGTGCTGCTCGATCGCAGCGCGACGATCGCCCGAGCCGTGCAATCGATCGCTGAGGCCGCGGCGGCGGGAGCCTCGTTAATTGTTTTACCCGAATCGTTCATTCCAGGTTATCCGTCGTGGATCTGGCGGCTGGCGGCGGGAAAAGACGGAGCTTTAATGGGCCAGTTGCACACCCGTCTGCTGGCCAACGCCGTTGATATCGCGAATGGTGACCTGAACGAATTGTGCGAGGCCGCCAGCGCTCATGCCGTGACAATCGTATGCGGCATCAATGAATGCGAGGGGCGTAATGGCGGCGGCACGCTCTACAACAGCGTAGTCGTTATCGGTACGGACGGCGAAGTGCTCAACCGGCATCGCAAGCTGATGCCAACGAACCCCGAGCGCATGGTCCATGGTTTCGGTGATGCGTCAGGGTTGCGTACGGTCGATACACCTGTCGGCCGCATTGGTACGCTCATCTGCTGGGAAAACTACATGCCCCTGGCGCGCTATTCATTGTATGCCCAGGGCGTGGAAATCTACGTCGCCCCCACGTACGACACCGGCGAGGGCTGGATCAGCACGATGCGTCACATTGCACTCGAAGGGCGATGCTGGGTGCTCGGCAGTGGCACCGCGCTGCGCGGCAGCGACATTCCCGATGACTTTCCGGCTCGCATGCAGCTGTTTCCCGATCCGCAAGAGTGGATCAACGACGGCGATTCGGTGGTGGTCAACCCTCAAGGCCGGATCACAGCCGGTCCACTGCACCGAGAGACAGGCATTCTGTATGCGGACATCGACGTCTCACTCGTGGCCCCAGCGCGGCGCACGCTCGACGTCACCGGGCACTATGCGCGCCCTGACATTTTCGAACTGCAGGTGCGGCGCACGCCGGCGACAGCGGTGCGCTATATCGACGGGTGAAAGTCACCAACGCTCAGGCGATCCATCTCAACTTCGACGGTAGGCGTAACAACTGATGAAGGAGTCATTCCATGAGCATTCAAAGGTCTTACAAAGGCAGTTGTTTTTGCGGCGCAGTCGAGTTCACCGTCAGCGGTGAGCCGGCCGCGATGGGCTATTGCCATTGCGAGTCGTGTCGACATTGGTCGGCAGCGCCGGTCAATGCCTTCACGCTGTGGAAACCCGAGGCGGTGCAAGTTACTCGGGGGGCTGACAACATTGGCACCTACAACAAGACACCGCAGAGTTATCGCAAGTGGTGCAAGCGTTGCGGCGGACACCTCTTCACCGAACACCCGGGGATGGGGCTTATCGACGTGTATGCCGCTGTCATCCCGGATCTCGTGTATTCGCCAGGCGTTCACGTCCACTATCAGGAGACCAGGCTGCGCATCAAGGACGGGTTGCCCAAGCTGAAGGATGTCCCCAGTGAGTCAGGCGGATCGGGCGTCAGCGTGGACGAGTAGTGCCAGGTTTTCCAGAGGCTGTGACGGGTCGCCATGGGCCGATTGCTACCCCTCACAGCTGGCAAAAATCGACCCGAAGCAGCCAGTCAAAAGGTAATTGATTCAAAATCCGGAATTCCGAAACGACGGTCATTCGGGGGGCAGGGCGGAGCGTTCGGTTTCGCCTTGCAGCAACGCCAGGGCCCGATCAAAGTCGAAGCGCTCAAGCTGCTGCGCTACCCGGCTCAGACGTCTGGCCAATGCATCATCGAGAGACAACCGACGCAACTCATCAAGCGCCTCAATGGCTGCAGTGTCACTCTCAGCCAATAATTGCTCGAGCCGAGTGAGCCGGTCACCGAGTTCCGCCTCGGCCTGCGGCGACTTCGCCCCTATAGGCGTTTTTTCCTCGGGCAAAAGCGCCAGCGCACTCAATACGGGTATCAAACACTGCCTAACCTCGGCCAAGTGAGCTTGCACGCCATCGATCGGCTCGCCAGCCTGGCACGCTTGTTCCAGCTGTGCTGCAGCCTGTGCCAGCGCCTTGGCGCCGATGTTCCCCGCGTTACCATGCAGGGTGTGAGCCATTCGAACCGCCGCCGTTGGATCGGCGTCGGCATCGGCGATTGCCGTTTCGAACTGTTCGACGAAGTGCTTCTGGGTCCCATGGAATGTGCGCAGCAGTCGCAAGTAAAGGGCCGTCTTGCCCGAACAGGCAGCCAGACCGGCGACCTGATCGATGCCTGCAAGCTCGGCGGGCAACTGTCCGGATGTCTCGGCAACGGTTGCCTCCCACGCCCGGCCGCCACGCCCGGGCCGTGGCGTGATCCACCTGGCCAGCGTGGCGAACATGCCGTCGACGTCCAATGGCTTGGACAGGTGGTCATTCATGCCGCAGGCCAGGGCGCGTTCGCGGTCCCCGGCCATGGCGTCGGCGGTCATGGCGATGATCGGCAACGCTGCGAAGTCCGATTGCTGGCGAATCCTGCGGGTCGCGGTATAGCCGTCCATCACCGGCATCTGGCAGTCCATCAGCACACCATCGAAATCGCTGTCCCGGGCCAACCAGTCGAGTGCCTGTTGGCCATCGAATGCCAGCTCGAGCTCGATGCCTGCCTCTTGCAACAAGTCGCACGCCAGCTCCCTGTTCAGTTCGTTGTCCTCCACCAGCAGCAGGCGCGCGCCCTTCAGGCGTGCCATGTTGTCAGCGCTCTGCTCGGTGCGCTCATGGGCGCGGGTAGCGGTTTGGGGCACTTTGCCGAACACTGTGCCTATGGCTTCGAGCAAGGTGGACGGCGTGACCGGCTTGGTCAGCACCACCGGCAGATGGACGTCCTGGTGCCTGGCCTGTTCAAGTAACTCCTCGCGATCAAGGGCGGTGACCATGATGACGGACGGTGTGCGTGCCAGGTTGGCAGAGCGCATCTGGCGGACCGTCTCCACCCCATCCATGCCCGGCATCCGCCAGTCCATCAGGACCAGGTCGAAAGGCAGTGAATCTTTCTCGGCCTGCGCCAGCATGCGCAGGGCCATGCGACCACTTTCGGCGACGTCCACTTCGACACCGAAGCTGTGCGCCATGCCCGAAAGAATTTCCCGCGCACTGGCGTTGTCATCGACCACCAGCACGCGGATGCCCAGCAGTTCATCGGCGGTGAACATGCGTCGCGCAGGAGCATCTGCCTGCAGGCCCAGACTCACGCAAAAGTGAAACGTCGAACCGCTGCCCAGCACACTTTCGACCCAGATGCGGCCTCCCATCATCTCCACCAGACGCTTGGAAATCGCCAGGCCCAGGCCGGTCCCTCCGTACTTGCGAGTGGTGGAACTGTCGGCCTGGATGAAGGACTGAAAAATTCTCTGGCATTGCTCTTCGCTCATGCCGATGCCTGTGTCGCGCACCCAGAAATGCAGCTCGACCTTGCCCTCGTCATTCCCGGTGCGCTCGATGCCCAGCACAATCTCACCCTGTTCGGTGAACTTCGTCGCGTTGTTGCCCAGGTTGGCCAGGACCTGGCCCAGCCGCAGCGGGTCGCCAATCAGTGCGGTCGGCAATTCGGCAACCGTGCTGTAGAGCAGCTCCAGGCCTTTATCCTCGGCCCTCAGGCCCACCACGTTGGTGAAGTTCTCCAGCACGTCTTCCAGGCGGAACGGAATACGCTCCAGGTCCATCCTGCCGGCTTCGATCTTGGAGAAATCGAGGATGTCGTTGATGATCCCCAGCAGGCTCTCCGCCGAGCGATGCACTTTCACGATGTAGTTGCGTTGCCGGTTATCGAGGTCGGTGCGCAGCGCCAGGTGACTCATGCCGATAATGGCGTTCATCGGCGTGCGGATTTCATGGCTCATGTTGGCGAGGAATTCACTCTTGGCCCGTGTCGCCTCTTCGGCGATCTCCCGGGCGTGCTGCACTTGCGCCTCGGCGGCCTTGCGGTCGGTGATGTCGTAATACCAACTGGCGCTGATGTTGCGCTCGCCGAGCGTCAGGGGGACGGCCGAGAGCAAGACCTCGAAACGCTTCCCTCCATCGCGCTGCAGGCTGGCCTCGAAGTTTAGAACCGCGCCCTTGGCGGCTGCGGCCAGGAAGCGGTCGTGTGCCTGTGCATCGCACCAGAAGCGACTTTCATCCATTTCGCCCAGTTGCTCGCGGCTGACGCCGAACAGGCCCTCCAGCTCCGGGTTGCAGTAACTCAGGAGGCCATCATCGCCACGGATCAGCATGGCCACCGGACTGCTGTCCAATACCGCACGCAACTGCGTTTCGCTGGATTTGAGCGCCGCTTGCATCTGCCGCCGCTCGCTGACATCGCGAACCGAAGCGCAGATACAGGTGCCACGCCCCTCCAGAAGCGGCAAGTGCGACAGGCCGATCTCCACGGAAAACAGGCTGCCATCCTTGCGAAGGCCCTTGAGGTCATCGAGTTTCGCGCCCATCTGCCGGGTGCTGCCATGGGCGATGAAGCCATTGCGCAAAGCCACATGCCGACCACGCGCCGCGTCAGGCACCAGCCGCTCGATGGTCTCGCCCACAAGTTCACCCGTGGCATAACCGAACAGCGTGTCCAGTTGCGGGTTGGTCATCAGGATCTCGCCCTCGGCATTGATGACGATCATGCCGTCCGGTGCCGCTTCGAGGATCGCGCGATACCAGGCCTTGGTGGCACGCAAGGCAGTCTGTTGTGCCTCCAGCTCCTTCGATTGCAGCTCCAGCCGCAAGGCCTGCTGACCCATTTCGTCGGCCTGGCGCCGGGTCTCGCTCAGCAAGGACTGCACCGCCAGATGACGCTCCATCACCGCCATGGCACCGGCCAGGCGTGGCATGGCCTCCTGCAGCAGCGACTGTTCACGGGCCCCCAACGGTTGATAACCCGCCAGCTCGAGCACACCGAGCAGACGTTCACCGCGCAATACCGGCTGCACCAGCAGATAGCTGGCCGGCACTTCACCTAATTGCGAATGCAACCGTCCGAGCGGCTGCGTCAGCCCCTGCAATTCACGAGGCGCACGATCCAGCGCGCACTGCCCTAGAAGGCCGGCTCCCAGAGCCACCGTCGGCGCCGGCGGGTAATCGGGATCGGTCGCGTAACCGCCAATCAGTTGCAGGCTTTCATCTTGATCCTGCACGCTATAGAGCACGCCTCGGCAGGTGCCGAGCATGCTCGCCATATGGCGCAAAAAAGCCTGGGCCAGATCGCGTGGCGTTTCCGCTTGTGGCAAGTCAGCCTGGAGTTGCTCGGTTTGCGCCTTGACCCAGCGTTGGCGCTCCAGTTGTTGCGACTCGGTTTGCAGCGTCGCGATGGCACGCGCCAGATCACCGGTTTCATTTTGCAGATCGATATGGGGAATCGTCCCGTCCAGTCGGCCAGCCGTCAGCTCGTCAACGGCAGCGCGAACCCGGTAAAGGGGCAGGCGAATCGAGCGGCTGATCAACCAGCCCATCAACCACGCCAGTGCCAGGCCGCCCAGCAGCAATTGATAAGTGAGCCGGGTGCTGCGCCCGGCAAAGTCTGCGATCTGTTTGGCCGTGTCATGAATGGAGGCCTGTTTGATTCGCGCCATCTCCTTGAGCAAGTTGTCCCCTCGCTCATCCAGCCCCTGGAACCCGACGCTATTGATCATCCGCAAGGCTTGCGCTTGATCCCCAGCGGCAAGTTCCAGTGCTGCCTCACTGTCGTGCAGCAAACGCTTCAACAAAACCTCGAACGTGGCGAATCGCTCCTGGTTTTCCTCGCGCCAGAGGGTCGGTTGTGTCTGTAGCAGCGCCTCTTCAAGATGTTGTCGAGCCTCACGAAATTGCTCGACGCCCTTGCTACGATCATCTGCGTTGTTGCCGCCGACCGCATGCTGCAATCCCTGCATGAGATGCGACATCTGCACCCGTGCTTCCTGCAAGGGTTCAATACCCGCTAACTCATGCTGGTACAGCCTCTGCATATCCGCTTTCAACAAATCCTGGGTACGCAGACTCTGCACGCCGAGCACCAGAACCAGCGCCCCTAATGTCGCGAAGCCGAGGATCAGCTTGATACGAAGAGGCAGGCGTTCAAGTTGAGCGAGTACTCGGGTCATGGCAATTCCCGTTGATGAAAAACCGGCGCGTTGACCGTTCAGGGTTTCTGGAGAGTGCGTTGCAGGTTGATCAGCATGGCCATGTCCTGATCGCTGTCCGCAAAGCGCTCGGCAATGAGATGGAATTGCTCGGCGTTGGCAAGGAAGGCATCACAGACGTCTGGGTCGAAGTGGCTCGCGCGCCCCTGCCGAATGATCTCCACGGCCTGTCCGTGCGGCATTCCCGCCTTGTACACACGACGACTGATCAGCGCGTCATAGACATCCGCCACCGCCATCAATCGGGCGCTCATGGGGATTTCTTCGCCAACCAGTCCCTGCGGGTAGCCGCTGCCATCCCACTTTTCCTGGTGGCTGTAGGCGATTTCCTTGGCCATGCGCAAAAAGTCCACCGAAAGGCCCAACTGATCCTCGGCACGCTGGATGGCATCGCGCCCCAGGGTAGTGTGGGTTTTCATGATCTCGAATTCTTCCGGGGTGAAACGCCCCGGCTTGAGCAGGATGTGATCAGGAATGCCGATCTTGCCGATATCGTGCAGCGGTGCCGACCGGAACAGCTGGCGGATGCTGTCATCGTTCAGGAACGGATTGAAACGCGGATGATCGCGCAACAGTTCAGCCAGCAGCCTGACGTAGTGTTGGGTACGACGGATGTGGTTGCCCGTCTCGTTGTCGCGGGTTTCGGCCAGTGAAGCCATGGCCTGGATAGTGACGTCCTGAATGGCTATGACCTCACGGGTGCGGCGCTGGACTTCCTGTTCGAGGAAGTCATTCTGATCGCGAAGGAAGTCAGCCGCGGCCTTGATCTTCAGTTGGGTCTGCACCCGGGCCAGGACCAATGGCGGACTGATCGGCTTGGTGATGTAGTCGACCGCGCCCAACTCCAGGCCCTGGATTTCGTTTTCCATTGACGCCAGGGCCGTGAGGAAAATGATTGGAATCTGGCGGGTGCGCGGATCTTGCTGCAGCAGCCGGGCCACGTCATGCCCCGACAACCCCGGCATCATGATGTCGAGCAGGATCAGATCCGGCAGTGGATTGTTTTGCAGCACCCGCAACGCCGCTTCGCCGCTGTTGGCGGCCTTGACCCGATACCTGTCCTTGAGCAGGTCAGTCATCAGCATCAAGTTGTCCGGCGTGTCATCGACCACCAGAACGGTGGCCGCAGGATAAACATCCTGTTCAATGCCCATGTCTTTAGGCTCCGCTGCCCGATGAAGGAATGCGTAAAGTCCCTCTATTGCAGACAAGCGTAGCTCTATTCGTCGCAATTGCTGATGGAGAACCCAGGCAGCTCAATAGCCTTCCTCGGAAAACACGGAGTTACGAAACGCCCGTGGTCTGGCAATGATTCGAAAACAATAATGACAAAAACATCAATATTGAAATATTAATCAATATTGAATACCTTGACCCTGCCTGACGATGAGACCTGTGCGCCTCACGACTTCAATCACAACAAGGGCTCGAGATGAACAACAACAAGAAAGTTTCCGAATTGCCTTCCTCCACCGTCGATGTGCTGGTCGTCGGTAACGGTCCGGTAGGGGCGACAATCGCGGCGCTGCTCGGCCGCTACGGGGTTACGACCCTGGTGCTGGACAAACTCCACGAAATCGTACTGATGCCTCGTGCCATTGCCCTGGACAACGAGGCCCTGCGCATCCTGCAACTCGCCGGATTGTCGGAGGACGCTTTCGAAAAGATCGCTATCCCTGAAGTGAGGATGCACTCTCCGGTCCTCGGGCAATTCGGTCGAGCCGATACCCAAGGGTGCATCGATGGCCATCCCAAGCTTGTGACGTTCTATCAACCCGACCTCGAACGAGCGATGCGTGGCCAGGTTTCCCGACAGAAATCAGTGACCAGCCTGGGTGGTTTCGAGCTGGAGAGTCTGGTCGAGGAGGCGGACGGCGTGGTCGCCACCGTACGGGATGAAAATGGGCAGTCGCATGCCGTTCGCGCCCAGTACCTGATCGGTGCGGATGGCGCCAGCTCCAGGGTCAGGGCACTGATCGGCCAGGAGTTCGAAGGGCAAACCTATGCAGAGGATTGGCTGATTGTCGATGCCAGGAACCGGCATCAGTCAGCCATTGATCACATTGAGTTTATCTGTGATCCACGGCGGCCCACGCCGCACATGCCGGCACCCGGTGGCAGGGAGCGTTGGGAATTCATGCTGCAGCCCGGCGAATCCCGGGAGGAGCTGGAAAGCCCGGAAAGCATCGCGCGGCTCATTGCGCCATGGGTCAATCCGCAGGAACTGGACATCGAGCGCAAGGCGGTCTATCGATTCCACGCGCGCTGCTGCAATCGATTCAGCAAGGGACGTACTTTCCTCGTCGGCGACGCCGCACACATCACCCCTCCTTTTGTGGGGCAAGGTCTCGTAGCGGGCCTTCGTGACGGCGCCAACCTTGCCTGGAAGCTGGCTTGGGTTCTTCGTGGCCATGCCGCGCCTGCGATACTCGATACCTATGATGCAGAGCGCCGCCCGCATGCCCGGGCCATGATCGATCTGGCAAAGCTCATGGGCCGCCTGGTGATGCCAAAGAACAAGATTGCCGCATTCTTCATCCACGGCCTGATGCGCACGCTGGCGTTGACCCCCGCTACCAGAAGGTACTTCGAGCAGTTGGACATCAAGCCGAAAAACACCTTCAAGCACGGCCTGTTCGTGCAGCATCGCAGGGGTGACAAGTTGGTCCGTGGCAGCCTGTTTCCCCAGGCTTGGGTCCGCACCCTGCAAAAGCAGATCAAGCTGAGCGACGATGCACTGGGAGACAACCTGACCCTGGTTGGATTCGGTGTTGACCCGTTGTCGCTGCTCACCACTGATCAGATCGTTTCCTGGGAAAAGATGGGGGGCCACTTCCTGGAGGTCAGACCTCGCGGTCAACGTTCCGGCGGCCGTTGTGACTTCATCGAAGACATGAACCATGACATCCTGCCGCTGGCTGCAAAAGGAACGCTGGTCGCCGTTCGCCCTGACCGTATCATCATGCATCACGTCCCTGGCACAGAGGCCAGTAGACTCCTTGGGGACTGTTGGGGTCTGCTGATGAGTGATGACGCCACGCCTGACCGCGTTTCCATTACTATCAACGAGCCCACCCGATTGCGAGCTTGATCATGCCTTCCCCCACACTTTCGTTAGACGATGCCGCGCCCCAACCTCTTACCAGGGGCTACAAGAAGCGTGAGCGCACCCGTCGCGGTCTGGTGGACGCGGCGTTGCGCCTGGTTGCACGCAAAGAAGTGGGGGAGATCGCACTGTTGGAGGTGGCCGCGGAAGCGGAGGTATCCAACGGGACCATCTACAACTATTTCCGCACACGCGACGAAGTACTGGAGGCGGTGGGCATCGCCATGGCCGCCGAGTTCTCTGACGCCATTTCCGTGTTGACCTCGGACGTGCAGTGCGGCGCGCAGCGGCTTTCGATTGGTGTTCGCATGTTTATCTGTCGGGCCGCTACCGACCATCAATGGGCAAATGCACTGCTGCGCATCATCCATTTCGATCAGGCAATGCGCTCGCGCCTGGCCACCCATGTCCTTGACGATTTGCGCGAGGGGCTGCGTGCGGGCACTTTCGCCTACGTGGACGAAGGCGTTGCCCTGGACATGGTCTTGTCATGCACCACTGGAGCAATGCGCTCGGTTGTCGAGGGCCGTGCAGCGGTGGAGCACGATCTGCGGGTCAGCGAAATGATTCTCCAGGCGCTGGGCGCAACACCTGCCAGAGCCAGGAAAATTGCCAGCAAGCCGCTTCCCGCCTGATCGGATGTCATCCCGACGCTGCCAGTGACTTTCGGGCCGAAGCCACTGCCCGAAAATACTGAACATGCATGTTCATTTGCGTTTTTTTGCAAAGAGCTCATTTTTAGCTTTTTATGGCCTCGTGCACTCTGTTTTCAAGAGTTATAACGCTTTTCATCGGGATTGACGGATTTAATTCAAAAACCACTGTTGACGCCAATTGAACACGAGTGTTCAATTGGCGTCATAGAGGTAATCCTGGAGAGAGAACCGTGGAATCCCTGAATCCAACGCAACGCCGCCTTCATCAAGCCGCTTTTCGCCTGTTCGCTGAACGAGGTACCTCGCAAGTGAACATTCTGGACCTTGCACAAGCGGCCGGCGTGGCGCGCGGAACGGTCTATAGCAACATCGACAACATGGAAAGCCTGTTCGAGGCAGTTGCCGGGCAGCTTGCGGCGGAGATGCATGAGCGCGTGAGCAAGAGCTTCAACTCCCTGTCCGATCCCGCTCAGCGCCTTGCCAATGGCATCCGGTTCTTCATCCGTCGAGCGCATGAGGATTCCCATTGGGGGGCCTTTATCCATAAGTTCGCCATGAGCAACTCGGCATTGCGCGAAATGTTCAGCGGCCAGGCGACGACCGATCTTCTGAACGGACTTTCCAGTGGGCGCTACACCTTTCGCCAGGAGCAATTGCTCTCGATACTCACGCTGATATCGAGCAGCGTCCTCGGCTCGATTTTCCTGGTGCTGGAAGGGCATAGAACGTGGCGCGAAGCGGGCTCTGACACGGCTGAGCTGGTGCTGCGGGCACTGGGCATTCCACCGCAAGAGGCTCGTGCACTGGCAACCTCGGAGTTGCCGGTACTGCCGTCTCCAGACTGATCACCGAACCCTTTCGACCCGATAACACCCCCTGATTTTCCAGGGGGCGGGATAGCTTTGCCTTAAAAAACCGGAAAACAACAACAATGACCCACAAAAAAGAACGGCACCGGCTGGCGACTCCGCAACCGGCCCGGCATCCGCAGCCGACAGTGAAGGCGCAGGATCTGACGCACCTGATCTTTCAACGGCCGGACTTGAACCAGGCGGCGCGCTTCCTGACGGACTTCGGCCTGACGGTCGGTCAGCAGGACGCCGACACGCTCTATCTGCGCTCTACTGAAGCGAGTTCCTACTGCTACCGCGTCCAGCGTGCCGAGCAGGCACGGTTTGTCGGGTTCGGTTTGGCTGTCGAGTCTCTCGACGATCTGGAAAAGCTGACTCAGATCCCGGGTGCGTCATCGATCGAGAAGTCGGACCATCCTGGTGGCGGGTATCGCGTCCAACTGAAGGATCCTTCCGGTTTCATCGTGGAGGCTGTTTGCGACCGGACGCCAGCCAGACCTTTGGAACATCGGGCACCTCTATCCTGGAACCTGGCGCAGCAGCAACCGCGAATCAACGCTACACAACGTCCGCCGATGGCTCCGCCTGAGGTACTCAAGCTCGGTCATATCGTCATTGAAGTGGCCGACTACCAGTCGACCTGTGCCTGGTACACCCGGCATTTCGGATTTATTCCCAGCGATGTGCAGGTACTCCCCGACGGCTCGCCTATCGTCGCCTTCATGCGCCTTGACCTCGGCGAAACGCCCACCGCCCACCATACGCTCGCGATAGCGCAGGGGTTCATGGCTGCCTATAGCCATAGTGCCTATGAAGTCGTCGATGCAGATGCGGTGGGCATGGGGCAGCGCGTCCTGCGGGAGCAGGGGTGGGAACACGCCTGGGGGATCGGGCGGCACATCCTGGGCAGTCAGATCTTCGATTACTGGCAAGACCCATGGGGCGATAAGCACGAGCATTACTGCGACGGGGATGTGTTCACGGCCACTCGTCCTACGGGCATCCATCTCGTGAGTCCGGAAGCAATGGCGCAGTGGGGGCAGCGCATGCCCAAGCGTTTTACCAAACCCAGGATGAGCTTCAGCAATGTGCGAGCGCTGGTCCGCAACCTGCGACGCAGCCCGGACTTGACGATTCGCAAGTTGATCACGCTGATGCGGATGTTCGGGTAGAGCGGCCACCATGTCGGGCATCGCTACCCGGTATAGCCGGCGAGACGTACTCAAGGCCGGAGCCTTGATCGCCAGCGGCTCGTTGATCTACAGCGTCGCCAGCCCACCCTCAGAACAACACCACAGTTCTCGCGCCGTCGAGCGCGGGACAAACGCTGCCCCAGGAGTACCTTCAATGTCCGCTGTACACGTCGTCCGCTTTGAGTTTGAGAACGGAATCCACTGGGGCGTGCTACGCCAAGACCGTATCACGATTGTCCCGGGCACTTTTGAGACCACGGGTGACTTCATCTGCCAGAACAGTATCGACGACCTCGCTCGACTCGAAGGTACGCAGTTGGAGGCGCACGAAGTGAAGCTGCTGTCGCCGGTGACCCGTAACCAACAGTTCGTCTGCCAGGGGGCCAACTACCGGCAGCACATGATCGAGTCGGGCATGGACCCGGATGCGAAGAAGTACAACATGATGTTCACCAAGGCGACCAGTTGCCTGGTGGCCGCAGACAGCGTTCTGATCAAGCCGCGCACCGTGCGCTTCCTTGACTATGAGATCGAGCTCGGGCTGGTGATGAAACGCGCAATCAGCGGCGTAGTGACCGTCAATGACGCCAACCTGCATGAGTTCGTTGCGGGTGTGGTCATTGTCAACGACTACTCGGCACGCGATATCCAGATCCCTCAGATGCAGTTCTACAAGGGCAAGAGCTTCCGTACTTTTGGCCCGGTCGGCCCGTATCTCTGCCTGCTGGGTGCCCAGGACATGCATTACCTGAAAGCCTTGCAGTTGCGCCTGACGGTCAACGGCGAAGTCCGACAAAGCGACAGCACCGCCAACCTGGTGTATGGCCCCGCTGAAACCCTCACCGAACTCTCCACCGTCCAGGATCTCGCCCCCGGCGACCTGATCGCCACCGGTACGCCTGCTGGATGCGCACTGACCATCCCTTCGCCGGCCAAACAGCGCATTGCAGCCCTGATGCCGGAAGCCACCAAATGGAAGCTTTTCCTCAAGGCGCAGGAAGGACGGACGCAGTATCTCAAGGCAGGCGACGTGGTCGAGGCGCGCATTCGCAGTGCCGATGGCGTGATTGACCTGGGTGTGCAACGTAACCGAGTCGTAGAGGAGGCCTGAAAATGATGGTGCGATCTCTGAGCGACATTGAAAGTATTGAGCAGGTCCCGCTGGCAGAACGTGGCTTGGCTTCAAGCACTTATGAAGCACTGACGCGGACAGCCGAGCTTGGCCCCAACGCGCCGGCACTGAGTTTCTTCGCCGACGCTACCCGCTTCAGGAACACCCACCACTGGAGCTATGCCGAACTGGTCGCAGACATCACTCGCGCGGCGAATGCCTTCCACGACCTGAGCATTACCCCGGGTGAAGTGCTGGCCTTCATCCTGCCCAACCTGCCGGAAACCCACTTCACCATCTGGGGGGGTGAAGCGGCCGGTGTCGTCATGGCGATCAATCCGCTGCAAGAGGCCAAACAGATAGCGGCCTTGTTGCGGGCCGCGAACGCCAGCGTGGTGGTAACGCTCGCGCCGACTCCGGGCAGTGACCTGTGGCCCAAGCTGGCTTCGCAGCTGGATCAACTTCCCCAGATCAAGCACGTCGTGTGGGTTGGCATGGGGCCTTACGTTGATGCAGCTCAGCGTGAATCCCTGGAGTCCCTGGCAGAAACAGAACGTGAGTTGCACAGGGGCGCCACGATTCACGAATTACGCACGTTGATGGACGCTCAGCCAGGCACGCACTTGAAGAGTGCCCGGTTGTTTCGCCCGGAGGATCGTTCCTCTTACTTCTGCACCGGCGGTACCACCGGGTTGCCCAAGATTGCGATGCGTACCCATGGGGCGGAGGTGTTCAACGCGTGGGCCATGGCCACGCACATGCAACCGCATGGGAGTGGTCAGGTCATTTTCTGTGGGTTGCCGCTGTTCCATGTAAACGCTCAGTTGGTGACCGGCCTGATGCCTTGGAGCCAAGGTGATCATGTCATCCTCGGCACGCCGCAGGGTTATCGCGGTGAGGGGGTGATGCCACGCTTCTGGGAGATGGTTGAGTACTTCGGCATCAACTTCTTTTCCGGTGTTCCAACCGTCTATTCCGCACTGTTGCAAAACGAGCTGGAAGGCCGCGACCTGTCCAGCCTTCGTTATGCCATGTGTGGTGCCGCGCCGATGCCGGTCGAACTTTTCCGGGAGTTCGAAGGCCGGACCGGGGTGAAGATCCTCGAAGGTTATGGACTCACGGAGGGCGCATGCGTCTCCTCGGTTAACCCGCCCCATGGCGAACGCTACATCGGCTCCATCGGTATACGGATTGCCTATCAGGACATGCGCGCAGTCATGCTCGATGACGCTGGAGAGTATCTGCGCGACGCTGACCCAAACGAAATTGGCGTGATCACCATCACGGGTCCGAACCTGTTCGAGGGCTACGTTGAGGAAAGCCATAACCGGGGTCTGTGGATTGAGATCAATGGTCAGCGCTGGCTGAACACGGGCGACCTGGGTCGCCAGGATGAAAATGGCTACTTCTGGCTGACCGGGCGCAAGAAGGAGCTGATTATCCGCGGCGGCCACAATATCGATCCCAAGCAAATCGAAGAGGCGCTGCAAGCCCACCCGGCGGTGGCGTTGGCGGCGGCCATCGGCAGCCCGGACGCCTATTCGGGCGAAGTGCCGGTCGCCTACGTGCAACTGCGACCAGGCCACGTCTGCAATATCGAAGAGCTTGAGCAATTTGCTCAGCACCACATCAGTGAGCGGGCGGCCATTCCCAAGCGGATCGAAATCCTCGAAGCACTGCCATTGACGGCCGTTGGCAAAATCTTCAAGCCCGCCTTGCAGCAGCGCGAAGTAACCCGAGTCGTTCGGCAGGAAGTGCAACGCATGTGTCTGAAGGACATTGCGGTCGAGGTCATCCAGCATGAACAACGTGGGTTAGTCGCGTGCATCCGCGCCGGAAGAGATCAAGAGTCTTTGGCCCTCCTTCTTGGTCGCTATAGCTTTCAAGTGGAGTGGCTCAAATGATCCCGGCTTCGTAAGTTCGGCGCCTGGGCCCTGATAGTCGTCAGCCAGGGCCTTTCACAACTTCGATCAACTCCAACCGGCACTGCCAAGTGCACCGGAAGGCGAAGCTTTGCCTGCGCACCAATCAATAAAAACAATTCGAGGTGGGAAATGAAACTGAGCAAGCGTGCAACCCCGTGTCTCTCAGCTGTGCGAGAAGTGTCTTCCTGGATCAGATTCACAGGTGCCGCGGTAATACTCAGCGTTTCAACAAGCGCAAGCGCCAATGGCATTGCCTTGAACGAACAAAGTGCAAGCAGTGCGGGAACTGCCTATGCGGGAAGGTCATCTTCCGCGCTGGACGCCAGCACGATCTTTGGAAATCCTGCAGGTTTGACCAAATTGAAACGGACCGAGATTTCCGGCGGAGCTGCGGTCGTCTCGGTGAGCGATGACATCAGTGATGCGCAGAGCAGTGCCCCGGGAACGAATAAAGGGGACTCGGTACCGTTGGGCGTTGTGCCCTTTGCCTATATGTCGACGCCGCTGGATGATCGATTTTCGATTGGCCTGGGTCTCTATGCTCCGAGTGGTCTGATCAATGATTACGAGAGCTCTTTTCAGGGCCGCTACCATGGTTCCTATAGCACGACCAGGGAGATCACCCTGCAGCCCACCATTGCCTGGCGGATCAATGATTACGTATCCATTGGTGGTGGACCGACCATCAACCGTTTCAACGCAAAACTTCAGAACTACCTGGCCACCGGCGCCCTGAACAACGGCGAGGACACACGGGTCACCATCAAAGGCGATGACACCGCACTCGGTTACAACGTCGGGGTTTTGTTTGACTTGAGTGATGCCACCCGTTGGGGGATTAACTATCACTCGAAGGTGGACTATGAACTCGAAGGGCATACCGAGATTTCCGGCTCCCCGAGCGTTGTCCCGCTGGACGGAAAGTATGACAATAAGATAGACCTCACGATGCCCGAATCCGTCGACACGTCTATCACCCATCATTTCAACAGTCGCTGGACGGGCTACCTGGGGACCACCTGGAAGCGTTGGAGCCGGATCAAGAAGGTCGAGGCCGTCAACAGCGGCCTTACTCCCCTGGGCCAGGCGGCGGGGCTGGGAAGTGTGACCGAAGAAATGAACTGGCGGGACACCTGGAGCACCGCCGTTGGCGCCTCCTGGCAGTTGAACCAACAATGGCTGCTGCGCGCGGGCTACGCCTATGATCCTTCGCCCGTCAGGAATGCCGATCGCAGCGTGCGCGTTCCGGTTGGCAATCGCCAGGCCGTGACCCTGGGTGGTGCTTATTCGCCGAGTCCGGATCTGACGATAGACTTTGCTTATGGTTATCTCTGGGATTCCAAAGTCTCGGTGAAGCAGTCGAACAACTCCGGTCTTCAACCGCAATACAGTGCCAACTACCGCAATAGTGCGAATGGCATTTCAGTGCAGGCAACCTATCGGTACTAAGCGACACGACTCCATTTTTAATAAACTTGTGTTGCCACGACCGATTGAATCCACAGTCGATTGCGGTCTGCCAGCAAGTGCCACTTCTACCCGAAAGCCGTCGCTGAGCATCGGCTCACCCCCTTGAAGGGCCTGTTGCTTAGTCGAAGCTTGACGGCCTCGGGATTATTCTGCGCAATCCGGCATCAACAGCAGGTGGTGTCCGGTTCTTCTGGCGCGACTCCAAGGGGATAGAGCCGATCATCAAACTGACTCAAGCGCGGGTACTCGAGGGGGGCATCCTCACCGATGTTTTCCAGGCGTTGGCGGTACCCCTTCAGGAAATCCTGTCGAGCTTCATCAGTGATGTACGGCACATGCCAACCGACGAATGGCTGCAGCACGTCCATTCCGACATAGGCCAGGGTTCCGCGCAGTAGCGGGCGCAACATGTCCTCCAATGGACCATGGATGGCGTTGTCGCCGAACATGTGTTCGCGTCCGCCCAGGGTCACGGTCACCAGGGCTTTCTTGCCGCGTAGGCCGCCCTGATCGTAGAAACGCTTGCCGCCGTAACAAATGCCGGATACCAGAACCCGATCGATCCAGCCCTTGAGGATGGCCGGTGTCGAGAACCAGTAGACCGGGAAGTTGAGGATCAGCAGGTCCGCCCACAACAGTTTGTCCAGCTCTTGCTGGATATCGGCGGCGAGTGTCTGTTCTTTGCTGCTGCGTCGTTGCTCAAGTGCGTAGACCAGATACTCGGGGTTTTCCCGGGCGCGGAAATCCCCGGCACCGGCCACCGGATTCCAGTTCATTTCGTACAGGTCGGATACCCGGACCTGATGCCCTTGGGATTGCAGCGTCTCAACCGCTTGGTCGCGCAAGGCGGCGGTAAAGGAATTCGGTTCGGGATGGGCATGTACGATGAATACATTCATGGCGATTCCTTGAATTGAGGGGGGGCTGAGTGCAGTGCACTCGCGCCGGTCAAAAGTAGGTGGGCCATGTGCGCATTTCGTGGCGCCCGATACCGTTATTGATGGCGCGCCGCTGTGCCGCCAGTGCCTCGACGAGAAAACGACGGGTTTCTCCCGGTGCAATCACCTCGTGGGTGCCCAGCGCACCGGCCAGTGCAAAGGCCGAGGTGTCTTTCGAGAATTCAGCGTACAGGCGCTCGTAGCGCTCGGGATCCGTCTCGCGCGTCACGTCATGCACGACGCTGACCGCAACGCCCGGGTCGACGAAGCTGACGTCGGCCGAGCACCAGGCGGCCGACTGGTCGCTGTTGCGGCCACCGCCGAAATTCAGATAGGCCTGGCCGAAACTCTTGCGCACGATCACCGAGAGCTTAGGTACCGAGCACAGTTGTACGGCGTGGATCATGTTCATGATGTGCGCCGGTGCGCTGCGTTTCTCGCCTTCGATGCCCACGAGGAAGCCGGGGGTATCGACAAGAAACACCAGTGGAATGTTGAACGAGTCGCACATGGCGATGAAGCCGGTGGCCTTGCGGCAGGCATCGGCGTCCAGCGCTCCACCCTTGAATTGCGGATTGGAGGCGACGATCCCGATGCTGGCGCCTTCAAGGCGGGCGAGAGCGGTAACGACCGAGCGACCGAATCGGTCCTTGAGCGCAAACAGGCTGTCGCGGTCGACCAGCGTCGCCAGCAGCTTGCGCATGTCGTAGGTTTTGCTGCGCTCCACCGGGACGATGGTTTCCGGGCCCGACGGGTCAGGTCGATCCTCGGGCCCGCAGGGCAGGAGGGCGGGTGTCTCATTCGAGTGAGAGGGCAGGTAGCTGAGAAACTGCCGGATCGCGCTCAATGCTTCCTGGTCAGTGTTGACCACCTTGTCGGCCAGACCGGTGATTTCAGCATGCATGCGCCAGCCGCCGAGTTCCTCGGCGTCCGAGGATTCACCGATCGCCACGGAGGTGACTTTGGGGCTGGAGACGGCGAGCAATGCACCCTTGCGCATGACGGTGAAGTCCGCCAGGCACGAGTACCAGCTTGCCGATCCAAAACACGGGCCCAGTACTGCGCTGACCCACGGGGTTTCGCGGCGCCGGCAGTATTGCTGGGCGTCCTGGCCGGCACTGGCCATGCTCGCCGCGCCCATCGCGTCCTGCATGCGCTGGCCGGACGATTCGCCAAGAAAGATCAGCGGCATGCCATTGCGAGTGGCGCATTCCTTCATGTAAGCGATCTTGCGTGCATTGATCCATGAGGACGACGCGCCTTTGACCGTCATGTCGTTGGAGACCACGGCCACCCTACGCGAATCGATGCGACCGAAGCCGGTGATCTTGCCGTCCGCCGGCGTGCTGTCCCGGTCCTCGGGCCGGGAGGAGTGGGCGAGCATGCCGATTTCGCTGAACGACTGCGGGTCGAGCAGGCCCTCCAGTCGTTCCCGTGCATTGAGCACGCCAGCCTCGCGGCGCGCCTGGAGCTTGGCCTCGCCACCCATTTGCAGGGTGTTTTCGCGGCGGGTCTGCAGTTGCTGTTCCGGTGATGGGTGTTCGCAGGTCATCGTGAGGTCTCATTGGGAACTGTGACGGCACGTCCGACGATTTCGCCGTGACGCAATGTGTGAAGGACTGGCGGCACTTCGTACAGACGGGCGCCATCGCGCCAGTCGAACAGACGAAGGGCCTGCAGGGTGCGGATCGGGACTGTCGTCTTCATGGTCGATCACCCTTTGCCAGAACCAGGGTCATGAACGCCGACATCAACAGCCCGCTGGACTGGACCAGGCAACTGCTGGCGTTGGCGACCTGGCGCCCGGCGCATTCGCCACGCAGCTGACGCACGGATTCGATCATCAATTGCATGCCGAACTGGCCGGAGTGGTTGAAGGCCAGCCCGCCGCCGGAGGTATTGACCGGCAATGCACCGCCGGGCGCGGCAATGCCGCTGCGCAAGAATGCGCCGGCCTGGCCGGGTGGGCAGAAACCCATGGCTTCGAGTGCGACGAGCACGTTGATGGTGAACGCATCGTAGATCTGCACCATGCTCAATTCGTCGCGCGCGATGCCGGACATGCAAAGCGCACGCTCGGCACAGTCGGCGATGACCCCAGGGCCGAGCCAGTCGGTCGAGCCCAGTGGCGTGACGTGATGCCGATAGGTATCGGCGAAGCCGCGGATGTAAACCGGTGGTTTCGCCAGCGTGCGTGCGCGGTCTGCTTTGGTGAGAATCAATGCACCGGCGCCGTCGCTGACCAGGCAAATATCGGCCTTGCGCAACGGGTCAGAGATCAGTGGCGACGCCAGGTACTCCTCCATCGTCAGCGGTTTGCGCAGCGTCGCCTGAGGATTCAACTGTGCCCAGCGTCGTGCGTTGATCGCTACTTCGCCGAGGTCCTCCTCGCTCGCCTGGTAACGATGCAGATACTGCTGCGCGAGCATCGCGTACCAGCTGATCGGGCTCAGTACACCGTAAGGCGCAACAAATTGTCCCGACGGCGAGCGCGGCTCGTTGATGACGCCGCCGCGATTGCGGCTCTGATCCAGTCGCTGGGTGCTGCCGTAAGTGACCAGCGCCACCGAGCACAACCCCGCCTCGATCGCGGCCATGGCGTGGATCAAATGGGTGAGCGGCGAGCCGCCGCCGACCACCGTGCTGTCGACATGACGTGGCGTGATGCCCAGGTACTCGCTCACCAGCAGCGCGTTGGCGCGGTCGTCCCAGTGCGCGAAAACCCCATCGACATCGGCCAGGGTGAGGCCGGCATCGAGCAGGGCGTCACGGGCCGAGCGGCATTGCAGCGACAGCGCGGTGTCGCCAGGCGCCGCCTTGCCAAGCCCGGCCTCGCCGACACCGACGATGGCATAGCGGCCCGCCAGGCGGGAAGGGTCGTTGCTCATGCTTGCGCCTCCTGGGCGACGAGTTGCGCGCGCACGTCTTTCTTCAATACTTTGCCGACCGGACTGCGCGGCAGGCTCTCCCAGAACAACACTTGCTTGGGCGTTTTCAGGCTGCCGAGTTTTTCGCGGCAGATCGCGACGAATTCCTCGGCGGTCGCGCTGGCGCCGGCCTTGAGTTCGATCACGGCGATGACTTTCTCACCCCAGTCGGCATCGGGCAGCCCGACCACCGCGCAATCCATCACCGCCGGATGCGCCCAGATCACTTGCTCGATCTCGCTTGGGTAAATATTGAAACCGCCGGAGATGATCATGTCCTTGGTGCGATCGACGATGTACAGATAGCCGCCTTCGTCGAACACGCCGATGTCGCCGGTGTGATGCCAGCCGAAGCGGCGGGCCTCGGCGTTGGCTTGCGGGTTGTCGTAGTAACCCGGCGCTACCAGTTCGCCGCGGGCGACGATTTCGCCGCGTTCACCAGGCTCGACGAAGCGTCCTTCTTCATCCATCAGCGCCACTTCGCAGGCCCCGGTGGGGCGACCGGCCGAGCCCAGGTGCTTGCCGTCGCGCATATGGTCTTCGCGAGTCAGCAGAGTGATCACCCCTGGCACTTCGGATTGACCGTAGGCCTGCATGAACACCGGTCCCCACAGGGCAATGCCCTCGCGCAGCTTGTCCACGGACATCGGCGCCGCGCCGTAGATCACGTATTCCAGCGAGGAGCAGTCGCGGGTCCGGGCATCCGGATGCGACAGCAGTCGGTAGATCAGGGTCGGCGGCAGGAACAGGTGGGTGATGCGCTCCCGTTCGATGGTTTCCAGGACGGTGCCGGGATCGGCGGACGCTGCGATGACGTTGCGCGTGCCGAAAATCGACAGCGCCATGGCGGTCGCTCCGGCGGCGTGGGTCAGTGGTGCCACGACCAGGTGCGCCGGGCTTTTCGCCGGTGGCATGAACTGGTTGCTGATGCGGTAGCAGGCCAGCAGCGCACGATGGCTTTGCATGATCGCTTTCGGCCGGCCGGTGGTACCGCCCGAGGATTTGATCAGGGCGGTATCGTCCAGCGAATTGCGCACGGTGCAGCGCTGGCCGGCGTGTTCGCGACACCAGTCGGCGATGCTCAGGCCGGCGATGGGCTGGTCCAGGCCGATCACCGTGGTCAGCGTCGGCACGCCTGCGCGGATGCGTTCGACATGCTCGGCGTACTGGGAATGCAGGACCAGCACCGACAGTTGGGTGAAGCTCATGAACCAGATCAGGCTGTCGATCGAGTCGCGGGCGTTGAGCGGCACGAAAGTCGCCCCCGCGCGCAACGCGCCGAGCATGGCGACGAAGCCCAACGGGTGATTGGGCGCCAGCACGCCGACATGGGCGGATCGCAGGCGCAGCAGGGACAGGGCATGACCGATCGCGTGGGATTCGGCTTGCACCTGGGCGTAGGTGAGGCTGAACCCGGTGCCTTGCAGGCAGATGTTATCGGGATGGCGATTGGCGCCGGCATCGAAGTAGTCGGTGATCATTTCCATGGTGACGGCTAATCCAAAAGAGTGAACTGGGGCAGCGTGCAGGATTCGCTGACGGTTTCGAAACAGACCCTGACGGCGGCGCCGATCCGCACGCGCTCAAGGTCGGCGTCGAGGATGTTGGCGACCAGCCGGACGCCTTCATCGAGGTCGATCAGCGCGACGACGTAAGGCAGCCGGGCCTCGAAGGCCGGCGACGGGGCAATGCGGCTGACCGTGAAGGAATAGATGCGCCCATGGCCGCTGGCATCGATCCACTCGATGCGCTCGGACAGGCAGCCGATGCAGAATGCGCGCGGGTAGAACTGGCAGTTGCCGCAACTGGCGCAACGCTGGATGACCAATCGTTGCTCCTGGGCGGCCGCCCAATAGGCGGCCGTTTCGGCGGTGGGCTGCGGCAGTGGTCGTGGCGGGATGGGAGTCGACATGGCAGCCTCAGTGAGTACGCAATTCGAAACCGGCCATGGCGATATGCACATGACGTTGTTCCGGCAGCCTGGCCAGACCGGCGATCAGCTCGCTCAGCGGACGACGCACACTGAAGGTGTCGTCGATCACTGTCGGCACCAGACCGGTGATTTTTTCGTCGCCGTACATGGCCCGCAGCAGCAATTCATCATCCGACAAGCCGGCGTAGCGGCGACGCAGTTCAGGGACTCGCGGCGCCAGTACCGGCGGCTGTAGGGCGATTTCGCGGGAACCGTTGGCGAGCACACGATCCTTGACGTCTGCGTCCACCGGCAGTGGCAGGGCACCGAAATAACCGCACACGTACTTTTTCACTTCATCCGGCACCACCTTGTAACGCTCGCCGCTCAGCACGTTCATCACCGCTTGCGCGGCGATCATCGCGGGGAAGGGCGTGGCCATCACCGGCGAACCGAGTTCGACGCGGATCCGCGCGATCTCTTCGAGCACCACCGGCAGCTTGTCGGCGATGCCCGCCAGTTGCAGCTGCGATTGCAGGTTGGACATCGCGCCACCGGCGTACTGGGTAACGAAGTGCGCCGGGTCGTATTCCGCCGGAATGCCTACCGGGAAGCCGTTCTCTTCGGCAATCCCGGCGAGGTAGTCACCGATCTCGTCCGCCGCGCGGTCATCGAAGTCGACCTCGAAACCAATCTCGCGCAGGTTGCGGGCCAGCATCTGCGCCGATGGCCCGGCATTGCCGTTGGCCAACGGATCGATCGAGCACAGCAGCCGGTCGGCACCCTGTACGGCTGCTTCAAGTGCAACCAGCGAGCCGGTCGCGTTCAGGCAATGGGTGAGCACTTCCAGTGGTCGATCGCCGATCACAGCCTTGATGGCCGGCACAATGCTGCGCACCTGCTCCACTGTCATGCTGCCGCCGGCATCGCCGAAGGCAAAGGCATCGATGTCGAAGCGCTGGATGGCCTCCCGGGCCTTGGCGGCATAGAAAGGTGCGTCATAACCGGGTGCCAGGTTATAAATCAGCCCGATCGTGGTGGTGGCACCCAGGCGCTTGGCCGTGGCGATCGATGTCGTCAGGTTGTCCCAGCAATGCAGTGACTCAAGAAAGACAATATCGCGCGCGCCATTGGCGACCAGCCGTTCAACATACAACTCGCTGAGGTCATCCGGCTCGGGGTAGAAGCTGCGCAACATATTGCTGCGCACCGCTGCACGCAGCGGTGTGTGGCGGATACGCTCGGACAACAGCCGTAGCCGTTCCAGTGGATTCTGGTTGAGGAACAGTACGCTGGCGTCGAATTGCACCAGCGCTACGGTTTCAATGGCATGGAAGCCCAGGGCATCCAGACGCTCGGCCATCGGCAGCATGTGCTCGGTGCGCATGCGTGTGGCCCACAGGCACTGGTGCGCGTCACGCAGGGTGGCATCGACCAGCTGGATACGGCGACGTTTGCCGGTGCGGATGAACTCCGCATTCACTTTTTCGCGTAGTTGATTCAGCACATGTCACCCCTTGCTGTGTTCGAGATGGATGGACAGGCCCGGGCCTGTGACACTCAGTACGGTGTAGCCGGGCCAGCGTTGCAGCAGCCCTTGGGTCAGGGCTTGCTCGGGGGTGCGGATTTCATACTCAAGCTTCTGAAACGGCGGCAGTGCAGGGCAGCCGCAGATCAGGGCGGCCAACGCATCATCGGTGGACAGATTGATCGGACGGCACGGCGTCGCGACGGCGCCGATGCGTTGTTGCAGGCTGGTCAGTGACGTGTCGATCGGGCCGTAGCAGCCCTGCAGCCAGCGGCGCAAGGCGGGTTGCAGCGTGGCATAGCGTGGTTCGGCATCCAGATGTTCGAGTGCCTGTCGTGCAATCGCTTGCGCGAAGGGCGGCAGCATCGGCGGGTTGCCCAACTCCTGGCGTATGCGCGTGCACTCGCGGGCAAACCCGAACAGATCCGCCAGGCGTCCGCGCGAACGCAAGGCCTGCATGGCGTCGGCGGCGATTTCGCCTGGCAGTTGATGTTCGTAAGGTGCCAGGTCGAATGCCCAGGGCTGGCTTTCGGGGAAACCTTGCTGATCCGCCACGGCGGCGAACTGGGCCTCGGCTTCTTTTATACGGTCCGGGTCCGGGGCTTGCAGCGACAGTTCGAGCAACGCCGCCGAGCGCACCAGCAGGGGCAGCGCAGGCGTCGATGCACCATTGGCGACACAAGGCAGCGCGGCATCGAGGCGATCGATGCCCAGTCGAATCGCCTCCAGTGCAACCTGCGGGCCGAGTCCGGTGTGGCAGCGAGTGTGCAGATCCAGTGGCGTGCCATCGAGGCCATCGCGCAGTGCTGAAAGCAACCCGGGCAGGCGATCGACATGCAGCAGGCCGGCTTCGTCGCGCAACATGATGCGCTGTGCGCCGGTCTGGGCGAGTCGTGCAGCAGAGGCCGAATAGTGGGCATCGCTGTGCTCATGATCGTCGACGTAGGGCAGGGCGGCGATGACGCTCAGGCCGTTGGCCAAGGCCATTTGCACAGCGCTGTCCAGACGCTGGAAATCCAGCTGCGGATCGATCAATACAACCTCGCTGATGCCATTCCGGGCGAGCAATCGCAGCCAGGTGTTCAGGGCCTCGCCCGACAGCACATCGAAATAGCCATGGGTCGCCAGCAGATTCACCGTGGCGCGCAGCGGCGTGCCATTGGCGCGCTCGCGCAGCGCAGCAACGCGTTGCAGCGGGTTTTCCTCACGGCTGACGCACTGGGCGATCACCGCCGGGCTCAAGACTTCGATGGCGGCAAGACGTGCGTGCCCCAGCGAGTTCATCGTCCCCAGCAACATCGCGGTGCTGGCGGCACCGCCCCAGACGGCGGTCTGGCCGTCACTGAGGCTGACATCGACCAAAGTAGTCATGCTCATGCGCGCTCCCTGGCTTGTTTCAACGCCTGCTTGCGGGCCGGTACGAACACGTCTTCGACCCAGCGTGTGGTGACGCGGCCGGCGACGAAATCCGGATGATCGAGCACGGCGTGGTGGAAACTGGCGGTGGTCGACAGGCCGACGACTTTCATGTCCTCCAGCGCCTTGCGCATCAGCACGATCGCTTCACTGCGCGTCGGTGCATGCACGATCAGTTTGGCCAGCAGCGAGTCATAGAACGGCGGCACGGTGGCGCCGCTGAAGCAGTGGGTATCGACGCGCACGCCCTGGCCCTTGGGTGCCAGCCACTCGCTCACCAGGCCGGGGCTGGGCAGGAAATTGCGGTCCGGGTCTTCGGCGTTGATCCGGCATTCGATGGCGTGACCGCTCAGTTTGACGTCGGCCTGAGTGAACGACAGCGGCAGGCCGGCGGCGATGCGGATCTGCTCGGCCACCAGATCGAAGCCCGTGATCATTTCCGTCACCGGGTGCTCGACCTGGATGCGGGTATTCATTTCCAGGAAATAGAACGTACCGTCGCGGTCATCGACCACGAATTCGATGGTACCCGCGCCGAAGTAACCGACGTTTTTCGCCAGACGCACGGCGCATTCACCCATTTGCTCACGGGTTTGCGCGGCGAGGCTCGGGGAGGGGGCTTCCTCGATCAACTTCTGGTGACGACGCTGGGTCGAGCACTCGCGTTCGCCCAGGTGCACCACGTTGCCGTGGCGATCGCCCATGATCTGGATTTCGATATGCCGCGCCAGCTCGATGAACTTCTCGACGTACAGGGTCGGATCGCCAAAGGCCGCCTGGGCTTCCGAAGAAGCCGAGCGGAATGCCGCCTCGGCCTCTTCATCGCTGCGCACGATGCGCATGCCACGTCCGCCGCCACCGGCGGTGGCCTTGAACAGCACCGGGTAGCCGATTGCGCTGGCGATGCCGCGTGCGGTCTCGGCATCGGCCACCGCATCGGAGCCGGGGACGCGCGGCACTTCGGCTTTTTCCGCCAGACCGACGGCGGTGATCTTGTCGCCCATCGAATCGATGATCTGCGCCGACGGACCGATGAACGCCAGCCCGGCGTCTTCGCAGGCCTGGGCGAAATGCGAGCGTTCGGACAGGAAGCCGTAGCCGGGGTGGATGGCGTCGCAGCGATGCTCCAGCGCCGTACGGACCAGCAACTCGGCGCACAGATAGCTTTGCGCGGCGGGCGGCGGGCCAATGATCACGCACTGGTCGGCCAGGCGGGCGGCCAGGCTGTCGCTGTCGGCTTCGGACACCGCCGCCACCGATTCGATACCCAGGGTCTTGCAGGCTCGCACGATGCGAACGGCGATTTCGCCACGGTTGGCGATCAGGACCCGACGAATGTCGCGGGTTGCCACGGGAATGCTGCTCATCAACGAGCCTCCGGTTCAATAATCATCAAGATCTGGTCGCGCTGAACCATCTGCAGGTCCTGGGCGACGATGCGCACCACACGGCCCTTCACCGGGGAGGCGAGGGTGTTGAAGAGCTTCATGGCTTCCACCAGGCACAGTGGCGCGCCGGTTTCCACCAGGGTGTTTTCTTCAACGAACGACGCCTGGTCGGGGCTGGGTTTGCGATAGAAGGTGCCCATCATGGTCGCCCGCACGGCCACCTGGCCCTCGGCGATTTCAGGCGCGCTTGCGGCTGCCGCAGGGGCGGCGGCCGGTGCGGTTGTTGCCGGCGCGGCGCCTTGGGCAGGCGCCAGCGAGCGCTGGATCGTGCCGGATTTGCTGGCGGTCAGCGTGGTGTCACCGACGCGGACTTCAAGGAAGTCCAGATGGGTCGTGTGATCCAGGATCTCCAGGATTCTTCGTGCTTCTTTATGTGTGAGCGACATGCCTCGGCCTCTTGTTGTTCGAATTGCCTGGTCGGATAAAAACATCGAAACGTAGGATTGTCAACAATCGTACAATCATGTAATTTGCAGTTCGTGAGCCAAGGCGTTCGCACAGCGCTGGATACAAAAAGCGTAGCCCGCGACGGCCAGAGGCCTGGCGATTTCAGAAAACAGTGGTGTTTTGGAGGGGGCGAGAATGAGTACAATCGCGGTTAAGTCGGATGTCGCGGGTACGGTGTGGCAGATTCATGTCCGCGAAGGCGATATCGTTGAAGAAGATCAGACCCTGGTCATCATGGAGTCCATGAAGATGGAAATCCCGTTGATGGCGCTCGAGTCGGGTCGAGTAGTGAGTGTCCTCGTTGCCGAAGGCGACGTAGTGAAAGATGGCCAGGATGTTTTGCTGATGGAGTGCGATTGAAGTCTATGTCAATGAATGCAGGTTCGGCGTCGGCCGCCAAGGGCGGTAGTGCAATAGGTATCACGCGGGCCGGTCGCCAGCGCGTTCTGACGATGCCGGAGCAGATTGCCGAGAGCATTACGCTGGCGATTCTGCGCGGTGAATACGGGCCGGGCGATTCGGTGCGTGAGCAGGAGCTGGCCGATCACTTCCAGGTCAGCCGTGGTCCGATCCGCGAAGCCCTGCGCATTCTCGAAAAGGTCGGCGTCGTGACCATCGTGCCGCAGCGTGGCGCGCATGTGACTTCATTGAGCAGGCAGGAAATCGACAACCTGTTCGAGATCCGCGCCGTGCTGGCCGGGTTGCTGGCCAAGTACCTGGTCGATCTCGATGCAGCGCTCGTCAACCAGATGGACGCCATCGTCACCCGGCTTGAACTGATCGCCGGGCAAGCCGATGCACTGGACGAGTATGCCCAGGGCAGTTATCGCCTGAGCACGGTGTTGTTTCAGTCCTGCGGCAACAAGCAGTTGGCAGAACTGATGGGTGCACTGGCGATCCAGACCGCACGCTACACCCGCTTGGGCTTGCGCTCACCGGAGCGTCGCCAGGCTTCCGCCGTTTATTGGCGCGGGTTGGTCGAGGCACTTGGGCAGAACAACAGTAGCGCCGCCGGCAACCTGATGGTCGAGCTGATCAACGCTTCCCATCAAGCGGCATTGAACCACTTGGAATAACCGTACACAGGGGGCACAACACTCCCTAGTGCTGTGTCTAATTGTCGACAATAAGACAAAATATCATGACAAAAAAACGCACCGCAGGACTCATGCTCAGTTGGGCAGCCCGGCAACACCGCGGCCGCACCTCGCTGATCTTCGGCAACAGGGCACTGACTTACGACGAGGTGGAGGCGGGCAGCAACCGTCTCGCCCACGCCCTGATTTCCCTTGGCTTGCAAGTGGGGGAGCGCGTCGCCGTGTTGCTCGACAATTCGCCTGAAGCGATAGAAAGCGTTTTCGCTGCAGAGAAGGCCGGCCTGGTCTACGTGGCGCTCAACGCCCGGCATACCTTGGCCGAGCAGATCGCGATCCTCGACGACGCCGGCGCGAGCCTGCTGGTGGCGGGGCCGGAATTTCGCGAGATCAGCCTGGGGGTCATGGGTCGCGTCGAGAGTCTGCGTCATGTCATGGCGCTCGACTGGCAGGCACCGCAGGTGCTGGATTACCGTCAGCAACTCGCCTCGATGCCGGCCTGTGCGCCCAATGTCCAGGTGTCGCCCGACGCCTTGCTGCGTATCGCCTATACCTCGGGCACGACCGGCAAACCCAAGGGCGTCACCTATACGGTCAAGCGTTGGTACGAGCGCCTGACCAACCATTTCTACGCCATGGAATACAGCCTGGGCGTGACCGATGCGATGTTGCACGTCGGTCCCTTGACCCATGCCGCCGGTGTGCACCTGTTGCCGTGCTACTTGCGGGGGGCGCGCAATGTGATCCTGGAGAAGTTCGAGCCGCTGGAAACGCTGCAACAAATCGAACGCCAGCGGATCACGCAAATGATGTGCGTGCCGACCATGCTCACGCGTTTGCTCGACACCCTCGACAGCGGGGTCGCGGCCGATCTGTCGTCGCTGCGTTGCATCCATTACGGGACCGCGCCGACTTCCGTCGACCTGATCCGCCGGGCCATGGCGCGGTTCGGCCCGGTGATGCGCCAGCAGTACGGAATGACCGAGGCCGTGCAGCCGCTGGCGGTGCTGTATCCGTACGAACACGCAGAGGATGGCGTGCTGCGCTCCTGCGGCAAACCGACTGCCAACGTGCAGATCACGGTGCGCGACGCCCAGGGTATAGAGAGGGCGGTGGGGGAAATCGGCGAGATCGCCATCGCCACCGATGGCATCGGCGAAGTGTCGTTCTGGCGCCGTCCCGATCTGGAAGCCGAGGCGATCCGTGATGGCTGGTACTACTCGGGCGATCTGGGTTACCTCGACGAGCAGGGCTTCCTTTATATCGTCGGGCGCAACAAGGACATGATCATTTCCGGTGGCTTCAACGTCTATGCGCGGGAAGTCGAGGACGCCCTGGAAAGCCATCCGCAGGTGCTCGAAGTCGCGGTGCTCGGATTGCCCGATGCGGAGTGGGGCGAGCGCATCGCAGCGTTCGTCGTGCGCCGCGAAGGCACCACCGTCGACAACGAAGCTCTCGGCATTCACTGCGCCGCGCTGATCGCCGGCTACAAGAAACCGCGCCTGATCGAGTTCGTCGACGCCCTGCCGCGCAACAACGCCGGCAAGGTGGTTAAAAACATTCTGCGCGACGACTATCTCGCGCGCCTGCAGAGGAAATCGTCATGAGCACGCCTGTTGCCCCTGAATGGTCCCGGGAACTCGCCGACATCCGCGCTCGCCGCGAAGTTGCCTATGCATTGGGCGGCCCGGAAGCAGTGGAGAAGCATCATGCCCAGGGCAAGCTCACGGCGCGTGAACGCATCGGTCACCTGCTCGATGGCGAAAGCTTTGAGGAATTCGGCATCCTCGCCGGTGCCGTGAAATACACGGCCGAGGGCAAGATCGCTTCCGCCACGCCGAGCACGGCGGTGGTTGGCGTGGGCAAGATCGAGCAGCGACGCACCGTGGTCGCGGCGGACGACTTCACCATTCGCGGCGGATCGTCGGAGGCGGCGGTCGCGGAAAAGTGGATCTACGCCGACCGTTATGCCTGGGAATACAAGCTGCCGATCATTCGCATGATCGACAGCGCCGGCGGCAGTGTGAAGCTGCTCGACAAGCTCGGCCACACCAAGATTCCGGGTTATGCCTTGCTGCCGATCACCAATCTGCTGGGCGCCGTGCCCGTTGTCGGTATCGCCCACGGTGCTTGTGCCGGCCTCGGTGCGCTGCGGGTCGCCGCCTCGCACCTGTCGATCATGGTGCGCGGCCAGAGCCAGGTGTTCGCGGCCGGCCCGCCGGTGGTGAAGCAGGCGTTCGGCGTCGATATCGACAAGAACGACCTCGGCGGATACGACCAGGTGCATCGCCACAGCGGCATGATCAACCTCGCGGCCAACAGCGACGCCGAGGCGCTGGACCTGGCCAAGCGCTTCCTGTCGTTCCTGCCGGGCAATGTCTGGGAGCAGCCACCGCGCGCGGCATCGACCGATTCCCCCGGTCGCCGCGACGCCTGGCTCAACGATGCGATTCCCCATGACCGGCGCAAGATCTTCAACCCGCACAAGATCCTCAAGTCGCTGGTGGACAAGGACAGCCTGTTCGAGATGTCCCCGGATTTCGGCGCGTCGACCATCACCGCGTTCGCCCGTCTCGACGGCTACCCGGTCGGGATCATCTGCAACAACCCGCGGGTCGGCGGCGGTGCGCTGACCCGTGCGGCGGCGCTCAAGCAGACCCGTTTCATCGACCTGTGCGACACCTTTCATCTGCCGATCATCTACCTCGTCGACCAGCCTGGGGTGATGACCGGCCAGGAAGCCGAAATGCAAGGCACGCTGATTGCGGCGATGCAGGCAGTGCATGCGATCGAACAGGCGAGCGTGCCGGTCATCACTATCGTGCTGCGCCGCTGTGTCGGCCTCGCCGGCGCCATGGTCAGCCCCTGGCACGGCCCGACGGGTACCGCCTTGCCGCACCGGTTTGCCTGGCCTTCGGCGCAGTGGGGCTCGATCCCGATCGAGGGTGGCGTGGCCGCCGCCTACAAGCAGGAAATCGCAGCCGCGGACGACCCGCTGGCCCGGCGCAAGGAACTGGAGGCCCATTACCAGGCCCTGGCGTCACCGCTGCGTACCGCCGAGCGTTTTGGCGTGATCGACATCATCGAGCCGGACAGCACGCGTCCATTGCTGTGCAACTGGGTGGGTGACGCGTATCGCATCACCGCACTTTCCCTGGGGCCGAAGCGGCGGACCATGCGCTAGTCCTGGCAGGACGAGCGGCATCCGGCCTTACCTTCATAACAACAACTCAAAGGTACAGACGATGTTCTGGAAAAAGAGTCCTTGCGCCGTTTTGGCAACGCTGATGGTGATTCACCTGCTGGCCCAGGTGGACCGCAACATCCTGCTGGGCTTCGCCCCGCAAATCACCGGCGAGCTGGCGATCAATAATGCCCAGTACGGCTTTCTGGTCGGCGCGGTCTGGGTCCTGAGCTACGGGGTGATGGCGGTGTTTCTCGGCGCCCTGGCCGACCGGCACAGCCGGCCACGGGTGATCGGTGCCGGCATGCTGGTCTGGAGCGCCTGCACGATTGCCTCAGGCTACGTGCAGAACTTCGAGCAAATGGTGGCGGCGCGTTTTCTGGTGGCCACCGGTGAAGCCGCGCTGGTGCCTGCCGCCACGGCACTGTTGATGGAGTTGTTCTCGGAGAAGCGCCGGGGCACGGCGATGGGCCTGTTCTACCTCGGCATTCCGCTTGGCATCGGTTGCAGCTTTTTGTTGGCGGGTACCCTTGGCGCCGCCCATGGCTGGCGCACCACGTTCCACTTCCTGGGGCTTGCCGGGATTGTCATCGGCCTGCCGTTGATGTTGATGAGCGACAAACGCAGCATCCACGCCGTGCAGGAGCGCGGCGCGTCCCTGACGACGCAGATGGCCGCGGTGTTAGCGGAGCTGCGCACTAACCGCGTGGTGCGCTACACGGTGGCCGGTTTCGTGTTGGCGCATCTGGTCTATCCGGGCATTTCGTTCGCGCAATTGTGGATCGCCCGCGAACGCGGCATGGACCCGGCGACCATCGCCACGACCATGGGCGTCATGCAGATTGTCTTCGGTTCGCTGGGCGCATTGGCCGGTGGCGTCTTGAGCGATCGCCTGGCCCCGCGTTTCAAGGGTGGCCCCGCCAGTGTGCTGGTACTGCTGGTGCTGGTAAGTGCGCCGTTCATGATCGCTTATCGCCTGGTGCCGACGGATTCGCCACTGTTCTACGTCGGCATGGCAGTGGGCATTTTCATGTTGATGTCGCTGTACGGTTGCGCGACCACCGCGATCCAGGGTGCGGTGCCTGTGCGCATGCGTGCGACGGTCATGGGTTGCTCGATGTTGCTGTTGAACCTGTTCTCGGTGGCGCTCGGCACCTTTGTCGTGGGCTGGATCAGTGATGTGCTGACGACTGCCGGCGTGGCTTCGCCGCTGAGCCGTGTGTTGCTGGTCAGCGACATTCTGGCGCTGCTGCTCGGTGGCTTGTTCTTTTATGTGGCGGCGCGGATCAAGCGTGAAAGCACGCGTGCGCTGCCGGCCATGGGAATCAAGGTCTAGCTTATGTCCAGGTCCGCCGTCATTCAGTTTCAGTCGGTTGTCAGCCAGTACCTGCCGGGTGTGCTGGCGAGCATTGTCGTGGCGATTGCCGCGCGCTTCCTGGCTGATCAATACCACGCGCCGGTGATGCTGTTGGCGCTGCTGCTCGGCATGGCCATGAATTTCCTGGCGGCGGGGCCGAGCAAGCCGGGTATCGACTTCAGTGCCCGTGAAATCCTGCGGGTGGGCGTGGCCCTGCTGGGGCTGCGCATCTCCCTGGAGCAGATTGCGGCATTGGGCTGGCATCCGGTGCTGATCGTTGTGGTGTCGGTGGTGGTGACCATCGTGGTGTCCATGCTGGCGGCGCGCGCCATGGGTTTCAACGTGCTGTTCGGCCTGTTGTCCGGTGGTGCTACGGCCATTTGCGGTGCTTCGGCGGCGTTGGCCCTGGCGGCGGCGTTGCCGGCCCATCATGCCAAGGAGCGCGCGACGCTGTTCACGGTGATTGGCGTGTCCAGCCTCTCGACCCTGGCGATGATTGTCTATCCGGTGATTGCCCGGGCGCTCGGTCTGGACCCGCTGCAGGCCGGGGTGTTTCTCGGCGCCACCATCCATGACGTCGCCCAGGTGGTGGGCGCCGGGTACAGCATGTCCCATGACATCGGCGATACCGCCACGGTGGTGAAACTGATGCGCATCGCCATGCTGCTGCCGGTGATCGTCTGCGCGGTGTTGATCACCCGGTCCCAGGGCGGGAACGACACCGGTCAGCGGCCGCCGTTGCTGCCCTGGTTTGCCGTGGCCTTCGTGGTGCTGGCGACGGTCACCAGTTTCGGCTGGTTGCCTGCGGCGGTGCAGAACCTGGGCAATCAGATGTCGAGCTGGTGCCTGGTGGTCGCGATCAGCGCGCTGGGCATGAAAATCCAGCTCAAGGAGCTGGCCACGGTGGGGCTCAAACCCATTGTGTTGATGGTCGGTGAAACCGTGTTCCTGCTGGGGCTGGTGTTGCTGTTGATACGACTCGTCGGTTGAGTCGGGTCGTTCCATACCGCGCAGGATGCTGAGTCCGGCGGTATTGATCGGGTTACTTGAATGAATCGAACACTCCCCTGATGGGGATAAGAGTGGTGAGCACTGTCGCGCCCGAATCGGGTGGCCAGATGTTTTTTCATGAACATAAAACAACAACAAGAAAAGATCGGAGCCAACGTATGCGGATCAATAAAAAACTCGGTGTGGGTGTGTGGGAGCCAACACTGCTGGCCTCTGCGCTATTTATCGCGGCAGTGCCGGCGGCTCATGCCTTTGAACTCGATACCGGAAATGAAGACTGGACGGTACGTTTCGACAACACTTTCAAGTTCAACTATGCCCAGCGGGTGGAAAGCCCCAACAGCAAGTTGGCCCGGTCATGGAACAACAACGACGGTAACCGCAACTTCTCTTCGGGCAGTGCGGTGTCCCAGCGCCTGGACGTGCTCTCGGAACTGGATGTGGCCTACCAGAAGAAGATGGGTTTTCGCGTCAGCACCAACAGCTGGTACGACCATGCCTACGACAATGTCGGCAGTGACAACGCGGCGACCAACCAGTTGAACAATGGGCGCCCGGATTCGCGCCATGTCAGCGGCTATGTCGATCGCTATTACAACGGGCCGTCGGCGGAAATCCTCGATGCCTTCGTTTTCGGCAGCGCGGAAATCGGTGACGAGTCGATCCTCAGCGCCAAGCTCGGCAAGCACACCCAGTACTGGGGCGAGAGCGTCCTGGCCTTCGCCCACGGCAACAGCTACGGCCAGTCCGGCCTGGACATCACCAAGGCGCTTACGGTGCCAGGTACCGAAGCCAAGGAATTGTTCATCCCGCGCAACCAGCTGTCGATGAGCTTCACGGTCAACCCGGAGCTGACCCTGGGTGCGCAGTATTTCCTCGACTGGGACGCTTCGCGCCTGCCGGAATCCGGGACCTATCTGGGCTTCAACGACGGCATCCAGAACGGCGGGCACAACCTGTCGCTGATCGGTGGCTTGAATCCGCGCTTCGGTACGCCCGGACCCTTGGGGGCGAACCAGTTCCTGCGCCTGAGCAATGGCCATACCTTTACCCCGGACAAGCATGGCGACTTCGGCCTGATGGCCAAGTGGAGCCCGGAATGGCTGGAAGGCACGCTCGGCGTCTACTACCGCAAGACGTCCGACATCCTGCCCAACCTGGTGCTGCAACCGACCGCTGTCGGCCCGGCGCAGCTGATCTCCGGCAACATCGGCAGCTACAACCAGTTCTACGTCGATGACATCGATATCTATGGCCTGAGCCTGTCGAAAAGCGTTGGCGATGTCAGCGTCGGATTCGACCTGAACTACCGCGAAAACATGCCGCTGGCCAGTGTGCCGGGCACCGTCAATGCGGCGGCGGCCGCCGCCGGGGTGCCAGGCTTCATCGGCAGCTTCAACGGGGAAAACGGCGTGGCGCGCGGCAACACCGTGCACGCGGTGCTTAACGGCCTGACGACTTTCGGCGACACGCCGCTGTGGGACAGTTCCTCGTTGCTGGTCGAGCTCGGCTACAGCCGCTGGCTGAAAGTGACCGACAACAAACAGCTGTTCAAGGGTGAAGACTGGTACCACGGCACCGACAAGGTCACCCGCGACAACTACATCATCGGCGTCAACTTCAACCCGACCTGGTACCAGGTGTTCCCCGGCGTCGATATGTACATGCCGATGACCTACAACGTCGGCCTCAATGGCAACTCCGCCGTGCAGCTGGGCGGCAACGAAGACTCCGGCAGCTACTCGGTCGGCGTCGGCTTCGACATTCGCAACCAATACCGCTTCGACCTGAAATACGTGGACAACTTCGGTCCATTCGATACCTGCAGCTCACCGGGCAGCGCAGGCAGTCAGGGCGACGGCTCCGCACCGGGTGTGAACGGACAGTACAACTGCACGCCAGGACAAACCACCGCCTTCGGCGGTACTCCGGCCCAGCTCAAGGATCGCGGCATGGTGACGGCCACCTTCAAGACAACTTTCTGATTCGCGATTGCTTAAAACCCAATCAGGAGAACGACACAATGAAATGCATGCACACTCTGTTGACCGCCTCGGTTGCGCTGGCCTTCGCCGGCCTGGTCCAGGCCGCCGTACCCGCCGCCGACGCCGCGAAACTGGGCAGCAGCCTGACCGCCGTCGGCGCCGAGAAGGCCGGCAATGCCGACGGTTCCATTCCGGCCTACAGCGGTGGGCTGACCAGCCTGCCGGCAGGCTTCAAGGCCGGTGACACTTTCCGCCCGGATCCATACGCCGGCGAGAAACCCTTGCTGGTGATCGACGGCAAGAACGTCGCGCAGTACAAAAACCAGCTGACCGCCGTCACCGTCGAACTGGCCACGCGTTTTCCAAGCTTTCGCGTCGAGGTCTACCCGACCCACCGCAGCGTCGCGCTGCCGCAAAGCGTGCTGGACAACACCCTGAAAAACGCCACCGGCGCCAAGTCGCTGGAAGGCGGTAACGCGATCGAGAACGTGCTGCCTGGCGTGCCGTTCCCGATCCCGCAGTCGGGCGCCGAGGCCATGTGGAACCACCTGTTGCGCTATCAGGGCGTGGCTTATTCCACCAAGTACGATTCGTGGAACGTGGATTCCTCGGGCTCGCAGAACCTGGCGACCAGCGGAGAGGTGGTGAACTCGTTCCCGATATTCGAAGACCCGGACAAGGTCATCGATGGCAAGGACACCTACTTCCAGACCCGCCTGTTGTATACGGGCCCGGCGCGCCGTGCAGGCGAGGCGATCATGCTCAAGGACGCCGCCAACCCGCTGGCGCAGGCACGCCGTGCCTGGCAGTACTTGCCCGGGCAACGCCGCGTGAAGCTGGCACCCACCCTGGCCTACGACACGCCAAACCCGGGCACCGCAGGTTCCGGCACTTATGATGACGTTTATGTCTTCAACGGTGCGCTGGATCGCTATGACTGGAAACTGGTCGGCAAGCAGGAAATGATCGTGCCGTACAACGCCTACGCCCTGAGCTATCTCAAAGACACGAAAACCTTGACCACCCCGAATCACCTGGCGCCGCAGTTCGTGCGTTGGGAGAAACATCGGGTGTGGGTTGTCGAGGGCACGCTGAAGGCGGGTGCCCGTCACGTCTATAGCAAACGTCGCTTCTATCTGGATGAGGACAGCTGGGTCGCTCTGGCATCGGATCAGTACGACGCCCGTGGCCAGCTCTATCGCGGTTCGTTCAGCTTCCTCTCGCAAAGCTACGACGTGACCACGCCCAACACCACGCCGCACGTGATCTACGACCTGGTCGGCGGTACCTACAACATCAACGGCCTGTCGGGCGCCTACGGCGGCATCAAGTACATCGCGCCGCTCTCCAAGGCGCAGTGGTCGCCGGATGCGCTGGCCGGTAACGGTATTCGCTAAGCCAAGCGCAAGCAAACGCTCGCACGATCCACTGTAGGAACGAGCGGGCTCGCGATGGACCAGAGGGCGACGTGGGCATCCAGACAGCACGCGTCATCGTTCACGACCATCGCGAGCCAGCTCGCTCCCACATGACCTGCACGACGCGGTTTTCCGAAGAGGACGCAGCATGTGTTCATATAAAAACAATAGTTTGCGTTTGGCGTTAGGCGTTGTGCTCGGCCTGTCGCAGGGCATCACCCAGGCGGCCGATTACGTCGATGTGCTGGACCTGCCCGCCAGGGCCAGTGCATTGGCCGTGCGCAGCCCGTTGCTGGACGTCGCCAATGCCGGGCAACGGCTGGTGGCGGTCGGGCAGCGCGGGCACATTCTTTATTCCGACGATTGCGGCCAGCAATGGCAGCAGGCGAGCGTACCGGTCAGCAGTGACTTGAGTGCGGTGTATTTTGCTTCGCCGCAGCAGGGCTGGGCCGTCGGCAACGATGGCGTGATCCTGCACAGCAGCGATGCCGGCGTGACCTGGAACAAGCAACTGGACGGTCGACAGATCGGCGCGTTGCTGGTCAGGCATTACACGGCGCTGGCCACTGCCGAGCCGGCCAATGAGCAGTGGCCGCTGTTGGTCGCTGACGGTCAACGGCTGGTCGAGGAGGGCGCCGACAAGCCGCTGCTCGACGTCTGGTTCGCCGACGACAAGGTCGGCTACGTGGTCGGGGTGTTCAACCTGATCCTGCGTACCGAGGATGGCGGCCAGAGCTGGACGCCGTTCCAGGACCGTACCGACAACCCGCAGAACTTTCACTTGAATGCCATCGCCTCGACCGGTGATGCGCTGTACATCGCCGGCGAGCAGGGCCTGCTGCTGAAATGGGAGGCGGCGCAGCAGCGTTTCGCCGCCCTGGCTACGCCCTATCAGGGCAGTTTTTTTGGCGTCGTCGGCAAGCCTGGGGAAGTCGTGATCTACGGCCTGCGTGGCAATGCGTTGCGCAGTACCGATGGCGGGTCGAGCTGGACGCCGTTCGACACCGGGCTGCAGGTCAGCGTCACTGCTGCCGCGATTGATGCCCAGGGTCACTATCGCCTGTTCACCCAGGCGGGGCACATGCTCGCCGATCAGCGTGACAACGCCCAATTGCAATTGATGCCGCAACAGAACCCGTCACCGGTCGCCGGTGCCACCCTGGCCGTCGATGGTTCGCTGGTCGTGGTGGGTACGCGTGGCGCACGTGCGCTTCTCAAAGAATAAGAGCCAGAACATAGAGCGAGTACTCAGACATGGCCCCTACCAAGCAAGACAACATGCCGGTGATCCGCGACCTGCGCGATTTTGATCGGCGCTCCGGCAACCTGCTGGAACGGCTGGTGTTCAACTATCGTCCGCTGTTCATCGTGCTCATGACCCTGGCCACCCTGGTGCTGGGCTACATGGCGGCGACCCGTCTGGAGCTGCGCCCCGGCTTCGAAAAAATGATCCCGCAGAGCCAGCCGTACATTCAGAATTTCCTCGAGAACCGCCACTCGTTACGCGGCCTGGGCAATTCGGTGCGCGTGGTGGTGGAGAACACCCGGGGCGACATTTTCGACCCCGAATACCTGAACGTGCTCAAGCAGGTCAACGATGAGCTGTTCCTCACCGAAGGCGTCGACCGCGCCTGGATGAAATCCCTCTGGACCCCGGCCGTGCGCTGGACCGAAGTCACCGAAGAGGGCTTTCAGGGGGGGCCGGTCATGCCCGACAGTTATCAGGGCTCGCCCTCCGATATCGAGCAGATGCGCCAGAACATCAACCGCGCCGGCATCGTCGGCAGCCTGGTGGCCAGCGATTTCAAGTCGAGCATGTTGATCGTGCCATTGCTGGACAAGGCTTCGGCCACGGGGAGCGGCATCAACTATCACGCGTTCTCGCAAATGCTCGAGGAGCGTCTGCGCGACAAGTTCGAATACGCCGGTGACCCTGCGGCGCGCAAGGCCGGGGAGGAGGGCAAGGGTCACTACAAGGTCCGGGTGATCGGTTTTGCCAAGCTGATCGGCGACCTGATCGACGGCCTGATCCAGGTGATGATGTTCTTCGGCCTGGCCGTGGTCACCTCGCTGGTGATCATCTACCTCTACACCCGCTGTGTGCGCAGCACCTTGCTGGTGGTCGGCTGTTCGCTGATCGCGGTGGTCTGGCAGCTGGGCATCGTCGCCTGGTTGGGTTACGCCATCGATCCGTACTCGGTGCTGGTGCCGTTTTTGATCTTCGCCATTGGTGTGTCCCACGCGGCGCAGAAGATGAACGGCATCATGCAGGACATCGCCCGTGGCACCCACAAGCAGGTGGCCGCGCGCTACACCTTCCGCCGCCTGTTCATCGCCGGGGTCACCGCGTTGCTGGCCGATGCGGTGGGTTTCGCCGTGCTCATGCTGATCGACATCCCGGTGATCCAGGACCTGGCGATCACCGCCAGCATCGGTGTGGCGGTGCTGATTTTCACCTCGCTGCTGCTGATGCCGGTGGCGCTGTCTTTTGTCGGCGTCGGCAGCAAAGCCGCCGATCGTGCGCTGCAGATCGACACGCGGGCGAGCGCGCATAAAGGCTTCGGCAAACTGTGGGACAGTCTTGACCGCTTCACGACACCGAAGTGGGCCACCGGCGCCGTTCTCGTTGCAGCCTTGCTCGGGATCGGCGGATTCGTGGTCAGCCTGCAACTGAAAATCGGCGACCTCGACAGCGGCGCCCCCGAGCTGCGCGCGGATTCGCGCTACAACCGCGACAACGCCTACATCACCCAGCATTACGCACTGTCCAGCGACCTGTTCGCGGTGATGATCAAGACCCCGGCGGAGGGCTGCCTGAACTACAAGACCCTGGTGCTCGCCGACCGCCTGGCCTGGGAGCTGCAACAGTACCCAGGCGTGCAGGCCACCGCGTCCTTGGTCAACGCGGTACGGCAGATCACCGCCGGTACCTACGAAGGCAACCCCAAGCTCAACAGCATCCAGCGCAACCAGGACGTGCTGAACTATGCCGCGCAGCAAGCCTCGGTCAACTCACCGGAGTTGTTCAACACCGAGTGCTCGCTGATGCCGGTGATCGCCTTCCTCAAGGATCACAAGGCCGAAACCCTGGATGCCATGGTGGCGATTGCCGACAGGTTCGCCAGGGAAAACAGCAGCGACGATCGCCAGTTCCTGCTCGCCGCCGGCACTGCCGGGATCGAGGCGGCGACCAACATGGTGGTGCGCGAGGCCAATCGCACCATGCTGCTGTACGTCTACGCGGCGGTGACGCTGTTCTGCCTGATCACCTTCCGCAGCTGGCGGGCCACGCTGGTGGCACTGTTGCCCCTGGTGCTGACCTCGATCCTCTGCGAAGCCTTGATGGTGGCCATGGGCATTGGCGTGAAGGTGGCAACGCTACCGGTAATAGCCCTGGGGGTTGGCATCGGCGTGGATTACGCGCTGTATTTGCTCAGCGTCCAGCTGCAATACCAGCGCCAGGGTTTGCCGTTGTCCCAGGCCTACCGCAACGCCGTATCCTTTACCGGCCGAGTGGTCGGCCTGGTCGGCATCACCCTCGCCGCCGGCGTGGTGTGCTGGATCTGGTCACCGATCAAGTTCCAGGCCGACATGGGCATGCTGCTGACCTTCATGTTCCTGTGGAACATGCTGGGTGCATTGATATTGATCCCGGCGCTGTCGCATTTTCTTTTGCGTACACATCACGTCCTCGGCAAGAAAACGGACGCGGTGGCGCCTGAAGTGTCAGGTGCCGAGGCGTCGCAAGGGCTTGAGCGTTGCGACACTGACCTGGCGGGTAAGGGCAGGGTGCCCGTCAGTCGGGTGGAGTAAAGGGATATTCCGGGTGATGCGCCCTGCGGTACTAGCGATGGTTGCGATAGCGTTCGGTCAAGGACTGCACGAGGGTGACGTAGGATTGCGTCTCGGCGTAGGGAGGCACGCCGTTGTACTCGGCCACGGACGCTTCGCCGGCGTTGTAGCCTGCCAACGCCAGCACCTGGTTGCCGTTGAAGCGCTTGAGCAGCCAGGCCAGGTAGCGCACGCCGCCACGAATGTTCTGTCGTGCGTCGAACGGATCGTCCACGGCGAAGCGCTCGGCGGTGGCGGGCATCAACTGCATCAGCCCCTGGGCGCCGGCTTCGGAGATGGCGTAGGGGCGAAACGCCGATTCGGCATGTATCACGGCGCGGACCAGCGCCCGGTCGACACCATAAAGACCCGAAGCGGCTTCGATCTCCCGCCGATAGGATTGGGTGTCCAGGCGCAGTGAGGCGACCTTGAAATCCTTCGGCGCCCTGCACAGATAGCAGCCCTTGATGAAATAGAGATCTATGACATCGACCCGTGCGGAAATCCCGACGGGGCGCCGGCTCACATATTGACGAACACCCCTGTGGATGAAGGTGAACACCCGAACCCGCACCGCGCCTGAATTGTCGTCCTGCACAAGCCGGGGCAGGGCCTTTGCCTTGGCGCCGACACCGGCGCCCGCCATGCCATTGAGACGAGTGCAGCGGGCGCTGGCGATGGCTTGGCTGCTGTAGCTGATGGCTCCGTCCCTGGCTTGGCACTTGTACATGGCGCTGGCGCACAGTGGCGCGACCAGCAAGGTCAGCCCGATGCCGCCAAGAAGGCTCTTGCGAGCCCATCGCCATGCTCTGCAACTCATCACATCGCTCCGCGCCGCAGGCGCCGATCAGGCCTTGGGGCGGCTGGTCCGGGCGCTGCCTTTGGAGGGCCTGTTCCGGGTGGCCCGCCTTTTGTTCTGATAGTTATACGCCTTGTAATCGGCCTTGGGACTTGCGTTGACGTACGGGCTGCTTGCGACCCGTTGCGGTCATTGGCAATTCTCTATTGCAGCCATTCCCTGGTTGCACATCAATGCGGGCATGCACCCAGTCGATGTTGGGCTACTCTTTTCTTGCCGGTTCCCAATGAGGAACTCGCCATTGGCGGATGCCTGGTTCAGGTGTCCAATTCTCCTGGCGCGACGGGAGGCATGCGATGCGGCAACCCAAGATCGTAATCGTCGGTGCAGGATTGGTTGGCGGATCAGCAGCCCTGTTTGCGGCCGTGGCTATTCCGAGCGCCGAGATCGTCATCATCGATGTCGAGCGAGTACGGGCCGAAGGGCAGACACTGGACCTCACCCACGCAGCAGCATTCTGGGGGCACAATCGCTTCTATGCCGGTGATTACGAGAACGCACGAGACGCGGACATCATCGTAATCACCGCTGGTGTCGGTCTGAAGCAAGGGCAGACTCGTCTGGACTTGGCCAGAACCAATGCGGCCATCGCAGCGCAAGTTGTGGATCGCACTGCACCGTTGGCCCCGGATGCGATCTACGTAATCGCGACCAACCCCTGCGATGTGTTGACCAGTGTCGTTTTTGACCGCCTGCGTTGCGCGCGCGAGCGCGTTATCAGCACCGGCACCTCCCTCGACACCGGGCGGCTACGATCGCTGCTCTCCGAGCGGCTGGGCGTCGTGGCGCCTGCGATTCACGCCTACGTTCTCGGCGAACACGGCGAATCCGCGCTGATCGACTGGTCCGGCGCGACGGTCTGCGGAATGCCCCTCGATATGTTCCTGGCCAGGAGCGGCAAAGAATTGGGGCCTGCCAGCCGCGATCTGATCCTGCGCTCCGTGCACGAGGCAGCCACGCTCATCAAGGAAGGCAAGGGCGCCACCCACTATGGAGTCGCCAGTGCGATTGGGCGAATTTGCCAGGCCATCGTACATAACACCGACCTCATTTTGCCGGTCGCTGTCGTGCATGCTGAAGTCGAAGGCGTACCGGAGGTGTGTTTGTCGCTGCCGATGGTGGTCAATGGCAGAGGTGCGCAGTTACTGGCTTATCCGGAACTCGGCCCCATCGAGCGCGAGGCCTTGCAGCGCAGTGCATGCATCGTCAAAGAGGCAACCGACAGCGTGCTTCTCGCCCGTTAGGGAAATTGCGCACGCTCTGAATAAACCGAACAGTGCCGCCAAGAGGTTTATATCATGGCTGTATTACCCGCAAAGGATTCGCAACCTGCAAGCCCAGCCATGACGAAACCGACGCCATCGGAAGGGCACCTCAGTAATGTCTGGAAATTTCTCGTCCCGGTGGGCATAGGTATCGTGCTCTGGTTCCTGCCGGCGCCGGCTGGCCTCGACGTGAAGGCGTGGCACATGTTCGCCGTGTTCGTCGCCACCATCGCCGGCATCATGACCGCCCCTCTTCCGATGTCGGCGGTAGCCATTATCAGCGCTACGGTGGGCGTACTGGTTGGCGTCGTGTCCTTTGCCGATGTCACCAAATCCACGGGGACGGACCTCGTCTGGCTGGTGATGCTCGCCTTCTTCATTTCCCGAGGCGTGATCAAGACCGGACTGGGGCACCGCATCGCACTCCTGTTCATGCGGCTGCTGGGCAAGCGAACCCTGGGGCTGGGTTATGGACTGGTCATGACTGAACTCCTTATCTCGCCCGCCATGCCCAGCATCACTGCTCGCGCCGGTGGGGTGATGCTGCCGATTACCCGAGCGATGTCGGAGGTCCTCGGCAGCCATGCCGATGACCCTGAATCGCGCGGCAAGGTGGGGAACTATCTGATCCTCTGTGCCTTCCACGCCAACATCATCACCGCAGGCATGTTCATCACGGCGATGGCGGGAAATCCCCTGGCGGTCAAGATGGCCGCAGACCAAGGCGTCTCAATCAGTTGGCTCGAATGGGCGGTGGCAGCATCAGTTCCCGGTTTGCTGTGCCTTGCCCTCATTCCGTTGGCCTTGCTGTGGATTGTCCGGCCGCAGATTCGCCAGACACCCGATGCGAAGGCCCTGGCACAGAGAGAACTCCTGGCAATGGGGCCCATCTCGGCCAAGGAAATCATCATGGCGGTGATCTTCGTTGGCTTGCTGGTGCTTTGGATTTTCGGTGAGGATCTGAAAATCGGAGCGACGCTGGCGGCGGCTCTCGGTGTCTCGTTGCTGTTCATCACCGGCGTACTGACCTGGCAGGATGCCCTTAATGAGAAATCCGCCTGGGACACCATGATCTGGATCGGCCTGCTGATCATGCTGGCCTCCAAACTCAATGAGTACGGCATGGTTTCGTGGTTCGGCAAGGAGTTCGGGGCATACCTGGAAGGTTTCCCGAGGCTGGCTGTCTATATGCTGGTGGCGGCGATCTATTGCTACATCCATTATTTCTTCGCTAGCGCCACGGCACATATCAGTGCTCTGTTTCCCCTCTGCATGGCGCTTATGGTCGCTGCCGGCATCCCGCCATTCACAGCAGCGGTCGCTCTCGGCATCCTGAGCAGCGTCAACGGTTGTCTGACCCAATACGGCATCGGTTCCGGGCCGGTCATGTTCGGTGCCGGTTACGTCACTCAGGGGGAATGGTGGAAGACCGGCTTCTTGATGAGCGTCATCTACATGGTTATCTGGCTGGTCGTCGGCCCGCTGTGGTGGCAGTTGCTTGGACATGTTTGAGACGGCACTGGAGAATGGAAGTAGCCAGTCACCTGATTGATAAGGGCGGTACTGCGCTATCTGTTGACACCTATGTACGAATGCGCAGCAGTCGAGGAACTGGAGATGGATCAATCATCGCACGTTGACCTGTTACCAGTCGGGTCAGGTCAGAGCCTCTACGCTGAAGGGGTAGGGTAAAACAACGTCTGCTCCTGACCGATTTCTGCCTGTCGCCACCGTCAACCTGGCTTTCCCTTATGGTTCGAACATGACGTCCGGGCGACCAGCGTCATGTTCGTCGAAGGTCAGCGCCATGGGCCGGCAGTGCCCAGGGCAGGATGCCTTCCTGGAACTCCCACGTCCGGTATGTGCTGCGGGCAAGATGAGGGCTTAGTCAACCATCACCTCGTCCAGTGCCTGCTCGAGGGTGCTGACCGTGCGCTCGATATTGTGCAGCTTTTCGAGTCCGAACAGACCGATGCGGAAGGTCTGGAAGTCGGCCGGCTCGTCGCATTGCAACGGCACTCCGGCGGCGATCTGCAGGCCGTGGTTGGCAAATTTCTTGCCACTCTTGATGTCGGCATCATCGGTGTAGCTCACCACTACGCCAGGGGCCTGAAAGCCGGCTGCAGCCACGCTTTTGAAACCTTTGCCGGTCAACATTGCGCGAACCCGATCGCCCAGAGCCTGTTGTTCGTCGCGAACCTTGTCGAAACCGTAGGCTTGCGTCTCTTTCATCACTTCGTTGAATCGCGCGAGGGAATCGCTGGGCATGGTCGCATGGTAGGCATGTCCGCCCTGTTCGTAGGCCTGCATGATCTGCAGCCACTTTTTCAGGTCGCAGGCGAAGCTGCTGCTTTGCGTCTGTTCGATGCGCCCGAGGGCCAGGGAACTGAGCATCACCAGGGCGCAGCAAGGGGAGGCGCTCCAGCCTTTCTGCGGTGCGCTGATCAACAGGTCGACTGCGCATTTGTGCATATCAACCCAAATCGTGCCTGAGGCGATGCAGTCCAGCACGAACAGGCCACCCACCGCATGCACGGCGTCGCCGACGGCCCGCAGGTATTCGTCGGGCAGGATGATCCCCGATGAAGTTTCAACGTGGGGGGCGAAGACTATCTGCGGCTTGTGCGCCGCAATGGCTGCCAGCACTTCGTCCAAAGGGGGTGGGGTGTAGGCAGCCTGGCGACCCGTATCGACCGGTCGGGCTTTCAGCACCGTGGTAGCCGCCGGGATGTTGCCCATCTCAAGGATCTGGCTCCAGCGATAACTGAACCAGCCGTTGCGTATCACCAGGCATTGCTGGTCGGTGGCAAACTGTCGCGCCACCGCTTCCATGCCGAATGTGCCGCTGCCCGGGACCACCGCAACAGCCTGGGCGTTGTAGACCTGTTTCAGGGTCGTGGAAATGTTCTTCATCACCCCTTGAAATGACTGCGACATGTGGTTGAGCGAGCGGTCGGTGTAGACCACTGAGTACTCGACCAGCCCTTCGGGATCGATATCGGGATATAGCTTTGACATGGAGTGACTCCTTTGGCAGGGACCTCAGTGGTATCGACCCTGCCCTAAGCCTTGGCAAATGACAAGATTGTTCGGGATGGAATGGCGACTTCTGTCGAGCGGCTGGCATCATCAGGGCGTGAAGCTGCCATTAGAGAAATAACGCTGCCTGGCGAAAAAAAGAAATAAGCGCCCCTTGGCCTTACGCCTTTCCTTTGTCGAATCAGATTCCTCTGCTAGATTTTCTGCCGATGTGTTTACTGCCATAAACACGTTTATCGAAAACTCCCAAGCAAGGAAGCACCTTCATGAAAAAGACTCCTCTTTTCACCCTTGGTCTGCTCGCAACGGCGATGTTGCTCGGTGCGACGGCCGTGCAGGCGCAGAGTGAGCCGGTGGCTCAGGTGTCCGGGCCTGAGGCCGATGTGAAGGTGACCGAAACCTATGTGCGCATGATGGCGCGCGAAGCCTATTTCTGGGGTTGGCCGATGGCCAACATCTATAACCGGCGGCTGAAGTTCAAGGACCTGCCGCAAGCCGGCCTGATGGGCGGCATCGTGCCCGTGGCGCCGATCAATCATCTGTCGATGCTCACCGATTACATCTCGCCAGGTGAACGCCTGGTGGCCTGCCCGAACCAGGACGTGGTCTACGGTGCCGGCAGCATCGCGCTGGATCTGGAGCCGGTGGTCTTGCAGGTACCGGATTTCGGCGACCGGTTCTGGGTGTATCAGGTCGTGGACCTGCGCTCCGACAGCTTCGCCGAACTGGGCAAGATGTACGGCACCAAACCCGGTTTCTACCTGCTGGTGGGCCCGGACTGGAACGGCAAGGTGCCTGAGGGCATCACCCAGGTTTTCCGCGCAAAAACCAACACCGGTTTCGTGATTCCACGGGTGTTCCAGGACGATACGACCGAGGATCGCAAGGCGATCCAGCAGTATTTGTCCGGCATCGATATGTACCCGGTGTCCAAATACGACGGCAAACTCAAGCAGCGTGACTGGAGCAAGTCGCCGAAATTCCCGGCAGAAGCGGCCGGTGCCGAAGAAACCCGCTGGGTCCTCCCGGAAAAATTCTTCGATGAACTGCCGGCACTCCTGAAGGACGCCAAGCCATTGCCCAGCGAAGAAGCACGCTATGCGCAGTTGTCGGTACTGGCACAGATCGCCCAGCGTGATCCGGAGCTGAAAAAGGCCATGATCGACGAGGCGCAAAAGTCTGATGCCGAGGTGGTCAAGCCGCTGTTGCAGTTCCGCAATTATGGCAAGCAGTTGCCCAATCACTGGAGCACCATCGACAACGGCGCAGCGTTCGGCACCGACTACTTCCTGCGCACGGCGGTGGCCCGCTCGAACATCTTCGTCAACAAGCAGATCGAGACCAAGTACTTTTACCAGGACCTGGATCAGTCCGGCACGCGCCTCAATGGCGGCCAGCGCTACAGCGTGACCTTCCCTAAAGATGCCTTGCCGCCGGTCAAGGGTTTCTGGTCGCTGACTTTGTATAACGAACAGCACTTCTTCGCAGATAACCCGCTGGGCCGTTATTCCCTGGGCACCAAGAACAAATCGCTCAAGCCCAATGCCGACGGCTCGCTGACGCTGTACGTGCAGAGCGAATCCCCGGGTGCCGACAAGGAAAGCAACTGGCTGCCCGCGCCCAAGGGCGCCGATTTCTCGCTGTACGTACGCGCCTATTGGCCTGAAGCCGCCGCGATGAACGGCCAGTGGACGCCGCCAGCGGTGGTCAAGCTCAACTGAAAACCGTGCCCCTATTTATCTTCAAACTGCGCCACATAAGGACATCCCATGAGCAGCTTGCGTAACACCCTGACCGCCCTGGCAGTGGCGGTCTCCCTGAGCGGCGTCGCCGATGCCGCCACGCGTTACGAAGAGCTGGCCAACCAGCCCTTCGAAAACGGTTTCCCGACCGAGGCCACCGCACGCAGCATGATCGACGAGCTGATTTTCCAGCGCGCCGTGCAGTCGTATCTCTGGTCGTTGCCAGCCATCAACATCTGGTCGATGAAGGAGGCGTCGGAGAAACAATTCGGCGCCGGCTACAACATCCTGCCGACCTGGAAAAAACGCATCAACGCCAAGACCTTGGTGACCACGCCGAACTCCGACCTGGTCTACGCCATGAGCTATCTGGACCTGGCGAAGTACGGTCCGCTGGTGGTTGAAGCGCCGCCCGGCGTGCAGGGCATGTTCGACGACTTCTTCCAGCGGCCGATTGTCGGTCCGACCATTGACGGCAAGACCTGGCGCGGCGACGTCGGCCTGGCGGGCCCCGACAAGGGCAAGGGTGGCACCTATGTGCTGCTGCCGCCTGGCTACACCGGCCCGGAGCCCACCGAAGGTTTCGTCTACCGCTCGCGCACCAACAACGTGTTCCTGTTCTGGCGCACTTTCTTCAAAGACCCGAAAGACCTGAGCGTGCCGGTGGCCGAAGTCGAGCGCACCAAGATCTATCCGCTGGGCAAGAAGGATTCGGCGCTGCCGATGCAGTTCCCCGATGCCACCGGTGCACCGATCAACATGCTGTTCCCCGAGGATGGCCGGTACTTCGATCTGCTGTCGCGCTTCATTGAAGCCGAAGCTGTCGACCCGGCGGACATGGACATGCGCGGCTTCCTGCACACCATCGGCATCGAAAAGGGCAAGGCCTTCGCCCCGGATGCACAGCGGCGCAAGCTGCTGGATGAGGCGGCACGCACCGCGTTCAAGATGAGCAAGGTGGTCACCAGTCATCTGCTGATGAAAGAGCCGGGCGGCCTGTACTACACGGATCGCCAGTACGTGAACACCTTCGCCGGGGAAAACACCGAGTTCCAGTCCAGCGGCACGTTCACCAACCTCGAGCAGCGTGTGGCGTTCTTCACCTCTGCCTACTCGGACAGTCCGGGCATGGTGATGAACATGGTCGGCGCCGGCGCCAAATATCCCGCCACCACCCGCGATGCCGACGGCAAGTTCCTCGACGGCGCCCACACCTACAAGCTCAACCTGCCCGCCAATGTGCCGGCGGCGTTGTTCTGGTCGGTGACTGCCTACGACAACCTGACGGCATCGGGCCTCGACAACGGCCAGCCGTTCCCGTCGCTCAACCAGATGGACAAACCGGCGCAGAACAGCGATGGCTCGACCGACCTCTACTTCGGCCCTGAATCACCGGGTACGGGCAAGAACTGGATACGTACCGTGCCGGGCAAAGGCTTCCTGGTGATCGTGCGTTTGTATGGTCCCAAGCAAGCGTTTTTCGATCAGAGCTGGAAGCCCAGTGATTTGATCAAACAGTAATGATGAGTTGCCTTGCCCCGTTGTAAAGCGGGGCAGGGCGAACCAGGGAGAGACTGCTGAGCTAAATTAGCCGGTGCGTTAACCGGCGCGACGATCAGTATCCATTTCCATTGTCCGATTTGAGGGGACTCAGACAGTTCAGTTTGCTTTACCAGTCGCTGAACAACGCCAGGTAATGACGTGATACTGATAGTCCGCAATTGGCCGATTTGGACCATTCGCGAGTGCTCGCTTTTGCCGGGGACGGATGACCAAGCCAAAAGTGGCATTGATCTGATCGGCCAAAGACGCTTCGATCCACCGAGCGGGGCTTCTCACCCTGTTAATCCCTGTTAGCTGCCGTATTGAGTGCCATGACGATCCACGCCGCGCCGTTGATCATCACAGACCGCTCGCCGGGGATGCCCGCGAAGGCTGTGCGAACCGCGGTCGAGGCACGGGCGCGGATGTCGTCAGGCTGATTAGCGAGCACAAGCGACAGCGGGCCGCCCTCGAACGCCATCTTTACCGCGTCGTCGATCGCCGCGTCCCGCGTCTCGCCCTCGCCGAACGGGATGGAAGCATCGAAGGGCGTGATAGTGACATCGGTGAAGCCGGCTGCTGTCAGGATGCGTGCCACCCGCTCCCGGTCGCCGAACGAGAATGGGCCGGGCGCTTCGGGATCGGGCGGGGTGATCGGCGGGACGATCCCCTTGATCGCGCCCATCGGCAAGCGCACCCAATCGTTCTCGGCCATGCCGCGCCAGCAGACGAAAGCGACCCGCGCGCCCGGCTTGAGCGCACGGCGCATATTAGCGAATGCCGCCGTCGGATCGTCGAAGAACATCACTCCGAAGCGCGAGAACAGGATGTCGAACGCGCCCTCGGGCAATTCGGTGCTGCTGGCGTCGGCCACCTGGAACAGGGCCGGCGTATCCTGCGGCGTTAGCGCGCGCGCTCTGCTGATCAGCGGTTCGGATATGTCCACGCCGAGCACATGGCCGCCCGCGCCGACGCGGGCGGCCAGATCCAGAGTAGACGCCCCCGCGCCGCAGCCGACGTCCAGCACGCGTTCGTCCGTGGCGGGCGCCGCGGCTTCGATCGCGGCCTGGCCGAACACCGCCATCATGGCATCGAGCCGAGCCTGGTTGGCGACCCAGTACTCCCCGCTTTGACCATTCCAGTCGGCGACTGGATAGGCATTTTGCTCTTTCATGCTATCTCCTTGTTCTGATTCGTTTGTAACTGGCTACCCTTTAATCGAGGCAAGGGGGAAAGGACGCTACTTGGCCCATGCCGCGATCCGTTCCGCGATCGCCTCAGGGGCCTCGATGTGCAGGAAGTGACCGACGCCGGGGACGACCTCCATCGCGTGCGGGGCGGCGAACCGATGTCGGTCGTCGACCTGCGGGGGAAGGATGCAGCCGTCGTTGGCACCGTGAAGCTGCAACAGGGGCACCGCGATCGGCTGCGAAAGACGGCGCGTCGCCCCAAGCATGCCGGGGCGCAGCATTGCCCGGTAGTACTTTAGGGGCGCGGGCATGCTGGCCCGCAGGTGCTCGCGTAGCTCCGCCTGGAGAGCAGGATCGAGGGAGAGGCCGGGCGACCACTGACGCCAGAGGCGGTGGATGAGGGCGAAGTCGCGGGCTGTGACCATCCAGCCGCTTCCTGGCAGTTGAAAGAGCCCCATGTACCAGCTCCGGCGTAGCTGAGCGGGGTGCGTCAGCCGGCTCATGAACGTCAGTGGGTGAGGGATTGCGAGCGTGATCGCTCGTTCGATCTTCTCTGGTGCGGTGACGCAGGCATCATATGTAATCAGGGCGCCCCAATCGTGGCCAATCAACTCCACGGCTCGCCCCGGAGACCAGCGGTCGATCAGCGCGAGCACGTCGCTGGTGAGGGCTGCGAAGTCGAACGGCCCCGCGGTCGGGGACGGCGCGTAACCACGAAGCCAGGGGGCGACGACGCGACGTCCGCGGCGACCGAGCTCGGCAAGGAAGGGCTTCGCGGTCGGCGGATGGTCCGGGAACCCGTGCAAGACAAGCGTCGGTTGACCATCGGGATCGCCACACTGCAGCGCGTGAAAGGTGCCGTGTGGCAGATCGAAGGTAACGTGTTCGAACTCCATGTGTGTCAGCCTTTTCCAAGAGTGGTCGGACGAGAGATGCTGATGCTGGCTTCGGTGCCTCTGGTTTTGGACATGTGCGTCTCCTCAGGCACCGGGTGAGCTGCGGGGGCAGCCGTCCAGTCGGTTTTCGATGACACCGGCCCGCGACCTTCAGAATCCGATAGCCCGCGGCAACCGGAGAAGGGAATCTGTGCTCTCAAACCAGCATCGACTGTTGGGCGAAGATACCCGCCATCGCGCCTTGCCATGATGCCGTGGTGACCGAGGCCATGAGGGGATTGGCGAGGTCGCCGGCGGCGTAGACGCCGGGCATGCTGGTTTCGCGGCGCTCGTCGACCTGTAGGGCGATGCCCAGGGGGGTGTCGACCGTCGCAAGGCCCAGTGATTCATGCAGGGGGGCGGACGGCTTGTTGCGCGGATGCGCGAACAGAATGTCGACCGCGACAGGGGGGCCGGCGTCGAGCCTGACGGTGGCGTTATAGCTCTCGTCATGGTCGATTTCGGTGATCCAGCCATCGACGACAGGGATGCCGCGGCGCACCAGATCGGCCCGGATGTCGGGTGGAATGTCGTGACCATTGGCGAAGACCGTTAATGTGTCGGTCCAGTCGTGGTACAGCCTGACGTAGTTGTGCGACGGCGGGCCGGACCAGACGAGACCCCAATGCCGGCCGGCAACTTCAAAGCCGTCGCAATAGGGGCAAGGCACGATGGAGGTGCCCCAGCCTTCGGCAAAGCCGGGAACTTCAGGCATCTGGTCGGCGACGCCATAGCTCAGGATCAGGCGGCGCGCCTTGAGGCTTTCGCCATCGCCAGTGAGGACGGAGAAATCGTTGATGGCGCCGGAGATACTCTCAGCCCGGGTAGTGACCAGCCTGACCGTGGGATAGCGCGCCAGCTGCTGCCGCGCCTCGGCCAGGATCTCCAGCGGTGGCTTGTGGTCGTGGCCGAGCAGGCCATGCGAGTGGTTGGCGAAGCGATTGCGCGGCAGGCCGGTATCGAGAACGGTGACCTTGCGGCGGGCACGGCCGAGCTGCAGGGCGGCGGCAAGACCGGCAAAGCTGCCGCCTATGATGAGGACGTCATTCATGGTGATGGGCTCCGCGTTGTGGATGAAGGGAGATTGGCATGTACTTTTAAGATACTTTGAAGTACCCTAATTCATGAATTAGAATACTGTCAAGTACTGGAATTTTTATGACCGAAAACAGCCAGGGCCGGCGCGGCCGGCCCGCTAACGAGACGCTTGGTCAAACAATCGTCGACGCCGCGTGCGAACTTTTTGTGGAGTTGGGTTTTCAAGCGACGACCATGGACAAGGTCGCCCAGCGGGCGAAGATCTCCAAGCTAAGCATCTATCGGCACTTCGAGAACAAGGAGGCGCTCTTCAGCGCGGCCATCGCGGCCCACTGCCAGCAGTTTGCACCACAGGCCCTTTTTGAAGGCTTCGACGGTTCGGCCGAAGATCAGCTCATGGCGGTGGGATCAACCTTGCTTCGCACCCTGTTGAGCCCGGACGTGCGCAGTGTCGAAGCCATGATCATGGCCGACAAGACGAATCAAAAGTCGTTAAGCAAGCGCCAATACGAAGCCGGCCCCGCCTATGTCATCGCCCAAATCGAGGCCCTGTTGCGTCAGTTGCACGCGAAGGCGATTTTGAACGTGCCCGATCCTCTCCAGTCCGCCCGCTTGTTTGCCGCGCTTTTCAAAGGATCCGATCTCCTGATTATCGCGCGCTTCGATGAGGCGAGAGCAGAGGACGACAACGAAATCGAATCCTATTGCCGGTCGGCCGTCGACATGTTCATCGCCGCGCACGGTGGCAATGACCACGCGGGCGAATAAGCATTTGATTGCTCCGGGCAGCTTGGCCTGGGGCGTCGTCCAGACGCTTCGTCATATTGGGCTGGCGCGCGCCAATATGGCGACAGTATCGAAACGCTTCTTTGGTGGATCACCTTCAGCATTTCACGAACTGGCAACTTCGTGACCGGGGTCGTCCCGACAAACCTTCACCAGTCACCTCGCCCAGGGAAAGTAGGGCAGCAATCGTTCCGTCTCCTTTCTGACCACGGCGTAGCATTCACAACTCAGCGCCTCGAGCCGGGCCCTGTCCAGGATCTTGATGTGTCCCCGACTGTATTCGATGACACCCAGGCGCTGGAGCTTGCCGGCGGCGTCGGTCACGCCTTCGCGGCGTACACCCAGCATGTTGGCGATCAACTCCTGGGTCATGGTCAGTTCATTGCCTTGCAGGCGATCGAGCGACAACAGCAACCAGCGGCACAGCTGCTGGTCGATGGAGTGGTGGCGGTTGCACACTGCCGTCTGGGCCATTTGCGTGATCAGGGCCTGGGTGTAGCGCAGCATCAGCAGCAGCATCTCTTCATGGCGGTTGAACTCATCCTTGAGTGGCTGGCCGGGTAACCGGTAAGCATGCCCGGCACTTTGCACAACGGCGCGGCTGGGCGTGCTTTCGCCGCCCATGAAGACTGCAACGCCGATCAGGCCTTCGTTGCCGACCACCGAAATCTCGGCCGAGGCACCGTTCTCCATCACATACAACAGCGACACGATGGAGTCGGTGGGGAAGTAGACATGCCGCAGGGCGCCGCCGGACTCATAGAGCACTTTGCCCAGTGGCAGCTCGACCAGTTCGAGGTGGGGGAGCAGGCGCTCCAGTGCTGGCGCCGGAAGTGCCGCCAGCAGGTAGTTCTGTTGTGGCTTGGGTACAGCAAACATATCAGCCACCCTTCGAGGGAGAATTCCCTGAGGGGGACAGGGTACTCCAAAGCGCGCTATGCGGGGCAGCGCACCGAAGCAGCCGCTGCCATCTGCCATGCTCAAGGGAGCGACGCTGCCTCTGCAGCGCCGAATGTTGGAGGTTGTCATGAGCAAGCACATTGACCCGAATCTTCGCCAGGGCCCTGGCAAGCCCACTGCGAAACAGCCACAGAGCACGCCGCTCCCCCTGCATGACAAGCCCGGGCAGGCTGCCAACCCGCCCGTACACATCAAACTGGGTGAGGCCGTGCAGCCGCACCACCAGGGCCCGAGTCATCCAGTCTGAATCCAGGCCCGCCTAGAGCGCTGTTTCTCAGCGCTCAAGATCGGTTTCGACGGTTCTATCCCACCCTGGGGTTTCGGGTTGGTGCGCTTTTACCGGGCATGTCACCACGACCTGATGTTCTGTGCCGTCATCGAGCAATTCCAGCGCGTCATTGCCCAGCAGCTCGCCGTCCAGCGTGATCGAGGCAGTAGTGCTTGTGCCGGGGCGTACATGGATCTGGTAATGCGTCGCCCCATAGCGGTAGCGCAGCGTGTAGCCAGGCCAGCCCTGCGCCAGCAGCGGTACGATATGCAATGCAGTCCCGACCCGCTGCAATCCGAGTAATGACTCCACGATGAAGCGGTACGTCCAGCCGGCCGACCCGGTGTACCAGGTCCACCCCCCACGGCCTGCATGGGGCGGCGTGCCGTAGACGTCGGCAGCCATGACATAGGGCTCGACCTTGTAGGTTTCGAGGCGCTTGGCGACTTCATGGCCGGCGGGGTTGATCATGTTGAGCAAGCGCCAGGCACTGATGTCGTCGCCAAGCTCGGCGAACGCCATGCCGGCCCAGACGGCGGCATGGGTGTACTGGCCGCCATTTTCCCGTACGCCCGGCACGTAGCCCTTGATATAGCCGGGCTCGAGCGAGCCTGTGTCGAAGGGTGGATCGAGCAGCAGGACCGCGCCTGTGTCGGGCCGTACCAGATGCTGCTCGAATGACGCCATGGCCGTGCGGCGCCGCGTTGGCGAGGCGGCCCCCGACAGTACCGACCAGCTTTGCGAGATCGAGTCGATGCGGCATTCGTCATTGTGGGCCGAGCCCAGGACCTGGCCGTCGTCGAACCAGGCGCGCCGGTACCATGAACCGTCCCAGGCATGCTCTTCCAGACTGGCCTGCAGCAAGGCGGCCTGGCGGGTACAACGCTGTGCGAAAACAGGGTCGCCATGCAATTGGGCAGTGATGGCAAACTGCTGCAACACATCAAAGCTGAAGAAGCCCAGCCACACGCTTTCCCCTTGGCCCAGATGGCCGACCCGGTTCATCCCGTCGTTCCAGTCGCCCGTGCCCATCAACGGCAGGCCGTGGCTGCCGCGCTGCAGGCCGTGTTCGATGGCGCGAACACAATGCTGATAGAGGCTTTCTTCGAGGTGCGATTTGCCCGGCAGGTCGTAATAGGACTCTTCCCCAGCATATAGCGGTCGGCCTTCAAGGTAACCCACGGGTTCGGCCAGCACGCTGAGGTCGCCGGTGACGCTGAGATAGTGACTGGTCGCCAGCGCCAGCCACAGATAATCGTCCGAACAGCCACTGCGCACCCCCCGATCGAGCGGCGGGTGCCACCAATGTTGCACGTCGCCTTCGGCATATTGATGGGCTGCACACAACAACAAATGGCCACGTACGCTGGCGGGATCGGCATGGATCATCGCCATGCTGTCTTGCAGTTGATCGCGAAAGCCGATGGCCCCGCCGGACTGGTAGTAACCACTGCGGGCCTGGAAGCGACAGGCGATGACCTGGTACATCAACCAGCCATTGACCATGACATCGATGCTCGGGTCGGGGGTCTGGACCTGAATCACGCCCAGTTGCGAACGCCAATGTTCGCGTACCGCCTCGAGTTCTGCGGTGGCCGCCCCCAGGCCGCGGTACTGTTGAACCAGGCGCAGGGCTGAGGTGGTATCCCTGGCGGCACCGAGGCGGAAGACCACGTCCTGGTCGTCACCGTTGTCGAGGTCGAGGGTCACCTGAATCGCCGCACAGGGATCCATGCCCCCACCGGTTCGACCCGACAGGCGTGCCTGCTGTAGTCCGGCAGGTGCCTTGAGGCTGCCATTGCGGCCAATGAACTCGGTGCGATCGCCGCTGATGCTGGTGGCGGTCGAGTCGGTATCGAGGAACGCCACCCGTTCGCAAAACTCGATCGAATAGGCGTTCCTGGCAAAAAATGCGCCGCTGCTGGGGTCGGCTTCCGTCACCACATGCATCGCCGATTTGCTGCGCAAATCGCCCAGCACCCACTCGACATAGCAGGTCGTCGACAGGCGCCGGGCGCGGCCTGAACGGTTGCGAATCTGCAAGTGCGAGAACTTGATCGAAGCATCCAGCGCCACGTACACCCACAACTCGGTGTGGATACCGTCTTCATCGTGCTCGAAGACGCTGTAGCCGAAACCGTGCCGGGTGCGGTACGCGCCAGTGCCGGGACAAGGCTGTGGCGTCACCGACCAGAAATGCCCGGTTTCTTCATCGCGCACGTAGATCGCCTCGCCGCTGGCGTCGGTGAGCGGGTCGTTATGCCAGGGGCTCAGACGAAATTCGTGAGCGTTTTCCATCCAGGTGTAAGCGCCCCCACTTTCAGAAATTACCGTACCGAAGTGCGGGTTGGCCAATACGTTGGCCCATGGCGCCGGCGTCGGCCTTCCCGGCTGCAAGGTCATGACATACTCGCTGCCGTCGGCACTGAAGCCGCCATAGGCGTTGCCCAGGAGTAAACCGTCGATGGCGGGCAGGGTAGCGGCCGCTTTTGCCTGGCGCTTGTGCGTGGGCACGAATGCCGGGTAGGCCGGGCTTGCGTGACGCCGATGGACCTGCTCGGCAATACTGCCGTTGCCTTCGCTCAGCACCAGGCGCGCCACCGACAGGATCAGCGTGCGGTCCTCGTTGGACAGCTGCTGTGCGGGACGCACGAAAATGCCCCCGGGACGGTCGATCAGCGAAGCTTCGCTGCCGGACGTCACCACCCCCATGATCAAGTCCTGGAGTTGCTGGCGATAGCCGGCCTGGTCTTCGTTCCAGATGACCAGGTCCACCATCAGCCCCTTTTGCCGCCAGTAGGCATGGGCCTTGACCATCTGGTGCACGAGTTCGATGTTGTCGACGGTGGCGATCTGCAGCAGAACGATGGGCAGGTCGCCGGAGATCGCCTGGCCCCAGAGGCTCGATTGATTGCGTCGGTTGGCCATCAGGACGCTGTTTTCCGCGCGTAACGAAGCATTGGCGTAGAGGATCGAAGAGGCCATCTGTTCGAACAGGCGCCCATCTTCCAGCGAGACATTGAGTTGGCGCAGCAACACCTGGCTGTGGGTCCATGCCAGGTCGAAGACGCGATCGGCGAGGTGCCGGTCGCGGTATTTGTTGATCAGGTACAGACAGTCCTCACGGCTGTCCGCGATGCCGGTCACCAGGTCAATGGTCGCCGTTTGTCCGGGGTCCAGGGTGATACGGCAGCGGATGGCCACGATCGGGTCCAGCACCGAGCCTGCGGTGCCGGACAACTGCTCGACATTGCCATCGAGCGCCGCGGGTGCTGAAACGTTGCGTCCGCGGCCGATGAATCGCGCCCGATCGGTCTCGTAGGAAATGGCATCGATGTCCACGCCATGGGCGGCCAGCAGGTGGCACATCCAGGGGACGGCTTCCTCACTGGAGCGACGCCTGCGGGTGCAGACGATGGCCTGCAGCGCTGGCAACAATTCGGTCTGCACGAACAGGTTGCTGAAGGCCGGGTGCATGGCATCACTGATTGCCGGCGCCAGGACCACCTCGGCGTAGGTGGTGATCTCCACGCTACGGCGCACGCGACTGCGGTTGGTGATGTGCAGCCTGCGCAGTTCGATATCGTCTTCGGGGGACACGACGATCTCGGTGTGGGTATCGAAGTCGAGCTCGCGAACACGAAACTCGGCCCGGGCATCGCTGAAAATCGCTTCATGGCTTTCTGGCCGGTGCCGGGTCGGCTGGTGGGCCGAGGACCAGAACACGCCGCTGCTGACATCGCGCAGGTAGCAGAACATGCCCCAGTTGTCGCAGGTCGCGTCTTCATGCCAGCGGGTCACGGCGATGTCGTTGCAGCGGCTGTAACCGCCGCCGGCACTGCTGAGCATGACGTGGTAACGGCCGTTGGACAGTAGCTGGACGGCGGGGCGCTTGCGTCCGGGATCGGCGAACACTCGCAGCCTGGTTTCCTGTGCGCGCCCGTTTTCATCTGTGGCAGGTGCCAGGGTTGCATGCAGGTAAGGTGCGGCGGTTTTGGGGACGCGTTCCTGCAGCAACAGGGTGGTCGCCTGGAAGGCCGGGACCGACTCGAAGCGGCGCTGCATGGGCCGGTCCAGCAGCAGGCTGGTCAAGGCCAGCAGACTCATGCCCTGATGGTGCGCCATGAACGAGCGCACGATCGCATAGCGCTGGCCGCGTGGCAGGCGTGCCTCGGTGTAGTCGACCGCTTCGTACAGGCCATAGCGTCCGGCCGACCCTTGGGCTGCCAGGCGTTGCAGGTTGCGGCAGGCCGCTTGCGGCTCGACCATCAGCGCCAGGGCGCTGGCGTACGGCGCAATCACGGTATCCTCGGCCAACCCGCGCTTGAGGCCAAGGCCTGGAACACCGAACGCCCGATACTGATAATTGAAGTGGGCGTCGAGGGTGTTGTAACCCGACTCGGACACGCCCCAGGGGATGCCCAACAGGTTGCCATGTTCGATCTGCAAGGCCACGGCCGCGCGGCAAGTCTGCTCCAGCAGCGTCCCTTCATAGCTGGGCATGACCAGGTTGGGCATCAGGTACTCGAACATCGATCCTGACCAGGAAAGCAGTACCGGTACCCCCCGATTGTTGCTGAGCAAGCGTCCGAGGGTGAACCAGGCTTGTTGCGGCAGCTGGCCCTGGGCGATGACCACGAAATTGGTCAGGCGAACCTCTGACGCGAGCAGGTCGTAATAACCGTTGTCCAGCCTGCGCTCGTCGGCGTTGTAGCCTATCGAGAACAGGTCACGTTGAGCATCGTAGAGGAAGGTGAAGTCCATGCTCGCCAGTGACGAGGACAACTCGGCCAGGCGCTCAAGGTGGCTGATTCGTGCGCGAGCCAGATGTTGTACGGCCTGCACTTGCGCCTGATTGGCGGGCAGCCACAGCGTGCAATCGAGCTCGGCCATTTGCCGCAGGCTGAGTGCTGGTGCTGGTGCTGGTGCTGGTGCTGGTGCTGGTGCCCGGGCGGGTGCCAATGGCAGCTCGAAGCGCAGTCGTTCCGCCCGCAGATCCGCACACTGTGCCTGCAATGCCTGCAGCCAATAGTGTGCTTCTTCTGCAGCGGTGGCCGCAGTGTCGATTGCCAGGGCATCCGCCAGATCGAGTAATTGCAGGAGGTTGTCCGGGGTGTCCTGGGTCATGGCCAAGGTCACCTTCGTGCGCAGTTCAAGCACGGCACGGTCATCGAGGTTCCCGTCCTGTAACGCCTGCTGCAGCACATCGAGGGTGTCGCCCAGACCGCTGAGGGTGCGCTGATCGAACAGGGGGGTGTCGACCAACCCCAGCAGCCCCGGCCGCAGGGTGAGCAGCAGACCCGCCAGGTTGCCGCTGTCCACGGTGGACACATACCGAGGCGCCAGCGGCAGGAGTGACTGGGTGTCGTACCAGTTGTAGAAGTGCCCATGGTGTCGCTCAAGACCGGCCATGCACTCAAGCGTGGCCGTGACGCGTTCAAGCAGGCGCCCGGTACTCAGGTAACCGAAATCGTGGGCCGCCAGGTGCGAGAGCAAGGCCATGCCCATGTTGGTCGGTGAGGTGCGATGGGCAATGGTTGGCTTGGGTATCTCCTGGACGTTGTCCGGCGGCAACCAGTTGTCCTCAGGCCCCACGTACCGATCGAAGAACGCCCAGGTCCGGCGTGACAGCATGCGCAGGAAGCGCAGCTCTTGCACTGACGGGTCAAACCCCGCCGGGGTTGTCGGCAGGCTGATCCACCAGGCAATCGCCGGACTTACCAGCCACACCAGCAGCAAGGGTGCCGCCAGTGCGAGTACATGAAGAGAGGGGAGCAGGGCCAGGAATAGAATCAGCGCCAGCGCAGGGGCAATCCACATGCTTTTATACATGCCGGACAGATCGTTGCCACTGGAGCGCTCGACTTCACGAGACGGTTGCCATTGCAGCAGGCGGCGCTTGCTGATCAGCATGCGCCACAGTGAGCGGGCAATCGCATCGAAGCTCAACAACGCATCGGATGGCAACCAGACAAGCGACAACAGCGCGCGCATGAAATGCTGGCCCGAGGTCCGTAATGCCGCACTCAGGTGTTGCCCCAATGGAATATCGGCAGCTTTCTGTACCAGCGCCAGTACCGATTGCAGCAAGGGTTGGAGAAATACCAGGATGACCACCGCCAATGTCCAGGAGACGGCCTCGTTCGAACCTAGCCAGCCCCATGTCAGCATGACCAGGAAGGCGCCTGGCTCCAGGCTGCGGCGCAGATTGTCAAAAATCTTCCAGCGGGCAAGGTTGCAAAGAAGGTTGGGCGCAAATCCTCCCTGGGGTTTCGGTGCCCACGGCAAGGCCCAGTACAGCACTTGCCAGTCCCCGCGAATCCAGCGGTGTCGGCGCTTGGCATCGGCGCTGTAGCGAGACGGGTATTCCTCATACAGCTGTACATCGCTGAGCAGCCCGCAGCGGGCATAGCAGCCTTCGATCAGGTCGTGGCTGAGAATGCGGTTGTCGGGCAGGTAGCCCTCGAGTGCCTGTTCGAAGGCGTCGACGGCATAGATGCCCTTGCCGATGAAGGAACCGTTCTGGAACAGGTCCTGATAAACATCGGAGACGGCACGGGTATAAGGATCGACACCGGCATCGCTGCCAAACAGGCGGGCGTAGGTCGAGCGTGCCGTGCTGGGCAGGCTGATCCCCACGCGTGGCTGGAGGATGGCGTAACCGCTGACGATCTTGCCGCTTTGTTCATCGAATACCGGATGGTTCAGCGGGTGCATCATCGCACCGATGCACTGGCGCGCGACATCCCGGGGCAGCAGGGTATCGGTGTCCAGGGTGATGACGAAACGCACCGATTCCAGTGGCGCGACATCACCGACGATCAATGCAAAGCGCTGCTGTCCTTTACCTCGCAGCAACGCGTTGAGCTCGGCGAGCTTGCCGCGCTTGCGTTCATGCCCCATCCATACCCGCTCGGTCGCGCTCCAGTGCCGGGGCCTGTGCAACAGGAAGAACCGGTCGACCTGGCCATCGGCATATTTGTGGTTGAGCGCCTCGATCAGTTGGCGCGCCAGGGCGAGCAATTCGGCATCCTCGGGCATCACCTCGGCAGGGGCGTCCATGAAGTCACTGAGCAGCGCAAAATGCAGGTTGGCATCGCGGTTGGCCAGGAATCGCACTTCCAGGCCTTCCGCCAGGGCCTCGATGTCGCCGGCGTTGGCAAACATCGTCGGCACCGCCACCAGCGTTCGCGCCTCGGTCGGTATGCCCTTGCTGTAATCCAGGCGCGGCAGCAGCGACGGGACGACCGTGAGCGTCACCAGCCAGTTGACCAGCCCGATCGCCAGGCGGCTGGTCATCAATAACGCGGGCACGGCGAGCAGGACCAGGCACCACAGTGGCGTGCCGCTGTGATAGGCACTGCCGAGGAATGGCCAGGCCAGCAGCAGTGTCAGCAGCAGGGAAGGGCACAGGTAGAACTTCAACGGGGCGCTCTGCAGCAGTCGCTTCCATCGCTCGTGCAGCGGCACGCTGGCATGCAGTGCCTGCTCCAGTCTGAGTAACCCGTCAGCCACCAGGTAATAGCCCACGTGCCCGGTGACACCGGCCGTGGGCTGTGTGTTCGCGGCCAGTTCGAGGGATGCTTGTGCCACCCTGGTTTCGGAATGCACGCAATGCCGGGCAAGGCGTTCGACCACATGGCGGTAACGGTCACGGGTGGCAAAGTCCATGTTCGCGTAGACGCCTGCCGGGTCCGTGCGCAATACCTGTTCGACATGGCTGAGCAGCTCGACGAACTCGCGCCAGTCGGTCGCTGCCAGCAACCGCAAGCTGGCGATGCTGTTGCTGATGGACACCTGATCACCGGATTGCTGCTGGGCATCCATCTGCACCAGGCGTTCGACCGTCAGGCCGGAATCACCGAGCGTCTGTTCTATCCACGCCATGGGCAATATCAGCGCGGCGCTTTGTCCGTGCAGGCGGCGCGCCAGTTCCGCAACGAAGGGTGGCGTCATCGGCGGTGCCGATCGCGCCATGTCGGCAACGGTCAATACCACGCTCTTGGCGTCGCGCTCGGCCATTTCGATCAATCGATCGGCCCAGTCATCGGCAAGGTTGCGGTCATCCCGGTTGGCCATGACCCGGGATGCCACGCGCCGCAGGTTCTCGATCAGCGCCAGGCGCAGCATGATCGGGATGGCCCATAGCTCGCCCAGGGTCAGGGCCGTGATGGTCTGATAAGAGGCGATGAAACAATTCAGGCTTGGCGCGTCGACCCGGCCATCGCCGTGCGCGATGGTTTCCAGGGCGATGTCGTAGACCCGCGGCAGGCCTGCCGAAGGGCCTTCGGCCAGGCGTGGCAGCTCGCGGCTATAGCCGTCGGGCAGGTGGGTCCTGGCGGTACGGATGTTTTCTTCGATCAGGTAGAAGTTGTCCAGCAGCCATTCCGCCGCCGGGGTCGCGCGTCGGCTGGACAGCTGTACAGTCTTGAGCGCCGCACAGCTACGTTCCAGAAGCAGTTGGTTGTCAGTCAGACGGCCCAGCAGGGCATCCTTTTTTGACAGGCGCCCGAGCAAATGTTGGCGGGCCAGCACGATGCCGTGGTCTGCCATCTGCTGCGCATTGAACAGGTCGGCACGCAGGATGGGCTCGTACTCGAACTTGTGCCGTGCTGCACTCCACCTGAGCCAGATGGCCGGTGAGCGCCAAAGGCTGGACAGCGTGCGAGTCAGGATATTTTGCATGAATTCCTTCGTACGACCCGCGCGGGGCAGGTCGCTTGTGGAATGAAGGCGGTTCTACGCCAGGCCAGGTGTGCGGGGCATTGCGCCGCCGGGCGCTGCATTCCACCGACGAGTGTGGATGGTTCATCGCGGCGAAGTCTGTTCGTTAGCGAACATAGGGCATGTCAAATGCAGGGGGCCGTGTGATCAGTGAGCGATCCGGGATGCCGCTTTTGGCCGCAAAGCGACGGCATGACCGTCGCCGTGGAAGTGGTCGCTAAACGTGGGCGCCGAATGCCTATGTCTGGCCTTGAGTTGACCGACCCTGCCAATCGCGCAGCCATTGCAAGCCCTTGGAGGTGTCGCCGCGTGGCCGGTACTCGCAACCGACCCAACCGGTGTACCCCAGTTGATCGATCAGCTCGAACAGGTAGGGATAGTTCAGCTCGTTGTTCATGTCCGGTTCGTGGCGATCCGGTACGCCCGCGATCTGGATATGGCCGATGTTGGCGATATCCCGTCGCAGCTTCGTCGCCACGTCACCCTCGACGATCTGGCAATGGTAGACGTCGAACTGGACCTTGAGGTTGGCCTGGCCGACCGCTTTGCAGATAGCCTGGGCCTGATGTTGGTAGTTGAGGAAAAACCCCGGCATGTCGCGGGTGTTGATCGGCTCCAGCAATACGGTAATGCCAGCCTTGGCGGCTTGTGTCGCTGCGTGGCTGAGGTTTTCCAGGTAGGTTTGCTGGTGCCTGGCGCGATCCGCTTCGTTGGCCAGCAGCCCGGCCATGACATGGATGCGGTCGTTGCCCAGTACCGCGGCGTATTCCAGAGCCTTGTCGAAACCGGAGCGGAACTCCGACTCACGGCCTGGCAAGGACACGGTGCCTTTTTCGCCGGCCGCGATATTGCCAGGCGGTGCGTTGAACAGGGCCTGGACCAGGCCATTGTCGTCGAGCCGCTGTTTCAATTGCTGTGGGCTGTAGTCGTAGGGGGACATGTATTCCACTGCCTGAAAACCATCGGCGGCGGCGGCGGCGAAACGGTCGAGAAAGTCATGTTCGGGGTAGAGCATGCTGAGGTTGGCAGCGAAACGAGGCATGAAGACTCCTGCGGTCAAAAAATCAATCTGTGGGTTACCCCTGCACACCAACGGCTTCGTGCAATTCATCCAGCGCCTGGGGCAGCGGCGACAGGATGTCATCCTCGTGCCAGACACCGGCCAGCGTCAATGCCACCCGGTGGCTCGAGTGGGTGTGGACCACGCCTCGTCCCTGCACCTCTCAGTCGAGATGGCTGCCCACCACGTCGACTATCCGTTGAGCAATCTGCACGGCGTGGGTCTCCAGCGCGAAGTGGCCGGTATCGAGCATCTCGACCACCGCATCAGGGTTGTCACGCTTGTAGGCCTCTGCACCTGGCGGAATGAAAAACGGATCGCCCTTGCCCCAGATCGCCAGTGTCGGCACTTGGGCATCGCGCAAGAATTGCTGGAACGCCGGGTACAGCTTCAGGTTGTTCCGATAGTCATAAAACAGATCGAGCTGGATGTCCTTGTTACCGGGCCGTTCCAGCAATAGTGCGTCCAGATGATAACCCTCGGGTGCAATGAGATCGGGGTTGCTCACGCCTTCCACATACTGCCAGCGCGTGCCTTCCAGGTGCAGGATGGCATCGTTGATCACCTGGCGATTGGCGGGCGACGGATCGTTCCAATACTGGCGGATCGGCGCCCAGGCATCCCCCAGGCCTTCGAGATAGGCATTGCCGTTCTGCGAAACGATCGCGCTGACCCGCTCCGGGTACGCCAGCGCCAGGCGCAGGCCGACCGGCGCCCCATAGTCGAAGAAGTACATCCCGTAACGCTTGAGGCTCAGCACATCGACGAACTGGCGGATCGTCTCGCCGATGGCGTCGAAGGTGTAGACGTAGTGGCGTTCGGCGGGCACCTCGGTGAAACCGAAACCGGGCAGATCCGGCGCAATCAGGCGGTACTTGTCTGCGAGCAGCGGGATCAGGTCCCGGAACTGGTGCGACGAGCTGGGAAAGCCGTGCAGCAGCAAGAGTACGGGAGCGTCGGCAGCACCGGCTTCGCGGTAGAAAACCCTGACGCCGTCGGCTTCAACGAATTTGCAGGCAATGGTGGTGTGCGGGAGCGTGGTCATGACGGATCTCCATTGTAACTGTTTAAAGTTATTTATACGGGTTACCTATTTTCATTTTGCACGGACTTTGTAACTGGTCAAATCTTTTTTGTGGGTTACAATCCGTGCATCGATTCCCGGGAGATTTCCATGACTGACGCCGTCGCCACGCCTGACTTGCCCGTACCGCTGGTGCTGGCCGACCATCCGGCGCTGGACCTGCTGAACACCCGAATGGTGGTTGAAGGCCAGCGGCGCGACCTGCTCAACAGCGATGCCGACGCGGCGCGCTGGCTGGAGCAGATCGGTTTCGGTCGGGCGACGGACGTGGCAGTGGGGGACGGGCAGTTGCTTGCCCGATTGCGCAAGCTGCGCGATTGCATCGAGAGCCTGTTCGCCGCCCGTCGAGAGAACCGCGTGGCGGATCCGGTAGTGCTTAATGCCTTTCTGCTGCGGGTCGTGCCGCAACTGGTGTGGGAGGAGGCGGGCGCGCCGGTGCTGGATCGCCTGCACCAGGGCGATGCCGGCCACCAGCGTCTGGGCAGGCTCGCTTACGCCGCCGCGGAGTTGCTGGCCGAAGGCGATTTCAGCCTGGTACGCAAATGCGAAAGCGCCGAATGTTCACTGATGTTTTACGACCGCACCAAATCGCACAAACGACGCTGGTGCAGCATGGCGCTGTGCGGAAACCGGCATAAGGTCGCCGAATTCCGCAAGCGACGCCAGGGTGTTGTGGACTGAGGGCCATGACGCTGCGTGGTATTGGCAGGGCGGCGCCCCGGTCAGCCTGAACCACAGTCATCCGATCTTTCATCGCGCGTTGCTGCCTGTGAAGACCGCGTCGTCGAAGGTTGCACTTTGAAATTTCCTGCCGCCATCACGCTCATCCCTAGCGGTTTGTGCGAAAACCCGCTCGCGTGCCCGGGTTTTTTGCACGAATCTGCACTGCTGTCGCTCGTATCATTTCACTCGGTAAAAACGCTGAGCATTTGCGATGAAAAAAAACACGACCCTGTGGGACATCAGTCCACCCTTGAGTAGCGAAACACCGACCTGGCCGGGGGACACGCCTTTTCTGGAGGAACGCGTCTGGACCTACGGTCCCGAGTGCCCGGTGAATGTCGGACGCATCACCCTGTCACCGCACACCGGTGCCCACGTCGATGCGCCGCTGCATTACAGCGCCGACGGCGCGGCGATTGGCGAGGTCGCGTTGGATGTGTATATCGGGCCTTGCCGCGTTTTGCATTGTCTGGACAGCGGCGACCTGGTGCAGCCCGGGCAACTGGAAGGGCGTTTGCACGATGTGCCTGAGCGTGTGCTGCTGCGGACCTATCGCCAGGCACCGCTGGCTGCCTGGGACCCGGCGTTCACGGCCGTTGCCAGGGAAACCGTCGATTTGTTGGCCAGCCTGGGTGTGAGGTTGATCGGCATCGATACGCCGTCACTGGACCCGCAGCAATCCAAGACGATGGATTCACACCGTGCCGTGGCCCGTCACGGCATGGCCATTCTTGAGGGGGTCGTGCTCGATGACGTGCCGGAAGGGGATTACGAGTTGATCGCGTTGCCGCTACGTTTTGCCAACCTCGACGCCAGCCCGGTCCGGGCGATTTTGCGGCCGTTGAGTACTCAACAACGCGAGTGACCCAAACGGCAACCCTGAGCCGGGCGCCGGTTCCGGTAGCGGGTGTCAGGCGTTACTCTCGGTGAATTTTTCGTAGTACAGCTGCACGCTCTCCAGTGCTTGTGCCTGCAGCCAGGTCTTGATCGACTCCACCATCGGCGGCGGCCCGCAGACGTACATGTCGACCGGGCCATCGCGAAGTTCGGCGACGTCGAAGTGTTCGGCAATGTAGCCGCGCTTGCCGGTCCAGTGCGGCGACGGTTCGCTGACCACCTCGGTGTATCGCAGCCCCGGGAGGTGTTGCGCATACGCCTGGATGCGCGCCTGTTCGCACAGGTCGGCCGCATCGCGCACGCCGTAGTACAGATGCACGGGTTGCTCGCAGCCGCGTTCAGCCAGTTCGTCGAGCATGCCCAGCAAGGCAGAAAGTCCGGTGCCGCCAGCCACCAGGATCAGTGGCCGGGCGACGTGCCGCAGATAAAAAGCCCCCAGCGGTGCCTCCAGAACGATGGGGTCACCCACCTGACAGCGTTCGCGGATGTAGTTGCTCATCACGCCATCGGGCAGCAGGCGAATCAGGAACTGCAGCCGATTGCTGACGCCCGGCCGGTTGGCGAAGGAGTAGGAACGCTTGTTCTCGGTCCCCGGAATCTGCAGCCGGGCGTACTGCCCGGGCAGGTAATCCAGCGACTGGCCCACATCGCCCAGATCCAGATGCAGGATCGCCGTGCTGGCCGACACCTGTTTGACCTCGGTGACCGTTGCCGTGAGTTGATCGGGGCCAGCGGCGTTGCACAGGCTGGAAGCGAAGTCGAAATAGAACGCGGCGTCGGATTTGACCCGGGTCTGGCAGGTGAGCATTTTGCGTTGTTGCAGGTCCTGGCTGGAGAGGGCTTCCTCATCCACATAGTCCTGGCTGTAATCGCCCGACTCGCAACGCCCCTGGCAGGTTCCGCAGACGCCTTCGCGGCAGTCCAGGGGGATGTTGATGCCATTGCGCAGGGCGGCGTCGAGCAGGATTTCATTGGCCTGCACAGGGAAGAACAGCGTTTTGCCGTCGGCAAAGCTGAACGCGACTTTATGGTTCATGCCCGGTCTCCCTGGGTTCAGAGGTGATAGAAGTCGAGTACCGAATTGATCGTGTCGTTGAGCAGCAACACATGCTTGCGAACGATCAGCCAGCTATCGGCGTGGGGCTTGAGGCGGTAGGTTGCGCGGCCGAAAAACTGTTCGGTCGTGGCCAGGCGGTAATACAGGGTGTGCCAGTTCAGCTGCACTTGCAGCTCGTCGTTTTCCAGGGGGGCGATCCGCACGTTGCCGATCTGATGCAGGGTGCGCGGCATCGGCGTCGAGGACGCGGACTTGCCCGTGCGCAGGCGGAACACGCGGTCTTCCAGGCCTGAACGGTTGGGGTAATAGATCAGCGACATTTCGCGTTTGGGGTCGCGGGTGTAGACGTGTTCGGAGTCCCATTGCGGCAAGTGGAACTCGCTGTGCTCGGCGAACAGCTGGACATAGGCATCCCAGTCCTGGGCGTCGCACAGTTCGGATTTGCGATAGAAAAACTGTTCGATCCGGTACTGCAGTTGCGCATTCATCATTGCACCTCACGGAGTTTCAGGGATTTGGCGTCCAGGCCGTCGAGCAGGAATTTCTGCCAGTTGCTGTGCTGGTTGACGTAAAGCCCTTCATGGGTGAATTCGGTGCCGGTCATGGCCGGGGCAATGCCGATCGCTTCGCTGTTGGGCGTGGCGCCGCTGGCCCAGCGGTGACTGCCGCGGGAGATATCGCTCCAGCGTTCCAGGCGCGCCTGGAAGCCACGCTGGGCTTCACGGAATTCCACCAGGTCATCCGGCGTACCCAAGCCCGAGACGTTGAAGAAATCCTCGAACTGGCGAATGCGGTTTTCGCGGTCGGCGTCCGACTCGTTCTTGACCCCCAGGCACTGGCTGATGATTTCCGTCTTGTTCCACGCCACCGGACGGATGATGCGCAATTGCGAGCTGATCTGATCGAGGAAAAACAGGCTCGGGTAGATGTTCAGGTTGCGCAGGCGATGCATCATCCACTCGGCTTTTTGCTGGCCATGTTCTTCGATCAGCCGCGGCATGATCGTCGCGTAGCCGGAGCGTACCGAAGGGTTGGGCATGTCGCTGAACAGCAGGCTGTGACCGTTGTTGAACGCGAACCAGCCATCATCGGTATTGGCATCGCCGGCGCCGAGCTTGCTGTAGTCGAGGGTGTTGCTGGCGGCGTTGCCGTTTTCGCTGTTGACCTGCTGGCGATGTTGCACCGTGGCGACGTAGTTGTAGTGGACGGTGCTGACGTGATAACCGTCGAGGCCGTTTTCGTTTTGCAGCTTCCAGTTGCCGTCGTAGGTGTAGGCCGACTTGCCGGGCAGTACTTCCAGCTCACCGGTTGGCGACTGGGCGACCATCATGTCGAAGAACACTTTGGCATCGCCGAGGAAGTCTTCCAGGCTGTTGTCGGCGTGCACATCCAGGCTGATGAAGACGAAACCCTTGTAGCTCTGGATGCGGGCTTTTTTCAGACCGCGTGTGGCTTTGTCGAAGCCTTCCGGGTATTCGCCCGGTGCCTTGACCTTGACCAGGCGGCCATCACTTTTGTAGCACCAGGCATGGAACGGGCAGGTGAAGGTCGATTGATTGCCCTTGCCCACGCGGGTCAGCGTCGTGCCGCGATGCTGGCAGGCATTGATCAGTGCATTGAGCCGACCCTCACCGTCGCGGGTAATGATCATCGGCTGGCGACCGGCGCGCACTGTTACGAAGTCGTGGTTGTTGGCCAGTTCGCTTTCGTGGCAGGCGTAGATCCAGTTCTTCTCGAAGATCAGTTCCATCTCCAGATCGAACAGCTGCGGTTCGGTGAAAATCTCCCGGGCGATGCGGAACACGCCTTCTGCGGGACGGAAGTCCAGGCAGCTTTCGATAAACGTTTTCCATTGCTCGACGTTTCTTTCGCCACTCATGGTGTGCACCTTTTTTTATTCGGCTAATCGGTGCGCTCATTAGAGAAGCGGGGCGGGTGATGGTCTATCCGATAAGTTGGCGAAGGCAGTCCGTAAAATTGGGGGGGCAGGTAACAGTCGGTTGGGCAGCGATGACACAAATCCGCCACCAGGTGATAAACGGCTGCACCTGATTGCGCCAATCAGATACTGTTTTGCACGACGTCGAGTGCGGATCGAGGGCTTTTGCGGCTTCGCCAGCCATGTCTTGTCCGCTTAGTTGCCAATCACTATCCGTTAATTCGGTGTCGACGTTTTATGGCGTGGAAGTTGCTCCTGTCCCGCCTGACAAGCGCCACCAGAGCGCGCAGAACCAGACTCCGTGAGTGCACCATGATGAGTAGCAAAGTGGATCCGCAGTTTCGCGACATTCGTGTCGACAGCGATGACCTGGAGGCTGCCAGAAGCTGGATGTCCGGTATTTGCGGACCCCATCGACTCGTGAGCGCGACCCCCGAACGGATCCGCTTTCATCACAACGCCAACATGTTCAAATCGATGGCCACCACCTTGGGCACCATCGAATACGGCACCGACGTCACCATCGATATCGAAGACGCCGAGCACTTCAGCAGCTATAGCCTGAGCCTGCCGTTGTCGGGCGAACAGGAGCTGAGCAAGGCGGGCAGCGTGGTCAGGTCCGACCGCGATCAAGGGGTCATCATTTCCCCCAATGAACACCAACTGCTGGCGATTTCCGGTGACTGTCGCAAGGTCCAGGTGGTGATTACCCGAGTGGCGATGAGCGAGGCTCTGGAAGGGATGCTGCAACGGCCACTGGATGCGCCGCTGCGCTTCGAACCGATGATGGATGCGATCGATGGGGCGTCGGCGTCGTGGTGGCGCATGGCGCGTTATTTCATCGACGAGCTGGAGCGAAGCAGTGAACTCTTCGAGCAGGTGGCCTTCACCCGGGACATTGAAAGCTCGCTGATCAAGGGCTTGATCCTCGCCCAGCCCAACAACTATTCGCAGGAACTGCGGGACGCGTTGGGCGTGAAATTGCCGCACTACCTGGTCAGGGCTCGACAGTACATCCACGACAACGCCCGCGAAGCGTTGCACCTGGAGGACATCGAAGCTGCTGCCGGTGTTTCACGCTTCAAGTTGTTCGACGCGTTCAGGAAGTACTTCGCCTTGTCGCCAATGGCCTACCTGAAAAAGTATCGCCTGAATGCCGTACGCCAGGAGATTCTCGAGCACGGCTCGGCACGCAACATTTCCGGGATAGCCATGGGCTGGGGGTTCATGCACCTGGGCCGTTTTTCCACCGAGTACCGCAAGTTGTTCGACGAAACCCCGAGCATGACGTTGCAGCGCAAGGAGGCCCGGCGCCTGCACGGGCTCTGAGGGACGCTGCGGTCTTACTTGCGTACCACCAGATCGAGCAACTGCTCGCGCTCCTTGATTTTCTGCAGGACGATCTCCGAACGTATGTCGGTGACGCCGGCGGTGCGGTTGAGGTGATTGACGATGAAATCCGAGAAGTGTTTGAGGTTGCGGGCCTGGACCCGCAACACATAGTTGCTCGCCCCGGTAATGACATAGGCGGTGACCACCTCCGGCCACTGCTGGACCTTCTTGATGAAGGTCTCGTGCCAGTCCTCGACGTCCTGTCGCAACGACACATGGACGATGGCTTCCAGCTCGATGCCCAACCGTTCGGCATTCAGTACCGCGCGATAGCCGGTGATGATTCCTTCGCTTTCCAGCAGGCGCAACCGGCGCAGGCAGGCCGACGGTGACAAGGCGACTTTCTCCGCCAGCTCCTGATTGCTGATTCGGCCATCCTGTTGCAACTGATGCAGGATTCGCAGGTCTGTCGAGTCAAGATTCATGGTTTGAATAAATCCGCGTTTATGGGTATTGGATTCGAATTATCTGCGAAATAACTACTACATGGCTGGTTACTTTGCACGAAAATTCTCCAAAGGTTCGTTCATTATCTCTCTACCCAAAGGCAAGTTGATCGCCTTGAACCAGGGCGCCTGATCCGGCTGATGCAACCCGCCCGGATGGCGTCCCATGACAAAAAAACAGGACACTCGATGACGACAAGAAACAGTTGCCTGGCGCTTGATGCCCAGGACGCTCTGGCGCCCCTGCGCCAGCAATTTGCGCTCCCCGAAGGGATTATCTACCTCGATGGCAATTCCCTCGGTGCGCGGCCGATCGCGGCATTGGCGCGGGCACAAGCGGTGGTCGCCGAGGAATGGGGCAATGGCTTGATCCGCAGCTGGAACAGCGCTGGCTGGCGCGAGCTGTCCGAGCGTCTGGGCGACCGCCTGGCGGGTTTGATCGGCGCGGGGGCGGGTGAAGTCGTGGTGACCGATACCACCTCGATCAACCTGTTCAAAGTGCTGAGCGCTGCCTTGCGCGTACAGGCCACAAGGTCACCCCAGCGGCGAGTGATCGTCAGCGAATCGAGCAATTTCCCCACCGACCTGTACATCGCCGAAGGCCTGGCGCAGATGCTGCAACAGGGTTACACCCTGCGCCTGGTCGACAGTCCTGAAGCCTTGCCGCAAGCCATTGACCAGGACACGGCGGTGGTCATGCTCACCCACGTCAATTACAAGACCGGCTACATGCATGACATGCAGGCCCTGACCGCGCTGACCCACGAATGTGGCGCGCTGGCCATCTGGGACCTGGCGCATTCCGCAGGCGCAGTACCGGTCGATCTGCACCAGGCGGGTGCCGACTACGCCATCGGCTGCACCTACAAGTACCTCAATGGCGGGCCGGGATCGCAGGCCTTTGTCTGGGTTTCGCCGTCATTGTGCGATCTGGTGCCGCAACCCTTGTCCGGCTGGTTCGGGCACTCGCGGCAATTCGCCATGGAGTCGCATTACGAGCCGAGCAGCGGCATCGCGCGTTACCTGTGCGGCACTCAACCGATCACCTCATTGGCGATGGTCGAGTGCGGCCTGGACGTGTTCGCCCAAACGGACATGGCCAGCCTGCGCCGCAAATCCCTGGCCCTGACGGACCTGTTCATCGAACTGGTCGAGCAGCGTTGCGCGGCTCACGAACTGAAGTTGATCACGCCGCGCGAACACGCCAGACGCGGCAGTCATGTCAGCTTCGAACACCCCGAAGGTTATGCGGTGATCCAGGCCCTGATCGACCGTGGCGTGATTGGTGACTATCGCGAACCGCGCATCATGCGGTTCGGTTTCACCCCGTTGTACACAACCTTCACCGAGGTCTGGGATGCGGTGCAGATCCTCGGCGAGATCCTCGACCGGAACACCTGGTCGCAAGCGCGATACCAGGTTCGCCACAGCGTGACTTGAACCTTGCGGCGTCCTTGTCCAGCTGCGGGCATTTTCCCGCAGCGGGCGTTCGGTCGCCGGCAATAACCAGTTCTGCAATCACAATAATAAGGAGCACGCAGAATGAAACTGTCCCTCTGGCCTGCCTTGCCGCTCGCCATCTCCAGTTGCCTTGGCCAAATGGCCTGTGCCGCCTCTGACAACGGATTTGTCGAAGACAGCAGCCTGACCCTGACCAACCGCAACTTCTATTTCTACCGCAACAACCTCAACAACCCCGGCGGTCAGAACTATCGGGACGAGTGGGCCCACGGGATCATGCTCGACTACCGCTCCGGCTACACCCAGGGAGCGGTGGGTTTCGGGGTCGATGCCTACGCGCAGTTGGGCATCAAGCTCGACAGTGGCAAGGGGCGCACGGGCACAGGGTTGTTGCCGGTCGATTCCGATGGCCGTCCCGAGGATGAGTACTCCGAAGCCGGTGGTGCGCTGAAGGCGCGGATTTCGCAGACCGAGCTCAAGTACGGCAACCTGACACCGCTCAATCCGGTGTTCGGCACCGGCAATGCGCGACTGTTCACCAGCAGTGCCACCGGCTTCCAGCTGACCAGCAATGAGCTCAAGGCATTGCAACTGGACATTGGCCACTTCACTGCCGGCAATGACAATAATTCGACCAATGCCGATGGCGCCCTTAAAGCGCTGTACGCCGGGGTGGAAACCCGCAGCGTCGATTACCTGGGCGGCAGCTATGCGCTGAGCGATCAGTTGAGTGTCAGCCTGTACGGTTCGCAGTTCACCGACATCTGGCGGCAGTACTACGGCAACGTCAATTACACCTATGTGCTGACGCCAGACCAGTCGCTGAACCTGGATTTCAATCTCTACCGCACCAACGATAACGGCGACAGCCTGGCCGGAAGGATCGACAACACCACCTGGTCGTTTGCCACCGCGTACAGGTTCGGCGCTCATCGGTTGACCCTGGCGTACCAGCGGGTCGATGGCGAAGAACCGTTCGATTACCTGGGTTTCGACCAGCAACCGGGCACGTCGATTTTTCTCGCCAACTCGATTCAGGTCCTCGACTTCAACGCCCCCAACGAACGCTCCTGGCAACTGCGCTATGACCTGGACATGGCGCCTTTCGGCGTACCGGGGCTGAGCTTCATGTCGCGTTACGTCAGTGGCGACCACATCGATGACAGCCATTACGACGGCGGCCCCAATGGCGCCTATGGGCGTTACGGCGATGACGGCAAGCGTTGGGAACGCGACCTCGAGGCGCGCTATGTCGTGCAGTCGGGCAAGGCCAGGGACCTATCAATACGCGTGCGTCAGGCCAGTGTGCGTTCCACCGCACAGGTCGCCCGGGCCGACACCACGGACAACAACGAAGTCCGGGTGATCGTCGAATATCCACTGAGTATTTTCTGATCCGTGTCCTGCTGTGCGTGGCTGATCCCCACCGTTTAACCCACAACGTGCTCTTCAAGAAAGACAAAATCCAGAGGACATAGAAATGACCGATAACTGCGGTTTCGAAACGATATCCAACCGTGAACATGGCCTGCGGCGTCAACTGACGTCGGGGCAGATGAGCATGATCGCCATTGGTGGTGCAATCGGCACCGGGCTGTTCATGGGCAGCGCCTATGCCATTGGTTATGCCGGGCCGAGCGTGCTGTTGAGCTATGCCATTGGCGCAATCATCACCTTGCTGCTGATGGGCTGTCTGGCGGAAATGACCGTGGCCCATTCGACCTCGGGTTCGTTCGGCGCCTATGCCGAATTTTATGTCAGCCCGTTGGCCGGGTTCCTGGTGCGCTATGCCTATTGGGCGGCGATCGTGCTCGCGGTCGGTACGGAAGTGACGGCGGTGGCGATGTACATGAAGTACTGGTTTGCCAACGTGCCGGAATGGATCTGGATCGTCTCGTTCTCCAGCGTGTTGATCGTGCTCAATGCCATCAGCGTGAAGACCTTCGGTACCTTCGAGTACTGGTTCTCGACCATCAAGATCGGCGCGATTGTCGGCTTCATTATCCTGGCGGTGTATGTGGTGTTCGGTTCCGGCAATCCGGAATACGGCGTGCACAATTACACCGCTCACGGCGGTTTCTTCCCCAATGGCCTGCAAGGGATGTGGATTGCGGTGATCGTGTCGATCTTCAGCTACCTGAGTGTGGAGATGATCGCAGTGGCGGCCGGTGAGGCGAAGGATCCGGAGCAAGCGGTGAAGAAAGCCTTTCGCGGGACTATCGTGCGCCTGGTGGTGTTCTACCTGTTGACCCTGGCATTGATGCTGGCGATCGTGCCTTGGGTCCAGGCTGGCCATGCCCAGAGTCCGTTCGTCACGGTCATGCAGGCCATCGGGATTCCCGGCGCCACCGGTGTGATGAATTTCGTGATCCTGATCGCGGCGTTGTCGGCGATGAACAGCCAGTTGTACATCACTACGCGCATGATGTTCAGCCTGTCTCGAGCCGGCTACGCACCAAAATCCATGGGGGTGTTGAGCAAGACCGGCATCCCGTTGAACGCGCTGTTGCTTTCAAGTTCGGGGATCGCCCTGGCGACCTTGCTCAACATCCTGTACCCGGAAAGTTCGTTCACCCTGATGATGGCGATCTCGATGTTCGGCGCGATCTTTACCTGGTTCATGATCTTCCTCACTCACTACTGTTTCCGTCGTTTTCATGAACGCAATGGCAACCGTAAATTGTCGTTCCGCATGCGTCTGTTTCCCTACAGCACATTGTTGGGGTTGGTCCTGATGGGCGCTGTGATGATCACGACCTACTTCACAGAAGCCTTCAAGATGACCCTGGTGTTCGGTGTGCCGTTCTTGCTGGTGCTTTCGGTTGTCTACGGCATTTTTTTCAGGAAAACCAAGGCCGTTACGGTGCTGAATCCGCAGCCCAGGGGCTAGACCGAAGGGAGTCCCGCTGTTGCGGGGCTCCCTTGTTTGCAGTGCACGGCCGAATATCTGTTGACCTGGCTGTTTCGTACCAACAGACTTTCTCCTTTTGTGTGTTCCTAAAGGTCCGTCTGATGCGTAAGTCATTCACTGTTGTTGCATTAAGTCTGCTTGTATCGCAGTACGCCCTCGCCGGCGAAGCCACCAACACGGCTATCGGTGGCGGTGTCGGCGGCGCTCTTGGCAGCGTGGTCGGTCAGGCTATGGGCGGTAGCACTGGCGCTGCAATCGGCGCCGGCGTCGGTGGCGCGGCCGGGGGCGCGATGACCGCCAAGAGTGGCAAGAAGACCGAGTCCGCTATTGGCGGAGGTCTCGGTGCAGCGGGTGGCCAGGTCATCGGCAACAGTGTCGGTGGTTCCACCGGTGGCCTGATCGGCGCGGGTCTGGGCGGCGCAGCAGGTGGTGCGATCGGCAACAATATGGCCGATGACGACGACCACCACGATTCGGGCTACAAGCATAAGAATAAACACAAGAACAAACATAAACACAAACATCACGACTGATCGCGGGTGCCGAGACAGAGCATTTGGAATGCTGTGTTTCAAAAAGGGGAGCGGGCATGGCGCTCCCCTTATGGGGGTAATACTGCATCTGTGGCGAGGGAGCTTGCTCCCGCCGGGGCGCGAAGCGGCCCCTCCTTTCCCTAAAGAGCAGGGGACTGCTGCGCAGTCCAGCGGGAGCAAGCTCCCTCGCCACAGGTTGCTTATTGTTCGCTCTATCTCTTAAGTGAACAGCATTACCCCTATGGGTGGTCTTTCAGGTCGTGTCCGAGCCGCCTTGACGTCTCGGTGATCACCCGGGGTAGAGGCCTCTCGGCCACTCGTCCATGAGCCATTGGCGTTCTGCCGGTGATTCGATTGCTTTCACACAGCGTTATCCATTTACGCCGGGTGCTGACGTGTCCCACCGTCGGTCGGCTTTTTCCTGCGTGGGTTGACCCGGAGCCAGAAAGGGCTAGCTTTCATCGAGTGGGAAAAATTCCCACGCCAAGATTTCAGGATAAACAACAAAGCTTACTCCCATGCCGCTCCCGGATTACAACGCGGATCGCGTTGGCACTGCTCGCGGTAAATCACCAGGAGAATGCACGATGAACACTTACCTGCTTTTCAAGAAAGGTTTATTGGCGCTGGCGATCGGTGGCGTCCTCTCGGCCTCCATCGTTTTGGTACCGGACTCCATTTCCCATGACGCCACTGCCTATGCCAAGGATGGTGGTGGTGGTGGTGGTGGTGGTGGTGGTGGTGGTGGTGGTAACGGCGGTGGCGGGGGTGGAAGCCACGGTGGCAACGGCGGTGGTGGTAGCGGTGGTGGAGGCCACGGTGGTAACGGCGGTGGCAGTAGTGGAGGCCACGGTGGCAACGGCGGTGGCAGTAGTGGAGGCCACGGTGGTAACAGCGGTGGCAATGGCGGCAACAGTGGCCATAGCGGCAGCGACCATGGGAATGGCAATGGGAATTCAGGCCATGCGGGTACTGGAAACTCGAACTCCGGTCGCAGTGGCACCCATGCAGAACCGGGTGACGACCATGGCGTTCACGTCGGTGGCGAGCCAGGTGACGATCACGGCGTTCACGTCGGTGGCGAGCCAGGTGACGATCACGGCGTTCATGTCGGCGGCGAGCCAGGTGACGATCATGGCGTTCACGTCGGCGGCGAGCCGGGTGACGACAAGGGCGTCCACACCGGCGGCGAACCCGGCGACGACAACAGCCGGACCTGAAGCGGCCTGATGCCCCATGCAGAACCCGGGAGACCGGTTTTGCATGGGGGCACGTAAAAAATACTGCCTGCATTCATGGGATTATTTCCCACGCAGCTATACTGGGGTTAACTGTCCGGGAATGCGCTGAATGCAATCGACTACCTTGCCCACTTCGCTCCTCAAAGCCCTGCGCCATGTCATGCGGCCGCTGGTACGCCTGATGCTGCGCAAAGGCGTCACGTACCTGGTTTTCGCCGACCTGCTCAAGGAGGTGTTCGTCGATGTGGCGGACCGTGAGTTCCGTCTGGGCGACAAGGCACCGACCGACAGCCGCATCAGCCTGCTCACCGGTGTGCATCGCAAGGACGTACGGCGTTTGCGCAACACCGGCGACCCCGCTACTTCCACGCTTCCGGAAAACATCACCTTCGGTGCGCAACTGGTCAACGCCTGGAACAGCGCTCCCTTCTGCAACGACACCGGCCAGCCATTGCCGCTGCCTCGTTTGGCCAGTGTCGGCGGCGACCGTTCCTTCGATGCCCTGGTGGCGAAGGTCAGCACGGATATCAGGGCGCGGGTGGTGCTGGACGAGTGGCTGCGCCTGGGCGTCGTGCGCCTTGACGAACAGGAGCGTGTGCACCTCGAAGCCCAGGCCTTCGTGCCGCAAAAGGGTTTCGATGAGAAAGCGGCTTACCTGGGGCATAACCTGCACGATCATGCCTGCGCTGCGGTACACAACTTGAGCAGCGAAGGCCCGGCCTTTTTTGAACGCAGCGTCCACTATGACGCACTGGCCCCGATGAGCGTCGAGGCGCTGCGCGAGGCCGTTGCCAGCGAGGGAATGCAGGCCCTGTTGAGCTTCAATCGACTCGCCGCCGAGCTGGAGTTTCGCGACCTGCCCAGCCTCGAACCGCGCCAGCGCATCACGGTCGGCCTGTACTTCTACACTGAACCTTGCGATCCCAACTCACCGACGGCTCCCAAGCCATGACCATCCATCTGCGCCTGATTCGAGCAGCCGCCCTCGCTCTGGGCCTCGGGTTTGCGATTGTGTTGCAAGCCGCGCCGGCCTGTGTCAGCCAGAATGACGCGGGCAGCAGTGAAGTGCCGCTCATCCAGGCTCCGGGTGGCACCGGCGGTACGGGCGCGGCGCCTGGCGGCATGGGCGGTACGGGCATCGGCACCGACAATGGCGGGGTGGGCGGTACCGGCGCACCGCTGAACAAACGCCCAGGCGGCATTGGTGGCACCGGTGCCGTCGCCGGCGGCGTGGGTGGCACCGGCATCAGCAACGACAACGGCGGAATCGGCGGCACCGGCATTGTCGGCACCATCACCGGGTTCGCCTCGATCTGCGTCAATGGCGTGGAAGTGCACTTCAACAAAAACGTCCCTGTGAGTGAGAACGGCATTGCCGCCACCAGCACCCGCCTGGCAGTAGGCCAGGTGGTTGCCGTGGAAGCGTTCAATTCCCGGCGCGGTCTGGAGGCCGGGCGCATTGCTATCCTGCATGTCTACGAAGGCCCTTTGACAGCCCTGCCCAGAGACTCCATGCCCATGCGTGTCATGGGCCAACCGGTACGCCTGGCCAACGGTGCTCAAGTCGCTCCCGGCCTGCGTGCGGGTGATCCCGTACGGGTCAGCGGGCTGCGTGATGCCCGTGGTGAAGTGGTGGCCAGCCGCATCGACCGTGCGCCCGGCCTCAAGGAGGCCAGCGCCATCGGCCCGATCGATCGCAGCGGTTATCTGCAGGGGCTCAAACTCGGCAACCATCCGGGGCCGGCGCAGGAAATGCTGGTGCGCGGCCAGTGGTCGGGCCGCGAACTGGAGGTGAGCCAGAGTCGCCCCGACCCGAGCCTGCCGTTCATTGGCCGGGCACACAATGCGGTGATCGAGGGCCTGGTACAGGGCCGGCAGGACCGTCGCCTGGTGGTGGGGGGCTTCAATGTGACGATGGCGAGCGACACCGTGTTTGCCGGTGTGCAGTCTTCGCAGCTGACGCTGGATCGACGCGTGCGGGTTACCGGCGTGTTCAGCGGCGCGCGGGAGGTACAGGCCACGCGTATCGAATTGCCTCGCGAGCGCTCCGATTCACCCGCCAGCAACCAGCACGGGCGGGTTCGAAACAGCGAGCAAAACACGGACGACTCAAGCGGCTCGGGCCATTCGGGCAGCTCGGACGATTTCAACAGCGCCGGCGACTCGAGCGGCTCCAACAGCTCCAACAGCTCCGGCAACTCGCGGGATTCGGGGAACTCGGGCAGTGACAGGAGTGGCCGCTCCGAGAGCGGTGGCAGCGTCGCCGACAATACTCGCCACGGGGGCAATGACAGTCATGGCGGTGGCGACAGGATCGAACGCGTGGATGTGGATGTGGATGTGGACGTGGACAAGTCCGGCAAGTCGGAGCGTGTCGAGAAGGTCGAGCAATCCGGCAAAGTCGAGAGAGTGGAGAGGGTCGAGAAGGTAGAGAAGGTAGAGAAGGTAGAGAAGGTAGAGAAGGTAGAGAAAGTCGAAAAAGTCGAAAAAGTCGAAAAAGTCGAACGTCCGGAGAAGGTCGAGAAAGTCGATCGGCCAGAAAAGGTTGAGAAAGTAGACAAGGTTGATCGGCCAGAAAAAGTCGAGAAGGTCGAAAAAGTAGAAAAAGTAGAAAAAGTAGAAAAAGTCGAGACCATTGAAAAAGTCGACCGCTCTGGCAAGTCGGGTTAAACAGTGAAGGCATGATGCACTTGCGCCATAAGTCACTAGGCTGTGTAAGTCACGCAACAAAGCCTGCGTGTGAACTTCGATGACGCAAGACACGAGGTGAACATGGACCCCAAGCGCATCCTGCTCGTCGGTTGGCTGGCCAGCCTGGCCAGCCTGGCCAGCCTGGCCTTGCCGGCCTTGGCCGATACCTTCTCGACCTCGATCGGAACCGACTACTCCCGGGGCGATTATGGCACCGGCACGACTTCCGAAACCTGGTACGTCCCGCTGGTCGGCAAATACGAAACCGGTCCCATGACCTACAAGCTCACTGTGCCCTGGCTGCGCATCACCAATCCTTCGGTCGGCCCTGACGGCGAGCCGTTGCCCGGCGGTTGCGACAAAGTGGAAAGCGGTTTGGGCGACACTGTCGCCGGTGCCGACTATGCCGTGCTGGACGGCAACATTGGCGGGCTGTTCGTGGACCTGATCGGCAAGGTCAAGTTGCCCACAGCCGACGAAGACAAGTGCCTGGGCACCGGCAAAACCGACTATTCCGCCCAGGTCGATGTCGCCAAGGCCTTCGGCCGGGTGACCGGGTTCGCCACGCTGGGCTGGAAAAAATTCGGCGATCCGTCAGGCTCCGACTTCGACAACCCGATATTCGCCGGCCTGGGCTTCGCCATGCCCGTGTACGCGCGCACTACGGCGGGGGTGTCCTACGACTGGCGGCAGAAGGTCGTATCCACGGGCGACCAGATCAAGGAACTCACCCTCTTCCTCACGCACAAGCTCAATCAGAACTGGAAATTTCAGTTGTATGCCGTCAAGGGGTATTCCGATGCGAGCCCGGATGGCGAGGCTGGACTGGTGTTCACCCACACCTACTGATACCCGCCAGTTTCCGGGCCCCGATGGGTTTTGTCGTCTCAACCCAGGCCTGCGCCTGCTTCAGTCCGGATGGTCGGTGGTTGACACACGGGCTGACAGGCCTAATCTGAAAGTGTGGGAATATTTCCCACGCACAGATGCCGACTGGCTCTGAAGGATCGTTCGGAAACCGCAGTTGCTTGTTTTTGCTGCAAATTAATGGCCGTGCCGGTTGGCTGGCCGCTCCAATGGGCGGCCGGGAACTCACTGGACATTGCGTTCGATACGGACATGACTACGCAACTCCAAGCGGAGGTGCATCATGCTTCTAAAAAAATGTTTGTTGGCCCTGGCAATTGGCGCAGTCCTGTCTGCATCGACTGTGCTGGTGCCCGATTATGTCGGTAGCTTCTCCAGCGTGCATGCCAAAGATGGCGGCAGCGGTGGTGGCGGCAGCGGAGGAGGCGGAGGAGGCAACGGAGGCGGTGGCGGTCACGGTGGTGGTGGCGGCGGTGGCTCCGGAGGCGGCGGTCATGGTGGTGACGGCGGAGGCGGCCACGGTGGCGGCGGTGGTGGTAACAGTGGTGGTCACGGTGGCGGCAGTGGCTCCGGCAACGGAGGCTCCGGAGGCGGTGGTCACGGTGGTAATGGCGGAGGCGGTAACGCTGGCGGTGGCCATGGCGATGGTGGCGGTGACGGTGGCGCAGGACATGGCGGCATGGGCCGCGGCGATGCTGACCATGGTGGTGTTGCCGGAAACGCAGGCCCAGGCAATGCCCGTGGCGATAAAGCCGATAAAGCCGATAAGGCTGATAGGGCCGATAAGGCTGATAGAGCCGATAAGGCCGATAGAGCCGATAGAGCCGATAGAGCCGATAAGGCCAATAGGGCTGACAACGATGCCGCAGATGCAGCCAGGGACGCTGCCAAAAATGACGCAGATGCAGCCAGAGACGCTGCCAGAGCTGATGCAGACGCAGCCCGGGATGCTGCGAAAGCTGATGCAGATGCAACCCGAGATGCCGCCAGAGCTGCGGCGGATGCTGCCCGTGACGCTGCAAAAGCTGCAGGTGTAGCGGGTGCGGATGCAACCAGAGATGCTGCGAGAGCCGCTGCAGATGCCGCCAGGGACGCTGCCAAGGCAGACGCAGATGCAGCCAGAGATGCAGCCCGGGCTGCTGCAGATGCTGCCCGGAACGACGCCAAGGCCGATGCGAACGCGGCCAGAGAGGCGGCCAAGGCCAAGGCGAGGGAAGCCCGAGAAGATGTGGCGGACGCCCCTGACGCTCCAGACGCCCCGGATGTCGACGTGGTTGAGGTACAGAACTAGGCCTGCACGCAACGCAACGGCAGGCATACCCGTAGAAAACGTCCCGGGAATTTGAAGGACGTATCGAAAAAAAGTCGCAAACCCTGCAGGGTTTGCGACTTTTTTTGTTCGTTCACGTAATGGCGGGGAACACCGATATTTCGTTATTTGTGTGCCCCGGGACTCCGTGAAGTCCCTTTTTTGCCATCGTGTTGCGCGGTCGCGCTACACCGATCAGCCGTTGCTGCGATTGGTCGCCTTGGCCTTGCTTTGAGCGACAGCGGCTTCAGCCTTCTGCTTCTGCGCAACCTGGAAGGCTTCCATCGAGACCTTGCGGGCCGACTCCATGCGATTGAATGTCTTGTCACCACCACCGGTGGCCATCGCCAGAGAAGAAGCGGTAAGCGCGGCGATGACGAAGAGAGCTTTCATGGATTTCATTTGGATATCCTCAAGTGAGAAAAGTGAGATGGGTAAATAGTTAAAAACGGAATTCATTGGCAAAGGCTGAACGGGCTTGTTCAACCTGACTTCACCAGCCAGCCAGAGCAGCGTTTCCGGTTCCCCAGGTACGTTGCTCCATACGGCCTTCAGCGTTTTTGTTTTTCGCCCAGACGGTGAGCAGCACCATCATTCCAAAGCCACCGACGATGAGAACCGGATAGGCCGCCAGCAACTCGACCAGCGAGTATTTCCAGGCCAGCGGACGACCGACACCGAGCATGGCGGCATAAAACCAGGACACACCAGAGAGCGCGCCGGAGAACAGCGCCAGCATGCGCAGGTTGAAGGAGAGTTTGAGTATCGAACCGGCTTTCTTCAGTGCCGGCAATACAGCGCTATGCAACAGGAAACCGTTAAAGGTCAACAGCACAACGATGCCGATTTTGGCTTGCAACTTTGGATTGAGGAAATATTCCATCCCCTTGCCGGCATAATCTATTCCGACAATAGCAATGCCTGTAATCCAAAGCGCTACAAGTGCAAGCGATACGGTTTTTTGAAGGCTTTCCAGATGCGCGTCATCATGGTGACCCGACACATCCCCCTTCAGGAGTTGCTTGACCATGGCAATGTCACTGGTCAACACAAGCCCGATTGCCACGCAGCAGGCGATAAGATGGAAATATACAACGCCCAAGCGAATATATTCCGCGGCTGGCGAAGTCAGTATACCAAGTTCCATGATTACCTCTTTGTACTCTTAGTGGATCAACATGACTTCAGCACGGCTAGTTGAATTTATCCGTTGCTGACTGCAGTCAGGATCCAGCAATTTCTATTGTTTAATCTTGCGGCGTTGTGCTGCGAAGAAAAAAGCGAGTTTAGCGAATGAACTTTTTGATCATTCGGTTAGTTCCATTTTCAGGTAACAAAAAACCTCATTCGCACTGGGCGTCTATATGAGGTTTAACTTCCGCTTCTTGAGTCAGCTGAGCATCGGAGCCCGTGTGACCTGTTGCGTATTCTGAACGAAAAAAGCCGTCTCCGTTCATTTTTTGATCAATTTTGCTGACCAACGGCAGTGCCGAAAATGGTCGCATATTGCCATCACTGGAGGGCGCAGCCAGCACCATGACTGGCTTTCGGCGGGTCGGGGGGCGGATAAAAGTCCCGTCGATTTTTTCGTCTTTTTTTGCATATTCCAGGGTGAAAATCGGGGGGTATAAGCCAATCAGCCATCAAAAAAGCCCTGGTCGGGGTCAAAAACCAGGGCAATGCACTGCCATTTTTCTTTCGAAAAAAGCACATTCCGGACAGTTGATTGCGTCGGCATTAACAGGGCGGTCAGCACCGACTGGGAAGTAGTGCTGACCGGCCTGTGTTTATCTCACCGAACCAGTTCGACCTCGCTCGGGCGCCACGCTTTCGTGAAGAACGACTCAAGGGGGCTGTAGAGGCGCAGGAGCATGAACCAGCCCTTGTCCGGCATGGTTTGTATCCAGTTGCCGGCTTTGGCGTCCGCAGGTCTGGAAGGGCCGAAGTAGATGGTCATGGAACCATCCGCGTTTTCGACGGCCGCCGGTGACGGGTAGGTTTGACTGCCGGCACGGGGGTAGCGCTGTGGTGTCTGGAGCATGGAGCGCGTCTGGTTGTCGTAGACGGTGAAGGACCAGAATTTCGCCGCAGGGATCTTGGGTGGCAGGGTCACCTTATAGGTCTTTGCGCCATCGAAGGGGTTCTTGTCGGCGTCAGTAAAACCCATGAGGTACTGCGAGCCTACATTGGGCACGCGCATGATCATGCCCGGCGAATCCATGGTGTAGCCGTAGTAGAAGGCCGTGCGCGAATCAAGCGTGCGCGCGCCAGTCGGTGGCAATGGCTTGAACAGGCCTTCCTTGGTGATCAACGGCGGCGGTGTTTCAAAATTGAAGCCGCCTTGCCACAGCATGTTGGCCCACATCGAGTTCGGGTAATAGGCCCAGCCGGGATACTCGGCGCCACGCCAGTTCAGCGCTCGTCCAGCGGCGTTGCCCACGGCTGCCGCGTCGCTGAGGATCTTCTTCATCCGCTCGTCCGGCGCAAAGGGTTTGCCCTTCACGATACCAATGGCCGCCAATTGGCCCATGAGTTCCGGGCTGAACGAGGTGGCAGGTTCCAGCTGTACAAGCTTGTCGAGCATCTCGAAGTAGGAAAAATCGTTGGGCGGGATGGTGTTGAAGGATTTGCCACTGCCCTCGATGAACTTCGTTGGCGGTATCGGGGGGATGGGCTCCAAGCGGATTTTGCCTTCGAGTGCCGTGGCAATGCTGGTGCCGTGGCCACCCGGCGTGTAGGGGTAGATCTTGAGTTTTTCCTTGATGAGGTCAACGGCAGGTTTCGGGTCGTTGTTCTCCATAAAGGCACGTACGGCGTAGAGCACATGGTTGGTCTTGGAGCGGCCGACAAAGTAGCCGCCATCAGGAACAGGACCCTCGTAGCCGGGTGGAAGAATCAGGTATCTACCCCCTTCACCCCGATCAGGTCCGGGTGCGCCAATGTCGATGATCCAGCCAAACCACATGTCATTGAGCGTGCCGAGGGCCTTGGGTGGCACTTCAATCACCAAGGGTCCTTTCGTCAGGTCGAGGGTTGCCACCGAGTAGATCGTATCGGCGTTGGCCGTGAGAAAGAGCGAGTTGGAGTCCATCAACTCGGAGAAGATGACCACCGAGTTGTCTTCAGCGCCAATGCTGTGGAAACCCTCGCGAATCGCATAGGCCGAGGCGCCGGAAAAACTGTTCACGAAGGCATCGACACCCCGTGTGAACGCCAGTGTGTCATAGACATTCCGGGCAGTTTCGGCGCTTGGCGCGCCATCCTTGAATTCCAGCACGCCGATTCGGGTCTCGACACGGTCCGGCGTCTTGATGGCGGGTGGAATGTCGGTGGCCGCCTGCGCCGAGGTCAGCACCGGCAACATCAGGGTAAAGAAGGACGTGAGTACGGCGATGGGTTTGAGAAGGTGCGCCATGGGTGTCTCCCGGGGGGAAGTTTGAAGTATCGATGACTCAAACTGAGGAAGGGCATGGCGCAAGGATTTTCGAAAGCCAGGCAAACCACAGCCTGGTTCCAGGTCATCGAAGGTGTGCTGAAACTGAAACGCCCGGATGACCTTTGACGGATATTGCGCGCAGGTGACGGAGCAGCACGGAATGCTCGATCAGTTCTTCCAGCCGACCCAAGCATAGGTGCACATTTGCCATCGCTCCAGCCAGCGGCAACTGTTGGTCGATTGTTGCCTGTCTCGAAGGGGTGCAATCGACCGATACCCGCCAGACAGAATCATTCTATGGAGTGAGTAATCCCGGTTCATGGGCTTCACGACTGACGCTCATCTTGTCGCCAGCGAGAACGGGAGGGTGGCCGAGTAAACGTTCAGCAGCCTCCAGGCTGTCTTTCTGTGGACAGGTGAAAGGCAGCTCGTGGCCGCTTACTGCCTGTCACGAAGGAGAAAAAATGGCTGAACGGAGTTTGCAGAAATGGAAGTAGGAAAAATATTGACCCCATGGCGTATCTTTCGCCTCGTGAAAACAACGCGTCAGCCCAAATGTCACCGGCCTGCATCGATTGATGTTCTCGATCAAGGCGATGCTGCCGATAAAAACAGTGATAGGACAGTTCTCTCAAAAGTAGGAATTAGAAATTTTCCCGGCGATTACGTATTGCAACGCTATGCCTCAATGTGTCATCAGGCAGAAGTTCCTCATCAATAATGCATTCAATTTTGCTGCCCGACTCTACTTTTTCAATAAGCTCCCTAATCGCTATCTTCATGAACCAGTGGGGCGTTCGGTCTAGGCTCTGCGCTGCAGTTTTCAGCCGATTATGTGTTCGGGAGTCCAGTTTTACGCCGAGTGTGGTGGTAGCCATTTCAGCCTCATCTGTTTTTTTAAAAGGAAATAGTCGGGGTCGTTTTAAGTTTGGCGCTAGAAGAGGGTCAGTCGAGTTTTTTTGAAAGTTTCTCGCGATTTCAGTTGAACGGTTTTCGTGACTGGCTTTTTAAAAGCTATCAAAAGCCACATCTACACTCACATTGTTCGAGGTCAGATAAGGCCTTCGATAGCTGTCCAAAGTGCACCTGCCGTTGATTTACTGAAATACAGTTATTCGATGTTCTTTTTTATCGACCGGTGCATGATCAGGCACGTTTTTTCTGTGCGACCCCGGATACTGGGGTCAGCCTGGCAAACAAGTCTTTGGGATCGGACAGTTCCGGTACTAACTCAATTGTGCGGCCGATATCGAACGCTTGTGCGACCTCCAGTACATAACGCAGGGCCGAGTAGTCTTCCAGCGCAAAGCCGACTGAATCGAACAGCGTTACTTCTTTTACGTTTTCGCGACCGCCGACTTCGCCGCTCACGACACGCCAGAATTCGGTAACTGGCGAATCGGCTGGCATTTGCTGAATTTCACCTTCGATGCGACTCTGTGGCTCGTACTCAACGAAAACCCGTGACATTTCGACAATCGAACGGTGCAGCTCCGTCTTGCCGGGGCAGTCACCGCCGACCGCATTCAGGTGCATGCCAGGCTCGATCATTTCCGGAGTCAAAATGGTTGCGTAGGCTTTGTCTGCGGTCACCGTGGTCACGATATCGGCGCCCTTTACAGCGTCTGCGATATTTGAGGTAACGACAACCTTGATGCCAGGAAATCCTTTGAGGTTGGCGGCCAACTTTCGGGTGGCATGGGGGTCGATATCGAATAATCGTATTTCGTCGATGCCCAGTATTGTGTGAAAGGCAATGGCCTGGAACTCGCTTTGTGATCCATTGCCGATTAGCGCCATGGTGCGCGAGTCAGGACGGGCCATGTATCGCGCAGCCAGCGCTGAGGTGGCTGCGGTACGGATCGCTGTCGTCAGGGTCATCTCGCTGAGCAACACGGGCTCACCGGTTTCGACATCGCCAATGGCACCAAACGCCATGACCGTCAGCATGCCGCTCAGGGTGTTTTTGGGATGGCCATTTACATATTTGAAGGCGTACAGCGACGCATCCGAAACGGGCATCAACTCGATGACCCCCTCGGCAGAGTGATTGGCTAAACGTGCGCATTTTTCAAAGTCGTGCCAACGAAGGTAGTCTTCGCGAATGTACTCCGCCATTTCGGAAATAAAGGCACAGATGCCTTTGCGTGATACCAGTTGGCTCAGGTCATTTACATCAATATATCGCGTCATATCTTTGTCCTCGGCGGCAAGTGGAGAGCAGTTAATCAACATTTTTAGCATTGCTTTTCGAGCAGCAGTCGGCGCTGCGCCTGTTTAAGGGGCAGTCATTCAGGTATACGACAAGCTATGAATCAGGTAGCAGCTTTCAAAACCTAGATGTCCTTGGACAACTCCAGATTTAAACCTTTGCGGTTAAGTGCCCATAGATAACAAAGTCCCACCACTATCCAGATGCACCCCAGCTTCTGTGCCTCGAGCCCCATGTTGTACATGATCGCGCAAGTGATAGTGAAACCCAGTACAGGGGTTATCAGGTGGCGCCAAATGGCACGGGACTTCATGCGGCGCCAGTAATAGTTGATAACGGTAATGTGCAGGATAATGAAGCCACTGAGTGCGCCGAAGTTAACTAACGATGTCAGCGTGTCTACGGTGTCGATGAAAAAATAGCAAATGATCATCGACAGTACGGCGACCATATAGATACTCACATAGGGCGTACTGTATTTCGGGTGTACTTTCGCCAAAATCCTGGGAAGTTTCCCATCCCGAGCCATCCCGAACAGCAATCGCGAAACCGCGGCTTGAGAGGTAATGGAGACAGCAACGCCCCAGGCCAGCGCAGTGGCGATTGCAGTCAGTGAGGCCAGCCAGCTTCCTCCTGCAATCTCTGCTATTTCATAGAACGCGGAATCTGCGGAAGTAAAGCCCATACCCGCCGCCAGATCGGTGGCCAGCCAGGTCTGTGCGACAAAGATGGCGCCCATGACCAACAAGCTGATCAATGCAGCTCTTCCCACGCTGCGTCCGGCATCGCCCTTGGTTTCTTCTGCCAAGGTGGAGATGGCATCGAAGCCCAGGAATGAAAGTACCGCGATGGAAACGGCCTGCATCATCAAGGGAAAGCTGAATGCTACAGGGTTGTACAGAGGCGAGAGCGTCAAGTGCCCGTTCCCGGCCCCTGTGTGCAAAGCGTTCCAGCCACAGGCCAGGAAAATGCCAAGGACAATGAGTTGTGCCAGTAAAAAGAGGATGTTCATTCGAGCGGTGAAGGTCATGCCGCGCAGGTTAACGAGCGTGGCAGTTATCAGGAACGCAAGAATGAAACCTGTTTTCGGAATGGCGGGATACAGGTGATTCAGCGCGATGGCCGCATAGATATACAGCAATGGCGGGATCAGCAGGTAGTCGAGTAACAGTAGCCACCCGGCGATGAATCCGGCATTGGGATGCAACCCGCGTTGCGCGTAAGAGTACACAGATCCGGCGATGGGGAAGGCGCGAGCCATGCTCCCATAACTCAGTGCCGTGAACAGCATGGCAACCATGCCAATGATGTAGGCCAGCGGTACCATCCCGGGAGCTTCGCTGTTCACGTACCCGTAGACTCCGAATGGAGCTATCGGGATCATGAAAATCATTCCATAAATGACCAGGTCGGTAAGCGACAAGCTGCGTTTGAGTTCTTGTTTATAACCAAAATCTTCAATAGCCATGATTTGGTACTTCCGTATGCAAGTAAGGCGGCTATTTCAGCCCGTCAACCAGAAACGGCATAACGGCTGAAACAGGTTTTTTAAACCCGGCAGGTTAAAAGACGCCTAGGCGGTTTTTTTATAGTTGTATGACCGATTTAACAAGCAACAGCATTTACAACAGTGGAGCCAAGTAGTCTGACCATGACCGAACAGCTTCCGGTTTTTGCAATAAGTCGTTTCTCACTTCAATGAGTGCAGCGTTGATGCCCCGTTGATCGCCATGAAAGGGCACCGTCATATCCTCAAGAGGATTGATCTCGTAAGGTTCGTTGGCCGCTACCTTGAGGTCGTGAGCCGCCAGGCCTTGAATCAGCGTATGCGCGTAAGTGTGAGCACGGTCAAACAGAATGCCGACTTCAACCGCGCGCGGCTGGCCGTGATAGACCGGTGTGAAACTGTGGACCCCAATGACCCTGACTTCTCGGCCCATGGCCAGTCGAGCGTCGATCAGTTCGCTCAGCTTTTGATGAAAGGGCTTGAACAAACGTTCTTGCCGATACTGCCGTGTCGCTCCATCCAGACGTTGATTGCCCAGCACATCGTAAATTTCACTGCGAACTGGGATGCTGTCCAGCGCTTCGAGCGGCCGATTCAGATCAATCAGCAATCTGGAGTAGTTCGCGGATATCAATGTCGCGCCGAGTGCCTCCGACAGGCTTTCGGCGAGCGCCAACGCGCCGATGTCCCAAGCGATGTGCTGCCTGGCCGCCTCGTCGGTCAGGCCCAGACCATCCAGTTCTGGCGGGATAAAGGCGCTGGCGTGTTCGCAGACCAGAATGACCGCGTGCTCGGCGTTTTCCCGGCTCACGGTGTAAACCGGCTTGTCGTACAAGCCGTATTCCAGTGTTTCAGTAGAGTCGTGCATAGTGATCACACAGTTCGGCAGGGGTCATGGTCTGCGTCGACTTCAGCTCTTGGGCTTTCACGGCAAAGTACGCATCGAGGAGTAGCTTCGGCAGTTGCTCAAACAGCTCCTTGCTGTCGCGCAAACTGGCCAATGCCTCACTGAGGGAACCAGGCAGGGCTACGATGTTTCGTGCCTGACGTTGTTCCTCACTCAGTGTGTCCGGCGACTCATCGGCCGAAGCGTCCAGAACCAGTTTGTGTTCGATGCCTATTCTGCCGGCCATCAGCACTGTGGCCATGGTCAGGTGCGGCGATGACGTCGCATCGAGCGGGCGAAACTCCAGGTTGTATTGTTTGGCGGGTGACTTGCCCCCGATAGTGATAGTCGGGCATATGCGCAGTGAAGCCTCTCTGTTGCGCTGTCCCAGGTTGGCATATGAAGCACTCCAGTGATGGGGTTTCAGGCGCAGATACGAAATGGGCGTCGGCGCGCTGAATGCGCACAGGGCTGGCAGATACTTCAGTACCCCTGCGGCCCAGTGCTGGCCCAGTGTCGAGAGTCCATTGTCTTGCTCGGGACTGTACATGACGGGGTGTCCAGCCTGATCCTGCAAACTGATATGCAGATGCACTCCGTTACTCACCCCATCGGGTTGCAGCTTTGGAGAAAAACTGATGTCCAGGCCCATCTGCCGGGCGATTTCGCGGGTGATCTCCCTTACGTTCACTGCCCTGTCGGCAGCGGCGACCCCCTGAATGGGGCGGCAGGTGATTTCATATTGAGCCTTGCCGTATTCCGGCAAAAACATTTCCGGCTCTACGCCGGCGGCTTTCAGGGCACTCAACAACCAGCCACCGAAGGACGCGGCGTGATGTTGGGCGGCGAGGGAAAATGCGTGGTGCGAGTTAGCCGGGTCCAAATAGCCCAGGTTGAATTCATGCTCGAACGCTGCCGTAACCTCAAGACCCAGTTCGTCGCGATAGCGCTGGATTTCATTGCGCAACAATGTGCGTGGGCAGGCCGACCAAGGCTGTCCATCGGTTTCGCAGATATCGGAGTGGATGAAGTCCAGACCCGGTGCATTGGCGTCGGGGCCATTGGGCACGCGGACGCGGCTTCCCATGTCCGGAATCAGGCGCAGATCGCCACAGGATCCCCATGGGTTATCGGAGGCCACCACGTCCTGTGGCGTCAATGCACTGTTGGCAGGTACCCAGCCACAGCCCGCAACCCGGTAACTCTCAAGCTCGTCGCTGGGAAATGAACGCCCGCGCGTCACACCAATCAAGTCAGTGGTGACAATGGTGGTCAGGGCCGTTGGTGCAATTGGTGTTTTATCTGCGCTGGACAGGCTCATGCTCCCATCTCCTGCAAACGGTTGATGACGGTTTGAGTGTCGGTGATCCAGCAATACCCTTTGATGGCGTCCAGACAGGCTTGATGCCTTGGTGCCGTGTAGGTCGCGCAGGCATCCTCGACCAGTGTGACCAGATAGCCTCTGTCCGCCGCATCGCGAACGGCCATGTCCACACATTGGTCGGTGACAATCCCTGCGATGATCAGATGCCGGGTTTCAAGATTGCGCAGCACGTAGTCGATGTTCGTCGAGTTGAATACACCCGACGAGGTCTTGGGCAGCACGATTTCGTTCTCGGTGACGGCCAGCTCATCAATAATGCCCGCGTGGAAGCTGCCCCGGGGCAGGTGCATATCCGACAACTTGTGATCCAGCGAGCGGTCACGACCATCTGCCGTCAGGCTCTCGATAATGGTGTGCAGCACATTTTGCCGAGCGCCGCGCACCGCCTTCAGCAGTTTTACCTGGTTCGGTATCACCGTGGTTTGAGCGCGAGTCAGGAAGTATTCCGCCCCTGGCCCTCGCAAGTGAGGATCAAACTGCGGATCCAGCCAGGCACGCTGCATATCGACCAGTAAAAGGGCCGTCTGGCCGTAACTGAAGGGCAAATCACGCGGAGAGTGATGGGGAAGGGTGAACATTATTATTTTTCCTCCAGGAGGTGGGCGGCGAATCCGGCGCGCAGCGAATCAATACCTTCCAGGCGATCATTGAGGTTGTTGCTGCGTTGAGTCAGGGTGGCAATCAGGGCTTCCACCTGGGCGAGTGCGGGAACCAGGGTGTCGAACGCAGAGACCGATTCGACGGGGGCGCTGATGATCAGGTCGGCCAGTTCGCGCAGGGGAGAGACGTAAATGTCGGTGAAAAGAACGATGCGGGCATTGCGTGCCTTGGCTGCGGTAGCGACACGCAGTGCCTGGGTCTGATACCGGCGATAGTCGAAAAGCAGGATGACGTCCTGGCGCTGAATGTCATACATCCGATCGGGAAGTTGGGCATTGTCTTCCAGCGTGTGGCATCCCGAACGCAACAAGCGCAAGTGATTGACCAAATAGCCGGCGAGGAAACTGCTGAGTCGACCGCCGAAGCAAAAAATCTGGTGCCGGTTGTCCAGGATCCAGTCGACGAGAACACGCACATCTTCGGGCTGAGTCAGTGCCCGGGTTTCTTGAAGGGTGCGGCTGCTGTCTTGCAAATAGAGTGTCCAGGTATCGTCCTGGGACAAGTGAGCACGGGGCTGGAGCAAAGTGATAGGGGAACGTAAGCGTTGATCCATCTCGCTGAGCAGGGCTTCCTGGAAATCAGCGTAGCCACCAAATCCCAGCTTCTTCACCAACCGCATGATGGTCGGGTCGCTGACGCCTGCCTGCTCCGCCAAGCGGGCCATTGCGCCGAGTCCGCTTCGTGGATAGTGGTCAAGCAAAACACGGATTACCTTGCGCTCCGATGGGGTCGGCTTCAGAGCGGCATCGGTAATTTTTTCACGTAAATTTGTCATTGGATCGCCTTTCAAAGCGCTGTTGTTTTTATTACAGAACCAGTTGAATTGAGTCTATATGTAGTGAATCGAACATGTCTAGCGTTTTCTGTGCCGCCTGTCTTTTTCACTACAGTGAGGAAGAAATGGCTTTCGCCTGTCGATTCTTGAACATGGGCCCGTCAGACGACCGCCTCGTGTTCGACGTATCTGCACACATCATTGCCGACATGGAAAGCCATCGCGGAGAATAGGTCGGGTTGTTCCGATCCTGAGAAACCAGGCCGTCTCGCGAGACGGCCTTTTCACAATAGTTCGCGACGGGCGCGCTGTTGGCGCTGTCGCTCTGGACCGTAGGTTCGCGTGGCACTGATGACACCGACCGGGCTGGACCATCTCCTTGCTCGGATGGACTGCCTGCGTAGTTCGCCAAGCTATTCTCACGGGGCTCGCGCACCAACGCATGATCGGCGCGTTCGGATTCAGTCAATGGCAGTTCAGAGGCCATTGCATGCTGCCGCTGGTTATCGCTTGACTCGAACGCCTGCTTTGTCGTTGAGGCCGTCCGGGGGGGCAGTGTCCGCTCCTGGCCGATTCTGTCGGTCGACATCGGCAGCCATGGGTTGATCAGGGCCGATCGCAATAAGGACTGTCTGGAGGCTCTGCAGGTATTGCGCCTGGCACAAAGCGACCAGGGCGGACGTGCACGGGGACAGCGCTCTGACCGCAGGCAACGGCCGTACTATAATTAATGTCTGTCAATGTTTGTGTGGCGAGCGCTCCAAAACGAATCAGGTATCCATAGCGTTCACCTGACAGGCAAAGGGCAGCACAGCAAAAGGGATGGACAATACGTCTGATTACTCGAGAGAGGGTTCAGCCATGAAAATTCACTCCTTCCAGCATTACTCTCATGGTCTGGAAATGGCCGTTCACGATGCATGGATTACCGCCAAGGTGAAGTCCACCCTGGCATTTTCCGATCCGACCCTTAGCCTGCATATCAATGTCAAAACCCATGCGGGCATAGTGGGGTTAAGCGGCCGCGTCAACACTCATAGACAGTGTGAACAGGCCATCGATCTGGCCCGTTCGGTTCATGGTGTCGCCGAAGTCGATGCCAGCGACCTGCAGACCCATGTGTTCACGCCAGGGAGTTTTCCAGAAGCGCCCAACGCCGAAGAGAGCACTGAGCGCCGGCCACAATCGTCGACAAAGATGGACGACAAATGACAATGGCAACTTTGTAGGCGCCGCGCTCCCGGTCGGGAACCGAGAGCGCAGGGAAGCTGAATGCCCCTGTGCCCCAGAGTGAAACACCCATGGCTTCGTGGACATTTCCGAGTGGCTGCTCAGGCCGTTTTCTGCCTGTCATCCAAGGGTCTGCATCAGGCTGCGTAATTGGAGAATCGCCTGCGCAATCGGGGAGGTTGGCAGGCAGCGCAATCGCTAGTTTAGGGCCCATCCAACAACAAGACCTCGCTATAGGAAGGCTTATGCAATACAGGCTTGCCATCTCGCACTGTGTGCCCTGCGCTTTTGAGTCGACTAAGGGAAACCTTTAGCCGGATTGAAGTTTTCCCCCCAACGGATGCTGTTCATCTCGATATCGGCGCGGCGCCTACTGACTTACCTTGGGTAGACAGGAGGCGTGTCGTCTTGGCGGGCTGTTGCATTGAGCCCGCCTGGCGTTTTACCCCATAACAACAATAGGCCTGACCATGCTCGAACCCATCGTTCTTTATATCCCTGATGCAATTCGCCTTCCTGCGCAAGAAGGCTCGGTGTTCGGCTGCCGGCATTTTTAACTTTTAGTTCGAATCTGCTCCTATAAATACAGTGCCCAGCACATACAGATGTGGAGAAGTTAGATGCTTCAGGTAAAACAATCTTGCCGTGGGCTTGGTATTGCCGGCGTGTTGGGAATGATCTGTTCGCCGGCAGCCTATGCCGATGTTGTCGATGATAGTCACTTGAAAGTGGATACGCGTAACTTCTACTTGCACCGTAATTACACCAATAACAATGCGCCGGTCTCTGAAGTGCATAGTTGGTCTCAGGGTTTCGATGCACAGTTTACGTCCGGTTACACCGACACGGCCCTGGCGATCGGCCTTGATGTGGATGCGCAATACGCCGTGCGCCTGGATTCATCGGGCAACGACGGTTCGCTGCCTTTCAGCGTCAGTGACCAGCAGACGGCGGATGACTACAGTCGCGCCGGTGCAACCTTCAAGATGCGCTACAGCAAGACCGAGTTGAAGGTCGGTGACCTTCGCCCTCAATTGCCGGTGGCGTACGATGACACCAGTCGGCAACTGGATACGATCTATCAAGGGGCGGTGGTCGAGTCCAGGGAAGTCGATGGATTGACGATGACCGGTGGCCGGTTCTGGTCTGCCGTGACACGGGAATCTTCCAACCACGAGAAACTGTACAAGTTTGGCTCCACCGATAATCTCGACAGTGACGGCCTGGACTTTGGCGGCGCAACTTACGACATTACCAAGAACCTGCAAGCCAGTTATTTCTATGGCGTGTTGCACGATATTTATCAGCAGCACTATTTCGGCCTGATGCATATGGCTGACTTGGGTAATGGCTACAAACTCAAGACCGACTTGCGCTACTTCAATAACAATGAAGATGGTAGTGCCTTGAACGGTGAGATCGACAACCGTTCCTACGGTGGCCTGTTCACCTTGCTCAAAGGCGCCCATATGTTTGGCCTCAGTTACCAGCGCATGCTCGGTGACAGCGTGTTCCCGACGATGAACGGGTTTATCCCGCAACCCTATCTGGTGCACTGGTCGTCCCTGGGGTTTGTCCGCCCGGATGAAAAGTCCTGGGGCGCGCGCTACAGCTATGACTTTGCCGGGATGGGCATGCCGGGGCTGAAGCTCTACACCCGCTACATCAAGGGAACCCACTGGGATCGTGGCGCCAACCTGAGCGACAACCAGGAAAGCGAACGCTTCCTGGGGCTCAGCTACGTGGTGCAGAGCGGGGCGCTGCAAGGCCTGGGGCTGGACCTGCGCAACATCGACGTGAAACAGAAGTACGGTTACGACTACAACGAATTCCGTTTCGCCACGACCTACACCTGGAAGTTCTGGTAAGCCCGGTCCACCCGGAGTTTGACCCCATAACAATAAGAGGCCTGACCATGTTCGAACCCTTTGTCCTTTACCTCTGCCCCGCAACTTCCCAGTCGGTGCGCTGTGCACCGTCACCCGGCGCGCTGCGCCCATGAGCGGATTCCAAGAGGAGCAAACACTAATGAATATCCAGGTCGATAACGCGGTCCTGCAACAGCAGAAGAAGAAAACCTACATTTACGAGTGGTACGTGGTCGGCCTGTGCATGATCGCCTACATCTTTTCATTTGTGGATCGGCAGATCCTGGCGCTGATGATCGAACCGATCAAAGCCGATCTGCAGATCAGCGACACCCAGTTCAGTTTGCTGCACGGGCTGGCCTTTTCGTTGTTCTACGCGTTCATGGGCATGCCCATTGCCTACCTGGCGGATCGCTTCTCCCGGCCGAAGATCATCGCCGTCGGCGTGGTGTTCTGGAGCCTGGCGACTGCCGCCTGCGGCATGAGCAAGAACTTCCTGCACATGTTCCTCGCCCGCATTGGCGTGGGTGTCGGCGAAGCGGCCCTGTCGCCCTCGGCCTACTCGATGTTCAGCGACATGTTCCCCAAGGAAAAACTTGGCCGCGCCGTGGGCATCTACTCGATCGGCTCGTTCGTCGGTGGTGGCCTGGCCTTCCTGGTGGGTGGCTATGTGATCGCGATGCTCAAGGACATGAACACCATCGAAGTCGCCGTTCTCGGTGCGATGAAGGCCTGGCAACTGGCGTTCTTCATTGTCGGCCTGCCCGGTATCGTGGTCGGCCTGTTGATCTGGCTTACCGTGCGCGACCCGGCGCGCAAGGGGCTGCAGGTCGATGCACAGGGTCAGGCCAAGAAGGTTGCGATGAGCGATGGCTTGCGTTTCCTCGGTCGCCACCGTGCCACCTTCACCTGCCATTACCTGGGCTTTTCGTTCTACGCCATGGCCCTGTTCTGCATGATGAGCTGGAGCCCGGCGCTGTACATCCGCAAGTTCGGCCTGTCGCCAATGGAGGCCGGCTACATGCTCGGCACCGTGCTGTTGGTGGCCAATACCGCAGGCGTGCTGTTTGGCGGATGGCTCACCGACTACCTGGCCAAGAAAGGTCATCAGGACGCCGCCATGCGCACCGGCGTCATCGGTGCCCTCGGCATGGCGGTGCCGGCCGTGCTGTTCCCGCAAGTCGATCAACTGTGGCTGTCGGTGACGCTGTTGGTGCCGGCGATGTTCTTCGCTTCGTTCCCGATGCCGGCGTCCACGGCGGCGATGCAGATCCTCGCGCCGAACCAGGTGCGCGCGCAGGTCTCGGCGGTGTTCCTGCTGATCAGCAATCTACTGGGCCTGGGCCTGGGCACCACGCTGGTGGCGCTGTTGACCGACCGCTACTTCGGATCGCCCGCGGCGGTGGGTTCGTCGATGTCGCTGGTGATCGCCGGTGCATCGGCGTTGACGGTGCTACTGCTCTGGCGTGGCTGCCGTCGTTTTCGGGAAAGCTATGCCCGGGAGTATCCGACCCGGGCCTGATTGGTCATAGTCCACGATCGGCGCCTCGGCCTCGCTCCCTTTGAAGGGCGCGGGGCCGAGGTGCTCCAGGACAGGAGAACCCTTGATGTTGAATGATGTACACCTGCTGGAACGGCACAGCCTGCTCAGCTCGGCCGATTACCGCGAGATCAAGGACAAGGTCAGCCAATACCTGTGCCCCCACAGCTTCAACGTGCTGCGTGACGAGCCCATCCACACTCGGCTCAACGGGGTGTTTTTCGGCGATTCGGCACTGCTCGACCTGCGCTATGGCGCGCCGGTGGAAATCACCATCGGCGACATTGCCGATCAGTACCTGTTTCGCATTACCTTGCAGGGGCACTGCGAGGTGGCCCACGGGCGGCGCAGCGCGGCGATGCAGTCGGGCTACCTGAGCGTTTCCTCGCCGTTCGCGCAAAGCCGCATCGTCACCGATGGCGAGTGCCGCAACCTGATCCTGCGGGTCGACCGTGATGCCCTGGAGACGCAACTGCAACGCCTGCTCGGCCGCAGCCTACGGCAGTCGGTGATCTTTGATGTCAGCGTCGACCATCTGGGCGCGGGCGTCGTCAGCCTCTATCACACCCTGGACTACATCTGCCGGCTGTACGGCAGCGGCGTCGACGGTTCGCGCCTCGCCAGCGGCTTGTCCGAATACCTGATGCAACTGCTGCTCACACAGCTGCCGCACAACTACTCGGCGGATCTGTTGATCGACTCGCGCGCGCCGCTGCCGCACCACGTGAAAAAGGCCCGTGACTACATCGAGGAACACCTCGACGGACCGATCAGCCTGACGACCCTGAGCGAACTGTGTGGCGTCTCGGTGCGCACCCTGCAAAACGGTTTCAACCAGTTCCTTCAGCAGGCGCCGGTCGAATACATCCGTGACCGGCGCCTGGCGGTGATCCACGAGTCGCTCAAACAGGGCAGGGCCGGCGAAACCGTCACCGATATCCTGTTGCGTCATGGCATCAACAGTTTCGGGCATTTCTCCAGCGCCTATCGGCAACGCTACGGCTGTCTGCCGTCGGACACCCTGCGGCGGCAGAAGCATTGAGACTCCTGCGCAATCCGTCAGTCGGCTGCGCAATCGGATAAGTGCGCGACGGTGCGGCTCGATAGGATCGAGTCACTGACAAAAAGGAGTATCTGCATGAATATTACTGTGCTGGGTGGTGGTCACGGCTGTTACGCCGCTGCTGTCGAAATGGCTGAAAAGGGGCACCCGACCCGCCTGTGGCGTCGAGACTCCACCGCGCTCAAGGAGCTGCTGGCCATCGGCAGCCTGACCATCAAGGACTACAAGGGCACTCGCCAGTTGTCCGTCGGCCAGCAGGGCGACAAGCTGTCGTTCACCGACGACCTGGCCGAAGCCCTGGGCGATGCGCAACTGGTGATCATCCCGCTGCCGTCGACCTCCCACGAAGACCTGGCCAAACATGTTGCGCCGCACCTGCACGACGGTCAGGTGGTGTTCCTGCCACCGGGCACTTTCGGCAGCTTCGTGTTCGCCAAGGCCATGGCCGATGCGGGCAACCGGAGCAAGGTCGCCTTCGCTGAAACCGGTACGTTGCCGTACCTGGTACGCAAGCATGGCGCCAGCGACCTGGTGATCAGCGGGTACGCCACCCGCCTGCCGACCGGCGTATTTCCCAGCAACCTGTCCGAGCATGCTTTCGCGGTGCTGCGCGAGGCCTACCCGAGCGTCGAGCCGATTGAAGACGCCCTGAGCGGTGCGTTGATGAACGCAGGCCCGATCATCCATCCGCCGCTGATCATGATGAACGCCGGTCCCCTGGAGCATTTCGAGGCCTGGGACATTCACAACGAAGGTACCCAACCGTCGATCCGCCGCGTGACCAACCAGCTCGATGCCGAGCGCATGGCTGTGCGCGAAGCACTGACCTACGGCGCGCCGCACTTCCCCCTGGCCGACCACTACAACACCACCGAAGGCGATGAGTGGATGTACGGTCGCGGTGCCCACGGCAAACTGACCGACAGCGGTGACTGGCGCGAAGACATCGACCTGCAGAAGCACCGCTACATGCTTGAAGACACACGCCTGGGCCTGTCCTTCCTGGTGTCCGTCGGCCGCTGGGCCGGTGTGCCGACTCCGGTCGCGCAGGGTCTGCTGAGCATTGCCTCGGTCGTCGCTGCACGGGATCTCTACGCCGAAGGCCGTACCCTGGAAAACCTCGGTCTGGCCAAACTGAGTCGAGCGCAGATGACCGAACTGCTGACCAAGGGCTACAACTGATGAACGCCGCGCTGCCCCAGGTCAGCGTGGTCGGCGCCGGCCGGATGGGTGAGGGCATTGCCCTGGCGTTCATCCATGCGGGCCTGCCGGTCACCCTCATCGACATCAAGGATCGCTCCGAGGAGGAACGGCACGGCTACTTCGAGCGTGTGCGCAACAACATCCGCAGCGAATTGCAGATGCTGGTACGCCTTGGTGTGCTCGAGGGGGATCAGGCGGACATCGCGATAGCCCGGCTGACGGTGCAATCAAAATCCCGGGCCGCGGCGACACTGCCTCAGTGCGACCTGGTGTTCGAAGCGGTGCCGGAGGTCATCGCGGTCAAGCAGGAGACCTTCGCCTGGGTCAGCGAGCATGTCCCGGCGTCGACCATCATCGCCTCGACGACGTCGACGTTTCTCGTCACCGAGTTGAGCGAAATGGTCAGCACGCCTGCGCGCTTCGTGAACGCGCACTGGCTCAATCCCGCGTACCTGATGCCGCTGGTGGAAGTCAGCCGCAGCGAAGCGACCTGCCCTCAGGTCGTCGAACGGCTGCTGCAACTGCTCAAGCGGATCGGCAAGGTGCCCGTGGTGTGCAATCCGGTGGCTGGCTACATCGTGCCGCGCATTCAGGCATTGGTGATGAACGAAGCCGCACGGATGGTGGAAGAGGGCGTGGCCAGCGCAGAAGATATCGACACCGCAGTGCGCGTCGGTTTCGGGCTGCGCTTCTCGGTGCTGGGCCTGCTTGAATTCATCGACTGGGGCGGCGGCGACATTTTGTACTACGCCTCGCGCTACCTGAGTGGAGCGCTGTCACCGCGCTTCGAATCGCCACAGGTGATCGCCGACAACATGCAAAACGGCCGCAATGGCTTGCGAGATGGCCAGGGTTTCTACGACTACCGTGACATGGACGTGGAAGCCTATAAGCAGCAGCGTCTTGGCGATTTTGTCCGCAAGCTGCAATTGTCGGGGTTGACGCCAGCGTTCGATGGCGCCTTGAAGCAGGCCTGAGCCTCAGGGCCCGGATGCCGGGCCCTGACTGCACGAGGTTGCAGCGAGGGCCTTTGCCCGCTCTCAGTCGATCCAATTGCGTAGCCTGAGCAGGCCAGGCGCAGGCCTGATACCAGCAGGCGATCAATAATCCCAGAAGGCTGCAATCCAGCGGAAAGCATCACCGTCGATCGCCACTCGGCCGACCGAGGGGAAGGGCAGGTGAGTGGCGACAAACAGCTCGCCGCTCGCCGCCGCTTCCTGTAGCAGGCGGACTCGAACGCGAACCGATTCCTCGGGATCGTGTTCGAAGCCGTTGTGCCAGTCGGGATGGTCGAAGGCCACCGGGAACAGGGCGTCACCGGCGAAGGTCAGGCGCTCGCCGCCGGAGCTCACGTAGACCACGCAGTGCCCGGGCGTGTGGCCGCCGGTGAGTTTGGCGACCACACCCGGTGCCACTTCATGCTCATCCTCGAAGATGTGCAGCTTGCTGTGGTACTGCTCCATGAACTGGTTGGCGGTTCTGCGCAGGACGTCCGGCACCGGTTGGGGCATCGAGGTCTGGGAGAAATCGGGGGTTGTCCAGAAGTCGACTTCGGTGGCCGTGACGTGGATGCGCACGTCGGGACGCAGGCGGTTCTTCACCTCATCGACGAGCAGCCCGCCGATATGGTCCATGTGCATGTGGGTGATCACCACGTCGGTGATGGACGCGAGGTCAATACCGGCGGCCTCCAGTCGCTTGGGGAACTGCCCGGCTCGCGGAAAACCGGGGAACTGGCCGCCCAACCCGGCGTCAACCAGGACGGTCTGCTCGCCGCTGCGTACCACCAGCACGTTCAGTGCCCAGTCGAACATGTCCGGCCCGAGGTACATGTCCTTGAACCAGGCCGCGCGGGCAGCCGGGTCGGCGTTGGTGGACATGGTCTCGGTCGGCAGCGGCAGCACGCCATCGCTGACCACCAGAACGTCAATCTCGCCGAGCCGCAGTGCGTAGCGCGAAGGCACCAGTTCCTCGGCATCCGCTTGCTGCCGGGGGAAGGATTTCAGAGGCATGGTCATGGTCGTTCTCCTATTGCTTGTGTCGAATACATCAGGCGAATGTCGCTCTCGCGACGGCAGGAAAATGCCGCGAGGTGTTCAGGCCACCGGGATCATGGGATCGGCTGCGGCCAGGGCGGTGCGCCGGTCGGCGGCCGGGGGGTAGATCCACAGGGTGTTGATCTGCGTCTTGAGTTCCTTGGCTTCTGCCTTCACCAGCTTCAGCTGACGATCCCAACCTTCGGTGTACACCGCGCCCCAGGCACCCAGGTCCAGGCAGGTCACGTATTTGGGCTGGCGGTAGAGGGTCGGGGGCACGCCCAGCAGGTCGGCGGCGGCGTTGTTGCCGGCGTGGCGGCCCAGGCTGATCGCGTGCTGGCAGGACATCGCGGCGAAATTGCCGATATCGTCGGTGGCCGCGTAGGCCACATCGCCTGCGGCGAACACCTTGCCCTGGCCACGGACCTTCAGGTTGCCGTCAACGTGCAGACGGCCCTGGCCATCGCGCTCGCCAGTGAGCTGTTCGGTGAGGGCACTGGCGCGGAAACCGACGGTCCAGATCACCGTGTGGCTCTCGATGTGTCGGCCATCGGCGAGGGTTACGCCGTTGGCGTCTACCGAAGCGACCGTTGCGCCGGTGATCCACTCGATGCCCAGCGCTTCGGAGGCCTCGACGATGGAAGGACGAATGCCGTCGCCCATGGCGGCGGCGATGCGCTCACCGCGATCGACGATTATCACTCGTACGTCCTGGTCTGCACCCAGCACGGCGCGCAGGCGGGCAGGCATTTCGGTGGCTGTCTCGATGCCGGTGAAGCCGCCACCGGCGACCACTACCGTGTTGCGGGCGCGGCTGGCAGGCTGTTTGCCGAGCGACATCAGGTGACGCTCCAGGCGAGCGGCAGACTCGATCTGGTCAACGTCGAAGGCGTGCTCGTTCAGGCCCGGCACCGGGGGACGTGACAAACGGCTGCCGGAGGCCAGCACCAGCCTGTCGTAGGCCAGTTCGGCAGGGCGGCCGGCCTCGTCGCGGTAGCCGACGCGGCTGGTCTGCTCGTCGATGCGTTCAGCGGTGCCTTTGACGAAGCGCACGTTCACCGCGTCGAGCAGGGCATCCAGCGGGGCGAACATGCTATGCACATCGGCTTCATAGAAGCGCGGGCGAATGCGCAGTTCGGCTTGCGGCGCCAGCAGGGTGATCTCCACATCCTGGCGGTCATGCATGTCCAGCAGGCGGGCGGCGCTCAAGGCACTCCACAGACCGCCGAACCCCGCACCAATAACCAGAAGTTGCTGTTTCATGATGTGCTCCTGACTCGAATGAATGAAACTTGAAGCAGTGGCCTCAAGCTCGGCGTGACAATGAAGGGTCGCCACGAAATACAAGCGGCGTTGTTCTGTTTCCAGTCGTCCGCTGTGGATTCATGCTATGGGAGCGAACTTCGAGGTGCACTTCTCCATCGGTGTGCGGGAATTACGCATCCGTTGAAGAAAGTTATACGAAGGTATCGGTCAGGAACCTGGCCAGGGTATTCAGTGCGCTTGTCGCAAGGCGGCTTCGACACAAGCCAGTAACTGTTCGGCTGCGAATGGTTTGGGCAGGCAGGCAATCACCCCGGGCAAACCCGAAGTGATGCGCGGATTCTCGCCCGGGTAGGCGGTGATGAAGATCACCGGGACGTGCAGGCCGCGGGCGCGCAATGCCTCGTACAGCTCAACGCCACACATGCCGGGCATCTGGATGTCGGAGATCAGACAATGGGCATTCGCCGGACCGTCGGAGTCGAGGAACTCGCGGGCCCCGTCGTAGGTGCGCGCCTGGTAGCCAGAGGCGCGTAGAAGGCCTTCCAGGGCAGTGCGAATGGATTCGTCGTCGTCGACGACTGCAATGACAGCCCTGTTGCGGATTTCAGTCTGTTGCATCATGTGGGGCACTCGTGGCGGCGCCTGCCGTACTTGCAAGATACGCCGTCGCCTGAGTCGGAAAAGTATACCTAGGTATAAATGAACAAGACTTGAGTGTGGAAATCCTGACTGGAAGTCGGGTGCTCATGAGATCTGTCGCGCAAAGTTCGAGAGGAGAATACGCAGGTATAAGTTCGAGGATCCAAGGGATGCTTTCATTGGCCTCATGTACTAAAGACTCGCCCGGCTTGCCTGAATACGCTGCAATCACATCGCAGACCCCGAACACATATTCGGATGCGACGAGGCGCTGTTCGAATCCAACTTCACCAGGCGGGTGGTCAAATGAACAGAAACGATCTGCGGCATGCCGACATCAATTTGCTGGTTGTCTTCGAAACCATGATGCGTGAGCGCAACGTCACCCGGGCGGGCGAACGCCTGTTCCTGGGTCAGACCACCATCAGCAGCGCGTTGGGGCGGCTTCGTTCCATGTTCGATGATCCGCTGTTCATCCGCACCGGGCGGGTGATGGAGCCGACAGCCCGAGCCGAGGAAATCCACGCACGACTGGCGCCTGCGCTCGAAGGTATTGCCCTTGCCCTGAGTTGCAGCCAGGCGTTTGATCCGGGCACCAGCGAAGCATCCTTCCATGTCGGGCTCTCCGACGATGTCGAGTACGCGCTGCTGCCAGGGTTGATGAAACACCTGCGCATCGAAGCGCCCAACGTCACGCTGGTGGTCCATCGGGTGGATCAGTGGCAGTTGCCGCAGTTGCTGGTCAGCGGTGACATCTCCGTGGGCATCAGCCTGACCCGGGACCTGCCGGCGAGCGCCCGTTGCCGCCGTTTGCGACCCATGCAGTCGATGTTGCTGCGTGCCGACACGGCGGTTGGGCCCGTAACGCTGGAGGAGTTCTGCCGGCGCCCGCATGTGGTGGTCTCCACGCAGGGACATGTGACCGACGATGTCGACCGCGCCCTGGCTCGCCATGGTCGTCAGCGCCGTGTGGTGCTGACGGTCCCCCAATTCAGCGCTTTGCCCGCACTGCTGGACAGCAGCGACCTGCTGGCCATCGTGCCTGACTATGTGGCCCAGGAGATGGTCCGCCTGGAAGGGATGCGTGTCGATTACGCGCCGCTGCCCCTGTCGAGCCCGGACCTGTCCATGGCCTGGCGTGGCGCCAGCCATGCGGACCCGCGCGAGCGCTGGTTGCGCGCCTGCTTCGCACGCTATCTGGCGCAGCAGCCGGAGCGCCCGGTGGTGCTGGCCGTGGCCTGAGGGCGGGGCTTCAGCTTTCGCGGGTGAACCGGCTGCGGTAGTCGCGCGGCGAAATCGTCAGGTGACGCTGGAAGGTGGTGCGCAGCCTTTCCTCGTCGGCGAATCCGCAGGCGCGGGCGATCTGCTCGATGTTGCGCGGCGAGGTCTCCAGCAGACGCTTCGCCGCCTCCAGGCGGAACAGTTCGATGGCCTTGGCGGGCGGGCGCCCGGTATGCCGCTTGTAGACCCGGGAGAAGTTACGCAGGCTCATCTTCGCCTGTTTCGCCAGACGCTCCACGGTCAACTTCGGGTCGTCCAGGTTCTCGGCCAGCCACAGGTGCAATTCGTCGAACACCGAACTGTCCTGCGCCTGCATCTGCAACAGCGTGCTGTATTGCGCTTGTCCACCCGGACGCTTGATGTACACCACCAGCTCGCGGGCCGCCTGCATGCTGACTTCCCGGCCGCAGTCCGCCTCCACCAGGGCCAGTGCCAGATCGATGCCGGCGGTCACGCCCGCCGAGGTCCATACTGCGCCCTGCTGGATGAAGATCGCGTCGGCGTCCACCTCCAGGGCGGGGAAGCGCTGTTGCAGCGCGTCGCACATGGCCCAATGGGTGGCGGCGCGGCAGCCGTCGAGCAGGCCGGCCTTGGCCAGCAGGAAGGCGCCGCTGCAGACTGAGGCCACGCGGCGTGCGGTGGGCGCTTCGCGATGTAGCCACGCCACCAGTTCGACGTGGCTGTCCAGGGTCTGGCAGATATCGGGAGCACCGGGAACGACGAGGGTATCGATGGCTGCGAGATCGAGCTCGCCAAGCGAGCAGGTGTCCACCGCCAGACCCTCGACGGTGCTCACCAGGCCGCCATCGAGACTCGCCGTGCGCAGCCGGTAGCCGGGCAACCCGCGCTGGGAGAGCGCCTTGCTGGCTGCCCAGAACACTGTCTGTGCGCCACTGAGATCGAGCAGGCCCATCTGCGGGTAGGCGACGAACACCACCTCGCGCTGGCCCGTCCACGGCTGGTGGTGTGTCGAGTGGTGCAGGGTGGTGGCGTTCGTCATGGAATCCTGCCTGTTCGAATGGCGGCTGAGCCAGGGCCTGCACGGGGAATTTTCGAGCACTCGCGGCTGGCCGTTTTTCAGGGGTTTCTGGCCTAACGCCGGCGTGCATCGGCATGCTAGCTTTGCTCGCAGCTCAAGTCATTGCGCCACCGCGCGCGTGCTGACGCCGACTCCCGAAAACACCGCCCCGGTTGCGGATGACCGTTTGGCTGGCGCATTGCTGCGGGTGTCATCATGGACTATCTTTTTTGACCTGCACACCGCCCATGATGCGGTCCCGCTAAGGAGGCAAGATGACTTCGTGGTCGAATCCCAACCCGCCGCAAAGCCCGCGGGGTCCCAAGGAACCGGTGGTCTATGTGGTCGATGACGATGAGTCCATGCGTCTTGCGCTCGATGGGTTGTTGCGCTCGATCGGTCTGCAGGTCCAGACCTTCGAATCCTCTCAGGATTTCCTCGCTTTTGCCAAACGCGACGTGCCCGGTTGCCTGATCCTCGATGTGCGCCTGCGCGGCGAAAGCGGCCTGGCATTCCAGGAACAGATGGAGAAGAGCGGCGTTCGCATTCCCATCGTGTTCATGACCGGCCATGGCGACATCGCCATGACGGTCAAGGCCATGAAGGCCGGCGCGGTGGACTTCCTGGCCAAACCGTTCCGTGACCAGGACATGCTTGACGCTGTCGCCAGTGCCCTGGCCCGTGACAGCGAACGCCTGCTTGCCGAGCAGTCAGGCGCGGCCCTGCGCACCGCCTTCAAGGCGCTGACTCAAAGAGAACGCGAGGTCTTGCGCTTCGTGGTGGCGGGGTTGATGAACAAGCAGATCGCGGCGGAGCTCAACCTGAGCGAAGTGACCGTGAAGGTCCACCGCGGCCAGGTGATGAAGAAGCTGGGCGCACGTTCTGTTGCCGAGCTCGTGCGCATGGCCGAAACGCTGGGCGTCGAACCTGCGCGCCGGGCAACCTGAGCGGGGCCCGCGCCCAATAGCCAAACACGCCGCAGGCCACCCTTCCGAGCGGCACCAGAAACCTCCTGAACGGTGCCGTGCCGATGGCGAGCAGACAGCAGATCTTGTGGGATGATGGCGAGCGGGTGTTCTCCCGCGTTCAGCGCTTGGGGCAGGGCGGTGGCAGTGAGCTGCTGGTGCAGCCATCCGCCGAACAACCGCTGCCCGCGACCCTCGACCGACTGGCTCACGAATACAGCCTCAAGGATGATCTGGACAGCACCTGGGCCCTGCAGCCACAGGCGCTGACGCGCGAAGGCGGGCAGACGCGTCTGCTGCTCGACGACCCTGGCGGCGAACCCCTGTCGCACCTGCTGCTGGCCCCTCTGGAGGTAGAGCCCTGCCTGCGCCTGGCCATCAGCATCGCCGAAGCGCTGCGCCACTTGCACCAGCGTGGCCTGGTGCACAAGGATCTCAAGCCCAATCACATCCTGGTCAATTGCCGCGACGGTCAGACACGGCTGACCGGTTTCGGCCTGACGTCCCGGTTGCCACGCGAACGACAGGCACCCGAGCCGCCGGAGACCATTGCCGGCACCCTGGCGTATATGGCGCCCGAGCAGACCGGGCGGATGAATCGCTCCATCGACTCGCGCAGCGATCTCTACGCCTTTGGCATCACGCTCTACCAGATGATCACTGGCGTCCTGCCGTTCAGCGCCAATGACCCGATGGAGTGGGTGCACTGCCACATCGCGCGCAAGCCGCTGCCACCCTGCGAGCGGGTGTCCGGTGTGCCGCTCATGCTGTCGCAGGTCGTCATGAAACTGTTGGCCAAGACTGCCGAAGAGCGTTACCAGAGCGCCGCGGGGGTCGAGCACGACCTTCGCCGGTGCGTGGCCGACTGGCAGCGCGATGGGCGCATCGAAGCATTTTCCCTGGACGAGCAGGGCGCGACTGACAGGTTGCTGGTTCCCGAGAAACTCTACGGTCGCGAGCGCGAGGTGCAAATCCTGGTCGAGGCCTTCTCGCGCATCGTCAATAGCAGCGCTCCGGAACTGGTGCTGGTGTCCGGGTACTCCGGAATCGGCAAGTCCTCGGTGGTCAACGAACTGCACAAGGTACTGGTGCCGCCACGCGGGCTGTTCGCGTCCGGCAAGTTCGACCAGTACAAGCGCGACATCCCCTACTCGACGCTGGTGCAGGCCTTCCAGGGCCTGGTCCGCACCCTGCTGGGCAAGAGCGACGAGGTGCTGGCTGACTGGCGCAGCACGTTGCTGGAGGCGCTGGACCCCAACGCCCGGCTGATGACCGACCTGATTCCGGAGCTGAAGCTGATCATCGGCGAGCCGGCGCCGGTACCGGAGCTGGAACCGCAACAGGCGCAGCGGCGTTTCCTGCTGGTGTTTCGCCGATTCATCGGCGTCTTCGCCCGCGCGGATCACCCCCTGGCGCTGTTCCTCGATGACCTGCAATGGCTGGACGCAGCGACCCTCGACCTGCTCGAAGACCTGCTGACCCATTCGGAACTGCGCCACCTGATGCTGGTGGGCGCGTACCGAGACAACGAGGTGGATGCCAGCCATCCGCTGACCCGCAAGCTCCAGTCCATTCGCCATGCCGGCGTGCGCGTCGATGAGATCAGGTTGCTACCGCTGGCTCGGGCGCACATTGAACAGCTGATCGCCGAGGCGCTGCGTTGCCCTCCACCCGGCATCGTGGCCCTGGCCCGGCTGGTGCAGGACAAGACTGCTGGCAACCCGTTCTTCGTCATCCAGTTTCTTCAGGCCCTGGCCGAGGAGGAGCTGCTGAGCTACGACCATGCGGTGCGCCGGTGGCGCTGGGAACCGGAGCGCATCCACGCCAAGGGGTACACCGACAACGTCGTCGATCTCATGGTCGGCAAGCTCGCGCGCCTGCCAGCGGATACCCGGCAGGCGCTTCAGCAGCTGGCGTGCCTGGGCAGCGTGGCGCAGATCGACACCCTGGCTACCGTGCTGGAACTGACGCCGGTCCGCGTCCATGGGGTGCTGTGGGCGGCGGTGCGCCAGGAGCTGGTCGTGCAACTGGAGGGGGCCTGTGCGTTCGCCCACGACCGCATCCATGAAGCCGCCTATTCGCTGATCGCTGACACTTCCCGGGCCGAGGCGCACTTGCGGATCGGCCGGATCCTGGCGGCGCAGACGCCAACGGAGCGGCGCGAGGAAGCCATCTTCGAGATCGTCGGCCAACTGAACCGTGGCGCCAGCCTGATGAACGCGCGCGGTGAGCGTGAGCAACTGGCCGAGTTCAACCTGCTGGCCGGCCAGCGGGCCAAGGCTTCCACTGCCTATGCCTCGGCGCTGGCTTACCTGGGAGCCGGCGCGGAGTTGCTCGACGAGGATGGCTGGGAGCGCCGCCACGAACTGCGCTTCGCCCTGGAGCTCAACCGCGCGGAGTGCGAGTTCCTGACCGGTCAACTGGCACTGGCCGACGAGCGCCTCACCGCGTTGGCGGAGCGCGCCACGACCACGGTGCATCGTGGGGCGGTGGCCTGTCTGCAAATGGACGTCTGTCTGCTGCTCGATCGCAGTGACCGCGCGGTAGGTGTGTGCCTGGCCTATTTGCGCCAGGTCGGTATCGATTGGTCATCCCACCCGGACGACGAGGAGGTGCGCCGCGAATACGAGCAGATCTGGATACAGCTGGGCGAGCGCAGCATCGAGCAGCTCATCGATCTGCCGCTGATGGAAGACGCGGCCTCGCTGGTCACCCTCGATGCCTTGAGCAAGCTTTTTGCACCGGCTCTGCAGACCGACGCCAACCTGGCCTGCCTGACCATCTGCAAGGCGGTCAGCCTGAGTATGGAACGCGGCAATTGCGACGCTTCCTGCGTGCTTTATGCCAACGTCGGGCGGGTGGCCGGTCGGCGCTTCGGCGACTATCAGGCGGGCTACCGATTCGGCCGTCTGGGCTGCGAATTGGTCGACCGGCGTGGCCTGAAACGCTTCGAGGCGAGCACCTACCTGTGTTTCTCGATGTTCGTTGCGCGCTGGATGAGACCGGTGCGCGAGTGCCGGGAACTGCTGCATCGCGCCTTCGTCGCGGCCAACCGGGTCGGCGATCTGCCTTACGGCGCCTATGCCGGCAATGGTCTGATTTCCGACCTCCTGTTCATCGGCGAACCTCTGCAGGACGTACAGGGCGAAGCCGAGCACGGTCTGGCCTACGCGCAGAAGGTGCACTTCGGTCTGGTCATCGACTTCATCAGCACCCAGCTGGCGTTGATCCGCATGCTGCGGGGACAGACTCCGGTCTTTGGCTGCTTCGACGATGGCCAGTTCGATGAAGCGCGCTTTGAGGCGCACCTGGGCAGCACGCCGGACCTGGCGCTGGCAGCGTGCAAGTACTGGGTGCGCAAACTGCAGGCACGCTACCTGGCCGGCGACTACGCGGTAGCGGCAGACTGCGCGGCGCAGGCCAAGGCGCTGATGTGGATCGCTTCGTCATTCCTCGAGGAAGCCGAGTACCACTTCTACGCGGCACTGACCCTGGCCGCCCGGTTTGATCCCGACTCCACCGGGGGGCCGGCTGCGCAACTGCAGGCGTTGGCCGAGCACCATGGCCTGCTGCAAGTCTGGGCGCAGCAGTGCGCGGAAACCTTCGCTTGCCGGGTTGCACTGGTGGGCGCCGAAATCGCACGCATCGAGGGGCGTCTGGTCGAGGCGCAAATGCTTTACGAGCAGGCCATTCAGTTGGCGCAGGATAGCGGCTTCGTCCATCTGGAAGCGCTGGCCAACGAGCTCGCGGCGCGCTTCTACGGCGCGCGCGGCCTCGGCAAGATCGCCCGGCTGTACCTGCAGGATGCTCGCTATGGCTACCTGCGCTGGGGCGCCGACGGCAAGGTCCGGCAGTTGGAGGGACGCCACCGGCACCTGCGCAACGAGGAGCCGGCACCCGGCCCGACCACTACCATCGCTACTCCGGTGGAGCACCTGGACCTGGCCACGGTGCTCAAGGTTTCCCAGGCAGCCTCGGGAGAGATCGTCCTCGAAAAGCTGATCGACATGGTCATGCGCACGGCCATCGAGCAGGCCGGCGCGGAGCGTGGCTTGCTCATTCTCGCCGAGGCCGGCGAACTGCGCATCGCGGCGGAAGCCGACACCGGTAATGGCACCACACAGCTGCGCGACGGGCCGGTGAGCGCGGCCGCGCTGGCGGAGTCGGTGCTCTACCAGGTGCTGCGAACCGGGGAGAACCTGTGCCTGGAGGACGCTTCGGCCGATCCCGCGTTCGCTGCGGACCTCTACATCCACCAGCGCGGGGCGCGGTCGATCCTGTGCCTGCCGCTGATGAATCAGGCCAAGCTCACCGGCGCGCTCTACCTGGAGAACAACCTCGTGGCCGGCGCGTTCAGCCCGGCGCGCATCGCCGTTCTGCGGCTGCTGGCGTCGCAGGCGGCAATCTCGCTGGAGAACGCGCGCCTGTACCGCGATGTGGCCGAACGCGAGGCCAAGATCCGCCGACTGGTGGAAGCCAATATCATCGGCATCATCGTCTGGAGTGCCAATGGCGAGATCATCGAGGCCAACGATGCCTTCCTGCGCATGGTTGGCTACGAGCGCGACGACCTGGTTTCCGGGCGTGTACGCTGGCACGACATGACCCCGCCGGAGCGGCGCGCGGAAAGCGAAGAGGCCCTCGCCACGGCCGTGCGCACCGGCCGTGCACGACCCTTCGAAAAGGAATACATCCGCAAGGACGGCTGCCGTCTGCCGGTGATCGTCGGCCTGGCTGCCTTCGAGGCCAGCGTGCAGGAAGGGGTGGCCTTCGTGCTCGACCTGACCGAACGCAAGCAGGCCGAGGAGCAGGTCCGCGAGGGCGAGCGGCGCTACCGCGAGGTGCAGACGGAACTGGCCCATGCCAACCGTGTAGCCACCATGGGGCAACTGGCGGCGTCCATCGCCCACGAAGTGAACCAGCCGATCGCCGCCACTGTGACCAATGCCAACGCCGCCTTGCGCTGGCTGGACGCGCAACCGCCGGAACTGGGCGAGGTGAGCCAGGGGCTGGGGCGCATCATCAAGGATGCCAATCGTGCAGCGGATGTGCTGGGGCGCATTCGTGAGCTGATCCGCAAGACGCCGCCGCAGAAGCAGCCGGTGGACGTCAACGCGGCGGTGCGCGAGATGGTCGAGTTCACCCGCGGCGAAGCCGTCAAGCATGGCGCTGTGGTGCGTACACGACTCGCCGACGGTTTGCCGCAGGTGAATGCAGACCGGGTGGAGCTGCAGCAGGTGCTGCTCAACCTGATCATCAATGCCCTCGAGGCCATGGGCGGCGTGCCCGATGGGGAGCGCCACCTGCTCATCAGCACCGGGCACGAGCCGGACGGGATGCGGGTGACGGTCGGCGACAGCGGGCCAGGGTTCGCCGCGGAGAGCGCCGAGCGGGTCTTCGCGCCGTTCTACACCACCAAGGCCACCGGCCTGGGCATGGGCTTGTCGATCTGTCGCTCGATCATCGATACCCACGGCGGTCGCCTGTGGGCCAATGCGAACCTGCCGCGTGGTGCGCTGGTGCAATTCACGCTGCCGGCGCATCCCGCAACGGGCGCGGCGCTTGAGCTCGAGTGACGTGATTCGGGGGAAAAGGTCCGGAGCAGCAGCCTCCGGACCTTTTTGCCTGCAACTGCACTGCGTTACGACGGTCGATCCATCAACCCTGGATGAACGCCAGCAGGTCCGCATTGATGATGTCGGCATGGGTGGTGCACATGCCATGGGGCAGGCCCGGGTAGGTTTTCAGCGTTCCGTGCTTGAGCAGCTTGATGGTCAGCCGTGCCGAGTCGTCGATGGGGACGATCTGATCGTCTTCACCATGCAGGACCAGGGTTGGCACCTCGATCATCTTCAGATCCTCGGTGAAGTCGGTTTCCGAAAAGGCCTTGATGCAATCGTATTGCGCCTTGGCGCCGCCATTCATGCCCTGGCGCCACCAGTTGTCGATCACCGCTTCGGATACCTTGGCATCCGGCCGGTTGAAACCGTAGAAGGGGCCGGCGGCCACGTCCCGGTAGAACTTCGCGCGGCTCGCCGCAAGCGCCTCGCGGAAGCCGTCGAACACTTTCAGTGGCAGGCCGCCCGGGTTCTTGTCCGTGCGCAGCATGATGGGCGGCACGGCACCGATCAGCACCGCCTTGGCGACACGACCACCGCCACCATGGCGCGCGACGTAGCGGGCCGCTTCGCCGCCACCGGTGGAGTGACCGATGTGCACGGCGCCCTTGAGGTCCAGATGGGCTGCCAGCTCCGCAAAATCGGCGGCATAGGTGTCCATATCATTGCCCACGGCGGACTGGCTGGAGCGGCCATGACCGCGCCGGTCGTGGGCGATCACGCGATAGCCCTTGCCGAGGAAGAACAGCATCTGGTTATCCCAGTCGTCGCTGGACAGCGGCCAGCCGTGATGGAACACGATGGGTTGGCCGGTGCCCCAGTCCTTGTAGAAAAGACGCGTGCCGTCCTTGAGCGTGAGGTATCCCGAGCCCTGATCCCGGCGGCGTGAACCGCCACTCGCTGGCGTTTGGGTTGTGCTCGATTGACCCGCCAGGGCAGGCACGGCCACTGCCAGTGCGGCAGCCGCCACGCCGGCGTTCATCAGGGCGCGGCGGGTGGTTCCTTTGGTTTCGTCGGTCATGGTGAAGGCTCTCGTCTGGGTACCGCTGTTGCGGCGAATGAGGACCGGTACGACCGGTCTAGCGAAGTGCGCAAGGCTTTTCGCATTGAGGCCGAAGTACCGGTCCACAAACCCTATTCCCAGGCAATAGCCCGCACCATCGTCCATGGGTATCGCGCAACCATACTTAGGTTTCGTGGATGGCTGGATCAGCCGCCTCGTCCATGCGCTTGCGGGCTATTGCGGCATGAGTCTGATTTATCCGGGACCTTGCGGATCAGGTGGTAAAGCCGAACAGGCGTTTTGGGGTCTCCCACAGTATCTGGTGGCGGTCGCTGGCATTCGGGAACATCTCGCCGAAGTTTGTCAGGACGGTGCCCAACTCCATGTTTTGGTGTGCGCGCAAGAACGGCCAATCCGTGCCCCACATACAGTTTTCGGCAGTGAACGCCTGCAGCAGTGCCAGTTGGTATGGCTTGGCATCGGCAAAGGGGTAGCTCTCCCTGGAGTATTGCGACAGCCCGGAGAGTTTGACGAAGGTACGTCCGTTGCCAGCCAGCGACAGCAATGCCTGGAAAGCCGGCTGCTGCAAGCCGGCACGGGCATCGGGCCGGCCGGAGTGGTCGATCAGCACCCGGGACCGTGTGCGCTGCAGCAGCGGCAACAGCGCAAGCAACTGATCGTCCTTGACCTGGATCTGGGCATACAGGTCCAGATCGGCCAGGCGTCCCATCAGGGTGTCGATCTTCAGAAAGCGTTCAGGACCCAGCAGCGCAGCATTGAGCGCCACACCGACGACACCCTGCGCCTTGTACTGCGCGAGCGTCTCGCTGGAGATGTCGTTCGGCACCACGACCACACCTTTATGACGGCCCTTGTTGCGAGCCAGCGTGTCCAGGAGACAACGGTTGTCGTAGCCATAGGCAGAAGTCGGCTGCACGATCACTGAATGGCGTATCCCATAGGCCTGCATGACCTGTTCGTAATACGCCGCGGGGCCGACCTCAGGGCCAGCCGGTTGGTAGGTAGAGTCAGCCGGATAAGGGTATTGGACAGGGTCGATCACATGATGGTGGCAATCGATCTTGGGTTGCGACAGCAGACTGAGTAGTTGGGAGTCCATAACCGTACCTGGCGATTGATCGGTGCCTTCATTGTCTGCGTGCTGCGTGGTGCTGTTGCGGGAGGCCTGGCTCAGGACCGGCATGCCAAGCGCGGCGCTGGCGCTGAGTACGACGGAACCTTTCTTGAGCAGCGAGCGGCGGGACAAGCCCGTGTCATCGAGATGTGTGGTCATGTTCAAACCCTTGTTTTTAGTGTGTGCAGCTACAGAGCGTCCATCACTGCAACCGCCGTCAAGGCAGTTGCGTCGACCTTAGAACAAGCGCTTCCCAAGCGTCCTCTGTGAAGTCGTTAAGCAGGTATCGGTTTTTGTTATGGGCATTTCCATCTGACTGGGCTCCTGGGCGCTTTAAATCCTCCGATAAGAAAAACAGATACCCGTTTAAGGATTTCCCAGAGGCGGCGCAGACAGCCGCGGCTTTAAAGTCACGCCCAGCGTTCGGCTGTCGGGCGGCCTCAGGCCTGCAGCGATCACCAGGCCGTTCGGTATCTCTACAACAATAAGAAGGTGAAAACATGAGTCACGAAACGGTCGACATCAAGGCGTGGATCGACAACCGACCGGTTGCCGGGTACCAGTGGTTGATCATGAGCCTGTGCTTCTTCATTGTTCTATTCGATGGGCTGGATGTGGCGGTCATGGGTTTTATCGCGCCTTCACTGATTCAAGAGTGGGGGTTGTCCAAGGCGGCGTTTGGCCCGGTCATGAGTGCCGGGATGATCGGGCTCGCCATCGGCGCCCTGACCGCCGGCCCTTACGCTGATCGTGTGGGGCGCAAGAAAGTGCTGCTGTTGGCGGTGACAGGGTTCAGTGTACTGAGCCTGGCGTGTGCGTTTGCGCGTAACCCCTATGAGCTGGCGGCCTTGCGGTTATTGACCGGTGTGGCCCTGGGCGCCGCGATGCCCAACACCACCACGCTGCTTGCCGAATACTTGCCAGAGCGCAATCGTTCGCTGTTCATCACCATCATGTTTACCGGGTTCAACATGGGGTCGGGGCTGGGTGGCTTGTTGGCAGCCTGGCTGATTCCCCTGTACGGCTGGAAATCGGTGTTGCTCGCCGGTGGCATTCTGCCAATGGTGCTGCTGCCTTTCCTCTGGTTGTTGCTGCCTGAGTCCGCACGATTCCTGGCAGCGCGCAATGCGCCAGCGGCCCAGATCGCCAAAGTACTGAACAAGCTGGGGGGCAAGTTTTCGGCAACCACGAACTTCACCCTCGCCGAACCCCAGGCCCAGCACAAGGCGCCGGTGCGCATGCTGTTCACCGAACGTTATCGGGCCGGCACCCTGGCGTTGTGGCTGACCTATTTCATGGGCCTGCTGGTGATCTACCTGACCATGGGCTGGATGCCGACCCTTTTGCGCGAAGGCGGTCTGTCCATCGAGCGTGCTGCCACCATCACCGGCCTGTTCCAGATCGGCGGTACGGTCGGGGCGATCGTGGTGGGCTGGATCATGGACCGACGCAATCCGAACGGCGTGATCGCCACCTCCTATGCACTCGGTGGCGTGTTTATCCTGCTGCTGGGGGCCTTCAGCCTGGAGTCGAGCCTGCTGGCGCTTGGCGTGATCGCCGCCGGTTTCTGCATGAGCGGCGCGCAGACTGGCCTCAATGCGTTTGCCCCTGGTTATTACCCGACGGATTTCCGTGCAACGGGCGTGAGCTGGATGCTCGGCATCGGTCGTTTCGGCGGTATCTTTGGCTCTCTCATCGGTGGTGCGGTGCTCAGTCTCGGGTTGGGCCTGCCGTTGCTGTTCGCACTGTTGAGCGTGCCGGCCTTCATCGCCGCCCTGGCGATCCTGGCCAACGGTCTTGCACGGCGCCGGGTCAGCCGGGCGCTGCTGGCGCAATAAACTTTTTCGAACACAGGAACTCATCATGGCACGCATCATCGGTGGCCTCGCTGTCTCCCATACACCTACCATCGGCTTCGCTGTCGATCACGATAAACAGAATGAAGCGGCCTGGGCGCCGATTTTCGCAGGCTTCGAACCGATCAAGGTGTGGTTGAAGGAGCAACAGCCGGACGTGCTGTTCTACATCTTCAACGACCATGTGACGTCGTTCTTCTTCGACCACTATGGCGCGTTCTCCCTCGGTGTCGATGAGCGTTACGAGGTCGCCGACGAAGGCGGCAATCCGCGCTCGCTGCCCGCAGTGGGCGGGCATGCCGCGCTGTCGCGACACATTGGGCAAAGCCTGATGGCCGACGAGTTCGACATGAGCTTCTTCCGCGACAAGCCGCTGGACCACGGGTTCTTCTCGCCGATGTCGGCGCTGTTGCCCTGTGATCCGGCGTGGCCGGTGCAAATCGTGCCACTGCAGGTGGGGGTGTTGCAGTTCCCGATCCCCAGTGCATTGCGCTGCTACAAGTTGGGCCAGGCCCTGCGTCGGGCGATTGAAAGCTATCCCGAAGACCTGAAGGTAGCCATTGTCGCCACCGGCGGCGTGTCCCATCAGGTGCATGGCGAGCGTTGCGGTTTCAACAACCCGCAGTGGGATGAGCAGTTCATCGATTTGCTGGTCAACGACCCGCAGTGCCTGACCGGGATGACCCACGCCGAATACGCCACCCTGGGCGGGATGGAAGGCTCGGAGGTGATCACCTGGCTGATCATGCGTGGTGCGTTGTCGGCCACGGTGAAAAATCTGCATCAGGACTATTACCTGCCCTCCATGACCGGTATCGCGACCCTGTTGCTGGAAAACCAGGACCGTGCAGTACCTGCCGAGGTCAATGCACGCCACCTGCAGCATATGCAGCACCAGTTGGCCGGCATCGAAAAACTCGAAGGCACCTATCCATTCACCCTGGAGCGCAGCGCCAAGGGTTATCGCCTGAACAAGTTCCTGCATCGCATGATCGAGCCGCAGTGGCGCCAGCGTTTTCTCGAAGCGCCGGAAGCGTTGTTCGACGAAGGGGGCCTTAGCGACGAGGAACGGGATCTGTTGCGCCGTCGTGACTGGCGCGGGCTGATCCAGTACGGGGCGATCTTCTTCGTGCTGGAGAAACTCGCGGCGGTACTCGGGATTCCCAACTTGCAGGTCTATGCCGCCATGCGTGGGCAGAGCCTGGAAGCGTTCATGAAGACCCGGAACCAGCAGGTGCTCTACTCGGTGGCGGGTAAAGGCCCGCGCTGATCATCAGCGGTTAGTGCAGCGGCTCGTCCCGGGCCGCTATCCATTCTTTTCCTATTGATCTTGCTGTGCCCGGATACTGCGGGCGCAGGGCATTTCCTTACCCAAAAATCGGAAAAACAATAACAATGAAAAACACCGTTGATCACCGATTCGTCTGTTCCCTGGCTGTTGTCTGTGCACTCCCGTTGCAAGCGTCTGCTGCAGGCTTCATTGAAGATGCCAGCGCCAACCTGAACCTGCGCAACTTCTACATCAACCGCAACTTCACCAACCCGGCCTATCCACAAAGCAAGGCCGAAGAGTGGACCCAGAATTTCATTCTCGACGTCCGCTCCGGCTTTACCCAAGGCCCGGTGGGCTTCGGGGTGGATGCGCTGGGTCTCTATTCGGTCAAGCTCGATGGCGGCAAGGGCACCGGCGGCACTCAGCTGTTGCCGATCCATGGCGATGGGCGTCCCGCCGAGGATTTCGGTCGCCTGGCAGTGGCCGGGAAAATGAAAGTGAGCAAGACCGAACTGAAGGTCGGGGAGTGGATGCCGGTGTTGCCGATCCTGCGTTCCGACGACGGTCGTTCGTTGCCGCAAACCTTTCGTGGTGGCCAGGTCACTTCGCAAGAGATCGACGGCCTGACCCTGTACGGCGGACAGTTCCGGCAGAACAGTCCACGCAACGATGCGAGCATGGAAGACATGTTCATGCAGGGCAAAACCGTGTTCACCTCTGATCGCTTCAACTTCGTCGGCGGCGAATATAGCTTCAACGACAAACGCACGATGATCGGGCTGTGGAACGCCGAGCTCAAGGACATCTATCAGCAGCAATACCTGCAACTGGTCCACAGTCAGCCCCTGGGTGACTGGACGCTGGGCGCCAACCTCGGCTACTTCTGGGGCAGTGAAGATGGCAGTGCCCGTGCCGGCGACCTGGACAACCGTACCGTCTCGGCGCTGTTATCGGCCCGGTATGGCGGCAACACCTTCTACGTCGGTCTGCAAAAACTCACCGGCGATGATGTGTGGATGCGGGTCAACGGCACCAGCGGCGGTACCCTGGCCAATGACAGCTACAACAGCAGCTACGATAACGCCCGGGAGAAGTCCTGGCAGTTGCGCCACGACTACAACTTCGTCGCCCTCGGCATTCCCGGCCTGACCCTGATGAACCGCTACATCAGCGGCGATAACGTGCACACCGGCGCGATCACCGACGGCAAGGAGTGGGGGCGTGAGTCAGAACTGGCCTACACGGTGCAGAGCGGTCCGCTGAAAAGCCTCAACGTCAAATGGCGCAACTCGAGTATTCGCAAGAGCTTCAGCAGCAATGAGTTCGATGAGAACCGGGTGATCGTCAGCTATCCGATCAGCCTGCTGTAAAATCAAAAGATCGCAGCCTGCGGCAGCTCCTACCAATATTCACATATCCCTGTAGGCGCTGCCGCAGGCTGCGATCTTTTTTTGAAGCCGTTACCTCATTCCTGCGCTGCCTGTTCGCGGATCACCCGGCGAATCATGTCCATCAGGGCCTGGGCCACCGGGGAGTGCAGGCAGCCATTGCGATAAGTCAGACCGATAGCCCGGGTGGTCTGGTTCAGTTCCAGGGGCAGGATGCACAACTCGCCCGAGGCGATCTCCTGTTCCAGTTGATGGGCGGAAACGGCGGCGAGCATGTCCGAACGCAACAACAGGCCGCGAATGATCGCCATGTCGCCGCTTTCTACTACAGGCCGGGGCGGCGCAATGCCGAACCGGGTGAAACACTCATCGAGCATTTGCCGGGCCGGCGAGCCGGCGCGAGGCAGCACCCATCGGGCGGCGCCCAGTTCATCGTGCGCCACGGCTGTCGAACAGAGCGGGTGACCGTGCCGCGCCACTACCACCATGTCTTCCGTGAGCAGTGCTTCGCCGACCAGGTCGCTGGCGTAGGCCTCCGGGCGCAGGGCACCGAAGACGAAATCGACATCACCGGCACGCAGTTCTGTGGCCAGCAGATCAAACGGACTTTCGTTGGTGATCACCTGGATGCCCGGGTGTTCGGCCATCATGCGTACCATGGCTTCGGGCAATATCCGGGTGCGGCCCAAGGGCAGGGCGCCGACCTGCACCACGCCTTGCAAGGTGCCGCGCAGAGCGGTGATGTCGGTCTCGATGTGGCGCAATTCGTTCAGCGCCCGGCGGATCGCAAAGAGGATTTCGTGGCTGGCACGGGTGGGCTGCAAGCCGCGAGGCGTGCGCTCGAACAGCGGTTGGCCGCACCCGCTTTCCATCACCTTGATGGTCGAGCTGATGGCCGGCTGACTCAGGCCGAGCAGGCTGGCAACGGTCTGCATGTGCCGGGTTTCGCAGAGTTTGACGAACACTTGCAGGCGCCGGGCCTGGAACAGGTACAGCGGCTCGACCGCTCGTTTATCCCCGCCACCCAGCAACCGCGGCACGCTGTCCAGCTCCGCCAGCACACGACGTGCCCGCGGCAGCAAGCGCTCACCAAAATCGGTCAGGCGCATACCGTTGGCGTGGCGTTCGAACAGTGGCACGTCGAGCCGCGCCTCCAGCTCGGAGATCGACCGTGTGACCACCGATTGAGCGCGGTACAGCGCCACAGAGGCCCTGGAAACACTCCCGTGATCGGCCACCCGGACGAAGGCGCGGACGTGCATCAGGCTGGGCAGTTCTGTGGCTTCCATGGTGCGTGGGCTCTGCAAAGGGTCATTCCGGTTGGACTATGCCGCTGCCTTGATCGAGTAGCAATAAAAAAAACGCATACCTGCAACACTTCAACGCATTACTCCTGTGGCGGGTCGCGATGCGATGCTCTTTGGAAACGCAGGAGGAGTATCCGCAATGATCGAGTCACCGAAAAATGCGCTGGTCATCAGCGCCCACTCTGCCGATTTCGTCTGGCGCGCGGGCGGTGCCATCGCGCTGCATGCGCAACAGGGCTATGCCGTGCACATCGTCTGCCTGTCCTTCGGTGAGCGCGGTGAGTCCGCCAAGCTGTGGCGCAAGGGCCAGATGAGCGAAGAGAAAGTCAAAACCGCACGGCGTGAAGAGGCCCAGGCCGCGGCCGATATCCTGGGGGCCAGCGTTGAGTTCTTTGACATCGGCGACTACCCGATGCGTGCCGACAAGGACACCCTGTTTCGCCTGGCGGATGTGTTTCGTCGCGTCCAGCCCGAGTTCGTCCTCAGCCACTCGGTGAAAGACCCTTACAACTACGATCACCCGCTGGCCATGAACCTGACGCAAGAGGCCCGCATCATCGCCCAGGCCGAAGGCTACAGGCCGGGCGAGAAAATTGTCGGTGCGCCGCCGGTCTACAGCTTCGAGCCGCACCAGCCCGAGCAATGCGAATGGCGCCCCGATGTGTTGCTGGACATCACCTCGGTCTGGGACAAGAAGTACGCGGCCATCCAGTGCATGGCCGGTCAGGAACACCTCTGGGAGTACTACACACGCGTCGCCCTGCAACGCGGTGTCCAGGCCAAGCGCAACGTAGGTATCACCTCCAGCCGCGACATCGTTTATGGCGAGGGCTACCAGAGCCTCTTCCCCCGCGTGACGGAGAACCTGGCATGAGCGAGCTGATCGGAAAAACCGGTGTTGTCGTGCGCAACATCCCCAGGGCCGAGCAGGCCCTGGTCGATGAACTGGGGCGCTTCGGTGTCGCGACCATCCACGAGTCCCAAGGGCGAAAAGGCCTGCTGGCGTCTTCGATTACCCCGATTCAACGAGGGGCGGTCGTCAGCGGCTCAGTAGTCACGGTGCTGGTCGCACCGGGCGATAACTGGATGTTCCATGTGGCAGTGGAGCAGTGCCGCCCCGGGGATATTCTGCTGGTTGCCCCCAGCTCGCCGTGCACCGACGGCTACTTTGGCGACCTGCTTGCCACTTCGCTCAAGGCCCACGGCGTGCGTGCCCTGGTGATCGATGCCGGGGTGCGTGACACCCATACCTTGCGCGAGATGGGCTTCCCGGTCTGGTCCCGCGCCATCAGTGCCCAGGGCACCATCAAGGAGACCCTCGGTTCGGTCAACCTGCCGCTGGTGTGCGGCGGTCAGTTGGTCAACCCGGGCGACGTGGTGGTCGCCGATGACGACGGCGTGGTCATCGTGCGTCGGGGCGAGGTCGCGCAAGTTGTCGAAGCCAGCCGTGCCCGCGCCGACCTGGAAGAGCAGAAGGCCTTGCGCCTGGCCAGGGGCGAGTTGGGGCTGGACATCTACAACATGCGCCAACGGCTTGCGGAAAAGGGCCTGCGCTACGTCGACAGCCTCGATGAACTCGGAGACTGAACATGGGCCAGACACGTATTCCTTGCCTCTTGATGCGTGGCGGGACGTCGAAAGGCGCCTACTTCCTGGCCCACGACTTGCCCGACGAGCAAGCGCTTCGAGACCGCGTATTGCTGGCGGTCATGGGCTCGCCGGATGCGCGGCAAATCGATGGCATCGGTGGCGGCGACTCGCTGACCAGCAAGGTGGCGATCATCAAGCCCTCCGCGCGCGCCGACGCCGATGTGGACTACCTGTTCGCACAGGTGCTGGTCAATGAGCCGCGGGTCGACTACGGCCAGAACTGCGGCAACATTCTTGCCGGTGTCGGACCGTTCGCTATTGAGCGCGCACTTGTGGCCGTGACGGGTGATGTAACTCCGATACGCATTTTCATGGAGAACACCGGACAGATCGCGATTGCTCATGTGCCCACACCGAACGGCACCGTGCGCTACTCCGGCGAAGCACGCATTGACGGGGTGCCGGGCTGCGCTGCGCCGTTGGTCGTTGAGTTCAAGGACATCGCCGGGTCCAGTTGTGGTGCATTGCTGCCGACAGGCAACGTGGTCGATTTGTTCGACGGCGTTGAAGTCACCTGTGTCGACAACGGTATGCCGGTGGTGTTGATCCGCGCAGAAGACCTCGGCCTCAACGGTCATGAACGCCCTGAACAACTGGATGCCGACAGCGAAATCAAGGCCAGACTCGAATCGATCCGGTTGCAGGCCGGCCCACCCATGAACCTTGGGGATGTCAGCCAACGCAATGTGCCCAAGATGTGCCTGATTGCGCCAGCACAAGCGGGTGGAGCACTGAGCACCCGGACCTTCATCCCCCATCGCTGCCACACCAGCATCGGTGTGTTCGGTGCGGTGAGCGTGGCGGTTGCCTGCTTGATCGAGGGCAGCGTGGCGGCAGGCGTGGCGCGTGTCGTTGGGGGCGATATCAGGCAACTCTCGGTTGAACACCCCACGGGGGAGTTCACCGTAGAGTTGCGCTTTGAACATGATCGTTTAACGAGTTGCGGCCTGATGAGAACGGCCCGATTGTTACTGGACGGGGCTGTCTGTGTCCCGCGGACGCTATGGGCAGGCAAGCAGGGCGATTAAGCGGTGTGTACAAGGGCTCCCGTAGCGTCAGGCGCTTTTACTGCAAAGTCCCGTACGCCATCCACGTCAGTCGATGGGCAGCGATATGCTCAATCTTGTTCCTTTGTCCGGTGCGCTGTCGATCCTGAACTCCCCACCCAGCATGCTGATGCGTTCCTTCATGCCCACCAGCCCGAACGAGTTCAGTTTTTTGCGATCCGTCATGCCTACGCCGTTGTCCTTGATCTGCAGGTAAAGCTGGCGACCCTCCCTGGAGAGTTCGATGTGCACCTGTGTCGCTTGCGCGTGCCGGGCAATATTCGACAGTGATTCCTGCACGATGCGGAACAGCGTGGTGGCGGATTTTTCATTCAGGTCGCAACGGAAATTTTCGTCTTTCGCCGACATCGTGCAATCGATCGCGTTGCGCTGCCGGAACTCTTCAAGTTGCCACTCGATCGCGGCCTGCAATCCCAGGTCGAGTACGGGTGGCCGAAGATCATTGATGATACTGCGCACACTACGGATGGCTGTATCGAGGTGATGCAGCGCATCGCTGGCCTTTTCGTTGAGCCTGGGGTGCATGGCACCGGTGCGCGCCTGCAGCATGGAGACATCGATGCGCAACGCCAGCAGACTCTGCCCCAGCTCGTCGTGGATGTCGCGTGCGATGCGCTTTCGCTCTTCTTCCTTGATGTGCTCCTGATAGGAGGCCAGTTCTCGCAGCTGCCGCTTTGATTGCAGCAATTCTTCGGCCTGCATCGTCAGTTTGCGCTGCAAGTAGAACAGGTCGACAAACACCTGGATCTTGGCGCGAAGCACTTCGGCCACTATCGGCGAGAAGATGTAATCCACGGCGCCGGACGTATAGCCGCGGAAGCGCTCGGAATCGGTGTCGGCCTCCGCGGTGACGAAGATAATGGGTGTATGGGCCGACTTCGGGCGGCCGTGAATGAGTGCAGCGGTTTCAAAACCGTCCATCGCCGGCATTTTCACGTCGAGCAGTATGACGGCGAAGTCGCGCTGCAATAGCAGGCGCAGCGCCTCACGTCCGGACGTCGCCGTGGCGACATCGAGGCCCATGTCGGTAATCACCGCGGCGAGCGCCGTGAGCTTGGCGGGATTGTCATCCACCAGCAACACGGAGGCTGGCACGCCATCAGGCGGGGCAGGGTGCCGCACCTGGGCGTTCTCCTTGAATACCGGAGGTTGCTTCATCGATAGAGCCATCTGCGCATCAGTGACAGCAGCTGGTCGGTATCCACCGGCTTGCTGACGTAGTCCGAGGCGCCTGCCTCGATGCACTTTTCACGGTCACCCATCATCGCCTTGGCCGTCAGCGCAATCATGGGCAGGGCTTCAAATCGTTTGAAGGTACGGATCTGGCGCATGGTTTCGAAGCCATCCATCTCGGGCATCATGATGTCCATCAGCACGATGTCGGTATCGGGCTGCTGTTGCAGCAGTTCTATGGCGGTCCGGCCGTTTTCGGCGGTGGCCACCCGCATGTTGTTGCTCTCGAGCACGCTGGTCAGGGCAAAGATGTTGCGCACGTCGTCGTCGACCACCAGGGCCTTTTTGCCCTCGAGGCTGTCCGAGCCCTCATAGAGTTTTTCCAGCATCCTGCGCTGGGTCTGCGACAGCCTGTCGACGACACGGTGTAGAAACAGTGCGGTTTCGTCGAGTATGCGCTCGGGGGATTGAACGGCCTTGATCACGCCCTTGCCCAGCAGTGTCCGGAAACGCTCGTGTTGCGGCTTGGTCAGTGTCTCTGCACCGTAGACGACGATCGGCAGTTCACGCCTGGCCTGGTCTTCCTGCAACGTCTCGAGCAGCTCGATGCCGGATGCGTCGGGCAGTTCGAGATGGATTGCCATGCAGTCGTAGCGTTTCTTTGCCAGTTTCTTCAAGGCTTCAGCGCCGCTGGCGGTCGTTTCGATCTTCACGTCGGTGTTGCCGAGCAGATCGAGGATGCGGGCGCGGTTTGCTTCGTCGCCGTCGATCAGCAGCAGGTTCCTGGTCTTGCGTCCCGCGAATGCGACGATGCCGACCAGCGCATGTTGAATCTCATCGGCTGTGACTGGCTTGAGCAGATAGTCGAAAGCGCCATAGCGCAGCCCGCGTGTGCGGTCGTCAGTGCTCGAGATGATCTGGACCGGGATGTGACGCGTGGCGAAATTTCCCTTCAACTGCTCGAGCAGCAACCAGCCATCGATGTCTGTCAGGCCCGGGTCCAGCGTGATCGCGGCGGGTTTGAAGCGCTCGACAAGTTCCAGTGCATCCGCGCCACGGGTCGTGACGATAGCCCTGAACCCCTTCTGGTGCGCGGCCTCGAGCAGGATGCCGGCGAATCGGGCGTCGCCCTCGAGCATCAGCAGCACCTGGTCCCCGGGTTGGACCGACTCGCGGTCGTCGAGTATCTGTGCAGAAGGGCCTGACATAAGGTCGCGCCTGACCTGGCCAGGTACTGCCTCTGTCGCGGGTTCATCCAGCATCTGACGCTGGGCATCCTGTGTTCGCAAGGGCACGTACAGCGCAAAAGTACTGCCCTTGCCGATCTCACCGGGGATCAGCCGCAGCTCACCGCCCAGCCGGTGTGCGAGCTCGCGGCTGATCGACAGGCCGAGGCCGGTGCCACCGTATTTTCGTGAGGTTCCGGTATCGGCTTGCTGGAACGCTTCGAAGATCAGCTTCTGCTTGCCGGCCGATACGCCAATGCCTGTGTCGGTGACCACGAAGGCGACCACCGCATCGGCGCGATTCAGTTCGCTGTGATCCACACTCCACCCGGACACAACGGGCTCGATGCCGATCTTGACGCTGCCTTGTTCCGTGAACTTGAAGGCGTTGGACAGCAGGTTCTTGACCACCTGCAGCAGGCGCTTTTCGTCGGTCCACAAGGCGGGGGGCAGGGTAGGCGCCAGTTCGATCGTGAAGGTCAGGCCCCGGCTTTCGGCGACCGGGCGGAAGGTGCGTTCGATCTGGTCGTGCAGATCGGCGAACAGCGCTTCATTCAGATCCAGTGTGACCGTACCCGACTCGATCTTGGACAGGTAGAGAATCTCGTCGATCAGCTCCAGCAGGTCTTTGCCCGCGCTGCGGATGGTCTTGGCATATTCGACCTGCCTGGGGGTGAGATTGTGTTCCGCGTTGTCGCTGAGCTGGCGGGCCAGGATCAGCAAGCTGTTCAATGGCGTTCTGAGCTCATGGGACATGCTGGATAGGAATTCGGACTTGTACTTCGAGGTCAGCGTCAGCTGCTCCGCCTTCTCCTCCAGCGACAGCTTGGTGATTTCGACTTCGCGGTTCTTGCGCTCGACTTCGGCTTTCTGCTCCGCCAGCAGTCCGGCCTTGTCCTCCAGCTCCTCGTTGGTCTGTCTCAATTCCTCCTGTTGCCTTTGCAGCTCGTGCGCCAGCGATTGCGACTGCTTGAGCAGTTCTTCGGTACGCATGTTGGCTTCGATCGTGTTGAGCACGATACCGATCGATTCGGCCAGCTGATCGAGGAAGGTTTGATGAATGATGCTGTAGCGCGTGAACGAAGCCATTTCGACGACGGCCTTGACCTTGTTCTCGAACAGGATCGGCAACACGATGATATTCAGCGGGGCGGCAGCACCGAGTCCCGATGAAATCGCGACGTAATCGGCCGGTACATCGGTCAGCAGGATGCGCCGCTTCTCGTAGGCGCATTGCCCGACCAGGCCCTCGCCGAGCCGCCACTCATCGTTCACATTGATGTTGCCCTTGTACGCATAAGCGGACAGCAGCTTGAGTTTCGCCGGATCCGGCGGGTTCTCGTCCATCATGTAGAACACACCGTGCTGGGCGTTGATCAGCGGAGCCAGTTCAGACAGCACCATCTTGGAGACTGCCGCCAGATCGCGCTGACCCTGCAGCAGGCGGTTGAATTTCGCCAGATTGCTCTTGAGCCAGTCCTGCTCCGCGTTTTGCCGCGTGGTTTCGCGCAGGTTGCGGATCATCTCGTTGACGTTGTCCTTGAGTTCCGCCACTTCACCCTTTGCTTCCACCTCCACGTAACGGGTCAGATCGCCCTTGGTCACGGCCGTCGCCACATCGGCAATTGCACGCACCTGGTTGGTCAGGTTGGCCGCCAGACCGTTGACGTTGTCCGTCAGGTCGCGCCAGGTGCCGGCAGCACCCGGCACGTGGGCCTGGCCCCCCAGCTTGCCCTCGACGCCCACTTCACGCGCCACCGAGGTCACCTGGTCGGAGAACAGCGCCAGCGTATCGGTCATACCGTTGATGGTGTCGGCCAGTTCGGCGATCTCACCCTTGGCTTCCAGTGTCAGTTTCTTCTTCATGTCGCCGTTGGCGACGGCGGTCACCACTTTCGCGATGCCTCGCACCTGGCTGGTCAGGTTGGCCGCCATGAAGTTCACGTTTTCGGTCAGGTCCCTCCAGGTGCCGGACACGCCTTGCACCTGTGCCTGCCCCCCGAGCTTGCCTTCGGTGCCGACTTCGCGCGCCACCCGCGTCACTTCGGCGGCAAAGCTGTTGAGCTGGTCCACCATGGTGTTGATGGTGTTCTTCAGCTCCATGATTTCGCCCTTGGCTTCCACGGTGATCTTGCGCCCCAGGTTGCCTTTGGCCACCGCCGTCGTCACGTCGGCGATGTTACGCACCTGATTGGTCAGGTTGGCCGCCATGCTGTTGACCGAGTCGGTCAAGTCTTTCCAGGTGCCACCGACGCCCGTCACCTTGGCCTGGCCGCCGAGTTTGCCGTCAGTCCCCACTTCGCGCGCCATGCGCGTCACTTCGTCGGCAAAGGTCGAGAGCTGGTCCACCATGGTGTTGATGGTTTCCTTGAGCTGGAGAATTTCACCTTTGGCTTCGGCTGTGATCTTGCGCGACAGATCGCCGTTGGCCACCGCCGTCGTCACGTCGGCAATGTTGCGCACCTGGGTGGTCAGGTTGGCTGCCATGCCGTTGACCGAATTGGTCAAGTCCTTCCAGGTGCCGGACACGCCGGTCACTTCGGCCTGTCCACCCAGTTTGCCTTCGGTACCGACTTCCAGCGCGACCCGTGTCACCTCCGAGGCGAAGCTGGAGAGCTGGTCGACCATGGTGTTGATGGTGTTTTTCAGTTCGAGAATCTCGCCCTTGGCTTCAACGGTAATTTTCTTGCCGAGGTCGCCGCGCGCCACCGCCGTCGTCACCTGGGCGAGGTTGCGCACCTGAGTGGTGAGGTTGGCCGCCATGCCGTTGACCGATTCGGTCAGGTCGCGCCAGGTGCCTGATACGCCGCGCACTTCCGCCTGGCCGCCCAACTTGCCTTCGGTACCGACTTCCAGCGCCACGCGGGTCACCTCGGCCGCGAAACTCGAGAGCTGGCCGACCATGGTGTTGATGGTGTTTTTCAGCTCGAGAATCTCACCCCGGGCTTCGACGGTAATCGTCTTGCCCAGATCGCCTTTGGCCACGGCAGTGGTCACGTAAGCGATGTTGCGCATCTGGGTGGTCAGGTTGGCGGCCATGTCGTTGACGGAGTCGGTCAGGTCTTTCCAGGTGCCGGACACCCCTTTGACATTGGCCTGCCCGCCGAGAATCCCCTCAGTGCCGACTTCGCGCGCCACGCGGGTGACCTCGGAAGCGAAGGAACCCAGGCGCGTCACCATGGTGTTCACGATCTCGGCGGATTTGAGGAACTGGCCCCGCAGTTTCAGACCGTCGAGTACCGGCGGTACCTGCTGGCTCAGATTACCCTCGGCCACCGAACCGACCACGCGAATGATCTCGTTCATCGGGCTGATGAGGTCGCTGGTGAGCGCATTGCTGGAGTTGACGATCTTTTGCCACGAGCCTTTCATCATCGGCAATTGGATACGCTCATCGACCTTGCCCTGCTTGCCGATCAGTTGCGCCACGCGTTCGAATTCGGTGGTGGTCTCGGCCGCCATGTCGATGATCTCGTTGAGCGTGTCGGCGATCTTGCCCGGCATGCCAGTCCAGTCTTCCGGCATACGGGTGGTGAAGTCACCTTTGCGCAACGACTTCAGCGCTGCCAGCAATGTCTTCATGTCCAATACTTCGATCGGTGTCGTCACTGTGGCCATGTCTTTGTCCAGTCAAAATGATGCCGCGGGCAAGGCATCACCCCTTGCCGCAAGAGCCGGCATTGCAGTGTTTACCCTGTTGAAAACTGCGCGCTGGCTTACGAAATACTAGCAAGGTTGGTGCAATGCCCCGGATCCTGGGGGAAATTGTCATCTTGCAGTGCAATCCCGACCTGCTAACGTAGAGCCCGGCAGCAGATTCAATGGCTTGCTGGCCACTGGCCGCAGGGTTTGTGTGGGAATGCATGAGCGCGCGCCTCTGGGCCGGCGGGTTCAACATCATCTGTACATCGAGACACGATACGGCCAGGGCCTTGCGGGTGCGAATGGAAAAGACCGATGACTGACCACAAAATCAGAGTCTTGCTGGTGGATGATCACAGCATCGTGCGTAGCGGTGTGCGACGCATGCTGGAGACGGCCGGCGAGATCGACGTAACGGGTGAAGCCGAGACGGCACAAGACGCCATGCTCCTGGTCCGCGAGCAGGATTTCGACGTGGCGCTGGTCGATATTCAGCTTCCCGACAAGAACGGCCTCGAGCTTCTCAAACTCATGCGTGCGCACAAGCCCAAGCTCGCCGTTCTGATGTTGAGCATGCATTCGGTCGAGGCCTATGCGTTACGCGCAATCAAGCACGGCGCAGCGGGATACCTCACCAAGGACATTTCCGCAGCCACCCTGGTGGCGGCCGTTCGCAAGGTGGCCTCAGGCGGCAAGCACGTCAGTCCCGAGCTGGCGGAAAAACTGGTCAATGCTATTGGCAGAGGCGACGAGGCACCCCACGAAGCGCTCTCCGACCGGGAGCTTGAAGTACTGAAGCTCCTCGCTGCAGGCGAAAGAATTGTGCGCATCGCTCAGATACTGCATTTGAGCCCGAGCACCGTCACGACGTACCGGGCACGCATCCTGGAAAAAACCGGGATGGACAGCAACGCGAAACTGGCCCGCTATGCACTTGAAAACGGCTTGTTAACCTAGAGTGACTGCTTGTAGTGGAACCACTACAAGCTTTTGGCTGATATCTCCACAAAGAACTCCTGCTAACGTCGATAGCGGAGACCGTCCCGATCAAGCATATTTACCCCTCGGAATATATTGGTCTGCTCAATGGAGTTGTCTTCGTCAACGAGTCAGAAAAAGACTCCGGAATGGATATTCACAAGTTGAGCACTGAGTGCACGCTGCATTCATGTTGAATCAACGTTCAAACTGGAGGGCGTCATGATGATAGGTTATGGGTTATGCGCATTACTGTGGGGGGTAGTGCTGCTGGAGGAAATCCAACTCATGCCCCGTCAGGAATGGAAAGAAGAGGGTCTGAAAAAGGTTCTATTGCTGCGCCGGACCAGAACACAGACTGGCTACTTTATTGCGTTGATCGCTGGCGCAATGTGCCTTTATAGCGAAATCCTGGTGGCGCCGGTCGAACAGAGTATTTTCAATCCGGAGCTGATACTTGCCGTATCTGGTGTTCTTTGGGGGGCTTATCTTTCCGTAGTCTGCATGAAGGGGAAGCGATAGAGGCCGCTGGATCTCGTTTAAACCGGCGTTAGCAGCACCGTTTTCGAACTGCTAACAGCGGATTTCATTGGCAGAAGCCGAACTTCCTTGTTCAGCCTGGCTTCACCATCCAGCGAGGGCGGCGTTTCCTGGAATCCTGAAGCCTTGCTCCATACGCGTTTCGGTGTCTCTGTTTTTTGCCCAGGCAGTAAGCAGGACCATCATCCCGAAACCGCCGACGATGAGAACCGGATAGGCTGCCAGCAACTCGACCAGCGAGTATTTCCAGGCCAGCGGACGACCGACACCGAGCATGGCGGCATAGAACCAGGACACGGCGGAGAGAGCGCCGGAGAACAGCGCCAGCATGCGCAGGCTGAAGGAGAGCTTGAGTAACGAACCGGCTTTTTTCAGCGCCGGCAATACAGCGCTATGCAACAGGAAGCCGTTAAAGGTCAGCAGCACAACGATGCCGATTTTGGCTTGCAGTTTTGGATTGAGGAAATACTCCATCCCTTTACCGGCATAATCGATCCCGACAATACCAATGCCAGTAATCCAAAGTGCTACAAGTGCAAGCGATACGGTTTTTTGAAGGCTTTTCATGTGCGCGTCATCTTGGTGACCTGACGCATCCCCCTTCAGGAGTTGCTTGACCATTGCGATGTCACTGGTCAAGACCAGCCCGATTGCCACGCAACAGGCGATAAGATGAAAATAGACAACGCCCAAACGCACATATTCCACGGTGGACGAAGAAAACATACTAAGTTCCATGGTGACCTCTTTTATTCAATAGTGAATCAACTTGGCTCTTGGCACGGCTTGATTACCGTTGCTGACTGCCATTCAGATCCAGCCATTGTTATCAATTAATCCTGGGGCAATACGCCACCAAGATAATAGTGAGTTTCGCGAATGAACTTTCAGTCATTCGAATATGTCCATTTTCAGGTAACACAAAACCTCAATCGCACTGAGTGCACAGGAGGTTTAACTTCCGCTTCTTGTTAGGGGGCGGCTAGGCCCGGAACCCGATCGAGGAGTTGATCAGGCAATGCTGGTAGGGTCGGCAGGGCTTCCACCCCATTCGAGGAAACGGATCTTGTGAATCTCGCCCTCGCTGTCTTCGTAGACCAGGGTCACCGGTACGACGCCGGTCTTGTCGGATGTATCGGTGCGCTGCAGCACCCGTTTCACATCGATGTCCATACCATAGTGGTATTCGACGGCTGAGACATGTGCACCCGGGTCTTGCAGGTTGTTCTGGTCAAAGACACTGGGTGCGAGACTGGAAATCACGGCACTGACTATCGTGGCCATGCTCATAAGGCTGTACCTCCACTGAAGTTCACTTGACAAGGACTTAATGTGACACGTCATGAAAGTGAAGTTCACTTCACCTCGACGAACGTGCCCGCCTGAAAAGCCTGTAGTGGCTGCAAACTCTCTGCAATTCCCCGCGCTTGACGCCTCTCGACCATTCGTCCTAAAACCCCTGAATTTGTTGGTTAAAGTCCGTTTTTGACGGAGGTCATAACATGTCATGACGGATTTTTTTTGCTCTTCTCTCTTCTGTAGGAGCGAGCTTGCTCGCGATGGAGCATCCGTCTGGCACGCGGGCTGCAGCCATTAATTCCATTGGTTATGGAGGTCAGAAGCATTCGTTCTATTGCCTGTGGCATGGGTGGCTAATCTACGGAGGTTGAAGGAGGGCAACCTTCAGGACGGTGCAGCCATATGGACGAAAATCCGATTGAAACCGACTACCTGGTCATCGGTGCTGGCGCGATGGCCATGGCCTTCGTCGATACCCTGCTCAAGGAAACCAATGCACGCATCGTGATGGTGGATCGACACGATCGAGCTGGCGGGCACTGGAATGATGCCTACCCGTTCGTACGGTTACACCAGCCCTCGGCCTTCTATGGCGTCAACTCACGGGAACTGGGCAGCGGAACGAAAGACACGACGGCACTGAACGAGGGCTTGTATGAGCTAGCCTCCGGTGCCGAGGTGGTGAGCTACTTCGATCAGGTGATGAATCAGCAGTTTCTGCCCTCAGGTCGAGTCCGTTTTTTCCCCATGTGCAACTACACCGGCGACCGCCTTGACGATCACCGGTTTACCTCGCTCGTCAGCGGCGCCGACCATCAGGTCCGGGTGAGCAAAAAGGTGGTGGACGCCACCCATGCCCAGACGGCGGTGCCCTCGACCCACCCGCCCAGGTACAGGGTGGAATCCGGCGTGCAATGCGTGCCACTGAACGACCTGCCGAAAATCCGCCACCCGTACGCCAGCTACGTCGTGGTGGGATCGGGCAAGACCGGGATCGACGCTTGCCTGTGGTTGCTGCAAAACGGTGTTGCCCCCGCAACAATCAGCTGGATCATGCCGAACGATCCGTGGTTGATCGACCGGGCCAACATGCAACCCGGCCTCGACAGCTTCGAACGAACCATCGGGGGGCTCACGGCACAGTTCGAGGCCATCGCCGCCGCAGACTCGATCCCGGACCTGTTCTCCAGGCTCGAGGCGACAGGTCAGCTCTTGCGCCTGGACAAGTCCGTCGAACCCACTGCCTACCGTTGCGCCACAGTCACACAGGCGGAACTGCGTGAGCTTCGACGCATCGACAACATCGTGCGCCTGGGGCGGGTGCGAGTGATCGAGCCAACGCGCATCGTGCTCGACCAGGGCAGCATCGCCACGAGCCCACATGCTCTGCACATTGACTGCAGCGCCAGTGCCATCCCGACACTCCCTGACATGCAGGTGTTCGACGGCGGCAAGATCAACCTGTGGATGGTCAGCAGCTGCCAACCCGTATTCAGCGCGGCCTTGATCGCCTATGTGGAAAGCCACCTGGTCGATCAAGCGCAGATGAATGCGCTGTGCACAATGGTCCCCCCGCCCCACGTCCCCTCGGACTGGATCAGAATCTGGGCGGTCTACCTGGGTAATCAACTACGCTGGGGAGAGCATGACGGCCTGGCCCGCTGGATCAAGCAGTCACGTTTGTACTTTATGACGGCGGTGGTCAGGGGTTTGCAAGAAACCGACACCGAGAAACTGGCACAGCTGCATCGACTCTATGTCAGCCGGCAGCAGGCGCTGGCGAGTTTGCCACGGTTGCTGGGGGCCATCGCTTGAATCGCAGGAAGCGCACATGAACGAGCCACACTTCGAACTGCTCGACATCAATGGCATCCACATGCGGATAGCCACGCAAGGTAGCGGCCCGCTGGTCTTGCTATGCCACGGTTTTCCGGAGCTGTGGTACTCGTGGCGCAATCAGCTTGCTGCACTGGCGGCCGCCGGCTACAGGGCGGTAGCACCCGACATGCGCGGCTATGGCGGCACAGATGCGCCGGCCGAACCCGACGCCTACACCACGCTCCACCTGGTAGGCGACATGGTCGAGTTGGTCAACGCACTCGGCGAACGGCAAGCCGTGATCGTCGGCCATGACTGGGGTGCGCAGGTGGCCTGGAGCGCCGCATTGCTGCGACCCGATCTGTTCCGCGCAGTGGTTGGCATGAGCGTTCCCTTCTCGCCGCCGGCACGCGTGGAACTCCTCAGCGCGCTGGTCTCGCGGGGGATCAGCGACTTCTACATCCAGTATTTCCAGACGCCGGGTGTGGCCGAGGCCGAGCTGGAAAGGGACGTCGAGTCGTCGATCCGGCGCATCTACTTCAGTGGCTCGGGGGATGGCCCCGAGGGGCTGGTATTCGGCCGGCTGCAGCCGGGCCAGGGCTTCCTGGGCGCGATGATCGAGCCCGAAACCCTGCCAGGCTGGCTAAGCCTGGAGGATATTGCCTACTACACCCGCGAATTCACCCGCAGCGGATTTCGCGGCGGCTTGAACTGGTACCGCAACATGACGCGCTCATGGGCGCTGCTGGCACCCTGGCGCGGTTGCATTATTCGACAGCCCTCGATGTTCATTGCCGGCAGCCGCGACGCCGTGCTGAAGTTTCCCAGTTCCCCGCGGCAGATCGAAGCCTTCGCGCAGACACTGCCGGGACTGCGCGGGTGTCATATCCTCGAAGGTGCCGGCCACTGGATACAGCAAGAGCGCGCGACAGAGGTCGATGAGCTGCTACTGGGCTTCCTGAAAAAACTATGAACGGATCGAAACCGGAGGGACCCATGATCAATTTCATCGCCACCGACGAGCCACCTGAAGCCGTTCGCCTGATGGTCAAGGTTTACGCCTGCTTGCTGCTCGCAGGATTTGCGCTTGTTCCGGCCTATCTGATTGGCTACTTGTACTTTTTTCAGGACCCCACACTTTTATTCGAGAATCACCTGTTCCATATCTTTGCGATCACGGCAGCGACCCTGGCAGGCCTGTTTGTTACTTACGTCACGTGGCGCTGTTATCAGTCATCGGGAGAGCCGCTGCTGCGATGGATGACGCTTGGATTTCTCGGCTTTGTAGTGATCTACGCGTTGCATGGTGCGTTCACCGGGCTTGCGCACCACAATATCTGGCTCTTCCTGCTTTATGGACCGGCTTCTCGACTGGTCATGTCGATTCTGCTGTTAATCGGAATGCTGTCGTACCACCGCCCACCTGATGCCGCGGACCAACGAATCAAGGCTCGCCCGTGGTTGACCTGGATAGGACTGTTCCTGCTGGTTGACGTGGCAGTGGCGTACGTCGCGAATTCGCCGATCGCCAGCAATCTCGCGGTGCGCCTGTCGATGGAGGGGGGCGCCCTCGTTCTTTCCACGTTGACCGTGACCATACTCCTGCTGCGCCGTATCCGTTCGCCGCTGATGACCATTTTCATCATCTCGGTCACCGCGTTCGCGCTGTCCTCCCTTGCCTTCATCCTTGCGCGTCCGTGGAACCATATGTGGTGGCTCGCTCACGCGATCTTCGCCGGTGGATTCTTCATGTTGAGCTATGGGGTCGTGCAAGCGTTCCTCACCACGCGGTCGTTTTCCAGGATCTACAGCCAGGAGGAGTTGATGGTGCGTCTTGCCGAAGCGATGGCGTATGCCGAGAGCGCCCTGCAGGAACTCCAGCGCACCAATCAAGAACTCGGGCACCTGGCGGCGACCGATCCACTGACAGGCGCTGATAATCGGCGTCGGTTCATGGAGCGGGTCGAAGGCGAGATCGGCCGGACCAAACGCGGCGATGCGCCGTTCTCCGTGCTGGCACTGGATCTGGATAATTTCAAGTCCATCAACGATCGCTTCGGGCATCAGGTTGGCGACGACATCCTGAAGAGTTTCGTGGAGAAATGCCTCGATTCGATTCGGCCGTATGACGGCGTAGCCCGAGTGGGCGGAGAAGAATTCATGATACTGCTGCCGCAGACTTCACTTGAAGGCGCGCACGAAATCGCCGAGCGTCTGCGAAGCACCGTTGCCAATAGTTCCTTTCATGGCCTGCAGCGGCCAACCGTGGTCACAGTGAGCATCGGCGTATCGCAATCCGGTCGCGATGGCGACACCATCGAGGCCATTCTGCGTACAGCCGATCAACGCCTGTATCACGCTAAACACGAAGGCCGTAACCGTGTGGTCACTGCCTTCAAGACCAGCCTCCAACCGCTGCCCTGAGTGTCGTCTCGAAGTCGCTGAAAGCGTCGGCACCGATACCCGGCTTTGCGCCACGGTATCGGCTGTCATTCGCAGGATTCAGCCTGTTTCACCGGCATTATCCGATGACGTTTCGCCGCCCATACGACCCCGCCCACCAGCAACACGATCGAGACCACTTCCATCAAGCCAGGCATGCGCTGGCTGAACAGAAAACCGTATACGCAGGCAAACAGCGTTTCGAACACGATCATCTGGCCGCTCAACGACGCGGGCATTCGACGCGAGCAAGCATTCCAGAGCCCATTGGCCAGCCATGAACCACAGAGTGCCAGGAACAGGCAAACCCACAGGAAAGTCGTCCAGCGGCTGCTTTCAACCTCAGAGGGCACCAGGTTCGGGAACAGCATCAAGGCCGCGAAGCCGAACACGATCGCCACGATGCCCGTCACGATGCCGGTCAGCGTCGACCACTCGCTGCTGTTGAAATGGCTTTGTTTGAGATACCGGGCGTTATGGGTGGCGTACCACGACCAGCAGGCCACGGCACTGAACCCGCAGGCCAGGCCCAGCAACTGGGAAGACAATGAGGTGCTCGCCGCCTGCGCGCCGGTATGTTCCAGACTGACCGATACGATACCCAGGAATACCAGCAGCAGGGGGAGCTTGAGCCTGGTCAGGGGCAGGGACCCTGCATCGCTACGCCCCAGAAAGGTGATGGCGACCGGCATCATGCCGTTGATAAGGGCGGCCGCGGTCACCCCGCTCAGCTGTACGGAAGCGCCCAGGAGTGCGTAGTTCAGGACATTGCCGGTCAGTGACAGACGCAGCAGCATCCAGGCATCGCCGCGGGTCAAACGCGACAGCAGACGGGACGCGATGGGCAAGGCCACGACGAGCGAGATCATCCCGTACAGGGCAAACCGCACACTGCTGATCAGCACGGCATTGAATTCCGGCAGCAACGAAGGGCCGATGATCACGCCACCCCAGATGGCACCCGCCAATATCGCAAATACAACACCACTGTTCATCATCTCGGCTCTGGCAGGCTGTTTAGCCGCATTCTAGCCATGGCAGGTAAGCGCCACCTGCGATATAAAGTTGGTCACCCATTCCCCAGGGGAATGTCTCGTAGCGCTCGTCAGTCCCGGAGAACCGCCATCAACCGTTATCTGCGTACCTTGCCCCCATTGGAGACCCTGATCACGTTCGAGGCCGTGGGACGACACGCCAGCTTCACGGGCGCCGCCGGCGAGCTGTTTCTGACTCAGAGCGCCGTGAGCAAACAGATGCGCCAGCTTGAGGACTGCATGGGCGTCCCGCTCTTCGAGCGCAAACCACGAGGGGTCAAGTTGACCAGCGCAGGGGATGAACTGCTGATGACGGTCAACGTACTCCTGACCACGATGTACCAAAGCGTCACGCGAATTCGCAACGTTCATCAGTCCAACGCCGTCTCGGTGCTGGCGACCCATGCCCTGGCCCAATTCTGGCTGTTCCCGAAGCTGATCGAATTCAACAAGGCGTACCCGGACATCGCCGTGCACGTTCACGCGATCAATGAATTCGATGAGGCCAGCCTCAATGATTTCGACGTGGGCGTACTCTATGGTTCCGGCCAATGGCCGTCGCTGGACAGCGATTTCCTGCTGCCGGAAATCGTCTACGCCGTGGCTCATCCTTCACTGGATGTCTCGGGGGTCGAGACACTGGAACAATTGGCGCAAGCCAACCTGGTGCAAATCGACACCTGCGCCTGGCAGTGTCTGGACTGGCATCAATGGTTCGGTCACTTTGGTATCGACTTCGTCGCGCGGGACAAGGCCCCGGTCTTCAACCAGCTGACGTTGGCGTATCGGGCCGTTCAACAAGGCATGGGCATCGGCCTGGCCTGGTCGTTCATGGCGGATGAGGCGCTGGCCAAGGGAGAGTTGCAGCGGGTGACGCCTTTCGAATGCGTGACGGGCAATGGCGAATTCCTGGTGTCGCTCAAGCATCGCAAGCGTTCTGCCTCTGCCGAGATATTTCGCCAGTGGCTCCTGGGGGCGATGGGGGACTGAGGACCTAGGCAGTTTGTCTAATGAGTCGATCTCCGTATAGGATCATAAATTGATCCGCTCGTTGGATAGCAACATCCATAATTTAATTTGAGATGTCTGTCATTGTAAAAAGTCATTGATTGAAGTCATTAACTATTTTATTGGTTAAATATAAATATACGCTCTTCGATCCACTTGAGAAGTTCCTCGGCGCCAACAGATTGCGGCTTCCTGAGTTTTACCAAGAGTCGAGCATGGATATTCTGGAACAGTGGGTGATCGATTGACCGAGTCACCAGATCTCCGCTGGCCATATCGTTAAAGGCAGAGAATTCGCTCATCATCGTGACCGCATCTCCGTTCATCACGTAGCGTCGCAGGGCGGTGAGGGAGTTCGTGACCAAGGCCGGCCGAATGGACAGGTTTTCCGTATGTGCAACGAGCTGGATAATTTGCCCCAACCCGTATTGAAGCGGCATGACTGCCAATGGGTAGCGCATTATCTCTTCGAAGTTCAAAGGCTCACTGAGGCGCGTAAGCGGATGGCCTGCGCGCATGAGTAATCGAACAGGTTGCAGCGATGAGGCGCGGTAGGTGACTTCAGGATGTGCCGGTGGATTGTACGCCAAGCCAATATGGGCGGCGCTCTGGGCAACTTCCTCCAAAACGCTGTTGACAGGAAGCACATCCAGACTGATACGAATGCCAGGATAGGTGCCCGTGAAATCGCGCAAGACATTATCGATCAGCAAGTCGATGAAGCCCTCGCTGGTGACTATGCGGATGTCACCTTCCCTTAACCCTTTCAGTCCTCGCAGGCGGTCTTCAAGATGCTCTTGTTGGGCCTGGCATCCACGCCAGAATTCCAGCAGAAGGTGGGCTGCCTCGGTCGGCGCTACACCACGTGCCTGCCGTTCAAACAACAGGGCTCCTACTTCCTCTTCCAGTAGTTGAATTTGCCGGGTGATGACCGAAGGTGCGGTGTTCAGATTCTCGGCGGCCCCGCGAATTGAGCCGCTGGTAAGCACCTCATAAAAATAGCGCATTCGGCGTTGATTCAGGTCTCTCACAAAAAATCCTGCCCTTGCATGGCTCTGTTGCTCTCAGGGCAACGATACCATCAAGAAGTTGCTCTTGCTTGCCTGACCATTGCACCTGAATATCGGTCAAACAATAAAACGCCTATAGCGGAGGGCAATATGCACAGGTGCATCAATCCATCGAGCGAACTTACGGCCATCTATCGAAAGATAGACTGGCGGTTATTACCCTTTTTGCTCCTGTGTTACGTGGTGGCGTATCTGGACCGGGTAAATGTGGGATTTGCCAAACTTCAGATGCAAAGCGATTTGAACTTGTCCGATGCTGCTTATGGGCTTGGAGCCGGAATCTTTTTTGTCGGCTACGCCCTGTTCGAGACGCCTAGCAATTTGCTCTTGCCCAGGATCGGAGCGCGTAAGACGCTCAGTCGGGTGATGATTTTGTGGGGTATTACCTCCGCTTGCATGCTGTTCGTCGAAAGCGAGCGATCATTTTACCTACTGCGCTTGCTCCTCGGGATTTTTGAGGCGGGCTTCGCTCCAGGCATGATTTTTTACCTTACCTACTGGTACGGACGCGAACGATTGGGCCGAGTGATGGCAATCGTCATGCTTGCGGGCCCGCTGGGTGGAATGTTCGGGGCACCTTTGTCCGCATGGCTGATGACAACCTTCGCAGGAGTCCACGGTCTGGCCGGATGGCAGTGGATGTTTTTCCTGGAGGCCATGCCGGCCGTGCTGTTAGGTGTCATAGCGCTAAAAGTCCTGAGTGATAAGCCCGCCGTCGCGCCGTGGTTGAGTGCTCGGGAAAAACAGGTACTGCAAGCGCATATCGGTGAGGGTCAAGGAAAGCACCATTCGTTTGCACAGGTATTGAAAGATCCCCGTGTTTATCTGATGGCCGCTGGCTACTTCTGCTTGATCTGCGGCATCTACTCAATGAGCTTTTGGCTGCCATCGATTCTCAAGGACGCGGGAGTCCAGGGCGTCATGCAGATTGGCTTGTATTCAGCGATTCCCTACATCGGTGCGATGGCCGGGATGCTGATCTTCAGTCGTACGTCGGATCGGTTCTATGAGCGGCGTTGGCACACGGCGGTGCCGGCCCTGATAGGGGCGATCGGCTTGGCTGGATCAGTGGTTTACAAAGATCACCTGGGGTTGGCACTCGCGTTTCTGACCCTTGCCACGAGCATGATGTGGGTTGCGTATACGGTGTTCTGGGCAATCCCTTCGCAACATCTCAAAGGCGATGCCGCTGCGGGAGGAATCGCAGTAATCAATACCATCGGACTGACGGGTGGGTTCATCAGCCCCACCTTGATCGGTTACGCCAAAACCGCTACTGACAATTCTGATTCAGGGCTTCTGATCATGGCCGTCATTCTTGTGATAGGAGCTTTGATCCTTGCCGCCAACAGACCGCAACCTGCTCAGCAAAGTACCCACACAACGCAGCCCATCTAAAAACCTCTACGAGACGTCTTTACTGCCATGACCTACCGAATTCTGATCGCTGGATTTCAACATGAGACGAACACGTTCGCGCCCTCCAAGGCTGAATACGAAAATTTCGTCAGAGGCGAGGGCTTTCCTCAGATGGTAAGAGGCTCTGATTTGTTGGAGCTGCGCAATGTCAATATTCCGCTCGGAGGGTTTCTAATCGAAGCCGACCGGTTGGGTTATGAAGTCGTGCCGGTGATCTGGGCCGGGGCCAGCCCCTCCGCGCATGTCACTGAAGAAACATACGAACGCATTACCAAAGAAATAATAAATGCCGCTGCCAGTGAAGCCATCGACGGTCTCTATCTGGACCTGCATGGCGCGATGGTTGCCGAGCATACGGACGACGGCGAGGGAACGCTTCTGGCTCGTCTACGAGCGGTCGTTGGCGAGGACATTCCGATAGTCGCGTCGCTGGATTTACACGCCAATGTTACAGAGTCGATGCTCAAACATGCCGATGCGATGGTTGCATTTCGCACGTATCCCCACGTGGACATGGCAGATACTGGCGCACGAGCGGCGAGATTGCTTGATTTGCGGCTGCGCTCCGGAAAGCTGCATTGCGAAAGCCTGCGCCTGCCTTTCCTGATTCCGATAAATGGGATGTGCACGCTCCTGGATCCAGCACGAAGCTTCTACGAGCAGTTGGAGCACCTTGAGTCCGACGGCGTTTCATTGTCATTTACCCCGGGCTTTCCAGCCGCTGATTTCGAGGAATGTGGGCCAGTCATCTGGGGCTATGGCATAGACAGGCAAGTGCTGAAGGAGGCTGTCTCAATCCTTTATGAAAAGGTAGTGGGCGAAGAAGATCAGTGGGAGGTGCCTTTCCTGCTCCCGGACGAAGCAGTGCTGCGGGCCATGGCATTGGCAGAAAACGCGCAACGCCCGATCGTCATTGCAGATACCCAGGACAACCCGGGAGCGGGCGGGGATTCGAACACAACGGGAATGCTCAAGGCCCTGATAAAGCACGGAGCTACCAACGCCGCAGTCGGATTGATTTGCGATCCAGCCGCAGTTCATTCCGCCATTGCGGCCGGGATCGGCGGCTTCGTCGAAATATCACTAGGGGGACAGTCGGGCGCACCAGGCGATAGCCCCTTGCAGGGGCGCTTTGAAGTGATGCATCTGTCCGATGGTCGTTGTCGTTTTGCAGGCCCCATGATGAATGGCATGGAGGTTGATGTGGGGCCAGTTGCCTGCTTGAAAATCGGCGGCGTGAAGGTGGCCGTCAGCTCTGGAAAATGCCAGATGCTGGACAGAAACTTGTATCGGCTAGCCGGTATACAACCTGAGCAAATGAGTGTTCTGGTTAACAAAAGCTCCGTTCATTTCCGTGCTGATTTCGCGCCGATTGCCGAGCAGATACTCGTTGCCAAGGCACCAGGCCCCATGACGGCGGATCCCGCGGACATTCCATGGAAAAGGCTTCGTGCGGGCATCAGACTGAAGCCCAACGGACCTTCATTCCGTATTTGAAGACAGTACATGCCACCTGTTTGGCGCCGGTGTCGGTTGTTGAACGACCGATAGCAGCCTCTGACCATAAGCTGCTATCGGTCGATTGAATTGGCTGATCGGTTCCGCTTTGTGTATCACCGCAAACCCGGAGCCGTTGGCAAAATACGCTCCCTGGCACGAGGCGGTGATCCCTTTGTTCATCCATGATTTAACGGTATGTTGGAGTCCTCAACTCAAGGACGCCCCATGGCTATCCACCAACCCACCTCCACGCAAAAACACTTGGCAGTGTTAATCGACGCCGACAATGCCCCCGCAGCAATTGTCGAAGGTTTATTCGAAGAAATCGCCAAGTACGGTGTCGCCAACGTCAAACGGATCTATGGCGACTGGACTGGCCCTCAGTTAGGTGGATGGAAAAAGGTGCTACTGGACCATTCGATTCAGCCTATCCAACAGTTCGCGTATACCAAAGGTAAGAACGCAACAGACAGTGCCTTGATCATCGACGCAATGGACCTGCTATACACCCGGCGCTTCGACGGTTTCTGTCTGGTTTCGAGCGACAGTGATTTCACCCGCCTCGCTTCGCGGTTACGAGAAGAAGGTTTGACGGTCTACGGGTTTGGTGAAGAAAAAACCCCGAGACCGTTCGTGTCGGCCTGCGACAAGTTCATCTATACCGAATTGCTGCGCGGTGAAGTGCTTGTTGCTGCAAGCAATGGACATGATCGACCCGAGCCCGAGCCACCCGCCGAAATCGAGGCCGTCATAGTCGCCAGTACACCCGAGGTAAAAAAGCTACCCAAGGCACCAGTAAGTTTCATCGCAAAGATCTTGGATGACATTGCCGACGAGGACGGCTGGGCTCACTTGGGGGCGCTGGGCACCAACATCAGTAAATTGCGACCTGAGTTCGACCCTCGCACCCATGGTTATAAAAAGCTCAGTGAGTTGATCAAGGGGTATCCGGATACGTTTGAACTGCAAGCTAGAGGAACGTCGGGAGTGGGTGGTTCAATACTCTATGCCCGGCACCGACAACCGAGCTGATAGTACCCGTCACCAATGACGGCTCTTGGCCGAATGCTGCCTGTTGTGAAAAGGGTGATTGACTGTGGATTTAACCGATCGCAAGTGACGCAAGAATTCCTCGAAGACGCATTCCAGGCACCGTCCGGGAAGGGTAGGTCCAATGCCTTGCCTCAGAGAAGAGGACCGGCATTGGTCTCGCTGTCGGCGAGCCCCTGAAGCGCTCGCCTGCAGTCCTTAAAATAGCCGGGTGATTTCATTCAAGATCCGATCCTGGGTTTGAGTACTTGGCCTTTGGCGATAAGCTACTGCGAGAAAAGCAACGCCTTCGTAGTCGCAGCGAATCGAAAAAGTCATGCCTTCACGCAACCCGTAGACTGATCTTTCTCCTGCTTCAACAAAATATCTCGCTTTTGTAAGAGCCGCTCTGGCGCGCTGCAGGCAACCCGTTTGGCTAAGTGAGTGTTGTATCCAACTCGTTGTGATTCGCACAGACGACGTCTCGCTGTCATCGACAGGTGGTCGAGTAATTTCTTTAGTCGCTGCAGTCATGTTCTCGTCGCTGGTGCAAGCGGTCAGCCCCATTGAGATAACACCCAGTAAAAAACCAAGACGAACACTTGAATGCTTGAGTGGATTTCGCATGGTGAGGCGTACCTGTGATGATCTGCAATGAATGAAGTGTCAGGCCTCACTTGCCGGTATCAGTGCTGCCCTCAGGACTGCGGGTCGAACCCGAAGACGCGCACTTCCTGGTCGCAGCGACAGGCCTTGGCGATGCGCGCCGCCCACGCTATGGCCTCATCGCGCGAAGGCAGTTCCAGCACGGTGAAGCCGCCGTCGAGCGTGGGCGCCCAAGGATAGCCGCCCATTGCAACCGCGCCGTCGGCAGAGACGAGTATGGGCGGTACGTCGTTGTCGATTCCGCCGCCGAACACGTAGACACCGGCGGTTTTCGCCTCATCAATCACAGCGTGTGAGTCGCGACGCACCGCTCCCCATTCGCCATCGGGCACCACCATCGCCGCGCTTGGAAAAGAGATCAGGTATTTGGCCACGGTGCTTCTTCCGGGAATTGATGGTGGTCGTGATGCCTGTGGGCGGCATGCACCGTCCAATGGGCTCGCTGGCTGCTCGGGCAAACGTTTAAAGGCTAGCGCATTGGGCCGCCGCAAGGCTGCCGCTCGTCGGCGACAGCGCCTGGCCGATTTCTGCCCCGCGTGACAGGCAGAAATCGGCCAAAAAGCATTTATCAGTATGGGATTTTGTTTAGCGGTACTTGCCGGGAGCGATCCAGGCTGGCGTGACATCGCGAACCCGGAAGATTTTGCAGTACAAAACAGCGACGGTGTCTCTCGCCCCCAAACCCAATGATAGAATCTCGTTTTGAAAAAGGAGTTTCATCTGTGGAGGCTGGAAAAAAGAGTTGCCCCTATTGCGCGGAAGTCATCATGGCTGAAGCCATTTTATGTAAACACTGCCAATCCGACCTCAGGCAAAAAGTACGAATCCCGCCCGGGTGGCCAATACCGTCAGAAAAGAAAATTGGCCGGGTCGGCATGATCATCGTTGGAATCACTGTCGCAATCACCTTGTACCTGGCGGTCGGCTTTTATGTCAGTAGCACATCGCAAGACAAGGAAAGCATGCAGGCCCGTGATGCCGCCGAACAATGCCGCGAGGAAGTAGACAGCTACTCCGGCCCGGCAATCGGAAAAAGCATCATCGCAGAGGTGTGTCGAAAGCTGGAGGACGATTTCCGCAAGGGTTTGAGCCAGGTGCCATAAAAAAGGGATTTCACGGAATCCCGGGGGAAAACAGATCATGTAGGAGCTGCCGAAGGCTGCGATCTTTTGATCTTGATCTTCAGCAATCTCCAGATCGCAAAATCAAAATCAAAAGATCGCAGCCTTCGGCAGCTCCTACAGGGGAACACGCACGCCTCAGAACCAGGTCGGCCGGTAGGCCGCCTGGCTTTGGCTGTTGATCTGGTTCTGGCATGGATGGCGGCGTTCCTACGAAAAACCTGAGAGCACCGCGGTGTCAGGCTCCCCGCATCATCGTTGACCTCCATCGCGAGCAAGCTCGCTCCTACAGGCCGGGCGGCGTTCCGTTCTTCCAAGTTACCCGCTGTAAAAGCGGAACCATAGGCGGCCGTTACCGCAGAAATGGATATGTACACCACTAACAAAATCCGCCAGCCCGCCATTGAGCGGGCTTTTTTGCCTTTGTCATCTGGCTGGCTGAATCAGACCAAGCCGACAAACGACAGGATAAACAGGATGATCACGACGGCGCCAACGAGGTAGATAATATTGTTCATGACTTCACCGCTTCATTTGGGTTGAGGGAAGAAACCGGGGTGTCTAAACAGCTGACACCCTCGTTCGCGTTTCCGTTCCGTTACCCTTGCAGCAGGAGCGATCCAGAGGTTTTCGGCTTGCCGGCGCGCGACCGTGCAAAAAATGCTGATGCCAGGCGGACCTGGTCGCGACCGGGCACCGAGCTAAAGCCTGAAAAGCACGAACTCAATCGTCTGGCGGTATGGCTCAGTTTTTCTTCTTGATTAATTTGTTCATGTAGTACTTGAGGCTGAAACGATCTTTGGGTCTTGGTTTGTAGTGGGTTTTGTTTCTTTGCGCGGGATCGATCGCCAAGGTGCCGGCGGTATAGTAATAAAGCGCTATAGACCGGCGAGTAATGTGCTCTGGGGTCGTCAAAGGCTCCGGGTGCCCATGATTGCTGTCTTTGTCTGTATTGAAAACGACGCAGCGGTTGTAAATGGGCAAGACCTTTTTAAGACAGGTTTTCATGTTGACATCCCAAAGTTCCAGGTTGCCTCCATACTCGTCTTTCCAGTCTTCGTTCAGATAAATAATAATGTTCAGTCTGCGCTCGACGTTAAGCTTTTTGTTGAGCCTGAAGTCCGAGTGCACCCCCAGGAAACCCCCGCTTTTCGTTTCATGCAGGCCGCCACCGGTGAAGTAGGGGTCAGGTATCAAGCCTTCGATGCCGGTCAACTTCTCAAGAAACTGCAACATGGGGGCCGAGTTGAAAGCATTGAAAACAGTCTTTAAAAACGGAGAACATTCGTTTGGACTGATTTGACGTTTGCGTTGCCCTTTGTAGCCGCGCTCGTAGAGCATTTCGTTGTTGGTTGGCTCGACCGGGAAATGCGAGCAAATGCTTGCAATCAGGTCTTCGTGCAGGAAGTTGTCGATGACGATGTGCGGAAATGGCGTAGCCTGCACATATTGGCCAGTCAATGACTCACCAAAGGCGCTGGCGTCGTTCTGGTCGAAATCAAGCTCCGGTGAGAGGGTGATGGGTAGTGCCTGAGTGATGACTGCCATTATTGCTCCGATAACTTGATATAACGACCTGCGGGTGACTGGCTCATGCGTGTCGGCGCAGCTTAGGCCTTGCCGTCACCCTTGTTCAGGCGCTTGAGTATATTATTGTACATTTTGGTTCGTCTATGAGTCTTTCCATAGCCGCCAGTCGCTGCAACAGTCCCCGCCTGGATATGATCAAGGTAGCTGAAAATTTTACGTGGCGATAAAGTTTCAACGACATAACCAAGTTCGGTCATCTGGTCTTGAAGGGTATATCCAGGAACGCGATCATCCATCGAAAAATGCATGCCGTGCTGCTTGACGAGTTTGCAGTTCCACAATGTAAAGAAGCTCTTCAAGTAGACTTCCTTGTAGGGCTTTGGTTCTCTGGAACGTAATCCCATGGAAATTTTAAGGCGTCTGTAATGGTGTTTGAACAGTCGCGAACTAAAGCGCCAGGCAGTTCTCACGGTGCCACGATTCAATTGCTCTACACACCCGACGGCTACGACTTTTTTATTATTGATGCACTTGTTCAGTATCATCGGAAAAATATTTTTATCGAAAACAAACGTATCGGTATGCATCAGGAGCAAATAATCGGTTTCAACCCGCTCCAAAACCATGTCGAGTGCCTTGCCGTGCGCGATATGGCCTGCTTCCGGTTCGGAAATGGATCGTTCGATTAAATTGATCCAGTCAAGTGTTCGCAAGTATTGAGTACTTTCATCGGCCGAGTAGTTGTCAACCACCCAGATTGGGACGTTCTTGTCGCCCACGTGCTGGTGCAATAACTCCAAGCATATCTTGGTGATTTCCGGTGTTTTGTAATTCACGATGACGATGCTGAAATTATTGGGGAAATCAGTCGGAGGGCTAGTACTGTTCATTGTTCAGGTGCTCAATGATATTATATTTTTATGTGGGGGCGATTGAGTCCGTGTCCGGTTTCGCGTATTTGCCCGCGCAAGGTTTTTCTGCCTAAGAGCTTGATCTTCAGTCGCTTTGTCATGCACTAAATTTACATGGCTTACTCGCGCCTGATGGAGAACAGTGAATGCGGGCCTCATCGTATAAGGATCCTGTCTATAGGTAAATATCCACGAAATAGTTCGTTACATCGGACGGCGGGTCAGATGAGTCCGCCCGGGGTGCTGTGGGGCTGGATTCAATCTCAAGGTAAATCGGAGCCGCGGTCCGGAAAAGAAACCGCGGCGACCGATCAATCAGGCGGCAGGGAGCAGGCCTTTCTGTTTGGCGACATGGGTCGCCAGGGCGTCCATCAAGTCCGGGGACAGGCAGTCGTAGGGTTCCAGGCCGATCGAGCGCAAGCGCTCGCGGATAGCCTTCATTTGCGCTGGCGGTGTGCCGGTTTCGATGATGGAGGACACGAACGCCGCGAATCCCGGCGCTGCCCATCCGCTCTGTGGCGAAAGCTCGGTGTGGACGAAGTCCAGGCCATAAAACGCATGGTCCTTGTTCTCGATGCGCCCGAAGAGATGGGCGTGACACTGCTTGCAGGCGTGGCGCTGGATGGCGGCGGATTCGTCGACAATCGCCAGTTTTTCGCCGTGGGCAATGACGCTGACCTTATCTCGAGGCACCACGGCGATGACGGCGAATATCGCGTTTTGTGGTTTCCAGCATTTGCTGCAGCCGCACGCGTGGTTATGCAGGGTTTGCGCGTCGATCCTGACTTCGACCTTGTCGGTCGCACACAGGCATTGCAGGGTGCCACCGGTGAAATTCGCGGCGGCGGGTTGGATGCCATTGTCCAGTGCGGGGTGAAGTTGCAAGGTGCTCATGCTGGCGTCTCCGTTTCAGGGGGCAGGCAAAGGTGCCTGGGGCCGCGCCCCAGACCGTTGGATCAGCGGATTTTGAAAAGGACACAGTGCATAAACGAGAGACCTCCTTCGGTGCGACCGGTGGGTTACCCAGATCAAGAATAGTCTGCGATGACGCCTTGAGCGCGGCCAGGGTTACCTCACCGCAGCCGCAAGGTTTCAAACAGCGCGCGATCCTCTTTTTTTGCCGAGCGCGCATGGCGCCGAATGACCTGCAACAGGCATTCGGTGAAGCAGACTGCCGGGTTGCTCAGTGCGCCATTGCGGCGTGTCACGATGCTCAGCTGCCGGGGCTCGAACTGCTCGGTCAGCCCCAGGGATACCACACGCCCCAGGAATGGCGGGGCGGTGCTCACGATGGAAGGCCCCCAGGTGCACATGTCGGCCCGCTCGACCATCATCTGCAAAATGGCCAGTGAATGAGCACGCAGGATTCGATTCTCGTCAATCTGCGCGCCGTGTTTCCAGAACAGTTCCTGCATCAGCCCATCGTGCCCGTCGGGCGCGTAGTTCAGGGTCCAGTTTTCTTCCAGTAGCTCGTGGATCGATCGCGCATGCTGTCGGGCGTGACCCTCGCGGACCAGCACCGAGGTCTGGTAATCGAGCAAGGTTTCGCTGGCGAACTCCTGGGTCGACTGGGTGGGATGGAGTTGGCCAATCGCGAAGTCCATGCTGCCGTCGCGCAACAGCGGTTGGGCAACGGCCATCAGGCTTTCGTACAGCTCCAGTCTGATTTGTGGCATCCGCTCGCGAAATACCGACACGACTTCGGGCAGGAAGGTCAGGGCGACCCATGGGGTGATCCCGACGCAGAGCTGGCCCTGGGCCTTCCCGCGCATGTGATCCAGCTCGGTCTGTGCGTGCTCCAGTTGTTTGATCACCAGCCTGGCGTGAGTCAGCAGCACTTTGCCGTATTCGGTGAAGTTCAGACCGCTGGCGGTTCGGGTAAACAGCGGTAGCTGCTGGCTGGTTTCCAGCTCGCGCAGCGCTTTGGTCACCGCGGCCTGGGAAATCTCCAGCGACCGAGCGGCCGCGCGGATGCTGCCGGTTTCGGCGCTGGCAATCAGCGCCTGTAATTGATGCAGTTTCATCTGCTCACCCTGGTGACAACTCATGGTTGTCATCATAACCAAACTGCGGCTCCCCAGCCCAGCGCCAGTTCCCTAAGATCGAGCCCAACAGCGCTTTCGCTGCCGCACAGCCCTCGAAGGAGAACACTGATGAATGCCGGTTTGGTCCTGCCTGGTATTGCCGCGATGCAAGATGAAATGATCGCGATACGTCGCAGCATTCACGCGCACCCTGAACTGGGTTTTGAAGAATTCGCTACCAGTGAGCGGGTTGCAGCGTGTCTGACTCAGTGGGGCTTCGAGGTCAGCACCGGGGTGGGCAAGACCGGGGTCGTTGCCACCCTGAAGAATGGCGAGGGGCGGTCCATTGGCTTGCGCGCCGACATGGATGCGTTGCCGATCCAGGAAACCTCCGGTTTGCCTTATGCCAGCCGGATAGACGGTGTCATGCATGCCTGCGGTCATGACGGTCATACCGCTATCCTGTTGGCGGCGGGTCAGTATCTGGCCCGGACACGGGCATTCAACGGCACTGTGCACCTGATTTTCCAACCGGCGGAAGAGGGGCTGGGCGGTGCCAGGAAAATGCTGGAGGACGGGCTGCTCGAACGGTTTCCGTGTGACGCGATCTTCGCCATGCATAACGTGCCGGGTTATCCCGTCGGGCATTTGGGTTTTTACAGCGGACCGTTCATGGCGTCTGCCGACACGGTGAACATCAAGATCATCGGCAACGGCGGCCATGGCGCGGTGCCGCACAAAGCCGTCGACCCGGTGGTCGTCGGCGCCTCGATCGTGATGGCCCTGCAAAGCATCGTCTCGCGCAACGTCAACCCGCAGGAGATGGCAATTATCACCGTGGGCTCCCTGCAGGCCGGGAGCGCCTCGAATGTCATCCCGTCCAGCGCCGACTTGAGCCTGAGCGTACGCGCCCTGACCCCCGAGGTTCGCCGGTTGCTGGAGGTCAGGATCACCGAATTGGTCAAGGGCCAGGCCGAGAGTTTCGGCGCCCGGGTCCACATCGATTACCAGCATTGCCATCCGGTGCTGATCAACGATCCCGAACAGACGGCATTTGCCCATGAAGTCGCCCGCGAGTGGCTGGGAGATGAACACCTGATCGATGACTTGCGGCCATTCACCGCCAGCGAGGACTTTGCCTTTGTCCTGGAAAAGTGCCCCGGCAGCTATCTGGTGATCGGCAACGGCGAGGGCGAAGGCGGGTGCCTGCTGCACAACCCCGGCTATGACTTCAATGACGGCTGCCTGCCGGTAGGCGCGAGCTATTGGGTCAAGTTGGTCGAACGTTTTCTGAGTTGAGACGGCGCAGCTCCACCCGTTGTGCCGGTAAAAAATCTACGGTCTGAGAGGAATAAAAATGAACAAGATGATTGCAGCCGTTTCCCTGGTGTTCCTGACGGCCTCGAGCCTGGCGGGGGCGGCCGACTGGTCCGGCAAAGTGTTGAAGTTGGGAGTGGACCCGACGTACCCACCGCTGGAGTACAAGAACCAGGATGGCACGCTGACGGGCTTCGGGGTCGATATCGCCGAAGCGTTGTGCGCCGAACTGAAAGCCCGCTGCGTCTGGGTGGAAAGCAGTTGGGACGGGATGATCCCGGCACTGCTGGCGCGCAAGTTCGATGCGGTGGCGTCTTCGATGACCATCACCCCCAAACGCCTTGAGCAGATTGCGTTTACCGACAAGGTGTCCAATGCACCGGCACGCCTGGTGGCCAAGCGTGGATCGGGATTGCAGCCGACCCTCGAATCGCTCAAGGGCAAGCGCATTGGTGTGGAGCAGGGCTCGACCCAGGAGTCCTATGCCAAAGCGGTTTGGGGGGCCAAGGGCGTGGACATTCTGTCCTATCAGAATCAGGACCAGGTGTACGCCGACCTGGTCGTGGGGCGACTTGACGCCTCGTTGCAGGGTGCCATTCAAGCCAGTCACGGCTTCCTGAAAACAGCGGCGGGTCAGGACTATGAATTTGCCGGTGCCACCCTGGAGGACCCGGGCTTCTTCGGCGTCGGCGATGGCCTTGGTCTGCGCAAGGAAGATGTCGCGTTGCGCGAAGACTTGAACAAAGCCCTGGCCACCATTCTCGCCAACGGTACTTACGCGCGGATCAACGACAAGTACTTCGATTTCGATGTCTACGGCGCCCGGTAACGGCGCCCGGTAACCCGTCGTCGTGACCTTGAGCAGGGCGCTCGCTCGAGCGCTCTATTGCCCCCCTTCACCTCACCCTAACAAGAACAAGGAGAGTGAGATGCTTCTGGAAGGTTTTGGCCCGCAGATTCTGCTGGGCACCCTGGCTACCGTCAAACTGGCGCTTTGTTCATTGCTGATCGCCGTCCTGGCCGGGCTGATCGGCGCCAGTTCCAAGTTATCGTCCAATCGATTGTTGCGAGCACTGGCCGCAGGGTATACGACGGTGATCCGCAGCATGCCGGACCTGGTGATCATGTTGCTGCTGTTCTTCAGCCTGCAGATGTTGCTCAACCGGATGACCGACTGGCTGGGCATCACCCAGATCGACATCGACCCCTTTCTAGCCGGTGTCGTGACGCTGGCGTTCATTTACGGGGCCTACTTTACCGAGACGTTTCGCGGCGCCTTCCAGGCCGTCCCGGCGGGGCAGATCGAAGCGGCGAGGGCTTACGGCATGACCCGTGGGGAAACCTTTCGCAAGGTCCTCTTTCCACAAATGCTGCGCCACGCCTTGCCGGGCATCGGCAACAACTGGCAGGTGCTGATCAAGTCGACGGCCCTGGTGTCGATCATCGGCCTGACCGATGTGGTCAAGGCCACGCAGGATGCGGGCAAAGGCTCGATGCAGTTCTTTTACTTCACCCTGGTCGGCGGCCTGATTTACCTCGCCATTACCACGGTCTCCAATGGCGTGTTGCTGTGGCTTGAGCGCCGCTACTCGGTCGGCGTCAGGAAGGCTGCGCTATGACCGCGATTCTCGAAAACTACTGGCAGGCTTACCTGTGGAGTGACGGGCCGCACTTTTCCGGGCTGGTGGTCACCTTGTGGCTGCTGATTCTGGCAGTGGCGATGGGCTTTTTGCTGGCGGTGCCGTTGTCGATGGCCCGCGTCAGCCGCAACCCGCTGCTGCGCCTGCCGGTCTGGTGTTACACCTACGTGTTTCGTGGCACTCCGTTGTACATCCAGCTGCTGTTCTTCTACACCGGGGTGTACAGCCTGCATGTGGTGCGGTCCCAGGACTTTCTCAACGCGTTTTTCCGTGACGGCTTCAACTGCACGGTGCTGGCGTTCGGGCTCAATACCTGCGCCTACATGACCGAGATTTTTGCTGGCGCTATCAGGGCGACCGCCCATGGTGAAGTCGAGGCCGCCAGTGCCTACGGAATGAGCCGGTTCACGCTTTATCGGCGAATTATCCTGCCGTCGGCGTTGCGCCGCGCGCTGCCGTTTTTCAGCAATGAAGTGATCCTGATGCTGCACTCCACTTCCGTGGCCTTTACCGCCACCGTGCCCGATTTGCTGAAGATCGCCCGGGATGTCAACTCGGCGACCTATGCATCCTTCACTGCCTTTGGCATTGCCGGCGTGTTGTACGCCGCCTGTGCTTTTTTCCTGATCTGGCTGTTTCGACGTGGCGAACTGCATTGGCTGGCCTACCTCAAACCGCGCACGCACTGACCCCTATCGGACTTGCTCGAATGTATAAATTGATCGTTGAAGATATCCATAAAAACTACGGCAACCATGAAGTGTTGAAAGGGGTTTCGCTCAAGGCCAGGGCGGGTGATGTGATCAGCATCATCGGCTCCTCCGGGTCCGGGAAAAGTACCTTCCTGCGTTGTATCAACCACCTCGAACAACCGTCGGCCGGGCGCATTGTCGTCAATGACGAAGAATTGCTCACCCGCAGAAACCCGAGGGGCGAGTTGTGTGTGGTTGACCCCGGGCAGCTGCGGAGCCTGCGCAGCCGGTTGTCGATGGTGTTCCAGCACTTCAATTTGTGGAGCCACATGACCGTGCTGGAAAACATCATCGAGTGCCCGATGAGCGTGCTCGGTATCAGTCGGGCCCAGGCACTGGAGCGGGCGCGTCATTACCTTGCCAAGGTGGGGCTGCCACAAAAGGTCGAGGCCCAGTACCCGGTGCACTTGTCCGGCGGCCAGCAACAACGGGTGGCCATTGCCCGTGCGCTGGCGATGGAACCCGAAGTGATGCTGTTCGACGAACCGACCTCGGCCCTTGACCCTGAACTGGTGGGTGAGGTGCTCAAGGTCATGCAGCAACTGGCCGAAGAGGGCAGGACGATGGTGGTCGTCACTCACGAAATGGCGTTTGCCAGGCAGGTGTCGAACCACGTCATGTTTCTGCATCAGGGGCGGGTGGAGGAGTCGGGAGCGCCAGGCACACTGCTGGAACAGCCGCAAAGCGAGCGGTTGCAGCAGTTCCTGGCCGGGAGTCTCAAGTAGCTGCCCGTTAATCTGCGAAAGAAAGGCACCGGCGTTCAATGGCGGGTGCCCAGGGGAGACAGACTTCACAAGGGGGATTTCTGACTGAAGTGCCGTGAGAGTATTTCGACTTTCCAGGCGTGAAGGATAATTTCGAGTACTAACGTCAGCACAGCAACCGACCGGCTGCTTTTGGCCGTTTTCTGCCTGTCGCGAGAGGCAGAAAATGACCCATAAGGGACGCTCGGACCTGTCTATGAAACGAGGGGTTTCTATGAAGAAATACAATTCCGCTGCAGGTATTCTATGGCTTGAATTATTCCTGCCGGACGCAGAGGGACGCAGACCATGGGACGCCCGGAACGAACACGGTTCCAGCTCAGGAAAATCGGATTTTCTGAGGCCAACGCCATCTTCATAGTGGATTGCCTGGGTGAGGGGGACTTACAGACGGGCCGCAGTCGGCTGCAGGGAATGCACGACCTACTGCTTGAAATGGACCCGGACAAGTACGACTACTTTCGCGATTTCGCCCGTCATTTCGAAGCATCAAACGCTCAGCAATTCGATGAGAGTCTTGGAGAGATTGTCCGGCTTTGCCGCATTGGTATCCGGCCTATCCTGTTCATAGATGGGCATGGACATCCGGAAAAAGGTCTTCGCCTCCCTTCGGGAGATCATGTGTCATGGCTGGACCTGCTTTGCTATTGCCGGAAGATTATTCAAACGTCAGCCGGTGAGTTGACCGTGATAGTTGCCGCTTGCCATTCCATGAAGGCCATCAAGCATCTAGGTGAGGAAGACCGCCTACCGTTTGCCTTCTACTACGGCTACCCATCAACTGTTTCGGCCGGTGCCATTGCCGATGATACAAAGGTGATCTACCAAAGCCTGCTGCGCGATGGCGGGGAAACGGCAATGAAGGCAGATTTAAGGCTGCAGATATTCTCGGAATACGAACACGTCGAGACGCATCTAGCAACAGCTCTATTGATGGCGAGTGAGCCAAGCATCCTAGCTGGCCTGATGCCTGGGCTATCGAGGAGCAATGTTTCCCGCATGTTCGAACAAACAGCTCTCAGTCAGGGGCTGCGGTTGGCGGGGAAAAGAAAGGCGTTGAACTCAATCCTGAATTCTGGTCATCTCGCGGTCGAATTGGTGAGTAAACGAATGCATGACACCCGCAGGCTACAAATGATTATCGAGGACATCCACCGGTTTATTGCCGGTGGTGCCGATATTCAGTCAACGTCAACAGACTGAGGAAAGCGACATAGAATTGATACGCACGTTGCTACATCTTGAATCGCCCCTAGTTTTGTAGACGTTGAGCGACTGCTCCTGGCCGTTTTCTGCCCGTCGCAAGAGGCAGAAAACGACTGGGGGATTCAACCCATGGCTGTCAGTGACGGTACGGGTCTGCAAGGCAAATCCACAACGCAATCACTTCTTCGCAGGTTTACCGCTGGCTGGAATGTGCAAGTACGACATCACGCTTTCAGTCAGTTCGGTGGCCAGTTTGACCGCTTCCTTATTGCGCGCCATCACGCCGGCGACCAGGCCTTCGATCAGGGCCAGCACGGCGATGTTGGAGCTGGTCAGCACCGGGTGGTCGCAAGGGGCAAACAGCGTGTGCTCGGCAATGCCGGTGAGCGGCGAGGCCGGTGAGTCGGTGATTGCCAGCACGGATGCGCCGCGTTCATTGGCGAAGCGTGCCAGTTGCAGGGTGTCGAGGGAGTAGCGGGGCAGGGAGATTGCCAGCAACACGTCCTGATCGGTAATCGCGGCCAGGCGGTACGCGGCGTTTTCGTTGCCACCCTCCATGCTGATGGCCGTGGCGTCGGCACAGAAGGGCATCAGGGTCGACGCGGCGAGGCCGGCGAAGTAGACACTGTTGCCGAACCCCAGGATGTAGATTTTGCGTGCCGTGGTCAGGCGAGTGACGAAGGCTTCAAAGGTGTCGGCGTGGTTGTTGGTCACCGCCGTGGCCAGGTTGCTGCTGGCGCTCTGCAGTTGTTCATGCAGGCCAAACGCGCCGCCCGGGCGATGGGCCAGTTCGTTGCGCAGTTTGTCCACCGGCGAGACCATCTGCTGCAAGGTTGCGACCAGTTCGGCCTTCATGCCGCTGTAGCCACCGAGGTCCAGCGCTTTGGCCAGGCGGTTGACGGCGGCGGGTGAGGTCAGTGTTTCGTGAGCCATCTCCTCGATGGTCAGCGTCGCGGCCTTGAGCGGGTGACGCAGGATGAAGTCCGCCACCTTGCGCAGTGACGGTGGCAGTTCGGAAACGATTTCCGTCAGTTTGCGCATGACCGGCGCGGCATAGACGGTGGTGTCTTTCGATGGGGTTGGCATATCCGGCTCAACGTTTCCTGAAGGTGAGAGAAGGGCTGTGCCTGATGCCCTGACAAGGTTGGCCGGAGTGTATCCCAAGCCTGCCTGGTCAGGGCAGCGCCGAGCAGTGGGCGGGTGGCGGTCTTACTTCAGGCTCCCGGCCAGAAACTGCCGCAGGCGTTCGGACTGCGGGTTGACCAGCACCTCACGCGGGTCGCCGCGCTCTTCGACAACGCCCTTGTGCAGGAACACCAGTTGGTTGGAAACCTCGCGGGCAAAGCCCATTTCGTGGGTCACCACCACCATGGTGCGGCCTTCCTGTGCCAGGTCCTGCATGACTTTGAGCACTTCGCCGACCAGTTCGGGGTCGAGGGCCGACGTCGGCTCATCGAACAGCATCACCTGCGGTTCCATCGCCAGTGCACGGGCAATCGCCACGCGCTGCTGCTCGCCACCGGACATGTGCGCCGGCCAGGCGTGCATGCGGTGCGCCACACCGACTTTGTCCAGGTAGTGCTCGGCCTTTTCCCGTGCCTCTTTCTTGCTTTGGCCCAGCACATGCACCGGGGCTTCCATGACGTTTTCCAGAGCGCTCATGTGCGACCAGAGGTTGAAGTGTTGAAACACCATCGACAGTTGCGAACGCATGCGCTGCAACTGCCTGGGTTCGGCCGCTTTCAGCCCGCCAAGTTTGTTGGTCACCAGCTTGAGCGGTTCGCCATTGAGTACGATGTTGCCTGCATTGGGTTGCTCCAGCAGGTTGATGCAGCGCAGGAAGGTACTCTTGCCGGAGCCGCTGGAGCCGATGATGCTGATTACGTCGCCGGCCTGCGCTTGCAGGGACACGCCCTTGAGTACCTGGTGGGCGCCGTAGCTTTTGTGCAGGTCCTGAACTTCAAGTTTGTACATGGTTTGAACTCTCTGGAATCAGTCGCTGAGCAAGCGACCCTGGCGAATGGGGGCGATGCCTGCCACTTTGGCCAGCCACAATCCAGGCTGGGCAAAACGCAGGCGTTCGCGGGCATAGAGAATGCCGTCGGTGCTGGCGCGCACCACGCTATGGCGGTCGGTCAGCGGGTCGATGACCTCGAACAGCGGATCGCCGACCTTGACCTGCGCGCCCAGCGGTTGCAGAAAACTCACCACACCGGGATGGGGCGCACAGGCGTACTGGGCGCCGGCGAATGGCATGGCCTGGCAACGGCTCGGCGGTGCCGCTGGCCAGTCACCGCTGATCAGGCCCTGTTCGGCGAGATAGCCGAGAATGGCCTGGGCACTGTCGACGCATTGCTCGCGCCCGGTGTCGGCCATGCCGCGCAGTTCGATGGTGGTGGCCGCGCATGCCAGGGGAATATTGGCTTCGGGAAACCGCTCGGCCAGGCGCAGCCAGGCAATGGCGCAGGCTTCGTCGAAGGCGCTGCCGCCGGCATCTTCGGCCAGCAACGTGACCTCCGCACCGAGGCGTGCGGCCAGGGACTGCAAGCGTGGCCAGTGTTGCGGCATCGCGTACAGCAACATGATCGATTCGAAGTCGCAGTGCAGGTCCAGCACCACATCGGCGTCACAGGCATGCTGCAGCAACAGGCGGCGCAGGCCGTCGAGTTCCGAGGCCGCTGCCGGCAGGGCGGCGAGGGCATCGCCCATGGCGCGGCGGATCAGGGCGATGTTGGCGTCGGCATCGTCTGTCAATTTGCCTTCCAGCAGCGGTGCAACGGCATCGACCAATTCCGGGAAGTCGCGATTGAAGTTCTTGCCGCTGGAGAATTCAAAACGCCCCTGATGGGTGGCCTGGAACATCTGGGCGATACCGATCGGGTTGGCCATGGGCACCAACTCGATCACCCCGGTCAGGCGGCCTTGGGTTTCCAGTTCCAGCAGACGGCGCTTGAGTTCGACGGCGACGCGCATCCCCGGCAACTCGTCGGCATGCAATGACGCCTGGATGTAGGCCTTGCGTGTTCCACTGCCAAAGCGGAACAGCGACAGCGTGCGTTCGGTGCCCGAGGCACTCCACGGCAACAGGTATTGAATGTGCTCCATGTCAGCTCCTTAGTGCTTGCGCGGTGCCTGGTACGCCAGCCAGCGGCGCTCGGCCAGCTTGAACAGACGCACCAGAATGAAGGTCAGGGCGAGGTAGATGAGGCCGGCGGTGATAAACGCCTCGAACGGCAGATAGAACCGTGAGCTGACAGTCCGCGCGGCCCCGGTGATGTCGACGAGGGTGACGATGGAGGCCAGGCTGGTGGTTTGCAGCATCATCAGCACTTCGTTGCTGTACTGCGGCAATGCCCGGCGCAAGGCCGACGGCATGAGAATGCGACGGTACAGGGTCAGGCGGGACATGCCCATGGCCCTGGCGGCTTCGATCTCGCCATGGTTGGTGGATTTCAGGCTGCCGGCCAGCAGCTCTGCGCTGTAGGCGCTGGTGTTGATCGCGAAGGCCAGGCAGGCGCAAAAGGTGGCGCTGGAGAGGTAGGGCCAGAGCACGCTTTGGCGCACCGCTTCGAACTGCGCCAGGCCGTAATAGATCAGGAACAACTGCACCAGCATCGGCGTGCCGCGAATCACGTAGGTATAGAGCCAGGCCGGGAAGTTGATCAGCGGCGATCGCGAGACCCGCATCAGCGCCAGCGGAATCGCCAATACCAGGCCCAGGGCCAGGGAAATCAGCAGGACTTTGAGGGTCAACACGGCGCCGTTGAAGTACAGCGGCAGGTTTTCCCAGATCAGGTTGTAGTCGAGAATCATGGGTGGCTCCCCTCACAATTCGGCGGCTTTGATGCCGACCGAATAGTGTTTTTCCAGATAGCGCAGCACCAGCAAGGACAGGCTGGTGAGCATCAGGTACAGCGCCGCCACCGCGAGGAAGAACGTGAAGGGCTCGTGTGTGGCATCTGCGGCGTTCTTGGCTTTGAACATCATGTCCTGCAAGCCGATCACCGAGATCAGCGCGGTGGATTTGGTCAGTACCAACCAGTTGTTGGTGAACCCGGGAATGGCGAAACGAATCATCTGCGGTACCAGGATTCGCCAGAACACCTGCGCACCGCCCATGCCATAGGCCACGCCGGCCTCGGCCTGGCCTTTGGGGATCGCCATGAAGGCGCCGCGAAAGGTTTCCGAGAGGTAGGCGCCAAAAATGAAGCCCATGGTGCAGACGCCGGCGATGTAGGGGTTGATGTCGATATAGCGGGTGTAACCGAGCGCCAGGGCGAGGCGGTTCACCAGGTCCTGGCCGCCGTAGAAGATCAGCAGGATCAGCACCAGGTCTGGAATGCCGCGAATCAGGGTGGTGTAGCTTTCCCCGAGCAGGGCCAGCCATTTGAGCGGCGAGAGGCGAAAGGCCGCACCGATCAGGCCCAGGGCAATTGCCAGGGACATGGAGGTCAAGGCCAGGTTGATGGTCAGCCAGGCGCCATCGAGAATGCTCGATCCGTAGCCGTGGAGCATGATGAAGTTCCTCAAGCGAGCGCCGCGAGGCGCGCAGGACAAGCCCCGGCAGACGCCTGCAGGGGCCGGCGCCGGGGTCAGGTTTCAGGGGCTGGCTTACTCGCCGTAGATATCGAACGCGAAGTACCTGGCCATCACTTGCTGGTACTTGCCATTGGCGCGAATGGCGTCGATCGCGGCACTCAGGCGCGCAACGTTGGCACTGTCGCCTTTGCGCACGGCGATCCCGGCGCCCCGGCCAAAATATTTCGGGTCGTTGATGTCGGGCCCGGTCAATGCGAAACCCTGGCCTGCCGGTGTCTTGATGAAACTCTCATCGGTGTTGACGATGTCGGCGAGGGTGGCGTCCAGACGACCCGAGGCGAGGTCGAGGAAGGCTTCATTCTGCGAGGAGTAGCGCACCACGACGACGCCGGCTTTTTCCAGTTGCTCGGTGGCAAAGCGATCGTAGGTCGAGGAGCGTTGCACGCCGAGTTTCTTGCCCTTGAGGTCGACCAGAGGGTCATTGATCACGTTGCCGGCCTTCATCGCGAACTTGCCCGGCGTGTGGTAGTACTTTTTGCTGAAGTCCACGGATTTCATCCGGTCTTCGGTGATGGACATCGACGACAGCACGGCATCGATCTTGCGCACTTTGAGCGACGGGATCATGCCGTCGAACTCCTGAATGACCCACTCGCACTTGACCTTCATTTCTTCGCACAAGGCGTTGCCGATGTCGTAGTCGAACCCGCTGACGTTGCCCTCCGGTGTCTTGAAGGAGAAGGGCGGGTAGGCGGCTTCGATACCGATACGCAGGCTGTCTTCGTCGGCATGTGCCAGAAAGCTGAAAGCGCATAGCGCCAGAGCACCTAGAAGTTCTGTCTTGTTCATATTGTTGACTCCCTGGAGGGCATTGGGGGAACGGGTGCCCGCCATCCGGGTTGGCGCGGTGGATCAATCCTGTGATCGGCGAGGCTATAAATGACACAATAAAAATCCATATGCAAGGCAACTGAAAAAAATCATATCAGTCCCGGGCGTGACAACGTGCACCTGTGCCCGATCGCTCCAGGCACTGGTGAGCGTTTCTGCGGGGTTTCGCAATGATTTTTCCGGGGGGCGAAAGAGCTTTTTTTGGCGGCGCTCGTTCGGTTCACAGACTGATCGGCAGGGAGGCCGTCGCTACAAAGTCATCGGGCTGATGGCCAAGGCGTCGCTTGGCTACTGCATGCTTCATAAGCGCTGGAGCGTTGGTTTTTCCGGGCGGGTAAGGTCTGCGGCCTGAGTTGCACGCAATGCACCCTGCAGCGTACTCATCACCATTTCATGCAGCAGCTTGCGGCGTGCACCAATGCCGGCCTGGGGCTTCCCGACCCAGGCCGGCAGTTGATTGAGCAGGGAAACGATGCCGTTCATGGTCGCGCGCAGGGTGGCGCCAGCCGGTTTACCGGTGAGTTGCTCTATGGCCTCCACCAGGTGCTCCTCGTAGCGTCCGCGCAGGGTCAGGATCGAGGCCTGCTGTTCGCAACTCAAACAATGGAGGTCGTACTCAGCCAGGCGGAAATGCGCGGCCATGCGCTCGTGGAGCCGCAGGTGCGCCTCAAGCAGGCCGTGCAGTCGTGCAGTGGGGGCGGATTTGCGCCGGGTCACCAGGCTGGCGCCATCAAGCAACGCTTCGTAGAGCTCCTCGATCAGTTCAAACAGCAGTGCCTCTTTGCTATCGATGTGGTTGTAGAGGGAGCCGGCCGTGATCCCCAGGCAAGTGGCCAGGTCGCGCATGCTGACCCGGCTGAAACCATGCCTGGCGAACAGCTCGACCGCCTTGTGCCGCGTTTCCAGGTAGCGCGTGTTGCGCGCTTCGTCGACAGGCATGGCAAAAAGGGATTTGGAGGGCTGCATGTTGCTCATCCACCTCATACGCGAAACTGCCCCAACAGCCGATTGAGCTGACCCGCCAGTTGGCCCAGTTCCTGGCTCGCCGCGTTGGAACGGTCTGCTGCCTGGGCATTTTCGTGGGCCAGAGAGGCTGCTCGGGTCACATTCTGGTTGATGTCTTCGACCACGTGTGACTGCTCCAGGGTGGCGCTGGCGATCGAGGCGTTCAGTTCAGTGACATTGCGCAGCGCGCCGAGTACCTGGTGCAGGCTTTCAGCCGTTTGGTGGGCCTGTTCCACGGTTTGTCGAGCGGCCTGGCTGCTGGCATTGATGACATTCACCGCGGCTTCCGAGTTGCCGTGCAGGCGCTCGATCATGTCCTGGATTTGCGCGGTGGACTGCTGGGTGCGCTGTGCCAGCAGGCGCACTTCGTCGGCCACCACCGCGAAGCCGCGACCCTGTTCGCCAGCGCGCGCCGCCTCGATGGCAGCGTTCAGCGCAAGCAGGTTGGTTTGCTCGGCGATGGCGCGGATCACTTCCAGCACGCTGCCGATCTGGGTGCTTTCCCGGGCCAGGCTCTGGATCACCTCGACGGCCTGGCCGATGGTATCGGACAACTGGTCGATCTGGAGCAGGCTGGTGTCGATGTTGTTCTGGCCCCGACGTGCCTGCTCTTCGGCCTGGCGAACTTCGTTGGCAGCGTGCTCGGCGTTCCTGGCCACTTCCTGCACGGCGTAGGAGACCTCATGGATGGCGGCGGCGACCAGCTCCATCTGCTGCGATTGCTGCTGGCTGTGGTTCTGGCTATCGGCGGCGATTTCACCGAGTGACTTCGAAGCCTGGTCCAGGCTGTCGGCGGACTGGATGGACTGGCCGATCACGCCACGGAGCTTGTTGGTGAATACGTTGAAATGGCGGCTCAAGTCTGTCAGTTCATCACGCCAGCGGTTATCCAGATGGCGGGTCAAATCGGCTTCGCCGCTGGCGATGTTCTCCATGGCATCGACCACCCGCGCCAGTGGCGAGGCGATGCTGCGGGCAATCAGCAGGATCAGCGTACTGAGCAGCAGGGTGATCGTCAGCAATATGACGAAAGCCTGGAGCAGCTGGCGGCGGAATTCGACCTGCACGTCGTCGATGTAGATGCCCGAGCCGACAATCCAGCCCCAGGGCTTGAACAGTTCGACGTAGGAAACCTTCTCCACCGGCGCGTCGGAACCCGGCTTGGGCCAGCGGTAGTGCACCAGGCCGGCACCATCGCGTTTGGCCGTGGCGACCATTTCGTCGAACAGCGCCTTGCCGTCCGGATCGAGCGTGCCGGCCATGCGCTTGCCCTCGAGCTTGGCATTGGGGTGCATGACCATGCGCGTGTCGAGGTCTTCGAGCCAGAAGTAGTCCTGGCGGTCGTAGCGCAAGTCGCGCATGACCGCGATGGCCTGCTGCTGCGCTTGCTCACGACTGAGGCCCTGGGCTTCCAGGCTCTGGAAGTGGCGCAGGATGCCGCTGGCAGTCTCGACCACGTGGCGGGTTTTCAGCGCCTTGGCCGCATACAGGTCGTCATGGCTCTGCTTGAGCATCAGGCCGGCGAGAATCAGCAGCATCAGGATGGATGTCAGCAAAATCAGCCACAGACGACGGCTAATGGAAATATTGCGCAAGCCGGGCATGGGCAACTCCGCGAGAGGGAAGGCAGGTGAAAGCCGGAGGCGGCAGTCGCGTCCGGCTCGAGGGGGTCAGAGTGCGTAGTGGTTCAGTTCGCGGGCGATCAGCAGGCGCTGGACTTCGCTGGAGCCTTCGTAGATCTGGGTGATGCGCGCGTCTCGGTAGTAGCGCTCCACCGGGTAGTCTTCCAGGTAACCGTAGCCGCCATGGATCTGCATGGCGCTGGAACACACACGCTCGGCCATTTCCGAGGCGAACAGCTTGGCCTGGGAGGCTTCGGACAGGCACGGTTGCCCGGCGCTTTTCAGGCGCGCGGCATGCAGGACCATCAGGCGGCTGGCGTTGAGCCGGGTGTGCATGTCGGCGAGCAGGTTGGACACGCTTTGGTGTTCGATGATCGGCTTGCCGAACTGGACGCGTTCGCGGGCATAGCCCAGGGCGGCTTCGAAGGCGGCGCGGGCGATTCCCAGGGCCTGGGCGGCGATGCCGATGCGGCCGCCTTCCAGGTTCGACAGGGCAATGGCCAGGCCCTTGCCGCGTTCACCCAGCAGGTTGGCTTCGGGAATGGTGCAGTTGTTCAAGGTCACGGCGCAGGTATCGGAGGCCTTGATGCCCATCTTGTGTTCGCGTCGGTCGACCACGAATCCGGAGTTGTCAGTGGGGACCAGGAAGGCCGACAGCCCTTTCTTACCCAGTTGCGCATCTGTGACGGCGAAGACAATGGCCAGCTTGGCCCGCTCCCCGTTGCTGACGAACTGCTTGGCACCGTTTAGAATCCACTGACCGTCGCGCAGTTCGGCACGGGTACGCAGGTTGTGCGCTTCGGAGCCGGCCTGTGGCTCGGTCAGGCAGAAGCAGCCGATCGCTTGACCACTGACCAGCTGCGGCAGCCAGCTGTCCTGTTGCGCGGGGGTGCCGTATTTCAGCAGGGGGCCGCAGCCCACCGAATTGTGGATGCTCATCAGCGCGCCGAGGGCTCCGTCACCGGCCGAGATTTCTTCAACGGCCAGGGCGTAGGCCACATAGTCGGTATAGCTGCCGCCCCAGGTGTCCGGTACGACCATGCCCAGCAGGCCCAGCTCGCCCATCTGCGCCACCACGGCGTCATCGATCCAGCCGGCCTTCTCCCAGGCCTGGGCATGCGGCGCGACTTCGCTGCGGGCGAAGTCGCGCGCCATGTCGCGGATCATGCGTTGTTCTTCGGTCAATTCGATATCGTGCATTGCAAAGTCTCCTGCCGATCAGGCGGTGCGTACGGGCTTGCCGGAGGCGCGTTCAAAGTCGTTGAAGAAGGCTTGCACCTGGGCAGGTGCCAGTTCTGTCAGGGTTGGCGGGTTCCAGCGTGGGCACTTGTCCTTGTCGATGATCAGGGCGCGCACTCCCTCCATCAGGTCGCCCTTGTCGAACCACTGGTAGTCCAGGTGCAACTCAAGGGCGAAGCACTCGGCCAGGCTCAGGTCACGACCACGGCGCAACAACTCGAGCGTCGTGGCCATCGCCAATGGTGAGCGGCTGTCGAGCAGCTTCACCGTCTGCTCGGCCCAGTCTTGCAGCTCGGGGCGTTGTTCGCGCTGCAGCGCGGCGTGAATGGCCGGGACATCGGGCAGGGCGAAATACTCGTCGATCGCCTGGCGACAGGCCTTGAGCTCGGAACCGGCAAGTCGCTCGGTGGCCATGTCGGCGAGCAGGTCCTGCAAGTCTTCGACGGGCGCAGCGGTCCAGTTCAGGTGGTCGAGGCAGGCATCCAGCTCGGCCAGCCGTTCGCTGGGCAGGTAGTAGTCGGCAAGGTTCGCATAGAGGGCATCGGCGGCACGCACCTGGCAGCCGGTGATACCCAGGTAGGTTCCCAGTTCACCTGGCAGGCGCGGCAGGAAATAGCTGCCACCGACATCGGGGAAAAAGCCGATGCCGACTTCCGGCATGCCCATCCGCGTGCGTTCGGTGATCACCCGCAACGAGGCGGCCTGGGCCAGGCCCATACCGCCGCCCAGGACAAAACCATCCAGCAGTGCCAGCACTGGCTTGGTGTAGCCATGCAGGTACTCGTCGAGGGCGTACTCTTCCTCGAGGAACAGCTCATGCAGGTTGTCGCCGGCCTTGTAGCTGTCGTACAGCATGCGGATGTCGCCACCGGCGCAGAAGGCCTTTTCACCGGCGCCGCGAAGGGTCACGGCGACGATCTCCGGGTTCTGCTCCCACGCCCACAGGTGCCGGCAGAGCAGGCGCACCATGGGCAGGTCCAGGGTGTTCAACGCGCTTGGCCGATTCAGTGTCAGGTGGCCGACACGGTTGCGTACGCTGGCCAGCACCGGGGCTTGCTGCTCGCTCATGTTCAGGCTTCTCCGCGGAACAGGTTGATGATGGCGGAGAAATCCAGACCGCCGTTACCTTGCAGGCTGAAGGTCTGGTACAGCTGCTGGGCTACGGCACCGAGCGCGACCGGTTGGCGCGCGTGCCGGGCCGCTTCAGTGGCCAGGCCCAGGTCCTTGAGCATCAGGTCGCTGCCAAAGCCGCCGCTGTAGCCCCGTGAGGCGGGCGCGTTTTCCAGTACGCCCGGGAACGGATTGTTGACCTCCGAGCTCCAGCAGCGACCGGTGGAGGTGTTGATGATCCCGGCCAGCACCTTGGCGTCGATCCCGAGGGCTACACCCAGGGCCATGGCTTCGGCGACACCGACCATGGAGATGCCGAGCAGCATGTTGTTGGCGATCTTGGCCACTTGGCCGTTGCCTGCTGCGCCGCAGTGCACGATGTTCTTGCCCATCGCCGAGAGGATCGGCAGGGCCTGGTCGAACACGCTGTCCGGGCCACCGACCATAAAGGTCAGGGTGCCTGCCGCCGCACCGCCGGTGCCACCGGATACCGGCGCGTCGAGCATCGGGTTGCCTTGGGCGAGGGCGTATTTGGCCACCTCGCGGGTGCTCAGCGGGTCGATGGTCGAACTGTCGATCAACAGCACGCCCGGGCCGATATTGGCCAGCAGTCCATCCTTGCCGCGATAGACCTGCTTCACGTGCTCGGCGGTCGGCAGCATGGTGATGATCACCTCAACCCTGGCCTTGGCCACGGCCGCGGGTGAGTCGGCGGCGCTGGCGCCGGCCTCCACCAGGGCGGCGACCGCCTGGGGGAAGGGATCGAAGACGGTCAGACTGTGGCCGGCCTTGAGCAGGTTGCGGGCCATTGGGCCGCCCATGTTGCCGAGGCCGAGAAATCCGATATGCATGTTGGCTACCTTTTACGAGTGGGGGCAGTGGCGCAGGAAACCCTGCGCGCGCTTGTCGTCGGCCGACGCAAGGCGCCGGCCGGCAAAGGTCATTTCAGGGTGATGGTGGTGTTCACCGCGCCGCCGGTGTCGTCCTCGTCGAACCAGCGCTGGGTGATCGTCTTGGTCTGGGTGTAGAAGGTCACCACTTGCTTGCCGTAGGGGCCCAGGTCGCCCAGCTTGGAGGCGCGCGAACCGGAGAAGGAGAACAGCGGGACCGGTACCGGGATTGGCACGTTGATGCCGACCTGGCCGACGTCGATCTCTTCCTGGAAGTGCCGCGCGGCAGCGCCGGAGCGGGTGAACAGGGCCGTGCCGTTGCCGTTCGGGTTGGCGTTGATGATCTCGATCGCCTCCTCCAGGTTGGCGGCGTGCATGACGCACAGCACCGGGCCGAAGATCTCTTCGCGGTACACCGACATTTGCGCGGTGACGCCGGAGAAAATGGTCGGGCCGACGAAGTTGCCGTCCTGGTAGCCCGGCACGCTCGGGTTGCGCCCATCCAGTTCGAGGCGGGCGCCTTCTTCGATGCCACTGGCGATCAAACCGTTGACGCGCTCCAGGGCGGCGCAGGAAATCACCGGGCCGATGTCGGTGCCCGGCTCGGTGCCGCCATTGATCTTGAGAGTCTTGGTTCGTTCGATCAGGTCCGGCAGCCAGGTCTGCGCTTCACCCACCAGGATCACCACTGGCAGGGCCATGCAGCGCTGGCCGGCAGCGCCGAAGGAGGCGCCTAGCAGGTTGTTCAGGGTCTGTTGTTTGTTGGCATCAGGCAGGACGATGGCATGGTTTTTCGCGCCCATCATGCACTGCGCGCGCTTGCCGTTCTGGGTGGCGCGGTTGTAGACGTGGGTGCCGACTTTGGTCGAGCCGACGAAGGACACGGCCTTGATGTCCGGGTGGTCGCAGATCAGGTTCACCGCGTCGACGCCGCCGTGGATGACGTTGAGCACGCCCTTGGGTACCCCGGCTTCCAGCGCCAGTTCCACCAGGCGCATGGTCACCAGCGGATCCTGCTCGGATGGCTTGAGGACGAAGGTGTTGCCGGTGGCAATGGCCATCGGGAACATCCATAGCGGGATCATCGCCGGGAAGTTGAACGGGGTGATGCCGGCGCACACGCCCAGCGGCTGCAGCAGGGTGTAGGTGTCGACGCCGTTGGCTACATTGTTGGCCAGTTCGCCCATCTGCAGATTGCCGATGCTGGCGGCGTGCTCGACCACTTCCAGGCCGCGGAACACGTCACCTTCGGCATCCGGCAGGGTCTTGCCCTGCTCGGCGGTGAGCAGGGCGGCCAGTTCCTTGATGTTCTCGCGGATCAGTTGCTGGTACTTGAGGAAGACACGGGCACGCACACCGATCGGGGTCTTGCGCCAGGTCTTGAAGGCTTGCTTGGCGCTGGCCACGGCGGCGTCCATTTCCTCGGCGGTGGCGAAGGGCACACGGGCCAGGACTTCCTGGGTGGCCGGGTTGACCACGTCGCGCCACTGGGTGCTGCGCGATTCGACGAATTCGCCGTTGATGAGAAGCTTGACGTTGGGAACGATGGAAGAGGTCATTTACGGGTCCTGCCTGCTTTCGTTGGGTCGAATGAGTCCCCTCGGCGTGGTTGGCCGAGTGGTCGGGTCTGGATTCGGGGGAGGGGCCGGCATGCCGGCCCCGGGGGTCAGCCTTTGAGTTGCGGGAAGTCTTCTTCGAAGTATTCCTGCGGGCCACGTGCGTCGCCCTGGCGACGTAGCACTTCCATTTGCCGCAGTTCCACCCGGCGGATTTTTCCGGAGATGGTCTTGGGCAGCTCGCTGACAAATTCGATGCGCCGTACCCGCTTGTAGGGCGCCAGGTGCTCGCGGGCGAACGCGAGGATGCTGCCGGCCAGTTCGTGACTGCCCTGTGCGTCATGGGCCAGGATCAGATAGGCCTTGGGCACTGCCAGGCGCACGGGGTCGGGGCTTGGCACCACGGCCACTTCCATCACCGCCGGGTGTTCGATCAGCGCGCTTTCCAGTTCGAAGGGGCTGATGCGGTAGTCGGAGGCCTTGAACACATCATCGGCACGGCCGACGAAGGTGATGTAGCCCTCTTCGTCGATCTGTGCGGTGTCGCCAGTGCGGTAGTAGCCGTCGCGCATCACTTCGGCAGTCTTTTCCGGGCTGTCCTCGTAGCACAGCATCAGGCCAAGGGGGCGTACGTCCAGCGGCAGGGCCACTTCGCCTTCGTTGCCCGGCACGCCATCAGGATCGAGCATGGTCACCCGGTAGCCCGGCAACGGACGGCCCATGGAGCCCGGCTTGAGTCGCTGGCCAGGCGTGTTGCCGACCAGTGCGGTGGTTTCCGACTGACCGAAGCCGTCGCGCAGCAACAGGCCCCAGGCATGCAGGATCTGCTCAATGATCTCCGGGTTGAGCGGCTCACCGGCGCCCACCAGTTCGCGCAGGCGCAGACGAGACTTGTAACTGGCCAGGTCTTCCTGGATCAGCATGCGCCACACGGTAGGCGGCGCGCACAGGCTGGTGACGCCGTAGCGCTCGAGCACGCCGAGCAGGGCTGGCGCGCTGAAGCGTGCGGTGTTGTGGATAAAGATGCAGGCACCGGCATTCCAGGGTGCAAACAGGCAGCTCCAGGCATGCTTGGCCCAGCCCGGGGACGAAATGTTCAGGTGCAGGTCGCCCGGCTGCAGGCCAATCCAGTACATGGTCGAGAGGTGGCCGACCGGGTAACTCTGGTGACTGTGCAACACCATCTTCGGCTTGGAGGTGGTGCCGGAGGTGAAGTACAGCAGCATCGGGTCGGTGGCCAGCGTGCGACCCTCTGTTTCGAACTGCTCGGAATGCTCGCTGGCGGCGCTGTGCGGGGTCCAGCCGGCGGGGGACTGACCGACGCAGATGCGGCTGCAGTCTTCACCCAGCCCGTCGAACTTGTCGACATGGGCGCTACCGACCACCAGGTGGCGGACATGGCCACGCTCGATGCGGTCGCGCAGGTCTTCGGGGGTCAGCAGAGCGGTAGCGGGAATGACCACGGCGCCGAGTTTGAAGGCGGCCAGCATGGTTTCCCACAGGGCGACATCGTTACCGAGCATCAGCAGGATGCGTTCGCCACGGCGCACGCCAAGGGCGCGCAGGTGATTGGCCACCTGGTTGGAGCGCGCTGCCAGTTGCTGGAAGCTGTAGCGTTGTTCGCTGCCGTCCTCTTCGACGATCCACAGGGCGTTGGCCTGGTTGCCCTCGGCCATGGCATCGAAGTAATCCAGCGCCCAGTTGAATTCGTGCAGTTGCGGCCAGCGGAAGTCACGTACGGCGGTGGCGTAGTCGGTACGGTGGGCCAGCAGGAAATCACGAGCGGCCAGGAAGGGTTGGCAGTGGTTGTTCATTGGAGGCTCCCAAGACGCGCGCGGGTACCTGAAAGTGGGGAGACGACGGCAAGCAAAGATAGCTTCACGGTGGGTGCCCTATTTATTTTTATTGGGACTGACCGGGTTCATGGCCAGGTGGTTGAATCGAGTATAGGCAGGCATAAATCAAATAAGAATGCTCAAAAAATCCCGTATGTTGTGCAAAAAAGCATGGGCCTGCTGCATCGTTGAATCGACAGAAGTGCACAAGGCGTGCGCTGTCCGCACCGTCAAGCGATGCAGGCAGCGCACGCCTTGTGCGGGGACTTACCAGAGCGCCAGGCTATAGCTGAGGATCAGGCGGTTTTCGTTGAGGTCGTTACCGAAGTGGGCGGTGCGCACCGTAGCGTTGCGCCACTTGAGACCGAGGTTTTTCAGCGGGCCGCTCTGGAGCACGTAGCCGATGTCGGTGTCGCGCTCCCATTCGTGGCCGTCGGGCTTGCCGGCGCCTAGGTCGATGCTGTCGCCGGATAGGTAGCGGGTCATGAAGGTCAGGCCGGGAACGCCGAGGGCCGCGAAGTTGTAGTCGTAGCGCGCCTGCCAGGAACGCTCGTCCTTGTTGGCGAAATCGTTGATCTGCACGAAGTTGACCAGGAAGGCGTCGGTGCCATTGACGTAGGCAAAGCCGGTGTCGCCGCTCATGCGTTGGTAACCGAGACCGAAGGCATGGCCGCCGAGGGCATAGGTGAACATGGCGCCGAAGGCATTGTTGTCGATGTTGCTGTGGCCATCGTCGGTGGAGCGGGCGTAGCGCAGGTCGCTCTTGAGCGTCTGGCCTGTGCCCAGCGGCAGCACGTGGACCAGACTGAACTGGTGCTGGTGATAGAAGTCGTCCAGGCCGCCGTAGTTGTAGCCCGTGTTCAGCCGCTCGTTCCACTGGTAGGCCAGGCCGGCGAAATTGAAGGCGTCGCTGCGGGCCTGGCCACCGACAATGCCCTTGGCGCCGGTGGTGGTGATGGTCATTTTCTCGTAGTCCGAGGAGTCGCGCTGGTTGACCCGATCCAGGCGCCCCGCATCGACGCTCAGGCCTTTGATCTCCTGAACATTCAATTGGCCACCGCGGAATGTTTGCGGCAACAGGCGCGAATCATTGGCCAGCAGCACCGGTAACTTAGGGGCCAGGGTGCCAAGCTTGAGCACGCTGTTGGACGCTTTGAACTTGGCCGTCAGGCCCAGTTCGCCATACTCGTCCTTGGCGCGCCTGGGCGGCTGGCTGTCGCGTTTGAGCAGGCCGGTGCCGGCGCGATCGGGGCTGGAATCGAGCTTGACGCCGAGCTGGCCGAGGGCATCGATACCGAAACCGACCGTGCCATCGGTATAACCGGATTCGTAGCGCAGCAGGAATCCCTGGGCCCATTCTTCTTGCTTGGACTGGGCGGCATTAGCCTGGCGGAAGTCGCGGTTGAAGTAGAAGTTGCGCATCTCCAGCCTGGCCGTGCTGTCTGCCAGGAAGTCGGCATGAGCCTGTGCAGCGAGGCCGCTGCCGGCCAGGAACAGAGTGAGGGTGGTGGGTTTCATTGGATGCCTTTTGTTGTTTTTGTTGTCGACGAGCCGCTCCCGCGCCACTTGGAGTGGCGAGGGAAGGGCGCTATTGGGGGTGTCCTGCGCCGAGCGGCGCAGGGCGGGTGTAAAAAAGCGCGAAGCAAAGGAGCGGACTCGCGCTCGGGGCGTCAGCCCCGGAAAACTCAGCGTCAGTGACTGCTGGCCATGGCAGCTCCAAGGCCGGTCTGGGCACGCACGAACTGGTCGGCATAGGCAGCGCGTTCGCGGTCGGCGCGTTCGCTGCGGTCAAGCCTGGAAGCGACCACTATGACCAGGAAGGCCAGTGGCATGGAGAACAGCGCCGGCTGGTCGTAAGGGAAGAGTGCCTGGGCATGCCCCAGTACGCCGACCCACACCGACGGCGAGCCGATCACCAGGGCCAGGGCGCTGAGCAGGCCGGTCAGGCCGCCGTAGAGGGCGCCACGTGTGGTCAGGCCGCCCCAGTACATGGCCATGATCAGTACCGGGAAATTCGCCGAGGCAGCGATGCCGAACGTCAGGCCGACCAGGAAGGCGATGTTCTGGCCTTCGAACAGAATGCCGAGGGCAATCGCCACGATGCCCAGGCAGACGGTGGCGATGCGTGACACGCGCATTTCCTGTTTCTCGTCGGCGCAGCCCTTCTTCAATACCGAAGCGTAAAGGTCATGGGAGATGGCCGAGGCACCGGCCAGTGCAAGGCCGGCCACCACCGCGAGAATGGTGGCGAACGCCACGGCCGAGAGGAAACCGAGAAACAGGTTGCCGCCCACCGCCTTCGCCAGGTGCATGGCCACCATGTTGCCGCCGCCGATCATGGCCCCGCCGAGCTTGCCATCGACGTAGTACTGCGGATCCGTGCCGACGATGACGATGGCGGTATAGCCCAGGACGCAGACCACCAGGAAGAAGAAACCGATGAACACCGTGGCGAACAGCACCGATTTACGTGCCTCCTTGGCGTTGGGCACAGTGAAGAAGCGCATCAGGATGTGCGGCAGGCCGGCAATGCCGAAGACCAGGCCGAGGGATAAGGACACTGCGTTGATCGGGTCGGCCAGCAAGGTGCCCGGGCCCATGATCTGCACGCCGCTCGCATGCACCGCCACAGCCTGGGCGGCCAGGGTCTCGAAGCTGAAGTCGAAGCGACTCAGGGCCATCAGCACCAGGGTGGTGCCGCCCGCCAGCAGCAGGACCGCCTTGGTGATCTGGACCCATGTGGTGGCGAGCATGCCGCCGAAGATCACGTAGACCAGCATCAACAATCCGACCACCACCACCGCTGTGCGGTAGTCGAGACCGAACAACAGCTTGATCAGTTGGCCGGCACCGACCATCTGCACCACCAGATAGCAGCACACCACGGTCAGCGATCCGAGGGCGGCGAAACTGCGCACGCGGGTCTGATCGAGGCGGTAGGAGACGATGTCGGCGAAGGTGTAGCGCCCCAGGTTGCGCAAGCGCTCAGCCATCAGGAAGGTGACGATCGGCCAGCCGACAAAGAAGCCGATGATGTAGACGAAGCCGTCGTAGCCTTTGGCGAAGACCAGGCTCGACAGGCCCAGCAGTGTGGCGGCCGACATGTAGTCACCGGCGATTGCCAGGCCATTCTGAAAGCCGGTGATACCGCCACCGGCGCTGTAGAAATCGGCGGCGGAGCGGGTGCGCCGTGCCGCCCACCAGGTGATCAGCAGGGTGGCGAGGACGAAGACGAAAAACATGCCGATGGCGTGCAGGTTGAGCGGTTGCTTCTGCGCAATGATGGGGTCGGCATGGGCCAGCACAGGGCTGAGGGCGAGAAGGGCGGACAGGCGTTTCATGCGCGGGACTCCTGGAGGATCTGCGAGCTGAGCACGTCGAAGCGGGTGTTGGCGCTGTGCACGTACCAAGCGGTGAGTAGCCAGGACAACAGGATGATCGTCACGCCGATTGGCATGCCGAGGCTGAGGTGGCTGCCGTCATACAGCGGCAGGTGCAGCCAGGCAGGAGCGAAAGCCACCACCATGATGAAGCTGTAGTAGATCGCCAGGACCGCGCCGCTCAGTGTCCAGGCCAGCAGTGCACGCTGACGCGCGAGGCGTTGGAACTTGGGGTTGGCCCTGACCCGTGCACAGGTCTGGGTGTGGTTCGGATGGTCAGTCGTCATGGTGCGGCTCCGCTTTTTCTAGTTGTTTTTGTTGTTCGGCCTTTTGAGGGGCGTACGGGTACCCGGGCAGCGACCCGATGCGGGACGCCACCTGAATGCTGATGTGCTGGAGTTATTGCCGCCTGGATGATCTTGCGAAGGAGAGTGGGCGGGGCAGGAGGGCGGGCCTGATCGGCTGCGAGACGAGCAGAGGATCGGGCCAACGGCACACGAAAAGCGTGACCGCGATTGCGCTGTTGCGCAGCTGTTTGTGTCCGGCGTGCAGGCCGGCGTTTATCCATGCGCTCATGCTGTCAGCCCTCGTTATTTATTATTGGGGAGGGGACTTTCCTGGCCGGAAAACGACGCTGGCCAAGTTGGGTGAGATGCGAGTATATAAGGGCATATTTCCCATATGTATTGGCAGAAAAGCCCGATGGATATGCAAAAACGCACAACGCAGCCCCCACTGAACTGGGACGACTTGCGTTTCTTCCTCGAAGTTGCCCGTGCTCGAACCGCCAGCGGTGCGGCCCGTCGCCTGGGCGTGGACTACACCACGGTGTCGCGGCGCATCCGTGCCCTGGAGCAGTGCCTGGGCGCCCTGCTGTTCGAGAAATCGCGAACCTCAGGCTTCGTCCTGACCGTGGAAGGGCAGCGTCTGGTCAGCCACGCCGAAAGCCTGGAAAGTACGCTGCTGGTAGCCTGCGAGCAGGTTTTTGGCACCACCGGGGGGCTCGCCGGGCATCTGCGCATTGGTTGCACGGAAGCCTTTGGAACCTGTTTCATCACGGCACAGATGAGTCACTTCCTCGAGCACTACCCGAATATTTCGGCGGACATTTTGCCGGTCCCGCACTTCATCAACCTGTCACGGCGCGAGGCGGATATCGCCATCACCCTGGAGCGCCCCGAACGCGGTCCATACGTGTGCTCGCGACTGTGCGACTACCGCCTGCGCCTGTATGCGACGCCGGAGTACCTGGCCAATCATCCGTTGATCGGAAGTCGCGAAGACCTGTCCGGCCACCCGTTCGTGACCTACGTCGAAGACCTGGCTTTCAGCTTCAAGCTGCTCTACCTGAACGACCTGATGCCTGGCGCCAACTGCCGCCTGCGCAGCACCAGCGTGGTCGCCCATTACCATGCAGCCCTGGAAGGGCGGGCGCTGGCCATCCTGCCTTGCTTCCTCGCCGGCCCCGATCCCCGTCTGTGCGAAGTGCTGCCGGGTGAGGTGGAGGTCACGCGACAGTTCTGGATGTATTACAGCGAGGACCTGCGCAAGCTCAAGCGGGTCACCCTGGTAGCCGACTATCTGCGTGCTTGTGCGGAATTGAATCGTCCGTTGTTGATGGGGGAGTCCCATACGATGCACTACTTGCCGTCGCCCTGAGGGAATGGGAGGTGTAGCTTTGCAGGAGCTGCCGCAGGCTGCGATCTTGCTTCTGAAAGTCAAAAGATCGCAGCCTCGTTGCACTTGACAGCTCCTACAGGAGCATGGCGTCTGCAGCGCTTTTTGTAGGAGCTGCCGCAGGCTGCGATCCTTTGATCCTGCTTTTGAAAATCAAAAAATCGCAGCCTCGTTGCACTCGACAGCTCCTACAGGAGAGTGGCGTCTGCAGCGCTTTTTGTAGGAGCTGCCGCAGGCTGCGATCTTTTGATCCTGCTTCTGAAAATCAAAAGATCGCAGCCTCGTTGCACTCGACAGCTCCTACAGGAGCATGGCGTCTGCAGCGCTTTTTGTAGGAGCTGCCGCAGGCTGCGATCTTTTGATCTTGCTTGTGAAAATCAAAAGATCGCAGCCTCGTTGCACTCGACAGCTCCTACAGGAGCATGGCGTCTGCAGCACTTTTTGTAGGCGCTGCCGCAGGCTGCGATCCTTTGATCCTGCTTTTGAAAATCAAAAGATCGCAGCCTCGTTGCACTCGACAGCTCCTACAGGAGCATGGCGTCTGCAGCGCTTTTTGTAGGCGCTGCCGCAGGCTGCGATCCTTTGATCCTGCTTTTGAAAATCAAAAGATCGCAGCCTCGTTGCACTCGACAGCTCCTACAGGAGCATGGCGCTGACGAATGGCATGGGGGTGCCTGCCGTCATCACTGGCTGGAGCGAACGGCCCCTCCGTCAATCAACAGGTTCTGCCCGGTCAGGTAGCCCGCATGGCTGCTGCAGAGGAAGGCACACAGCGCACCGAACTCCTCGGGTGAGCCGAAGCGTTTGGCAGGGATTTCGCGACGGCACTCGTCAAGGAATGCCTCACTGTCTTGCCCCATTTCGTGGGCAGCGGCGACCAGGTTGTCGCGCAGTCGATCGGTGTCGAACGAGCCAGGTTGCAGGTTGTTGATCGTCACATTGCGGCTGGCAATGTTTTCTTGCCGGGCCAGCCCCGCAACGAACCCCGTCAGACCACTGCGCGCACCATTGGACAGGCCCAGGCTTTCGATCGGGGACTTCACGGCGCTCGAGGTGATGTTGATGATCCGGCCAAATCCGCGTGCCGCCATGCCATCTACCGTTGCCTTGATCAGCTCGATAGGGGTCAGCATGTTGGCATCCAGCGCCTTGAGCCAGGCGTCGCGATTCCATTCGCGGAAATCCCCGGGAGGAGGGCCACCGGCGTTGTTGATCAGGATATCGAAATGCTCATGGGCCTTGAGCGCTGCCGCCCGACCCTCGGGCGTGGAAATGTCTCCGGCCACGGCGATGACCGTCACTTCAGGATTGATCGCCCTCAGCTGACGGGCTGTTTCATTCAGCGTGTCTTCGCCCCGTGCGGTGATCACCACGTTCACGCCTTCGGTGACGAGTGCCTGTGCGCAGGCTTTACCCAGGCCTTTGCTGGCGGCGCAGACCAGCGCCCAACGTCCTGCAATTCCAAGATTCATGCGTGTGTTCCTGACAGAAAGAAGCTCATGTAAAACGCTTGCCTGGTCATGCGTGATCCACCGCTGCAGACAGGTTTGGCGATCGGGCGCCGATGCCCATGAAGCGTCGTACCCTCTCGCCTTCAGCTTCGCAGCGAATGGTTTCAGGGGCGGCATCGAGTTGAATATTGCCGTTCTCCATGAAAATCACCCGATCGGAGATCGACATGGCAAAGTCCATTTCGTGGGTCACGATCAGCATGGTCATGCCTTCCCTGGCCAGGTCGCGGATCACGTTGAGCACGTCGTTGACCAGTTCCGGGTCGAGGGCCGAGGTCGGCTCGTCGAACAGCATGATCTGCGGTTCCATGGCCAGGGCCCGGGCGATCGCCACGCGCTGTTGCTGGCCGCCGGAGAGCTGGTGCGGGTACTTGTGGGCATGGGCCAGCAGGCCGACCTTGTCCAGCAGCGCATAGGCACGATGTTCGCTCAGCTCGCCCGGCTGGCCGTGGTACCGCGGTGCCAGGGTGATGTTGTCGAGGATGGTGCGGTGCGGGAACAGGTTGAAGTTCTGGAACACCATGCCGATGTGCCGCACGCCTTTGCGCAGGCGCGAGCCGTTGGGTTTGTCCGAGGCTTCGATGAACGTTTCGCCGAACAACTTGATGTCGCCGGTATCGATGCTTTCCAGGCCGTTGACCGTGCGGATCAGCGACGTCTTGCCGGAGCCGGATGGCCCGATGATCGAGACCACCTGGCCGTAATCGACATTCAGGTCGATACCCAGCAGTACCTTGTGGGTGCCATAGCTCTTCTGGATGTTGTTCAGTTGCAGGATCGGCGTGGTGTTGTTGCCTGCGGCTTTGCGCGCAATGTCGGGCAAGGCTTCGGCGCTGGCCTTGAACCTGGCAATGGTGGCCGCGTCGAGTGTGTGCGGCTTGCGGAAGTTCAGGTCCAGGTAGCGCTCCAGGCGCTGCAGGAAATAGCCGAATACAGTGACGATCAACACGTAGTAGACGCCCACCGCCGCCAAGGTTTCCATGACCAGGAAGTTGGTGGCATAGAGGCGTTGGCCGACCGTGAGGATTTCGGTCAGGGAGATGACCGAGACCAGCGAAGTCAGCTTGACCACCGTGATGTATTCATTGATCAGGGTGGGCAGCGAAATACGGAAAGCCTGGGGGATCACGATCAGGCGTTGCATGCCGAGCACGCCGACACCCAGCGCGCGCCCGGCTTCCTTCTGGCCCTTGGCCACGGAAATCAGGCCGCCACGATGGATCTCCGCCATGTACGCCGCTTCAGTGACCACCAGGGCCAGCAACCCTGCGTAGAAGGGGTTGGACAGAATCGGTCCGCTACCGGGAAACAACTGCGGCAGGTTGTAGACGAACACCACCAGCACCAGCAACGGGATGCTGCGGAAAAACCAGATGTAGACCGCTGCGGGAATGCGCAGCAAGGGCGATTGGGACAGCTTGGCGGTGGCCAGGACAAAGCCCAGCAGCATGCCTATGAACCAGGCCAGGGCACTGAGCTGGATGACCGTGACGCAGGCATTCCAGAAGTCCGGCAGGGAGAACAGGGAGAAGAAATACGACCAATCGAATTGCATGGGACACCTCGATCTGCCGCCCCCATGCAGGGGCCGCAGATAACCAGACTACAAGGACAGGTTCTTAGTTGGCGGTCGGTTCTTCCAGGCCATATTTCTTGAGGATTGCTGCGTATTCTCCGCTCTTTTTCGTTTCCTCGAAGGCCTTTTGCACGGCCTGGTAGGTTTCGTCGTTACCTTTCTTGACGAAGATGCCCAGGGTTTGCTGATAGATCGGATGCTCGGTGGTGATCACGACCCGGCCATTGGTCTTTTCCGCGATCATCTTGGCGGCACCGGCGATTTCAACCTGGGCCTGGATGTTCTTGGACAACAGGGCCTGGGTCACTTCGGGCGCCGAGGGGTATTCGCTGACGGTGATGGCGCCCTTGTTGTTCGGCACGCAGTATTCGTCGGACAGCTTCCTGAATTCCTTGACCCAGGTGGTGCCCTGTTCCAGGCCCAGCTTCAGGCCACACAGGTCTTCAGGTTTTTTCGCATTGATCTCGCTGCCCTGGGGCACCATGACCGCGGCACCGGTGTTGGCATAGGCGATGGTCTGCGCCTGGGTCTGGCGCTCCGGCGTGATGTACATGCCGGAAATGATCGCGTCGTACTTGCCGGAGTTCAGGCCCAGGATCAGGCTCGGGAACTTGGTGTCGACGAACTCGACCTTGGCGTTCATGTGCTTGGCCAGTGCCGTTGCCAGCTCGGGGTCGGAACCCACCACATTCTTGTCCTTGTCGTAGGACTCGAAAGGAGGGTAGGTGATCTCCATGCCGACCTTGAACGAATCTGCCGCGGCCATGCTCGCCGAGGCGCCGAACATGCCGGCTGCCAATACAGCCAGGCTCAAGAGGTTCTTTTTATTGTTTTTCATTTTTACTGACTCCGGCGTAGGTAGGGGTTAGCTGAAAACTTCAATCAGGACGGTTGCGCCTGATTTTTCAAATGTCCGAAACTGGCGGGCTTGCGTGCCTTGCCTGGCAGTTGAACGTCCCCGTTGGCCACCCTCTGGCGCAGATACTGATAGGTCTGCAGCGCTTGGCCATACATGTGTTCGCCGATCGTGATCTCTTCGTAGTTGTTGCCGGCCTGGGCGAACCCGGGCAGCGGTTTGATCTGGGTGTGGTAGTCACAGGCATAAAACAGCGGGAAGGAATAACGCTCCTCCTTCACGCTGCGCACCCGGTGCGCAGTGGCAACGAATGCGCCTGCCGTCATCACCTCCAGCATGTCGCCGATGTTGACCACGAAGGCATCGGCAATCGGTGGTGCATCGATCCATTGGCCAAGATTGTTCATCACCTCGAGGCCGGGTTTGTCGGCCAGGAGGATGGTGAAGCACTCGTAATCAGTATGGGCGCCAAGACCCGGTGCGTCATGGGCGGCACCGTCGAACGGGTAGTGGATCAGGCGCAGCTTGGACGGCGGACGGGTGACCAGGCTGTCGAAATAGTTTTCTTCCAGGCCCAGGGTCAGGGCAAAACCGCCGAACAGGCGCCGACCCAGGGCGAAGATCGCTTCATAGTAGGCCTGCACCGAGGCCTTGAAACCTGCCAGCTGCGGCCAGTCGTTGGGCCCCAGCAAGGGGGTGTTGGCCAGCACCAGCGGGTCATCGGCCGGGACTTCGAAACCGACGTCGAAGGCTTCCTTGTGGTCCGGCTTGCCCTTGGAATAGACCTCTTCGCCTTCGGGCACAAAGCCCTTGTGGGTTTGTGAGGTGCCGATGTAGTGGCGCATCTTGGTGTCGAGGGGCTGGTCGAAAAAGTCCTTGGCCGCCTTGCGCAGGTTGGCGATCAGTTGCGGGTCGATACCGTGATTGGTGATATAGAGAAACCCGACTTCGCTGGCGGCACGCCCCAATTGTTCGGCCACGGCCAGGCGGTGTTCCAGTTCAAAGCTGAACAGACCGGCGATGTTGATCACCGGGATGCTGTTGAAGTTGGCTTTGAGTGTGTCAGTGCTGGCGCTGTTGTTTTTATTGTCAGGCATGACGCATCGGCTCCCTAAGGATGGCTTGAGTGGTGGAAACGCTCGAAGTGTTTGCGCTCGGTCTGGCCCATCCACACGTTCAACGACCACAGGTCGGCGACCGGGACATTGGTGAAGGGCAGGTGATGCAGGTAGCCGTCGGCACCGAATTCCGGCGTCAGGGTGCTGACCTGGTAACCGCGGGCCTGCTGCGAGCGCCAGATGCTTTCCCAGTGCTGCTGATGGAAGGCCAGTTCTTTTGCATATTCGGGCGCCGCCGGGTGCGGAACCTGCGGCCCCTGGTCATAACCGACCCGGGCCTGGATATGGTGAACCCGCTCGATGAACGCGCTCAGGTCATCGGCCGGATCATTCAACAGACGCTCGCAGGTCACGACCCAATGGCTGATGTCACTGGTGAACAGCAGATCGGGCAGTTGCCGGATCAACTCCAGGGTCACCCAGGGGTTGAACAGCGAACGCGAGCGATGGGTTTCGAAACTGCAGACCTGACCGTGCTTGCGCGCCAGGTCCAGCGCCTGGCCAAAAAACTCCACCTGTTGCGGCAAGGACCAACGGTCGTTGCCCGCCAGTACGTTGACGAAGCGCGGGGAGAGTTCAGCGGCCCAGGCGAGCTTCTGGTCGAGGTCATTGAGGTGGACAGCAGGCGTTGCCGACTGATCCGGCAGCACGTCGTAGGCACTGAACACGGTGCTGATATAGCCCAGGCGGTTGGCCTGGAGAAAGGCGCCAAACTCAGCCCGTTCGCGGGCGTCCAGTGGCAGGCGCGCTTCCATGCCATCAAAGCCCGCTTGCAGCAACTCCTCGAGCGCCTGAGCCTTGCTGGCGGTGTAACCCCACAGCGTACGGAAAATTTCCAGCTTCATCGGTGATCCTCAAAAATCCCAGGGCCTGCTGCAAAAGCACTTCGACGGCACCAGGCGGCTGAGCGATCAATGGTCGGTGGCGGCAGAGGATTTCGAAACCGGATCCCTGCGTAACCTGATTCCACTGAGCGATGCCGAGGCTGGTTCGCTGTGGAGCCGATGTTAGGCACAGGCCGCGCGGTGGAAGAATCCGAAAGTTCAAATGAATACTTCAGACTTTCGTCAACCAATAGCTGGCTATTTATCCCGCTGGCAAGGAGGGGTTTTGTGGGTGAGTGCGTGTCTACGTTGGGTGTTGGCGAGGGGTGCCTTTACTACGACATCATTTTGAAGACTGCCAAGCGACGTCGGGCCGCGAGGTGGGCTAGCCGATTGCTGACTGTTGCATCGACCGGTTGAATCCACAGCCAAGAGCGTTGCGAGCAGCCCATCGAGTGTTCAAGGTCGCGCGCACGCTGGCGGACCCTGAACAAGCCGACGGGATCAGACGCGAACATTTGGACGAGGCGCTGCAATATCGATCGACAATGCTCTAGCCGGTGTCACCCCTTGGTCAGATCAACCAACGGCGTCTGCCGCACCTCTGTCTCCCGCCCGCCCTGAATCTCGCTCACCTGCTTCAAGGCTTTGTCCACAGCCACCTTATCCGCCAACAAGCTGTAGCTGATGCGGAACTGCTTGTGTTCCTTCGGCCCAATTGTCGGTACCAGGTTCAGTGGCCGCTGATAACGGCGGTTGTAGGAAAAACTTGTCCCCGGCTCCAGCCCCGTGACATAGCCCTGGCCTTGGGTGTCGGTGTTTTTCCATAGGGAAAACACCGGCAGTGTCTGAGTGTTGAAGCCGACCGAAACGCCCAGGCTGCCGGACTTGTTATGCAACACGGTCAACGTATCGCCCTTGGCATCGGCATACGGCACCACGTTGTAAACCGTTTCGTCGTAGTCCTTGGTCGGTGCGCGGTAGGTTTGCCAGTCGGGCAGATCGCCCTTGGCCTTGTCGTTGAACGGCGACACCTGTTTCACCGGCGCGGCGAAACGAGCGCCTTGCTCCAGGAACGGGGTGCTGAAGTTACTGTGATACAGCGCCTGGTATTCCTTCGGATAGTCGCCGTCGTTGGTCAGGGTATCGTTGAGGGCGAACACTACGCTTCCGGGTTCGGTGACCAGTTCGGTCGCGACGGAGAAGTCGACCTTCTTGAACGCCTGCTCTTTCAGTTCGCCACGCAGGGTGATGGCGTACGGTGGTTTTTCATCGATGTGCAGGGTGACTTTGTTCGCAGGAATGTTGGCGGCCCGACCGTGCAGGGTCAGCAGTTCGCCATTGTCGACGCCGGGGTGGCCGACCCATTCGTATCCGCAGCGGGTGACCAGCTCATTGAAACCTTCCAACCAGCCCAGACCACCGCGGCCATTGAGTTCGATGAAGGACGGATTGACCACTTCCTTGACCGGCGAATCCCAGCCCATGCGCACATTGCCGACCGAGGCCTGCAAGACGTTCATTCCGCGAGTCGGCACTACCGAGAGTTTCATCGTACCGTTATCGATGTCGACGATGCTGACGCCCTCCTGCCGACCGCCGTGCAAAGTGCGCAGGGTAACGCTGAAGGGGTTGTCGGTTTTTATGCCGAGTTGCTGGCTGGTGATCTGCCAGTTCTGGGCGGCTTTGTCGGTGTCGAGCAGAACGTAATCCCAGGCCATGGCGTGGGAGGCAGCGGACAGTGCGCTGAGGGCAACAAAGAGTTTGAGCGGGGTCATGGCAGCAGCCTTTCTTGGAGTTGGGCCATTTTTATAGACTTGAAGAAACGTTTCAGCAAGCTTAAAAAGCGGTAAAGCGCCGGCAAATGCCACGAATGATTTGGAACAAATCGGGAAATTGAGTCGGCAGGCACACGAAGGGGGCACCCTTTGTCCCCCATTCCAAGGACATCAAGTCATGGTCACGGCAGCTCCGTTAGTGTGATCGCCTTCAGCAAGCATTTGCTTAAGGCGTTCACGCTCTTTGGCTCCAGGCAGGACGCCAGTCGTCGTTGCCTCCAGCATCGTGATTCCCTGCGCGTCGAGTATCCTGACTTCGGCTTTTGCGTGACCACGTTCATCGATGTCGACGATGAGCCAGTGGCAGGTGATGGGTTCATCTGCATAAACCGGTTGTTTGAACTCGAAACTCATCCCTGTCGCCAGCCAGCCGATTTGCCCGCCAATTTCGGTGACGAGGCTGGCGGTCAGAAGGCCATGGGCAATGGGCGCCTTGAACCTGCGCAGTTGCGCGTAGCGCGCATCGCAGTGAACGGGGTTGTAGTCTCGAGAGATTTGCGCGAACTGACGAATGTCATCCTCTGTAAAACAGCGGACTATGGTGAACCGGTCACCGACCTGGAGACCTTCGGCGGCACGTTCTCTCGGGCTTTTCATAAGCGCTCCCTGGTTCGGTGAAGCAGTGGCTAAAACGTAAAATGTTTTGCTGATAAAGGATCAACCGCGGGCCTGTTCGATCAGCAGCACCAGCGCGATGATGATCATGGCGGCTCCAGAAAATCGGCTGACTCGTTGAGCGGCCGCAGGGCGCGCCCGAAGAATAACTTGCGAGCCAAATCCCACCAGCAGGTAGATCACGCCACAACTGACAGTGTGGACGAGTCCCAGCGCAATCATTTGCATCGGTACGGGCCAGGGAGCGGTCGCGTCGGCAAATTGAGGCAAGAGCGCCAGGAACAGCAGGAACACTTTCGGATTCAGCCCGCTCACGCAAAGCCCCTTGAGCGCCCAGCGCTTCCATGAGCCCGACGCCTGAGTTTCATCCGCGTGAGGTGTAGTAGGGCGGGCAAGCATGTTGGCGCCCAACCAAAGCAGGTAACACGCTCCGGCAATCGTGAGCCCCCACAAGGCCACAGGATGGTTGGCGACCAATGTGCCCACACCGCCGGCAACAATCATGGTGGCGATCAAATGGCCGGATAACAGGCCGCCCACTGCGGGCAGGACGACCCGATGCTTCAACCCTGCCGAAATCGCGTAGGCCCAATCGGCGCCCGGCGTGACGATGAACAGGATCGATACAGCCCAGAACGCAACGAAAACGCTAAAGGTCATGACGCTACCTACTCCTTGAATCAACGGCCGCATCTGCATCGTTTCGAGCGCTGCGCGGCAATGAATGATTGAAGGAAGAATAATGAAATCTTGTTAGAATTTACTTTCAAAGATGGTCATCAGAACGGCTCTGACTAGGAGATTCTTCTAAATGGACAGGATTGATCGAAAAATTCTTTCCGAGCTACAAAAGGATGGTCGCCTGTCGGTCACCGAACTGGCCGAGCGCGTGGGCCTGAGCCTTTCCCCGTGCCATCGGCGAGTCAGGGCCTTGGAGGAGTCTGGAGTGTTGCTGGGTTATCGCGCACGACTGGACCCCGGCGCACTCGGCCTGAACTTTTCCGCCATGGTGTTTGCCACGCTTCGCGAGGGTGACCGGCAAGCGGTCGAAGCTTTTGAAACTGCGCTCGTCGAAATACCCCAGGTGGTCGATGCCCAGCGTCTGTTTGGGGAGCCGGACTACCTGCTGCACGTGGTAACCCAGGATCTGCCGGCCTTCCAGAGGCTTTACGATGAGAGCCTCTCGACGTTACCCAACGTGCAACGGCTGACCTCGACGCTCGTCATGAAGCGGGTCGTCCAGGACAGGCCCCTTCCTTTCTGATGGGCAGGGTGCATGTGGTTCTTCATGAGCGTCGGTAGCGACCGCTTTTGGCCGTTCCATGCCGGTCACGGCTGGCTGCTTTTGGCGGCAGCCCTCTCGACTCATGGCTGTCAATCCCCCAAGGCGCTACGCTCGCTGGCTCGCTCCTTCAAGGACAGACGATGCCGATATGAAACACATACTTGATCGTTTACGTGGCTGGGCCAGAAAGCTCAAACGGGAAACGATGGTTCTCTGGTTTTGCTACCAGCATCCGCAAACCCCCTGGTTACCCAAATGGATTTCGGTTTTTGTCGTGGCGTATGCGCTGAGTCCAATCGACCTCATTCCCGATTTCATTCCTGTGCTTGGGTATCTGGACGATGTGATTATTTTGCCGCTTGGCATTCTGCTCGCTATTCGCTTGATGCCTGCACAGGTGCTGGAGGAGTGTCGGTTCAAAGCGAGTGAGTGGGAGAAAAACCACAGGAAGCGGCCAGCGAACAGATTGGCTGCGGTGATCGTTGTATTGGTCTGGCTCGTTGCTGCGGGCAGTTTGGCAGCTTGCTTGCTGTCCTGATCTTTTTTGAACTTGGGTTGAAAGCACTTATCCAAAAAATATGTGGGAATGTTTCCCACGCAACGATGCCAACTGGCTCTGAGGGATCGTGCGGATACCGCAGTAGCTCGTCAATGTTGCAGGTTGATGGCCGTGTCGGTTGGCCGGCTGCTCCAATGGGCGGCCGGGAACTTACTGGACATTGCGTTCGATACGGAGATGAGTTCGCAACTCCATGCGGAGGTGCATCATGCTGCTCAAGAAATGTTTATTGGCTCTGGCAATCGGCGGAGTCCTGTCGGCATCGACTGTCCTGGTGCCCGATTACATCGGTAGTTTCTCCAGCGTGTATGCCAAGGATGGCGGCAGCGGTGGAGGCGGTAGTGGTCACGGTGGCGGTGACGGCGGCGGTGGCCACGGTGGTGGTGACGGCGGTCACGGTGCCGGCGGCCATGGAGGCGAGGGTGGCGATCATGGTGCAGCAGGCCATGACGGTGACGGACGCGGCGACGCTGACCATGGTGGTGTAGCCGGGAACAAAGGCCCGGGCAATGCCCATGACAACGACGCGGACGACGCTGATCATGACGCTGACAACGATGCCGCCGATGCAGCCAGGGACGCTGCCAAGGCTGATGCCAATGCAGCCCGGGACGCTGCCAAGGCTGATGCCAATGCAGCCCGGGACGCGGCCAGAGCGACTGCTGATGCCGCTCGTGATGCGGCAAAAGCGACTGCAGATGCTGCCCGGGACGCCGCCAGGGCTGAAGCAGATGCCGCCCGGGATGCCGCAAAAGCGGCTGGCGTAGCGGACGATGACGCAGACGCAGCCAGAGACGCTGCCCGTGCCGCTGCAGATGCCGCGAGGGATGCCGCCAAGGCCGAAGCAGATGCCGCCAGGGATGCTGCCCGGGCTACCGCGGATGCCGCTCGGGACGCCGCCAAAGCCGAGGCGAAGGCAGCCAGAGAGGCCGCCAAAGCCGACGCGAAGGACGCCAGAGAGGATGTGGCGGATGCTCCGGACGAACCGGATTTCGACACGGTTGAGGTAGAGAACTGAGCCTGCACGTTCGGCAATGAACACGGCAGGCAAACCGTAGAAAACGTCCCGGGAGCTTGAGGGACGTATCGGCAAAGAGTCGCAAGCCCTGAAACGTCATGGGGTTTGCGACTTTTTTTCGGCTATCGAGCCAAATCTCTACTGTCAGATCGACCGCTGATTCACGCGCTGAGTCAGTTCTTGCGCGGACTCTTTGCGTTCCGAGTAGCGGTCAACCAGGTCGGGGCGATCCCGTAGCAGCAGGGTAAATTTCACCAGCTCCTCCATGACGTCCACCACCCTGTCGTACAGCGATGAGGGTTTCATGCGATTGGCGTCGTCAAACTCCAGAAAAGCCTTTGGCACGGAAGATTGATTGGGAATGGTGAACATGCGCATCCAGCGTCCCAGCACGCGAAGCTGATTCACCACATTGAAGGACTGGGAGCCGCCGCAGACTTGCATGACCGCAAGGGTTTTACCCTGGGTTGGGCGAATGGCCCCTAACGCCAGCGGCACCCAGTCGATTTGCGCCTTGAACACCGCAGACATGGAGCCGTGGCGCTCTGGCGAGCACCAGACCTGTCCTTCAGACCACTGCATCAGCTCGAGCAGTTCCTGGACTTTCGGGTGGTTGGAGGGCGCGTCGTCCGGTAGTGGCAGGCCGGATGGATTGAAGATCCGCGTCTCGGCGCCGAAGTGTTCGAGCAACCGGGCAGCTTCCTCGACCAGCAGGCGACTGAACGACCGCGCACGAGTCGAACCGTATAACAATAGGATGCGTGGTTTGTGCAGGTCGTTGTGTCCATGGGCGATGGGTGGGGTCAGTGCCGTGTCGAGATTGGGCAAGGAATGGGTCATAAGGGCTCCGGTCAAAGCGTGCCGATGCGTTCGAGTTCGCGCTTCAATGCATCGCGGTCAAGGTGTGCAAAAGGCAGTTCGAGGAAGGCCCGGCAGCGCGTTTCGATGCGCGCCAGGGTTGAGTGGAACGCTGCCGCTACCCGTGCTTCATCGCCCGTTATGTCCGAGGGGTCTTCCAGGCCCCAATGGGCTTTCAGTGCCGGGCCGAAGTACACCGGGCACGCTTCGCCGGCAGCCTTGTCGCAGACCGTGATGACGATGTCCGGCGGGTTGGCTTCGAAAGCCTCGTTGCCTTTGCTGCTCAAGCCGTCGATGGCAATGCCGGCCTCTTGCAAGGTGCTCAGGCTGCGGGGCAGCACTTGTCCCTTGGGGAAGCTGCCGGCACTGATCGCCTCGAAGCCTTCTGGCGCGAGATGGTTGAACATGGCTTCGGACAGGATGCTGCGACAGCTGTTGGCGGTACACATAAACAGAACGCGCATGGTGACTCCTCTTTGCAGGCGCACAGGGCTAGACGCTCAGGCGCAGGGCCAGGGCAGACAGGGTGATGAGCAGGATCGGCAGCGTCAGGACCACGCCGACCTTGAAGTAGTAACCCCAGGTAATGCGGATGCCCTTGCGCTCCAGAACATGCAGCCAGAGCAGGGTGGCCAGGCTGCCGATGGGGGTGATCTTGGGGCCCAGGTCAGAGCCGATGACATTGGCGTAGATCATGGCTTCACGCACTACGCCGGTGGCGTCACTGGCTTGAATCGACAGTGCGCCCACCAGCACCGTGGGCATGTTGTTCATGCCCGATGACAACAAGGCCGTGAGCAGGCCGGTGCCCAGCGCGGCGCCCCAGATGCCGAACTCGGCCATGCGGTTCAGGGCCATGGTCATGTAGGTGGTCAGTCCGGCGTTCTTCAGCCCGTACACCACCAGGTACATGCCCAGGGAAAAGATCACGACCTGCCAGGGCGCTTCACGCAGCACCCGGCGGGTGGAAATCACATGCCCGCGCGCCGCCACGGCGAACAGCAGCGCGGCACAGACCGCTGCGATGGCGCTGACCGGAATGCCCAGGGGCTCCAGGGCAAACAGCCCGACCAACAACAGGGCCAGAACGATCCAGCCGACGCGGAAGGTCAGGGGATCACGCACGGCGCGTCGCGGATCCATCACGTCATCGAGCGCGTAGTGCCGAGGAATGTCACGGCGGAAAAACCGGTACAGCACCACGAGGGTGGTCGCCACGGCAACCAGATTGACCGGCACCATAATGGCCGCGTATTCGGCGAACCCCAGGTCGAAGTAGTCCGCCGAAACGATGTTGACGAGGTTGGACACCACCAGGGGCAGGCTCGCCGTGTCGGCGATAAAGCCGGCCGCCATGACGAACGCCAGGGTGGACGCTGGCGAAAAACGCAGGGCGAGCAGGATTGAAACAACGATGGGGGTCAGGATCAGGGCGGCGCCGTCATTGGCAAACAACGCGGAGACGCCGGCCCCCAGCAGTATCGTGAAGACGAACAGGCGTCGCCCGTCACCCTTGGCCCAGCGTGCCACATGCAAGGCGGCCCACTGGAAGAACCCGGCCTCATCGAGCAACAGGCTGATGATGATCAGCGAGATGAAGGTCGCGGTGGCGTTCCAGACAATGGCCCACACCAGCGGAATATCGTGCAGCGTCACGACGCCTGCCAGCAGGGCCAGAACGGCGCCCAGGGAGGCGCTCCAACCGACGCCCAGGCCCTTGGGTTGCCAGATGACCAACACCATGGTGAGCAGGAAAATGGAAAACGCAGTCAGCATGTGGATTCTCGACGGTTGAAGGGTCAGCAGCAGGCGGCAGTGTTGAGAGGGCGGTCGCCCATGGCGTTCAGGCGGGTGCTGTTGTCCTCGAGCCAGTCGGCGTTCGCTGCCAGCGTGGTCTGCAGAACATCACGCACCCACGCGGGCAGATCAGGGTTGAGCCGGTAATACACCCACTGCCCCTGGCGGCGGTCGAGAAGCAGGCCGCATCCGCGAAGCTGGGCAAGATGGCGGGAAATTTTCGGCTGGCTATCGTCCAGGGCGCAGACCAGCTCACACACGCATAACTCGCCTTCACGGGCGATGAGCAAAGTGGCCCGGGCGCGGGTTTCGTCGGACAGGCATTTGAATACGACGGCAGGGTTGAGCATTGGCGTGGCTCTGTATATATGGTTATTCGAATATACGTTTATCCATATGTTATGTGCAAGTCGCCAAGGCTCAAGAAGGGCGGGGATGTTCGGGTATGCGATAGACTTGCGCTGTTTCGACACAAGGCAAAGGAGATGCAGTGCATGGAATCGTTTAGCGTTCGCGAGCTGAAAACCACTGACGCTGAAGCTTTACTGGCGTTCGAAATCCGCAACCGTGAATGGTTCGAATCGCATATCGATGCGCGCGACCCTGGGTTTTATTCGTTGCGCGGTGTCGCCGATCATATCGATAGCTATCTGTCGGGTTTGGCCAGCGGCGCCTGGCACCCGTTTGTCATCGAGGACTCAAGCCAGGCAATCGTTGGTCGAGCCAATCTGAAAAGCATCGACCTGGCGATGGGGTCTGCCGAAGTGGGTTATCGAATTGATCAGCGCGTGTGCGGGCAGGGGCTGGCAACATGGGCGCTGAGGCATCTGATCCAGCAGGCACAGGCGCGCTGGGGACTTGCGCAACTGGTGGCCTATGCCTACAAGGAAAACCTGGGCTCCAGAAAGGTACTGGACCGCTGCGGATTCAAGCTTGAGCAACCTTGCCGTGACGACAGTACGGGCAGCGAAGAGCGATTCGTCCTGTCGTTCCAATAGTTCTGCCAGCCCGCAGCAGGTTGCAGCGGGCTACTCCTGATCCTGATCTGCCGCCACCTCTTGCCAGCTGTCATCGGGGTCAAAGCGCTTCATCGCCAGCGCCAGTTTTTCACCTTCGGGCCCCAGGTCTTTCTCGAACACCTGGCCTTCGTGACTGATCATGAAGCTCATCACCCCGGTGACGTTGTACTTCGCCGGCCAGGCGATCAGGGCAAAGCCGCGGCTCATCTTGTCACCGATGAGGTAACTGTAGGCACCACCGGGTGCCGAAGGCCCCTGGCCGTGAAGGATGCGGAAGCGGTAGCCATGCCATTCTTCGTCGGCAATGGCTTTGCCGAACGAAGGCCCCAGCGGGCTGATCTGGCCGCTATCGTCTTGCGCCCAATAGAGTCCGTCGTGCTTGCCGGGGGTGCTGAAGATTTTCTGCGCATACTCGAGTGCGCCATCACCGTCCCGATCGACTGACGCATAGTCCATCTGGGCGTCGTGATAGGCCAGCACCGATTGCACCGCGTCGAGTTCATTGCGGCCGATCTGGCGTGCGCGGATCTCGGCACTGCCGGCCTTCAAGTCGAAGCGCCAGCCGCTCGCCACTTTGACCAAGGGGATCGGCAGTGTCCAGTTCTCGGGGCCGACCGCCAGGATGCCCTTGTTGTCACCGCTTTTTTCAATGTGGTGTTGCTCGCGGTACTGCTGCAAAAACGCATCGACGTCTTTGCGCTGCACGCCTTCACGCGGGATGTAATTGTGCCAGTCACTGCCGAGCAGTTCCGTCAGGCGAGCCTGGTCGGCGTGTTCCGTACCCAGTGCCTGGACCAAGGCTTCTGCAGCCTTTTCCGGGGTTGGAAAGGCCTGCTGCGCCGTCGCCATGCACGACCACAACAAGCCCGCAGCTATCGCAAGGACAGGAGGCAGCAAGCCCGTGAGTCCTTTCACTCGAGGATGGTTTTTCAACGACGGCCCCCCCTTTGACGCGCTGGTGGATTGGACGGCCGACTGACCTGGTGACCGGCCGAACGGGCGGCACTGGGGCGATGGGCGGATGCCTGGCTGGCCCGGCCACGATTGGCCTGGATGTTGGCCTGGGACGGTGAGCGTGCGCCGGCGAACGCATTGTTACGGGCACTGCCGGCACTGGCGGCGGGCCGTTTGTTCGGCGCTTGCCGCGTCTGCGCGGCGCCTTCTCTGCGCTGGTTCAACTGAGCGGACTGGTTCCTGGGTTCCTGGCGGGCCTGGGTCCTCGGCTGCTGATTTTCCCGGGTGTTTCTGGCGGTACCCTGGCCTCTGTCAGCCGCCTTGGGCCTGTCCGCACCGCCCTGTAGCCGATTGCCGTCCGCGGCTGCGGACTGGAGTTTGCGCGTTTGATCTCGGGCTTCGCGGTTGCTGGTGGCGGGTCGTTCGATACCGTGCTTGTCCATTGAACTGCGGGCCTTTTCACGGGCCTGGGCGCGCTGGGCAGTGTCCCCGCGATAGGCTTCACGCTGACTGGCACCGTTGAGTTGGCGGCCGTACTGTGCGCGGCTCGCATTGTCCCGATAGGGCACGCCATTGCGGTGCACCGGGTTGTGCTGCCATTTGTTGTTGGTGATCCGGTTGTTGGCGTTGATGTTGTTGTAGCGATTGACGTCGATGTCGATGTCGTTATTGCCCCAGTCACACTCACCCCACAACGACCCAATGATCGCCACGCCGGCGCCAAACGCGAGCCCGGCCATCAGGGCCTGGCCAGGGTAATAGGCCGGTGGCGGTGGATAGTACGCAGGCGGCGACGCCGGGTAGGGCCAGGTGCCGTAGGTGGTCGTCGGGTTATACGTGGGGACGTACACCACCTGCGGATCGGCAGGCTGAATGATGATGGTGGAGTTGCTGGCCGGCGCCGGTTCCGCAGCAGGCGCTGGCGCTGGTGCCGCATTCGTGGTTGCAGGTGCGGGCGCCGCGACATTCTGGATCGTCACGTTCTGATACTGGTTGCTCTGCAGATTGCCGGCTGCCTGTGCCTGGCGACGCAAGCGTTGCGCGCTTTCCATGACATCGTCGGGCTGCGCCAGGAAGGCATCACCCAGGCGTTGCACCCACACGGGATCCTGCCCCAGCGTTGCCAGGACCTGCGGGAAGGCAACCAGCGCCTGCACGCTCGGGTCCCAGGGCTGGTTCGCCACCTGTTTGACCGCGTCGTCACCCTTGGCGTCCGGGTGCGCTTTGGACCAGCTGACGGCCTCGCCGACTTCCCCGGGATAGGTGGTGGCCATCAGCACCTGCGCAAACAGAGGGTCCGGGTACAGCGCAATGGGCGCCAGCATTTGATCCAGCTGTTCCTGGTTGAACACCGGATCCTTGGTCGCCGGGGCGACGGGCGCCGCATCGGCCGCGCTTGCCGGTGCGGGGGCTGCGGCGGGTGCCGGGGCCGGTGCGGCAGCGGTCTCATCCGCACCCCGTACCAGGCTGGAAGCTCCGCTCAATACCAGTACGGCCGACAACGCGTAAAGAAATGGAATGTGCATCGCACCCCCCATGTGGTCAGGCTTGAAATGAGTGGATCAATCCCTGGCAGTTGAAAGCCGACTCTGCAAGCCACAGAGCTGCGCCTCGACACCGCTTCCTAATGGTAGCAGCTCATTAGAAGGACCCCGGCTGGCTTTGAAACGCTGTGATCCAGGTCCTGATTCTGATCAATGTGCGCTGGCATCGCTTTCGTGTTCTTCGGCAAATGCCATGAACACGTCCAGGTCCAGCACATCCAGCTTGATCCGGGAGATGAACGCCGAGAAGGCCAGGTTGGCCGCCAGCAGACGCAGATCAGAGGCCCAGGCCGGAAGGTAGGTCGGTCCCTTGAGCCAGCCGGATTCGAACAATGGCGCCAGGCGCACCGTGTCCGCCAGGCTGAGGCGCCCTGCAAACAAATGCCCGATCAGTTCCGGCCGGTTATCGCGGATTGCAATGCGCAGCAGGGTGTGGACGCCGAGCAGCCCGGTCAGGTAAGCGGCGTCCTTGGTAAAGGCTGAACCGCCCCGCAGATCGGCGCCGCGGAACACCCGTTGGGTTGAGCGGAAGGATTCCTCTTGCGTCTGCCCGGCAGCCAGAAAACCTTCGAATACCTGGATGAAGTCGGCGCCCTCCAGCGCCTGCTGGACGGCCAGTACGCGCAGGGCCAGGCGACGCAGGCGGTTGATGTCCATGCTGCCGGTGAACAGTTCGGCCAGGGTGGCAATGCCCTCCTGGGTCTGGGTTGTGCGCGGTGCGCCCAGGCCCAGGCTGGTGAGGTTGGGCTGCCGCGCGCCGTTCTGTGCGGTGGCGACATGCACGAAGGCCTCGTGTTGCAACAGCTGATGCTTGTCCAGCTCCGAGAACAGCGCACTGGCCCGCAGGCGAATGCGGCTCGATCCGGCGATGGCCTTGGCGGCCAGGTTCGGATCGAGCACGACCGTGATCTGGCCGACGCCGAAGAAACGGTCCAGTTCCGGTTGAATCCAGGCGGCGAACACCTTGGCCGGGATCTCGGCGGGGCAGGGTGGAATTCGTGCCCCTCCCAGCAGGGCGTCGGTGGTCTGGAGGAAGAATCGGGCCGCGTCGAGCATGCTCAGTTGCAGGCGCGAATAATAGAAATCCGGACGCCGGTACAGCGCTGACGAATATTGGGTAAAGGCGGGCGTACCGATGGCCCCCAGCATGTGCCCGGCCGTGGCATAGCTACGGGCGGTCAGGGCCAGGAAGTTCCCGGCCGGATGCCCCACATCGCAATGGCTGATAAAGGTTTCCAGGGCGGCGATGTCGGCGCTGTGGTCGCGGGGCTGCAACTTGACATCGGGCAGCGTGGCACGCCCGCTGCGCCATTTCGCCAGGAAGTCCTCCTCGACGCCATCGGGCCAGGACAGCGCATCGAGCACGCGGATCTTGCGGGTCAGGCCGGGCAGGGCGGCATCGAGTTCGGACAGGGCAGCGGCACTCATGGATAGCTCCTTGAGGGACGAGGTGAGGTTACAAAAAGCTTAGTCGTCGCGGGCGGTGGCGTGTCGAGCCGTAGAGGCAAAGTCGATGAAGGCCTTGAGCGCTGCGGGCACATGACGGCGGCTGGGGTAATACAGGTGCAGGCCCGGGTAAAAGGGGCACCAATCGGCCAGCACCTGGATCAGGCGACCATCGGCCAGGTACGCGGTGACCATGTCCTCGAACACGTAGGCCAGACCCACACCTTGCAACGCCGGGCCGATCATCAGGCTGACATCGCCGAGCGTGAGCGGGCCGCTGACGTCGATTTCCTGGGTGATCGCGCCGCGTTCGAATTCCCAGCGGTACATCGAGCCGCTGGGGAAGCGATGGCGAATGCACGGGACGCCATGCAAGTCCTCGGGTTTTCGGGGGGCGGCATGTCGCTCGAAGAATGCCGGCGAGCCCACGACCACCGAGCGCATGTTCGGCCCGATGGGCCGCGAGACCATGTCGGCTTCCAGACGGTTGCCGAAACGTACCCCCGCATCAAAACCGCCAGCCACCACGTCGACCAAGGCGTCGCTTTCGACGATCTCAAGGCGGATATCCGGATACTCCTTGAGGAACCGGCTGACGATCGGCAAGAGCACCAGCTCACAGGCCTGTCGCCCTGCGGTCATGCGTAGGTTCCCTGAGGGCTTGTCGCGAAAGCTATTGAGGTCTTCCAAGGCATCATCGATGTCCCGGAAGGCTGGTTTCAGCCGTGCGAAAAGTCGTTCCCCGGCGTCAGTCAACGCCACGCTGCGCGTCGTGCGATTGAACAGGCGTACGCCCAGGCGATTCTCCAGCGCTCGCAATGAATGACTGAGTGCCGAGGGTGTCAGGCCCAGTTCGACTGCTGCCCGGCTGAAGTTCAGGTGCCGGGCGATGCACAGGAAGATCGACAGGTCGGCGGTGGAGGGGGATTTCATTTGTGAGCACCATTCACAAAGGCATGCAAAATTGCTGGGATTATCACATCAGTAGCACAGCCTTAAAGTGGCATCAACTCATCGAGAAGGCCCGGCAACAACGCTCGGGTCGCTGACAGGAGGAGTTGAAATGCGTACCTGGTTCATTACTGGCGCTACCCGTGGTTTTGGCACCCTCATCGCAGAACACGCCCTGCGTGCCGGCGACGCTGTGATTGCTACCGCTCGTCAACCACAAGACATCACTGCTCGCTTGGGCGATCACCCGAACCTGCTCGCCGTGCGACTGGACGTCACCCGCGAGGAAGAGGCGCATCAGGCAGTCGCCGAAGGCATCAAGCGTTTCGGGCGCATTGACGTGCTGATCAACAATGCCGGTTTCGGCGTGCTGGGCGCGGTGGAAGAGACCAGCGCCAGCGAAACCCAACGCCTGTTCGCCACCAACGTGTTCGGCGTGCTCAACGTCACCCGCGCGGTACTGCCGCACATGCGACGCCAGCGTAGCGGTCATGTGATCAATATCTCGTCGATCGGTGGCTATCAGGCCTACATGGGCTGGGGCGTCTACGGTTCCACCAAGTTTGCGGTGGAGGGCATTACCGAAGCGCTGCATCAGGAGCTGGCGCCGCTGGGCATCCATGCGACGGTTGTCGAACCCGGGTTTTTCCGCACCGACTTCCTGGACGAGCAGTCGCTGATCAAGACCGCCCTGGAGCTGCCTGACTACGAGGAGACCGTCGGCAAGATGCGCCAGTTTGCCGAAGGCGCCAACCATGCGCAGCCTGGCGATCCGGTGAAGTTCGCCGAAGCGATGCTCGCGCTGGTCAACGCCCCGAAACCGCCACAACGCCTGGCGCTGGGCAGCGACACCGTGGCACGCATCGAGGCGAAAAACCGCTTTGTGGAGGCGGAGTTGAGCGAATGGAAAACGTTGGCGCTGTCCACCGACTTCGAGGTGTGACGTGTACAGGGGCCGTGTGGCGGTTCAATACCTGTCCAACGCGGCCTCAGAGCAGGCTCCACGACACCCCGACGTACATCGCCATGCCCTCGCCGGGGGTGGAGCGTGCCGCGTCCAGGCCTTTGTCGTCGTAGCCCGGCGTGACCGTGGCGGCATAGTGCTTGTCGGTCAGGTTGCGCAGGTCCAGCCAGGTCTGCCAGTCGCCCTTGGGCGCGTTGTAGCCCAGGGTCGCGCCGAATAGGGCGTAGGGATCGGCGTAGTAGCTGTTGGCGTAATCGACCGCCACCTTGGACACCCATTGGGTGTTGACCGCGGCGAAGAAGCCTTGTGGCCAGTCGTAGCGCAGTTCGCCCTGGTAATAGTGCATCGGCAGGCCCGGCAGGCGGTTGTCGCCGAAGCGGTCATCGTCGCGGTAGTGGAAGTCACTGAAGGTGTAGCTCTGGCGCAGGCTCAACTGGCCGCCATCGCCCGGCGACCAGAGCGGGCTCAGCAGGCTGGCTTCGACGCCCTGGTGCACGGTGGGGCTGGCGTTGAGCTCGTACGGCGTGGTGGCGTTGGCGTCCGGCAACACCGAGAGCAATTCGTGGTGCACCTGGGCGTAGTACCAGGCCAGGCTCCACTGTCCCAGGGTGCTGTCACCGCGACCACCGATTTCCAGGGTGGTGGCGGTCTGGTTTTGCAGCGTGACCGGATCGCGCTGGGCGCCTGTGGCGGGGCCGCTTCCGGCGGGGAAGCGAATATTGGAGCTATAGATCAGCGACCAGGGATGCGGCGCCTCGACCGAGCGACTGAGATTGCCGAACAGTTGCAGGTCAGGTGTCAGTTGGTAGCGCAAGCCCACGCGCGGGGCATAGTCCCAGTCGTGCAGGCTGGTCTTGCCGCCTTCCTGCGGATAGGTGACGTCGCTTTCACGGCGGGTGTAGATGGCGGCCAGGCCGGTGGTCAGCCACAGATCGTCGGCGATCTCCAGGTCGTTGCCGACATGCAGGACCGTGTCCGAGCCCTGGTAGGTGAAGTTGCGCATCAGCGTGCCCGGTGCATAACCGGCGGTGTTGCCGGTGGGGATGCGCACGAACTCGCTGGCGCCTGAGTTGGGCAGGTGTTTGGTCACCCGCAGGCCCAGGGTGCTCTGGCTTTGCAGGCCCCAGAGGGTGTCGCGGCGCTTGTAGTCGAACGTGCCGCTGACGTCCGTGTACGCCACCTTCAGGCGGTTGGGCCCCTCACGCAAATCCATGGGGTAGTCGTGGTAGACCAGGCCGGTCTGGATGCTCGAATCGTCATCGAGGTACCAGGTGGTCTTGTTGCCGATAAAGGTGCTGCCCGGCTCGTCGCGGCGATCGTCCCGCGCCACGTAGGCGGGGTTGGCCGCCCGTGGATCGTGCTCGATGGAGTGCTTGGTCACGCGTCCCGCGAGATCGTTGTCGGTCTGGCGGTGACGCAGGTAGAAGCGCGTTTCCAGGTTCGGGTTGAAGCGATAACCGAAGTTGGCGATCACGCCCTGGCTCTCGCTGGCCGTGTGGTCCTGGTAGCCGTCGGCGTTTGCGTCGGTCATGGCCACGTAGTAATCGAAGTCACCCAGCACCTGTCCGGAGCTGACCTGACGCTGCTGATACCCGTGACTGCCCGTTGCGTAGCGTACCTGCAACTTCGGCGCGTTGTAGCCGGTATGGCTGACGTAATCGATGGCCCCGCCCAAGGCCAGGGCACCGCGGTCGAAACCGTTGGCGCCGCGCAATACTTCCACATGGTCGAGCCACAGCGGTTCCAGCAGTTCATAGGGCGTGCCGCCAGGGCCGGTCAGCGGCAGACCGTCGAGCATGGTGTACAGCCCCGAGGCGTGGGCACCCGGTGCACGGTTGATGCCCGATCCGCGGATCGAGATCTTCACCCCCTCATTGCCCGCCGACTGGGCATAGATCCCGGGCTGATAAGCCAGCACATCCTGGTTACTCGCCACACGGCCCTGCAGCGGACGGCGCATGTCGACCACATTGGTACCGCCGGGTACCTGGGCCAGCCGGGCCCTGGCGTCCTCGATCCCCTGGTCTTCGTCACTCTGGTCCTCGGCCCCGATCAGCACCTGCCCCAGTTCAAGGCCCTGAGCCTCGGTCATGGCCGGACAAACAAGGGCCAGGCCCAGCAGCGCGGCGGGCAAGGAATTAGGCGAGGGCATGGGGGAAACTCCAGACGTACAGGGAACGGACAATGAACAGTGCGACGCAAGAATGAACGAAGGGAACACATGGCAATTTGGTTTTTTGCCCACCGGATATTTCCAGTGGCGTTAAGGTCACTGCAACGCCCGGGGCCGGGTCTGGCTGACCGGTCCGAAGGGGGGGGAGGGTTCTTCACGCATTTCCGGAAAACTGGCGCGTAATCGTTAACGACCATCGCTGGCAAGCCAGCTCCCACAGGGGACCGTGCCCACGCTGAAACTGTAGGAGCCAGCCTGCTGGCGATGGACTCCAGTGCGCCGCGTTTATCCGGTTAACACGCGTTATCGTTAACGACCATCGCAGGCAAGCCAGCTCCCACAGGGGACCGTGCCCACGCTGAGACTGTAGGAGCCAGCCTGCTGGCGATGGACTCAGATGCGCCGCGTTTATCCAGCTCACCCGCGTTATCGTTAACGACCATCGCTGGCAAGCCAGCTCCCACAAAGGACCGTGCCCACACTGAAACTGTAGGAGCCAGCCTGCTGGCGATGGACTCAAGCGCGCCGCGTTCATCCGGTTAACACGCGTTATCGTTAACGACCATCGCAGGCAAGCCAGCTCCCACAGGGGACCGTGCCCACGCTGAAACTGTAGGAGCCAGCCTGCTGGCGATGGACTCAGATGCGCCGCGTTTATCCTGCTCACCCGCGTTATCGTTAACGACCATCACTGGCAAGCCAGCTCCCACAGGGGACCGTGCCCACGCTGAAACTGTAGGAGCCAGCCTGCTGGCGATGGACTCAGATGCGCCGCGTTTATCCTGCTCACCCGCGTTATCGTTAACGACCATCGCTGGCAAGCCAGCTCCCACAGGGGACCGTGCCCACGCTGAAACTGTAGGAGCCAGCCTGCTGGCGATGGACTCCAGTGCGCCGCGTTCATCCGGTTAACACGCGTTATCGTTAACAACCATCGCTGGCAAGCCAGCTCCCACAAAGGACCGTGCCCACGCTGAAACTGTAGGAGCCAGCCTGCTGGCGATGGACTCCAGTGCGCCGCGGTTATCCGGTTAACACGCGTTATCGTTAACGACCATCGCTGGCAAGCCAGCTCCTACAGGGGACCGTGTCCGCGTCCAAACCTGGGAAAGAACCGATCAAAGCGTCGGCAATTGCCCGATGCGGCCCATCATCTCGGTCACGATCTGCAAGTCCAGCAGGAACTGCTCGGTCGTCTTGAACTCGTTGTCGTTGTGACCGGTGTATTTGACGTCCGGCATGGCCAGGCCGAATTGCACGCCGTTGGGCAATTCATGCACGGACGTGGCGCCGGCGGAGGTGCCGAATTTGTGTTCCATGCCGAGGTTTTCGCTGGCCACCGCCAGGAGGGCCTTGACCCATTCACCCTCGGGGTTGCGGTACATCGGTTCGGCAATCGACAGGTCGAAGGTCGGTGCGATCCCGGTCTTCTTGCTCCAGGCGTCCAGCTTCGCGGCGATTTCGGACTTGAGCACCTCCGGCGTCTTGCCCTTCGGCACGCGCAGGTTGACGGCGAGTTTGAAGGCTTTGTCATCCATCCCGACATATGTCAGGGACGTGGTCAGCGGGCCCATGAACTCATCGGCAAAACCGACTCCCAGCTTGCCACCCAGGTAGTCCAGCCCCCAGTTGTCGGCGGCGTAGCGGGCGGCGTCGGTGATCTGGTTGTGCTTGAGCGCGACCTTGCCGTCGAGGCTATTGATGAAGTCGAGCATCCTGGCCACCGGGTTGACGCCGGACTCGGGCTCGGAGGAGTGGGCGGAAACGCCGGTGACCGTCAGTTTGACGTCCTTGCCGTCGGCCTTGGCAGCCACTTCGAAGTTGCCGCCATTTTGCTTGGCGTACTCAGTGCCGGCCTTTTGCAGGCTGGCAGCCAGTTCGGCGGGCTTGTCGGTCACCAGGGTCGCGACCGATGTCGACGGAATCTGGTTGGTGGCCAGGCCGCCGGTCATCGAAATGATTTCTGCGCCTTTGCCCTCGCCAGCACGCTTGGCGAAGTTCGCCATGACGGTGCCGTAGCCTTTCTCGGCGATCACCACCGGGTAGCCGCCATCCAGCGCCAGGTTGTAGTTGGGTGTCGGGTTGCGCTCGAAGTAGTAGGGGATGGCATCACCGGTGGTTTCTTCGGTGGTGTCGACCAGCAGCTTGAAGTTGCGCGCCAGCGGCAGTTGCTCCTCCTTGATGATCTTCATGGCGTAGAGCGCCACCACGATGCCGTTCTTGTCATCTTCGGTGCCGCGGCCATACATGCGATCGCCGACCAGGGTGACCTTGAACGGATCGAGGCGGGTGCCGTCCTGCAGCACCCAGTTCTCCGGCGTCACCGGCACCACATCGGCATGGGCGTGAATGCCCACGACTTCATCGCCCTTGCCTTCGAGGGAGATCTCGTAGACGCGGTTGTCGATGTTGCGAAAGTTCAGGTTGAACGCCTGGGCAAGGCCCTTGATCTTCTCGGCGATCTTGAGGAATTCGGGATTGTCGTGCTGGTCAACGCCGTCCACGCGCACGGTCGGAATGGCCACCAGCTCCTTCAGGGTTTCGGTGGCCGCGCTGCCGTACTTCACTCGGGCATAAAGACCCAGCAAGCGATGGATTTCGTTCTGCTGCTCAGCGGACAGCGTCTTGTTGCCGAGGAAGGCACTGATGGCCGGGCCGAGGTCGTCGGTTTTGGCGACATCGCTCTTGGCCAGGGTTTGCAGGAACTGGCGGAAATCCTTGACCGAAGCATCATTGAACGTCTTGAGGATGATCGAGCTCTGTTGCGGTGTGATGTTGGCGTGGGCAGCGCTGGTGAACGACGAAAGGCTGGCGAGCATGAGGGTGGTCGCAGCCAGGTGCTTGAGTGAAAAATCCATTGCTGGGGGCATTCCTTTGCAGGCGGGTTGTAAGAAATATCTGATCGCTTGATCAGAAACATTTCAAAACTAACACCATGCGCGTGTGAAACGGGAGCCCCTGAAGTGGGATCTGTCGCACAGAAATGCAAAAGCGACGCAGAAACGAAAAAACCCTCTATCAGTGTTTACATTCCGCCAACACCACTTGGCAGGTATTCGGCGTACCGCCCGATCGGCCGGCATAGCGGATGCAGTTACTCAGGGATTTCTGGCGAGCCATGTTCAGCGTGTCGCCCCAGGCGAGGCCACCTTCGCCGACAGTGGGGAGGGCTTTTGCATAGCAGGCTGAGCCGGTGTTTGAGGCTGAATAGCGCGCGGTGGTGGTTTTGCCTGAGCATCCGGCTGTCAGCGCCAGATTGGCGGCGAGCAGGGAAAGCAGGAGCCATGACGAGCCTTGGCGTGCAGTCTGTCCCGTCATTGCGTTTCCCCTGTATCAAGAGGCGATCAAGGTCGTGTCTATTCAGATTAGGCCTGTTTCAGGACATCCTCCACCTTCGGCTGGACCTGTCTCAATCAATAGAGTTATGTGTTTTTGGTATTACTGCTATCCGATTGGGTCTATTCATTAATTAGTTCCCCTCGTTGTTTGGTGGTGCACGCGTTCCCCTGTAGGAGCTGCCGAAGGCTGCGATCTTTTGATCTTGATCTTCAGCAATCTCCAGATCGCAAAAGCAAGATCAAAAGATCGCAGCCTTCGGCAGCTCCTACAGATATTTCGTAATCTCTGTTCCCCCGGGATTTCCAGAAAGTCGACAAGTACCATCCTCAAGCCAATGCCACCTGCGCCGAGCCTTGCTGAACGAAACGTTCAATCAACCATCGCGCCGCCGGCCCCGGTGGCACATCCGTGCGGTAGATGACGTCGAAGGTATATTGGCCGCTTTTGTATTCCGGAATGTTCAGTTGCACCAGTCGGCCGCTCTGCAGATCTTCCTGGACCATCGGGGCCGGCATGTTGCCCCAGCCGATGCCTTCACGCAGCAGCATGTGCTTGGCGCCCAGGTCCGCCAGCCGCCAGGTGCGGTTGCTGAGCACGGCGAAATCCTTGTCCTTGGTCAGCACCGAACGGTCGGACAGCACCAGTTGCGTGAACTCTCGCCCGGCGCCCGGAACGTTCGAGTCGCTCGATGCCAGTGGATGATTCGGGGCTGCCACCGGAATCAACTCGACACTGCCGACGCCGATTCTTTCGATACCGTCGATGCCTTCATTCATGGGCCCACTGACGCCGATGATCGCGCCACGGTTGATCACCAGCTCAGTGACGGCGCCGAGCGCTTCCATATGCAAGTGCAGGGCAACGGTCGGGAACGCTTCGCGAAAGGATTTGAGTGCATCCACCACCCGGTCGGGGGGAAGCATCACATCGAGTACCACGTGAACCTCGGCTTCGAGCCCCTGGAGCAGGCCTTTCACTTTGGCGCGCAATCCATGAACACCGTTGGCAATGGTCCTGGCTTCGGCCAGCACGGTGCGGCCGGCATCGGTGAGCTGGGGTTTGCGGGTGGTCTGACGGTCAAACAGCGACACGCCGAGCTGCATTTCCAGATTGGCGATCGAGTAACTGATGACCGAGGTGGCCCGGTGCAGTTTTCTGGCCGCCGCGGCAAAACTGCCGACTTCCACGACCGTCAGGAACACGCGCAGCTGATCCAGTGTCGGTGTTCCGGGGTCAGAGATCATGCCAGTTTCCTCGAACGTAATGGCCAATATTATCCCGGTACATCGTATAGCGTCATGCATCTGCCCGGTGTGCTGAAAAAATGAAACACCAGGCAGATAAGCGCAAAACCGCGACAGGTTGAACAAGGCTCCTAAAGAGTGGCGAACCGTGATCGGCGACAGTTGAGTCGTCGAAAGCGACACCCGCATACGGCGTATGCGCAGCGGCTGGAATGGTTCAGCTGCTCTCTGGAAAGGAGAAACGAAATGACTGATTTTATGCCTACCCCCAACGAAATCGCCGACAAAGTCGTGATTGTGACGGGCGCCGCCAGCGGTATCGGCCGTGCCATCGCCGAGCTGTTCCATGCCCGTGGCGCCAAGGTCATTGCCGAAGACATCAACCCTGAAGTGAACGCTCTCGAGCGTCCGGGCCTGGTGCCATTGGTGGCCGACATCACGGTCGATGGCTCGGCGGAAAAAGCGGTTGCCCTGGCCGTTCAGCACTTCGGCAAGCTCGATGTGCTGGTCAACAACGCGGGACGGATCATCTACAAGCCTCTGGTCGAGATGACACGCGAGGACTGGAGCTGGCAGATGGAGACCAACGTGACGGGCGCGTTCCTTCATTCCCGTGAAGCGGCGAAGGAAATGATGAAGCAAAAGTCAGGCGCCATCGTCAACATCGCGTCCTATGCCTCCTACTTCGCGTTCCCGGGCATCGCGGCCTACACCGCATCGAAAGGGGCCCTGGCGCAACTGACCCGAACCCAGGCCTTGGAAGCGATAGAGCACGGCATTCGGGTCAATGCGATTGGCGTGGGCGACGTGGTCACCAACCTGCTCAATCACTTCATGGAAGACGGCCCGGGCTTCCTGCAGGAGCACGGCAAGTCGGCACCGATCGGCCGTGCGGCTTCGCCCGATGAAATTGCCGAGATCGTGGCATTCCTGGCCTCCGAGCGCGCCAGTTTCATTGTCGGCTCGGTCGTCATGGCCGATGGCGGCATGAGCATTCCCGTGGGCAGTTGATTGGCCGGTTGTACTGGCGGCACGGCGAGCGCCGTGCCGCGTTTTCATTTGCGGTAATGACTGGGCGGGACGCCGACCTCCCGTTTGAATGCCTGGGAAAAATGGCTGGCGCTGCTGTACCCGACCTCAAGTCCCGCATCGATGATGCTCATGTCGGTTTCAATCAGCAGTTGCCTGGCCTTGGTCATTCTCAGCCTGATGAAGTAGCGCGAGGGTGAAAGCCCCGTGGCGCGCTTGAACAGACGGCTGAAGTGGTACTCGCTCATCCCGGCTGCGTCGGCCAGATCCCCCAGGCAAAACGTCTCTCCCAGCGACGTCTCCATCGCAGTCACCGCACGCTTGAGCTTGAAGGCCGGCAGGGCGTTGCGCTGAACGATGTTATCGGCTTGCGCATCCAGATAGTGGCGCGCCAGGTGCACGGCGATGCACTGGGCGATGCCTTGCATCAGCAGCGGGCTGGTTTCTCCCCGGGATTGCAGTTCGACTCTGAATTGTTCGAACAACAACGACAAAGTCTCGTCACGCCCCCCGGATATTTCATGCAGACAAATCGACCCCGTGACCTGTTTGCCGGTTTCCTGGATCGCTCGTTCCAGCAGGGGCAGGCCGAGGTAAATGTGCATCACCACAAAGGGCTCCGCACTGGTCACTTGCCAGCGCATTTCGTAGGGCATGGCGCTGGTGGTGAGGAAAAAATCCCCTTGTGTCACTTCACTCGCCCGCCACGCTTCGCCTGCCTCCCGTTCCTCAATGGTGGCGCTCCCGGACAGTACCCAGACGATCAGCGGTTCAGCCACGGCGGGAACGATAACGCTTTGCTCGATCCGCTCGCGGGTAAAGATCTGCACCAGCACATCGTTGGAAAAAACCTCGTCGGAGGCGGCCAGGCGCTGACCGCGAATGTGGGCCTCCAGGCCTGTTGCAGACGTTCGCTCAGCGGTTTGCACGATTGAGCTCCCTTTCGATGGGGTGATTGGCTTGTCTATTTTATCGAATCTAATGATCTAAATTAGTCGGCTATTCAGATGAGCTGTCCAAGAGCAACATTTCCTCAACAGGGCGGTTCATGTCGAATCGCACCCCATTGAAGGAAATGCCTCATGACGACTTCCGCAAACATCGCTCATTCCGCCACCGCTGAACAGAGCCGTTCCGACCTCACCCAGGCTTCGGCCTCGTTGATCGGCCGCGTACTGCTCAGCGCAATCTTCATCCTCTCCGGTTTTTCGAAACTGGCCGCTCCGGCCATGATGGTCGGCTACATCGGCTCAGTGGGTCTTCCGCTTCCGCAATTGGCGCTGGCGCTGGCGATCATCGTTGAAATCGGTGGTGGCCTGGCACTGATCGCCGGTTACCGCACCCGCACCGTTGCCGCCGTACTGGCCGTGTTCAGCGTGTTTACCGCACTGGCCTTCCATAACGCCCTGGGCGATCAAAACCAGTTAATCCACTTCTTCAAGAACATCGCCATGGCGGGTGGCCTGTTGCAGGTCGTGGCCTTCGGTGCCGGTCGTTTCAGCCTCGACGCCCGCCGTCGTTGATACCCCCGCGCTGCGAAGGCCAGCCCCTCGCAGCGCAATGTTCTTCTCCCTTCTTTTTCGATAGTCGAGACCTCCATGAAAGCCATACGTGTGCACGAATACGGCAGCCCTGAAGTGTTACGTCTGGAAGACATTGCCGACCCGGTGGCCGGTGTCGGTGAAGTGCTGATCGATGTCGCCGGAGCCGGGGTGAACCCGATTGACTGGAAGATCCTCTCCGGTGCCATGAAAGCGTTCATCCCTTTGCCGCTGCCCTTTACCCCGGGGGTTGAAGTGGCCGGTACCGTGATCGCGCTGGGGCAGGGCGTCACTGAGTTCAGCCGCGGCGATGAAGTGTTTGGCTTCATCAACATCGTCGGAGGTTATGCGAGCAAAGCCGTCGCCCAGGTTGCAAAACTGGCGCTGAAACCCACATCACTCAGTGCCTTGCAGGCCAGCGCTGTCCCCGCAACGGCCCTGACGGCCTGGCAAGCCCTGACCGAACACGCGGGTGTGCAACGTCGGCAGAAAGTGTTGATCCACGCCGCGGCCGGTGGCGTGGGCAGCATGGCCGTGCAGATCGCCAAGTACCTGGGTGCCGAAGTCTACGCAACGGCCTCCGCGCATAATCATGCTTACCTGAAAGACCTCGGCGCGGATTACACCATCGACTACAGGACCCAGGCATTCGACGAGCTGGTGTCCGGTGTCGATGTGGTACTGGACCTGGTGGGCGGCGACACACAGACCCGTTCGTTTGCGGTGCTGAAAAAACACGGCGTGCTGGTATCGCCCGTAAGCCTGCCGAACATGTCGCTGGCCAACGACTACGGTGTGACCCCGGCCAACTTTGCCACCCGCTCGGATGGCCGGCAGCTTTCGCTGATTGCCGAACTGTTCGACAAGGGACACCTCAGGGTCGACGTCGAGGCATTCCCGTTGAGTGAGGCGAAAGTGGCGATCGAAAAAAGCATGGGCCGGCATTTACAGGGCAGGCTTGTCCTCGACGCCACGAAGTAAAGGGTTCCCCGACAGGATCAGGCAAGTTGTCAGAAGGATCTGACTAACTGGCCGACCGCCGTTATCCCTAATCTGGACTGGCAGCGAGACACTGCTCTCGCGTCACCAGACACTCAAGTGAGGGATTAGGTCATGTCGGATATCTCGAAAAAAGTCGTTCTGATCACGGGCGCGAGCAGTGGCATAGGCGAGGCGACAGCGCGCCTGTTGGCCAGCAAGGGGGCGCATGTCGTACTCGGGGCGCGTCGTACCGAGCGCCTCGAAACACTCTGTGGCGAAATCAACGCGAGCGGTGGAGTCGCTCACTTCCAGGCATTGGATGTCACCCGCCGAGACGACATGCAAGGGTTTGTGGACTTTGCGTTGAATTTGCATGGCCGGGTCGATGTGATCGTCAACAATGCCGGGGTGATGCCGCTGTCGAAACTCGAGGCGCTGAAAGTCTCCGAGTGGGACCGGATGATCGACGTCAATATTCGCGGCGTGTTGCACGGTATCGCGGCCGGTTTGCCGCTGATGCAAAAACAGCAATCAGGCCAGTTCATCAATATCGCCTCGATCGGTGCCTACACCGTCAGCCCGACGGCGGCGGTCTACTGCGCGACCAAGTTTGCCGTGCGTGCCATCTCGGAAGGGTTGCGCCAGGAGGTCGGCGGGGACATCCGTGTCACCGTGATTTCCCCGGGCGTTACCGAGTCCGAATTGGCCGAGAGCATTTCCGATGAAGGCGGGCGGGCCGAGATGCGCGAGTTCCGCAAGATCGCCATCCCTGCCATGGCGGTTGCTCGTGCGATCGCTTACGCCATTGAACAGCCTGCCGATGTGGACGTCAGCGAACTGATTGTCCGCCCGACCGCCAGTGCGTTCTGAACGGAGGACCTGAACATGACGATGAAAAAATCCGCGGATCAGGATAAGTACGTCGGTCTGTGGGTCACGGCAGACGGGCTCATCCGCCATGAGCTGTTGCCGGGTGGCCGGTACGATGAAGCCCGGGGCCGCAAGACGAGTGCCTATCAGGGCCAGTATTGGCTGGAGGGTGACCACATCGAGTACGTCGATGACACCGGCTTCACGGCTGACGGGGAGTTCCGCGACGGGATTCTGTATCACGCGGGCATGATTCTTTATCGCCAGATGTAGACGCCTGACGCCGCAGTGGCGGGTGCTCATTCGACTGAGAGTGAGCACCGCCGCCATCCGTCATTGCGCCTTGCGCCCGTTATGCGTGTACCGACCTCACCACTCGCCTCACATGGCTCAACAGGTGATCGACATCCTCGGCGGTGGTGGCGAACGAGGTGACAAAACGCACGATGTTGGGGCCCCAGCGATCATGGTAGAAGACGAACCCGGCCTTCAGCAGTGCATCGATCACGGCTGAGTCCAGCCGACAGAACAGGATATTCGCCTCGGTGCCACCCAGCACTTCAACGCCGCTCAGCCCGGCAAGCCCCTGCGCCAGGCGCTGGGCGGCATCGTTGGCCTTGCGGGCATTGCGCAGCCAGAGATCATCGCTCAGGTACGCATCGATCTGCGCCGAAAGAAAACGCATTTTCGAGAAGAGGTGACCTGCACGCTTGCGGCGGTACCTCATCTCGGTGGCGAGCGAGGCGTTGAACAGGACGATGGCTTCCGCCGCCAGCACGCCATTCTTGGTGGCGCCAAACGACAGGGCATCCACGCCGGCCTTCCAGGTCATCTCTGCCGCCGAGCATCCTAGGGACACCAGGGCGTTGGCGAAACGGGACCCATCCATATGGAACCCGAGGGAAGCCGACTTGCAGACCTCACCGATAGCCGCGATGTCGTCCAGGGTGTAGAGGCTGCCGACTTCGGTGGCCTGGGTGATGCTGACGCAAGCGGGCTGGGTCGTGTGCACGTCACCCAGTTTTTCGCGGGTGCGCTCACGCAGTCGGGTGATGTCCAGCTTGGCCGACGGGCCGTCGATGGTCATCAGCTTCGCGCCGTTGGAGAAGAACTCCGGCGCACCACATTCGTCGTTGTTGATGTGACTGGCGGGGTGGCAATAGATATTGCCCCAGGGTGGCGTCATCGCGCTCAGGCACAGGCCGTTGGCGGCGGTGCCGGTGGGCACGAGAAGGACCTCTACGTCGCGCTCGAAGATCTCGCTGAACTTGCGCTGGACCCGCGCCGTCAACTCGTCGGTGCCATAGGGACCCGCCTGGCCCGTGCAGTGTTTCACGAGGGCGTGTGCCACCTCCGGCGATGCGCCGGCGATGTTGTCACTTGAAAAACCCAGGGCGGGCGGTCTGTTTGTTTCACCGTTCATCATCGAATTCTCGGCTGCGCAGGCGAAGGTGTTTCGCCTGGATTGGCGCATCCTAGGGAGAGGGACGGTTGTCGCGCTTGTAAAAAATTGACGCTCGCCTGATGCGACGCCCTAAGTCCTGTAGCGCGAGGGTGCGACGCCGAATGCCTGGCGAAAGGCGCGGTTGAAATGGCTTTGATCGTAAAAGCCGACGGCGTGGGCGACATCGACGATCGGTTGCCCGCTGCGCGATAGCAGGCCACACGCCCGTTCCAGACGCAGCCGAAGCAGCCATGCGTGCGGCGTCATGCCGATGGTCCGCTTGAACTGCTTGAGGAACGGGAATCGGCCCAGACCGCACAATCCGGCAAGATCATCGAGCGTGATGCGCTGATCGATGTGACTGAAACAATAGTCCCTGACGCGGGACCATTGCAGGGCTGAGAGCGATCCGGGAATGCTTTCGGGCGTGATTGCCCGTGACTGGCGCAACAGGCGTTCAAACAGGGTGATCCATTGTGTCTGCAGCGCGAGACTGCCGGGGCCAACGGCCTGCTGCATCGCTTCGTGCAGCCCGCGCAGGTTGCCGACAAGCCGCGGGTCTTCCAGCAACACACTGCCCAACTCAAGCTCTCTCGGTTGACCGCTGATCTCCTCGGTCATGCCCGCGATCAGTGCCTGCGACAGGCGGAACGTCTTGAGCGTATAGGCGCCGCCGCCTTCAGACGCACCATCGTGAATTTCACCCGGCGGCATCAGGGCAATACGGCCCGGCCCTAAAAGAAACGACTCGCCTTTCGAACGATGACGCTGGATGCCTTCGGTGACAAAGCCAATGTGGAAATCGAGGTGGTAATGGCGATCGAAACCGACATCCGCAAAGCGTGCGGAACCCAAGACCAGGCCTGGTACTTCGGACACGTGATGGTACTTGGCATGCTCAGTCATGGGACCCGTTCAACAATCGGCGAGGAGGGCAGGGGCGCACAAAGTCTAGGTGCTCACGCGGTTTGGATCCATGGGGTGCCAGCAACGGAGGTGGTTACTGAGGCACCCGCGGTCGCTACAGGCCACTGAACAGGCTGATGATCACGGCGTTGACCAGGTCAATGAAAAAACCACACACCAGCGGCACGATCAGGAAGGCCTGGTGTGCCGCGCCGTACTTCTGTGTCACGGTCGACATGTTGACGATGGCTGTCGCCGTGGAGCCGAGGGCAATCCCGCCGAATCCGGAAGCGATCACGCTGGCTTCGTAATCGCGCCCCATGAAGCGGAAGACCACAAAATACGTATAGGCGACTGTCAGCAGAATTTGCAGGGTCAACGCACACAGAATGAACAACAGCGCGCCGCTGAGCTGCCATAGCTGAAGCCCCATCAGGGCCATGGTCAAAAACATGCCCAGGCAGATATCGGAGATCAGCGACAGACCCAGGCTGGCGCCGCTCCAGCTTTTCAGACGTTGATCACCCACAAAGGCCAGTACGAGGTGGTGAATGACGATGCCCGCGAACAGGCAGCTGACAAATTTCGGCAGGGTGATGCCGGCATCGACCAGCAACAGGTTGAGTCCATAGCCGAGCATCAGGGTCAGGTTGAGCCACATCCATGCCCAGAGCACGTCGTAGTAGTCCAGCGCCTTGCTCGGTTGTTGCTCGAGGATGCCGACTTCCAGTTCCGCATCCCTGGACGGCGTCAGTCGATAACGACTTATGAGTCGGTTGGCGATTGGGCCGCCGATGACGCAAGCGGCAATCAGGCCGACGGTGTTGCTGGCGATGCCCAGTTCATGGGCGTTACTGATGCCCAGTTTCTCGACGAAAAGCGGTGCCCAGGCCAGGGTGGTGCCCACTCCGCCCGTGAGGGAAATGGAGCCCACCATCAGGCCTGCCTTGGGATCAAGCCCGAACGCCTGGGCCACACCCATGCCCAGCGAGTTCTGCAGGAGAATGAACACAGCGGCGAGTAACAGCAGGATCAGCAGCGGGCGGCCACCCTTGAGCAGTTGGCGCATGTCCGATTTCAAGCCAATGCCGGCGAAGAAATACAGCAGCAGGGTGTCGCGAACCTGCAGATCGAATTCGACCTGGATATTCAGGCCGAAGTAGAGCAGGGACGTCACCGCCGCACAGACGAAGCCGCCGACGACCGATTCGGGGATGCAGTACTGACGGAGAAAGGCGTTGTGCTGGACGAGGGTTTTGCCGAGGAAAAGCAGGAGGATGGCAAGGGTAAAACTCACGAGGCCGTGAACCTGGAAGAGCTGTGAAGTCATTTAAGGCCTACCTAAAAACTGATCAATCATTATCAGGATTCGATCATTCAATGTTTAGACCTGGATCAATGAATGGTCGATACAGCCACTGCCAGCCTTGCTCGTCCAGATAGTCCAATCATCAGCTACGTCTGTGCGCCAGCAGTGAGGACAGCCTAGCCTGAATGGGAAAACCCACCAGTATTGGCATAGGCCGCCATCACGCTCCCGATAGCCAGTCAAACGGCTGGGTTCAGCGCTTGATCAGGGAAATCTTCGTTCCCTCGATACTGACCCCCGCCATCAACCCTTGCTGGTCGAAGATGAACGCGTAGGCGTCGTCCTTCAGCGTCGAGCTGGACAGGTTCTTCGCCACCCCTTCATCAACCACGACAACTGTTGGCCCCACACCGATTTCCCAGCCCTTGGTTTCGGCTATGTATTTCACGGCTTTATCGGTCATCAGGAAAACCGCATAGCCGTACGACTGGGCGCCGGCCTGCAGCCCCCATGAACCGCTGACGGAGTTGTAGTAATTGTCGACTGTGGTGCCTTTCATCAGGACGCCTTCGCCGTAGCTGCCACCGAACACAAGGCCCGCCTTGATGATTTTCGGGAAAACCAGCACCGCTTTGGCTTCGTGCGAGATTTTTTCGGCAAAGGGATGGGCCTTGTACAGCGTTTGCAAGGCTTGTTTGGCATCGGCATTCAGATCCTCGGCGGTGGCCGCTCCTGCAGTGTTGAGGAAACCGGTCGATGCCAACGTTGCAGTGGCGAGGAAGAACGAGAGGAAGAACCGCATTGATTGAGTCATTTGCATACTCCGCTGAGGGAGCATTGGATGAGAGCAGCGGCAGGCGCCTGCATTTGGCAGGAACTGAATCCGCTGAAGTTATCCGGCGCACCCTGAAATGTGTGAATTCAAGCGTCGCTTTGGTATGAAGCAGGTTCGTAACCACCTGTCATTTGCGATGCCATCAGATGTTGTGACCACTGCGTAATGGTGGTGTTCGTTCGCCGGGACTTTCTTTGGGTTTCTGTCGAATAAAAGAAGGCCCGCTGATTGGGCGGGCCTTCTTTTATTACGCCAGTGTCTGGCGCTCTTTCTGTGGTTCCGGCTCCGGTGCCGTAGTTGGCAATACGTAGCTATCGGTGAAGCTTTTTTGCGGAGGTTCGCGGTGACGACCTTCGGAAACCAGGCGGATCACTTTCCGCGCCGGCTCTTCAATGCAGTGATAGAGGAACATCGAGAAGGCCACGATCAGGGGAATCTCATACTTGAGATCCATCATGCCAAACATCTTGCGCTCTACGAACAACACCATGATGTGACACATGTAGAGACTGAAACTGATTTTCCCGAGGTAAACCGACACCGGGTTGGAATAAGCCCAAATCGGTCCTGCACGGAACAGGCTGGCAATCATCACGATCACAAGGAAAGGGAAAACCATGTCGAAGTAGTACTGGATGCTGGTTGCCCAGAACATCAGCAGGATCAGTGGGGCAATTGCGATTGCGGTGACTCTCCAGAGTCTGGAGTCCGGCAGGTCATGGCATACCTGATAGGTGCAGTACCCGGCTACAAAGTAGACGATGCACTTGATGGTCCAGATGCCATTGGCAAGCAAGTTCGGTTGCAGGAAGGGCGCATAAAGTGCCAGACCGATCAAGAGGAGTGAGAACGAAATCTTTCCCCACTTTCTTGTGAGGTAGGCGATGAACGGAAAGGTCAGGTAGGCCGCCCACTCGCAACTGATCGACCAGGACGGCTGATTGAACGTCAGATTGGGGGTTACGCCCCACGCATGCACCAGAAACAGGTTCGCGTAGAAAGTGTAGGCGGTATCGACAGGCGACCATTCATACAAACGATGCATCGGCAGAATGAACGCTGTAATGACCAGCATAAACAAATGCACCGGGTAGATCCGGGCAAGCCTGGCCACCCAGAAACTGATAGCCTCTTTAGGGCGAAGGCCGTCTGCAAAGTCTTTGCCGTGGACATAAGCCAGAATGAAACCGGAGAGGATAAAGAATATATCTACCCCGAGGCCTCTTGTCTGGAAGAGAAATGCCAGGCCGCCGTAGGCATTGGCGAGATCCCCGTATCGAATGTGAAGCAGCAGAACTGACAAGGCAGCGAATCCCCGTAGCCCGGTCAGGTTTTGTATGTGTGCGGCGCGCATCAAGCACTCCATTGCGGTTGTCTGGCAGGTCGAGCCTGCAGGGAGGGCGGCGATTAAATCACAGCTTTGGTACAAAGCCTACAATTGGCCATCATGCCGATTTGTGCTTGTTACTGATAATCATGATGACGTCGGAGATTAGCGAATTTCATACCACTTTTTGCACCACTGGTCGGTGAAAAGAGAGTGAAATCGTGCATTGAAAAAGTGAGCAGGTGTGCGGCTCTTGTCAAAGTTCACGCCGGGGGAAGCCTTTAGTGTTTCCTAATGTTTCTTCCATTCGCCGGGGGATAGCAGCTTTTCAAGCCTTCCTGCCCTGGAACCCCAGAGCCAGCCATGTGTCGGCGTTGGAAGGTTGGCGAAGGCTCCAGTACACCCGTCTGCATTCGCGATAAACGGTGAGGCCCAAATGGCGCACTTGTGACCCCTTGGGTTTGTCTAATTTCCTCAACCCGCTGTAACGCAGTTAACGCTTACCATTTCCTTTAATGGAGGGTAGTACCATGGCTGTTATCAATGGGACTGAACAAGGCGACTTCATATTTGGCAACCCGGAGGCTGATCAGATCTTCGGCCTGGGTGGCGACGACTTTATCCTGGGTGACGGAGGCAACGACACGATAGAAGGGGGGGACGGCAACGATCAACTCGTCGGTGGTGACGGCGATGACCTCCTTCGCGGTGGCGCCGGACTCGACAGTCTCACGGGCAATGTCGGGGCCGATACCCTGACCGGGGGCGCGGATAATGACGCTTTCAACTGGTTCGTCGGCAGTGGCGCTGATTCCACTTCGCTCGCCCGCGACACAGTGACCGACTTCCAGGGGGCCGGCGTTGCCGGTGGTGACAACCTGCTTCTCTCCGCGAGTAACCGCCTGGTTTTCGAGGGGGCTCGCCCCACGGTGCCGACGCTGGGCGCTTCGCTCGGTTTCGGCGGCAACGGCTTTACCGAGGTGTTCTATGCAGTAGGTGCCGCCAGCACGCTGCTGTTCGCGGACTCCAACGACAATGGCGTGCTCGACGCCAGTGACTTCTCCGTACAGTTGACGGGACAGCACAACCTCACAAGAGCCGATTTCGGCACCACGGCCTTCGTCGTGCGTGGCACCGAAGGCGGTGATGTGATCAACGGCACCCCGGACGCCGATACAATCTTCGCGCTCGGTGGCAACGACGTGGTCAACGCCGGCAACGGCAATGACATCGTCGACGGCGGCGCCGGCAACGACATCCTCAACGGTGGCGCGGGAATCGACCGGCTTACCGGGGGGCTGGGCAATGACATCCTCAACGGTGACGATGACCGCGACCTCATCACGGGGGGCGACGGCAACGACATCATTGATGGTGGCGCAGGCAATGACACGACGCTTTCCGGCGGCAACGGCACTGACATCGTCAATGGTGGTGCCGGCAACGATACCCTCGACGGCGATGCCGGTAACGACCAGTTGTTCGGCGGTGTCGGTAACGACGACTTCTTTGGCGGCGAGGGTAACGACCAGATCTTCGGCGAAGACGGCAACGACGAACTGTTCGGCGATGCCGGCAACGACCAGTTGTTCGGCGGCAATGGTGACGACGCGCTCGAAGGCGACGCCGGGGCAGACCAGTTGAACGGCGGCGCCGGCAATGACGAGTTCGAGTTCTTCCTCGGCTCGTTCAACCCGAGCTCGACCTTTGCGACCTTCGATACGGTCCAGGACTTCCAGGGCGCCGGTGTGGCCGGGGGCGATACGCTCGAGCTGAACGATGAGTTCGTATTTCGTGGCCAGGTCACGCTCAATCCACAGCTTGGCGCGGTACTGGTCGGCGGCGGAAACGGCATCACCGATCTGTTCTACACGGTCCGCCAGGGCAACACCTGGCTGATAGCGGACGACGATGACAACGGCCGGCTCGACAACACCGACTTCACGGCGAAGTTCCTCGGCGTCAACAACTTCACGGTGGGCGACTTCGGTAACAATACCGAGTTCGTCACGGCGGGCACCGATGGCAACGACATCATTGTCGGCACCGATGGCGACGACAAGATCTTCGGCCTCGGCGGCAACGACCAGTTGTTCGGCCAGGCAGGTGAGGACCTGCTCGATGGCGGTACGGGTGACGACGTGCTGCTCAGCGGCGCAGGCCTGGATAATCTGTTCGGCGGTGAGGGTAACGACACGCTCACCATCGAGGATTTTGGCAGTGCCTTCGGTGGAGCCGGCAACGACCTGGTGATCGGCAGCAGCGCCGCGTTCGCCTTCCAGACGACCCTTGAGGGCAATGAAGGCAACGACACACTGCAATCGGGCAGCGCAGGCGCCTTCATGATTGGTGGCACGGGGGACGACCGGCTGGTGGGCAGCGCGGCGGATGACTTCATGGTCGGCAGCGCCCAGTTCGAACCCGGCCTCGATGCAGACAGGTTCCAGTTCGGCGCCCTCTGGGGAACGGACACCATCGCCGACTTCGAGGACGGCACTGACCTGATCGACCTGAGCACCAGCGGTCTGACCTTCGCCAACCTCACCATTGGAGAACAGTTCGGCGAGGCCATCATCAGCGTCACGGGCCAACCGGGGGTGGGAACCATCACCTTGAGCGGCGTGCCACAGGCCGCCATCACCGAGTCGGACTTCGCCTTTACCTGAGTGATCGACGCATGCTCACGCCTGGGGAGGGCGTGAGCATGCCTCAGGCCGGGCGTCGGGCCCCTTCAAGCGCCAGGGAGACACCATGACGGTCAAGCGCATGGACAACATCGGCATCGTTGTAGAAGACATCGACGTTGTCATTGAGTTTTTCACCGAGCTGGGCCTTGAGCTCGAAGGGCGCGCCCCCATTGAGGGCGACTGGGCAGATGGCGTCACAGGATTGCGCGACATGCGCGTCGAGATTGCCATGATGCGCACGCCGGACGGTCACAGCCGGCTCGAAATTTCCCGATTCCTCGCACCCCCCGTGGTGGCCGATCACCGCCGCGCCCCGGTGAACGCGCTCGGTTACCTGCGAGTCATGTTCACTGTGGAAGACATCGACGACACACTCGCCAGGCTCCACAAATATGGCGCAGAGCTCGTCGGCAAAGTGGTCCGGTACGAGGAGATGTATCGTCTGTGCTACATCCGGGGCCCCGAAGGCATTCTCATCGGACTTGCCCAGGAGCTCGGGCAGCACGCTTCTCGATGAGCGGCACCACCGGAGCGGTTGCAAGCGCGAGAGAACCTGGGTGCCTTGCATATCGCTGATCTTAACGATTGAAGTTCAGCATTAACCTAGTTGGCTTGTCGGCTTTATTATTGGTTTTCCAATAGTTAAACAGTCGGTTTTTATGTTTGATGGAATTCGATGCTGCATAAAAAGCTAGCAGATATCGCATATTGACAGGTAGTCAGGCCAAAATTACCATTCGGCGCCATGAACTTTAAGGCAGCTAATCACGGGTATCTTGCATTTGCTCCGACACCCGGGTGGAAATATATATTCATGTGCCTGTTGTGTCTGCAGTATTGCTGAATGCCGAGCCTGTCAGATTCAAACTAAATGTGCGTTAAGGCGAGCCAAAGTGAAAAAGTCACTCATTCTGTTGACCCTGCTTGCACCCCTTATCGCCATTGCTGGCGAACCTGATCATCTGGCCATTTGCAACGAGCTCAAGCCCGATATCACTCGTAGTTACGGCGTGCACAACTTGATGCTGGTGGATAACGGAAGTTCATACGTGTCGAGTGAAGGGGTTGTGCTCTGTGTATATGATGGTGTTATCCAGAAGTTATACGCTGATAGTTCCGTCAGGGTTATGGCAACACTGAATATCGCCAGCAATAAATACAATGTCCTGTTCTAATAGTGGGTTGTCACTCGCGAGCTAGAAGTTCTGGTAGCTCTTCTGCTGGTTATTGAAACCATGCTCTTTCATCAGACGCTCCAACCCGGCTTGTTGAATATTACGCTCAGCCCCTTGACCTGGTGAGTCCAACAGCTTTCGCATAAAACCTGGCGCGCGCGGCCAATGAGTTTTTTTATCAGGTAAAGGAGCGCAGAATGAGCAGCCCGGCGTTCGAATGAAGTGCCGCAGGCGGGGCTGGCGTGTAGTCATCTCGAGCACCAGGGGTAGGGACTCTCTCGGGGATGATGAGCGCTTGCTGACGACGGCAAGGGCTGGAGACGCGCTTTGAAACCATTCCCGCTCAGACCAGGCGCCTCAACCCTGGACATGTTTCTTCAAGCGTGTCTGCCACGTCGTGACGCTGTTCCGCCAACCTTGACGGAAAAAGCGATCATCCCCGGCATTCCCAATGCTCGCTACAGGCTGGACCACGACCTGACGCCTTTCATTGAGGATGCGGTTCAGTCCAACAAGCGTGAGAGCGAGGAGCTCGCCAAGGCCGGGAAGCCGAACCATATCCTGCCGCTGGCCAATATGCTGGCGGTTTCCGGTGGTGGCGATGCGGGCGCCTTCGCAGCGGGACTGATTGCGGGATGGACAACGCACGGGACTCGCCCCCGGTTCAAGGTCGTCACCGGCATCAGCGCGGGTGCCCTGGTCGCCCCGTTCGCTTACCTGGGGTCCGATTACGACAGCGTGATTCGGTATGTCTCCAACGCAATCGGCCCCAAAGACATTTTTCATTCGCGAAACGTATTAACCCGTTTTGCCAGCGACGGTATAGCGGACAGCAAGCCACTGTCGCGGCTCATCGCAAAATACGTCACTGCACAGACTCTTGAGGCCATTGCGACGGAGTACGCCAAAGGACGAATCCTGCTGATCGGCACAACCGACCTCGATTCGGGTCGGCCCGTCACCTGGAACATGGGCGCGATTGCCGCAAGCCAGGCACCGGGAGCGCTCGACCTCTTTCGCAACATCATGCTCGCGTCAATGAGCATTCCCGGTGCAGTCTCACCCGTCATGATTGATGTGGATGTTGACGGCAAACAGTTCCAGGAAATGCACGTGGACGGAGGGGTCATCACCCAAGTGTTTCTTTACCCACCCAGCACCGTGATGGCGCTGAGCAAAGCCACCGGAGCACCGCTGCGATTCGACCGTCATTTCTATGTCATTCGTAACGGGACACTGGAGCCGCAGTGGTCCGGGACCAAGCGCCGTACATTGAGCATCGGCGGCCGAGCCATCAGTGCCTTGATTCAAACCCAGGGGATCAGCGACCTGGAGCGTATCTACCGTATGGCGCAACAGGATGGGGCGGACTTTAATCTTGCGTACATCGGCTCCGACTTCAACTTTGCGCACGATCGGAAATTCGATGGCGAGTACATGAAGCGTTTGTTCGATTACGCCTTTCAACTCAGCGCGAAGGGTTATCCGTGGCATAAATTGCCGTACCTGGAAAACGCTAAACGGTGAAGCAACCGTTGAAGAGAGGCTGGAGCAACTGCGTCGGTCGGGAGTGTTGGCTTTCGGAGCAGGAGGAGGGAGGCAACAACAGAAGATGCCCGCTTCGATGAGCGGGCTTTTCATTCAAGAAAGAAGCAGGCACCAGGGAGGGGCGACTGCAAAAGTAGAAGGCGCAGCCCAGACCTACAGCTGACGAGCGATCAGGTCCTTCATGACTTCATTGGCACCGCCATAGATCTTTTGTACGCGCGAATCGACAAACATCCGGGCGATAGGGTATTCGTCCATATACCCGTAACCACCGAACAGTTGCAGCAGTTCGTCGGTGACCTTGCACTGCATATCGCTGCACCACAACTTGGCCATGTAGGCGGCTTGAGGATCGAGCTTGCCGTCGAGCAGGCGCTGGGTACAGTCGTTGACGAATGTGCGGGCGATGTGGGTGATGGTGGCACACTCGGCCAGCTTGAACTTGGTGTTCTGCAGGTCGAACAGTTTCTGGCCGAACATCCGGCGTTCCTTGGCGTAGTCCGTGGCCAGTTCCAGCGCACGCTCCATGACCGCCACGGCGGGCACAGCCAGCAACATGCGTTCATAGCAAAGTTGGCTCATCAGCTGGATGAACCCGTTGCCTTCGACCGGGCCGAGCAGATTGGCGACCGGTACGCGCACGCTGTCGAAAAACATTTCGCATGTGTCCGAGCCATGCAGGCCGATCTTTTTCAGCTTGTTGACGCCGTAGCCCTTGAGGTTCCCGGTCTCGATCACCACCAGTGAAATACCCTTGGCGCCATCGTCGGAAGTGCGCACGGCGATCACCACCAGGTTGCCGCTGTAGCCGTTGGTGATGAAGGTCTTGGAACCGTCGATCACGTACTCGTCGCCATCACGACGGGCGCGTGTGCGCAGGGTCTTGAGGTCGGAGCCGCAATCGGGTTCGGTCATGGCGATGGCGGCGAAGAGCTCGCCGCTGGCCAGGCGGGGAATCCATTTTTGCTTCTGCTCTTCGGTACCGTAGTCGAGGATGTAGTGGGTGGCGATGGAGTGCACCGCAGTACTGGGCGGCATTCCGGCGCGAGCCAGTTCATCCAGGGCGACCAGTTGATAGGACAGCGGCGCGCCGGCACCGCCGTATTCCTCACTGATCTCCGGCAGCAGGAAGCCCATCTCGCCAAAGCCCTGCCAGATCTCGCGTGGCACGTAGCCCTGCTCGCGCCAGGCATCGTTGTGCGGTGTCATCTCATTGGCGATGTAGCGACGTACCTGGTCGCGATAGGCCTCGATGTCGCTATCCATCCAGGAATGTTGGTGCAGTTGGGGCAGCATAAGCTCGGTCTCCGCAATTTTGGGCTTCGCCACCGATGGCAGCGTGCGAAATGCGAGCCTAGAACGAGGGGCCGTGAGCGCACATAGCCGCTGGCCCCAAAGCTGTTGCACTTGACCTCAATCTGTCAGTTGCCCTTGCGAACCTGGCCCGGGGTCTGGCCGGTCCAGCGCTTGAAGGCGCGCTGGAAACTGGCGCTGTCGGCGAAGCCAAGTTCCTCGGCCAGCACCGGTGTCGGCAGCTTGCTGGTTTTCAGTCGGTAGATCGCCCAGTCGCGGCGCAGGCTATCGCGGATGTTCTGGAAAGAGGCGCCTTCCTGAGCCAGGTGACGTTGCAATGAACTGGCCGAGCAGTGCAGGGCGGCACTGGTCTGTTCAAGGTCTGGCCAGCCGCTATGGCGCGCGCGTTCTTCACGCAGATAAACCCGCACCCGATCGCTGACGCGTGCGGGTATGGCGGGCACCAGAAGGTCGAGCAGGGCCTTGGCCAGGTATTCATGCAGATGAGAACTGTCACGGCGCACGGGGGCCTGCAGTGCCTGGGAGTCGAACCAGATAGTCGAGAAGGCTGTGCCGAAGCGCAGTTCCGTAGGGAAGAGCTTGCGGTAGTCGCCAACCGATTCAGGTTGTGTGAATGCCACGTCGATACCAGCGGGGCGCAGGCTCCCGCCTTCCAGCCAGGCCATGACGCGCCAGATCAGTCGCAGAAACAGCACGTGGGCGAAATCGCGGGACTCGACCTGAGTGGTGAGGAAGTGCAGTTCGACCCTTACGTGCCGACCGTCGTCCAGCAGCACCGGGTCAAGGTCGTCTTGCAGGAGCCGCAGGGTGTGGGTGAATTCCCGCAGGGCGCCGTACAGAGTGTCGCCGGTCAGGGCTGAACGCATCATCAGCATGAAGCTGCCGCGGCGCAATTTTCGCGAAAACAGCGCGATGCCTTCGTCATCGAGACCCTTGATGGTCTTGCGCAGCAGCGCAACGTACTGGTCGACGGTGACGTGGTGGTCCAAGTCCTGAGGCTGCTGTGGATCGATCCCTGCGTCGCGTAGAAAACCCTCGATCTCGTAGCCGCGATCACGGGCTGCGGCGAGCAGGGAGGAGACGAAAACGGAGGCGAAGGTAACGGGGGTTGGATTCGACATTGGTGGATTCTGCAAGTCATTTGCGGCGCCATGACATTGGCGGTTTTGCGCACGGCCATCACATTAAGCCCACAAAGTCACACCGTGCCGCAACTTAAATTCAGGAAAGCCGCTATGAGTCGCAATGTCTATGTGATTGGGGTCGGCATGATCCCTTTCGTCAAGCCGGGCGCCAACGCGCCCTATCCGCAAATGGCCGCTGCCGCCTTGCGTGCCGCGATGGTCGATGCCGGCGTGGGTTACGCGCAGGTAGAGCAGGCCTACGTCGGTTACGTCTATGGTGACTCCACAGCAGGCCAGCGCGCGCTATACGAAGTCGGCATGACCGGAATCCCGGTGGTCAACGTCAACAACAACTGTTCCACCGGTTCCAGCGCGCTGTTCCTGGCCAACCAGGCAGTCAGCGGCGGTTCGGCGGAGTGTGCCCTGGCCCTGGGTTTTGAGCAAATGAGCCCGGGTGCGCTGGGCACGCTCTTTGGCGACCGCCCCAGCCCCTTCGAGCGCTTCGACCTGGCCACCGATGAGTTGGTCGGGCACGCCGGCATCCCGCTCGCACTGCGCTACTTCGGTGGCGCTGGCCTGGCGCACATGCAGGAGTTCGGCACCCGCCTGGAAACCTTTGCCAAGATCCGCGCCAAAGCCAGCCGCCATGCCGCCAACAACCCGATGGCGTTGTTCCGTAACGTCGTCAGCGCCGAAGACGTGATGAACTCGCCCGCCGTCTGGCCCGGCGTGCTGACGCGCCTGATGGCTTGCCCGCCGACCTGCGGCGCCGGGGCGGCGATCCTCTGTTCGGAGGACTTTCTCAAGCGCCACGGCCTGAAGGGCGCGGTGCGCATCCGTGCGCAATCCATGACCACCGACACGTCCAGGACGTTCGATGCGAGAGACATGCGCGAAGTGGTCGGTTTCAGCATGACCCGCACGGCCGCGCAGAAGGTCTACGAGGCGGCCGGAGTCGGTCCGCAAGATATCCAGGTCGTCGAGTTGCACGACTGTTTCGCACAGAACGAGCTGCTCTCCTACGAGTCGCTGGGCCTGTGCCCGATCGGCGGGGCGGAGCGCTTTGTCGAGGATGGCGATAACACTTATGGCGGCAAGTTCGTCACCAATCCTTCCGGCGGGTTGCTCTCCAAGGGCCATCCACTGGGCGCCACCGGCCTGGCCCAGTGCACCGAGCTGGTCCAGCAGTTGCGTGGCGAGGCGGGTCCACGCCAGGTAGACGGCGCGCGTCTGGCTCTGCAACACAATCTCGGGTTGGGCGGCGCCTGCGTCGTCACCCTCTACGAAAAAGTCTGAGGGGCGACGGATGATCGACAAGAAGTGGATCGGCCACGAACTGGCCGCCACCACGATGACGCTTGAGCGCGGGCGTCTTTGCGCATTCGCCCGGACCATTGGCGAGACCGACCCGTTGTACACCGATCTCGCTGCCGCCCAAGGAGCCGGCTTGTGCGACGTGCTGGTCCCGCCGACATTCCTGTTCGGTGCCGAGCTGGATGCCGGCACCGTGGACAGCATGCTGGCGGATCTGGAAATCCCGATCGCGAAGATTCTTCACGGTGAACAGAGTTTCACCTATCACAAGCCGGTGTGTGCTGGGGAAACGGTCACCGTGAAGTCGCGGATCGCCGATATTTTCGACAAGAAAAACGGTGCGCTGGAGTTCCTGGTCAAGACCTCGCAAGTCCACAACGACAAAAACGAGCTGGTCGCCGAGTTGCGCACCGTGCTCGTGGTCCGCAACTGAGGAGTCCCGACCATGAGTCATTCACTGCAACACGTGAAGGTCGGTGACCGGCTGCCACCCCTGACGCTGGCGGCGGTCGACCGCACCACGCTGGCGCGGTTCGGTTGCGCCTCGGGCGACCTCAACCCGATTCATATCGACGTGGATTTCGCCCGCAAGGCCGGCATGCCGGACGTGTTTGCCCACGGCATGTTGAGTATGGCCTGGCTGGGTCGCCTGCTGACCCAATGGGTGCCGCAAAGCCGGCTGCGCAGCTTTGGCGTGCGCTTCCAGGGCATCACTCACCTGGGGCACGTCATCACCTGCAAGGGCCAGGTAACCGAGATCGTCGAGGTCAACGGCGAACGCTGCGCCAGGGTCGAAGTGGCCACGGTCAACCAGTACGGCCAAGTCAAGATCGTCGGCGACGCGTTGATCGCCATCGCCATTGGCTAACCCCTTTTTTCAACCTTTTGCGGAAGAGACAGATGAGCAAGAAACTCGAAGGTAAAGTTGCCCTGATTACCGGTTCCGGTCGTGGAATCGGCCGTGCCATCGCCCTGAAGCTGGCAGCCGATGGTGCCCGCGTGGTGGTCAATGACCTTGACGCCGAGCCGGCTCAGGAAGTGGTCGAGGCCATCAAGGCCATGGGCGGTGAAGCCGTTGCCTGTATCGGCAGCGTTTCGGCGCCTGACTTCGCCGAGCGCTTCGTCGGCACCGCGGTCGAGCATTACAAGGGGCTGGACATCATCGTCAACAACGCTGGCTACACCTGGGACAGCGTGATCCAGAAGATGACTGACGAGCAGTGGTACGCCATGCTCGATGTGCACCTTACCGCGCCATTTCGCATCCTGCGCGCGGCGCAGCCGGTCATCCGCAGCCTGGTCAAGGCTGAACAGGACGCCGGTCTGCGTAACATTCGCAAAGTGGTGAACATTTCCTCCGTTGCCGGGTTGTTCGGTAATGCCGGTCAGGCCAACTACTCCACCGCCAAGGCCGGTATCACCGGCATGACCATGACGCTGGCCAAGGAGTGGGGGCGCCTGAACACCACCGTCAACTGCGTGGCCTACGGCTTTATCAAGACTCGTCTGACCGAAGCCACCGCTGACGGTAACGCCACCGCCGAGATCGAAGGTCGCGAGATCAAGGTCGGCATCAACCCTGACCTGATGACCATGCTCGAGCGCAGCATTCCGTTGGGGCGTGCCGGTACCCCGCAAGAAGCTGCCGGCTCGGTGTACATGTTCTGCATCCCCGAGTCCGACTATGTCAGTGGCCAGACGTTGATCTGTAGCGGCGGTCTGACCGGAATCTAAGCGCCACCGCTGTCCGGACAATCCGAAGCATTCAGTCAAAACAACAAGGACAAATCATGAAAGACAAGCGCGCGTGGTTGTCGCGGATAGCCCTGGTGGGCGTCTCGTTGATAGGCCTTTCGGCGACAGCCGGGGCGGCGGATAAACCCAATATTCTGGTGATCTTCGGCGACGATATCGGCCAGACCAACATCAGTGCCTATAGCCACGGCGTGGTCGGCTACAAAACACCGAACATCGATCGCATTGCCAACGAAGGCATGATGTTCACTGACTACTACGCGGAGAACAGTTGCACCGCAGGACGTTCTTCGTTCATCACCGGCCAGACGCCGTTGCGTACGGGCCTGACCAAAGTCGGAATGCCTGGTGCACCAGTCGGCCTGCAGGCGCGCGACATTACCATTGCGCAGGCACTCAAGGCTCGGGGCTATTCGACCGGTCAGTTCGGCAAGAACCATCTGGGTGACCGCGATGAGTTCCTGCCGAGCAATCACGGTTTTGACGAGTTCTTCGGCAACCTGTACCACCTCAATGCCGAAGAAGAACCCGAGCGTGCCAATTGGCCTAAAGATGATCCGGACTTTGTCAAGGTCGCCACACCGCGTGGGGTCATCCATTCCTATGCCGATGGCAAGATTGAAGACACCGGCGCACTGACCGCCAAGCGCATGGAAACCATCGACGACGAAACCACCGCCGCCGCCCAGGCGTTCATCGAGAAACAGGCCAAGGCAGACAAACCGTTTTTCGTGTGGATGAACACCACCCGCATGCACCTGTTTACCCATGTGCGCGACTCGATGAAAGGCCAGAGTGGCATGCCCGGCAACGAGTACGCGGACGGCATGCTCGAGCACGACGGTGACGTCGGCAAACTGCTGAAAACCCTCGACGACCTGAAAATCGCCGACAACACCATCGTCGTCTACACCACCGACAATGGTCCGAATCAGTTTTCCTGGCCGGACGCGGCAACCACACCGTTCCGCAACGAAAAAAACTCCAACTGGGAAGGCGGGTTCCGTGTGCCGGCGATGGTTCGTTGGCCGGGCAAGATCAAGGCGGGTGAAGTGTCCACTGAAATGTTCTCCGGTCTCGACTGGTTCCCGACCTTGCTGGCGGTAGCGGGTGATACCGACGTCAAGGAACGCCTGCTCAAGGGGGCGAATTTTTCGGGCAAGAACTTCAAGGTGCACCTGGACGGCTACAACCAGCTCGACTATCTGACCGGCAAGGCCAAGAGCGGTGCGCGCAAGGAGTTCTACTACTTCAACGACGACGGCGTGCTGGTCGCGTCGCGTTTCGGTGACTGGAAGGCGGTGTTCTGCGAGCAGCGCAAGCCAGGAGGTTTCGAGGTCTGGAGCGAACCTTTCGTCTGTCTGCGGGCGCCGAAGATCTTCAACTTGCGCATGGACCCCTATGAAAGGGCGGACGTTGTTTCCAATCAGTACTACGACTGGATAATCAAGAACGCCTACCTGCTTGGTGTGGCCACGATGAAAGCCGCGAAGTTCCTGCAAACTTTCGTCGAGTACCCGCCCAGCCAGAAACCCGCCAGCTTCAGTATCGACCAAGTACGCAAGCGGGTGGATGCGCAGATTGAAGAGAACGCGCGGCAGCAGAAACAGTAGTAACCCATCGATGCCACCTCCGGGTGGCATCTTTGTTTGCGCGACGAAGATTTCACCCGAGTGTCGTGCCAGGCAAGGCGGCCGGCAACTGAGGTCAAGTGCAATAGCTTTGATGTCTTCGGCTATTTGAAGTCCACAGTGACGGCCATACCCTCTGCTCACGCAGCGATACCTGCATGGTTGAACGCGACAGTGGGTGTTGGTGGTCTTCAGTTCAGAGGAATCAAGGCATGATCCAGGAAATGGCGGTTCAGCGAGTGGCCCGCGTGTTCAATACCCAGCGTGAGGCTTTCCGTGCTCAACCTCATTCCTCGCTGGCTGAGCGCCAGGCCAATCTGATCGCACTGCGCACCCAGCTACGGCGTTACCAGGACGCCATTGTCGCGGCGATGAGCGCCGATTTTGGCCATCGCTCCGCCGTCGATACCAAGTTCCTTGACCTGATGGGTTGCATCTTGCACATCAATCACACCCTCAAGCATCTGGGGAGCTGGATGAAGCCAAGCCGACGCCCCACAGAGCTGCTGTTCAAAGGCAATCAGTTGTGGGTGGAGTATCAGGCAAAAGGCGTGGTGGGGGTCATATCGGCATGGAATTTCCCGGTTTACATTGCCGTTGCGGGTCTGGTCAGTGCGCTCGCCGCAGGCAACCGGGTGATGCTCAAGATGTCCGAGTTCAACCCGCACACCAACGAAGTCCTCAAGCGTTTGCTGGCAGAGGTGTTCGACGACTCGCAAGTGGCCCTGGTCGGTGGTGAGCTTGAAGACCCGGGTTTTTTCTCTTCGCTGCCATTCGACCACATCATCTTCACCGGGTCCCCTGGGGTCGGGCGTCTGGTCATGCGTGCCGCCGCAGCCAACCTGACGCCGGTGACACTGGAGTTGGGTGGCAAGTCGCCTGCGGTGGTGCTGGCGGACTACAACCTGAGCGATGCCGCGCGACGTATCGTTCACGGCAAGGGCACCAATGGCGGGCAGATCTGCATCGCACCGGACTACGCCCTGGTTCCCCAGGACGATATCGAGCGCTTCGTCGGCGAAGTGCGCCGCCAGTTCCAGGCGCTGTACGGCGAGCGGCCTGCCGCTAACGATGACTACAGTTCGATCATCGATGATCGTCAGTTTCAGCGCCTCCAGGGCCTGCTTGAAGATGCGCGGGCCAAGGGCGCCCGGATCATTGTCTGTGGCGAGGTTGCCCCGGGGCGCAGGATGCCGTTGCACATCCTGACGGGTGTGACCCCGGAAATGCGGGTGATGCAGGAAGAAATTTTCGGTCCGCTGCTGCCGGTATTGGGTTATGACAGCCTCACCGGTGTGGTGGCTCACATCAACAGCGGTCAACGTCCCCTGGCGCTGTACATTTTTTCAACCGACACGACGAGCATCGATCGATTGCTCAAACGGACCCATTCCGGTGGCGTGACCATCAACGATTGGGGCTGGCACGCTTTCAACCACGGTGCTCCTTTCGGTGGCACGGGAAATTCCGGTATGGGCAACTATCACGCAGAAGAAGGGTTTCGCGAGCTCAGTCACGCGCGAACTGTGTTCAAGAGGCGAACCTGGTTCCCCACCCATCTCTTCCATCCACCCTTTGGCGGCCGGCTGCAGAGCCTGGCGCTGGCGTTTTACCTGGGCAAGCCGGATGCGGATGTGAAGTCTTGAGGAAGATTGATATGAGTCAGAGTGTGTTCGATTACGTGGTGGTGGGTGGCGGCTCGGGTGGCTGTCCGGTGGCGGCGCGCCTCAGTGAGGATCCTCAGGTCAGTGTTTGCCTGCTCGAGGCCGGTGGCAGTGACAAGAAAGTGTTGATTCAGGCACCACCGGGCGTAGTGGTGATGATGCGCGAAGGTTTCCATAACTGGTCCTACGAAACCGTGCCCCAGCCGGGGCTCAACGGGCGCAAGGGCTACCAGCCGCGTGGCAAGGCGTTGGGCGGGTCCAGCTCGATCAACGGCATGGTCTACGTCCGCGGCCATCGCTGGGACTATGACCATTGGGAGAACCTCGGCAACCCCGGCTGGAGCTATGAGGAGGTTCTTCCGTATTTCAAGAAGTCGGAACACAACGAACGCTTTGGCGAGACCGAGTTCCATGGCGCTGGCGGCCCGCTGAATGTCGCTGAACTGAAGTCGCCGAGCCCTCTGTGCGAAGTCTTCATGAGCGCCGCCGAGGAGCAGGGCATCGCGCGTACTGACGACTACAACGGTCGCCAGCAGGACGGTTGTTTCCGCTACCAGGTGACCCAGAAGGACGGAGAACGGTGCAGCGCAGCCAAGGGCTACCTGTGGCCGATCCTTGATCGGAAAAATCTTCAGCTTTTCCTCCATGCTCCGTTCCACAGCCTGATCTTCGAGGGCAAGCGCTGCGTGGGTGTGCGTTACCACAACGGCAAGGATGTGCAGGAAGTGCGTGCCCGCCGTGAAGTGATTCTCGCCGCTGGCGCCTTTGGTACTCCACAGGCCTTGATGCTGTCGGGCATCGGGCCGGCCGAGGAATTGACGCGGCTGGGTATCCCGGTGCTGGTGGACCTGCCAGGCGTAGGCCAGAACCTGCAGGATCATATCGACTACACGGTGCCGTACAAGGTCAGTCATCCGGAGGGTTGCCTGGGCCTCACCGTGGGTTCCAGCGTCAAGCTGGCGGCTGCTGCCGTGGAGTGGGCGAGCAAGCGCAGCGGCATGCTGACCACCAATTTCGCCGAGGCCGGCGCCTTCCTGCGCTCCGATCCGGCGCTGGACAAACCGGACCTGCAGATGGTTTTCGTCACCGCCGTGGTCGACGACCATGGTCGTCACCTGCATTGGGGTTATGGCTACAGCTGCCATATCGAGGTACTGCGCCCGAAAAGCACAGGCACCGTGACCCTGCGCAGCCGTAATCCGCTCGACGCGCCGGTCATCGACCCACGCTTTTTCGATCGGCGTGAAGACATCGAGTTGCTGATCCAGGCGGCGAAGACCCAGGCCCGGATCCTCGAGTCCACCCATTTCGCCCGTTTCGGACCGCAACTGATCTATCCCGTCGACTGGAATGACGACCGGCAGATCGAGCAGGACATACGGCGTCGCGCGGATACCCAGTATCACCCGGTAGGCAGCTGCAAGATGGGCCCTGACAGTGACCCGCTGGCCGTAGTCGATGCGCGTCTGCGGGTGCGCGGTGTCGAAGGCCTGCGGATTGCCGACGCCTCGATCATGCCGACCATTCCCGGGGGCAATACCAACGCGCCGACCATCATGATCGGTGAAAAGGCTGCCGCCATGCTCAAGGAAGACGCGCGTCACCTGTGAGCCTGTCTGTGATTCGAGCTACTTCCACGAAGCGATCAAGGCCCCGAGCCACCAAGGGGCCTAGTGTCAAGCATGGGGTGTCACAATGGACAAAAATGATAAAGAGCTCTCCCTGCAAGCCGCCAAGCACACGCTGAGCCTGAATCCAGCGTTCGGCCCTCGCGGGCGCGACATACTCAGCAGCGCTCGCATGGTCCTGCAACAAGTGTTGAAGCAACCCGTGCACAGCGCCCGACACATGGCTGCGTTCGGCATGGAACTGAAAAACATCCTGCTCGACCGTTCGGAACTCAAGCCGGCGGCGGGGGACAAGCGTTTCGATGAGCCAGCCTGGCAGGGTAACCCGCTGTATCGTCGCTATATGCGGGCTTACCTGGCCTGGTGTCGGGAAATGAACGACTGGATCAGTAGCAGCAACCTCAGCGATCAGGATGCCAGCCGTGGCCAGTTCGTCATCAACCTGCTGGCCGAGGCGATGGCGCCGACCAACACCCTGGCCAACCCTGCGGCCCTCAAGCGTTTCTTCGAAACCGGTGGCAAGAGCATTCTGGATGGATTCGCGCACTTGACTCGCGATCTGATTGAAAACGGTGGCATGCCCAGTCAGGTGGACAAGACGGCCTTCGAGGTGGGCGGCAATCTGGGCACGACGCCTGGCGCGGTGGTGTTTCGAAACGAGGTGCTGGAGCTGATTCAGTACAAACCTCGAAGCGAGCAGGTGCTGGAACGCCCGTTGCTGGTGGTGCCGCCCCAGATCAACAAGTTCTATCTGTTTGATTTGGCGCCGCAGAAGAGCCTGATTGGTTTCCTCCTCGACAGTGGCATCCAGACCTTTGCCGTGAGCTGGCGCAATCCGGGCAAGGCGCAGCGCGAGTGGGGCTTGTCCACCTATGTCGAAGCCCTGAAAGAGGCGGTCGACGCAGTGCTGGCGATTACCGGCAGCACTGATCTGAACACCTTCGGAGCGTGCTCCGGAGGCAGCACCATGTCATCGCTTTTGGGCCACTACGCGGCACTGGGCGAGAGCAAGGTGAATGCCTTCACCCTGGTGGTCAGCATGCTCGATATTCGCCCCGACACCCAGGTCTCGCTGTTCGCTGATGAAAAAACCCTGGAGGCGGCCAAGCGCCGTTCCTATCAAGCGGGTGTGCTGGAAGGTCGTGAGCTGGCAAAAGTCTTCGCCTGGATGCGCCCCAATGACCTGATCTGGAGCTACTGGATCAACAACTACCTGCTCGGTAACGAGCCGCCGGCATTCGATGTCCTCTACTGGAACAACGACACCACCAACCTGCCGGCCGCGCTGCACGGCGAATTCATTGAGATGTACCAGACCAACCCGTTGGTCCGTGCCGGCGCCCTGGAGGTCTGCGGCACTCCAATAGATCTCAAGCAGGTCACCAGCGATTTCTATTGCATGGCGGGCCTGACCGACCACATCACCCCATGGGATGCCTGCTACCGCTCGATGCACCTGTTCGGCGGGAAGGGTGAGTTCGTGGTGTCCAACAGCGGGCATATCCAGAGCATCCTCAACCCGCCGGGTAACCCCAAGGCCCGCTTCATGACCGGCAGCAGCCTGCCGGTTGATGCCCAGGATTGGCTGGAAGGTTCCAGTAAAGAGACCGGCTCCTGGTGGACTCACTGGCTGGCCTGGTTGCAAGCACGCTCCGGTCAGAGCAGGAAGGCCCCCGTCAAGCTGGGCAACAAGGCTTACGTCGCGGCTGAAGCGGCTCCTGGCACCTACGTGCACGTGCGCTGACTCGCTGTAGCCGGACGGGCGCTTGCGTCCCGTCCTGTCCACGTTCCAGATCCCTTGGCCCGGCGCCGCAGAAGGAACCTCCGTAACATGTCACAGCCCTTTGTCTATCGCACCATCGAACTGGAGGGTGGGCACCTGCGCGTTGCCATTCGTCCAGGCAAGGCCGATCTGCCGCCATTGCTAGTCTTCAATGGCATTGGCGCCAACCTGGAGCTTTTGTTTCCATTCGTCCGGGCGCTTGATCCGGACATGGAAGTGATCGCCTTCGACGTGCCCGGTGTCGGCGGCTCCTCCCTGCCGAGCTTGCCTTACCGGTTTTCTGACCTGGCGAAACGGGTTTCGCGCATGCTCGATTATCTGGACGTTGGCCAGGTCAACGTGATCGGCGTGTCCTGGGGCGGAGCGCTGGCACAACAGTTCGCCCACGATTTTCCGCAGCGTTGCAAGAAACTGATCCTGGCCGCCACGTGTGCGGGCATGGTGATGCTGCCGGCCAAACCCAAAGTGCTCTGGAGGATGGCCACTCCGCGCCGTTACATCCAGCCGTCCTACGGCGCGCGGATCGCGCCGGACATCTATGGCGGCGCTTTTCGCCATGACCCGGCACTGGCACAAGCGTTCGCCAGCAAGGTGCGCTCCGGCGGCAGGCGCGGTTACTACCTGCAACTGCTGGCAGGCCTGGGCTGGACCAGCATCCACTGGCTGCATCGGATCCATCAACCGACCCTGATTCTGGCCGGCGATGACGACCCGATCATTCCGCTGCCCAACATGCGCCTGCTGGCCAGGCGCATTCCCAATTCGCAATTGCATGTGATCGGCGATGGCCATCTGTTCCTGGTGGCCCGGGCGCAAACCGTTGCACCGATCATCTCGTCCTTCCTCGCGCAGGAACGGCAGCGCGCTAGAATTCATCAAGCGTGACATGAGCAGTTCATTGGTTCGCTAGCCTTATGAAATCCTCCAACACGATACTCATCCGCACCAAATGGTCGCCGCCCCGAATCGATCCCCGGTCGCTGCCGCGCGAGCGTCTGCTGGAACTGATCGAGGCAGGGCGCGAGCGCAAGTTGACCTTGATCCTGGGGCCTGCGGGCAGTGGCAAGAGCACGCTGGCGGCGCAATGGCGCCAGCGCTTGATCGGTGCGGGGCTGGACGTCGCCTGGTGCAACCTGGGTGCCGACGACGAGACGCTCTGGGCGGCGTATCTGGTCGCCAGCCTGGGGGCCGCGGGCCTGGCTGTCGGCGACGATATCATTGGCCTGAGCGAGCGCACTGACCAGCGTTCGCTGGAGGTGTTGCTGTCGCTGCTGGTCAACGCGCTCTACGAGCATCCTCGATCGATTTATCTCTTCCTCGAAGACCTGCATTTCCTCTCTGCGCAGCCGGCATTGGCGATGATCCAGCGCCTGATCGATCTGGCACCGGACAATTTCCATCTGGTGATCACCACACGCCAGCGTCCGGCGCTCAATCTGTTGGCGATCGGCATCAAGGGGCAGTTGACCCAGATTGATTTTGCCGACTTGCGCCTGACGGCCGAGGAGCAGTTCAGTCTGCTTGAGCTCAATGGTCTTGAAAAGCTGTCCGGCGAGCAGCAACAACGTCTGTATGAGCTGACGGACGGTTGGGCCGCGGGCCTGCAGATCGGTGTCCTGTCACTTCGCCACAGCGGTAACTTTGAACAGAGCCTGCGAGCCTGTGGCGGCATGGTCATGGCGATCGATGAATCAGGTCTCGATGCCTACCTGGATGACTGCATCAGTCGTGTGCTTTCTGCCGGGCAAATCGCTGCCATGGTCCAGGTTTCGACCTGCCGACGATTCAATCGCGAGCTGTGCGTCGCATTGACGGGCAGCCCGGAGAACGCGGCGGTGCTTGACATATTGCTCGAGCAGAACCTGTTCCTGTTGCCGATCGACCTTGAGGGTCGCCTGCAGTGGTTCCGTTTCCACCAGATGTTTTCCGGGTATCTGCAACGGCGCCGCAATGAGCTGCCGGTTGTGGAGGTGATTCGGGTCAATCATGCCGCCAGCCAATGGTTTGCTGACCACGGTTTGTACGTCGAGGCGATTCGTCATGCTCAGGCAGCCCGGGATCTTGAGGGCAGCGTGCAGTTGCTGGCACGGGCGGCGAGGTCGTTGATCGGTGACGCGCATTTTGCACAACTGCTGCAGTTGGCCGACGAGTTGCCGCGTGAAGCCTGGTCCAAGCAGATTGACCTGCTCCTGGCGGTTGCCTGGGCAGAACTCACCTGCAATCGCATGGAGAGATTCGAGCTCACACTCGCCTCGATCGAAGCTCACCCGGAAGTCAGCCGGCCGGAAATAGACACTGAATTGCAATTGCTGAGGGCCATGTACCTGCTCAGGAGGGACGATACGACAGCTGTACTGGCGCTGCTCGAGCCCTTGATGGCGCAGCCGCCCAGCCAGCGCCACTTTCACCTGCTGATGCTCTATACCCTTGGTGGCGTGGCATTGCTCAAGGCGGGTCGAACAGTGTTTGTACGGGATCTGGTCTACAGCACGCGGGGTCTGCTCCGGCGCGCGCAAGGCCCTCGGGCCCGGCCGTTTTTCGATGCGCTGTGTGGCCTCAGTTTTTTTGTCCAGGGCGATATGAACCAGGCCCGCCGCGATCTCGAAGGTGTCCTGGTGCAAGTGACGCGCAACGAGTCGCTGGCGCAGGATGTCGCCATCTTCATCAAGTCCACCCTGGCCTTGACCTGCTATCACTTGAACAGCCTGGAAGCCGCCGGGGATTACGTTGAAGGCTGTTTCGGGGTCGCCGAGGTCCTGGGGACCTCTGACTGCATTTTGTATACCTACCTTGCCCAGGCGCATTTGCAGTGTGCTGCGGGCAGGCTGGAGGCGGCCCACGCCACCCTCGATCGATTGGGCGAGATCGCCGAAAGCATTGGCCTTGATCGCCTGCAGGCGTGGCGTTTTGCCGAGCAGATACGTATCGCCTGCCATCAGCACGATCTGGCCCGCGCGCGCGAGGCGTTTCGCAGATTGCGCGCGCTGGCCATGCCTTATCAGGGCAAGCGCGGTTGTGCCTGGGCGGAGATCCCCCTGGCCTGTGCAATGGCACACACGGCCTTGGCCCTGGCCGAAGGCGACTATCGATGCGCGGTCGAAGTAGGAGAAAGCTGGGCACTGGTCTGTCAGGAGTGGGGGCAGTTACAACCAGCCACCGTGCTGCGAATCCGTGTCGCCATTGCCAGGACAGCGCTCCATGAACCACAAGAGGCCCAGCGCCACCTGTCCACGGCACTGCGCAATGCCTGCGAATACGGGATGTTCCGGGTGTTTCTTGATGAAGGCGCGGCGGGGCTGCGCCTGCTGCAATCGCTTAGTGTCGATGCGCTGACAGCGTTGGAGCGTGACTACATTCAACACTGTCTGATGCACGGCGCCGATGCGCAGAGCGTCTCGAGCGGGACAGGTGAGGGTGGTCGAGCGCCTGCGCCTGGCAGCGATATCCTCTCGCCCCGTGAGCTTGAAGTGGTCGAACATCTGGCCCGTGGGCTGTCAACCAAGAGCATCGCCAAGGCCCTCGATCTTTCGCCTGGAACCATCAAGTGGCACCTGAAGAATATCTTCGGCAAGTTGGGTGCCTTTTCTCGCGAGGATGCAGTGAGCAAGGCGCGGCAAGTCGGGTTGCTCAACTAACGCAGCATCGCCTTGGCATCCTCGCAAAAGTCCAGGTATTGAACCGGCAAACCGCGCCACCACCCCTCCCTAGATGGGAGGGTTACCAGTTTTCACCTTGGGGTAGGGTGCCGGGTAACGGTGGTGAAACCGTGCATGCAGGGTTCACGTGAGTGCTGATGGCTCCAGACCTGCAATGCTCCTGCACCCAGCGGTGAGCGCCCGGCATTGCCGTCTCCTGCCGTCAAGGCACGGACAATAACAATAGCTGCAACTTCAGGAGAGACCATGTACTTCACTCAGCCCTTGCACCGTAATCTACAGTGCGCGCCCGAGCGATTAATGACGATCTACGGCGATCGCAGTCGTACTCTGCAGCAGTTTGTCGAGCGTGTTGCGAGACTGGCCGGGGCGTTGCGTGAGCTTGGCGTACAGAGCGGCGATTGCGTCGCCATGCTGGGTTTGAACTCTGATCGTTACCTCGAATATTGCTTCGCCGTACCCTGGGCCGATGCCGTTCTCAATCTTTGCAACACGCGCTGGAGTGCGGAGGAGAACGCTTATGCCCTGACCGATTCGCAAACCTCGGTACTGTTGGTTGACGAGACCTTCAAGGACATCGGTCTGCGCTTATCCAGGCAGGTTCCTTCGTTGCGTCATGTCATCTACGTCGGTGACGGCACCACGCCGGATGGGATGCTGGATTACGAAACGCTGATTGCCCAGGCCTCGCCCATGGAGGATGCCCGACGTGGCGGCGATTCACTCCTTGGTGTGTTCTATACCGGCGGCACCACGGGTTTCCCCAAGGGCGTGATGATCAGTCATACGGCCTTCTGGAGCAGCCAGATTGCGCTGGATGTCGAGGGCCTGGTACCGCCTGATTCAGTCATGCTGCGCGCAGCACCGATGTTCCATCTTGCGGACATGTCCACCGGTTATGTCGGTGTGCTCGAAGGCGCGACTCACGTCATTCTGCCGGCGTTCCAGCCGGCCGAAGCGATGGCGGCGATTCAGCGTCACGGCATTCAGGTGGCCATGCTGGTGCCGACCATGATTCAGTTGTTGATCAATCATCCCGAGGTGGACAATTACGACCTGTCCTCGTTGCAGCACCTGGTGTACGGCGCTTCGCCCATTCAGGAGCAGACGCTGTGGAGCCTGCAGGCCATGCTGCCGCAACTGCAGCTGTTCCAGGCTTATGGCCAGACGGAGATGTCGCCCATTGTTTCGCTGCTCGGCCCGGCTCAGCACACCGCGGCGGCCGCCGCTGCCGGCATGCTGCGCTCCTGTGGTCGTGCCACCCGAGCGGTGGAAGTCAAGATCGTCGACGACGATGGCTGTGAGGTGCCACGTGGCAGCATGGGTGAAATCGTCGTTCGGGGCCCGAATGCAATGAGCGGGTATCTGAACAAGCCCGAGCAAACCCTGGCGGCTCTGCCTGGTGATGGCTGGTTGCGTACGGGGGACGGGGCCAGGATGGACGAAAATGGCTACATCTTCATTGTCGACCGCCTCAAGGACATGATCGTCACCGGTGGCGAAAACGTGTTCTCGGCGGAGGTCGAGAATGCCTTGTGCAGCCACCCGGATATCGCCATGTGTGCGGTGATCGGGATCCCTAGCGAGCAATGGGGCGAGGCGGTGCATGCCGTGGTGGTACTCAAGCCTGGCGCCGAACCGAATGGCGAAGAATTGATTGCCCATTGCAAGCGTCAGATCGCCGGCTACAAGTCGCCGAAAAGCGTGGAGTTCCGTGCTGCGTTACCGCTCTCGGGCGCTGGCAAGGTGCTCAAGAGCGAACTGCGTGAACCCTTCTGGCAGGGCAGTTCACGGCGTGTTGGTTGAGTGATCCATCTCCGGGCGGAACCGACCATCGATGACTTGAGCCGGCCACTGCCAAGTCATCGATGAGCTCTTGTGGACGGGCTTTGCGACCCCGCTGTTTCTCCCTTCCTGCTTGATTCGCCCCGGCTGTTGTGCGCAACAGCCGGCAGCGGCGTGCGCCTGTATTTCCCATTCGCCAGTGCCGTGTGACTCCCTTTCCTGCCTCCCTCCCAACCCCCTCCCATCTCGGGAGGGTTAAGCGCTGCGCAGTCAATGTTTACTTGTCCGGCCAGTCTCTGGCGGCCGGGTGGTTGGGGAGGGAGGTTTTTTCACAGGGAATCCAGGAGCCAAAGAGTGGTGGGTTGAACCGTAGCGTCGGGATTATTTAGGAATGTGAACAATGATAAGAATAAGTTCGCCACAAACAGGCTTTGTCCGGCATCAGCTTGGTCAGGCAGTCGTGCTTGGAATTCTCGGAGTGGGCGCCGGCAATGCCCAGGCATTCAATTTTGATACCGAGAGCGGTTGGTCGGGGAGCCTCGACACCACACTTTCCGTTGGCAGCAGCTGGCGCGCCGAAGGGCGTGATAACGAGTTGTACAGTCGACTCGACGGACAGGTGATCGGCAAGACCGACGGCCTGGGCGGTTCCAATACCGATGGCGGCAACCTCAACTACGATCGCGGCGACCGGTTTTCTACCATCGGCAAGTTCCTCACCGAACTGAACCTGCACAACGGCGACATGGGCGGCATGCTGCGCGTGAAGGGCTGGTACGACCAGGCGCTGGAAGACGAAGACGTGCACTTTGGCAACCAGGCCAATGGTTACCAGAAAAAGCCATTGTCCGATAACGGCTTTGACGACCTGCAAAGGAACAAAGGCGTTTACCTGCTCGACGCCTACGTCTACGACACCTACCACCTGGACGATCACCCGCTGCAGGTGCGCCTGGGTCGCCAGGTGCTGAACTGGGGCGAGAGCATCTTTGTTCAGGGGCTCAACCAGATCAACCCGATCGACGTTCCTTCACTGCGCCGTCCGGGCACCGAGGTCAAGGAAGCGTTGTTGCCGGTGTGGATGATTTCCAGCAGCTTCGGCTTGAGTGACGGGCTGTCGCTGGAAGCGTTTTACCAGTTCAAGTGGGAGCCTACTGCCGTTGAGGGCTGTGGCAACTACTGGTCGACCACCGAAACCATCATTTCGACTCATCCGGGTGGTTGCACCATGGCCACGTCGCTGCCTAACGTCAGCAACCCGGTGGGCTTTCGCAATGGCATGAACGTCCCACTGAGCACTGGCGATGAAGCCCGGGATTCGGGGCAATGGGGTGTGGCGCTGCACTATCTGGTCGAATCGATCGACACGGAGCTCGGTGCCTACGCCATGACCATCCACTCGCGTACGCCGATCATTTCCGCCCAAAGCGGCGATTGGGGCCGGATTCCCGCCGGGGCGCGCGCACCCTTCCTCAACCCGGTGCAGGTCCATGAAAACCTGCCGTTCGGTGCGACCTCGACGACTGCCTTCTGGGAGTATCCCGAAGACATCCACCTGTATGGCCTGAGCGCCGCCACCACGCTGGCCAGTTGGTCGGTCGGTGCGGAACTGAGCTACTCGCCAAATACGCCGGTACAACGTAACGGCAACGACCTGCTTGCCGCCGCTGCCCAAGGGGTGGGACCGCAAGGTGCGGGCGCGCGAGCCGCTGGCCCGAACGCCTATATCACCGGGTATGACCGCTTCGATAAAACCCAGCTGCAGATCAACGGCATCAACCTGTTCCCCAACGTTCTGGGCGCATCGAGCCTGCAGGTGGCCGGTGAAGTTGCCTTCCAGTGGAACGACATCCCTCAGGGTGACAGCGACATTCGTTACGGTCGCGGTTTCATCTTTGGCCCGGGTTCGGCGCCCAGCTATGGCGGGAACCTCTGCGGCACTGCGACCAACCCGCAACCCGACGGCTGCAAGAACGACGGTTACATCACCGACTTCGCCTGGGGCTACAGATTGCGAGGGCAACTGGAGTACCCGGACCTGTTGGGCGTAGGCGTCAGCACTTACCCGAGTTTGTTCCTGGGGCAGGACGTGGAAGGGGTTTCGATGGACGGCCAGTTCAACGAAGGCCGGTTTACCGTCGGTGCCGGCGTTCGTTTCGACTACCTGAAGGCCCACAGCCTGGAGTTCAACTATGTGACGTACAACAACGACGCCAAGTACGACCCGTTGCGTGACCGGGACTACTACTCGATGAATTACAGCTACAAGTTCTGATGAGGAACAAGGCATGAAAACAATAAAGACTTGCCACACCCCGCGTGCCCTGGCTATTGCCATCGCACTGTTGCTTGGCGGGAACGACGCTTTCGCCAAATTGACCGATGCAGAGGCTGCTCGCCTGGGTAACGACCTCACTCCGGTTGGCGCCGAGAAGGCCGGCAATGCCGATGGCAGCATTCCAGCCTGGCAGGGCGGCCTGACGGCTCCTCCGGCAGGCTGGAGTCCGGAGAAGGGCTACGTTGATCCGTTCCCGCAAGACAAGCCGCAGATGGTGATCACCGCGGCCAATGCCGATCAATACAAAGACAAGCTGTCGCCCGGCACCCTGGCTTTGTTGAAGAAGTATGACAACTTCAAGATGCCGATCTACCAGACCCGGCGCACCGCCGCACTGCCGACTGAAGTCACCGCCAAAGCCAAGACTCAGTCCACTCAGGTCGAGTTGCAGGGTTTCGGTCTGAGCAACCTCAATGGCTCGAACATACCGTTCCCGATCCCGAAGAACGGTCAGGAAGCAATCTGGAACCACTTGGTTCGCTACTTGGGTGGTGGCTTCGAGCGGACCTATCACTGGTTCCCGGTACGTAGCAGCGGCGAGTTCTACAAGGTTGGTTTCCGCGAGAACCGCGTGTTCGACCAGAACATGGATCGCAGTATGGACAACCACCTGTTTTCCTTCCTGGGCTACTTCCTCGAACCGGCCACGTTGCAGGGCACGGTCTACCTGGTGCGTGAACCGGTGGATCAGGTCAAGGAAGCGCGCTCGGCCTGGATCTACAACGCCGGTGCCCGTCGTGTGCGCCGCGCACCGGACCTGGCGTATGACAACGTCAGCGATGGCACCGAGAGCATGCGGGTGACCGATCAGTACGACGGCTATAACGGCGCGCCCGACCGCTATGACTGGAAACTGGTCGGCAAGCAGGAAATCTATGTTCCGTACAACGACTACAAGTTGTCCGATAAGTCGCTGAAATACGAAAACATCCTGCAAAAAGGCACCGTCAATGCCGACCTGATGCGCTACGAACTCCACCGTACCTGGGTCGTCGAGGGCACGCTCAAGGCCGGGCAGAAGCATATCTACGGCAAGCGCGTGATGTATCTCGACGAGGACAGCTGGACCGTGTTGCTCGAAGACGCCTACGACACTCGCGGCCAGCTATGGCGCATTGGCGTGCACCCGATGATCCAGTTCTATGACGTCGGTGTGCCGTGGTACCGCGCCAACATCTTCCATGATCTGAGCAACGGCAACTACATGGTCTCGGGCCTGGACAATGAGGTCAAGCAACCCTGGAAGTTCGGCGTCAAGGGACGTCAGGCCGACTTCCAGCCCGATGCCCTGCGTCGCGCTGGTCACTAAGCCCTCAGGCAGTCTCAAGGCGACCCGGTTGCGGGTCGTCGATTACAAATACAAGAGAGGAGCGGCCAATGGCTATTTTGGGCAAGTCCGTTCACAGGGTGTTGTGGGCGGCACTCATCGCGGCATCTGCTGTACATGCCGAGACGCCTGGCTCGATCCAGACCGGGATCAATTCACAGCGAATCATCCTGCTCGATATCCAGCGTGTGGGCAGTCAACTGTTCAGTGCCGGCGAGCGCGGCTGGATCCTTCGTTCCGCGGATGATGGGCAACATTGGCAGGGCATTCATACGCCAGCCGATCGAACGCTGACCGGGCTTGCTTTCGCCAACGACCGACTGGGTATCGCCGTTGGACATGGCGCGACCCTGTTGCGCACCACCGACGGCGGTCAGCAATGGACAGCCGTAGGGGTGGACGGTATCGGTCATGATTCGCTGCTCGGTGTCACCTACCTGGGCGGCCAGCATTTCGTCGCCTATGGCGCATTCGGTCACTATCTGGAATCCGTCGACGCTGGCTTGAGCTGGAGCAAGAAAACGGTGATGGGGGAGGACTTTGATCGGCACATCGCCAAAGTGCTGAAGGTCGGTGGTGACCTGTTCCTTTTCGGCGAATCCGGCACCTTGCTGCGCTCGCGTGACCTGGGGCTGAACTGGGAGGCGTTGCAATCGCCTTACGAGGGTTCTTTTTTTGGCGGACTGCAGACGCCAAGTGGTGCGCTGTTGGCTTTCGGCATGCGCGGCAATCTGTATCGCTCAAACGACCGGGGAGATACCTGGCAGCTGATTCCCCTGGACGCCAAGGTTGCACTGCAAGGGGGGCAGGTTTTGCCTGACGGGCGTATCGCCCTGGTCGGCAATGCCGGGTTGCTGGCACTGAGTAACGACGATGGCAAAAGCTTTGAGCTGAGTCACGCCGCCCGTGGCGGGCTCTCGCAGATAGTTGCGGTGACCGGTGGTGCCCTGGCCGTGGGCGATGCCGGTGTTCAGTCTCTGAGCTTGACGCAAGCGACAGCCAATTGAGGTTTCTATGAGTAAGTACCATGACAATCAGGGGCTCGAGCTTGTGGGCGACGTTCAGGTGCTCGACCGCCACCACTTCTCCCGTAGTCTGGTCGGTCGGGTGTCCTGGTGGATTTTTCACTTGCGTCGCCCGCTTCTGATTTTTTTCATTCTATTGACGCTGCTGTTTACCTTCACCGCCACACGGCTGCGTGTGGAGGCGGGCTTTTCCAAGATGATCCCGCTGCAGCATGAGTACATGCAGTCCTTTCTCAAGTACCAGTCGGTTTTCGGCGGCGCCAACAAAGTGTTGCTGGCGTTGAAGAACGAAAAGGGCGAGATCTTCGACCCCGGATTCATGGAGAGCTTGCATCAGGTCACCGAGGAAGTTTTCTACATCAAGGGCGTCGAGCGTAGCTCGGTCACTTCGTTGTTCACCTCCAATGTGCGCTACAACGAGGTCGTAGAAGACGGCTTCAGGGGCGGCAACATTGTTGCGGCCGACTTCTCCGGTACTCCAGAGCAGCTGAAGGCGGTGCGCGAAAATGTGCTGAAGTCCGATTGGGTCGGCCGTATCGTCTCCAATGACTTGAGCGCCGCCATGGTGGTGGCGAACTTGCAGGAAGTGGACCCGGAGACCGGCTTGCGCCTGGATCTGCAAGCGGTCAGCCAGTCCCTGGAGGCGATTCGCGCCAAACACGAAAAAGATGGCGTCAGCGTGCACATCATTGGCTTCGCCAAGTCGACCGGGGATATCGCAGACGGTGCCGCCGGGGTGCTGCTGTTCTTCGCCGTGGCCTTCGTGATCACCGCACTGTTGCTGTATTGGTATTGCGGCTCGCTGATGCTGACGTCCTGGGCGTTGGTTTGCGCCATGGTCCCGGTGGTATGGCTACTGGGTCTTCTGCCGCTGTTGGGGTTGGCACTCGACCCCATGTCGATTTTGGTGCCGTTCCTGATTTTCTCCATTGGTGTCTCCCATGCGGTGCAGATGACCAACGCCTGGAAACTGGAAGTGTTGCATGGTCACGACAGCATTACCGCTTCGCGCAATTGCTTCCAGAAGCTCTTCATTCCAGGTGCCATGGCGCTGCTGGCCAATGCACTGGGGTTTCTGGTAATCGCCTTCGTGCAGATCGAGATGGTGCGGGAACTGGCCATCACCGCGACCTTGGGGGTCAGCCTGATGATCCTCACCAACAAACTGCTGTTGCCGATCCTGCTGTCTTACATGCGCATTTCGGCCAGGGATGCCGAGCGCCTGCGGGGCAAGGAAACCTCTGGGGACTGGTTGTGGGAACATCTGGGGGGATTGGCAACCCGCAAGGGCAGTGTGCCGGTCATCCTGATTGCAGTGGTTCTGCTCGGTGTCGGCATGTGGCAGGCGGGAAAGTTGAAGGTGGGAGACACGGGGCAGGGTGTCCCGGAGCTGCGTGCCGATTCGCGTTATAACCAGGACGTGGCGATGGTCACCCGTAACTTCGCCATCGGCGTTGATCTGTTGCAGGTGGTGGTTGAGGCAAAGGGCAACGAGTCGCCCTGTGTTGACCGCAACATTCTGGGCAAAGTCGAAGATTTCGAATTCGAGATGAAGCAGACCCCGGGCGTCGGTACGGTGCGAGGGCTGGCGGGTTATGTCGGGCAGATCACCCAGGGCTACGCGGAAACCTTCATCAAATGGCGCACCATTCCCGAGGAGCAGGCGCAAATTGCTCAAGGCGTGGGTTTCGCCACGCGTCTTGGCAATGAACTGATGAACTCCACCTGCAGTGCCATGCCGATCTCGCTGTACACCGAAGATCACCAGGCCTCGACTATCAGCAACATCATCGAACGGATCAAGGCGTTCAAGGTAACCCACGACGGCGATGACCTTCGTTTTCAACTGGCCAGTGGCAATGTCGGGGTAATGGCCGCGACCAATGAGGCGGTCGAGGCGGCGGACAAGTGGGTGAATCTCGCGCTTTTCGGCTCGGTGACCTTACTCTGCCTGCTGAGTTTTCGCTCGCTGCGTATCACCCTGTGCATCATCCTTCCACTGGCGCTGGTCACGGTGCTGTGCAACGGGTTGATGGCATGGCTGGGTATTGGTCTCAAGGTCAACACGCTACCGGTGGTGGCACTGGGCGTCGGGGTCGGCGTGGATTACGGCATTTACTTGTTCGAGCGGATCAAGCACGAAATGCATTCACGTCATTCAGACCTGCGTCAGGCGTTTGTCGAAGCGCTGAAGCAGCGTGGCACTGCCTCGTTGTTCACCGCAATAACAATGACGGTGTCCGTGTCCACATGGGTGTTTTCCACCCTCAAGTTCCAGGCCGACATGGGCGTGCTGTTGGCGTTCATGTTCCTGGTCAATGTCTGGGGCGCCATCCTGTTGCTACCGGCACTGGCGGCATGGCTGCTACCGCCGGTGCACGCCGGCAAGCATCCTGCGCAGCCATCCGCAAACTAACTCCATGCAGTACTTTGGCGGCCTTCGGGCCGTCTTTTTTTGGGTGGAGTCAGGGGTGCTACGCTTGTATCGATACGCTTGGGCATCTGCCAGTTTGCTGCTGCAAAGGAGTGGATATGTCGCCCCGTAAGAAAAAGCCAGCCAACGTAACAGGTAACAAACTCACCGCCACAATGGATGAACCCGTTTTTCGCTCGCGTAAGGAGCGTATGAGCGCGGGTGAGCGATTGAGAGAGAGCCTGCCGCATTCGTTACACGCCGTATGGAAACCGCCGCGTAAACATCGTGACCCCATTGAACTGCTGGAAGAATCAAACCGCTACCGGTTACCCAATCTGGTACCTGTGCGCTATGGGCGCATGCTGCGTAGCCCCTTCACATTTTTACGCGGCTCTGCGGGCTTGATGGCGCATGACTTGGCCACAACCCCAACCACTGGTATTGAGGTGCAAGCCTGCGGGGATTGCCACCTGTTGAACTTCGGGTTGTTCGCGACGCCTGAGCGCAATCTGATTTTTGACATCAACGATTTCGACGAAACGCTTCCCGCTCCCTGGGAGTGGGACGTTAAACGTCTGGCGATCAGTTTCGTCGTGGCGTCACGCGATAACCGGCATAGCGACAAGGCGGCTGAATCGATCGCTGTCGAATGCATTCGTGCTTACCGTGAGCGCCTGCGCAAACTGTCGAAGATGAGCCCGCTGAATGTCTGGTATGACCGTCTGGATGCCCAAACGATTATCGACATGGCGCCCACGGCAGAGATCAAAAAATTTCGGGAGCAAGTGGTTGCCAAGGCAAAGGGGCGTGTCGGCGATTACCTCTACCCCAAAATCAGCAGCGAAGTGGCCGGGCGCAGGCGCTTGGTCGATCAGCCCCCCATACTTTATCACTCGGATGAGAAGGATTTTTTGCAGCGAGCCCGTCAGGCGCTGCAGGATTATCGACTGTCACTCCCCCATGAACGGCGTGTGCTCTTCGATCGTTATCGCCTTGAAGACATTGCCATAAAGGCAGTCGGGATCGGTAGCGTCGGTACCTACTGCTTCGTCGGCCTGTTCTTTTCTGCAGAAAACCATCCGTTGCTCCTGCAGTTCAAGGAAGCCTGCCCCTCGGTACTGGCGCCCTATGCGGGCAAGAGCGACTACGAGAATCAGGGGCAGCGCGTGGTCACCGGGCAGCGACTGATGCAGTCCTCGAGTGACATCTTTCTTGGCTGGACGCGCGGCGATAACGGTCGGGATTACTTTGTTCGCCAGTTGCGCGACATGAAAATGTCAGTGCCGATCGAAGGCATATCGGCGCCGCGCATGAAGTTGTATGCCCAATGGTGCGGTCTTACTCTGGCCCGTGCCCACGCCAAGTCAGGGGACGCTGCTCTCATAAGCGGCTACCTGGGTAAATCGGACACCTTCGACCAGGCACTCGGCCAATTTGCCATGATCTATGCCGATCAAAATGCGAGAGATTATGCCGTGTTGCTGGCTGCGGAAAGATCCGGGCGGATCAAAGCGCTCATGGAAGATGAATGATAAAAACGGTTGCCACTCGATGGCTGCTTCTTGCGGGAGCTGATGTTCATTGATTTTGAGCAGCAAGGAAGCGATCAGGTTTCAGTTGACGGGTGGCGGAAATCGTCGAAAAGATGCGGAAATGCTGGCATCACCGCAGTGTTCAGTCAGCCAAACCCCAGAAACGACAAAGCCCTGAATAATCAGGGCTTTGTCGTATAAAGATGGCGGAGGCGATGGGATTCGAACTCATGGACCTGTTACAGTCGACGGTTTTCAAGACCGTTGCCTTAAACCACTCGGCCACACCTCCGTTTGCGTTGCGGGCGCCATAATACCTGAATGAAACACACTGTCAAACTCTCTGCATAGCTAGTTACAGAGCGTCTGTTATGATCTTTGCGACTGAACGTTTCAAACCAACAGGAGTGTCGCCATGCGCGAACAGGATTACGCAGTTAATAACAGCGTGCAGGCTGAGCAGCTAGAGGTTAGCCGCGTCCTGCGCAACACATACGGCTTGCTCGCCCTGACCCTCGCATTCAGCGGTGTGACGGCCTACGTTGCCCAGCAGATGCGTGTTGGCTACCCGAATATCTTCGTGGTGCTGATTGGCTTCTACGGTCTTTTCTTCCTCACCAACAAACTCCGTGATTCGGCCTGGGGCCTGGTGTCGGCATTTGCCCTGACCGGTTTCATGGGTTTCCTGCTCGGTCCGATCCTCAACCGTTACCTGGGTATGCAGGGTGGCGCTGAAGTCGTCAGCTCGGCCTTCGCGATGACTGCGCTGGTGTTCGGCGGCCTGTCGGCCTATGTGCTGATCACCCGCAAGGACATGAGCTTCCTCGGCGGTTTCATCACGGCAGGCTTCTTTGTGCTGCTGGGTGCGACGCTGGCGAGCTTCTTCTTCCAGATCAGCGGTCTGCAACTGGCGATCAGCGCAGGTTTCGTGCTGTTCTCCTCGGTCTGCATTCTGTTCCAGACCAGCGCCATCATTCACGGCGGCGAGCGCAACTACATCATGGCCACCATCAGCCTGTATGTATCGATCTACAACCTGTTCGTCAGCCTGTTGCAGCTGTTCGGCATCATGAGCCGTGATGACTGATCGTCGGCCTTGAAGTAAAAAACCCGCTCAGGCGGGTTTTTTATTGCCTGGAAACCAGGGTTACTCGGTAATGACAATGCTGCCGTCAGCTTGCTGGCGGTAGATGGTGTAGGGCAGCAGCAAGGTGTCCATCGCCCCGGACACGACCACATCGAGTAGCACGACGGCGGGGGCGGGGCCATGTGCCTGCGCATCCCGACCCTCCTCGAGGGGCGCGTTCAGCATGCAAAAGTCGTAGGTCACGCCGCTGTAGATTCGTGGTACCGCGCCGCAGTAACTCTTTTGTTCCTTGAGACTTTTCGAGGCCACTTCGTCACTGCGCACAACCGTCTGAATCGTGCCGCAACCCGCAAGCATGATTACCACCAGTAGCATTGCCTGAGTTTTCATACCGTCAATCCTTCGCCGGAAACCTTCAATCTACTGCAGCCTGAAACAAATATCACTCACGCCATGGGCGGCAACCGGCGCTTGACCGGGGTTTTCTTGACGATGGCCGTGTTGGTTTCAGCGTGGGTGTTGAGGCGGTCGAGCAGGGTGTCCAGTTGTTCCATCGAGCGCACGTGCAAGCGTGCGATGAAACAGTCGTCGCCGGTCACCTTGTCGCACTCGGTGAATTCGGGAATGGCCATGATTTGCCGCTCCACCTCTTGCAACTGGCCCGGCAACGGGCGAATACGCACGATGGCCTGGAGTTGATAACCGAAGCTTTTCGGGTCGATTTCAACGGTGTAGCCCTTGAGCACGCCGCGCTCTTCCAGGCGGCGCAGGCGTTCGGCAACACTGGGGGAGGACAGGCCGCTGATTTGCGCCAGGGCCTTGAGCGAACGTCGCGAATCTTCCATCAGGGCCGTGATCAGCACTTGGTCGATGTCATCGGTCATGGCGAAACCCTCTGTTAGGCATTTTTTCAAAACTGCCTTCATAATAAAGGCCGATTCAGAGTTTAGCCTGCTTTTTGCTATGGAGTGGCGCTGTGGTGCATTGGCATACTTTGGCCACAAACACAGGAGTCTGCTGATGGACAAATCCCTACGCCGCGGTTCGTTTGAAATGACGGCCGCCATGCTGATCTCCGGCACCATCGGTTGGTTCGTGCTGGTGTCCGGGCAACCGGTGCTGGATGTGGTGTTCTGGCGCTGCCTGTTCGGTGCCGGCACTTTGTTGCTGATTTGCGCCGCCTTCGGCTTTCTGCGCCCCGGTATCCTGACCCGCACCACGTTTTTGCTCGCCGTGCTCAGCGGGGTGGCGATCGTTGGCAACTGGGTGTTGTTGTTCGCCTCCTATTCCCGGGCGTCGATTGCCATCGGCACCGCCGTCTATAACGTTCAGCCGTTCATGCTGGTCGGGCTGGCGGCGCTGTTTCTCAACGAAAAGATCACCGCGCAGAAAATGCTCTGGCTGGGCGTGTCGTTTCTCGGGATGCTGGCCATCGTCAGTGCCCATGGCAGCCAGGGCGAGAGCGGCAGCGACTACCTGACGGGCATTGCCCTGGCGTTGGGCGCGGCGTTTCTCTATGCGATTGCGGCGCTGATCATCAAGCGTTTGACGGGGACGCCACCGCACCTGATTGCGCTGATCCAGGTCAGCACCGGCGTGTTGTTGCTCGCGCCATTGGCGAATCTTTCGACACTGCCGCAGGCGCCGAGCGCATGGGCCAGCCTGGTGACACTGGGCATGGTGCACACCGGTGTGATGTATGTGTTGCTGTACGGCGCCATTCAAAAACTGCCCACTGCGCTGACGGGGGCGCTGTCCTTCATCTATCCGATTGCGGCGATTTTCGTCGACTGGTTTGCCTTCGGCCATCGTCTGGAGCCGCTGCAGTGGATCGGCGTCGCGGCAATCCTGCTGGCCGCTGCCGGTATGCAGCAAGGCTGGTCGCTGAAGTTTCGGCGCACGGTGACGCCGTAACCCGCTTCGCCGGCGTCAGATGTTCCAGCGCGGCGCGTTCCTGGCCAGGCGCTGGCGCATCTCGCCGATGTTGGCGGCCAGTTGTCGGGTCAGCAGGCGATAGCCGTCCAGCCTGTTGTAGACCGGTGCATCGAGGCTGACCAGCGGCACCTCAATGGGCCGATCGAGGCGCTGGACGGCGCCTGATTTCAACGCCCGGGCCATGCCGATCAATTGCACGCGGATCTGGCGATGCTCGGCGTTCAATGCCGTTTGCAGGAGCGTCATGGCCTCGGGGTCATTGGCATCCGGTCGGGTATTGCCAAGGATTTCCAGGGTGCTGACGCACATGCGCAGGTTGCGCTGGATGGCATCGAGCTCGGTCATGGAAATCTTCACTTCCTTGGACACCGACGGCATCAGTGAGCGCAGTTGCACCATCGCCGCATTCAGGCGCGTCATGAGCTTGAGGTGTTCGTCGGCGGTGATGGCCTGGCCGTCAATGATGCGCCCGTAGACTTTCGCGCAATCACGCAGGGCATCGGCCAGGTTGTAGCGCCAGGAATACACCGCGTACAGCGGCAGGGCGAAGGAAAACGCCAGGGCCAGGGCAATGCCGATCAAAATATCCACCCCGCGCCACAAGCCATCGGTTACCGGGTTGTCGCCATGCCCGGCGACGATGAACACGGTAATCGCCGACAGCAGCGCGGTGTAGCCGCCCTTGCCGATGGCGTGATACGAGAAAAACCCGCAGACCACCGACATCGCGAAATAGGTCAGCCAGGGCATTCCGAGCCAGGCCTGTTGGGCCACCAGCGCCAGGCCGACACCGGCGCCGATCAAGGTGCCGATGGCACGCTCGGCGGCTTTCTTGCCGATGTTGCCGTGGTGCTGCAAGCCGCCGATCACCACCAGCATGGTCACCGACGCCCATTCACCGTGGGGCAGTTTGATCCCGGTGGTCAGCAGAATCGTCGCCAGCAAGCCGAGCGACACCCGCACCGCATGGATCACCCGGGCATGGCGGTAGCGCCGGTACGGGTCCAGCAACGGACGCAGCAATCGGCGCAGCAGCGGTGGCAGTCGATCGGCGCTGGATGTACTCAGGCTGGCTCTCCTCAGAAGATGTAGTCGGTGGTCAGGAAGCTCGAACTGCGGCCACTGATGATCTCGCTGATCAGGTCCTTGTTGGTCTCCTGGAACTTGGTGGCCACCAGCGTGCGGATCGAAAACACCCGCAGTGCGTCATGCACCGACAGGGTGCCTTCGGCCGAGTTCTTGCGACCATTGAAGGGGTAGGTGTCCGGGCCACGCTGGCATTGGGCATTGAGGTTGATGCGCCCGACCTGGTTGGCAAAGGTGTCCACCAGCCGGCCGACCGCCACCGGATTGGTGCCGAAGATGCTCAACTGCTGGCCGAAGTCCGACTCCAGTACGTAATCGATCACGGTATCCAGATGACGGTACGGCACGATGGGGATGACCGGGCCGAACTGTTCTTCCTGATAAACGCGCATCTGCGGCGTAACCGGGTACAGCACCGCCGGGTAGAAGAACGACGCCCGGGCCTCGCCACCGTTGGGGTTGACCACCCTGGCGCCTTTGTTCTCGGCATCCGCCACCAGTGCGTGCAGATAGTCGACCTTGCCCGATTCCGGCAGGGGCGTCAGGGCGACGCCACTTTCCCAGGGCATGCCGGGCTTGAGGTTGGCGAGCCTGGCATTGAATTTGTCGATGAAGGACTCGACCACGTCTTCGTGGACAAACAGGATCTTCAGGGCCGTACAGCGCTGGCCATTGAATGACAGCGACCCGGTCACCGCTTCACTGACCGCATTGTCCAGGTCCACTTCCGGCAGGACGATGCCCGGGTTTTTCGCATCCAGGCCCAGCGCCGCGCGCAAGCGGTGGGGTTTGGGATGGAGTTTTTTCAGGTCGCTGGCGGCCTTGTTGGTGCCGATGAAGGCGAAGATGTCGATCTTGCCGCTGGCCATCAGCGCACTGACCGTCTCGCGGCCGCTGCCATAGATGACGTTGATCACCCCGGCCGGGAAGCTATCACGGAAGGCTTCCAGCAGCGGGCGAATCAGCAGCACACCGAGTTTCGCCGGTTTGAACACCACGGTGTTGCCCATGATCAGCGCCGGGATCAGCGTGGTGAAGGTTTCGTTCAACGGATAGTTGTAAGGCCCCATGCACAGGGCGACGCCCAGCGGCACGCGGCGGATCTGGCCGAGGGTGTCCTGTTCCAGTTCAAAACGACTGGAGCGGCGATCGAGCTCTTTGAGCGCGTTGATGGTGTCGACGATGTAGTCGCAGGTGCGGTCGAATTCCTTTTCCGAGTCCTTGAGGTTCTTGCCGATTTCCCACATCAGCAGCTTGACCACGGCGTCGCGCTGCTCGCGCATGCGCCCGAGGAAGGTTTCGACGTGCTGGATGCGCTCGGCCACACGCATGGTCGGCCACAATCCCTGGCCACGGTCGTAGGCGCGCACGGCAGCGTCGAGGGCGGTCAATGCGGTGTCGGCATCGAGCAGCGGCGTGCTGCCGAGTATCACTTGTTCGTCGCCATCGGCACCCGTCAGGTATACCGGGCTGCGGACCTGGGCCAGTGGCCCGTTCCAGGTTTTCAGTACGCCATCGACCAGGTACTCACGCTGTTCGGTCTGGCCGTCGAGGCGGTACTTTTCCGGGATGTCGGCTGGGCTCGGGAACAGGTTCTGGAGAATATCGGCTGTGGTCATGTCGCTACCCCTCTGGATTGGGTGATGCACTGATGAATCGTTTTAGCAGACCTCAGCGACCCTTGTCATGACTCATCTCAGCGTTTTGCCGTTCGCGGATCTATCGCTGCCCTGCGTCATGGCCTCAGAAGCGCCCCTTGTTGGCCCCCAATGCCCTCAACCCGCCCGGGTGGAGTGCCTTAGTGTTGAGCTCTCCTTGATCACAACAAAAAAGCTGCACCCGGCCAACCGGGCAGCCCATGAGAGGACAGCCATGCGGGCAAGCCGATTAACTGAAAAGCCTAGCCTTTGTTTGGCCTTGGCGGGGTGTGCCTTTGCGTTGCTTGCAGGGTGCGAAGAACCGAAAAACCCGCCGAGCCGCAGCGAAGCCGGTGCCGCGAGGCCCGCCGACGCCGAGCTGGCTCAGGTCTACGAGAACAGCTGCAAGCTTTGCCACGCCAACCCGGCGGCCGGTGCACCGCTGACCGGCGACATCAAGGCCTGGGAGCCACGGGTGCTGCAGGGCGCCGACACGCTGCTCGATCACGCGATCAACGGCTACAACGGCATGCCGCCGATGGGCATGTGCATGCAGTGTTCGCAGGAACAGTTCCTGGCGCTGATTGCCTTCATGTCCGGCCAGCAAATCCAATAACAAGAACGGCAGGGTGCGATTCATGACGATGGACCTGACACGGCGTCAGTTGTTGCAACGGGCGAGCGTCATCGGCGCCTTTACCGCGCTCGGCTCAGCCCCGGCGCTGGCCGAGCTGCTGCGCGCGCCACGGTTGATTCCCTGGCGCAACTGGTCGGGCGGCCAGAATTGCCTGCCGGCGGCGCGGCTGGCGCCCAAGAACCTGGATGAGTTGACCCAAGTGGTGCGTCAGGCCCCCGGCAAGATCCGTCCGGTGGGTTCGGCGCATTCCTTCAGCGCGCTGGTGCCCACCGACGGCACCTTGCTGTCGCTGAGCTATTTCTCGGGGTTGCTCGATCACGATCCGAGCACCCTGCAAGCCGAGTTCGCCGCCGGCACGCCGATGTCACGCATGGGCACACCGCTCAAGGATATCGGCCAGGCCCTGCAAAACATGGCCGACATCGATTACCAGACCCTCGCTGGCGCGATCTCGACCTCGACCCACGGCACCGGCAAGCAGTTTCAATCCTATTCGGCGCATGTCTGCGGCTTGCAGTTGGTGACCGCCGGCGGCGAGGTGCTGGATTGCGATACCAATCATCATCCCGAGGTGTTCAGCGCCGCCCGGGTGTCGCTGGGAGCGTTGGGCGTGGCGACCCGGGTGCGCCTGCAAAACCGCCCGGCGTATCGTTTGAGGGAGCGGCAGTGGATCGCCAAAACCGAAGAGTTGCTCGAAGACCTGGACAAGAACACCCGGGAAAACCAGCACTGGGAAATGCTCGTGGTGACCCATTCCGACTACGCCTTGTCGATCGCCCTGAACGAAACCACCGACCCGGCCACACCGCCGCTCCCGGCGGATGAAGAGGGCGGCAACGAGTTTGTCTCCTTGATCGAGAAGATCGACAAGTACGCCAGCGACTTCCCGGACCTGCGTCGCACGATGCTCAATAACCTGCGCCATCTGGCCAGCTTCGATGACCGGGTGGGCGACTCGTTCGACATCTACGCCAACGTGCGCACGGTGCGCTTCAACGAGATGGAATACTCCGTGCCGGCCGAATACGGCCCGGCCTGTTTGCGCGAGATCCTCAAGCTGATCCAGGACAAAGACCTGCGCACCTGGTTTCCGATCGAATACCGTTACGTCAAGGCCGATGACATTCCCTTGAGCATGTTCGAAGGCCGCGACAGCTGTTCGATTTCGGTCCACCAGCATTACCAGATGGATCATCACAACTTCTTCGCCGCCATCGAGCCGATTTTCTGGAAGTACAACGGCCGGCCGCATTGGGGCAAGTTGCACACGCTGAATGCGAAAAACCTGCAGCCGCTGTACCCGCGCTGGCAGGAGTTCATCCAGGTGCGGCAGGCACTCGACCCCAGCGGCAAATTCCTCAATGCGCATTTGTCATCGATCCTGGGGGTGAGCTGATGGCCGTCAATCGCCGTAGTTTTTTACTGGGCACCGCAGGCGTCGGCGCCTTGTTGGCGGGTGTCGGGGCGTGGCTGCGGCCGGGTGACCGAGGTGCGCCCTACAGCGACTATTTCCGCCTGCTCAACCGTGAGCTCAAGGACCACGGGCCGATGCGTCCGGTGATGCTGATCGACCTTGATCGGCTGGATCACAACATCGACGTGGTGATGCAATCGGTCAAGCGTGGCGGCAAACACCTGCGGCTGGTGGAAAAGTCGCTGCCGGCACCGGGGCTTCTGGCCTACATCGCCCAGCGCGCCGGCACGCAACGCCTGATGTCGTTTCACCAACCCTTTCTCAATCATGACGCCGTGCAGTTTCCCGAGGCCGATATTCTGTTGGGCAAGCCGCTGCCGGTGCGTTCGGCGCAGTTGTTCTATCAGTCGCACAAGGGGCCTTTCGACCCTTCGAAGCAATTGCAATGGCTGCTCGATACGCCAGAGCGTTTGCAGCAATACCTCGCCCTGGCTCAGGGGCTGGGCACGCGAGTGCGGGTGAATATCGAACTGGATGTCGGTCTGCATCGCGGCGGTATCAGCGACCTGGGCGTACTGGGGCAGATGCTGACGCTGATCAGCCAGCACCCGCAGCACCTGGCGTTCGTCGGATTCATGGGCTACGACCCGTTCGTGGGCATGGGTGTGCCGGGGATTCTGGGCTCGCCCGAAGAGCTGTTCGCCAAGGTAATGATGATCTACCAGCGCTGCGTCGATTTCACCCGTCAGCAGTACCCCGGTTTATGGCGAGAAGGATTGACCCTCAATACGGCCGGCAGCCCGAGCTATCGCATGCATGAGCAAGAGCAGCTCAGCAGCGAAGTGTCGGTGGGGACGGCGATGCTCAAGCCCACTCACTATGACTTGCCCTCGCTGGTGGAGCATGTGCCGGCCGCTTACATCGCCACGCCGGTGCTGAAAAGCACCGGGGCGGTGAAGATTCCGGCGCTGGATGACCGGTCCAGGCTGTTTTCCTGGTGGGACGCCAATCAGCGCGAGACGTTTTTTATCTACGGCGGCAACTGGATGGCGGAGTTCGAATCGCCACCGGGGTTGCAGAGCAATGGTGTGTATGGCCGCAGTTCGAATCAGGAAATGGTCAATGGTTCGGCGGCGGTGGGGCTTGGGGTTGAGGACCAGGTGTTCTTGCGGCCTGCCCAGACGGAGGCAGTGTTGTTGCAGTTTGGGGATCTGCTGGCGGTTCGGGGTGGGAAGATTGTGGATAGCTGGCCGGTGTATTCCTGAAGGATTTTTTGTGGATGTGCCGCCGCCTTCGCGAGCAAGCCCGCTCCCACAGGGTGCAGCGTTGCCCTTGTGGGAGCGGGCTTGCTCGCGAAGGGGTCAGTCAAAACGCATAGGGAATACTGACCTTGGCCCAAAGCATTTCCCCTTCAGGCCGGTTCTCCACATCAAACTCCTTGGCCCAGCGAATCTCCGCGCTGGCGTACTTGAGAAAGGTCCAGTGCAGCGCCGGACCAATCGCAAACACCTGGCCGCGCACCCCGTCGTTCACGTCCTGGCCGTTGAACTGCACGGTGTGGCCGAACTGTTTGTCATCGGTGGTTTGCTTGAGGTAGTAGCCGTTCAGCCCGAACATCAGGTCGTCGGTGATCTTGAAACTGGCGGAATAGTCGATGTGGAAAATCTGCCCCGACTTGTAATCGGTGTCTTTGTTTTTCTCGTTGAAACTGTAGGTGGTCTTCATCGACACCTCGGTTCTGTCCGTCGGCAGCCAGGTGAAGGAGAACAGCGGTTTGTAAGTGTAGAAGTTGTTGCTGGTGTTGGCCAGGCGATCGACGCTGTATTCGCCGGTCGGCACCGTGACTTCAATGGCGGCGCCGAGGGTCAGGTTCGGGCCCATGTCCCAGAGAATGATCGGCGCGATGGTGGTGTCGCCCATGCCTTCGCGGGTGTCCTGCGGCAGGCCGAACACCGAGACTTCCTGCTTGAGCCAAGGCTGCGCGATGTAGCCGGCCAGCCGGCCGCCAAACACCCGCACCGGGCTGAGGTAATCCAGGCGCGGGATGACGGCCGTGGATTCGATCTCGACGTTCGGCACCTTGCCGCCGAGGGAGCTGATGTTCAGCTTCGTGGCCTTGTAGTGGTTGTAGTAGAGGTTGAACGCAACCATGTTGTCCGGAAGGCTGTCGGGCGACAGCGGCAACATGAAAAAACCGTCGGTGCCGGGGCCGATGTTGTCCACGCCAGCCTCGGTGGCCAGGGCCGGTTGCAGGGCGCAGACGCCGGCCAGGCTGATGACCATCAGGGGAAGTGTCGTGCGAGTCGCGATCATGGGTGTACTCATTATTATTGTTGGCGGGCTGTCCGGCATCCCTACGAGGGCCGCCCCATAGAAATAAGCTGTCCGCGCCCTGCAAGGCAGGGTATTGGCGGCCATTTAGGGGGACTTCTGCGGACAGCCTTCAAACGCTGTGCTAACTTCCTTCGACATAACCGGTTACAAAAATAAGAATGATGCTCGTCCCGGAATGTATGGCCCCATGCAAATGAAAGTGATCGATCCCACCTTTGAACTGGCGCTGGTGTCGCCGTTTCTCCTGCAAACCCTGGCCGAAGTCGCCGAGCAGAAGGGCATCAACCCGCAGAGCCTCTGTCGGGGGTTGGGGTTTGACCTTGAAGACCTTCAGGATCCGGCGCAGCGCATTTCCTATCGCCAGGCCGTGGCCATGATTCAGCGTGCGCTCAAGGCCTTGCCCAATCAGGGGCTGGGCCTGTGGGTCGGTGCGCAGAATGTACTCGGCACGCTGGGGCTGTTGGGGCATGTGTTGTCGCTGTGCAAGACCCTGCGCGATGCCTTTGAACTGGGCATCCGCCATCAACACACCTCGGGCGGCATTGTCGTGTCCAGTGTGGAGGAGGCGGGTGACCGGGTGTTTGTCGACGTCGAATGTCGCTTGCCGTTCGCCGACGTGCAGTTGTTCGCGGTCGAGGAGTTTTTCGCCAGCCTGCTGGTGTACGGCCGGGCGCTGGTCGGGGCGGATTTCAAGCCGGTGGCCGTGGAGTTCATCCATGCGGCGCCGGACTATCTCGGCGAATATTCGCGCCTGCTGGGGCCGGATGTGCGTTTCGGTTGCCTGCAAAACCGCATGGTGATCGATGGGCATTGGCTGGACGTCCAATTGCCCAATCACCACTCCCTGGCCCTGCGTCAGGCCGTGAAACTGCTCGAACTGGAAGCCGCGCAGGTGCACCAGAAAATGGACCTGATCCAGGCGGTGGAACGGGCGATTGCCCGGGACCTGACCGAGGGCAGCCACATCGAGAAAATCGCCAGCGACCTGAACATGAGCAGCCGCACCTTGCGTCGCCGCCTCACCGAACACGCGCTGACGTTCGAAGCGCTGCTGGAACAAGTGCGCCAGGCCCGCACCATGAGCCTGCTGGCCAACCCGGACATGTCCATCGAACGCATCACCGAGGAAGTCGGCTACAGCGACGTACGCAGCTTTCGCCGGGCGTTCAAGCGCTGGACCGGCATGAGCCCGAGTGCGTTCCGCAGTGAAAGCCCCAGCGTTGTTTGATCCTTCTGTGGTGAGCGGTTTCTGTGGTGAGTAGGACTCTGTGGTGAGTGGGCTTCTGTGGTGAGTGGGCTTCTGTGGCGAGGGGGCTTGCCCCCGTTGGAGCGCGAAGCGGTCCCCTACATTTCCAGTCATACCGCGTCGGCAGGTTTTGGGGCTGCTTCGCAACCCAACGGGGGCAAGCCCCCTCGCCACAGAAGCCCGCTCCACAGAAGCCCCCCTTTGCCACAGGTTCCTGACCTCCGACGGCACACAAAACCTCACACACCGGTTAAACTCCATGCTCTTTTTCAAGGAGTTCATATGAGTCATTACCAGCCGGGCATTCTCGCCACCCCCGTTCCACCTCAAGCCCGCCATATGTTCTTCGCGCTCGAATCCGCCGCTGCACTGCCGGCCGCGCTCGATAACCTGCAAGGGCTGGTGGACGGCAAGTCGGTGGTGGTCGGCTTCGGCGAGTCCCTGGTCAAGGCGCTGGGCGGGCAGATCGAAGGTCTGCGGCCGTTCCCGGCGCTGACGGGCGTCGGCGTCGACAATCCGTCGACCCAACACGCGCTCTGGTGCTGGCTGCACGGTGAAGACCGTGGCGAGTTGCTCAACCGCAGCAACGCCATCGCCGCGGCATTGGCCCCGGCGTTGCGCCTGGTGCAGATGAACGAAACCTTCCGCCACATGACCGGCCATGACCTGACCGGCTACGAAGATGGCACCGAAAACCCGCACGACGAAGCCGCAGTAGCTGCTGCACTGGTGGCTGAAGGCGCGGACGGCACGGTGGGTGGCAGCTTCGCCGCGATCCAGCAGTGGCAGCATGACCTGAAAGGTTTCCACGGGCTGTCGGCGGATGAGAAAGACAACATCATGGGCCGCCGCCTGAGCGATAACGAAGAGATCGACGATGCGCCGGTTTCCGCCCACGTCAAACGCACCGCCCAGGAAAGTTTTGCACCTGAGGCCTTCGTGGTGCGCCGCTCGATGCCGTGGATCGAAGGGGACCGCGCCGGCCTGATGTTCCTGGCCTTCGGTTTCTCCCTCGACGCCTTCGAAGCCCAACTGCGCCGCATGAGTGGCCTGGAAGACGGCATCACCGACGGTCTGTACCGCATCAGCCGTCCGATCACCGGCGGCTACTACTGGTGCCCGCCGCTCAAGGACGGTCGACTGGACCTGCGCGCATTGCGTAGCGACTGAACGGCAAGGAGAGCCTATGAACCTGGTGCGCTGGGGCATGATCGGTTGTGGCAGTGTCGCTGAACGCAAAAGCGCGCCGGCCTTCTACAAGGCGCCTGGATCGGCGCTGGTGGCGGTGATGGGGCGGCGCCTGGAAGCCGTCACCGACTACGCCGCGCGCCACGGCATCGCGCGGGTTTATACCGATGCGCATGCGCTGATCAACGATTCCGAGGTCGACGCCGTATACATCGCCACACCGCCCGACAGCCATCACGCCTATGCCTTGCAGGTGGCCGCCGCCGGCAAGCATTGCTGCGTCGAGAAACCGATGGCGCTCAACGCCGGGCAAAGTCGCGAGATGCAGCAGGTGTTTGCCGATGCCGGGTTGCATCTGTTCGTGTCCTATTACCGGCGTTCGCTGCCACGCTTCCGGCAGGTGCGGCAATGGCTGGAGGAGGGGCGGATCGGCGAGGTCCGGCACTTGAGCTGGACCCTCACCAAAGCCCCGTCGGCAGCGGATCTTGCGGGCGCGAACAACTGGCGTACCGATCCGGCGATTGCCGGTGGTGGCTACTTCGCCGATCTGGCCAGCCATGGCCTGGACCTGTTCCAGTACCTGTTCGGCGATATCGTCGAAGTCGCCGGGCTCACTGCACGGCAGGCCGGTTTGTACGCGGCCGAAGATGCCGTCAGCGCCACCTGGCGGTTTGCCGGCGGGGCACTGGGGATGGGCTGCTGGAACTTCGTCGCCGATCGCCGCGAAGACCGGGTCGAAGTGATTGGCAGTCAAGGCCGTATCACTTTTTCAGTGTTCGATGAGCACCCGGTCGAACTGCATGCCGACGAGCACCTCAGCCTGACCATCGAGCATCACGCGCACATTCAGTGGCACCACGTGTTGGGCATGAATGCGCATATTCGTGGTGAGGCGCAGCATCCGGCGGTGGCCGCAGAGGCGCTGAAGACTGATTGGGTGATGGACCAGATCCTCAAGCGGCACTGATCCCTCAGACCAAACATGATCCCCTGTGGGAGCGAGCCTGCTCGCGAAGACATTGTGTCAGGCAATATTTTGTCGGCTGACACACCGCTTTCGCGAGCAGGCTCGCTCCCACAGGGACGGTGGTGAATCTAACCTTATGCGCATTCGGTATTTCTCAAGCGTGTCATAACCTCTCTAAGATCACGTCATAACTCGTTATAACAAGTGATCTGTCATGACCGATAACGTTCTATCCCTGAGCAGCGTCCCGCTGCACACCCAGCTGCGAGACGTGCTGCGCGCCCGCATCCTCGACGGCGAATATCCGCAAGACAGCCAGATGCCTTCCGAAAGCGAGCTTGGCGCCTTGTTCAAGGTCAGCCGCATCACCGTGCGCCAGGCCTTGGGTGACCTGCAAAAGGAAGGGCTGATCTTCAAGATCCACGGCAAGGGCACTTTCGTCGCCAAGCCGAAAACCTTCCAGAACGTCAGCACCCTGCAAGGCCTGGCCGAGTCCATGACCGGTCGCGGCTATGAGGTGATCAACCGCCTGCGCAGCTTCAAGTTCATTGCTGCCGACAAGCTGGTCGCCGAGCGTTTGCAGGTTGCCGAAGGCGAGGTCGTGGCGCAGATCAAACGCGTGCGCCTGATCAATCGCGAGCCGATTTCCCTGGAAATCACCTACCTGCCCAAGGATGTTGGCGAGCGCCTGGAAAAAGCCGACCTGGTCACCCGCGACATTTTCCTGATCCTGGAAAACGACTGCGGCCTGGCGCTCGGTCACGCCGACCTGGCCATCGATGCGGTACTGGCCGACAGCGACCTGACCCAGGCGCTGAACGTCGAGCCCGGCTCGCCGATCATGCGCATCGAGCGTCTGACCCACGACGCCGAAGGCCGGCCAGTGGACTTCGAACACCTTTACTACCGTGGCGATGCCTTCCAGTACCGCCTGCGGATCGACCGGCAAAAAGGGGATCAGGCATGACGCGCAGCACGTTGGAGCAGGAATACGACATCGTCGTGATCGGCGGCGGAACCGCCGGGCCGATGGCGGCGATCAAGGCCAAGGAACGCAACCGCGACCTGCGGGTGTTGTTGATCGACAAAGCCAACGTCAAGCGCAGCGGTGCGATCAGCATGGGCATGGACGGCCTGAACAACGCGATCATTCCCGGCCACTCGACCCCGGAGCAGTACACCAAGGAAATCACCATCGCCAATGACGGCATCGTCAACCAGGCGGCGGTTTACGCCTATGCCACCCACAGCTTCGAAACCATCGAGCAACTGGACCGCTGGGGCGTGAAGTTCGAGAAGGACGAAACCGGCGACTACGCGGTGAAAAAGGTTCACCACATGGGCGCTTACGTGTTGCCGATGCCGGAAGGGCACGACATCAAGAAAGTCCTGTACCGGCAGTTGAAGCGCGCGCGGGTGAGTATCACCAATCGCCTGGTCTGCACGCGTTTGCTGACGGATGAAGAGGGCGCGGTCAACGGCGTGATGGGTTTCGATTGCCGCACGGCGGACTTCCATGTGATCAAGGCCAAGGCGGTCATCCTCGCCTGCGGTGCCGCCGGACGCCTGGGCCTGCCGTCCTCGGGCTACCTGATGGGCACCTACGAAAACCCGACCAATGCCGGCGACGGCTACTCGATGGCCTACCACGCCGGGGCCGAGCTGGCGAACCTGGAATGCTTCCAGATCAACCCGCTGATCAAGGATTACAACGGCCCGGCCTGCGCCTACGTCACCGGTCCCCTGGGTGGCTACACCGCCAACAACAAGGGCGAACGCTTCATCGAGTGCGACTACTGGAGCGGGCAGATGATGTGGGAGTTCCATCAGGAACTGGAAAGCGGCAACGGCCCGGTGTTCCTCAAGCTCGATCACCTGGCCGAGGAAACCATCCAGAACATCGAAGAGATCCTGCACAGCAACGAGCGTCCGAGCCGTGGCCAGTTCCATGCCAATCGCGGCACCGACTACCGCACGCAGATGGTCGAGATGCACATCTCGGAAATTGGCTTTTGCAGTGGGCATTCGGCGTCGGGGGTGTGGGTCAACGAGAAGGCCGAGACCTCGGTCAAGGGCTTGTACTCGGCCGGTGACATGGCGGCAGTGCCGCACAACTACATGCTCGGTGCGTTCACCTATGGCTGGTTTGCCGGCAACAACGCGGCGGACTTTGTCGCCGGTCGCGAGTTTTCCGCGCTGGATGCCGCGCAGATCGAAAGCGAAAAGCAGCGGGTCTATGCACCGCTGGACCGCGAGCATGGCCTGCCACCGGCCCAGGTCGAGTACAAGCTGCGGCGCTTCGTCAACGACTACCTGCAACCGCCGAAAGTGACGAAGAAGATGCAGATCGGCCTGCAACGCTTCAGCGACATCCAGCGCGACCTCGACCAGATCAAGGCCCACAACGCCCACGAGCTGATGCGCGCCATGGAAGTCAGCATGATCCGCGACTGCGCCGAAATGGCCGCCCGCGCTTCATTGTTCCGCGCCGAAAGCCGCTGGGGGCTTTACCACCATCGCGTCGATCACCCGCAACGCAACGATCGCGACTGGTTCTGCCATTGCCACCTGAAGAAGGACGAAAACGGTTTGATGAGCAGTTTCAAGAAAGCCGTCGAGCCTTACATCATCCCGCTGGAGGCCGACGAGATGCAGGCCTACGACCGGCTGCGGGTCGGTGCCGATGCGGCTTGATGCCGACAACCAGAGAGAGACCGAACATGGCTTACCAACCCCAGGAAATCTTCTTCCGCTCCAACGCACCGGTCACGGTCGATGAAGACAAATGCATCGCCCACAAAGGCTGCACCGTGTGCGTCGACGTTTGCCCGATGGACCTGCTGGCGATCAACCCGGCCACACAAAAGGCCTACATGGCGTTCGACGAATGCTGGTACTGCATGCCCTGTGAAAAGGATTGCCCGACCGGGGCTGTGAAAGTCGAAATCCCGTACTTGCTGCGCTGAAACACATATCAAATGTGGGAGCGGGCTTGCTCGCGAAAGCGGTGGGTCAGTCGACATCAATGTTGAATGTCAGTCCGCCTTCGCGAGCAAGCCCGCTCCCACAGTGAATCGAGTTCAAACAACCCAAAAAGCCATCCGGCAACCACCGGACGCCTGATCCAGAACACCCCTCGTTTCCCACCACGCCCTGATCGTGGCGGAGACGAACATCCTATAAATGATTCGAGGGGAAACACTCATGATGTTGCGTGCAGCTTTGGCCGGTCTGGTACTGGCTTCCTTCTCCCTGTCGGCCTCGGCCGAAACCATCCGCATTGCCATCGGCACCCAGGACACCACCATCAACTGCGCCGCCGGTGGCCTGTTGATTCGTGAACTCGGCCTGCTGGACAAATACCTGCCCCACGACGGCTCCTACAAAGACGCCCAATACGAGGTGCAGTGGAAAAACTTCACCAGCGGCGCCCCCCTGACCAACGAGATGGTCGCCGGTAAACTCGACTTCGGCGCCATGGCCGATTTCCCCGGTGCGTTCAACGGCGTGGCCTTCGAAACGGCGGGCAAGCACAGCCTGTTCATCAGCGTGTTGTCGGGCAGCACCAAGGGCAGTGGCAACGGCATTGTGGTGCCGAGCGCGTCGGGCGTGCAGTCGCTGGCCGAACTCAAGGGCAAGACGATTTCCGTGCCGTTCGCTTCCACCGCCCATGGCATGCTGCTGCGCGCCGTCGCGGCCCAGGGCTGGGACCCGCTCAAGGACGTGAACATCATCGCCCAGCCGCCGGAAGTCGCCGGCTCCGCGTTGCAGGCCGGCAAGATCGATGCTCACGCCGACTTCGTACCCTTCGCCGAGCTGTTCCCCAGCCGTGGTTTCGCCCGCAAGATCTATGACGGCTCCCAGGCCGATGCGCCGACCTTCCACGGTGCGCTGGTCGATCAGGCCTATGCGAAAAAGTACCCGGAAATCGTCGTCGCCTACCTGCGGGCGAGCATCGAAGCCAACCAGCTGCTGGCGGCTGAGCCGGAGAAATACAGTGAGCTGATCGCCAAGGTCACCGGGGTCGATGCCGAGGTCAACTACCTGTTCCATGGCCCCCTCGGCGTGCAGACCCGCGACCTGAGCTGGAAGCCGGAATACCGCCAGGCCGTGGGCACCGCCATCGATACCCTCAAGCTGTTGAAGAAGGCTGATCGCGGTCTCGATCTCAACACCTTCATCGACGACCAGTACATCCGCGCCGCCTTCAAGGCCTCGAACCTGGACTACAGCGCGCAGCTTGGGAATTACCAGCAGACGCCGCTCAAGTCCGTCGATGCGGCAAGCGGCAAAGCCATCACCGACTTCAGCCATGTAGCGGAAATCTGGGTGCGTGGCGAGCCGAAAGTCCGTCAGTACGCCTCAGCGGAGTCGGCATTTGCCTCGCTGACAGCGTTGAAGCAGGAAGGCAAGAGCATCCGTGCGGTGTACACCCAGGCCAGCGACAGCGGGATCAAGTTGCTGGCGGATCAGGCGTGGTTTGCCACCGACGGGAAAGGGCGGCTGAGCGCGTTCCTGCTCAAAGGCCAGGCCCAACAGTTCGCCACGGCCCAGGGCGGCAAGGTATTCGACTTCTCCGATGCCACGACCCAGGTCGTAGCCGCTCGCTAATCCCTAGAACGACTCGATCAAATGTGGGAGCGGGCTTGCTCGCGAAAGCGGTGGGTCAGTCGACATCAATGTTGAATGTCCGACCGCTTTCGCGAGCAAGCCCGCTCCCACAAGGGTCCAGGGTTGTGAGGAAGAATTGTGTACCGATCATTTTTACGCTGGATTCCCAGAGCCGCTTCACTGCTGCTCTGCCTGCTGTTCTGGCAACTCGCCGCCAGCCACCACTGGAACCTCGGCCTGGTGACCTTCGCCAACGTCCCGACCCCCTTGGCGGTCATCGAAGCCGCCCTCGGCCTGGGCAACTCGGGCAAACTCGCCCAGCACCTGGGCAGCAGTCTCGGCCGGGTATTCGCCGGCTACGTCGCGGCGCTGATCATAGGCGTCGCCCTGGGCCTGGCCATCGGCCGCTCGAAATGGGCCGAAGATCTGTTGCTGCCACCTTTGGAAGTCCTGCGGCCAATCCCGGCCGTGGCGTGGATTCCCCTGGCGATCCTGATGTTTCCCTCGTCGGAACTGTCGATGGTGTTCATCACCTTCACCGGCGCCCTGTTCCCGATCCTGCTCAACACCGTGCACGGCGTCGAAGGCGTCGACCCACGGCTGATCGCCTCGGCGAAAAGCCTCGGGGCAGGGCGCCGGGCCATCCTGCTGGAGGTCGTTCTGCCGGGCGCGGCGCCGAGCATCATCACCGGCCTGGCCATCGGCATGGGCACCTCGTGGTTCTGCCTGGTGACGGCGGAAATGATCTCCGGCCAATTCGGCATCGGCTATTACACCTGGGAGTCCTACACCATCCAGAACTACGCCGACATCGTCGTCGGCATGTTGCTGATCGGCGTGCTCGGCATGGGCAGCAGCCTGTTGATCAAGCGTCTGGGCGGGCTGTTCACGCCTTGGCATCGACCACGAGGGAAAGCCTGATGAGCGTTTTTCAACACCTGGAAGGGCGTATCGATATCCGCGGGTTGTCGATCAGCCTGGGCGAGGGCCCCGGGGCTTTCGAAGCGGTGCAGGGCCTCGACTGCCAGATCGAACCGGGGCAGTTCGTGTGCATCCTCGGGCCGTCCGGTTGCGGTAAATCCACCTTGCTCGGGGCGCTGGCCGGTCACCTGCAACCGCGCACCGGCAGCTTGAGCGTGGATGGCGCGCCGGTGTCGGGGCCATCGCCACAGCGGGGCATGGTGTTCCAGCAGCACACGCTGTTTCCGTGGCGCACGGTGCGTGACAACGTGGCGTTCGGCCTGAAAATGCGTGGTGTCGGCAAGGTCGAACGACTCAAGGCGGCGGATGAAATCCTTGCCCTGGTGGGCCTCGAAGGGTTTGCCGGGCGCTGGCCCGATCAACTGTCCGGCGGCATGCAGCAGCGGGTGGAAATCGCCCGGGTGCTGGTCAACCGTCCGCGCCTGTTGCTGATGGACGAGCCCTTCGGCGCCCTCGATGCCCTGACCCGGTTGAACATGCAGGAACTGCTGCTGGACATCTGGACGCGCATCCGCACCACCGTGGTGTTTGTCACCCATGACATCGACGAAGCGCTGTTCCTCGCCGACCGCTTGCTGGTCATGAGCTCGCGCCCCGGGCGAATCATCGAAGACCTGCGCCTGGAATTCCCCCGGCCGCGCAGCACGGAACTGATGACCCGCCCTGAATTCTCGCATCTGAAGCGCCATTGCCTCGAACTCCTGCGGCACGAAGACGGCCGGCAACTGCCGCGCCTGAACCCGCTCGGACTTCCCCCTGAAAACAAACTGCCGCGATTTGCCCTATGACCTCACTATTCGATGTAACCGATAACGACGACATTCTTGCCCTGCAACCACGCCTGACCGATGACGACCCCGGCGTACGCCGGATCGCGCTGATCGAGCTGGCCGATCTCGAGGAACCGGACGGCCTCCTGTGGTTGATCGATCGACTGGCCGAAGACCCGATAGCCGAGGTCCGCGCCGAAGCCGCCCGGTTGCTGGAAGCCTGGGAGGACGCGCCCGTGGTCGAAGCCTTGTGCCAGGCCCTGACGGATCCATCCCCGGCGGTGCAGGCGGCCGCTGCGCAAAGCCTCAGCCTGCTCAAGAGCGAAGCGGCGGGCCGGGTCATTCTGCCGTGGACCGGGCACGCCGACAGCGGCGTACGCATTGCCGCGTTCCGGGCGTTGCGCGAGTTGCGTTGCCCCGATGCCGCCGCAGCGGCTGCCGCTGCATTGGCCGATGAAAGCGCCAGCGTGCGCCGCGAGGCGGTGGGCGTACTCGGCTGGCTCAAGCAGCTTGATGCCTTGCCGGCACTGGCGCGACTGGCCAGCGCTGACCCGGACACCGACGTGCGGCGGGCCGCCACCGGGGCGCTGGGCCTGGCGTCTGACGCACAGGTGCTGCCGGCCCTGCGCCAGGCCTTGCGGGACGCTGCCTGGCAAGTCCGCGAAGAAGCCGCCACCACCCTGGGCAAAGTCGGCCACCCCGACGCCGGCCCGGCCCTGGTCGACGCCTTGGGCGACGATTACTGGCAAGTGCGTCTGCGCGCCACCCGCAGCCTCGGTCGCTTGCGTTATGTACCGGCGCTCGAAGCGCTGATCGACACCCTCGGCCATCGCATCAGCAACCTGCGCAAGGAAGCCGCGCTGGCCCTCGGCGAACTCAACGACCCACGGGCCATTGCGCCATTGCAGGCCGCACAACACGACGGCGACCCTGAAGTGCGCAAGGCCGTGCGCATTGCCTTGAGTCAACTGCAATGAATCCGCTGGCGGTTGGCAATTCCCGTATCAAACAGCAGTTGCGACTGAACTGGCCCGATGGTCGTGAACAACTGCTGGACCACGCCGAGTTGCGCCGGCAGTGCCCGTGTTCGCAGTGCCGGGCGTTTCGGCTGCGGGGGATGGCGCCGTTGGTGGATGCCCGGGTGTGCGTGATCGAACTGAACCCGCAGGGCTATGGCCTGCAACTGGTCTTCAGCGATGGGCATGAGCGGGGGATTTATCCGTGGGCGTATCTGGCTGGACTTACCGACTGAATCGAATTCCATTCCTCGGGAGTTGTCGCGATCTGCGGCAGCTCCCCCGTGCGCTTCCAGTGGTTTATGTGGCGAATACAGGTTCAGTAACGGCCCGGATAAACGCATCGTCCACAGTCTTTACTCCATACTTTTGCATGAACTCACTGCCGTTGTTAAAGCGATTGAAGCGTTTCTGGCTGATCATATAAAAATAATCACAGTGGTTAATGACTTCATCAACATTGTGCGAGGAAACCAGAATGGCGGTGCCCTCCCTGGCAGCGCCGTGAAGACATTGCCAAATATAGTGACGAAATTCCGGGTCTACGCCGGCAGTAGGTTCGTCGAGAATTACAAAGTCTGCGGAAATTGAAAGAAGGGAAAGAGTAAAGAACCAGCGCGTCTCTCCGTAGCTGCACAGCGATGATTTTTTGTTCCATATGTCTTGGTATCGGTCAACTATCGCTGGGCTCCAGGTACTTAGTTTTTTCAGGGTTTTATCTTGCGTCATGGGCTCGTTTGATGACAGCGCAGATACCATCTTAAAGATGTCACGCATGCGCAGCGGTGGGGGCGTGGAGATGATTTGGGAAAGGTATAAAAAACGACTGAAGTCGTTTTTTATGAAGCCGGACTTTGCTTTTTTAAGGTCGCAGACGATATCGAAAAAAGTTGTTTTTCCAGAACCGTTGGGCCCCAGAATGCCGACAATGTCGCCTTGAGCAACCTCAAGAGATGCCCGGGTCAAGAGGGGAGTGTCTGTATAGGAGAAGTCAATGTTCTGCGCCGTGAATTTTTTCATCAGTACCGGCTCCATACGGGATTGATTCTTAGGTGCTTGAACGTTTTGTACAGTGCAAATATAAACAAAAGAACTATTGCGGCTGTGATGGGTTTGTTGGGTCCAAGGCCTTGTTCCATTATTTGGCTTGCAAGTGTCAGTGGGTTTGCGAGGTTCAATACGTCGGTGATGGGGTTTGGTCTGCTGGCACTCATTACTCCGAGGATCAACATGCAGAACGAAAAAATGGAAAGCAAAGTGTTCGAGTTCTGAAAATTGATCGGTAGCAATGAGAAGGCAGCTCCGAGAGCGCAAAACATGATAAAGCAGATGTAAAAGCGTAGTGCGAGATTCAGTAGTTCATTTAAGGCGTAGTTTCCAAATGGAAGCTTGGTCGTCAAGTAAAAGGTTGTGCAATATGATATTGATATTAGCGAGTAGGCAATGAAGTGCGATAAAAGAAAAATCAGTTTCGATTCCCTGGAGTAAATAAATGATCGGGTGAATCCGCTTTCCCTTCTTCCGATTATGTAAAAGGCGAATCCGAATAGTGCGACACTTGAAGAGATGTAGGCATAAAACCATGCCGAATCGTAATGTAATTGCTGGAGAAATAGTTGGGGTCTTGCCTGGTTGTTGCGAAAAAATAGAACATTGCACAAGGGGATATCATGATCCAGAAAAAGGCGATGGGTTCTTTTAGTTGTTCTTTGATGAATATGGAGGTTAGGGAGAATACTCTGGGTAAAATGTTTTTAGTCATTGACTGGTATCGCCCTGGGGTTGTTGTTTTTCAGTTCGCTTTCGTTTGTGGTTTGCCGCCTGGCATTGATTAGTTGATTTTGATGTTGGGTGCAAGTGATGTTGTAGGGGTTTTCTTATGGTTTTTTAAGATGTCTCCTACATGTGATTAGGACGCTTAATGGTTCGGTTTGGTTCTAGTGGGTGTGGGTTCAAATGTGGATTCGTGGAATTACTTTTTGATACGGTGTTTTAGTTTTCGGCACACAGAAATGATCTTGCTATGTTGAGTAAGATACCTCTGTCGGAGTCAGTGCGCGTTTTGTACTTTTTTATGGATTTTTATTTTCTTCAAATGCTGATTTTTTTAGAAAGGCGACGAACGGTAGGTCTTGTTTTTTTTGATCGTCCTTTTTGTTCGAGTAAGGAACGCTGGGCCTTACGTCTGCGGGTTATCGAGTTGCGCGCCAGGGCTATGGCCTGCAACTGGTCTTCAGCGATGGGCATGAACGGGGGATTTATCCGTGGGCCTATCTGGCTGGACTCACTGGCTGAACCGGCCTCCTGTAGGAGCTGCCGCAGGCTGCGATCTTTTTGCTCTGCTCTCAAGGAGGATTACTTATGATCTCTATCGCCGATCGCTTATCACCTTATACCGAAGCGCTGAGCGTCTCGTCTTTTCGCAAGTTGCTCATTGGCCAAAGTCTCTCGATGGCCGGCGACGCTATTTGTCTAGCCGCACTGCCGATAGCGCTTATCCGGACCGGCTACGGAGGAGAAGTATTCGGTTTTGTCATGGCGGCAGTCGGGGTAGGGACCGTAATCGGGGCCCTGATCGGAGGTTTGCTGGCGGATCGAAAGTCGCCGAAGCAAGTACTGATTTACACCGACACGGCGAGGGGTGTTGCGCAACTGGCCGCAGTGGCCCTGATCGTCTCCGGTACGCCTTGGTGGTACCTGGTCTTTGCCTACCTGATATTTGGCATCGGCATTGGGGTTTCCCGTCCGTGTGCTCAGGTACTGCTCGTCAAATTGCTGCCCAAGCAAGCACTGGTGGCGGGCAATGGTGCGATGAACTTTGTCGACAACCTGATCGCTGTGCTCTTTCCCGCGACGCTGGGTGTATTCATCATTTTCTGGGATCCGGTCTGGGGTATTTTGATCGATGGTCTCACATTCTTCTGCGCCGCCATTTACACGGCGATGTTGCCCAATGTGGAGCCCCATGAGTTCGAGGAGAAGTTCTCGATCCGAGAAGCGGTCAATGGCATTGCCATCGTTACCGGCAACTCCAAGCTTTTGCTGGGCTTCGCGGCCACTCTCGTGGTGAACGTCTTGTGTTTCCCGATTTTCCTGGTCGTCGCTCCCTATGCCATCAGCGATCGATTCAACGAAGAAATGTGGGGGGTGTGTCTGGCCGCCTCGGGATTCGGTGCGTGCATTGGATCAATCATCACGGTGCTTGTTTCCGGGCATGAACGACTGATCGGACTTGCGGTGACCTGCGGCTTGTTCCTGGCTGGCGCGATGGCACTACTCGGCATGGGAAGCTCGTCCTGGATGGCGATACTGGGGGCGATCCTGGTGGGTATCGTCGAAGCGTCCTGGTTGACTGGTTGGGCCACAGCGATGCAGATACTGTCTCCCGAAAAGGACCTCGGTAAAGTGGTGGCAGTCGATACGCTCTTTACCAGTGGCGTGCACCCCTTCATTTTTCTCGGTAGCGGAATCGTCGGCGGGATGGTCGGTTATTCCCAGACCCTTTCCCTCACGGCAATCCTCAGTGCCGTAGGCACACTGTTAATTGTTTTGGTGTCCTTTACGCTCATGCCAAGGATGCGCGGGTTCGGGTGATCGAATAGCACTCGCAGGGGCTATGGCCTGCAACTGGTCTTCAGCGATGGGCATGAGCGGGGGATTTATCCGTGGGCGTATCTGGCGCAACTCACCTCTTGAGTCACTGAAGTCCAATGTGGGAGCGAGCTTGCTCGCGATGAGGCTCGGTCAGTCGATACACATGTTGAATGAAAGACCATCGCGAGCAAGCTCGCTCCCACAGGTCACTGGTCCTGCCACCAGATGATTGACGGTTCTTGCCAGGTAAAAGCCAAAAGAGTACAAATGTACTCCATGACGACTCTGACTCCCCGCCGTACCGCCATCCTGACCTTCATCCGCGATCGCATCGCCGAGCACGGTCAGCCTCCGAGCCTCGCCGAGATCAGCGAGGCGTTCGGTTTCGCCTCCCGCAGTGTGGCGCGCAAGCATGTGCTGGCGCTGACCGAAGCCGGGTTTATCGAGGTCAACCCGCATCAGGCCCGGGGCATTCGCCTGCTCGGGCAGCCACCGCGTCCCGAGTTGCTGGACATCCCGGTGCTTGGTCGGGTGGCGGCCGGTGCGCCGATCGGGGTCGATGCGCAAATCCATAGCCGCTTGCTGCTCGATCCGTCGCTCTTCTCGCGGGTGCCGGACTACATGTTGCGGGTGCGCGGTGATTCGATGATCGAGGACGGTATTCTCGACGGCGATCTGGTGGGCGTGCACCGCAACCCCGAGGCGCTCAACGGTCAGATCGTCGTGGCGCGGCTCGACGGTGAAGTCACCATCAAGCGCTTCGAGCGGGTCGGCGATGTGGTTCGCCTGCTGCCGCGCAACCCGGCCTACCAGCCGATCATTGTGCACGCCGATCAGGACCTGGCCATCGAAGGCGTGTTCTGTGGCCTGGTGAGGCAAGGCTGATGGGTGCCGTCGTTGCGCTGGATACGCTGTTCAATGGCGGCCAGGTCTGGAGGGGCCGGCCTGCGCCGCCGGCCGCCAGCCCGCAACCTACCGGGCATGCCGCGCTGGACGCGGCATTGCCCAGCGGCGGCTGGCCGGAGGCGGCGCTGACGGAAATCCTGCTGGCCGGGCAGGGCGTGGGCGAGTTGCAACTGGTGTGGCCGACGCTGGCACGGCTGTCGGCGGCGGGCGAACGCATTGTGCTGGTGGCGCCACCTTATGTGCCGTATCCCCAGGCGTGGCAGGGCGCCGGGGTCGATCTGCGTCAGTTGTCGATCATCCGGGCCAGCGAGCGCGATGCGCTGTGGGCCGCGGAACAATGCCTGCGTTCGGGCAGTTGCGGCGCGGTGCTGTGCTGGCCGCACAAGGCCGACGACCGTGCCTTGCGCCGCTTGCAGGTGGCGGCGGAAACCGGCCAGACCCTGGCCTTCGCCTATCGTCCCCTCAGTGAAGCGATCAACCCTTCGCCGGCGGCCCTGCGCATCGCCATCGATGCCCGGCCGGCACAGCTACGCGTGCTCAAGTGCCGCGGCGGCCTGGCCCGTTCGGCGCCGATTGCCTTCGCCGTGGGGCATTGAGGTTGCCATGCGCTGGGTCTGCATTGTTTTCCCGCAACTGGCGCTGGACGCGGCATTGCGTCAGCGCGCCGATCCTGATGAACCCCTGGCGTTGCTGACCGGCCCGGCCCAGCGCCGGGTGCTGCAGGCCGTCAACGCTGCGGCGCGGGCGCTGGGTTTGCGTCCCGGCCAGTCCATGAGCGCGGCACAGGCCTTGAGCAAGGGGTTTGCCACGGCTGAATACGACGTCGGTGAAATCGAGCGCTGGCAGCAGTTTCTCGCCGCCTGGGCCTATCGCTTCAGTTCCCAGGTCAGCGTGCATTACCCCCGGGCCGTGGTGTTCGAGATCGAATCCAGCCTCGGCCTGTTCGGCGCCTGGCCGCAATTCGAAGCGCTTTTGCGCCGTGAGCTCGGCGAACTGGGGTTTCGGCACCGCATCGTGGCCGCGCCCAACCCGGTGGCGGCGCGGGTGCTGGCCAATGCCTATGACGGCCTGGTGGTACCGGATGATCAAGCCTTGCAGCATCACCTGGGGCAGATGCCCGTCGACCGGATCGGCCTCGAAGCACAGGTTGCCACGGCCTTGTCGCGCATGGGCCTGCGCACCTTGAGCCAGGTGCAGGCGTTGCCCCGGCAGAGCCTGGCCCGGCGTTTCGAGGCCCAGGTGCTCAAGCATCTGGATGCCCTGTCGGGTGTGCGGCGGCTGGCGCTGGCGTTTTACCTGCCACCGGACCGCTTCGATGTGCGTATCGAGCTCAATTTCGATGTGCAGTCCCATCAAGCCCTGCTGTTTCCGTTGCGCCGGTTGACGGGCGACCTGTCGGCGTTCCTGTGCGGTCGCGACAGCGGCGTACAGCGTTTCGACCTGCATCTGGAGCACGCCGGGTTGCCCGATACGCTGATCAAGGTCGGCCTGCTCAGCGCCGAGCGTGATCCGGCGATGCTCTTCGAACTGGCCCGGGGGCGGCTGGAGCACGTCCAGGTCGAGGCGCCGGTGCGCGGCTTTCGCTTGTGTGCCGAGGATTTGCCGACCTTCGTGCCCCAGCATCAGGAACTGTTCGACGATCGCCCGCAGCAGTCCTTGCCCTGGGAGCAACTGCGCGAACGCCTGCGGGCACGGCTGGGGGATGACGCGGTGCATGGCCTGCGCTTCCAGGCCGATCACCGCCCCGAGTGCGCGTGGCAGGCCAGTGCCGACAGCCAGCCTTGCGCAGCGCTGGGCGCCGTGAAGCGGCCGGGCTGGCTGCTGACCGAGCCGCTGGCCGTGCACCAGGGCTCGGCGCGCATCCTCATGGGGCCGGAGCGTATCGAGTCCGGCTGGTGGGACGGTGACGACGTACGCCGCGACTATTACCTGATCGAAACCCGTGCCGGCCAACAGGGCTGGGCCTACCGGGCGGTCGGCGAGGACGGCCCGTTGTGGTTGCAGGGCTGGTTCGCATGAGCCGCGACTATGCCGAATTGCACTGCCTGTCGAACTTCAGTTTCCAGCGCGGTGCCTCCAGTGCCCTCGAGCTGTTCCAGCGCGCGAAAAAACAGGGTTACCACGCCCTGGCGATCACCGACGAATGCACCCTGGCGGGCATCGTTCGTGCCTGGCAAGCGGCGAAGTCCGTGGAGTTGCCGCTGATCATCGGCAGTGAAATACGCATCGAGAACGGTCCGAAACTGGTGCTGCTGGTGGAGAGCCTCGAGGGCTATCAGGCGCTGTGCCGATTGATCACCCGCGCCCGGCGCCGCACGCACAAAGGCCAGTATCAGGTGCTGCGCGAAGACTTCGGCGAACCGTTGCCGGGGCTATTGGCGTTGTGGGTGCCGGACGCTGTCGATGCCTTTGCACAGGGCCATTGGCTCAAGCAGGTCTTCGGCGAACGCCTGTGGCTGGCGGTGCAGTTGCATCGCGGTCAGGACGATGGGCAACGCCTGAACGATTTGCTCACACTGGCTCGGGAACTGCGAATTCCAGCCGTGGCCAGTGGCGATGTGCACATGCACGCACGCGGGCGCCGGGCCTTGCAGGACACCATGACCGCGATCCGTCACCACCTGCCGGTGGCCGATGCCGGGTTGCGCCTGCACCCCAACGGTGAGCGCCATCTGCGCAGTCTCGACGTACTGCAGGCGCTTTACCCGCCAGGCTTGCTGGCGCAAACGCTGGTCATTGCCCGGCGCTGCACCTTCGACCTCGGCCAGCTGCGTTATCAATACCCTCGCGAGCTGGTGCCGCAAGGGCACTCGGCCACCTCGTGGCTGCGTCATTTGACCGAGGAAGGCATCGAGTGGCGCTGGCCAAAAGGGCCGAAAAACGAAGTGTTGGTGCAGATCGATAAAGAGCTGCAACTGATCGCGGAACTGGGCTATGAAAGTTATTTCCTGACGGTCCACGACATCGTCCGCTTTGCCCGCCAACAACAGATTCTTTGTCAGGGTCGTGGTTCTGCCGCCAACTCGGCAGTGTGCTTCGCTCTGGGGATCACCGAAATCGATCCGGATCGCACCACGTTGTTGTTCGAGCGCTTTCTGTCCAGGGAACGTAACGAACCGCCGGACATCGACGTCGATTTCGAACATGAACGCCGCGAAGAAGTCTTGCAGTATGTGTTCCAGCGTTATGGCCGGGCCCGTGCCGCGCTGACGGCGGTGGTCAGCACTTACCACGCCGCCGGTGCGGTACGGGATGTGGCCAAGGCATTGGGCTTGCCGCCGGACCAGATCAACGCCCTGGCCGAATGCTGCGGTCACTGGAGCGATGAAACGCCCCCCGTTGAACGCCTGCGTGAAAGTGGCTTTGACCCGCAGAGTCCGGTGCTGCACCGGGTGCTGAGCCTGACGGGGCAGTTGATCGGCTTCCCCCGGCATTTGTCCCAGCACCCCGGCGGTTTCGTGATTTCCGAGCAGCCGCTGGACAGTCTGGTGCCGGTGGAAAACGCCGCCATGGCCGAGCGCACGATCATCCAGTGGGACAAGGATGACCTCGACGCGGTGGGCCTGCTCAAGGTCGATATCCTGGCCCTGGGCATGCTCAGCGCGATTCGTCGATGTTTCGATCTGCTGCGCCGGCACCGGGGCCTGGACCTGAGCCTGGCGACCATCCCGCCCGAGGATGCGGCCACCTACGAAATGATTGGTCGGGCCGACACCATCGGCGTGTTCCAGATCGAGTCCCGGGCGCAGATGTCGATGTTGCCGAGGCTCAGGCCCAAGACGTTTTACGACCTGGTGATCGAGGTCGCCATCGTTCGGCCGGGACCGATCCAGGGCGGCATGGTGCACCCGTACCTGCGGCGACGGAACAAGGAAGAGCCGGAGGCGTATCCGTCGCCGGAACTGGAAGTGGTGCTCAAGCGCACCCTTGGCGTGCCGCTGTTTCAGGAGCAGGTGATGCAGATCGCCATCGTCGCCGCCGACTACAGCCCCGGCGAGGCCGATCAGCTACGCCGCTCCATGGCCGCCTGGAAACGCCACGGCGGGCTCGAACCGCACAAGGAGCGGCTGGCCGCCGGCATGAAGAAAAACGGCTACACCGCCGAGTTCGCCGCGCAGATCTTCGAGCAGATCAAGGGCTTTGGCAGCTACGGTTTTCCCGAGTCCCACGCCGCCAGCTTTGCCTTGCTGACTTACGCCAGTTGCTGGTTGAAATGCCACGAGCCGGCGGCCTTCGCCTGTGCGCTGATCAACAGCTGGCCGATGGGGTTCTACAGCCCGGACCAGATTCTGCAGGACGTTCGGCGTCATCATTTGCAGGTTCGCCCGGTGGACGTGCGCGCCAGTGACTGGGACTGCAGCCTGGAGCCGATCAGCGGTGCGCAACCGGCGATTCGCTTGGGGTTACGCATGATCAAGGGCTTTCGCGAGGACGATGCCCGACGCATCGAAGTGGCCCGTTCGCAAGGCGCGTTCGCCGACATCGCCGACCTCGGCGAGCGGGCGCGACTCGATGCCCGCGCCCAGGAGCAACTGGCCGATGCCGGTGCGTTGCGTGGCCTGGCCGGCGACCGGCACCGGGCGCGCTGGGAAGTGGCCGGGGTACAAAAACAGCTGGGGTTGTTTGCCGGCCTGCCGAGCCAGGAAGAGGACGCGGTGGCGCTGCCAAAACCCACCGTGGGCGAGGACCTGCAGGCCGATTACGTCAGTGTCGGCACCACTCTCGGGCCGCATCCGCTGGCCCTGTTGCGGGGTGAGTTGAAGGCGCGGCGCTGCCGCAGTTCGAAAGAATTGCTGGACGTCGAGCACGGTCGGCCGGTCAGTGTTGCCGGTCTGGTCACCGGCCGGCAACGCCCGGCCACCGCCAGCGGCGTGACTTTCGTCACCCTCGAGGACGAGTTCGGCAACGTCAACGTGGTGGTGTGGCGCGACCTGGCCGAGCGCCAGCGCCAGGTGCTGGTCGGCTCGCAGCTGCTCAAGGTCGATGGGCGCTGGGAGAAGGAGGGCGAGGTCCGGCATCTGATAGCCGGACGCTTGAGTGACCTGAGTGCATTGCTCGATGGCATCACTGTGCGTAGCCGGGACTTTCATTGAGTCACAGGGCTTCAGGGCGTCGAGTGTCGGCAGCAAAGTCGGTGAGTAGCTGCCCTGTTGCCACAGGGCGTTCGATCATGGGCAAGTGGTTGCAACCTTCAAGGGTGACAGCCTGTCCGCCCCGACCATCGGGCAGACCGTTTTGCAGGGTCTCCAGGGCGGAGATATCGATCACCTTATCCTCGCGGCAGCCGATGCCAAGTACCGGCATGGTGAGCTGCGCCAGCCGAGGGTCCAGCGCGAGCCATTGGGACGGTGGACGGATCTGCGCCAGGGAAGACTCGATAAAGCTGCGCTGGCGCCGATTGCCTGCAATCGCATTCTCCACTTCCTGATCAGACATTTCGGGAGGATCGAGATAGACAAGTCGGGCAGTGCGTTCGACGCCGGCACGGTCATCGTAGATAAACGGGTTGTCACCTGCATTCAACGCCCGGATGAAATCGTTTTCGACAAAGCTCAATCCCAGCGGGCTGATCAGCACCAGGCGCGCAATGCGCTCCGGCCTCTGGGCGGCAAACACTCCGGCAATGGCACCCCCCATGGAGTGGCCGACCAGATTGATTTCACGCAGGTCGAGCGCAAGCAGAAAATCATTGAGCCGTGCGGCTTGTGCATCGATGTCGTAATTTTCACCTGCAAGGCGCGTTGACTCGCCCCAGCCGGGAAGGTCGGGAATGATCACATGAAAGCGTGCGCCGAGGTCCTCACCCAGCGTGCGCCAGACATTCTTGTTTGAAGAAAAGCCATGTACAAGCAACAGTACCGGACCGTTTTTTGCGCTCTCGTAGTACGACCAGGTCGTGTCACCTGCCAGGATCGACCTGGTCTTCAAGGGAAAATCTGTCCGGGGAGTTGCCTGGGCGGTGCCCAGGACTGCGAGCGTGGTAGCGGCGACTATTGCGCTGAGCAGGCGGGTGAGTCGCCGACTTCGTGTCTGATGGCGAAGGGCATCCATGTCTTTGAGATCCTGATGACGGGTGAGCTGAGAAGCAAGAGGGAGGATTTGAAGGGGGATGGGGTACGGCGGCAATACTGGCACCTGAAAAATGTACAACCTCGAATTTCAACCGCAACCTTTGTAGGAGCTGCCGAAGGCTGCGATCTTTTGATCTTCAGCGGTCTTGGAGCCGCCAGAAATCAAGATCAAAAGATCGCAGCCTTCGGCAGCTCCTACATGGAATGTATGCAGAAATTATTTGGCCAGTGGCCAAAACCGCTCGCCACCGCCCGGGGCATCCGTCCACGCCTGTAACGAGCGCGTCGGCAAATCGAAGTAATCCCGCGTGCGCGCATAGCCATGCCCGCCCATGCGTCCGATCGCATCAAGCCCCAACTGATCGATGTACAGGGTTTTCGGGTCGATCAGTTCGTCACGCACATGCGCCATCAACACCTCCCCAAAGATGATCTCCCGGGATTGGCCGATGGACAGCGCCATCATCCGCCGGCACTCCAGCGCCACCGGGGCTTCGCCGATGCGCGGGCATTTGACCGTGGTGCCGGGGATGGCGGTGAGGCCGGCGGCGGTCAGTTCGTCGAAGCCGGGGGCGAAGGGCACGGCACAGACGTTCATGGCCTCCACCAGCGCGTCGCTGACGATGTTCACGGTGAATTCCTGATTGAGCTGGATATTGCGGGTGGTGTCCTTGGGGCTTTGGTCGCCGTAGTTTTCCACGCCAAGGGCGAGGATGGGCGGATCGGCCGACAGCGCATTGAAAAAGCTGAACGGCGCCGCGTTGATCCGGCCTTCGCCGTCGACGGTGGTGACCAGGGCAATCGGTCGTGGCACGACGCTGCCGATCAGAATCTTGTATTTGTCCCGTGGACTCAGTGTGCTGAAGTCAAAGCTTTGCATAGGCAGAATTCCCTAAAGGAGAGGCTCGATCGCGCTCAGTGGCGTCTGTGCGCTGTAGTCGTCGGCGAACGGGATGGCCGGCTGGAACAGGCTTTTCCAGTCCGGTTGGCCGAAGGCCCGGTCGCTGTGGCTGCGCATCAGTTTTTCGAATTGGCGTTGGGCCTGGCGTTGCAGGGCGGGGTAGTCGACGCCCTCGACCTGGCCGTCCTGCATCACGCAGCGGCCATCGATGTAGCTGGCGATGCAGTCGTCGCCGCGACCGGCCAGTACAAGATTTTTCAGCGGGTCGAACAAAGGCCCCAGGTGCATTCCGCGCAGGTTGAACACGCTGATGTCGGCCTTGCACCCCGGTGCCAGTCGTCCGAGATCGTCGCGGCCCAGGGCCCTGGCGCCGCCGAGGGTCGCGGCGTTGTACATATCCAGTGTGCTGGTCAGCGAGTTGCCGCCCTCCATCAGTCGGGCGATGTTCAGGCCCTGGCGCATGTTGTCGAGCAAGTCCGCCGGCCAGGTGTCGGTACCGAGGGCGAAGTTGACGCCCTTGGCGCGATAGCGGCCAAACGAACTCAATGCCTCGCCGTCCCGGGCAAACACCACCGGGCAATGCACCAGGCTCGCGCCGCCATCCACCACACGTTGCAGGTCCTCATCGCCGTGGGTGTAAATACCGTGGGGCAGCAGGCTGCGCGGGTTCAGCAGCCCGAGTTGCTGCAACCAGCCCAGCGGCGAGGTGCCGCGCAGTTGCTCGACCATCGCCACTTCACCGAGGCCCTGACAACAGTGCAGGCGCATCGGTGCGTTCAGTTCCCGGCTCAGCGCGGCGGTGCGTTGCAGCAGCGCCGGGGTGCAGGTCTGGATGCGATCGGGCAACAGTGCACCACGAATCAGGCCGTTGTGCGCGCCGTCGAAATCCCGGAAAAACCGTTCAGCGGCCTCGAGGCCGGCCATGCCCCGGGCTTCGTCCCAGTGGTGCGCCAGGCTGCCATCGGCCCGCCAGTAACTCATGCCGCTCATGTAGCAGGGGCCCAGGTAAGTGCGCAGCCCCAACTCGGTCGCCACGCCGGCGACCGCCGCGAACTCGTCGTAGGTCTCGGCCCACTCGCGGTAATACATCGAGGTGATCGGCATGGCCGTGGTGATGCCGTTGCGGATCAGTTGCGTGAAGGCATAGCGGTATTTGAAGACTTCTTCTTCGGGGCTGTAACTTTCCCGCGATCCGCGCGCCAGATACTGCGCCGACCACATCCGACCCATGTTGCGCTCGTCGCCGTTGTCCAGGGTCAGTACCGTGGAATCAAGATCGCCAAGGGCATCCAGATCGATGAAACCGGGGCCGATCAGCGCGTTGCCGTAATCGATCCACTGATCCACCGGGCCCGGAAAACCGCGCCCGACAAACTCGATGCGCGAGCCTTCGAACACCACTTCGCCGTCGCGCCACAGTACATGCTGCGTGCCGTCGAAGCCGACCACGCAACTGGCCCGCAAGCCGATGCGCTTCACAGACGGCTTTCCAGCAAACGACCGCCTGCCGCGATCAAACGACCCGCGCGATAGACTTGACGCGGTGGTCGCGAAACCACCGCCTCACCCAACGTTTGCACGGGCATCAGCAGGAAGTCCGCTGGCTGGCCGATCTCCAGGCGATTGGCTGCGCAACCCAGCGCCTGGGCGCCGTTGACAGTTGCCGCGTCGAACGCCGCCGCCAGTTCTTCGTCCTTGTTCAAATCGAAACGGAACGCCAGCAGCATCGCGCGCTCCAGCATGTCGCCGTTGCCCATGGGTGACCAGGCATCACGAATGCCGTCAGAGCCCAAACATACATTTACGCCGGTTTCGCGCAGGGCCAGGAACGGCGGCACCGCGCAATCGGCCGGGGCCGAACTCATCAGCGAAATTCCCAGTGTCGCCAGGCGCTCGGCCACCGGTTTGACCTGGCTCCACGGCAGCATGCCGAGGCAGTAGGCATGGCTGATCATCACCCGGCCTTGGCGGCCGAAGCGCTCGGTGTAGTCGGCGATGAGCGCGATCTGCCACAGGCCCAGTTCGCCCTTGTCGTGCAGGTGAATGTCGACGCCACGGTCGAATTCGCTGGCCAGCTTGAAGACGAAATCCAGTTGGGCAATCGGGTCGTTGTCGATGCCGCACGGGTCCAGGCCACCGACGTTCTCCACGCCCAGAGCCATGGCTTCGCGCATCAGTTCGGCGGTGCCGGGGCGGCTGATCAGCCCGGTTTGCGGGAACACCACCAGTTGCAGGTCGATCAGGTCGCGGTATTGTTCGCGCAGTTGCTGCATGGCCTCGACATGCCGCAGGCCGAATTCCGGGTCGATGTCGACGTGGCAACGCATGGTCAGCGAGCCGCGGGCGATGCAGTTTTCCAGCAGGGCGCCGGCCCGTTGCGCAATCGGTGTGGTGACTTCACGCAGGATGCACCGTTCGTTGGCGATGTAGTCCTTGAGGGTCGGACCGGCGCTGTTGGGGCGCCAGGGCTGGCCCCAGAGGGTTTTGTCCAGGTGGACGTGGCTTTCCACCAGGGCGGGGGTGAGCAACTGGTTCTGGCCGTCGATGTCGGTGGCGGACAGGGCCTCGTTCGAAGCCGGACGGCGTTGGGTGAACCGGCCGTTTTCGATCAGCAGGTCTTCGGCGGGGGAGCCGTAGGGGTGCACGTTGCGCAGCCAGCGGGGTTGATTCATTGCAAACCTCAATTTTATGGTGTCTGGGCGGGCCTCATCGCGAGCAAGCTCGCTCCCACAGTGGATCTTCGGCGTTCACAAAATCCCTGTGGGAGCGAGCTTGCTCGCGATGGCCGCGACTCGGTTTCAAGTCAAACAATCAGCCCTTGAGCTTCGCCCAGATCCTGTCCTGCAGCTCCCGCGCCTTGTTGCTGCATTCCTTTTCAGGACGCAGGCGCGAGGCGAATTCGTCGGGCATGTTGATGGCATCCATCACCCGCCATTTGGCGTCGATCAGCTTGTCGCTCTGGATGCCGTTGGCGTAGGCGATGGCGTTGGACACGGCGGCGGCGTTTTCCGGTTTCATCATCCAGTCGATGAAAATCTTCGCGTTGCCGGGGTGTGGCGCGCTCTTGGGGACGGCGAAGTTGTCCTGGAACATCGCCAGGCCTTCCTTCGGATACACGTACTTGATGGTGCTCTTCTGCAGGGTGGCGCGGGCAGTGGAGCCGTTCCAGTTCTGCATCATGATCACTTCACCGGAGGCCATGCGGTCGACGGTGTTGTCCGAGCTGTACATCTTCAGGAAGGGTTTCTGTTTTTGCAGCAGTTCGAGGATGCGCTTGGCGTCCTGCGGGTTTTCGCTGCATTCGTCGACATTCAGGTAGTGGCTGGCGGCGTTGATCACGCTGCTGGAGGTGTCGAGGGCCGCGAGCTGGCCTTGCAGTTCCTTGCGTGGCTCGAAGAACTCTTTCCACGAGTCGTCGAGCTTGCCGCCGGGCACCCGGGCGCTGTCATAGGAGAACCCGGTGGTGCCCCACAGGTACGGTGCCGAGAACTTGCGGCCCGGGTCGAAACTCGGGTCGCGGAATGCCGGCTTGACGTACTGGAAGTTGGGCAGGGCCGAGGCGTCGATTTCCAGCAGCAGGTCCTGGTTGATCAACGTGCGCATGATCGATTGCGACGGCACGATCACGTCGTACGCCGCGCCGCCGGCCTGCAATTTGGCCAGCAGGGTTTCGTTGCTGTCGTAGCCGTCCATGGTGACCTTGATGCCGGTCTCCTTTTCGAACTTGGCCAGCAGGTCGACCGGGTAGTAATCGGTCCAGTTGTAGAAGAACAGCTCCTTGGGCTCTGCGACCTGGGCGCTGGACGCAGCGAACGCGGTGAAGCAACTCAAGGCCAGACCGGCAACGGCGAAACTGGCAGCAGCAAAACGGGGGCTTTTCACTTTCTTGCTCATAAAGAAGTCTCCAGGCTCATTGTTGTTTGCCGCGCTGTCCCAGCCAGAAGGCCAGCACCACCAGCACGATGGATATCACCAGCATCAGGGTCGAAATCGCATTGATCTCCGGCGTCACGCCGGCCTTGATCGCCGAGAAGATGTACACCGGCAAGGTGGTCGAACCCGGCCCCGCGACGAAGAAGGTCATGATGAAATCGTCGAGGCTGACCACGAACGCCAGCACCGAACCGGACAGCACCGCCGGCCACAGCAGCGGCAAGGTCACCCGGCGAAACACCTGCCAGGGGTTGGCGTACAGGTCGTTCGCCGCTTCCAGCAGGCTCTTGTCCAGGTCATTGAGCCGCGCCCGGATCGGCAGGTAGGCAAAGGGGATGCAAAAACCGATGTGGGCGATGATCACCGTCAGCAGGCCGAGCTTGATTCCCAGCGCCATGAACAGCAGCAGGGTGGCGACGGCCGTGACGATCTCCGGCAGGATCAGCGGCAGGTTGATCCCGCCTTCGACCATTTTCTGTCCGTAGAACGGCCGGTACGTCGCCAGCGCCGCGAGCAGGGCAATCGCCGTGGCGCAGACCGTGGCGATGCTGGCGACGATGATCGAGTTCAACGCCGCGGTCTGGATCGACGGGTTGGCCAGGATGCGTCCGTACCAGGCGAACGAGAACTCGGTCCACACCGTCGCCGAACGGTTGGCGTTGAAGCTGTAGGCGATCAGCACGAAGATCGGCAGGTACAGATAGGCCAGCATCAACAGGCTGACTTCACGGGTCAGCGGCAGTTTCTTCAGGTGCAGGGCAATCATGCTTGGGCTCCTGGGCGTTGGGTCTTGGCGGCATTGCGGCTATAGAGGGCGTAGAGCACCAGGGACAGCAACATGATCCCCAGCAGCAGGAACGACAGCGAACTGCCCAGCGGCCAGTTGCGTGCGGTGCCGAACTGCTGCTGGATCAGGTTGCCGATCATCAGCGTCTTGCCACCGCCGAGGATCGCCGGGGTAATGAAGGCACCCAGGCTCGGCACGAACACCAGCAAGGCACCGGCAATCACCCCTGGCATCGACAGCGGCAAGATGATCCGCCGCAACGCATGCCAGCGGTTGGCGCCCAGGTCGTAGGCGGCCTCCACCAGACGCCAGTCGAGTTTCTCCAGGGTCGAGTAGATCGGCAGGATCATGAACGGCAGGAAGCTGTAGACCAGGCCGACGCTGACCGCAAAATCGTTGTAGAGCAGGGTGATGCCGCCGGCCTGGGGGAACAGCGCGTTGAGGCTCTGGGCGACCCAGCCGTGTTCGCGCAGGATGATCAGCCACGCATAGTTGCGGATCAGCAGGTTGGTCCAGAACGGGATGGTGATCAGCAACACCATCAGGTTGCGCCGGCGCGGCGTCAGGCTCGACATCCACAACGCCACCGGGAAGCCGAACAGGAAGCACAGGACCGTGGTGCCACCGGCCTGGAACACCGAGCGCAACAACGCCTGGGCGTAGACCCAGTTGAGCTCCAGTTCGCCGTCGAAACCTTCCTGGAAGAACAGCTGCACATAACTTTGCAATTGCCAGTCGGCCTGCCAGTCGACGCCGCCATAGACGTTGCGCGGCAACAGGCTGATGTAGCCCATGATGCCCAGCGGAATGGCGATCAGGGCCAGCAGGGTCAGGACGACCGGGCTGAGCAACAGCGCGCGGTTGAGGGCCGGGGAAGTGCTGCTGACGCTCATCTCAGGCCTCCATCAGCAGGCAGGCGTGGGGCGGCAGGTTGACCGCGACGCGATCGCCCACCACCCGCCCGTGGCTCAGGCCTTCGTTGTTCTCGCGCAGCATGACCTTGATGTCGTTGTTCAAGCGGCACTGATAGAGCGTGGCCGTGCCGACGTACAGCACGGCCTCGATCACGCCGCGCAGGTGATGGGGCTGCGACGGCTCGACCAGTTGCGAACGCTCGGGGCGGAACGCCAGTTGCACCTTGCTGCCGTCAAAGCCCTGGGCCGGGCAGGGGATTTCCACGGGCATGCCGTTGGGCACGAAGAGCTTTTCGTTCTGCTGGCCACGCTTGAGATGCCCGGGGAGGAAGTTGATGTCGCCGATGAATTGCGCGACGAACTGGTGCTGCGGACGCTCGTAGATCTCGTTGGGCGTGCCGATTTGCAGGATCTTGCCGGCGGACATCACGGCGATGCGATCGGACAGGGTCAGCGCTTCTTCCTGATCGTGGGTGACGAAAATGAAGGTGATCCCGGCTTCTTTTTGCACGCGCTTGAGTTCGACCTGCATTTCCTTGCGCAGCTTGAGGTCCAGCGCCGACAGCGGCTCATCGAGCAACAGTACTTTCGGTTTCGGCGCCAGGGCCCGGGCCAGAGCCACCCGTTGCTGTTGGCCGCCGGACAGTTCGGCCGGTTTGCGTCTGGCCAGGTGCTGCATTTGCACCAGCGCGAGCATTTCCTCGACCCGCTGCGGGATCAGTTTGCGATCAAGGCCCTGCATCTCGAGGCCGAAGGCGATATTCTGCGCAACACTCATGTGCGGAAACAGCGCGTAACTCTGGAACACCGTGTTGACCCGACGCTTGAACGGCGGCAAATCGTTGACCGGCTCGCCCGCGAGGCGGATCTCACCGTCGCTGACGTGTTCGAAGCCGGCAATGGTGCGCAGCAGGGTGGTCTTGCCACAGCCGGAGGGGCCGAGCAGGGTGAAGAATTCGTTGTCGGCGATGTCGACAGAAACATTGTCCAGGGCTGGTGCCAGCCCAGGGTCGTCGGAATATCGCTTTGAGACGTTTCGCACTTCAATTGCAACTGGATGACCCATAATGGTGCATTCCTCTAATTATTGTATGCAAAATCTGGATGCAATTTAGAAATACCCGGATTAACCTGCTCGTGCAAGCCCCTTTTTCAAAGGCTGATCATTCGCCAGGGGCGTTTGCACAGGGCGCAAGGAGTTGATGAATGACGGAAAAGAAACTGGAAACCACGGTCGACCGCGTCTACCAAGGGGTTTACGAGGCGATCAGCAAGCGCTCGTTGCGTCCGGGGATGAAGCTGGGCGAAGCCTCGCTGGCCGAGCTGTTCAACGTCAGCCGTACGTCTGTGCGGGCTGCGCTCAAGCAGTTGGAGGCGGATGGGTTGGTCACCACCGAGCCCAATAAAGGTGCATCGGTGTCATTGCCCAGTGACGAGGAGATCCGCTCGCTGTTCGAAACCCGGCGCCTGGTCGAGATCGGTATCGTCAGTGAACTGTGCCGTCGCCGGGATACGGCGGTGACCCAGGATCTGCGTGATCACCTGCTGTTGGAAGATGAAGCGCATCAAAGCGGTGATCACGAACGGCTGATTCACCTGCTCGGCGAGTTCCACATCAAACTGGCCCGCAGCCTGAACAATCCGGTATTGCTCGACTGGTTCCAGAAGCTGATTTCCCGGGCCTCGCTGTATGCCGCCGCGCTCGATGACGACAGCCACGAAGCCTGCCGTGACGATGAACACCTGCGGTTGATCGAGTACATCGAAGCGGGCAACCAGAGCGCGGCCATCGAGCTGACCTGCATGCATTTGAATGGCATCGAGAAGGCCATTCTGGATGTCGCGGCTACCCTGAAAAGCAGCTACAACCCGCTTAAGCATTTGATTGAGGTGTAGTGCACGGTCTCTCGGTTACTGAGGACCAAATTGTGGGAGCGGGCTTGCTCGCGAAAGCGGCGTATCAGCAGACGAATATGTTGAATGACACACCGCTTTCGCGAGCAAGCCCGCTCCCACAGGGGATCTCCGGTAGCCCGCCAGAATCAGCTATACCTCTATGAAACGAATCACGTGCAGCATGCTCGAAACAAACGGGTGCCATTTACCGGGATAGAGCCAGCCGATGCAGTTTCTAGCGGATAGCCACGGGTGTGCCGGGTGGAACGGCGAAATGGCCGGGCGCATTCGTGCGTTCGACTGGAGCCAGACCGAGCTTGGCCCGCTCGACTCATGGTCCAGGAGCCTGAGCAGCGCGGTGCAGTTGATGCTCGCCTCGCCGCTGCCGATGGTGATGCTCTGGGGCCAGTCCGGGTACATGATCTATAACGACGCTTATTCCAAGTTTGCCGGTGGGCGTCATCCGTACCTGCTCGGCTCCGCTGTGGAACTGGGTTGGCCCGAGGTCGCCGAATTCAATCGCCACGTGGTCGACACCTGCCTGGCGGGCGGCACCTTGTCCTTTCGCAACAAGGAACTGGTGCTGCTGCGCGACGGGGTTCCGGAAGATGTCTGGATGGACCTCTACTACAGCCCGGTAGCCGACGATGACGGACGCCCGGCCGGGGTCATGGCCATGGTGGTGGAAACCACGGAGCGGGTGATCTCCGAACATCGGCGACAGGCGGCTGAAGACGCCTACCGCGCCGACAACGAACGGGTGCGCCTGGCGCTGAACGCCGGTGCATTGCTCGGCTCCTTTGTCTGGGACATCAAGGCCAACGTGCTGTCGGGCGATGAGCGTTTCGCCCGCACGTTTTCCTATCCCCTCGGGCAAGACCTGGAAAACCTGTCCCAGGAAATCGCAGAAAGCCGCATCCATCCAGATGACCGCAGCTGGGTCCGGGAACGGGTCAGATTGTCGGTGGAGACGGGCGAGCCCTACAACGTCGAATACCGGATCCTGCGCCCCGACGGCAGTTACCTCTGGGTGCTCGCCAGTGGCTGTTGCGAGTTCAATGAACAGAGCGAGGCGTTTCGTTTCCCCGGCGTGCTGATCGACATCCACGAACGCAAGACCGCCGAAGAGTCCCTGCTCAAGTTCACCCGCAACCTGGAGCAGCGGGTGGCCGATGAGGTCGAGGCACGGCTGGCGGCGGAAGATCAATTGCGCCAGTCACAGAAGCTGGAAGCCATCGGCGGCCTTACTGGCGGTGTGGCCCATGACTTCAATAACCTGCTGCAAGTGATCGCCGGCAACCTGCACTTGCTGGCGCGCCATGAGCGGGGTAACGCCAATGTGCAGCGCCGGGTCTCGGCGTCGATTGCCGCCGTCGAGCGCGGCGCCAAGCTGTCCTCGCAATTGCTGGCGTTCGCCCGCCGTCAACCGTTGTCGCCCGCGGTCTTCACATTGCGGCAGATTTTCGATGGCCTGGCGGAGTTGTTGCTGCGTGCCCTGGGTGAAACCCTTCAGGTTCACATGACGGCCCCCGAGGATTCCTGGAATGTGTTTGTTGATCGCAACCAACTGGAAAACGCCATTCTCAATCTGGCGATCAATGCCCGTGACGCCCTTCAAGGTGAGGGCAGGATTGACCTGTGCGCGGAAAACCTCGTCCTCGATCACAAGTTTTGCGCCGGTAGGGGCATTGCCCCGGGGGATTATGTGCGGGTGTCCGTGACGGATACCGGCGTCGGCATGCCGCCACAGGTGCTGGCTCAGGTGTTCGAGCCATTCTTCACCACCAAGGCCGACGGACAGGGCACCGGATTGGGCTTGAGCATGGTGTTTGGCTTCGTCAAGCAGAGTGGCGGTCATATCGAAATCGCCAGTGACGTGGGACGGGGGACCCGGGTGCAGTTGTACTTTCCGCGCACCTTGCGCGCGGTACCCAGTGAAACGCCGGGCCCCGATATGCCGCAACGGGGCGGGCACGAACGCATCCTGGTGGTCGAGGACAATGAGGCTGTGAGAGTGTCGGCGGTGGAGTTGTTGGGTGAGGAGGGTTATCAAGTCCTCACGGCTACCAACGCAGACGTCGCCATGCAAATGTTGCTGGAAGGGGTGACGGTGGACCTGATATTCACCGACGTGGTCATGCCCGGCCTGATCAAGAGTTCGGACCTGGCGGCCTGGGCGAAAGTGCAGGAGCCGCCGGTGGCGGTGCTGTTCACTTCGGGGCATACCCGCGACATTATCTCGCGCAATCACCAGCTGAGTCCGGATACTCATTTGCTCAGCAAACCCTACAGTCCTGAAGCGTTGACGCAAATGGTGCGGACAGTTCTTGGTGGCTGACACAATTCCCTGTGGGGGCGAGCCTTTTTTGACTGTGTACATATCCGTTGCTGCGGTAACGGCGGCTTATGGTTTCGCCCTTACGGCGAGTCACTTTTAACAAACGCCTTAAAAGTAACCAAAAGCGCTCGCCCCTTACGTACGGCCCCTCGCTGAGGCTCGGGGTTCCTTCGTTCCGGTATTCATCCGGGGGCATTGCCCTCCGGTCGGCTTCGCTTCGACCTACATGCAATGAGTTCGACTGCGTCGAACGGCGCTGCGCGCCCATCCCCGGATGAACACCTCCGCTCAGCCTGCCGAGGGGGCGGGTGGATCAAGATCAAGAGCGGCAGGCGAGCTAACGCTCGGCCTGTTGAGTGGTGGGTTGTACACGGGCGGCCTTATGGCTGACTTATCTCTTTCGACTAAACACATTCCCCCCTGTAGGAGCTGCCGAAGGCTGCGATCTTTTGATCTTGATCTTCCGCCCCCTTCGACATGGTCAAAAATCAAAATCAAAAGATCGCAGCCTTCGGCAGCTCCTACAGGGAGTACCAGGTCGGCCGGTAGGCACCTGTGGGCTTGCCCGCGAAGGTGGAGTGTCAGGCAGCAATGGTGTTGGATGTTTCCTCGCTTTCATGAGCAAATCAGCTTCCACAAGGTGCATGGATGGCACAGTTACTTGCTCGGATGGGCGGCCTGGAGTTTTTTCGCCATTTTCAGGTGTTTTTCCAGCGCCGGCAGCATTTTTTGCGCAAAGCCCTTGAGCTCGGTGGCGCCCTTGACCCGGTCGTCCGTCACCGTATTGGCTTCCTTCTTGAACAGTTCGATGGTTTCTTCATGGGCCTTGACCTGGTTGTCGGCATAGGCCGCGTCGAAGGATTCGTCGCGCATGTCGAGGATTTTTTCCTTGGCTTGTTTGGTCAGCGTTGTGCTGTCCGGCACTTCGATGTCGAATTTTTTCGCCAGGGCGGCCAGTTCATCGTTGGCCTTGGAATGATCGGTAATCATCATCTTGGCGAATTTCTTGACGTCGGCTGATGCACTTTTTTCCAGGGCCAGCCGGCTGGTCTCGACTTCGGCGATGCCGCCGGCGGCCGCTTTGTCGACAAAGTCATTGGAAGTGGCAGCCAGGGCACTGCCCATGCAGCTGCTCATTGCGATAACCAGGGCCAGGTGACGCACGATGAGTGAGTCCATTGGTGATTCTCCGCACAGGTTTTCAAAGGTGATCGAGTGATCGTTAACCGGTGGAGGCGGCGGCGCAGGCAAAGGTTTTATCGCATTTGCGACAGGACGACGAACGGGCACCGCTGGTCTGACAGATGGTCGACAGAACGGGCCAACCGAGGCCATTCTGATAGTTGGTGAACGCAATCAGTCGGCGTTTGCTACCGATTAACAAACGGAGGTGTTCCATGCCGGTGCCCCATGACCTTTTTCAGGATCTGAGTTGCACAAAGGAAGAAATCCAGCAGAAACGCACCAAGGATCCGTTACTGGATTCACTGATCAACAAGTATTCCCTGGCTGATGCCGAAGTGGTGAAAGCGGAGGAGGCCAAATCCAGCGATGATGCGGTGACGAAGCTCAAGGCGAAGCGCTTGGAGGTCAAGGACAAGATCGTCAAACAACTCCAGTTGCGGTCCTGATCCAGCGTGCCTGACACCGACGATCGGTGACTGGAAAGTTGGAACGGCCACCAGAACCGGCACCTCGAATGCTCAGAGACCGATATCACGGCTCTCAACGAGGTGCCTCATGACCCAGCCCAAATATCCCAGTGAACAACAGGGTGGCTACGACCCGATACCCACTCATCCCGAACCGCTGAGCCCCGAACACACCACGGTCAATCCCGAGGAAGAGCCGGGCATTGATGAATGGCCGGAGGATGAAGGTGTCGACATCGATCCAGAGTGAACACCGTCCCCTGTGGGAGCGAGCTTGCTCGCGATAGCGGTGGGTCAGTCGATATAAATGCCGACTGGTCAGGCGCCACCGCGAGCAAGCTCGCTCCCACATTGGTGCTTGGTTGAACTCAACAGATCATTGCAACGCCTTGCTCAAAGGCAACCGCGCCATGTTCTGCGCCTTCAGTGAACCGAAATACAACCAGTCCCCATACTCGCGCACCGTGGTGATCGGGGAGTAGTTGTCGCTGCTGCCGTCCTGCAGATTGGCGATCACCTTGCCTTCAAGGTCCAGGCCCAGGGCAAACCCGCGCTTTTCCACGGGTTTGGGCAGGACTGTCATGGCTCGCACGATCATCTTGCGCACGAACGGATGCGCCGCCGTGCCATCAAGCAGGGCGTTTCGGGGGGCATACAGCGCTACCCAGAACCGGTCGTGACCATTGAACGACAGGTTGTCCGGCAGGCCCGGCAGGTTGTCGATGAACAGGTCCTGGGTGCCGGCCTTGGGGCCGCTGAGCCAATAGCGGCTGATGCGGTAGGCGCCGGTTTCATTGACCAGCACGTAGGCATCGTCCGGTCCCAGGGCCACGCCGTTGGCAAACTCCAGCTTGTCCAGCACAACCGACGTTTTGCCGGTCTGGAAGTCGTAGCGCAGCAATCGACCGTCACCACCGTGTTCGAGCACGGCTTCACCGTCGTGGCCATAACCGAAGCGGCTCGAAGCATCGCTGAAATAAGCGTAGTGGCCGGGTTTGTCGATGACCACATCGTCGGTAAAACCGAAGGGAACGCCACCGGCCTCTGTGGTCAAGGCCACCAGGCGACCCTGGGCGTCGAGGGACAACAAACCCTTGACGGCATCGGCGATCACCAGCAGACCATTGGGATGCCGGGCCAGGCCCAGTGGGCGGCCACCGGTGTCGGCCAGGACTTTGGTGGTCTTGCCATCCAGGCTGGTGCGGATCAGGCGCCCGTCGTGCAGGCCGGTGATCAGCGTGTCGTTTTCCAGCAGCAGGGCTTCCGGCCCGTCGATGTTGGCGGCACCGACGCGCTCCACACCTTTGAGCCGTTGATTGTCGGCGTAGATGCCGCTGGAGAGGGACGGCGCGGGTTGTGGTGTCCAGGCCACCGGTCGCACCTTGGTCGGCATCAGCAGCAGGAAGGCGCCGATGACGACAATGACCAGCAGCAGGCATTTGAGGATTCTGCTCACGCGTTGACTCCGGTTGCCACCAGGTATTTCTGCGCCATCTCGCGCAACGCTTGCATCGACGCCGCCGATTCCCGGTCGATGCGCCGCTTGAGCAATAACCGGTTGGCAATCCGCAGCGCCAGACCGCTGAACCGGTATTCCAGGGTGCGGACGAAACGTGTGTCGTTGCCCAGGGCTTCGCATTCGTAGGTCACCACCAGCGACAGGCCATGATCACCCTGGGCACGTGCGCTCCAGCGCTGACCGGGCAGGTACTGCGCCACTTCCCAGCTCAAGTGTCCTTCACGACCGCCGGCGCGGATGTCCTCCTCGAAACGTGCGCCGGCATGCAATGGACCTTTGGGTCCATCGATATGCAGCGACGACGGGTGCCATTGCGGCCAAAGGGTCACGGTGCTGGCATAGGCCAGTACATCGATCGGGTGTCCGGCAATGACAATCTGATGCTGCATGCGGGTCATGGGCGTTCTCGTCGGGTTGAGCGGCGCAGGTTCCGGCTCCCAATAGAGGGTGCCGAACAGGTAGTCCATCAGCGGGAAAACGATGTTGAAATTGCGCTCCTGCATCCGTTCGCGGCGGTGGTGCAGTTCGTGCAGCCGGCGCATCTGGCGGATCCACGGCAGCCGTGTAAGCGGGTTGCGCGACGGCAGATGTTCGCAGGCATGGAACACCTCATAAGCCAGGTAGCCGAGGACAAGAACGCCGCCGACCAGTCCGGCGACGTTGGTATCGATGTGCTTGAGCAGCCACCAGAGGGGCAGGGCCACGGCGAGCGTGTGCAGTACGATCAGCCAGGCCGGAAACAGGATCACCCGCCAGTCGCGGGCGCTGTCGTAGGTCATGTGGCCAGGGGTGAAAAAACTGTGGTGGTCGCCAGCGTGACGGGCATAAAACAGCCGGGCGAAGCGCTTTTTGTGATGCCCCAGGTGGCGATGCACCATGTACACGCCGAGGTTGAACACTAGCAGCGTGACGGGCACCGCAAGCCATTGCGCCGGCTGTACCTGATGCACGTCGCTCCAGAAAGCGCTGATCGCCAGCGCCCCGAACAACAGGACAAAAGCGCCGTGCAGCCAAGGGTTGTAGAGCGGATGAATGGCGGCGCGGTAACGGCTGCGGAACCCTTCGGTGGTCTGCCTCACTGCAATCACCTGTCGTTATTGTTATCTCCTGCAGATTAGTCGATTCCGCTGTTTTGGCGGGGCGAACCTTGAGGACACAACGGCCATGATCCGGTGCAAACCGGTCTCAGGTCAGCGGATCCCAGCGTTGCGACCAGTCTTCGTCGGAATCGATCACCTCGCGCAGCAGGTCGAAGGCGCGTTGCAGCGTCGGCGAGTCACGATCGCGGGAGTAGACCAGATAGGTCGGGTAGCTGAACTCCGGAGCCTTGGGCACCCGTTCCAGGGCACCGCTATCGAGATAGCTCTGCACGACACGGGTGCGGAAGTAACCACTGCCGCCGTTTTCGAGTAGGTACTGCAAGCCCAGCGGACCAAGATTGAAACTCAGCGCAGCCTTGGCTTTTTCCGGCAGGGCGGCATCGTGCTGGCGCCGGAACTCGGCGCCCCAATCGATGTACACATAAGGATCGGGCCTGTCGGCCAGGCGCACGAGAATCAGTTTTTCTTCGAGCACCTGCTCGACCTGCAAGCGCGGCCAATACTCGGGCTGATACACCAGCGCAGCATCCAGAACGCCCAACTCCAGTTGGCGCAGGAGATTTTCGCCGTCATGGATTTCCATGCGCAGGGCGTGGCTGGGAATGTGCTTGCGGATTTCGCCGGCCCAGCCGAGCATCAGCGGGTTACACAGGCTCACCTCGCCACCGATATGCAGCACATCGCGATACCCCTCGGGCAAGGGCAGATCACGCCGCGCGGCGTCCCAGGTTTGCACCAGTTGGTTGGCGTACACCACGAACGCTTCACCGTTGGGCGTCAGGCGAGCACCGGCACGATTGCGCACGAACAGGGTACTGCCCAGTTGGCTCTCGAGTTTCTGCACCCGCGCGGTGATCGCGGTCTGGGTGACATGGAGCTTTTGCGCGGCGGCAGCCAGGCTGCCATGGCGGACGATTTCGAGGAAAGTGCGGGCGAGGTCGATGTCCATGGGGCGGCCGGTGTTGGGAGTGTGGCCATTGTAAGAGCACCACCGAACCTGTGGCGAGCGAGCTTGCTCGCGTTGGGGCGCGAAGCGGCCCTTTAGACCCTCTCAAACATAGCGGGGCGTCGGATTGACGACTGCTTCGCAGCCGAACGGGGCGATGCGGCGATCCGACAAGCCCCCTCGCCACAGGTCAGTGGCGTGCAGGCAAAAACGACGAATCCCGCCACTAAGGGCGGGATTCGTTTGCAGCAGGCACGCTCCCGAAGGCCGGGAGCCAGGTGCTTACGACGGGAACAGCTCGGACAGTTTCATGGCCAGCATCATGTCGCCTTCAGCGCGCAGTTTGCCGCCCATGAACGCTTGCATGCCGTCGGTCGAACCGTCAACGATGCCTTCCAGGGTTTCGCCGTCCATCACCAGAGTCACCTGGGCGTCCGGGTTCTCGCCTTCCTGCAGCTCGCAAGTCTGGTCTTTGACGATCAGCGAGAAGTTCTTGGTGTCGTCGATGCGGAAACCGAAGACCAGGTCCAGACCGGCAGCAGCGGCTGGGTTGAACTTGGCTTTCATTGCTTGTACGGCGTCTGCTACGGAGGTCATGGTTCGATCCTTTCTTGGGTAATAAGAGCAGGGTGATTACTGCCAGGGTCACAATAGTCCGGACTCAGCGAAACGTGATGAGTTCCGGGGCCTTCAACAGTTGCAGGTGCGCATGACTGTTGAAGGAAGCCAGCGACACCTCGCGACCACGAAACTTAAGCTGGTTGAGCGAGGTGTTGACGATTTGCCAGTTCAATTCAAAGGCCTGCCGGGCAGGCATTTGGGTAATCAGGTGGAGCAGGGCGGTGATGGTGCCGCCGGAGGTGAACACGGCGATTTTCTGGGTGTTGTCGGCCTGGTCGAGGATGCGATGCAAGCCGGCCCGCACCCGCTCGACAAACCCCAGCCAGCTTTCCAGGCCTGGTGTGTCGTAGGTGCCGGCGAGCCAGCGTTCGATGATCAGGGCGAAGATGCGCTGGAACTCGCCACGGTTTTGCGCGGCGTTGCGCAAGATGTTCAGGGCTTCGGGTTCGTCCGGCAACATGGCCGGCAACAGCGCGCGGATCACCGCGTCGGCGTCGAATTCGTTGAAGGCGGAGTCGGTTTCCAGCAGCGGCACCGGCAGGCCCACCACGGCGAATTGTTCCAGCGCGCTGTTGGCCGTGTGCTGCTGGCGGCGCAGATCCCCTGCCAGGCAGCGGTCGAAGCTGATCCCGAGTTCGGCCAGGTGCCGGCCAAGGATTTCCGCCTGACGGATGCCGGTCGGCGACAGGACGTCGTAGTCGTCTGCACCGAAGGAGGCCTGGCCATGTCGAATCAAATAGATACTGCCCACGTCCGCGTCATCCCGGTACGTTGAAGGTTTGGCGAGGTTATGAGGATGGCGGTGAGCTGTCAATGAAAAAACATACGCTTGTTTGAAATGCTTGTTACAGGCCCGTTGCCAGAGGTTCACGGCTGGTCGCAAGGTCGGCGCATGGGTATGCTGGAGGTATCCCGCGCGCGTTCAAGCCGCGCATCGTTTGAGGAGTCCCCGTGGAGTTTTTTTCCGAGTACGCCATTTTTCTGGCCAAGACCGTGACCCTGGTGATCGCCATTCTGGTGGTCCTGGCCAGTTTTGCGGCCCTGCGCAGCAAGGGGCGGCGCAAGTCGTCCGGCCAGTTGCAGGTCAGCAAGCTCAATGATTTCTACAAAGGGCTGCGCGAGCGCCTGGAGCAAACCTTGCTCGACAAGGACCAGCTCAAGGCCCTGCGCAAGACCCAGGCCAAGACCGACAAGAAGCAGAAGAAAAAACCCGAGGTCAAACCCCGGGTGTTCGTGCTCGATTTCAACGGCGATATCAAGGCTTCGGCCACCGAGAGCCTGCGCCACGAAATCACGGCCTTGCTGACCCTCGCCACACCCAAGGACGAAGTGGTCCTGCGCCTGGAAAGCGGCGGCGGCATGGTTCACAGCTACGGCCTGGCCTCCTCGCAACTGGCGCGTATCCGCGAAGCCGGCGTGCCCCTGACCGTGTGCATCGACAAGGTTGCGGCCAGCGGTGGCTACATGATGGCGTGCATCGGCCAGAAAATCATCAGCGCACCGTTCGCGATCCTCGGCTCGATTGGCGTGGTGGCGCAGTTGCCCAACGTCAATCGCTTGCTGAAAAAGCACGACATCGACTTCGAAGTGCTGACCGCCGGTGAATACAAACGTACCCTGACCGTGTTTGGCGAAAACACCGAGAAGGGCCGGGAGAAGTTCCAGCAAGACCTGGACATCACCCATCAACTGTTCAAGAACTTCGTCTCGCGCTACCGTCCGCAACTGGCGATCGATGAAGTGGCCACCGGCGAAATCTGGCTCGGCGTCGCGGCGCTGGACAAGCACCTGGTCGACGAGCTCAAGACCAGCGATGAATACCTCGCCGAGCGCGCCAGCAAGTCCGAGCTCTATCATTTGCATTACGCCGAACGCAAAAGCCTGCCGGAGCGCATCGGCATGGCCGCCAGCGGCTCGGTCGATCGCGTGCTGTTGAGTTGGTGGAGCCGTTTGACCCAGCAACGTTTCTGGTAACGAGCCAGGAAATTTTGCCAAACATCCAGCCGGGGCATTTGCCCCGGTTTTTTTTGGTGTTTTCACTGGTTTGGAGGGCACGTCATTTTCAGCGTGGGCACGGTCCCTGTAGGAGCTGCCGCAGGCTGCGATCTTTTGATGTTGTCTTTCAAGATCAAAAGATCGCAGCCTGCGGCAGCTCCTACAGGGTTCGTGCCGTTTCAGAACAGCTCGCTGAACGGGATAAACCGCGCAGCGTGATGCCCTCAAGCACTTCGGTATTTGTGTCGTCTTCAATTATCGGTAGGAGCTGGCCTGCCAGCGATGGTCGTTAACGATAACGCGGGTGAACCGGATAAACGCGGCGCACTTGAGTCCATCGCCAGCAGGCTGGCTCCTACAGGTTTGCGGGAACCTTTTTTTGCCTGCGAACGCATGCCCGATGTCTTCCACGGTACGGCGAAATCTCTGTAGTCGGCAGGCGACCGTTCCTGCTTTCGGCAACGCGGTGGCTGGGTATGTTGGTGTTCCAAAAATAATTGCCATGGAATGCACATGAATGACCTTCAGACACCGCTAAATCCCCAGCCTGCGCCGCTGCGCGAAACACTGCAGTCTGTGGTGAGCGCGGCTTTACCGCAGTCTCCCGAGCAGTTCGGTGCCCAGTTGATCAAGGAAAAATGGGGGCAAGACATCGACCCGCACACCGCACTGTTGGTCACCCTGGATTACCGCTACCGCGGGCACCCGCCGCAGGACGGCATCGAGCAAGGTCAGGTGGCGAGCACCCAAACCCTGGTCCAGGCGTTGCTGGAGAACTACCAGACCGTCGGCGACGGGCGCTTCGCCGAAAGCGCGTTTGGCTTGTACACACCGCCCGATGTCGGCCCGTCCATTCGCATCGTGGAGCATGTCGATGAATTCGCCGACCACGGCAATGGCAACCACCATACCTACGAAGGCATCTATCGCCAGACCACGCCCCAGGTGTATGGACCGGCAACGCAAATTGCCCTCAGGCCGGCGGCGTTCAAACAGTGGGTGTGGCAGCTGGATTTGCAAACCCGCTATCAGGCTTACCTTGATCGTGCCTGGCCCTCTGACAAGCGAATCGTCCAGGCGCAGCCTTACGACCTGAGAACCTCGGCCAAGGCCGCCTTCATCATGAGCGCCTGCCTGCAACACCAGGAGGGCAGCTTGAGTCAGGAAGGCCTGGCCCTGGCCATGCAGGCCGCCGGCTTGCCAGCGGGGCAGGCGTGGAGTGCGCTGACCCTCGATCAGCTACAGGCGTCGACTCGTGTCGGCGCGCCGATCGAGGCCGGTCGGCTGACGATCTATCGCTACACGTCGGACGATATCTGGTGTTATCGCCACCGTCACAGCGGCAAGGTCCTGCTGAATATCCCGGGCAACTCCTCACCCTTGCATGAATTCACCGACTGGCGACACCTGCGCCAATGGATCGTGGCCCAGGGGCAGGTGCCGGCCACACGCCAGGCGCTGCTCGCGCATTTTGCCGAGAACGATCGGGAAGACGGCACCTTCCATGCGGGCGTGTCGACCGCGTTGGAGGGCATGGCGGTTTACCCGAACGAACACTGGCTGAAAAGGAGCGCCGGGCTCTTCAACGACGACGGTTTCTGGGACCCGCAGGATTACATCGATCTTGAGCGAGCTCACTCCGACACCGATCCGTTCGCGCAACTGGTGCTGACCATGAAGCAGGCCTCGATGGCCAGCGTCAAAACCATCCGTGACGATGCCCAGGTCAATCGCGACAACCTGAGCGCGGTGGTGGAACCCCTGGTGCGCTGGATCAACCGGCTGGGGCCATTGGCATTGTTCATTCCGGGAGGCGAGGGTGTCCTCGTGCTGGCCGGCCTGATCGACGCCGGTTATGGCCTTGATCAGGCCATCAACGGCAAGACACCGGAGCAGCGCTCCGAGGGCGTGTCGCGCACCGTGTTCGGCTTGCTCAATGCGCTCCCGCTGGTCGGGGCCGTGGTGGCACTCAAGGGCGAAGAAAGAATCGCCGGAACCCTGCACGAGTCTGGGGAACCCGCGAGCGAGCCGCATCCCGGAACGCCGGCCAAGCCCGTAGCCGGATCGGTTGCGGCGCCGTTGTCGACTCGCATAGCGCTGTTGCGTGAGGTGTGCGCACCCCATGCTGCCTTCACTGATGAGGTACTGGAGCAGATCGCCCGGATCAGCACGGTCGACGACGATATGCTGCGCCTGATGCAGGCAGGTCGCCCGCCAACGCCGCTGCTGGCCGATACCATCACACGCTTCAAGCTCGATCAGGAACTCGAAGGCGTCACCGATGCGCAAGCACGGGCCGGATTGTTCAACACCCGCTATCAGGCGCTCCAGCACTCGGAGCAGGAATGGGTTCGCCTGTTTCAGCGCGAATACCCAGGATTGCCGAAAGGCGCCGTGGAGCAAATCCTCGACCGGTCGGGAGTCGACATCCATCGGCCCTTCGACGCTGACGAGGCGCTGCAATTGCTCAAGCGGCTGGACAACAAATCGCGGGACTACCAACAGCATGTGCGACTCAACCGGGCCTATGAAGGCTTGTACTTGCGTTCGGTCCGGCACCCCGACACCGATGTCCTGGCACTGCACTCCCTGCAGCGCCTGCCTGACTGGCCGCAAGGCCTGCGCATCGAGGTGCTCGACGGGGCAATCAGCGGCCGTGTCCTCGACCGCTGCGGTCCGCTCGATTCCACGGATTGCCGGCGTTTGATCAAGGTCGGTGAGCGCTATCGATACACCGCGGTGGCGACTACCGATGGCGAGGGTTCGGACCTGTTTACCGCGCTGGTCGACCTCTTGTCCGTGGAGGAACGTACGGCGATGTCGCTTCACTCGCCGGATGCTGCGAGCGCGTTGCGGTTGCGCATTGGCGGTCATGCCTTGGCCCGTTCCGAGTTGATACTCGGCTTGTATCGAATGGATTCGCGGTTGCCTTTCGAAACCGGGGGATTGCGCGGTGGCGGCTTCCCGAACACGCCACAGGCCGCAGCGCTGACCCACGGAGTCATGCGTCTGCAGATCAAGGATCTGTATCCGGATTTCACCGATGCCCAGGCGGATGAGTTGCTGTTTAACGCGGGTGCCGGGGCTCAGGCACTGGTGGATCGCCTGATAGCACAGATGCAGCAGTTGCATGCCGATCTGCGCCAGTGGATCGACCAGTCCGTGCTGGATGCCGATGACATGGACATCGATTTTCTGTCCGTTGGCGATGATGAAGCACAGGGAATGACCCTGGGGCAGGTGGCGGCGCACAATGTCCAACTGCTGCAAACCGTGATCGATTACGAGCGTGAAACTCGAACCGAGCTGGGCGATGAACTGATGAGCATCTGGCAAAAATGCCCGCCCCGGATCAATAGCGTGATGTCGGGTGAGGCGTTCTCCGGGTACAGGCTGGACCTGGCTTTCGAGGACTACCATCGGTTGCCGACGATGAACGTACGCTTCAATGAGGTCGTCGAGTTATCGATGCAGGCCTTGCACCTGGTCGAGCGCGAGAGTCTGAGCGCCTTTCTCGAAAGTTTTCCGAACCTGCGTTCCCTGAACCTGGAGCGTGTCGACCTGCGTCTACTCAACGCCGACGGCGTACTGGAAGGTGTGTTGCCTCCAGCGATTCGGCGAATGACCCGTCTCAATACGCTGAACCTGAGTAACACTTTGCTGAAGTTTCAGGAGAACACGGCGGCACAGTTTAGTGATCTGGTGAGCTTGCAAACGCTGGACCTGAGTGACAACCCTTTGACCGTTCCGCCTGTTGTCCTGGGGCTCAATGAGTTGCGTGTATTGAACCTGAGAAACACCGGGATCAGCCGTTGTCCGATAGGCATCACCGATCAGCCGTACTTCACCTCGCTTGACTTGCGAGACAACCGCATCAGCCGGGTTCCCCAATCGATACTGAATCAGGCGGTCTCCCGGGACCGGGTGAAACTGTGGGGTAATCCGCTGACGGATGAAGACACCTTGCTGCGCCTGGTCGATCATCGCGAGCGTACCGGCATCAATCTGTGGCTGAGTGAACCGGGTGCCGATTACGGCAGTGCGACGCCCTGGCTGGAGGAGGGTGATGAAGGCGTGCGCGAGGCGCGGCAACAGATCTGGCAACGACTGGCCGTCAAGCCATCGGGCAGTACGTTGCTGCGGGTCATGGATGGATTGCGCCTGACGGCGGATTTCCAGGTCGGCTATCTGTCGCTGCAGGCGCGTGTGTGGCGCTTGCTGCACGAAGCGGATACGTCAGAGGAGTTGTGGGACTGGTTGCGCCAGAGTATCGAAACCCGGGTTGGCGATGCGGAAAACCCGTTCAGGATGTTCGTGGTGCTGGAAGATCGAGTCCGGCTGTACCGCGACTGGGTCGCCATGGGGCGGCCGATTCCGTTGGCGGATCATCCGGTGTTCTAGCGCGAAGGGTAAAACCCCTTGAACCCCGGGACCGGGGTTCAAGGGGTGACGGTCAGCGGCGACGGAACAGCGGCAGCGGTTCGTCGGTCGCGGCCTGATAGGTCACCGAGAAGTCCTTGAGACCTTCAAGGGCTTCGTGCGGATCCTTGTCCGGGCGAATGGCGAAGGCGTCGAAACCACAGCGATGCATGTAGAACAACTGGTCACGCAGCACGTCGCCAATGGCCCGCAATTCACCCTTGAAGCCGTAGCGGTCACGCAGCAGGCGGGCGTTGGAGTAGTTGCGGCCATCGGTGAATGCCGGGAAGTTCAGGGCAATGACCTGGAACTGCGCGACGTCTTCACCGATCTCCTCGGCTTCTTCATCGGCGTCAAGCCAGATGCCCAGGCCGCCGTCGCGGGCCAGGAGCATACGGCTGTGTTCGCGCCACAACTGCAAGGGGACGATGTAGTCGTCGCAGTTGGTGATCTCGTCGATGCTGAAGTCCTTGGGCAGCAGGTGCCAGGTCTCGTCGACGACCTCGTTGTTCTTAATGATTCGCTGCATAGACACGCTCCTTGAAGAGGTCGATACCAATACGCTGATAGGTGTCGATGAAGCGTTCGTCTTCGGTACGTTGTTCGATGTACACGTCGATCAGCTTTTCGATCACGTCAGGCATGGCTTCCTGGGCAAAGGACGGGCCGAGGATCTTGCCCAGGCTGGCGTCACGGCTGGCGCTGCCGCCGAGGGAAACCTGATAGAACTCTTCGCCTTTCTTGTCCACCCCGAGGATGCCGATGTGGCCCACGTGGTGGTGGCCGCAAGCGTTCATGCAACCGGAGATGTTCAGGTCCAGCTCGCCGATGTCGAACAGGTAGTCCAGGTCGTCGAAACGGCGCTGGATCGATTCGGCGATCGGGATCGACTTGGCGTTGGCCAGGGAGCAGAAATCGCCACCCGGGCAGCAGATGATGTCGGTCAGCAAGCCGATGTTCGGCGTGGCGAAGCCTTGCTCGCGCAGCTCGCCCCACAGGACGAACAGCTTGTCCTGCTCGACGTCGGCCAGAATGATGTTCTGCTCGTGGGAGGTACGCAGTTGACCGAAGCTGTAACGCTCGGCCAGGTCGGCCACGGCGTCGAGCTGTTTGTCGGTGATGTCGCCCGGTGCAACGCCGGTAGGCTTGAGGGACAAGGTCACGGCCACGTAGCCCGGTTTCTTGTGGGCCAGGGTGTTGCGTGCGCGCCAGCGGGCGAAGCCCGGGTGCTGCAGGTCGAGCTCGGCCAGGTTGGCGGTCTGGTTGTCCAGCGCCTTGTAGTCCGGGTCGACGAAATGTTTGGCGACGCGCTGCACTTCGGCTTCGGTCAGCGTGGTCTGGCCACCGCGCAGGTGCTCCATTTCCGCGTCGACTTTCTGTGCGAAGACTTCAGGCGTCAGCGCTTTCACCAGGATCTTGATCCGCGCCTTGTACTTGTTGTCGCGACGGCCATAGCGGTTGTAGACCCGCAGGATGGCGTCGAGGTAGCTCAACAGGTCTTGCCACGGCAGGAACTCGTTGATGAATGCACCCACCACCGGCGTACGGCCCAGACCACCACCGACCAGCACACGGAAGCCCAGTTCGCCAGCGGCGTTGTGCACCGGCTCAAGGCCGATGTCATGGACTTCGATGGCGGCGCGGTCGGAAGTCGAACCGTTGACGGCGATCTTGAACTTGCGCGGAAGGTAGGCGAATTCCGGGTGGAACGTCGTCCACTGGCGCACGATCTCGCACCATGGGCGCGGGTCGATCAGTTCGTCGGCGGCGACACCGGCAAACTGGTCGGTGGTGACGTTGCGCAGGCAGTTGCCGCTGGTCTGGATCGCGTGCATCTGCACGGTGGCCAGTTCAGCGAGAATGTCCGGAATGTCTTCCACGGCCGGCCAGTTGAACTGCACGTTCTGCCGGGTACTGATGTGGGCGTAGCCCTTGTCGTAGTCCCGGGCGATCTTGGCCATCATTCGCATTTGCCGCGAAGTCAGTTGGCCGTAAGGCACGGCGACTCGCAACATCGGTGCGAAACGCTGGATATAAAGGCCATTTTGCAGGCGCAGGGGGCGGAATTCCTCTTCGCTCAGCTCGCCTGCCAGATAGCGTCGGGTCTGATCACGGAACTGCTTGACGCGGTCCTCGATGATCCGCTGATCGTATTCGTCGTATACGTACATATAAGTCCTGTTCTCAGGCTTGGGCCGGTCGGAAACAGCGGCGTTTTTTGGCTGGCTGGCGTCCGATAAAACCTCGGCAATTCTGCGCGCACGGCCGCGCACTCCCTACGGAGCCGGGGCAAGATACCAGTTTGCAGTTATGCGTAAAAGTGATGTTTGAGCATATGTAAAGAACCAAATCGCCTAATGAGAATCGTTGTTGCAAAGACCCTGTTTGTGATGCGGGCAATCGTCGTCTTTACTCTGCTCGAGTCTTTATGCAATCACCGATAAAACCGACAAGAGGCGATGCAATGAGCAACCCAACCAAAGCACGGAAAAGCGATAGCACCGTAGATGCCTGGGCAATCTTGTTCCTGATCATCCTGGTCGTGGGGACGGCGGTTTTCTGGGTCAGCCACCAATAAACGACCCGTCCGGGCCCGGTTCCGACGATTGTCCGACAAAAACCGGAAAAATCGCCGTTTTACGGACCTTCGCTGGCTATAATGCGCGGCGAATTTCCGGGGGCTCGGACGACCAATGTTGAAGTTTCTGTATGGCGTATTGCTGACGCTGGGCATGGTCGTGGGACCTTGTGCCCAAGCGGCGTCAGTGCTGTTCCTGAATCCGGGAACCCCAACGGAAGCGTTCTGGGCGAGTTACTCGCAGTTCATGCAGGCTGCGGCGACGGACCTGGGGATGGACTTGCGTATCCAGTATTCCGACCGCGTCTCCGAAAACACCATCCGCCAGGCTCGTGAAGCCCTTCAGGGCGACCATCGTCCCGACTACCTGGTCTTCGTCAACGAGCAATACATCGCCCCCGAGGTCCTGCGGCTGGCCAAAGGCAGCGGGGTGAAGCTGTTCATGGTCAACAATGCCCTGACGGCGGATCAGATGAAACTGATTGGCGCGCGGCCTGACAAATATCCCGATTTGCTCGGTAGCCTGGTGCCCAATGACGAGGAGGGCGGCTACCTGATGCTCAAGGAACTGATCCGGCAGCACGGCCCGGTGGCCCCCGGCCAGACGATTGAACTGCTGGCCTTTTCCGGTTTGAAGGTCACCCCGTCCGCGCAATATCGCGAGAAAGGCCTGCGGCGTGCCTTGGCCGAGCACCCCGAAGTGCGTTTGCGCCAACTGGTGTACGGCGGCTGGACCCGGCAACGCGCCTACGAGCAGGCCAGGTTGTTGTTCAAGCGCTACCCGCAGACGTCGCTGGTCTGGGCCGCGAACGACGAGATGGCGTTCGGTGTGATGCAGGCGTATGTCGAGGCCGGCGGGGAGCCAGGCAAAGGCGTGCTGTTCGGCGCGATCAACAATTCACCCGAGGCGTTGCAGGCACTGCTGGACCGTCGCCTGAGTGTATTGTTGGGCGGGCACTTCAGTCTGGGTGGCTGGGCGCTGGTGCAATTGCATGACTACGATGAAGGCGTGGACATCAGCCAGTACGGCGGCCGTGACCGGCAGATTCCGTTGCTGCAACTGATCGACCGGGCACAGGCCAGGCGACTGCTGGCGATGGGGGCAACGCAGGACTTCGGTGTGGATTTTCACAAACTCTCGGCCAAGGGCCGTCCCGCGTCCTGGCGTTACCCGTTCACCCTGCAAACCCTGATGCACTGAGCCGCGTCAAACGCCGGCCAGGAGTAGCACCAGCTTGACGATGCCGAACAGCGTCAAGGCGAACACCACTGTGAACAGGATCCCCAGAATCACGAAATGACTGGGCTTGCCGTGCGTGAAATCGCGGGCCCGGTTCTTCCCGCTCTGCACCCCGAACGCCGCCGCCATGACGCTGTGCAGCATTTGCCAGAAGCTCGGCGGCTTGTTGTCGGCCGGATCGTCCATAAAACCCTCGCCACGAATGTGTGTGAGGCAAGCATAGACAATACACATCAAAAGATCGCAGCCTGCGGCAGCTCCTACAGGGTTATATATTCCCTTGTAGGAGCTGCCGCAGGCTGCGATCTTTTGATCTTGCCTTAGTTGTCGTAACCCAGGTTCGGCGCCAGCCAGCGCTCGGTCACGCTCAACTCCTGGCCTTTGCGCGAGGTGTAGCTCTGCACCTGGTCCTTGTCGACCTTGCCTACGGCAAAGACAACTCACTCAGGGCTGGCTCATTTCCTGTGGGAGCGAGCTTGCTCGCGATGAGGCGGTAACAGTCGATATCCATGCGACTGTCAGTCCGCCATCGCGAGCAAGCTCGCTCCCATAGAGGTATGTGTTGGCCACAATATCGTGGCCAATAGAGCCGCTTAGTTGTCGTAACCCAGGTTCGGCGCCAGCCAGCGTTCGGTCACGCTCAACTCCTGGCCTTTGCGCGAGGTGTAGCTCTGCACCTGGTCCTTGTCGACCTTGCCCACGGCAAAGACAACTCACTCAGGGCTGGCCCATTTCCTGTAGGAGCGAGCTTGCTCGCGATGAGGCCGTAACAGTCGATATCCATGCGACTGTCAGTCCGCCATCGCGAGCAAGCTCGCTCCCACAGAGGTATGTGTTGGCCACAAGATCGTGGCCAATAGAGCCGCTTAGTTGTCGTAACCCAGGTTCGGCGCCAGCCAGCGCTCGGTCACGCTCAACTCCTGGCCTTTGCGCGAGGTGTAGCTCTGCACCTGGTCCTTGTCGACCTTGCCCACGGCAAAGACAACTCACTCAGGGCTGGCGCATTTCCTGTGGGAGCGAGCTTGCTCGCGATGAGGCCGTAACAGTCGATATCCATGCGACTGTCAGTCCGCCATCGCGAGCAAGCTCGCTCCCACAGAGGTATGTGTTGGCCACAATATCATGGCCAATAGAGCCGCTTAGTTGTCGTAACCCAGGTTCGGCGCCAGCCAGCGTTCGGTCACGCTCAACTCCTGGCCTTTGCGCGAGGTGTAGCTCTGCACCTGGTCCTTGTCGACCTTGCCCACGGCGAAGTACTGCGCCTGCGGGTGAGCGAAGTACCAGCCGCTGACCGCTGCTGCCGGGAACATGGCGTAGTGTTCGGTGAGGAACACGCCGCTGCGGCCTGCGCGCATTTCCTGAGCTTCGGGATCGAGCAGGGCGAACAACTGGGCTTTTTCGGTGTGATCCGGGCAGGCCGGATAACCCGGTGCCGGACGGATGCCGGTGTATTGCTCCTTGATCAGCGCTTCGTTATCCAGCACTTCATCCTTGGCGTAGCCCCAATAGTCTTTACGCACCTGCTGGTGCAGCCATTCGGCGCACGCTTCGGCCAGGCGGTCGGCCAGGGCCTTGACCATGATCGAGTTGTAGTCGTCGCCAGCGTCCTGGTAGGCCTTGGCCACTTCTTCGGCGCCGATGCCGGCGGTGGTGATGAAACCACCCACGTAGTCGGTCACTTCACTGTCCTTGGGCGCGACGAAGTCGGCCAGGGAGAAGTTCGGCTTGCCGTCGGTCTTGATGATCTGCTGGCGCAGGTGATGCAGCTTGGCCATTGGCTTGCCGTCATCGCCATAGAGTTCGATGTCGTCGTCATGCACCTGGTTGGCCGGCCAGAAACCGAACACCGCGCGGGCGCTGATCAGCTTTTCATCGATCAGTTTGGTGAGCATTTCTCGAGCGTCTTTATAGAGCGAGGTGGCGGCTTCACCGACCACTTCGTCCTGGAGGATGCGCGGGAATTTGCCGGCCAGGTCCCAGGATATGAAGAACGGCGTCCAGTCGATGTACTCGGCCAGAACGTTGAGGTCGATGTTGTCCAGTACCCGGGTGCCGGTGAAGGTCGGTTTGACCGGCGTGTAGCTCGCCCAGTCGAACTGTGGTTTCTTGGCGATGGCCGCGCCATAGCTCAGGCGTTCGGTGCGGGCGCTGCGGTTGGCGGTGCGCTCGCGAACCTCGATGTAGTCCTGACGGGTTTTCTCGACGAAACCGGCCTTGAGCTCCTTGGACAGCAACTGGGTCGCCACGCCCACGGCACGGGAGGCGTCGGTGACGTAGATCACTGCGTCGTTGCTGTACTTCGGCTCGATCTTCACCGCGGTGTGCGCCTTGGAGGTGGTGGCGCCACCGATCATCAACGGCAGGTGGAAGTCCTGGCGCTGCATTTCGCGGGCGACATGGACCATCTCATCCAGCGACGGGGTGATCAGGCCGGACAGGCCGATGATGTCGCACTTCTGCTCCTTGGCCACCTGGAGGATTTTCTCCGCCGGGACCATCACGCCGAGGTCGACGATGTCATAGCCGTTGCAACCGAGCACAACGCCGACGATGTTCTTGCCGATGTCGTGCACGTCGCCTTTCACAGTCGCCATCAGGATCTTGCCCTTGGCTTCCGGCTTGTCGCCTTTTTCCAGTTCGATGAACGGGATCAGGTGCGCCACGGCCTGCTTCATCACGCGAGCGGACTTCACCACCTGGGGCAGGAACATTTTGCCGGCACCGAACAGGTCGCCGACGATGTTCATGCCGGCCATCAGCGGGCCTTCGATCACTTCGATCGGGCGGTTGAAGGACAGGCGCGATTCTTCGGTATCTTCGACGATGTGGGTGGTAATGCCTTTGACCAGCGCATGTTCCAGACGCTTGTTGACGTCCCAGTTGCGCCACTCTTCGGTCTCGGCTTCCTTGACGCTGCCGTCGCCCTTGTACTTGTCGGCGATGGCGAGGAGGGCGTCGGTGCCTTCCGGGGTGCGGTTGAGGATCACGTCTTCGACGGCGTCGCGCAGTTCCACCGGGATCTGGTCGTAGATCTCCAGTTGCCCGGCGTTGACGATACCCATGGTCAGCCCGGAGCGAATGGCGTACAGCAGGAACACCGAGTGGATCGCCTCACGCACCGGGTTGTTGCCGCGGAACGAGAACGACACGTTGGACACGCCACCGGACGTCAGCGCGTACGGCAGTTCGTCACGGATGTAGGCACAGGCGTTGATGAAATCGACGGCGTAGTTGTTGTGTTCTTCGATACCGGTGGCCACGGCGAAGATGTTCGGGTCGAAGATGATGTCTTCCGGCGGGAAGTCCACTTCGTTGACCAGGATGTCGTAGGAGCGTTTGCAGATTTCCTTCTTGCGCGCTTCGGTGTCGGCCTGGCCGGCCTCGTCGAAGGCCATCACCACCACCGCGGCGCCGTAGCGCTTGCACAGTTTGGCGTGGTGAATGAACTGCTCCACGCCTTCTTTCATGCTGATCGAGTTGACGATGCCCTTGCCCTGGATACATTTGAGGCCGGCTTCGATCACTTCCCACTTCGAGGAGTCGATCATGATCGGTACGCGGGAGATGTCCGGTTCGCCGGCAATCAGATTGAGGAAGGTCACCATGGCCTTCTTCGAATCGAGCATCCCTTCGTCCATGTTGATGTCGATCACCTGGGCGCCGGCTTCGACCTGCTGCAGGGCGACTTCCAGGGCTTCGGTGTAGTTGTCCTCGCGGATCAGCCGGGCGAACTTGGCGGAACCGGTGATGTTGGTGCGCTCGCCGACGTTGACGAACAGCGAACTGCGATCGATGGTGAAGGGTTCCAGGCCCGAGAGGCGGCAAGCCTTGGGGATGTCCGGGATCTGGCGCGGCGCATAACCGGCCACGGCCTTGGCGATGGCTTCGATGTGGCCCGGCGTGGTGCCGCAGCAGCCGCCGACAATGTTGAGGAAGCCGCTTTGGGCGAACTCTTCGATGACCTTGGCGGTTTGCGACGGCAGTTCGTCGTACTCGCCGAATTCGTTCGGCAGGCCGGCGTTCGGGTGCGCCGACACGTGGGTGCCTGCCTTGTTCGACAGCTCTTCGAGGTACGGGCGCAACTCGCTGGCGCCGAGGGCGCAGTTCAGGCCAACGGAAATCGGCTTGGCGTGGGCCACGGAGTTCCAGAAGGCTTCGGTAGTCTGACCCGACAGGGTGCGGCCCGAAGCGTCGGTGATGGTGCCGGAAATCATGATCGGCAGTTCGACGCCCAGCTCTTCGAACACGCCTTGCACGGCAAAGATCGCGGCCTTGGCGTTGAGGGTGTCGAAGATGGTTTCGATCAGGATCAGGTCGGCGCCGCCCTCGATCAGGCCTTTGGTGGATTCGGTGTAGTTTTCCACCAGTTCATCGAAGGTCACGTTGCGGTAGCCGGGGTTGTTCACGTCCGGGGACAACGAGCAGGTGCGGCTTGTAGGACCGAGCACGCCGGCGACGAAGCGCGGCTTCTCCGGGGTTTCCAGGGTCTTGGCGTCGGCGACCTTGCGTGCAAGGCGAGCGCCTTCTACGTTTAATTCATACGCCAGGCCTTGCATGCCGTAGTCGGCCAGGGAGATCTGGGTGGCGTTGAAGGTGTTGGTTTCCAGAATGTCGGCGCCAGCGTCGAGGTAGGCTTTCTCGATGCCGCCAATCACGTCCGGGCGAGTCAGTACCAACAGGTCGTTGTTGCCTTTGACATCGCTCGGCCAGTCAGCGAAGCGTTTGCCACGGTAATCCTGCTCTTCGAGCTTGTAGCTCTGGATCATCGTGCCCATACCGCCATCGAGAATCAGGATGCGCTCTTTGAGGGCGTGCTTGAGAGCTTGAAGGCGAACGCTGCGATCGGACATTTGGACTACTCGGTAAGACCATGACGAAGGGCCGGGATGATAGCAAACCTGTGCGCTTTTAGAGCATTACTCGGATTTGCATGAATATCGTTCATGTTGTCAGGGGTGGCAGACCGGTAGAATCGCGGCGTTTTTTCAGGATCCAGGACCAGGGACATGTCTTATCGCTTCGTCATCAGCAGTGTGTTGATGCTTTTAAGCTGGGGCGCTGCGGCGCAAAGTCCGGCGAACTCCTCTGCCATTTCCTACACTCGAGACATTCAACCGATCTTCACTGAAAAGTGCGTGGCCTGCCACGCCTGCAACGACGCCGCCTGTCAGCTCAACTTGGGCAGCGGCGAGGGCGCGGCACGCGGCGCGACGAAAGTCCCGGTTTACGACGGTGACCGCACCAAGGCGGTGGCGCCAACGCGGCTGTTTCTGGACGCCTCCGGAAAAGCCGCCTGGCAACAAAAGGGCTTCTTTTCGGTGCTCGATGCGCAGGGTAGCCATGCCGCATTGATGGCGCGGATGCTGGAACTGGGCCACAACACCCCCTTGCAACCCAACGCCAGGTTGCCGCAAGACATCGTCCTGGGCCTGAACCGGGAGAACATGTGTGCCAGTCCCGCGCAGTTCGATGGCTACGCCGCTTCGCACCCGAAGGAAGGCATGCCGCTGGCAGTGACCGGCCTGACCGACCAGCAGTACCAGACGCTGCAACGCTGGCTGGCCGCAGGTGCACCTATCGATCAGCAGGCCCTGGCCCCGAGTGCGCAAGAAGCGCAGCAAGTGATCCAGTGGGAAAACCTGCTCAATTCGCCGGGCGCCCGGCAAAGCCTGGTGGGACGCTGGCTGTATGAGCACTGGTTCCTCGCCCATCTCTACTTCAAGGAGGGTGAACCCGGGCATTTCTTCCAGTGGGTGCGTTCGCGCACGCCGACCGGCCAGCCGATTGACCTGATCAATACCCGGCGCCCCAACGATGATCCGGGCACGGAGTTTTACTACCGCCTGTGGCCGGTGCAGGGCGTGATCGTGCATAAGACCCACATCTCCTATCCCCTGAGTGCGGCAAAGCTGGCGCGGGTCAAATCCCTGTTCTACAGCGGCAACTGGGAGGTCAATGCACTGCCGGGCTATGGGCCGCAGAGCCGGGCCAACCCCTTTACCACCTTCGAAGCGATTCCCGCCCAGGCGCGCTATCAATTCATGCTCGATAACGCCGAGTACTTCGTGCGCACCTTTATCCGTGGGCCAGTGTGTCGTGGGCAGATCGCCACGGACGTGATTCGCGATAACTTCTGGGCGCTGTTCCAGGCACCTGAACACGACCTCTACATCACCGACCCGAACTATCGCGGGCAAGCCACGCCCTTGCTGGCGATGCCGGGGCAGAATGATGATGTCGGCAGCGTCCTGACCCTGTGGCACGACTACCGCGACAAACGCAACGAATACGAGGCCCTGCGCCGCGACAGCTACGCCGACTTGCCCGCACCGAGCTGGTCGACCCTGTGGGCCGGCAACGACAACGCACTGCTGAGCATCTTTCGCCACTTCGACAGCGCCTCGGTGACCAAAGGCCTGATCGGCGAAGTGCCGCAGACGATGTGGCTGTTCGACTATCCGCTGCTGGAGCGCACCTACTATCAACTGGCAGTCAATTTCGATGTGTTTGGCAACGTGTCCCATCAGGCCCAGACGCGCCTGTATTTCGACCTGATCCGTAACGGCGCCGAGCAGAATTTCCTGCGCCTGATGCCCGCCGATTCGCGGGAGGGCTACCTCGACGACTGGTATCAGAACAGTGGCAAATTCAAGATGTGGCTGGACTACGAGTCCATCGACGATGACAAGCCGACGGCGCTGAAGCTTGATCCGCAGGATCCCAAGCGCGATTTCGCCCAGCAATTGCTGACCCGTTATGGCGACCTCAATGCCAGGCCCGACCCGATCAACCGCTGCGACGGCGCCTACTGTTCGCGGCCGAACATTGATCCTGGCCTGCAAAATGCCGAGCAAGTGTTGAGCCGCCTGACTTCGCGTCCGGCGGCGGGGTTTAAAGTGATTGATCAACTGCCGGAAGCGACCATGCTGCGCATCGAAACCGGCAGCGGCAAGCGAGAGGTCTACAGCCTGTTGCGCAACCGGGCCCACAGCAACGTGGCGTTCCTGCTCGGCGAATCGCTGCGCTATCAGCCGGGGCTCGATACCCTGACGATTTTCCCGGGTGTGCTCAGCAGCTACCCGAACTTCATGTTCAACATCCCGGCCGGGCAAGTGCCGGCGTTTGTGGATGCGATGGAGAACGCCAAGGATAGCGACAGCTTTGAGAAAATCGTCGAACGTTGGGGAATACGGCGCAGTCATCCGCAATTCTGGTTCTATTTCCATGACCTGAGCCGCTACATCCAGGAGACCGATCCGGTGGAAGAGGGCGTGCTGGACATGAACCGCTACGAGAACCTCTGACCAATCACCGAACCCACGTGTAGGAGCTGCCGCAGGCTGCGATCTTTTGATCTTGTTTTTTAAAATCAAAGTCAAAAGATCGCAGCCTGCGGCAGCTTCTACACAGGGGGATCGTCGGAATCTTTCCCGACAAAAATACTGGGACTTTGTCCGGCGCGCCGATTGGCGTAAACTGCGCCCAAGCCTGCGAGGAGTTTCCATGACCGCTATTACCATTACCGACGCCGCCCACGATTATCTGGCTGATCTGCTCTCCAAGCAGAACACCCCGGGCATCGGCATCCGCGTCTTCATCACCCAGCCTGGCACCCAGTACGCCGAAACCTGCATTGCCTACTGCAAGCCGGGCGAAGAAAAACCCGAAGACACCGCGCTGGGGCTGAAAAGCTTCACCGCCTACATCGACCATTTCAGCGAAGCCTTCCTGGACGATGCCGTTGTCGACTACGCCACCGACCGCATGGGCGGCCAACTGACCATCAAGGCGCCAAACGCCAAAGTACCGATGGTCAACGCCGACAGCCCGGTCAACGAGCGCATCAACTACTACCTGCAAACCGAGATCAACCCGGGGCTGGCCAGCCACGGCGGTCAGGTCAGCCTGATCGACGTAGTCGAAGACGGCATCGCCGTCCTGCAGTTCGGCGGTGGTTGCCAGGGCTGCGGCCAGGCCGACGTGACGCTCAAGGAAGGCATCGAGCGCACCCTGCTCGAGCGTATTCCGGAGCTCAAGGGCGTTCGCGACGTGACCGACCACACGCAGAAAGAAAACGCCTACTACTAAGGTGTTCGCTGCGAAATAAAAAACGGCGCTGTGGCGAGGGAGCTTGCTCCCGCTTGATGGCATAGCCATCACAAAATCAGTCGATGCATTTTCCCGTGATGAATGCATTGGCTGATGTTGGGACCGCTACGCGGTCCAGCGGGAGCAAGCTCCCTCGCCACAAGTGTTTCAGGGCCTGTAGAGATGTGCATGCCCCGCGCGATACAGCGACGACTCGCTGAAGTGATCACTGCCCAGCACCCGTCCCACCAGAATCAATGCCGTGCGCCGAAACCCTTTGGCGGCAACCTTTTCGGCAATGTCCTCAAGCGTGCCTGTCACCCAATCCTGATCCGGCCAGCTTGCGCGGTGAACCACCGCAATCGGGCAATCGGCGCCGTAATGCGGCAGCAGTTCCTCAACGATCTTCGCCAGGTGACTGACCCCCAAATGAATCGCCATGGTCGCGCCGTGCTGCGCCAGGCTGGCGAATTCCTCTCCGGGTGGCATGGCGGTCTTGTCGGCGTAGCGAGTCAGGATCACGCTCTGTGAAACGTCCGGTAGCGTCAGTTCTGCACCCAGAAGCGCTGCACAAGCGGCGGTGGCCGTCACGCCCGGGACGATTTCGAACGCAATGCCCAGTTCACGCAGATAGCGAATCTGTTCGCCAATGGCGCCATACAGGCTCGGATCGCCGGAGTGTACCCGGGCCACGTCCTGGCCTTTGGCGTGGGCGGCCTTGAACAGGTCGATGATCTGTTCCAGGTGCAGTTCGGCGCTGTTGACTACCTGCTCCGCACAATGACCTTCCAGGACGGCAGCGGGCACTAGAGAGCCGGCATAAATGATCACCGGGCAACTGCGAATCAGCCGCTGGCCCTTGACGGTAATCAGTTCTGGGTCGCCGGGACCTGCGCCAATGAAGTAGACGGTCATCGTCGGTTCCTGAGGGGATAAAAGGGGCTGAACAGGGCTTCAGATGAAGAATGTTCATGATCGAGGCGGGGATTATCGGGGATTTTATGCCGCGCCAGCCAATGCCAGGGTTGCCTGGGCATATTTTTGTCGGGGAATCAGCAGTTTTGCCGGGGCCTGGGCCAGTTGTTCGGCCAGGGCCAGTGCGGCGCTTTCCGCCACGCCGTAGCAACCGGTGCGTTCAAACGCTATTTGCGATTGATGGCTGAGTTGCGGCTCATAGGGGGCCAGTTGTTCACTGCTGAAATACATCAATTCCAGGCCAAGCTGCTGCGCCAGTTCAATCAGTGCAGGTTCGTCGCGCTTCGAATCGATGCTGGCCAGGGCCTTGATTTCATGGCGGGCAATCTGGTGCGCCTCCAGTGCCTGGTCGAGCAGCGCCAGCAAGGTACTGACGGGGCAGCCCTTTTGGCAGCCCAGGCCGACCACCAGGGTCGGCGCTGTGCTGACGTCCGTCATGCGTGGTATGGGCCATCGCTTTTGCGACGGAACAACCAGGCGCTGATCAGGCCCAGGGCCAGCCAGAACGCCACGTTGGTCAGTTGCGAAGCGATTTTGAATTGGGTTTCCAGTGCCTCCGGAGCGAGCATCGAATGCACTTGCGGCTGCGGTGCGCCAATCACATGGGGAACGGCAAGGATCGCCACGCCGAGGACTTTCATCAGCCAGTGACGGCTGAACACGATCAGCGCGATACCGACGGCGGTGGAGGCGGCGGTACCGATCCACCACAGTTGTCGTTGTGCCAGATCGGCGGCGGCCGTGCCTGGCAGTTCAGGTGGCAGGCCGAGGGTCGGCGCGAGCACGAAGGTCGCATAGCCGGCCAGGCCCCAGAGCAGGCCCTGGGAAGTTTTGGTCGGCGCACGCAAGGTGTACAGGCCGGCCAGCATCAGGGCGAAACCGACGGCCACCACCAGGTTGCCGCCAGTGGTCGACAGCACGCGCTGCCAGCCGTCTTCCGGTTCCCAGGCTTCGGCGTCGTGGGTGTGGGCAGCCATCGCGCCATCGGCGTGTTCATGCATTTCAACGGCAGCCGGTTCGGCTTTTTCGTAGGTTTCGGCCTGAAGAATCAGGGGCGCGACCCAGAAACTTTGCAGCAGGGTCAGCAACAGGGCGGCCAGCAGCCCGGTGAAACCTGCGGTTTGCGCAATACGCTTGATCATGTCAGCAGGTCTCAATGGCACGGGAACGCGGAGCTGTGACGGGTATCGTGGGCGGCATTGTGCACCGCTTCGATGTGCGAGAAACCGGCGAAATACACCAGGCACGCGCCCAGGATCGACGCGCAGACGGCGGCGGTCAGACGTTGAGTCAGGGTAGAAGTGGTGCTGGCTGTAGTGTGGCCGGTGCTGCTGATGATCGACATGGCGTTTCCCTCTGGTCTGTCAGCGGGGAATCAAGAGCGCATGCAAAAAACTGCACGACCAGGCGCGCAGCGTTTCAAACAGCGCCCGCCCACCGCGGGTTTGTTGTTTCAGTGATCGTTATGGTCACTTTATGTTGCGGGCCGGTCTCCGGGCTCACGAGGGGCAAAGGCTTGGGCCTGAACCTGAAAACACCACCTTCCCATGCCGCAGTGGCACAGTGGATCTGATGCTTCGCTCGCTTACCGTTGCGGGGGCAGCACCGGACTGACATGGCTTTAGAGTAAAGCACATGATTCACCGGTTTCCCGTTTCACCCTGTGAAGGGCACCCGTAACAAGATGCGTAGGAGAGCATGGGCGAGGGTTGGGCGTCAATTGGCAAGGGTTCTCAACTGGAAACCGAGTCGCTTTCTTCGCGAGCAAGCCCGCTCCCACACCGACCCTTTTCCTCTGAAAGAGCCCGATCAAATGTGGGAGCGGGCTTGCTCGCGAAGGGCACACCGCAGAAGTCACGTGAACATTGACCCGCCCCAATACCATGCGTAGCCTTGCGCTTTCGAGGTTCTTCGGCGTTTGTCGAAGCTAAGAAGGGAACGCGGTCGATGCCGCGGCTGCCCCCGCAACTGTGAACGGTGATGTTCGTTGCCACGCCACTGCAGGCTCAATCCATGAGGCCGGCGGGAAGGCGCAGCGAATGCCAGGCCCAAGGCCGGCACACCGTCAGCCAGGAGACCTGCCTCGACACAGATTCTCAAATTCAACCGGGCGGGGTGATCCGGTGGCGAACTCTTCAGGCACGCGCATCTGCGTTGCCGGTCGTCGTCCCGTATGCCCGCCACCTAGCCATAGGGCATCCGATGAAAACACTGGCCAAACTTCCCGTCACCATCGTTACAGGCTTTCTCGGCTCGGGTAAAACCACGCTGCTGCGGCACATGCTCGACAACGCCCAAGGGCGCCGCATCGCAGTGATCGTCAACGAATTTGGCGAGCTGGGCATCGACGGCGAAATCCTCAAGCAGTGCTCCATCGGTTGCACCGAAGAAGAAGCCAACGGCCGTGTCTATGAACTGGCCAACGGCTGCCTGTGCTGCACCGTCCAGGAAGAATTTTTCCCGGTGATGCGCGAACTGGTGGCTCGTCGCGGCGATCTCGACCACATCCTCATCGAAACGTCGGGCCTGGCCCTGCCAAAGCCTCTGGTCCAGGCATTCCAGTGGCCGGAAATCCGCAGTGCCTGCACCGTTGACGCGGTGATCACCGTGGTCGACAGCCCGGCCGTGGCCGCCGGCACCTTTGCCGCCTTCCCGGATCAGGTCGATGCCCAGCGCAAACTCGACCCGAACCTGGACCACGAATCGCCATTGCACGAGCTGTTTGCCGACCAACTGGCCAGCGCCGACCTGGTGATTCTCAACAAATCCGACCTGATCAACCCGGCCGACCTGGCCCGCGTGCGCCTGGAAGTCGCCGAAGAGTTGCCGCCAGCGGTGAAAATCATCGAAGCCAGCAGCGGTCGCCTGCCACTGGACGTGTTGATCGGCCTGGGTGCCGGCTCCGAAGAACACATCGACAGTCGCCACAGCCACCACGACCATCATCACGATGGCGACGATGATCATGACGACCACGATCACGACGCCTTCGATTCGATCTCCATCGAACTGCCGCAAGCCGACGAAAGCCTGCTGATGGACGCGCTGACCCAGTTGGTGGTCCAGCACGGTATCCTGCGGGTCAAAGGTTTCGCCGCCGTCCCGAACAAACCGATGCGCCTGCTAATCCAGGGCGTGGGCACGCGTTTCGACAAGCACTTCGACCGCCAGTGGGGTGCCGAAGAGGCGCGCATCACCCGTCTGGTGCTGATCGGCCAGGAACTGGACGCCGCCGTGCTCGAAGCGCAATTGCGCGCTGCGCTCAGCGTGTAACCCATGCACCTGCTCAGGACCCAGCCCGGCGGTTTCGTGTCGGATGACAACATCGCCGACCTTGGACAAACCCCCGCCGAGCTGGTGGTCCTGTGCAGCGGCGACTCCAGCCTGGCGCTGCTCGCCGAGGCGGCGCAGCAGTTGCCCGAGGATTACCCGAGTGTGCGCCTGGCCAACCCGATGCAGGTGCAGAACCATGCCTCGGTCGATTTGTACGTCGATGAGGTGTTGCGTCACGCCAAGGTGATCCTGATTTCGCTGCACGGCGGCATCGCCTATTGGCGTTACGGTATCGAGCGCCTGGTCGAGCTGTCCCAGCGCGGCGTGCAGGTGATTCTGGTGCCGGGCGATGACCGCCCGGACCCGGAGCTCAGCGACCTGAGTACCGTCGGCGCCGAGGATCGCGACCGGCTCTGGCAATTTCTGCGTCAGGGCGGCATGGGTAACGCCCTGGATTTCTTCCGCTGCCTGGCCAACCGCTGGCTGGCGCGCGATTACACCTGGGGCGAGCCGCAAACCCTGCCGCGCACCGCCATCTACCATCCGCACAAACACTCTGCCGCACTGAGCGATTGGCAGGCCGACTGGCACGCCGATCACCCGGTGGCGGCGGTGTTGTTTTACCGCTCGCATTTGCAGGCGGCGAACACTGCTTTCATTGATGTTTTTTGCCAGCGCTTACAGGCCGCGGGGTTGAATCCGTTGCCGATTGCGCTGGCCAGTCTGAAAGAGCCCGGCTGCCTGGGCGCCGTTGAGGACTGGCTGGATGAGGCCAGCGTCTCGGTGATCCTGAACACCACGGGTTTCGCCCAGTCCAGTCCCGAGGCGCCGCACCTGCGGCCGTTCCGTCGCAATATTGCGGTGATCCAGGCGATTTGCGCCCAGGACAACGAGCCGGGTTGGCGCGCCAGTGAACAGGGGCTTGGCCCGCGCGATCTGGCGATGCACATTGCCTTGCCGGAGCTGGACGGGCGCATCATCAGTCGCCCGATCAGCTTCAAGGACCTGGCGTGGCGCAGTGAGCGCAGCCAGTCGGATGTGGTCTGCTACCGGCCGCAACCGGAGCGCATGGACTTCGTTGCCGAACTGGCGCGGCGCTGGGTCGAACTGGCGTGGGTGCCTAACGCTGAAAAACGCATTGCCTTGATTCTCGCCAATTACCCGACCCGCGACGGGCGCATCGGTAATGGCGTCGGTCTCGACACCCCGGCCGCGGCGCTGAATATCCTGCGGGCACTGCATGCCGAAGGTTATCCGTTGCCGGCCGAATTGCCGGGCAGCGGCACTGCGCTGATCCAGCAATTGCTGGGCGGCGTCAGCAACGATCTCGATACCCTCGACCTGCGTCCGTGCCGGCAAAGCCTCGGGATGGACGACTATCTGGGGATGTTCAATGCCCTGCCCGAAGCCAATCGTGCGGCGGTGCTCGAGCGTTGGGGCGCGCCGGAAAACGACCCGATGTGTCGCAGCGGACGGATGATGATCGCTGGCCTGCGCTTTGGCCTGACCTTCGTCGGCATTCAACCGGCGCGGGGGTATCAGGTCGACCCGAGTGCGGTGTATCACGACCCGGACCTGGTCCCGCCCCACGGCTACCTGGCGTTTTACTTCTGGCTGCGCCACACCTATGGCGCCCACGGCGTGATCCACGTCGGCAAGCACGGCAACCTCGAATGGCTGCCGGGCAAGGGCGTGGGGCTGTCGGAAAACTGCTGGCCGGATGCGCTGCTCGGGCCGCTGCCGAACATCTATCCGTTCATCGTCAATGACCCGGGCGAGGGCGCCCAGGCCAAGCGGCGCACCCAGGCGGTGATCATCGATCACCTGATGCCACCGCTGACCCGCGCCGAAACCTACGGTCCGCTGCGCAACCTCGAACTCTTGGCGGACGAATATTACGAAGCGCAGTTGCTCGATCCGCGCCGCGCTCGGGAGTTGCAACGCGACATCCTGCAACTGGTACGCGACTCGCACATCGACCGTGAACTGCAACTGGACGAGCCACTCGACAGCGATGCCGACGCAGCGATCTGGTTGCCGCGACTCGACACTTACCTGTGCGACTTGAAAGAGTCGCAGATCCGCGACGGCCTGCATGTGTTCGGCGAATCGCCCACCGGGCGCTTGCGTATCGACACCTTGCTGGCGTTGTTGCGCATTCCACGGGGCGATGGCCGAGGCGCGCAATCGAGTCTGCTGCGGGCGCTGGCCAAGGCGTTTGCGTTGGGGTTTGATCCACTGGATTGTGCGCTGGCCGAGCCATGGATCGGGTCGCGTCCCGAGGCTCTTGTGGACATCAGCGAAGATACCTGGCGCACGGCGGGCGATACCCGCGAGCGCCTGGAACTGTTTGCCGCGCAATTGATTTCGGACGCGTTGAATAACCCCTGTGGGAGCGGGCTTGCTCGCGAATCGGTTGAACACTCAACATTGATGTCGATTGACCCACCGCTTTCGCGAGCAAGCCCGCTCCCACAAGGGGCAGGCTGGAATGAAGTGCAGGCCATCATCGATGGTTTGCGCGAAGTAGTCGCCCCGCGCCTGGACGCCTGCGGCCCAGCGGAAATGCGCGGTCTGCTCGACGCCCTCAGCGGTCGCTTCGTCCCGGCCGGCCCCAGCGGTGCGCCGAGTCGCGGTCGCCTGGACGTGCTGCCCACCGGGCGCAACTTTTACTCGGTGGACGTGCGCAATTTGCCGACCACCACGGCGTGGCGCATCGGTTTCCAGTCGGCCAACCTGATTCTGGAGCGGCACCTGCAGGACCACGGCGATCATCTGCGCCAGCTCGGTCTCTCGGTGTGGGGCACCGCGACCATGCGCACCGGTGGCGATGACATCGCCCAAGCCATGGCGTTGATGGGCGTGCGCCCGGTCTGGGCCACCGGCAGCCAGCGGGTCGATGATTTCGAGATTCTGCCGTTGAGTTTGCTCGACCGTCCTCGGGTCGACGTGACCTTGCGCGTGTCCGGTTTCTTCCGCGATGCCTTTGCCAATCTGATCCGCCTGTTTGACGCGGCGGTGCAAGCGGTGGCCGACCTGGATGAGCCGGACGACCTCAATCCGTTGGCGGCCAAGGTGCGTGCCGAACGTGCAACCTTGCTGCAGGCCGGGCTGGATGAAGACGCTGCACGACGTCAGGCCGGCTGGCGGATTTTCGGGGCCAAGCCCGGTGCCTACGGTGCAGGCGTGCAGGGCGCCATCGATGGTCGCCTGTGGCAAACCCGCGAGGACCTGGCCGAGGTTTACCTCAACTGGGGCGGCTACGCTTACGGCAGTTCCGACGAAGGCACCGCCGCCCGTGAACAGTTCAGCCAGCGCCTGAGCCAGGTACAGGCCGTACTGCAAAACCAGGATAACCGCGAGCACGATTTGCTCGACTCCAACGATTACTACCAGTTCCAGGGCGGTATGCTCGCGGCGGTGGAAAGCCTGAAAGGCGAGGCGGCGGCCAGTTATCATGGCGATCACAGTCAGCCGGACCTGCCGAAGATTCGCACCTTGAAGGAAGAGCTGAACCGGGTGATCCGTTCCCGGGCGGCCAATCCGAAGTGGCTCGATGGGGTAAAGCGCCACGGCTACAAAGGTGCGTTTGAAATGGCCGCGACCGTCGATAATCTGTTCGCCTTCGATGCCACCACGCAGTTGATCGACGATCACCAGTACGCGTTGCTGGCCGACGCCTATTTGCTCGACCCTGACACCCGGGATTTTGTCCGTGAACACAATCCCCATGCCTTGCGCGATATGACGGAACGCATGCTCGAGGCGCAACAACGCGGAATGTGGAAGGAGCCGGGCGCCTACCGTGAGGCATTGGAGAATCTGTTGCTGGATATAGAAGAAGACAGCTGACACGCTTGAACCTGTGGGAGCGAGCTTGCTCGCGATAGCGGTCTGTCAGGCAACATCTTCTTCGACTGGACAAACGCCATCGCGAGCAAGCTCGCTCCCACAGGGATACAGGTGTCTATGACATCACCGACCATGACCGAGATAGAACAATGACCGACACCCCGCATTTCCCGCTCTCCGCCGTGGTCGGCGCCGACGATTTGAAATTGGCCCTGTACCTCACCGCCATAGATCCGAAAATCGGCGGTGTCCTGATCGAAGGCCCGCGCGGCATGGCCAAGTCGACCCTGGCCCGTGGTCTGGCGGACCTGCTGGCCAGCGGTCAGTTCGTCACATTGCCGCTGGGCGCCACCGAAGAGCGCCTGGTCGGCACCCTCGATCTCGACGCGGCGCTCGGCGAGGGGCGGGCTCAGTTCTCGCCCGGCGTGCTGGCCAAGGCTGACGGTGGCGTGCTCTACGTCGACGAGGTCAATCTGTTGCCTGATCACCTCGTTGACCTGCTGCTCGATGTGGCCGCCAGCGGCACCAATCTGGTCGAGCGTGACGGCATTTCCCATCGGCACTCGGCGAAGTTCGTGCTGATTGGCACCATGAATCCTGAAGAGGGTGAACTGCGTCCGCAACTGCTCGACCGTTTCGGCCTGAATGTCGCCCTTGGTGGCCACACAGCACCGGCCGAACGAGGCCAGATCATCCGCCGTCGCCTGGATTTCGACAGCGATCCGCAAGGTTTCTGCGCCGAATGGGAAGCGGCGCAGGCGTCTCTGCGTGAACGTTGCCAGCACGCACGCAACGCCCTGGCGAGCATCCCCCTCGATGACCAGGCTCTGGCCAGGATTACCGAGCGCTGCTTTGCCGCTGGCGTCGATGGTTTGCGCGCCGACCTGGTCTGGCTGCGTGCCGCCCGGGCTCACGCCGCCTGGCGCGGGGCGAACGCGATCGCCGAGGAAGATATCGACGCCGTCGCCGAATTCGCCTTGCGCCATCGTCGGCGCGAGCATTCAGCTCCAGCGCCTCAGCCATCCCACGCGCCGCAGCCCTCCGCGCCGCAGCAGGCCAACCCGAGCGAAGGGCAGGGCCAGTGGGGCGAATTGCCTGCCCAGGCGCTGGCGACCGGCGCCCGACGTGAAGTGCCGAGCTGGCCAAAAAAGCCCTAGGCATTCGCCCTCGCTGCGACGCGGGGGCGAATGCCAGACCCCGAGCCGGGCGGCTGGACCACGGCAAGCAGGGCAAGCGTCACGCCGCACGCAATGGCTCGGTCAACTGGCCCGGTACATTGCTCAATGGCCGGCCGCGTCAGCGCGACGACCTGATGTTTCAACTGCGCACGCGTTCGTCCCATGAACTGTGGCTGGTGATAGTCGATGCCTCCGCATCGACCCGCCGTCATCAGGCATTGAGCGACGCCAAGGGCTTGCTGGCGCAGTTGTTCGACGATGCCTATCGCCAGCGTGCGCGACTGGCGTTGCTCACGGCCAGCGGTGCTGCCCCCAAGTGGCAGGTGCAGGGATTGAAGGCCTCGACGGGGCTGCGCCTTTGGCTTGATGGCCTTGGCGCGGGTGGTGGCACGCCGTTGCTGGCGGCATTGGGCGAAGCAGGGCAGTGGCTTGCCGCGCGGCAGAAACGTTTTCCGGCAGAGCAGCAGCGGTTGCTGCTGGTGACCGATGGCCGGCTGAAGGACTGGTCGCTGCTGCCTGTGCTTGAGTGTCCGGGGCTGTTGATCGACATCGAGCGCGGACCGATCAGGCTCGGGCGCAGCAGGGTGTTGGCGGCGCAGTTGCAGGCCGAGTATCGGCACATCGACGAGCTGATTCCGGGCTGAGCTCTCCTTTGCCCGGGCTGGCCTCTTCGCGAGCAAGCCCGCTCCCACAGGGGGGAACGCATTCCGAATGTGGGAGCGGGCTTGCTCGCGAAGGCGGTGGATCAGTCAACATCAATTCTGGATTACTTACCCATCGCCTGCCGATACTGCCGGGTACGCTTGCCTATATACAACCGGTCGACAATCAACGCCCATAGCGCCGAGACCTCAGGTCGGGTTTTGCGCCCACGGCTCAAGCGATGCAGCTGGAACTTCACCACCGCCATGCTCGCCAGCGCCGCCAGGGGTTTGCGCTTCCAGCGGATTGGCGGCAGTTGTGGGTGGCTGTTCTTGCCTTCGCGCCAATGCTTGACCAGGTGCGGCTCCACGGCCAGCGCGGTGCCGATGCCGGCCATGGCGATGCCGCTGTCGAGGACCTGTTCGACGATTGCCAGGCGCCGGATCCCGCCTGTCACCATCACTGGCATGCGCGCCACGCTGGCCAGATCACCGGCCATTTCCAGAAAGTACGCCTCCCGGGCCAGGGTCCGACCATCACGGGCCTCGCCTTGCATGGCCGGTGCTTCGTAGCTGCCACCGGAGAGTTCCAGCAGGTCGATCGGTTGTTCGTTGAGCCACTGGATCACTTGCCGTGCATCATCGGCATCGAAACCACCGCGCTGGAAATCCGCTGAATTGAGCTTTACCGACACACAAAATTGCGGCGACACCGCCTGGCGAACCGCCTCGACGACGGACAACAGCAGGCGTGCGCGATTCTCCAGCGAACCACCCCAGCGATCAGTGCGTCGATTGGTCAGCGGCGACAGGAACTGGCTGAGCAGGTAGCCATGGGCGGCGTGGATCTGCACGCCGGTAAAACCGGCTTTCTCCGCCAGTGCGGCGCTGCTGGCGAAACGGCGGATCACCTCCTGGATGTCGTCCTCGCCCATGGGCTTGGGTTCGGCGAACATCTTCGAGAACTGGCCGAGATCCAGCGCAACCGCCGACGGCGCCAGTGCTTGCTGGCCGAGGTTGGCCATGGTCTGGCGGCCAGGGTGGTTGAGTTGCATCCAGAAGTGCGCACCGCCGGCCCGGCCGATGCGGGCCCATTGGCGAAAGCGTTCAAGGTCGCGCTCGTCTTCCAGCACCACGCCACCGGGACCGGTCATGGCGCGGCGATCGATCATTACGTTGCCGGTCAACAACAGCCCGGCTTCGCCCTCGGCCCAGGCCTGATACAAGCGAAACAACGGGGCGGAAGGCGCCTGTCCGGTGTCGGCAAGGTTCTCTTCCATCGCGGCTTTGGCAATGCGATTGGCGATGGTCTGGCCGTTGGGCAAATTCAAGGTTTGGAAGGGTGACATGCTTGACTCCTCATACTGATGAGTAGAGGCTAAGCTTAAAGTTAACTTTAATGTCAAGCAGGTAAATGAGGCCGCAATGAAAATTGGTGAATTGGCGCAGTTGAGCGGCCTGACCGCATCACGCATCCGTTTTTACGAGTCTCAGGGCTTGATCCGGCAGGTCGAGCGTTCTGCCAACGGGTATCGGCGTTACTCGCAACAGGCGCTGCAAACCCTGCAACTGATCCAATGCGCACAACAGGCCGGTTTCAGCCTGGAAGAACTCAAGCAGTTGCTCCCGGATAATGTGACCGGTGCGTTCAAGCATGATGAACTGATGGCGGGCCTGCTTCGCAAGGTCGAGCAGATCGAAGAGATGCAACGGCACCTGGCCCATAGCAAGGCGCAGTTGCTGGGGTGGATCGACACCATCCAGGCGAAGCCTGAGGGCATGAGTTGCGATGAAAATGCCGAACGGGTGATGACGTCATTCAAGCACTAGGTCAGCTCACTGTTACGGTTGACTTGGCAGAACAGTCTGGTTGACCGGGTAGGCAAATGATTCGTCGTCGTTAATGGTCGCATAAACGGTTTGCACTTCCCCTGGCTTTATCGGAGCTGGAACGTTTGAAAAATAGCCGATATATCGGTCTGCCTTCCAACGAATCGGGTTCAGACCCATCAGGTAGGGTATCAGCGTCGCCCCGCCGTATTGCTCCCCCGCCGGGACTGAAAAAATAGTGGTGATGGATGTTTTAATCGGAAAAAAGATTGCGCCCGGGTGAGTACCGCATAGCGGATAGTTTGGAGTGTTACGTAAGCATGTTGAGGGTGGCTCCTGGCCAATGACCAGGTTGGTAGGCGGTGAACTGATATCGTTTACAAACACCGAAAATGAAATGCCCTTGCCTGGCAGGTTTTGCAGATTCAATTGAGACATCGTGAAGTTGAGGTTCGACAGAGTAGGTACCTGTTTCAAGATGTCCCCATCGCTGGTTACCGCCGTTACGATGAACGGGCCTGTGGCCTTGGTGCCAACGACAGTCCCGGAGATGGATGTGGCACTTTTTGAAAGGGGAGTTGTGACGCAAACTTCCGGGCCATTCTGGCCAATGCGCCCTCTGTCGACCAAGTCGCGGCACTCTTCGTTGACCGTAGAAACAGTCGCGTCCTGATGGACGCTGCAGCCCGTTAAACCCATTCCCAGCGTTGTGCAAAAAAGTAGAGTTCTGGCCGTATTCATGTCCGATTCCCTTTGGTGTCGACAGAAGGTTACGGCCAGTATTTCCTCCTATGCTTCGAAGCGTCTACTGTCATAGTTGACAGTAGTGATCAGTTTTTTCGCGTTTAAACAGATCTTTTTTCAATGGACGCCTAACGTTCGGTACCGATGAGAAACGCTCAGTGCAGAGTGTGAGATAGATCAGTTCATTGATGAAAGGTATACCGATCCTTCCCCGTATGCTTTGCCTCATACAAGGCTTCATCTGCCTTGACCAGCGCCTGGTTCAGCGTGTCGCCGTCGAGCACCCGGGCCAGGCCGATGCTGATGGTCACCGGGTGTCGAGTGGGTTGTTCGCGCACCACCCGACACAATTCAGCGGCCAGCGCCTCGACGTCTTCGCGGCGAGCCCCGGCCAGGTAAACCGCGAACTCCTCGCCACCGAGGCGCGCATATTCGTGACGGGTCATCACCGACTTGATGTCCTGGGCGATGCGCTTGAGTACCTCGTCGCCAATGTCATGGCCATGGACGTCGTTGACCTTCTTGAAATTGTCGATATCGACCATCGCCAGGTAGTGGTCGTTCTCCCGCGGCACTTTGTTCAAATGCTGGTTGGCGCGGGTCATGAACGAGCGGCGATTGGGGATTTCAGTGAGGGTGTCGATGTAGGCCTGGTCCAGCAGCAGCTTGGACATGATGAAGTTGTACAGCTTGGCCTTGCGCAGTGTCAGGAAGCTGTAGATGGTCAGGCCGCAGATAAATGCCGAGTAACTGATGGCCATCACCCCCCTCAGCTCCATGTGTCCGAGATCCGTGTTGTAGAACGGGTTGAGAAACGACCAGGTGACGATTTGCGCGGCAAAGAACGACCAGCGGTTCAGCGGCAATACCGAGGCCGTGAACAGGGTGGTCGAAGCCGCCAGCAACAGCCATCCGGGTTGGTGATCGTCGGGCAGGCCTTCGGTGAGCAGTCGCGTGCCGAATGCCATGGCAAACACAAACAGCAGGTTCAGCGTCTGGAAATGCCGGGCATCGCGGATCAGCCGAAGGATGATGACGAAAGTCGCGAAGGCGCCGATAAACACCAGCGAAAGCCAGGTGAATGGTTGTCCGCCGATGAAACTGAGGATCAGGTCGTAAGCAATCCAGATTGCAATGCTGGCGATATAGATCAATACGCAAAAGGAGCGTAGCCGATCAAATTCATGCTGGAGGAACTCGGCTTTGAGCTTGGCCGGCGCCGACTTTCTCAGCACTTCGTCTTCAATGGTTTTGTACATCGCCGACCTTGCTGTTGTGCTGGTTGTCGAGAATCACCTTACCCCACGGCCGGTAGCGCAGGGAGAAAACCGACGTCGGGTGGCAGCCCGGCGATGTGGATTGGGGGGGCATGGGTTCGGCACGAAAGGGTTGCCCGGCAACACTGACCTGGCGAAAGGCTTCCCTGACGATGCCGATGGAGCAGGGCAGGGCTTGGGCATAGCCGTTGCGAACCATGGCTGGCAAGCGTCCGGTGCCGGCTCCGTCCTGCCACCACACTTGAATCCCTGCGCTGGCCAATTCCCCAAGCCACCGGCCATTCACCTGTGGCGACAGTTTGCCGACGTTGAAGACGCTGATGTGCAGCGGCGCGTCGAGCTTGCCGGCGAAATCCTTGAGCTGGCGTTGCAACTTTTGCCGGCGATCCAGCGGCAGAAAGTGCAGGTCATCCAGTTCCATGGGCAGATACCAGCCACTGACCGGGAGTTTCCAGTCCTTGCGCAGCTTCTGCTGCCGGGCCAGCGACTGCCCCAGTTGCGTTTGCCAGTACGTTGCCAGACCGGCACTGTCCAGTTCATTGATGCGCTGGTAATAGGCCGGGTCCATGTGCAGGCCCAGCACCAGTTTCAGGCCCTGGGCCTGGGCCTGTTTCAGGCTGCCGGCGAGCCAGCCGTCGGCGCCGCCGAAGTCCGAATCGCCATAGGCCGTCCATTGCACGATCACCGTATGCACGCCCTGGTGGGCGGTGTCCTGCCAGATTCGCTGCCATTGCGCCTGGCTCAGGCTGGCATCGGCGTTGAGCGGCTGATAGAAAATCCGTTCGTCGGCATGGGGCGCCGTGGCGCCCAACAACAGGCACAAAGCCAAAAGAAGTCGCTTCATCAGAAGTTCAACTCCACGCCGACCAGCACACCGTTGCCGCCGTCATACAGATTGCCGCCCAACGCTTGTTGATACTCGGTGCGCACCGTCAGGTGCGCGCGATAGGCGTTGTAAATGTCATCGTTGAACCACCATTGCCAACGCAAGCCCAGACCGGTGCGCAGATCCTGGCGCCAGTCGTTGCTCGGGTCCTGGCTGGCAAATTCAAGGAAACCGTATGGCATGACCGTTTGCGCGCCGTTGAACGGCAGCTTCCAGGTGTGACCTTGCTGGAAGCGCGACAGCCATTGATGGTCGCCGGCCTTGGTCCACCACGCCGCGTCGAGGTAGAGGAAGCGCTCCTCCCAATCGCTTTCATCGACCCGCCAATCGTTGCGGAATCGACCCTGATCAAGGAACGACGCCGTTGACCGCAGCAGATAGTCGGTGGTGGTGTGGCCATCATCGCGGTGATCCTCGGCCTGATCGGATACCTTGTCGGGGACCAGCATTTGGCCGAGGCTCAGGCCATGGTTGTCTTGGTCATCGAACTGGCTTTGTTTGTAGATCTCGCCATAGAAGTTGATGTTGGCTGTGCCCCAGGGCTTGTAGCGCAGGCCGACGCCGGTACCCAGGGATTCGGCATAGCTCGACCGGCCCACACCGCCAAGCAGCAAACGGCCATAGACCGACAGCGTGCTGCCGGCGCGACTGGGTTCATCGCCCAGTGCGTGGTCCCACATGGCCAGTTGCACGTTCTGCGAGCTGGAGCGTCGCTGCGTGCCGGTGCTCTGGTCAGGGCGCACGAAATCGTTGGTCGATATCCCGGCCGGCGACCAGGTACTGGCGATGGTGAATGAGTCGCGACGGGACAGGCTTTCGTGAGCGCGACGCTGGCGATAGCGCCGTGCCTCCATGCTACCTTCCTCGTCATCGGCGGCCACCGGGTTCTGCTCCAGGTCAATCACGCGTTCCAGTTCCTTGCGCGCCGAGGCGCTGTCCTCGACCTCGTCGTAACGCCAGGCCAGTGTTTCGCCGAGGCGATAGTCTTCCGGGAAGTCCTGGGTGGCGCGTTGCAGATACGGGATGGAGCTGGCGCGTTCTGCCTTGGTCTCGGCCCCGGCCAGGCGCACGCCGTAGTCGGCACGATATCGGGGATTGTCCGGCTCACGGCGTACCGCTTCGGCAAGCCATTCGTTACTCTGCTGCAGGTCGCCGGCCTTTTGCGCCGTGACCGACGCAGCATAGTAATGCTCGGCATCCGGTACCAGTTGCAGGGCGGAACGCTGGCGCTGCAGTGCGAGAGCGTGATCGCCCCGGGCATCGGCAATCGCCGCGCCCAACGTCCACTCATTGGCGCCACGGGTGCGGCTAAGTTGCCAGTAACGTTCGGCCGTTTGCGTGTCACCGATACTCAGGGCACTACGGCTGGCGGTGAGGCGGGCATTGTCGCTGAGTTCAGCGTCCGCAATGCTGCGCCAGATCGCCAGGGCACCCGCCGAGTCTCCAGAGGCTTCCAGGGCGTAGGCGAGTGGCAGGCGGGTGTTCTGGTCACCCATTTTTTCGGCGGTCTGGTAGTACACCACCGCTTCGCCGGGACGCTCGGGCATTGCACAGCGACCGAGGGCGCGGTAGTCGCCCGCGGCTTGCGGGTTATCGCCAATCGCCTGTTGAACCGCGCCGCACTGGCCGTTTTCCGCCAGTTGCGCCAGCAGTTGCCCGCGAGTGGCGGGGTCGACGCGGTTGAGCAACGTAACGATGCGTTGCTGTTGTGCCGTGGTCGGTGTCGATGCGGCATACAACCCCGCCAACCGTTGCAGCAGGGGCGTCGGCAGCTTGCCGCCGTGGCGGTCGAAGGCGCTCTCGAGCAACTGTTGCGCATGTTCCCGCTGGCCGGCTTTGAGCGCCAGGTAGGTCGCCTGATTGAGCGAGTTGAGGTTGCCTGTCTGCTGGTAATGCCGCTCCCAGAATGCCGCCGCTTCGGTATCGTGATTCGATGCCTGGAGCAGTTCAGCGCGACGTTTGACCACGTCGGCGGTCTGCGGCTGGCTGGCGAGGTAGGCCATGACTTTGTCGCTGCGGCCTTCATCCTGCCAGGCGGCGAGCAGCTGTTCGCGGCGTTGCGTGTCCCAGGGCTCCGGCAGACGGGTCGTTTGCAGGAGGTCAGTGGCTTGCAGGCGCTGGGCGAGGACCAGCCAGGCTTGCGGATTTTCTTCGGGCCGGCAAGCTTTCAACTGGGTCAGCGCCGCTTGCCGATCACGACGCGACAGCCAGTCGGCGGTCTCCAGGCACGGCCGCTGCAACTCACCACTCAAGCGTTGAACCGTTGCGCTGTCACCGGTTTGCCGCGCCAGTTCCCACAGGCGCTGGCGTTGCGCCGGATCGGCCAGGTCGGCGGGCGGCAGCGTTTGCATCCAGCGTTGCGCCTGCTGGAGGTGACCCATGGCAATCGCCCGGTCGACCATGGCCAGTCGGGTCTTGCGCGCAGCTTCCGGGCTTGGCGCCGTTTGCAGCAATTGCTGCAAGGGTTGCTCGTCGAGGCGTTGCACGTAGGCGTTGGCCAGGCGTTGCCAGCTTTGGGCATCGAGTTGCTGGTTCGCGGCCAGGGGCGCGAGCTCCTTGATGGTGCCATCCCAATCGCGCAATTGCTCGGACCAGTTGGCCCGGGCCTGTTGCAGCGCTCGCTCATCCCCCTTGGGTGTCAGTTGGGCCAGCCAGTCATGGGCCGAGGCAGCGCCACCACGCTTGGCCAGGCTCGCGCTGTAGGCCTGCCACAGGCGCACGCGATGCTCCGGATTGCTGGAGGCTATCCATTGCTCCACCTGTTTTGTGTCCGGCGGATCCTGTTCGATCCAGGCCAGTCGCAGGTTGAGCAGGGTGTCGCTGTTGGCAGGGGTATCCTGCAGCGCTTGCACGGCGTCTTCGTAGCGTTGCTGCTTGACCAGCGACTGCACCAGCAGCGCCCGTGCCTCATCGTTTCCCGGCACTTTGCTCAGCAGATGGCGCATCAGCCGTTCGACTTCCTTCCAGTTGCCGGCTTTCGCTTCGCGGTAACTGCGGTCCATATAGGGGTAACTGCGGAACTGATCGAAATCGGTCATGGGTTCGGCTTGCCCCCATGCTGTCGTGTTCAGGCAGAGCAACAGGCTACCGGCCATCAAGGTCTGACGATGGACAGGCTTCATGCAGCCTCCCGGGCAATGCAGTAGGCAGCGTGCTGCTCACTCGCCTGATCGACCAAGGCCTGTTCGAGAATTTCCTGTGTGATCATGCCGCGTTCAATCAAGTGTTCACCTAAAGACATTTTTTCCGCATCGAAATCGATCAGCGCCTGATTGAACAGGGTGGGCGGCACCATGCCGCGTACTTGCAACAGGTTGCCCAGCAACACCTGGTGATGGCTGACGCGCTCGATCAGGTCTTCGTCGTCCTGATTTCTCTCAAGCACCTCAAGCATCTGATGCACCTCCTCGCTTTGACGAGGGCTGGCGTACCAGTAGCGGATCCCCAGCGTCACCCGGCCTTGTGGTGCGAGACGGCAACGCACGGGGCGTTTCAGTTGACGGCTGATGGCCCCCAGGGACACCTGGCTGACCGGCCCTTCGGACGCCAGCACCAGGGTGTCGCCTTCCTCGGCGACCGGCAGCACACCATAGTGCGTGGCGATCTTGCGAGGCACCGCAGCGATCAGGCGCTTGTCGAGTTTGAACGGGTTGAGCGGGGCCCATTCCAGGTCCAGTTGTTCGGCGAGGGCCTGCACCAGTTGCGTGGTGTCGATGTGCCCGCGCAGCAGCAATTCCTGACCCAGGCGTCGACGCACCGGGTTGGTGATCGCGGCTTCGAGTTGATCTTCAGAGAGCAGGCCTTTTTCCACCAGGCGATGGCCCAGCGGGGTGCGCTGGGCTTCGGCCAGGGCCGGAAACTCATGAGTGGTCTTGTCCCAGGCGACGCGACGGGAATCGCCCATTTCCATCACCTGGCGCAACGCCCGAAGGTTGGCGAAGAAGTTGACGAAATTGCTCCACACCATCCGGGGGGCCGACAGCAGCCCTTCGCCCAGCCCGTAGAAACGGGTGACAAACCAGCCACGCTGGAAAAGCCGATTGAGCAGCATGAGGCCATTGAGCCACAGCAGGCTCGCCAGCAAGGCGCTGTCGTCGAGGATCGACGGGAACCGCCAGGCATCCGGCGCGATCACGGTGACCAGCCACATCGCCAGCAACACCACCAGCAGTATGTTCACCAGGAAGCTCAACAGGTACGCAATCAGGCCACGGCGGTCGCGCCACAGAAAATAATTGAGCAGGCCTTTGCGGCTCCAGCCCAGATTCTTGGTGCCTTGGAACACAATGCCGACGATCCAGCGCGACTTCTGCCGGATCGCGTACTGCAAGTCCCGGGGAAAGTGCTCGCGCACGCAGATCACCTGGGAAAACGCGCGGTCCATGCCGAACACCCAGGGTTGTTCCAGTGCCAGTTTCGGGTCGGTCACCGAATAGCGGGCAAAGATGCACTTCATGCCTTTTTGCTTGAGGCGAAAACCGATGTCGTAGTCTTCGGTCAGGCTCTGCACATCGAAGGCGATACCGTCACCGTCCTCGAGCAGGGCGCTGATGGCCTTACGGCTGAAACAGGTGCCGACCCCGGCGCTGGGCACTTGCCCGGTCAGTGCTTCACGCACGATGACGTCCTTGCCATGGTTCTCGGCGAACTCGTCGACGTAGTGCCCGGCAGTGAAGCCATTCCACTCCGGCGCGTAGGGATAGACTGGAATCTGGATCAGGTCCTTGGCCGGCAGCAGGTAGTTGAACAGGCGCAACTCCATGGGTGAAATCACGTCCTCGGCATCGTGCAGGATGAAACCGGCGAACTGGATCTTTGCATCGTTTTCAAAACGCAGGATGGCGTCGATCACGTTGTTCAGGCAGTCGGCCTTGCTGGTAGGGCCGGGACGGGCGCACACCACTTTGTGCACGTTGGGATAATGCCGGCACACCGCGTCGACGTCGGCCTGGGTCTCGGCGTCGTTGGGGTAGGTGCCGACGAAAATCTGATAGTTCTCGTAGTCGATGGTCGAGGCGGCCAGGCGCGCCATTTCACCGACCACACCGACTTCGTTCCACGCCGGTACCATGATCGCCAGGGGCTTTTCGCCGATGGAGTACAGCCGCTCTTCATCGGCGCGCCTGAATTTTTCATAGATCCGCCAGCGTCGGATCAGTTTGCGGGTCCAGTACACCAGGTCGATGAACAGGTCATCGAGCCCGAGAATGAACATCAGCAAGGCCAGGGTAATGGCGAGGTATTTGAGTCCGAACAACGCATAGGCAAAGAAGTCGACAAACGCCAGGCTCATACGGCTTTACCCGCCACCGCACGGTGTTTCAGCCAGATGCCGAGGCGATTGGCGATGCGCTCGCTGGCGTGTCCGTCGCCATAAGGGCTATGGACTCGACTCATGCGCTGGAACGTGGCGTCATCATCGAACAACAGGCTTGATTCCCTGACGATACGGTCGGTATCGGTGCCCACCAGCACCACTGTTCCGCCTTCAAGCGCCAATGGCCGTTCCGTGACATCGCGCAGTACCAGCAGCGGTTTGCCAATGGCGGGGGCTTCTTCCTGGATGCCACCGGAATCGGTGAGGATGAAATACGCGCGGTCCATCAGCCAGACGAAATGCTGGTAATCCTGCGGCGCCACCAGATAGATATTGGGTTTGTCCGAGAGAACGCTGTAGACCGCTTTCTGCACCTGTGGATTGAGGTGCACCGGATAGACGAATTGCACATCGGGATAACGTTCGGCGAGGGTGGCCAGGGCCAGACAGATGTTGCGAAAGCCGCCGCCGAAGTTTTCCCGGCGGTGCCCGGTGATCAGCACCATGCGCCTGGTGTCGTCGAGCACGGCCAGTGGCGAGTCGGCGGCCGGGTGCCAGTGGACTTGCTGTTGGTGATTGCGCATCCATACCAGCGCGTCAATCACCGTATTACCGGTGACCTCGATGTTGGCCTTGGGCACACCTTCGCGCAGCAGGTTGTCTTCGTTGTTGATGGTCGGCGCGAAATGCAGGTCGGCGATGACACCGGTCAGGTGCCGGTTCGCTTCCTCCGGCCAGGGAGCGCGCAAATTGCCGGTACGCAAGCCTGCCTCGACGTGACCGATGGGTATCTGGCGATTGAAGGCGGCGAGGGCGGCAATGAAGCTGGTGGTAGTGTCGCCGTGTACCAGCACGATGTCCGGATGCACCCGCGCATAGGCTTTGTCGAGATGCCCCAGCAGTTGTTCGGAGAGTCCGTTGAGGGTCTGGCCCTGGGTCATTACCTGCAAGTCTTCGTCGACCGCCAATTCGAACGAGTCGAGCACTTGCTTGAGCATTTCCCGGTGTTGGCCGGTGGAGCAGATGTTCAGTTCGATTCCGGGCCAGTTACGCAAGACCCGCGCCAGTGGAGCCATCTTGATGGCCTCCGGACGCGTACCGAATACCATCATGACCTTAAAAGACATTAACCCTCCTGGAGCATCGTGAAAGGCTGGCGCACAGGGTCGCCAGCAGCAGTTCATTCCATCTTGAACTTGAATAAAAGCAGTCGAATCCGGCGTTGTCCAATCCGGTTCCCGGCTGCCTGGATGCCGATCACCAGCGTGGTGGTGATCGTCGGTAAAGGCAATAGGATGGCCATTTGCCAAAAAAATTCCCTGTCAAATAGCACAGGGGGGGACTGGAAGTGAATCCTTTAATCAAAAGCAGTCAGGAAATGGGGTAACTGCCGCGACTGTGCACAGGATTGGGGTCCGGGTACCCGTTCCTTGTAGCCAACGGTAGCGCTCGCTATCGAGGCGATGGGTAACGTCTCGAACTCGACGAATTTCCATCTTGTTGATTGCGCTCATTTTTCGAATGCACTGGGAAACGCTCCACTTCCTGTGGCACACTTTCTGCTGTCTATTCCGCTGTTACATACCAAGTTCCGGTATAGCGGAATACACATCACCCTGGAGTGCTTGCCATGCATCGCCGACCATCCTTGTTCAAAGCGTGTGTTTTTCTTTTCGCAGCTTCAGCCGCTGCCATGGGCGTGGCCCAGGCGGCGGACAGCAAGCTCGATAGCGTTCTGGCCCGCGGCAAACTGATTGTGGGCACCGGCAGCACGAATGCGCCGTGGCATTTCCAGGGCGCGGATGGCAAGTTGCAGGGATTCGATATTGATATCGGGCGCATGGTGGCGAAGGGGTTGTTCAACGATCCGAGCAAAGTCGAGTTCGTGGTGCAATCGTCCGACGCGCGTATCCCCAACCTGCTGACCGACAAAGTCGACATGAGCTGCCAGTTCATCACTGTGACCGCCAGCCGCGCCCAGCAAGTGGCGTTTACGCTGCCGTATTACCGCGAAGGTGTCGGCCTGCTGTTGCCGGCGAACAGCAAGTACAAGGAGATCGACGACATGCAGGCCGCTGGTGATGGCATCACTGTGGCAGTGCTGCAAAACGTCTACGCCGAGGAGCTGGTGCACCAGGCGCTGCCCAAGGCCAAGGTCGATCAGTACGACAGTGTGGACCTGATGTACCAGGCCGTGAACTCCGGCCGGGCCGACGCGGCGGCCACCGACCAGTCTTCGGTGAAGTACCTGATGGTGCAGAACCCTGGCCGTTATCGCAGCCCGGCCTACGCCTGGAGCCCGCAGACCTATGCGTGCGCGGTCAAGCGCGGCGATCAGGACTGGCTGAATTTCGTCAACACCACCCTGCATGAAGCCATGACCGGTGTTGAATTCCCGACTTACGCGGCGTCGTTCAAGCAGTGGTTCGGTGTCGACCTGCCTTCGCCAAAGATTGGTTTCCCCGTCGAATTTCAATGATCCCGTGAGAGCGGGGCGGTGATGAATCGCCCCGTTCAGGTACTGCTGACCATGAACTATCAGTTGAACTTTGCCGCCGTCTGGCGCGACTTCGACACCTTGCTGGCGGGGCTCGGCCTGGGCCTTGAACTGGCGCTGGTGTCGATCGCCATCGGCTGCGTGATCGGCCTGATGATGGCGTTTGCCTTGCTGTCCAGGCACCGCGCATTGCGGGTGATGGCGTCGGTGTATGTCACGGTGATTCGTAACACGCCGATCCTGGTGTTGATTCTGTTGATCTACTTTGCGCTGCCAAGCCTGGGCATCCGCCTGGACAAGATTCCCTCGTTCATCATCACCCTGTCGCTGTATGCCGGGGCCTACCTGACCGAAGTGTTCCGCGGCGGTTTGCTGAGCATTCCCAAGGGCCAGCGCGAAGCCGGGTTGGCCATCGGGCTGGGCGAGTGGCAGGTCAAGGCCTATGTCACCGTGCCGGTGATGCTGCGCAATGTGTTGCCGGCCTTGTCGAACAACTTCATTTCGCTGTTCAAGGACACCTCGCTGGCGGCGGCGATTGCCGTGCCGGAGCTGACCTATTACGCGCGCAAGATCAATGTCGAGAGCTACCGGGTGATTGAAACCTGGCTGGTGACCACGGCGCTCTATGTGGCGGCCTGTTACCTCATTGCCATGATGCTGCGTTACCTCGAACAGCGTCTGGCGATTCGCCGATAGGAGCTACCCATGTACGAATCCCCCAGTTGGTTGCATGAGTTGTGGGTGGCGCGGGAAGTGCTGTGGCAAGGCTTTCTGACCAGTGTCCAGGTGTCGGTGCTGGCGATTCTGCTCGGCACGCTGTTGGGTGTCGTCACCGGGCTGGTGCTGACCTACGGCAAGTTCTGGATGCGCGCACCGTTTCGTTTTTATGTCGATGTGATTCGCGGCACACCCGTCTTCGTGCTGGTGCTGGCGTGCTTTTACATGGCCCCGGCGCTGGGCTGGCAGATCGGCGCGTTCCAGGCCGGTGCGCTGGGTTTGACCCTGTTTTGCGGCTCCCACGTCGCCGAGATCGTGCGCGGCGCCTTGCAGGCATTGCCGCGCGGGCAGATGGAGGCGAGCAAGGCCATCGGCCTGACGTTCTACCAGGCGCTGGGTTATGTGCTGTTGCCCCAGGCGTTGCGGCAGATCCTGCCGACCTGGGTCAACTCGTCGACCGAGATCGTCAAGGCTTCGACCCTGTTGTCGGTGATCGGCGTGGCGGAATTGCTGCTCAGTACCCAGCAGATCATCGCCCGGACCTTCATGACCCTGGAGTTTTACCTGTTCGCCGGTTTCCTGTTCTTCGTCATCAACTACGGCATCGAGTTACTCGGCCGGCACATTGAAAAGCGGGTGGCTTTGCCATGACTCAGACTCAAACACATGCACAAAATCATGCACAAAACGGCCAACCCCTGCTGGACATTCGCGGCCTGCACAAGCGTTACGACCAGCTCGAAGTGCTCAAGGGCGTCGACCTGAGCATGCAGCGCGGCAACGTGGTGACCTTGATCGGTTCCAGCGGTTCGGGCAAGACCACATTGCTGCGCTGCGTGAACATGCTCGAAGAATTCCAGGGCGGGCAGATCCTGCTCGATGGCGAGTCCATCGGCTATGACGACATTAACGGCAAGCGTGTGCGGCACCCGGAAAAAGTCATCGCCCGGCATCGCGCCATGACCGGCATGGCGTTTCAGCAGTTCAACCTGTTCCCGCACCTGACCGCGTTGCAGAACGTCACCCTGGGCCTGCTCAAGGTGAAGAAACTGCACAAGGACGAGGCCGTGGCCCTGGCCGAGAAATGGCTGGAGCGTGTCGGCCTGCTGGAACGGCGCGACCACTTTCCCGGTCAGTTGTCCGGCGGCCAGCAGCAGCGCGTGGCGATTGCCCGGGCGATTGCGATGAACCCGAGCCTGATGCTGTTCGACGAAGTGACCTCGGCGCTGGACCCGGAACTGGTCGGCGAAGTGCTGAGCGTGATCAAGGGCCTGGCCGAAGACGGCATGACCATGTTGTTGGTGACCCACGAAATGCGCTTTGCCTTCGAGGTCTCGGACAAGATCGTCTTCATGAATCAGGGACGTATCGAAGAGCAAGGGCCGCCCAAGGACCTGTTCGAGCGCCCGCAATCGCCGCGACTGGCGGAATTTCTCAAAAGCACCCGTTTTTGATCCTTCAATTTTCAATCAGGAGAAACACTCATGAGCATTACTCGTTACGGCACCGGCAGCGCCGCTGCAGGCGGCACGCCTCGTCCTTTCGCCCGCGCCGTTGAAGCCGATGGCTGGCTGCACGTATCCGGGCAGGTGCCGGCGGTGGACGGCGAGATCATTACTGGCGGGATTGTCGAACAGACCCACCAGACCATGAAGAACCTGATCGCGATTCTCCAGGAGGCCGGTTATGGCCTGGAAGATGTGGTGCGTGCTGGCGTGTGGCTGGAGGATCCGCGGGATTTCACCAGTTTCAACAAGGTCTTCGCCGAGTACTTCAAACCCGAGCACGCCCCGGCACGGGCCTGTGTGCAGGCGAACATGATGGTCGACTGCAAGGTCGAGATCGACTGCATCGCGTACAAGAAAAAGGCCTGATTCTCGCCGGCTCTTGTAGGAGCTGCCGAAGGCTGCGATCTTTTGCCGTTTTTTGCACGGGCCCAAAGGCAAGATCAAAAGATCGCAGCCTGCGGCAGCTCCTACAGGGCATCAATGAGTGAGCATACTGAAATGACCGAAGACACCATCAAGCGCCGGGCACGCGGTCTGGACCGGGCGTTCGATATCCTCGATTTTCTCAAGGAGATCGGCCAGCCCCTGCGCCCGAACGATATTGCCAACGGCATCGGCAGCCCCAAATCCACGGTCTACGAACTGGTGGCCTCGCTGCTGGAACGGCGGATCCTGGAGCCGGTGGGCAAGGACGGTCATGTCTACCTCGGTCGTCAGCTGTACTTTCTCGGGCAAGCACACCTGCGCCATTTCGACCTGACCCGCGAGGCCGATCACGCCTTGCAGGACATCGTCAGCCAGACCCATGAAACCGCGCAGATGTGCCTGCTCAACGGGCGCAAATACACCGTGGCACTGATGAAGGAAGGCGAGCGGCATTTCCGCATTTCTTCGGATATCGGCGAAAACGCACCCATCCCCTGGACCGCTTCCGGACGCCTGTTGCTGGCGCACCTGAGCGACCAGGAGATCGTCGACCTGATCGACCACGACGACTTCATCCTGCCCGATGGCGAACGCTTGGAGCTTGCGCAGTTCCTCAAGGAAATCCGTCAGGCCGGTATCGATGGGTTCTTTTCCTTCGATAGCGTCGCCGACACCTTTACCCATTGCTTCGCCGCGCCGGTCAAAAACCCCGACGGCGTGGCCATCGCGACCCTGTGCATCGTCGCCCCACGGGCCGATGCGAAGAAAAACTACAACGACTACCGCCGGGTGCTGATTGCAAGCGCCAATAGCCTGGCCCGTCGCATCAACGAATAACAGCGGCTGCCTGCAGCCGCGTGAACGAGGAGTTCGACCATGTCTTCTGCCCCCCATACTGCCAACGTGGATAAAGGCGCGGCGCCCATCGGTGCCAGCCTGGTGCGTGATGTCAGCCTGCCTGCGCTGGTACTGCACCGCGAGGCGCTGGAACACAACATCCGCTGGATGCAGGCGTTCGTCAGCGACAGCGGAGCGGAACTGGCGCCCCATGGCAAGACCAGCATGACCCCGGCGTTGTTCCGTCGCCAACTGGACGCCGGTGCCTGGGGCATCACCCTGGCCAGCGCCACGCAAACCCGCGCCGCCTACGCCCATGGCGTGCGCCGTGTCCTGATGGCCAACCAGTTGGTCGGCACGCCGAACATGGCATTGATCGCCGACCTGCTGGCCGACCCGACGTTCGACTTCTATTGCATGGTCGATCACCCGGACAACGTCGCCGACCTCGGCGCCTACTTCGCCTCCCGTGGCGTGCGCCTGAACGTGATGATCGAATACGGCGTGGTCGGCGGGCGTTGCGGTTGCCGCAGCGAACAGGAAGTGCTCGACCTCGCCAAGGCCATCGCTGCGCAACCGGCCCTGGCCCTGACCGGGATCGAAGGCTACGAAGGGGTGATCCATGGCGATCACGCCGTGACCGGTATCCGCGATTTCGCCGCGTCGCTGGTGCGCCTGGCGGTGCAGTTGCAGGACAGCGGCGCCTTTGCCATTGCCAAGCCGATCATCACCGCCTCGGGTTCGGCCTGGTATGACCTGATTGCCGAGTCCTTCGAGGCACAGAACGCCGCTGGACGCTTCCTCAGCGTGCTGCGTCCCGGCAGTTACGTGGCGCACGACCATGGCATCTACAAGGAAGCGCAGTGCTGCGTGCTCGACCGTCGCAGTGACCTGCACGAAGGCCTGCGTCCGGCGCTGGAAGTGTGGGCGCACGTGCAGTCGTTGCCGGAGCCGGGGTTTGCGGTGATTGCCCTGGGCAAGCGCGACGTCGCCTACGACGCCGGTTTGCCGGTGCCGTTGCGACGCTACAAGGCGGGCGTGGTGCCGGCCAGCGGCGATGACGTGAGTGCCTGCAAAGTCACCGCGGTCATGGACCAGCATGCGTTCATGACCGTGGCGCCGGGGGTTGATCTGCGGGTGGGCGACATCATTTCGTTCGGTACTTCGCACCCGTGCCTGACGTTCGACAAGTGGCGTGTCGGCTGTCTGGTCGATGAACAACTGAATGTCATCGAGACCATGGAAACCTGTTTCTAAGGTTCAGGACCGAGGTGCTGCCATCGCGAGCAAGCTCGCTCCCACACTGGATCTTTGGCATTCACAAAATCCCTGTGGGAGCGAGCTTGCTCGCGATGAGGCCCTGCCAGACAACACCGAAACATCTGAGATCCCACAACATGAACACCATCAACACCCTCGGCCCCAACACCCCGCGCATCGCCCTGATCGGCGAATGCATGATCGAGTTGCAGCATCGCGCCGACGGCAGCCTGCAACAAAGCTTCGGCGGCGACACCTTGAACACGGCGGTGTACCTGTCCCGGGAACTGGGAGAGGACGGCTCTGTGGACTACGTCACCGCCCTGGGCGATGACAGTTTCAGCGACGCGATGTGCCAGAGCTGGGCGGCGGAAAACATCGGCCTTGAGATGGTCCAGCGCCTGCCCGGACGCCTGCCGGGTTTGTATTGCATCCAGACTGACGCCGCCGGTGAGCGACGCTTTCTGTACTGGCGCAATGAAGCAGCGGTACGTGACTGCTTCACCACCCCGGCCGCCGCACCGATCCTCGCGGCGCTGCCGGATTACGATGTGCTGTATTTCAGCGGCATCACCCTGGCGGTACTCGGCGTGCAAGGTCGGGAAAAACTCCTGGAAACCCTGATCGAGGCCCGCCAGCGCGATGCGCGGATCGTGTTCGACAACAACTACCGGCCACGGCTCTGGGCATCGGTCGAGGACGCCCGGGCGGCGTATCGCAGCGTGCTGCCGCAAGTCGACCTGGCGTTGCTGACGGTGGATGACGAACAGGCGCTGTTTGGTTATGCCGATGATGACGCGGTGTTTGCCGCATATGAGCAGATGGGTACGCCGGAAGTGGTGCTCAAGCGCGGCGCGCAAGCGTGCCTGATTCGTTGTGATGGCGAGTCATTCGAGGTGCCGGCACAGAAGGTCGAGCGGGTGGTGGACACCACGGCGGCGGGGGATTCGTTCAGTGCGGCGTATCTGGCCAGTCGGCTCAAGGGCGGCAGCCCGGTCGAAGCGGCGCAAGCGGGGCACCGGTTGGCGAGCCAGGTGATTCAGGTGCCCGGTGCACTGATCCCCCGCACCTGAACAATCCCCTGTAGGAGCTGCCGCAGGCTGCGATCTTTTGATCTTGTTTTTTTTAAGATCAAAAGATCGCAGCCTGCGGCAGCTCCTACAGGTCATCAGTTGGCAATGAGCCGGTGATCAATCCCGGTAAAACACCTGCACCAGGTGATAGCCGAACTTGCTCTTGATCGGGCCATGCACCACCCGCAGCGGTTTCTTGAAGATCACCGCATCGATCACGCCGACCATCTGCCCCGGCCGCACTTCACCGAGGTCGCCGCCGCGCTTGCCCGACGGGCAGGTCGAATACTTCTTGGCCAGCACATCGAACGCTTCACCCTTGGCGATGCGTTGTTTGAGCTGTTCGGCTTCTTCCGAGGTTTTCACCAGGATATGGCGGGCTTGAGCTTTCATGGGGCGGTTACCTTGCAACGATACGGGCTATGTGGGTGGCAGCGGGGGCGCGCGATTATGCCTCAACTCAGTCCGGTTGACCGATCATCGTGCGAATCTTGTTGGCCAACAGGTCGATGGAGAACGGCTTGGTCACCATGTCCATGCCTTCTTCAAGGAAACCCTGGCGCTCGGCCGCGATCTCCGCGTAACCGGTCATGAACAACACTTTCAGTCCGGGACGATGCTGGCGGGCGATTTCTGCCAGTTGTCGGCCGTTCATGCCCGGCAACCCCACATCGGTCACCAGCAGGTCCACCCGCAGGTCCGACTCCAGCACCGGCAGCGCGTCCTTGGCATCTTCGGCTTCATGGGCGCGGTAACCGAGTTCCTTGAGCAGGTCCAGTACCAGCATGCGCACCGCCGCATCGTCCTCGACCAGCATCACCGTTTCACCGGCAATCGCCGCCGGCGCCTCGCCGACCAGGGGTGACAGGACTTTTTCCGGCTCGGTCGAATGCAGGCGCGGCAGGTACAACCGCACGCTGGTGCCCCGTCCGGGCAGGCTGAACAGGCTGACGTGGCCCCCCGACTGCTGGGCAAAACCGTAGATCATCGACAGGCCCAGGCCGGTGCCCTGGCCGATGGGCTTGGTGGTGAAGAAGGGGTCGAAGGCCTTGGCCAGCACCGAGGGCGTCATGCCGGTGCCGTTGTCGCTGACGGCAATCATCACGTAGTCGCCGGCCTTGACCGGTTCCAGGGTCGTGATGTCGCTGCCGTCGAGGTATACGTTGCCCGTTTCGATCTGCAACTCGCCGCCCCCGGGCATGGCGTCCCGGGCGTTGATCACCAGGTTGAGCAGGGCGTTTTCCAGCTGGCTGACATCGGTGTTGACCCGCCAGATGTTCTCCGCCAGTTGCAGTTTGAGTTCGATGTGGTCGCCCTTGGTACGACTCAACAGGTCTTCGAGCGAGCGAATCAGGTCGTTGGGGTTCAGCGGCTTGCGATTGAGCGACTGACGCCGGGAGAACGCCAGCAGGCGATGGGTGAGGGCGGCGGCACGGTTGGCCGAGGACACTGCCGCTTCGGTGAACCGGCCGATCTCGCTGGCGCGGCCTTCGGCGATGTAGCGCTGCATCAGGTCGAGGCTGCCAATGATGCCGGTGAGCATGTTGTTGAAGTCATGGGCAATGCCGCCGGTAAGCTGGCCGACGGCTTCCATTTTCTGGGCATGGCGCAAGGCGTCTTCGGCACGTTCACGCTCGAACATCTCGTTTTGCAGGCGCTCGTTGGCCTCGGCCAGTTGTCGGGTGCGGGCGGCCACCCGTTCCTCAAGGGTTTCGTTCAGGTTGCGCAGGGCTTCTTCGGTGTTTTTGCGTTCGGTTTCGTCGATCACGAAGATGTAGAAACCGTTGACCGCGCCGTCTGCACCGTGGCGTGGCAGGTAATTCATCAAGGCCTGGCGCAGGCTGCCGTCGCGGTGCGGCGTGCTGATGCTGAAACAGCAGGGCCGGCCGGACAGCGCCTCGGTGATGTACGGGGCGCGTAGCGCGTAGGCTTCTTCGCCGAGCACTTCAAGAATGGTTCGCCCGTAAAGCTCTTGCGGTGTCAGCCCGTACCAGTCGAGGTACGCCGCGTTGTTGAGGCGAAAGCGTTCTTCGCGGTCGACGTAGCTGATCAGGATCGGCATGGCGTTGATGATCAGTTGCAGCTCGGTCTGGCTCTGGCGCAGGGCCTGTTCGGTGTGTTTGCGCTCGGTCAGGTCCAGGGCGGCGCCGAGGAACCGGATCGGCCGGCCGTGATGGTCCTTGTAGCAGCGACCGCGGGCAAACACCCAGCGCATCTGGCCGTCGGTTTGCAACAGGCGATATTCCTCGGCGTACTCGGTGCCGTGGGTGATGCAGTGCTTGATGCTGCGGGCGATCAGGGCGCGGTCTTGCGGGTGTACGCCGTGCAGGTATTCGCTGATCGGCAATTGGTTGGCCATGGCCGGATCGACGCCGTGGAGCTGGGCAAAATGCGCATCGGCGATGAAACGGTCCTCGCTGATGTCCCAGTCCCAGGTGCCGACCGCATCGGTGGCGGCGAGGGCCAGTTGCAGGCGCTCCTCGGTTTCACGCTGGGCCTTGAGGCTGGCCGCCGAGCGTTGTTCGAGTTCGAGGGCGATGCGCCGGCGCTCGTTGGTTTCGATGGCGGTGACCAGGATCCCGGCCACCTCGGCACCTTCATCGCGGATCGGGCTGTAGGTCAGGTCGAGCCAGAAGTCGGACTCCCGGCCCTCTCGTTGCAGGGTAAAGCGCTGCTCGCTGTAGGTTCGTACCTGACCTTGCAGGACGGCGCTGTAGATCGGGTCGGTAAAGTCTTTCAACTCTGGCCAGATCAGGTGTGTCGGTTGCCCGAAAGCCTGCGGATGCTTGCTTCCGGCGAGCAGGGCGAAGCCGTCGTTGTAGATCTGTGTCAGTTGCGGACCCCATAGCAGCAGCATCGGCATCGGTGAGTGAATGACAATGTCCACGGCGGTTCGCAGGCTCTGTGGCCAGGTGCTGGCAGCGCCCAGCGGGCTGCTTGCCCAGTCGATCCGGGCGATCAGGGCCTGGGCATCGCTGGCGGTGGGTATTGCGTTCATCCGGGAGTCCTGCGCCTGAGTCGCTTTAGCTGGCGTCTATTCTTGCACAGGTGGCAGGTGCAGGTTGATTCAGGAGCTTGAGCGGTTAAGCGACGCAGGACCTGTGGGAGCGAGCTTGCTCGCGATGGCGTCGGGTCAATGTGCATTGATGTCAACTGACACTCCGCTATCGCGAGCAAGCTCGCTCCCACAGGTTCTTGTGGCGCTTCAAGACTGGAGCTCGGGCCTGTTGCGGTACTGCTCCAGCGCTTCGGGGTTGGCCAGGGCATCGGTGTTTTTCACTTTCTGCCCATGCACCACGTTGCGCACCGCCAGCTCAACCACCTTGCCGCTGATGGTCCGCGGAATGTCGGTGACCGCGACAATCTTCGCCGGCACATGGCGCGGCGTGGTGTTGGCGCGAATCGTCTGGCGGATCTGCTGCTGTAGCACCTCGTCCAGCTCCAGCCCGTCGCGCAAGCGTACGAACAGCACCACCCGCACGTCATCCTGCCATTGCTGGCCTATAGCCACGCTGTCGAGCACTTGCGGAATCTTTTCCACCTGACGGTAGATCTCCGCCGTGCCGATGCGCACGCCGCCGGGGTTGAGCACGGCATCGGAGCGGCCGTGGATCATCATCCCGCCATGGGGCAATTGTTCGGCGTAGTCGCCCTGGGCCCAGACGCCGGGGAACAGGCTGAAATAGGACTGGCGCAGCTTTTCGCCATCGGCATCGTTCCAGAGGCCAACGGGCATCGCCGGGAAGTGCCGGGTGCAGACCAACTCACCTTTTTCGCCGATCACCGGCTGGCCGGCGTCGTTCCATACCTCGACGGCCATGCCCAGGCTCTTGCCCATGATTTCGCCGCGCCGCACCGGCGACACAGGGTTGCCGTTGACGAAGCACGAGACGATGTCGGTGCCGCCGGACATCGAGGCCAGGCACAGGTCAGCCTTGAAGTCGCTATAGACGAAGTCGTAACTCTGCGGCGACAGCGCCGAGCCGGTGCACAGCAACGTCTTCAGGCTGCCCAGGTCATGACTGTCACGGGGCTTGATGCCGCTGCTTTCCAGGGTGGCGAGGTATTTCGGGCTGGTGCCGAAGACACTGATGCCCTCGTCGTCGATCAGGTCGACCAAGCGTTGCGGGTCGGGGTGGAACGGCGAGCCGTCGTACAGCACCACCGCGCTGCCTACTGCGAGGGCCGAGACCAGCCAGTTCCACATCATCCAGCCGCAAGTGGTGTAGTAGAACAGGCGCTCGCCGGGGCCGAGATCGCAGTGCAGGCCGTGTTCCTTGACGTGTTGCAGGAGTACGCCGCCGGTGCTGTGGATGATGCATTTGGGCACGCCGGTGGTGCCGCTGGAGTAAAGGATGTACAGCGGATGGGCGAAGGGCACCGGGACGAAATCCGGTTCGCCGCCGGGAGCGTAGAAATCGTCCCACAGCGTCACGTTGGCCGGGGTGCGGAAGTGTTCGATGTGCGCCTGTGGCCGTGCGTAAGGCACGACGATCAGCTGTTGCAGCGAAGGCAGGCGCTGGAGGATCTCGTTGATCTTGGCGGTCTGGTCGATCTCTTTGCCGGCATAGCGGTAGCCGGCGCAGGTCACCAGCACTTTCGGTTCGATCTGGCCGAAACGGTCAACCACCCCTTGGGTGCCGAAGTCCGGTGAAGAGCAGGACCAGACAGCGCCAAGGCTGGTGGTGGCGAGCATGGCCACCAGGGTTTGCCAGGTGTTGGGCATGCACGCGGCGACCCGGTCACCCACACCGACGCCGGCGGCGATCAAGCCGTTTTGAAAGCCGGCAACATGCTCTGCCAACTCGGCCCAGGTCAAATGTTCACGCTGACCGTTTTCGCCAACGGCGACCACGGCGATCGCATCATCGCGGCGCTGCAGCAGGTGTTCGGCAAAATTCAGCGTGGCGCCCGGGAACCACTGGGCGCTGGGCATCTGCGGGCCTTCGAGCAGCACGGCGTCGGGTTGTTCGTGGAAGCGGATGTCGAAGAAATCGACGATGGCCTGCCAGAAATCCGGGCGTTGCTCGATGGACCATTGGTGCAGGGCCGGGTAGTCGTCAATCTTGAGGTGGTGCCGCTGATTGATGAAGCGCCGGAAGGCCTCCATGCGGGTCTTGCCGATGCGTTTGACGTCGGGTTGCCAGAGGATGTCGGACATGGTTTGCCTCTTCTTATGTCTTGAGATCCATTCGCGAGCAGGCTCGCTCCCACAGGGGATCACATTTCCATGTGGGAGCGAGCCTGCTCGCGATGAACGATAACGCGGTCTAGCAGATGATCACTGCGCCAACCACCCACCATCCACATTCCACGCCGCGCCACGCACCTGGCTGCCGGCGTCGCTGCACAAGAACAGCACCAGTTCACCTAGTTGCGGCGGTGTCACGAACTCCAGCGATGGCTGCTTTTCAGCGAGCAGATCATGCTGCGCCTGCTGTGGATCAACGCCGCTGGCGGCGCGATCGTCGATCTGTTTCTGTACCAGCGGTGTCAGTACCCAGCCTGGGCAGATCGCATTGCAGGTGACCTGGGTGGTCGCGGTTTCCAGCGCGACGACTTTGGTCAAGCCGATCACCCCGTGCTTGGCGGCGACATAGGCTGACTTGCCCACCGAACCGACCAGGCCATGCACCGAGGCAATGTTGATCACCCGGCCCCAGCCCTTGGCGCGCATGCCCGGCAGGCTCAAGCGGGTGCTGTGGAACACCGACGACAGGTTGATCGCGATGATCGAATCCCAGCGTTCCACCGGAAACTCATCCACCGCTGCCACGTGTTGAATGCCGGCATTGTTGACCAGGATGTCGACGCCGCCGAATTCGCGCTCTGCGTAGGCGATCATGTCGGCAATCTGTGCCGGATCGCTGACATCGGCCGGGTGATGGCCGACCTTGCCGCCAAACTGTTCCACCTCGGCAATAACCTTGGACGCATCGCCAAAACCGTTGAGGATCAGGTTGGCCCCGGCCTTGGCCAGGCTGAGGGCGATCCCCAGGCCGATGCCGCTGGTGGAGCCGGTGACCAGTGCGGTCTTGCCCGAAAGAGTCGTCATGAATACCTCACACAATGCCAGTGGCGTAGAAAGTGCCGATCACCACGAAAACCGCCAGGGTCTTGATCAGCGTAATACAGAAAATGTCTTTGTAAGCCTCGCGGTGGGTCAGCCCGGTGACCGCCAGCAGAGTAATTACTGCGCCGTTATGCGGCAGGGTGTCCATGCCGCCGCTGGCCATCGCGGCGACCCGGTGCAGCACTTCCAGCGGAATGTTCGCCGCATGGGCGGCGCTGATGAACTGCTCGGACATGGCTGCCAGGGCAATGCTCATGCCACCCGAGGCGGATCCGGTGATGCCGGCCAGCAGGGTCACGGTAATCGCTTCGTTGACCAGTGGATTGGGAATGCTCTTGAGCCAGTCGGCCAACACCAGAAAGCCTGGCAGGGAGGCGATCACCGCGCCGAAACCGTATTCCGATGCGGTATTCATCGCCGCCAGCAGCGCCCCGCTGACCGCGCTTTTGCTGCCTTCGGCGAGTTTGCGGCTGATCGCCTTGTAGCCAAACACCAGCACCATGAGGATGCCGACCAGCAAGGCGGCCTGTACCGCCCAGATCGCCGTGAGCTTGGCGATTTCCGTGGTCACCGGCGCGGCCATGCCTGGCAGCGCGAGGCTGTGGGTCTTGCCATACACCTGCGGAATCCAATGGGTGAACAGCAGGTTCATGATGCCTACCGCCAACAGTGGCGACAGCGCGAGCCACGGGTTGGGCAGCTTGAGGTCGGCGGCGGTTTCCGGTTCGTTGCGCAGGTCGGAGCCGTAACCTTCACCGGCGCGCTGTGCCTTGTTGCGCTGGCGCTGGAGGAACAGCATGCCGGCACAGAACACGAAGATCGTGCCGATCACGCCCAGCCACGGCGCCGCCCAGGCAGTGGTGTTGAAGAAGGTACTGGGGATGATGTTCTGGATTTGTGGCGTGCCGGGCAGGGCGTCCATGGTGAACGAGAACGCGCCCAGGGCAATGGTCGCCGGGATCAGGCGCTTGGGGATATTGCTCTGGCGGAACATTTCAGCGGCAAACGGGTAGACCGCGAACACCACCACGAACAGCGACACGCCGCCATAGGTGAGCAGGGCGCAGACCAGCACGATCACCAGCATCGCCTGGCGGGTGCCGAGCAAGCGAATCGCCGCGGCGACGATGGAGCGCGAGAAGCCGGACAGTTCGATCAGCTTGCCGAACACCGCGCCGAGCAGGAACACCGGGAAATACAGCTTGATGAAACCGACCATTTTTTCCATGAACACCCCGGTGAAAGCGGGGGCGACGGCAGAGGGGTCGGTGAGCAGGACGGCGCCGAGGGCGGCAATCGGGGCAAAAAGGATAACGCTGTAGCCACGGTAGGCAGCCAGCATCAGCAGCGCGAGGGCTGCCAAGGCAATGATCACACTCATGGTGTGTCTCCTGGGTTGTTATTTTTGTAGGGTGGAACTGGGTAGGGAGGCGTATAGCGAGTTTTGTGCCAGATCATTAACTCGTTGAAATATAAGGATATATTCATGTCTTTATTGAAGCGTCAGATGTTTTTGTCTCTATTGTGAGACTCGCGTTGATGATGCTGGCCTCATCGCGAGCAAGCTCGCTCCCACATTTGTTATGTGAACGCATTCCAGTGTGGGAGCGAGCTTGCTCGCGATGGTCTGTCTAACAAAGGAGATGTATGTCTCTTTATTGAGACTCTACAATCCCCAACGCCACCATCTTCTTGTACAACGTCGACCGCCCCAGCCCCAATCGCGCCGCTGCCTCAATGACCTTGCCCCCGCATTGCGCAAGGGTCGTTTCGATCAGTTGCCGGTCAAATCGCTCCCGCGCCGCACTGAAGGTTTCATGGGCAAAGGGCTCCTGGGCCAAGGGCGTCACGCGCTCAACCCGGGTGAACGTACCAATCGCCGCGCGGATGTCCGCCGCTGTCAGGCGCAAGTCATCGCTGAGCAGCGCCGCCCGCTCCAGCACATTGCGCAATTCGCGGATGTTCCCCGGCCAGGCGTGTTGCCCCAGCAATTCCAGGGCTTCGTGGTGCAGTTCATGCTGGCTGCGCAGTTCCTCGAGAATCGCTTCACTGAGCGCCGGCACGTCATCGAGGCGGTCGCGCAGGGGCGGAACCTGGATCGGCAGCACGTTGAGGCGGTAGTACAGGTCGGCGCGGAACTCGCCGCGTTTGATCGCCGCTTCCAGGTCGGTCGAGGTCGCGGCGATCACCCGCACATCGCTCTGGATCACTTCATTGGACCCTACCGGTTCGAATTCCTTTTCCTGCAACACCCGCAGCAGTTTGCTTTGCAGGGGCAGCGGCATGTCGCCGATTTCGTCGAGGAACAAGGTGCCGCCCTGGGCGATCTGCAATTTGCCGGCACGCCCCTTGCGGTCGGCACCAGTGAACGCGCCGGGGGCGGTGCCGAAGAATTCGGCCTCCAGCAGTGATTCGGGAATCGCCGCACTGTTGATGCTGACAAACGCCTTGTGCGCGCGGGGCGAGGCATTGTGGATGGCCTGGGCCAACAACTCCTTGCCGGTGCCGGTTTCGCCGAGCAGCAGTACCGGCGATTCGGTACTCGCACTGCGCCGGGCACGGCGTTTGACTTCCAGGCTGGCGGCGCTGGTGCCGATGAAATGGGCGAAGTTGTATTTGGTCTGCCGCGCGCGCAGCAGCGAGCGGGTGGAGGCCAGTTCTTCCTGCATGCTCATGTAGCGCTTGAGCATCGGCGACAGGCTGCGCAGTTCGTCGAACAGGGCGAAACCGATGGCGCCGATGACCACGCCGGCGTCATCGTGAATCGGCAGGCGCATGACCACCAGCGGCTCTTTTGGGGTGTCTTGCATATCCAGCAGAATCGGCCGGCCGGTGCGCACCACTTCACGCAACAGGCTGCCGGGGATCACGCTTTCGCAGGGCTTGCCGATCGCCACTTGCGCCGATTGCAGGCCGAAGCGCCGGGCATAGCGCTCATTCATCCAGACGATGTTGGCATCGCGGTCGACAATCACCGTGCCCTCGCTCGATTGCTCGATGATTTCGAACAATGAACGGATCGCCAGCAGGCGAACGCGCTGGTAGTCCTTGAGGCTTTCGGTGGTGTTCATGGGGGCTGATCCTGATTATGTTTTGCCTGTGCCGGCCTCTTCGCGAGCAAGCCCGCTCCCACAGTTGATCTGTGTCGTTCACAAATCCCATGTGGGAGCGGGCTTGCTCGCGAAGGCCGCGCCTCGGTCCAACTTCATGCAACGGATTATGCCTGCCCCAACAATGCCGCCGCCAACAGCTCCTTGGTGTACGGATGCTGCGGTGAGTCAAACACCTCATGGCTGGCGCCGCGTTCCACCACCTTGCCGTCCTTGATCACGATCATGTCGTGGGCCAGGGCGCGCACCACCGCCAGGTCGTGGCTGATGAACAGGTAGGTCAGACCGTGCTTTTCCTGGAGCTGGCGGAGCAGGGCGACCACCTGTTTCTGCACCGTGCGGTCCAGCGCCGAGGTCGGTTCGTCAAGCAGGATCAGCGCAGGCTTGAGCACCAGCGCCCGGGCGATGGCGATGCGCTGGCGCTGGCCACCGGAGAATTCGTGGGGATAGCGATGGCGGCTTTGCGGGTCGAGGCCGACTTCGCTCAGTGCGCGGATCACTTCGGCGTTGCACTCTTCGGTGCTCAACTGGCTGTGTACTTCCAGGCCTTCGCTGATGATCTGCGCCACGGACATTCGCGGGCTGAGGCTGCCAAAGGGGTCCTGGAACACCACCTGCATTTTCTTGCGCCACGGCCTCAGCTGTTTTTGCGTCAGGCCATCCAGCGCCTGGCCCTGAAAGCGGATACTGCCTTCGGAATCGAGCAAGCGCAGGATCGCCTGGCCAAGTGTGGACTTGCCGGAACCGGATTCACCGACAATGCCCAGGGTCTTGCCGCGCTGAATGCTCAGGCTGATGCCATCGACGGCACGCAGCCAGGTCTTGCGCTGGAACAGGCCGCCACTGACGGGAAACCGTACCTGCAGATCGTTCACCTCCAGTACGTTTTCGCGCTCGTCCCGGGGCAAGGCTTCACCCTCGGGTTCGGCGTGCAGCAATACACAGCTGTAAGGGTGCTTCGGTTCAGTGAACAGGGTTTCGCACGGCGCTTGCTCGACGATTTCCCCGGCCTTCATCACGCACACGCGCTGGGCGATGCTGCGCACCAGGTTCAGGTCGTGGCTGATCAGCAGCAGTGACATGCCCAGCCGCTGTTGCAGGGACTTGAGCAGCAGCAGGATCTTGCGCTGCACCGTCACATCCAGCGCGGTGGTCGGTTCGTCGGCAATCAGCAGTTCCGGCTCGCACGCCAGGGCCATGGCAATCATCACTCGCTGGCGCTGGCCACCGGACAATTGATGGGGATAGGCCTTGAGGCGTTCCTCGGGTTTCTGGATGCCCACCAGGTGCAGCAGTTCAAGGATCCGCGCCTGCGCCGCTTTGCCCGCCAGGCCTTTGTGCACCAGCAAGGTTTCGCCGATCTGTTTTTCGATGCTGTGCAGCGGGTTCAGGGACGTCATCGGCTCCTGGAAGATCATCGCAATGCGATTGCCGCGCAGTTGTCGCAACTTGCCGGCATCGGCCCCCACCAGTTCCTGGCCGCGATAGCGGATGCTGCCCGTTGTCCGGGTATCGGTTTGCGGCAGCAGTTGCAGGATCGAGTGGGCCGTCACCGACTTGCCCGATCCCGATTCGCCCACCAGCGCCAGGCATTCGCCGGGGCGGATGTCCAGGCACAGGTTGCGCACCACGGTCTGGCCACTGAAGGCCACGCTGAGGTCACGAATTTCGATCAGGTTGGTCATTGCCGCCGTCCGCTCAAGATCTCGGATCGAAGGCGTCTCGCAACGCCTCGCCGATAAACACCAGTAAAGAAAGAATCAGCGCCAGGGTGAAGAACGCCGTCAGGCCCAGCCACGGCGCTTGCAGGTTCTGCTTGCCCTGGCCGATCAGTTCACCCAGGGAAGCACTGCCCGCCGGCATGCCGAAGCCGAGGAAGTCCAGTGCCGTCAGGGTGGAAATCGCCCCGGTAAGAATAAATGGCAGGTAGCTCAAGGTCGCGTTCATGGCGTTGGGCAGAATGTGCCGGACGATGACTTTGCGGTCGGTCAGGCCCAGCGCGCGCGCGGCCTTGACGTATTCCAGGTTGCGTCCGCGCAGGAACTCGGCGCGCACCACGTCCACCAGGGCCAGCCATGAAAACAGTGCCATGATTCCCAGCAGCCACCAGAAATTCGGTTCGACGAAACCCGACAGGATGATCAGCAGGTACAGCACCGGCAACCCGGACCACACCTCCAGCAGGCGCTGGCCGAGCAAATCCACCCAGCCGCCGTAATAGCCTTGCAGGGCCCCGGCCGCGATGCCGATCAGCGCGCTGACAAACGTCAACATCAAGGCAAACAGGATCGACACCCGGGCGCCGAAGATCACCCGGGCCAGAACGTCCCGTGCCTGGTCGTCGGTGCCTAGCCAGTTGACGCTGGTGGGCGGGCTGGGGGCGGGTTTGTTCAGTTCATAGTTGGGCGTGTCGTCACTGAACGGAATCGGTGGAAACAGCAACCAGCCGCCATCCTTCTTGATCAGTTGCTGTACGTAGTCGCTGCGGTAGTCGGCCTGGAACGGCAGTTGCCCGCCGAACTCCTGTTCGGTGTGGCGCTTGAACACCGGGAAGTACCACTGGCCTTGATAGCTGACCATCAGCGGTTTGTCGTTGGCGATCAGTTCGCCGCCCAGGGTCATCAGGAACAGGCCGACAAACAGCCAGAGCGACCACCAGCCCCGACGGTTTTTCTTGAAACGCTCGAAGCGCCGACGCGCCAGCGGTGAAAGCTTGAGCATCAGGCGTTCCTCGCGGCGAAGTCGATACGCGGGTCGACCAGGGTGTAGCAGAGGTCGCCGACCAGTTTTATCAAAAGACCGAACAGGGTGAAGATGAACAACGAGCCGAACACCACCGGATAGTCCCGGGATACCGCTGCTTCGTAACTCATGCGGCCCAGGCCGTCGAGGGAGAAGATCACTTCGATCAGCAGGGAGCCGGCAAAAAACACACTGATGAACGCCTGGGGAATGCCCGACACCACCAGCAGCATGGCGTTGCGGAACACGTGTCCATAGAGCACCCGTCGTTCACTCAAACCCTTGGCCCGGGCAGTGACCACGTACTGGCGGGTGATTTCATTGAGGAACGAGTTCTTGGTCAGGATGGTCAGCGTGGCGAAACCGCCAATCACCAGTGCGGTGACCGGCAACACCAGATGCCAGAAGTAATCGGCCACTTTGCCAATGGTCGACAGCGATTCGAAGTTGTCCGAGACCAGTCCGCGAACGGGGAACCAGTTCAGCGAAGTGCCGCCGGCAAACACCACGATCAGGAACATCGCAAACAGGAACGCCGGCATGGCATAGCCGATGATGATCGCGGTACTGCTCCAGATGTCGAAGTGGCTGCCATGGTGCACGGCCTTGCGGATGCCCAGGGGAATGGACACCAGGTAAGTGATCAGCGTCGCCCAGAGTCCGAGGGAAATGGTCACGGGCATTTTCTCGAGGATCAGGTCGGTGACGGTGGCACCGCGGAAGAAACTCTTGCCGAAGTCCAGGCGCGCGTAGCTGGTGAGCATCAGCCAGAGGCGTTCGTGTGCCGGTTTATCGAAGCCGTACTGTTTTTCAATGTCCTTGATCAGCTGCGGATCGAGCCCGCGACTGGCCCGGGACTTGCCGCTCATGGACTCGCCGGAACCGCCGCCAACCGCGGCACCACCAATGCCTTGCAGGTGTGCGATGGCCTGTTCGACCGGCCCGCCCGGCGCGGCCTGGACGATGACAAAGTTGACCAGAAGAATGATCACCAGCGTCGGAATGATCAGCAGCAGGCGCCGCAGTATGTAAGCCCACATCAGTGCGGCCCTCCGGGTTTGCCACGGCTGATACGCTCGGCCGTCATCTGTTGGTTGGTCAATGGCGTGGTGCTCATCTCCCACCAGCTCTCGATGGCTTCGTCATTGCTCGCTTGCACATTCGGGATGCCGAAGCGGTTCCACCACACCGTCGAGGTGCCCGGCGGGTAATAGTTGGGAATCCAGTAGTAATTCCATTGCAGCACCCGGTCCAGGGCATGGGCGTAATGCAGCATGTCGGCCTGGGTATTGGCCTTGATCAGCCCGGTGATCAGGGTGTCCACGGCCGAGTTCTTCAACACCATGTAGTTGTTGGAACCCGGGTCGGTGGCCGCCTCGGAACCGAAGTAATTGAGCAGTTCGCCTCCCGGAGAGGTGGTGACGGGGTAGCCGGTGACGATCATGTCGTAGTCGCGGCTCATCAGGCGGTTGACGTACTGGGACGAGTCGATGCGGCGGATATTGAGGTCGATGCCGATCTGTTTCAGCGTGCGTTTATAGGGCAGCAGCAGACGGTCCATGCCGTTCTGGCTGACCAGGAAGGTGAAGCTCAACGGCTCGCCTTCGGCATTGACCAGTTGGTCGCCATCGGGTTTCCAGCCGGCCTGTTCGAGCAAGTCCAGGGCCTGTAGCTGCTTGTCGCGAATCACGCCGCTGCCATCGGTCTTCGGCGCCTCGAACACCTGGGTGAAGACTTCGTCGGGAATCTGCCCGCGCAGCGGTTCGAGAATCGCCAGCTCCCCGGCATCCGGCAGTTGCCGGGCGGCGAGATCGGTATTGGAGAAAAAGCTCTGCTGGCGGATGTACATGTCGCGCATCATCTGCCGATTGCTCCACTCGAAGTCCCACAGCATCACCAGCGCCTGGCGCACGCGACGGTCCTGGAACATGGGCTTTTGCAGATTGAACACAAAACCCTGGGCCGACTGCGGCGCCTCAGTGGCGAGGTGGGCCTTTTGCAGGCGACCGTCGCTCAGGGCCGGGCTGTCATAGCCGATGGAATAGCCGGTGGCGGAAAATTCCCGGTTGTAGTCATAGGCGCCACCGCGCAGGACCTGGCGCGCCACGTCGGTATCGCCGAAGTACTCGATGCTGAAATGATCGAAGTTGTACAGGCCACGGCTGACCGGCAGGTCCTTGCCCCACCAGTCGGGGTTGCGCTCGAAGGTGATGCTGCGCCCGGAATCGATCTTGCCCACTTTATAGGGGCCGCTGCCCAACGGCGCTTCATAGCCACCGCCACCGGCGAAATCGCGAGTCTTCCACCAGTGTTCGGGAAACACCGGCAGGGTCGCGATATCCAGCGGCAGGGTGCGATTTTCGTTGTTCTTGAAATCAAAGCGAATAGTCAGCGGCGATTCCACTTCGACGCCTTTGACATCGGCGAACTGGGTGCGGTAACGCAGGCTGCCCTGGGTCATCAGCAGGTCGAAGGTATAGCGCACGTCTTCGGCGGTAATGGCTTTGCCATCGGCAAAACGCGCCTTGGGGTTGAGGTAAAAACGCAGTGACAGGCCGTCCTCGGAACGCTCCATCTTCTCTGCCACCAGGCCGTACACGGTGTATGGCTCGTCCAGGGAGCGCTGGGCCAGCGGCGAATAGAGCAAACCGTCGATCTGGGTGACGCCGATGCCTTTGTCGATGTAAGGCAAAACGTGGTCGAACTGCCCGATTTCGATCGCCGATCGGCGCATCGTGCCGCCTTTGGGGGCCAGCGGATTGGTGTAGGCGAAATGACTGAAGCCGGCAGGGTATTTTGCCGGTTCGCCGTACACGGTCATTGCCGGTTGCGGTGCCGCATTCACGCCCGCGGCACCCGACAGCAGGGCCACGGCCGTGAACAACAAGGTAGGGAAAGCCAGTCGCATTGTCAGCCTTAGAGCCGGGTGGTCGTTAACGACAATTTGTACGCTAGCGGCGCGTCCCTCGCCAGCCGAATTACGCGTGGGAAACACAACGGCCCACCAAAAGGCGGGCCGTTGTGTGAGTAGCTCAAGTGTCGATCAGTCCTGACGGCTGGTCACTTCCAGCAGGTGGTAACCGAACTGGGTCTTGACCGGGCCCTGGACCACGTTGAGCGGTGCGCTGAAGACCACGGTGTCGAATTCCTTGACCATCTGGCCTGGACCGAACGAACCCAGATCACCGCCCTGGCGGCTGGAAGGGCAGGTGGAGTTTGCCTTGGCAACGTCGGCGAAATCGGCGCCAGCCTCGATTTGGGCCTTGAGTTCGTTGCACTTGGCTTCCGAGGCAACAAGGATGTGACGGGCAGTGGCTTTGGCCATGGGAAAATACTCCTTTCAATATTCGGTAAAATGCGGAGCCTACCGGATTCAGTGATCTATTTCTCCTCAAAGTTCCGTTCCATTCGCGATCCACGGCAGGTAGCCGCTCAAAGGCCGGCGGCGCTCAAGCGCTCGGCATGCTGGACATACAGTTCAATCGGGTCGACACCTGTGCGCAACTGGCCGGTCGGTTGGCCAAGGGTGTCCAGATGAGCCAGCGCATAGTCGGAACGGATAACCGTACCCAGATGAGAACTGAAGCGACCGACCAGGCCGTCGTTCTGCCCGGCTTCCGTGACGAAATAGCCGGAAAGGGCGCGACAGAAAGCGTTGAGCGGATCGAGCGCATTGAGCCCTTCCTTGAGCACATTCGACTGCAGCACGCCGCTCCACGAGTAGTAACGAACACCGTTGACCCGTTCGCGCCCCTCGCCACCCCAGGTGGCGGGCAGCCCTTGCGGGTATTTGTCGTTGAATGCGCCTACGCCCTCGGTGGTCAATGCATTGAGGGCGGCAATGGCGTTCTGCGGCTGGTACTGGTTGTCGCTCAAGGTTGCGAGGAAGTCGGCGAAGAGGGTCACCACCGCCTCGGCCACATGTTCCGGCAGACGGCCCGGTGTCAATGCCTTGCGCAGGAAGTCGGCGAGCTCCGAGCCATGGTTCGGCCCGCTGACGGACGTCACCGATGCCACACTGTGTGGCGCAACTGCTGCGGCATAACGTGCGGCCAGTGCACCCTGGCTATGGCCGATGAGGTTGACTTTGGGTGTACCGGTTCCTTCCAGTACCCGCTCGATCTGCATGAGCAATTGGTTACCGCGTACTTCGTTGTCGTGGATGGCCGACAAGTGGGGAACGAACACCCTTGCTCCGGCGTTCCTCAGCGCCTGCCTGATGTCGTGAAACAGCTCGAACTTGCCGATTCTTTCGAAGCCGAAAAGGCCGTGGATCAGCAGTATTGGATAACGAGTGCTTGCATTCCTTTGCATATTCACACCTTTGCACAGAAGTTCGTCGGGACTGCATGGCGCTTCACTCTAAAACACTCGAGGTTGGCGCGATGTATGAAAAGTCCGTCGGAACCTCCGGAAAGCGGAATAGAGCAAGTGCGAATGCTCAAGATTTTCTGAGGCTTTGTCGGAATCGTTTGACGATTTTTCACGGCAATCAGCTGGCTCTTGATCAAAGACCTACTTCACATGTATCGACTTTCCGAGCGAGGCTGAGTGAGAGGCCGACATCACGGCGAATAGTCGTGAGGTTAAATAGGCGTCATCCACAGCCGGCCACCCGTTCGGTGTTTATTCCAGGGAATGGAGCGAATGAATGACTGTTTATGAACCCGACACCTTGAATCTCGTACTGCAACCCTTGCCACCGCCCGTACTGGAGCAGGCGGAAAACGGCGTTCTGAACCCCTCTGACCGAAAAGCCGTGATCAGGGTCCGCCCTTACCCAGGCATGACCTGCGGGGACAAATTGCTATTGAATTGGGCGGGGCTGGATGCCGATGGCCTCGCCTGCAATCATCAGGTGACGCGTTTTGTCAGTGACGAGCGGGTCGGCGAGGACATGATCTTTGCCGTGGGTAGCGCTTATATCGAGGCGCTCGACGGTGGTTCACTCGAAATCAGCTACTCGCTCCTGAGCGGTCGTTTTACCGGGCTCGTGCATTCCGATCGTTTACAGCTATGTGTGGGTGATGTGCAGTCAGACCTGTTACCCGCGACGGTGAACGACGCGGTGGGTAGAACGCTTGATCCGGATCGGGTCAAGGAAGGGGCGATCGTTACAATCAAACCCTATGCGCGCATGACGGCGGGCGACTGGGTGTTGCTGACCTGGGCTGGCGTTTCGGTCGAAGCAAGTTTCAGTGATGCACTCAAGGTCGAGTCCTTTGCGGTGGGGAGCGAACTGTCGTTTTGGGTCAGTCCGGAGTGCGTTGCGCTCAATCTGGGTTCGACGGTTTCCGTCGATTATTGCGTCAAGCAAGCAGGGCATGGTCCTCGTTACTCTGAAGTAACGGCACTGATGATTGGCAAGATGGAGCGGGGGCCACTGCCAGCACCCATGGTGCTGGAAGCCGACGAAGGTTGGGTGGATCTGCTTGATGCGCAGGATGGCGTGACCGTCGTCATCGAAAACCCCAAGGCTGAAAAAGGGGAGCTGGTTTGCCTGAGATGCGACGGGGAGAAATTCAATCACTGTGACGAGCGCGAAATCACCAGAGACACCGCGGGTGAGCCGTTGATATTCATCGTTCCCTACCGGTTCTGGAGGGAGCATCGGGATTCTGCGATCCGTGTTTCCTGTTCGGTCGAACGTCTTGATGACACCTCTCAGCAATCCGGGGTGACGCGGGTTCAGGTGCAATCCCTGATGGGGCATTGATCGCCATTTGCCCTCCAGTCTTCGCATGAAGGCCGGAGGGCGGACAGGTGATGCCGGTTATTGGGCGTTGTCTTGCGCTCGCAGCCGACCTGCCGCTTCAAGCAACAGCTGTTCTGTCCCGGCCCAACCAAGGCAGCCATCGGTCACTGACACACCGTATTGCATTGACGAACTCAACGGCTGACAGCCCTCGAACAAATGGCTCTCGATCATCATGCCGATCAGCGAACGATCACCTTGCAGACGCTGTTCAAGCACATCGTTGAACACGGCCGGCTGGCGCAACGGGTCTTTGCCGCTGTTGGCGTGACTGCAATCGACCATGATCCGGGCCGGAATCCTGAGTCGGGCCAAGTCACTGTTCACCCGGGCGATACTGGCGCTGTCGTAGTTCGGCCCGCGATGGCCGCCGCGCAATACCAGGTGAGTGTCCGCATTGCCCGGGGTTTGAATGATCGCCGGATGTCCCTGGCTGTCGACACCGAAATGGCGATGGGGATGGGCGGCGGAACGCATGGCATCGCTGGCGACAGCGACACCGCCGTCAGTCCCGTTCTTGAACCCGACAGGCATGCCCAGGCCGCTGGCCATTTCCCGATGGATCTGCGATTCCGTGGTCCGGGCGCCGATCGCCACCCAGCTCAACAGGTCATCGAAGTAGCCGGCGGCCATCGGTTGCAGCAGTTCAGTGGCGACGGGCAAACCCAGGCGGAGCATTTCACGCATCAGCTCGCGGGACAGCGTCAGGCCGGCGGCCATGTCATCGCTGCCATCCAGGTGCGGGTCGTAGGCCAGGCCTTTCCATCCAACTGTGGTACGGGGTTTTTCGACGTAGGCGCGCATCACCAGGAGCATTTCGTCGCTGACTTCGGTGGCGAGGCGGGCAAGGTTGCCGGCGTATTCGAGGGCTGATTCCGGATCGTGGATCGAGCATGGGCCTACGATGACCAGCAGACGGGAGTCTTCACCGTTGAGGATCGCGCGAACCGCCTGGCGGTGGGTGGCGACTTGCTGGGTCAGGAGGTTGCCGAGGGGCAATTGCTGTTTGAGTTGCAATGAGCTGGGCAGACGCAGGGTCAGCGCTTCATTGGCAGGGCTCAAGGTGGACAGCGGCAGTGCGGAGACGGACGAGTTCATATTCAAGGCTTCCTGGGCTGGTGGCGGGTTCGTGCCCGCTCGCTCGGCCCTACTGGGGTGTTCGACAATTGGCCAGACTGGCTGTGTGTGTGTGCTTGCCACCTGTGGGTGACCGATCGGAGGCGGCAGGCTGTCCCGAGCGGAGGGTGGTAAATCGCCAGGCGGTAAAACTGTCGTAACGGTAATAAGTGGCGTAGTTCATGTTGTGAATCCTCTAAATGTCTGGTGTGTCGCTAAAAGTGTTGGGGCTGAAAAAACAAAACCCCCGGTCGGGAGGCCGACCGGGGGTTGAGAATTCTCTGGTGGCGACCCGTTTAAAATGGGCGCCGTGTGGGTATCAGGCGCGCCAGTGGCTAAACCAATACCCAAAATAAAAGCTGGCCGGAGCACAACCGTCGTTCACCCGGGCAGCCGCAACCGAGCGCAGGGCGCTGGCGGTACGAAGCTGTGAGAGGGTGTTGAACATGGTCTGTCTCCGATGGATGGACCGAGCTTACTAGAGGCCGGTGCGCAGATTCAATCAGAAAATGCTATTGGCCGGCGACAGGGTTTTCTATCGCTTGAGTGGCCTGAGGGTTGTGACAAACTCTGCGTCTGTTCAAGAACACATCGACACAAGGACGCTTCATGTTACCGCTGACCATCGCCGCAGCCCAATCGATCTCCATTGCCGGAGACCTTGCCGGCAATATCGCCAGGCACCAACGCTTCATCGCGGCAGCCGCGGAGCAGGGCGTGCAGTTGCTGGTGTTCCCAGAACTGTCGCTGACCGGTTACGAACGCGGGCTCGCGGCCGAGCTGGCGATTGTGCCGGATGCCGCCATCCTGCAACCGCTGCGGGACGTCGCCCGGGCAGTTGGTGTGACGGCGGTTGTCGGTATGCCGATTCGATTGCCGGATAACCCGTCGGTCCTGATCGGTGCACTGGTGCTGGGGGCCGGTGGTTCGCTTGGGGTCTACAGCAAGCAGCATCTGCATCCTGGGGAAGAAGTGGCGTTTGCACCGGGCGCCGGGGGCGAGCCCCTGACCATCGGGACAGACACTATTGCACTGGCGGTCTGCGCCGACTTTTCCCACGCCAGCCATGCCGCTGCTGCGGCGTGCCAGGGTGCAGGTGTCTACGCCGCAGGCGTGCTGATCACGGAAAACGGCTACGTCGCCGATACCGCGTTGCTGCAAGGCTATGCCGCGGAGCACTCCATGGTGGTGTTGATGGCCAATCATGGTGGCGCGACAGGTGGCTGGGCGTCGGCAGGACGCAGCGCGATCTGGGCCTCGGACGGTTTGTTGATTGCGGCCGCCAGCGGTACCGGCAGCCAGATGGTTGTGGCCCGGCGCAACAGCGAGGGCTGGAGCGGGGAAGTCGTCACCGTGGAGCCGGCATGATGGACTGCGCATGGCGTCCGGCCGCGCCAGAGGACCTGGCCCTCGCCCGCCATCTGACCTGTCAAAACATGCTGCGCTACTACATTCGGCACGAGCTGATGTGGCAGGACGAAGCTTTTGACGTGGCCTGGGCAGGGCGGGACAATCGCTTGCTGACAGCCGGCGATCAGTGGCTGGGTTATGTGAGCTTGAGCCGTGATGCCAGAGCGTTGTACATCCGCGAACTGCAGGTCGTCGAAGCGTTTCGCGGGCAGGGCATTGGTTCCTGGGCAATCGATCAGGTACTGTCGGTCGCGCGCCAGGAGCGGCGACCGGCGTTACGCTTGACGGTTTTTGAAGATAACCCGGCGCGGGCGTTGTACGAGCGCAAAGGATTCACGGTGGTGGGTACGGATGAATGTTTCCTGAGAATGCAGCTTGATATCAGTCCATGACATTGCCGCAACGCGCTTGCGACTGGCCTTTCAAGATGAATTGAAACTTTTAATCTGATGCTTTCCGCTAGGTCTGCCAGATGCTTTTTGCTAAGGTGTCTGGCAACCCAATAAGACCATATCGCGAGGTGTCTGCTTGATTAGGGTGCTAGTAGTCGATGACCATGATCTCGTTCGTACAGGCATTACACGAATGCTGGCTGACATCGATGGCCTGCAAGTAGTCGGCCAGGCCGAGTCGGGTGAAGAATCCCTGCTCAAGGCGCGTGAGCTGAAACCCGATGTGGTGTTGATGGACGTCAAGATGCCGGGTATCGGCGGTCTTGAGGCCACTCGCAAATTATTGCGCAGTCATCCGGATATCAAGGTCGTCGCGGTGACCGTGTGTGAAGAGGACCCGTTTCCTACGCGGCTGTTGCAAGCCGGTGCGGCAGGATACCTGACCAAGGGGGCAGGTTTGCCGGAAATGGTCCAGGCCATTCGCCTGGTGTTCGCCGGGCAACGCTACATCAGCCCGCAAATTGCCCAGCAACTGGCGATCAAGTCCTTCCAGCCCACCAACGACTCGCCTTTCGATGCCCTGTCCGAGCGGGAAATCCAGATCGCGCTGATGATCGTCGGCTGCCAGAAAGTACAGATCATTTCCGACAAATTGTGCCTGTCCCCGAAAACCGTGAACACCTACCGTTACCGCATCTTCGAAAAGCTTTCGATCAGCAGTGATGTCGAGTTGACGCTGTTGGCGGTGCGTCATGGCATGGTCGACGCCAGCCTCTGAAAATGACCGAAACCTTTGATCCGAGCGCCTTTCTGTCGACCGTCAGCGGCCGCCCAGGCGTGTACCGCATGTTCGACAGCGAAGCGCGGTTGCTTTACGTCGGCAAGGCGAAAAACCTCAAGAATCGCCTGTCGAGTTATTTTCGCAAGACCGGTCTTGCCCCCAAGACCGCCGCACTGGTCGCGCGTATCGCCCAGGTTGAAACGACGATCACCGCCAACGAAACCGAAGCCTTGCTGCTCGAGCAGACGCTGATCAAGGAATGGCGCCCGCCCTATAACATCCTGCTGCGCGACGACAAATCCTACCCCTATGTCTATCTCTCTGACGGAGAGTTTCCGCGCCTGAGCATTCATCGCGGTGCGAAAAAGGCCAAGGGCAAGTATTTCGGTCCTTACCCCAGCGCCGGCGCGATCCGCGAAAGCCTGAGCCTGCTGCAAAAGACGTTTTTCGTTCGGCAATGTGAAGACAGCTATTACAAGAACCGCACCCGTCCTTGCCTGCAATACCAGATCAAACGCTGCAAGGCGCCCTGCGTCGGGCTGGTGGAACCCCAGGTGTACGCCGAAGATGTGCGCCACTCGGTGATGTTTCTTGAGGGGCGCAGCAATGCGCTGACTGACGAGTTGTCTGCCGGGATGGAGGAGGCCGCGATCAATCTGGAGTTCGAGCGAGCGGCCGAGCTGCGGGACCAGATTGCTTTGCTGCGCCGGGTCCAGGACCAACAGAGCATGGAAGGCGGGACCGGGGACGTCGATGTGATCGCCGCGTTCGTCAACCCAGGCGGTGCCTGTGTGCACTTGATCAGCGTGCGGGGCGGGCGGGTGTTGGGCAGCAAGAACTTCTTCCCTCAAGTCGGTATTGAAGAAGACGTTTCTGAAGTCATGGCCGCGTTTCTCGGCCAATACTTCATCAGCAGCCCTGAACGCGACTTGCCCAGCGAGCTGATCGTCAATGTGGTCCACGATGACTTTCCAACACTGATCGCGGCCATCGACGAGCTGCGCGGTCGTGAACTGACCATCAGCCATCGCGTGCGTGGCACGCGAGCACGCTGGCAGCAATTGGCGGTGACCAATGCCGAGCAGGCGCTGAGTGCGCGCCTGGCGAATCGTCAGCACATTACGGCGCGCTTTGATGCGCTGGCCGAGGTGCTGAAGCTGGATGAGCCTCCACAACGCCTGGAGTGCTACGACATCAGTCACTCCAGTGGCGAGGCGACAGTGGCGTCCTGCGTGGTCTTCGGCCCCGAAGGCCCGATCAAGTCCGACTACCGCCGGTACAACATCGAGGGCGTTACGGCCGGCGATGATTACGCGGCGATGCACCAGGCGTTGACCCGACGCTTCAGCAAACTGAAGGACGGGGAGGGCAAGCTGCCGGATATCCTGCTGGTGGATGGCGGTAAAGGCCAGTTGTCCATGGCCCGCGACGTGCTCGATGAACTGGCCGTACCTGATCTGATCCTGCTCGGCGTGGCAAAAGGCGCGACGCGCAAGGCCGGTTTCGAAACCCTGTACCTGAACGACGCCGCGCATGAATTCACCTTGCGTGGCGATTCTCCCGCGCTGCATCTGATCCAGCAGATTCGCGACGAAGCCCACCGATTTGCCATTACCGGGCACCGCGCCCGGCGTGGAAAAACCCGCCGGACGTCTACACTGGAAGGCGTCGCTGGCGTCGGTCCAACACGTCGGCGGGATTTGTTGAAACATTTTGGTGGATTGCAGGAGCTGTCTCGTGCAAGCATCGAAGAAATTGCCAAAGCCCCCGGGATCAGTAAAAAGCTCGCAGAGTTGATTTATGCAAATCTGCACAGCGAGTAGAATGCCCCCTCACCTCGTAGCCAGTTGTGCCGATGAATATCCCTAATCTGATTACCGTTCTACGCGTTCTGCTCATTCCGATCTTTATTTTGCTGTTCTACCTGCCTTACCACTGGAGCTTCCTGGCTTCCGCCTCGGTCTTCGCCTTTGCTGCCGCCACCGACTGGCTGGACGGGTACCTGGCCCGCCGCCTGGAGCAAAGCACACCGTTCGGGGCTTTTCTCGATCCGGTTGCCGACAAGCTGATGGTCGCGGTTGCGCTGGTACTGTTGGTGCAGGAACACGGAAACCTGTGGCTCACGCTGCCGGCTGCCGTGATCATCGGTCGCGAGATTGTCGTCTCGGCCCTGCGCGAATGGATGGCCGAACTGGGCGCACGTGCCCACGTCGCCGTATCGAACCTTGGCAAATGGAAAACCGCCGCGCAAATGCTCGCGCTGGTGATCCTGCTGGCCAACCCCAAGGATTTCAGTTTCTGGGTCTTGCTGGGCTACACCTTGCTGATGGTGTCGGCCGGCCTGACTTTGTGGTCGATGGTCCAGTACTTGCGGGCTGCCTGGCCACATCTGAAGACCGACGTTGAAAAGAAATAAAACTTTTTTGAATCAAAGGGTTGACGGGGCTTCTGGATTCTATAGAATGCGCCACACCAAGACGCGGGAATAGCTCAGTTGGTAGAGCACGACCTTGCCAAGGTCGGGGTCGCGAGTTCGAGTCTCGTTTCCCGCTCCAAGTTTGTACGCATTTGATGTCGCGCTACTAGATATCAAATGTTTTGAGGCCGAGTAGCAAAATGGTTATGCAGCGGATTGCAAATCCGCCTACGCCGGTTCGATTCCGACCTCGGCCTCCACTAATAAACAAGCTCCGTAGATCTATGATTTACGGAGCTTTTTTATTTGCAGTAGCCTGCAAGATTTAGTCTTGAAAAGGGTATTTGCGAACTTGCTTCACCGGGGCGGGATGTATATATTTCCACCTCTGCTGCACAGGCGTCATAACTGCCAGATCGTTATTTGGCAAAACCTGGACGCTTCACCGCGCTACCGCCCGAATGGCGAAACTGGTAGACGCATGGGACTTAAAATCCCCCGCTCGTAAGGGCGTGCCGGTTCGATTCCGGCTTCGGGCACCATATAAATCAAGGGTTTGCGAGCGAAAGCTGGGCAAGCCCTTGTTCGTTTCTGGTCCGCAATTATTGGATTGGTCCGCAATTCACTTGGTTGGTGAGACTTTTTTCCCTTTCCTGTTGCGGATGTACTGCTCGGTCATTACAACGGTCGTATGCCCAAGTTGATCTCTGGCCTGCAGAATATCACCGCTTGATTCGGCCTTGTCCGTGCCGGCTTTAGCGCGCAGGTCGCGCATCTGGAACTCGGACTTTGCTACCCCGGCTGCTTCCCTGGCCAAGTCAAATCTTCCCCGTAACATCGCCACCGACATTGGTGTGCCATCCTCTGTAACGATCAGCCGCGTCGAGCGGACTTTATGTTCTGACTTTCGGGACATGATCCGATCAATCAAAACCTTCAGCTCACCAGTGATTTCAATCCGCCGCTTGGCGTTTGTCTTGCCCTGCAGCACCCATATCTGCCCTTCGCGGACATCTCGCTCATCCATCAATCGAGTGTCGGTCACCCGTTGGCCAGTCAAATAAGCAAGGTCCATCGCATCTTGAAGGCCCACATCTGCTTTCTCGTACACACGCTTGAACAGTGCATCCTCGATATAGATGTCCCGCCCCGTTTCCTTGTTACCCTTGATACCTGAGCAGGGGTTGGCGAGTGCTGTGTAGCCGGTATCCCGGGCAAAGTTCCAGATTGAACTGAGCAGAGCCTTCTCCCTGTTAGCACGCACAGGCGCAGCCTTGCGCCAGGTCAGGTACTGGCGGACGTGCAGTGGTTGAATATTTTCGAGCGGAGCCGGAGGATCGTCGAAGAATGACATCAAGTTTTTTAACTCCCTAACGTTGTCCTTTTGCGTTGCTGGTTTCTTCGATGGCACCACGTCGACTAGATACTTCTCGGCCACGTAACGGAAGGTGATTACCTTGGCCACTAAGGCGGTGGCTGTACGATCACGCTCAAGTTTCGCGTACTCCATGATCGCCAGACCGTAATCGCTGCCGAGCGGGATCTCTTTGCGGTCCTTGCCGCCGGTGTCGTAATAATAGAAAACCCGGCCACTGGCTTTCTTGCGCTCTCTAAACCGGGCGATAGATCCGGGTTTGCTTGGTCGTCGTCCCATGTTAGCTAGCCTTGCGTGGTTTCCATACGGGGTTCTCTGGCTCAAACATACCGACCGCCGTCACAGCCAACGCCGTAACACTTGGCCAGCCATTCACCTTGATGGTGTGTCTGACGCCGTTCTTCTTCAGGTTGAGGATCTGGCCTGCCTTGGTCCGCGCGCCAGTGAGCTCGCAAACCTCCTCGTGGGAAAGAAACTGGATGTTCATGAGCTGCTCCATGCCGCGCGTGGCGGCAGAAGGTGGGGAGGTTCAGATGATTGCTACCAGCGTCTGGCTGCCGTCAGCGTTGGTAGTGGTCATGCGCATAAAGAGGCGAGTTTGTTTTCTGTGGGCATGGGGCGTCCTATGCCGGGGCATGCCCGGGCGGTGGAGTTGAAGGGAGGTTGGCTATCGCAGGTGTGGATCGCATGACCATGGGGCAGGTGCTATGCGTCCCGATGATTCCGGTATCAATCGAACCGGAGCGCTACCGCATGAAACGACTTGCCGAGTGGATAAATTTGATTACTGCTGTAATCCGCTTTTACGCGGTAATCACCTGTATGGGATGGCTTGGCCCTGAGCGAGCGTGCGATGTAGTGCTTCAGTACGGAACGGTGGGCATCTTCATGATTTGGCTATCAATCAAGCCGGAGCGCTACCCATGAAACGACTGACCGAATGGCTGAACCTTATTACCGCCGTGATTCGCTTGATCAACGTGATCATCCGCACGGGCTGGCTTTGAGTTGCCGCCGGCTGGCGTGATTCGTTGAAGTGGGCTAATGGTTAGCCGTCAGGATTGAAGCTGGAATGGAGACGATATGGAAAACTTCTGTAATGCAGATACCACTTTGGGCGTGATTTGGTTTGCTGTTATTTCTGTTTGGGACTGGCTTGTTAGATTTGTTTTTGCGTTTTGGATAGGTCTTCAGTGGCCACACGCGGCTCTAGCAATTTTTGGGGTGAGCATATTTACCTTCAGGAAAGAAATTTCAGATTTGATCCTTCGCATAAAGTCACTAGGTAAAGATGGACTATTAACAAATCCGCCAAGAGCAACGCAGAATCAAACAGATTTGGAGAGTGATGCACCAGTAAACGCACAGGGGATTGCGAATACTGAATTTCCAGCTGTCATGGAAATGACAAGAGGTACTGTTGACTTTGAGTTGGCTAGCATCGCTGAATCAGAAAAGTCAGGCTTTTTATACTCTAATCTTGCCTATTGGAAAACCATGTGGTGGTTCGAAAATGTTTATTCTAATATTTTTGGTGGTCAAATACTGCTTTTGCGGCACTTGAATCAATTTGGTGAGGTTGGTATTTCTTCTGGTGATATAGCGATATTGTGGGCTCAATATCAGGACAGATTCAAGCCTCATGTTGATTCGTGGTCCTCTGAGGTATTTTTGAATTATTTAATAGATAAGCTTCTAATAGAGCGAACGGCTGACGGAATAAGAATTAAGCCTATTGGCACTGAGTTTCTTGTGTGGATGGCGAAATTTGGAAGGTCTGATTCCAGGCCTTGGTAATTTAACATGAAAAAGTTTAAGTAATTCACACTAAAAATTATAAGAGAAGTAGGTGAAGCTGAGTCAGGTGGCGATGCGCGGAACCAGTACGCCGAGATCCGCCAGTTGCTGAAGGGCGATCGCACATTCATCGCCGAACGCGAACATCGCGCTGCCAGCCCCTGGGCAGGCGCCACCACCACCGGCAACAGGTCAATCACCAGCTCTTTCTGGAAGGACAGGCCCACACTTGGCTGGCCGTGGATGAACTGAGGGGGCTTCTGTTGTGTGGACATAGGAATGCCTCGTCGCCAAACGGCTAGGCACCGCCCTCCGTGACCGGTTGCGCTGCGTGGGGGGCAATTTGATTGTTGTTTGACAGATTGGCTGTTAATGTCTGATGAACGCACTATTTATGGAGGGGAACGCTTGGACATTTGGCAAACCGATAAAATTTTTCTTTTTATTGCTTTTGTAATTCCTGGCTTTTTGAGTATTAAGTTTTATCAACTTATTTTCCCGGGTACTATTCGGAATGCTTCTGATCAGCTGATAGATGCAATTGCGTATAGCTGCATAAATTATGCTTTGCTTTTTTGGCTCATAATTTATGTCGAAAATGCAGATCTTCGTCATGTTTATCCTGCATTGTATTATCTGTTTTACGTTTTTGTTTTGTTCGTGTCACCCTTCCTTCTCGTCTTGGGTTGGAAATGGCTCCGTACGCACGAGAAGTTCAAAGGGTCTGCGCCACATCCTACTCCGAAGCCGTGGGACTTTGTTTTTAAGCAGGCCAAACCTTTTTGGATAATCGTGTACTTGAAGAACGGTAATAAAGTTGGTGGTAGATTCGCAGGGAATTCTTTTGCGTCCAGTTTTCCCGCGGAAGAGCAAATTTATTTAGAGGAGGCCTGGATAATATCGGAATCTGGTGTCTTGGATCGACCTGTCAAAAAAAGTGCAGGAGTTCTTGTAATGGCGTCTGAAATATCGTATATGGAATTTTCTCATTACACTTGAGGTGGAAATATGTCCGACAAAGAACTGTCCAATAATGGATACCAACCTACGTCGAGCGAGCGGGTTGAGCGTGGTTACCAGCCAGTGCTCGATACACCACATCAGTCGACACCTAATGGCGGCTATCAACCGACCGGGGCTGGCGATAACCCTACTAATGTGCCGTCGCCACCGAAGGAGCGATAATCTCGTCACCGGGATCTTTTCGGATTTCTGAGATGCTCTGATTGTGGAATTCTCGCGCCACGTTTTCGCTAATCACGATTACGTGTCGCGTTTTGAGCGCTTCCCGCGCACCAGCCGGGCCAAGCGAATGCACGTACCGCAGGACTCTCTCGATAACAGAGGCCTGTTCGGTATCCTCGTTCCAGGTCATCAACTCTTCAAGAATGTTGCGCGTGCCGAGGCGACACCGGTGCCGCAGCTCCTTCTCGTCGAACTCGACCCGCTTTCGAGCAGTCTTCGCCGATCGTTCTTGTCCGCTCTTGGCCATGGTCTGCCTCTTCAATTCCTTGGGCCGGTAGATCCAGCCATGTCTGTCGTCGGCGCTCGCGCACCTGGTTGCTGATTCGTCTCATGCTGCCCTCTGCTGATTCCAGACGCCCACGGCGTCGAATAACAGGGCGGCATGCTCTTCAGTCAGCGAGATCTCGGCGGGAATGGCGATCCACCCCGAAGCGACCCGATGATTCGGATTGCTCTCGGCGACGAGGGTTTTGTAGGTGTCCTCGATCACGTCTTCGAGGTGTTTAGCCAGATAATTGCCTTGAGGGGCGACCTCGACCGATTTGGTGTAGCGGTGCCCGCGTTGATCTCGACACTGGACGCTGACATAGATCGTCCAGCGATGGGCAACGTCGCAGACTGCTTCGGCCATGCGTTGTCCTGGCGGGATGCTCGTGCAGCTCTTCCTGTTGATCATCCCTTGGCGTCCGCTGGGGTCGATGTGGACCACCGCGACATGATTGGCATTGAGCAGTGCCCGGCTCGCTCGCTCTATCCGGGTACGCATGTTGTTGGGCTTTCGCTTTTTCATAGCGCCACCGTAATCTGGCGATTGGCCTTGGCTTCAAACTGCATGGCAAGGTCGTGAGCGGCCTTGTAGTCGTTACGGAAGGCGCGAGTCTTGCCGGTGGTGAGGTCTTTAATCTGATACATGCCGAAGCTGCCACCGGCGACTTGGTAGCGCACTGGTTTAGCAGGGGCTCGTCGATCAATACGACTGTAGAATCCGGAGCGGGCGGCCTTTGTTCGTTGCAGCAGTTCACCGACTTCATCGGCGCGCTCTTGAAATGATGGATGCATGGTTGATCCCTCGGGGTAGGTTAGGTGTATTCATCAGCACTCCGACCACCTGCTGGTGGCCATTGGGCAGGGAAGGGGGCTGATTGATAAAAGGCAGGCGTAAAAAAGCCCGATCGGTACCGGGCCATTGTTTGTGTCACGAGGGCCTGCTTAAGTGATCGCAGGGGGGGCCATCGCGGGCTTCGACAAACCCGCCTGAATGCGCTGCGTGATTTCCTCTCGATGCACCTGGACATCCTTGGGTGCGCTAGTTCCGATACGTACCTGTTTGCCGCTAACACCCAGCACTGTGATCGTGATGTTGTTGCCTATGTTGATGCTTTCGCCTTCTTTGCGAGTCAAAATCAGCATTGTCCATTTCCTTGCGTGAGTGGGTTTCCCAATGCCGCCTTGCAAGAAGCGGCATCAGTGAAACATCACTGCATTACGCGGATTTCATTACGAGGGAACCACGAACCATCAACCAGAACCATGCAGCCAACAAAGGCGGCGTAGCGGGTCTCTCGGTCCGTCTGGAAGCCGTAGTAGGAGCAAGTGGCCCGAGAGGTTACGTTGCTCAGCAACATGCAGCCGACGATCAGTGCCAGCAGGATCAGCAGAACCTTTTTCGCGTACCTCACGCCTCGATACCGTAGTCAGCCAGGCGCAGACCGAAGTGCATGCCTATTTCCTTCAGCACCACCAACTCTGCTGGCTCGATCTGACCATCAGCCTGGGCAACCGCAAGAATGTTGACGAAGGCTTCCTCTGCGTCGGCCGGAAAGTTTTTGATGTCGGCCAGTTCCCGCTTGATCGCCAATCGACCTACTTGAAAGTTGGCGTTCAACTGGCCTGTAAAACGATTGATGGTTTCGGTGATCTCGCTGCCGAAGTGCGTCAAATTCGGGTTGGAGCGAATCAGCTCATCCAGTTTGGAAACCTCGCTGGCTTCAATCTCACCATCAGCCGCAGCGACCAAAAGGCCGCCACCAACAATGGCCTGCATCAAGTCGCGGTTAACGACCTTCTTCATTTCGGCCTGGGCGTTGCCGACTTGTTTTCCGAACAGTTTCTTCATTCCGAACATGGTGATTCCTCTGGGTGGGGTGACATCCCACTGCACCCTGTCACCAAGGTGCAGCAGTGATGCTGTCAGTCCTACTGCCGCCGGAGAGGCGGGGCGCATTGCTTGCCGGGTCATTCACACGGTTCTGGCGTTTCACCATCGATCAGTCGTCCAGGTTGTTCCTGTCGTTGGCAGGCTTTGGACCTTTCTGTTCGCCGGTCACCGGTAGAGGCAATGCGGTCTGTTGTTTGTTGCGCTAATTGTTAAAGAGTGGCGCAGCTTTCGCTGCTGAGCCGATGGCTTGAGAATCAAATTACTAGCGATAATAAATTCAGTCAAGACCGCAGGTAATAAAAAATACGGTAGATAATAAAAAACCCGCTCAATCGCGGGCCCTCTTCACGCTTCGCAGTACTCTCGCCACCCGATCCTGATGGCACCATTCTCAAGCCGATCCATGCGGATCCCATCGGTTTCTTCAATTTCCTCCAGAACTTGGAGCCATGCTTCGGCAGATTCGTTTTCTGACTTGGTGACTACGACAGATTGGATCTTCTGCGCATGCGGCGCAGCGATCAGGCGTTGGATTCGTCGGCGCAGAATCGCACATGAAGTCTCAGATGAGTTTGCAGGAGGTGGGCGATGCATACGGTGATCCTTAGTTTTTTCATTTGGAAGCGGCACCACAAAATGTCAAACATTTGACGGTTTGGGATAGTCCATTTCGGCAAGCTGCAAAAATCTTTATAAAAAAAAGAGGAATACACGCCGCAAACTTACGAAAGTGAAAGAACTTGTGAGGACCAAAGACGAAAAAGCCCGCGCATGGCGGGCTTCTAAAGGCAGGCAAGATGGGGGACCAATGTCCTATAGCTTTTGCAGCGCCCTTACCACGACTCCAACGATTCGGCAGTTCTCTGCACACATCTCAGTAGGGTAGGCAGGGTTCAAGGGCCTTAAGTAACGTCGACCACCGTCATCTACAAGCTTCTTGAAGGTGGCTTGGTCGCTGTCAGCCAATTTGGCCACAACAAGTTTTCCAGACTGAACGTCAGCTTCGGTATCAACGAGGATCAGCGTTCCTTCAGTAATGCTTGTCCCGACCGGAGATGTCATCGAGTCGCCCTTAACCTCAAGCCAGAAGGCCGGCCCTTTAGAGTTGTAGTCCGATAACTCGTATCGATCTGAAAACCCAGGAGGGAAGGGTTCGACTGCTTCCGCCCAGGCGCCAGCAGCAACCCAGCTGATGACCGGGTAGCGGAATGACTCATTAGGTTGTCGACTTGAAGCGACATTTGAAGGCTCAGAGCTTGAAAGCTTGTCGATTTCTTTTGCAAGGCGCTCGCTAAAGGCTGAAACGGGGACTTTCAAATAGCGCGCAAAAACAGAAGCGGCCTCGATATTCAAGGCGTTTCGCCCTGTCAAATAATGGCTCGCAGCGCTCTGGCTATTGGCTTTGAGACCTTCCATAGCAATTTTTTCTTGGCTAAGCCCGAGTTCTTTTTTCTTCGCTTTATAGAGCGCGTTCAGCGCGGCGCATTCCTGCTGCTCTACGTCGCTCAAGGGGCGTTTTTTCATAGGTTTATTCATAAACGCACTGTATTACGTCAGGTAATATCAATCCAAGACCGCCGATATTGACTTAATAAAGACCGCAGGTAATACTTTTGTGCATGCACAGTGAAAGAGGTCCTGTATGCAGCGCATACCACTCAAAGATTTTGTGACCAAAGTTGGTCAGCTAAAAGCGGCGTCAGCGCTTCGTATGAGCCAGGGCGGCATCAGCAAAGCCTTGAAGGCAGGGCGGGAGGTTTATGTGACCGTGTTTGATGACGGTCGCTTCGAGGCGGAAGAGGTGAAGCCCTTTCCCGGCCAACTCCAGCGCTTCACAGGTTAACCATCACATTATCTAGCGCTCCATTGAAGCCAGATTAGAAGAGAGCAGTTCATATGGAAACGTCCAGTCCAAGACACAGCATTCAAACCCGGGATCAGGTGCTAGTCGCGCATGCGGCAAATCAGATCGCGCGCACCAACCTGAGTCAGGATGATTTCGCCCAGGCGCTGAGCCGGGAAATTTACGTAATCGTCCCTGCCGCGAAGATTGAATTAGCGAAGGTTCCTGATTTCGATGAGCTGGCGCGGTTGAACGATGTTCTTGGGTTCGTGAGGGCAACAGGTCGCTGGCTCAAGCGTGTTCAACGCTGGCTATCGAGCGAGCAAGAAATTCCTTCTTGGCTGGAAGAGTCCTGGGTCAATGCACTCGAGCCTGAGTTCCGTGATCACTGCGTGAATGAACTGGCCAGCCGCCACGGTTTGATTGGTGCTCGCCAGATGGCGACCGAACAATGCGGGAACAAAAGTTTCAGTGCGTTGATCCGCGCCTTGGGGGATGTGATCGACACGGGAAGCGAGGTTTTCGACGACCAGGTGATGAGCGAAAAGGACATGCCTCACCTACCAGCGTTCGCCAAGGAATGTCGACAAGTTGAAGCAAGGGCAGGGGAGCTTGGTCGGAAAGCCGAGGAGATGATCGAAAAGTCTCGCCCAGCGTTGAAGTCGATCGCCTGAGTTATAGACACAAAAAAGCCGACGGAGAAGGTCGGCTGATTCGCAAAACTAGAGAGCGATGATTATGCACAGCCACATTGCCCCAAGCAATACCCTCGATGTCGTGACACGTTTCGGTCAATCGCAAAACATCTCATGCCTCACCATGTCGTCACACGATATTGCCGAGCTGATAGTTAGTTCGCATGACAATGTCTGGAAGACAGTCCGAGCGCTGGCTACTAAGGGTGTGGCGTCCTCAAATGACACCCCCTACAAAGTAACAGCCCTGAAGCCTGATCCGGAAGCCAGCATCCAGCGAGCTGCATTCGACCCAATGGTCACCCCGAAAGGCCTTGTTCGCCTTGCTGAGCTTCTGCAGGAGACAATGTAATGGCCGGCGATTGGATCAAATTCGAACTCACTACCCTAGATAAGCCAGAGGTCTGCCAGATTGCTGACCTAGCCGACATCGATCCGGACGCGGTAGTGGGCAAGTTGATGCGTGTATGGGGATGGTTCGACCAGCAGACGGAGAGCGGTAACGCTCCGAGCGTTAGCAAAAAGTTACTTGATCGGCTGGTGGGCGTTATCGGTTTTTGCGAGCACATGAAATCCGTGGCATGGATGCAAGAAGTGGATGGCGTAATCAGCCTCCCGCATTTCGAGCGTCATAACGGGAAAACCGCCAAAAACAGGCTTCTCACTGCCAAAAGAGTAGCCAACTACAAAGCAGCTAACGCCAAAGGTAACGTTCCAAGCGTTAGCAATGCGTTACCTAAAGAAGATGTAGAGAAGAATAAAGATCAACACAACACTCTGGGCGCGAGCGATCGTTCGGCGGCAGTCGAGATGTCGCTTGAGTGGGTGCCTGATCAACAGCTCTTGCAGTCTTACGCGCTGCGGATGGCCCTACCGTTAACTACGTTCACCGCGGAGGCCACGGCTGCTTTCGTTTGTCATTACACCGCCAGTGGTCGTTTCGAGACGCAAGCAGCCTGGGTCAGCCTGCTCGTGAAGTGGATCAAGCGCGATGTTGCCAAAACGGCCAGTTCCAACATTCGGCAATTTCCCGTGAAGCAGGTCAACGGCCCAGATTTCGATGACACGACCTGGTCTGATGATCTGGGTGACTTGTGATGACCCAAGCCAAAAGCGTACCTCAGAGCGCCAACCGACTGCTGAGCAAGATAAGCAACCTGCCGCCCGTGACGCTGAAGCAGCGGAAACAATTGCCGCCTGGTACCGCTGATGTCGTTAACGCGCTGTTCAAGGAATTGCAGGCGATCTTCCCCGCGTGGAAGCAAGCTTGGCCCGATGATGAAGCCCTACGCGCTGCAAAACGCAGTTGGGTCAAGGCTTTCGTCTCCGCCGAGATCAATACTCTCGAGCAGATTCGGTACGGCTTGCAGAACTGCCGACAGCACGGCGGCGATTTCGCGCCGAGCGTCGGTAAGTTTGTGAAGTGGTGTCAGCCAACTCCTGAATTGCTGGGCATTCCTTCGCACGATAAGGCCTTTCGTGAAGCGCTGGTCAATTTGGACCCGAGCCGAGCATTTTCCCGCGAGTGGTCGCACCCGGCGGTACGTCATGCCGCCCTTCAATGCGAGATGCATAACCTGAACAGCCTGGTGTCCGAGAAGGCCAGCAAGGTCTTTGATCGTGCCTATGACATCACCATCCGGTTGTTGGTCAGCGGACAGCCGCTCGAAGACATCGCCATTGGCATCGGCCATGACTCGCAAAAGCTCGAAACGCAACTTGCGGAAGAGTACGGCGAGGCGCGGTTGTTGAGGACCATGTCGCAACAGTCGATCCCGCTTGACGGCAAGGTCGCCCGTGCCCAGTTGCTGGCTCGTTTTGCCAGTGGCCCGGGAAAACGCGAGCAGCAACAAGCCTCGCTTCCAGGTAGCCGCTTGAACTCCCTCCCTAATCCAATCCATCCCACAGGTGGTTTCTGATGAATGCAGCCAAGCAACAAAACATGCTCGCCGGGCAATCTTCACTTGCCCGTAAGGTGTTCCAGGTCGTGCCAATCCAGGAGCGTTGGAGTGCCCACGACATTTTCAATTCGTTGATGGTTTCCGAAGCCACGGGGGCTCAGTTCCCGGCTGTCCGGCGCGGCTTGGGTGAGTTGAAGGAGGCAGGTCTCATTCGCGAGCCCGTTAACGGTCACTTTCAGCGTATCGCCGTCACCATCAAATCCCCGAGAGAGCAGAGCATGCCAAAAGAAACCCAGTCAGCCGTTTTGACCATTAAGAAAGCCGATGCCAGCGCCCTAGATACGTTGGCGGTGCTGTCTGGTGAGGTCATCAGCTTTGCCGAGGAGGTCGGTCATCGCATGAAAAAGCTCGCCGCGCGTATCGAGGAAGTGGCGTTGTACGTTGAGGCAGAGCGCGAGGTCAACGCTGAAGCACTCGACAAATTCAAGCTCCTGCAATCTCTGCTGAAGGGGGGCTAATGGGCGATCGAACGGCCGTGGTGAAAACCCTGACGGTGAAGCTGTCGGACGCCGAGATCGAGCGAAACGCCAAAAAATTGCACGTCCGCGATCTGCGTGATGCGAGTCATCCGGCGTTGCATTTTCGCTTCGCAAAGAATCGTTCTCGTGGCTCTTGGTACTTGCTCAGCAAGCGCTCCTGGCACCGTATTGGTGGATTCCCGGATCTGAGCACCAAGCAGGTGGTTGCGGCGCTGCCGACTGTCCGTCTGCGAGTTGCTGCCGAAGAAGGTTCGACCGTTTCGAAGTGGGTCACGACCGGTGAGTTGCTGACTTGGTACGCCGAGCGCATGGCGCGTGATCGCAGCTTGTCCGAGAAGCGCAAGAAGACCGGCGCCTCGATGATCAAATGTCACCTGATGCCGCGTCTCGGCGATCTGCCGCTGACCGGCATCGACAAGGCCGCTCTCGACAGCGACCTGATGTGGCCGCTGCAAGAAAGCATTTCCATCGACTACGTGCGGTCGGTGTTCCAGTTGCTGGCCCTGTCCTTCCGGCAGGCGTGCAAGCTAGGCCTGATTTCGTCAAACCCGATGACGGGCATCAAGTTCAATGACTTTTCCAAGGCCAAGGTCGGCATCAAGCCGTCTCGGTTGCGCGGCACCCAGCTGCAAGACCTGATGACGCGCTTGCTCGGTGCGATGGCGAACAACCCGGGGGATGGTCTGTTGGCGCTGCTGATGCTCTGCCACGGCACGCGGATCGGCGAAACCCGGCAGGCGCGCTGGTCACACATCAGCCTGGCCGAGCGTGAGTGGTTCATTCCTGCCGAGCACACCAAGACTGGCGTCGAGCATCGCCTGCCGTTGACTGAGCAGGTGCGCAAGGTGCTCATCAGCTATCGCGAGAATCAGCGGGCCAAAGGCTATGAGGGCCAGTTCCTGTTCCCGTCTCGTAATGGCAAGGCACTCAGTGAAGGGCAGGCGAGTGCCGTATTCGTGCGGCTGGGGCAGGGCGAGTGGACCAGTCACGACTTGCGCAAGTTGGCACGTACCGGCTGGGCCGACCTCGGCATTGACCACCTGATCGGTGAGCTGCTGATCAACCATGCGATGGGCCACAACGTGAAGGTGTACATCCAGTCGGACGTGATGGGGCGCAAGCGTGATGCCCTGGAGCAGTGGCACGCGCATCTAGATCAGAAGGGATTTGAGGAGATTCATATGTTGACCGGCGTTAGATTCGGAGATTCCGGTAATGCGCTGGAAGCCACAGAAAATAAGGGCTGCAAGGCCACTCAAGAATCAACCATAGGCGAGGATTCAAAACATGCAGAAAGGGCAGGGCCTTGGCTTTAAGAGGCAACGGATCGAGCTTGAGCCTTGCCCGGGCTGCAAGGGCAAAGCGGTAGTGGAGGGGGTGTTTTACGAGCAGATTTGTACTGCTTGCAACGGCTCAGGTTGGGTTGTTTTGGGAAGCGGGCAGGTGCTTTCTTCGGACGAGTTAGTGACCCAGTTGAGCTTCAAATTGCAGCAGGCTCAGCGTGAAATTGAAGTGCTCCAGCAGGGCTCGTCGATATCTGGCCCAGCCGAGTACTACCAACAGAACAACCGTCGCGGTGCCGGCGGATCAAATTACACAGGGGATTGAAAACATGATGATTCGTAAGCCGGCAGGCCGACCATTGGGGGATACCGAGTACCTGCTGGAACAGTGGGGATGGTGGCGAATGGACGGGGCAGGGATACCCCATTACACCTCACCGACATTTGCGCTAATGCGCCAGGCGATGCCGCAGGTGTCGTCGAGCAAGAATTATTGCATCACAGACGAGTGGGCCGGAGCAATTGACAGCGCAGTGGCGCGGCTCTCACATCGTGATCAACAGATGGGCGATATTATTTGGCTTTACTACGGCGCCAAATGGCCCATGGTCCGGGTTGGCAAGCACTACGGCATAAGCGAAGGGAGAACGCGGGAACTGGCAAGAGCGGGGGCGGCATGGATCGATTGTGCTGTCGGTGCAATACGGCAAGCTGCTTAAATCGCTCCACCCCTTCATGTAGCGCTGCAAAAGAACTGAAACATACAAAACAGTCAAGCGTTGATAGTTCTCGAGGAATCAGAATCAACGCGTGACTTCAGACAAAAAATGCCCGCGAGTTAGGTAATGATGCGATCGTAAAAAACTCTGCACCAAACTTAAGAGAAGGTAATTTCCTTACTTCGCCCGAGAAAGTCAATAAGACAGTCTGGGGTGTGTACATATTGCGCCAGGGAGGAAAGCACATGGTCGGCCATTGATGGGTTTTCCAGCTTTAGCTTATGGCCGAACTGGTTGAAGACTTTTTTTGAAAGAGAGCTGTCCTCTTTTAAGAGTTTAATGAACTCTCTGAGAAACAAAATTTCTTGCTTTCCTCTAAATAGCATTCCAGGACTGCCGAGAGTCTCTTTAAGTTGAGAGCTTTGAATTAAAAATTCTTTAAATTTTGTCTTTTCTGTAAGCCTTACAGCTTTATATTCGCTTTTTCGGGAAAGTTTAATTGTTAGATTTTCGTCTGCTATTTTTACGTCTATTTTTAAAAGCTTATCAAGGCATATCTTCCTTTCATGCATCTCTTTTCTAACGTAGAGGAAAACTGAATTTGTAATAATTAGTTTTTTGTTTTTGTGGAAAGCTGCTCGCAATCTTTCATATTCCTGTACAACAAAACCTATTATGGCTAAGCGCTGCTGAATCTTATAGTTACTCAAGCCGCACTCGCCGACTATAAGATTCCTAATTGTAGTTGGGTCGCAATATAGGTTTTCAATGGAGTACGATGGTGTGGTATAAATATCCGAGTCTAGTACTCTGGTGTCAAAATCCCTGTCCACGAGAAAGAAAACTTTATCTGTTTTGTAGGAAGGGTGATTTCTAATTGATACTCTTAATTCAAGAGCTTTGGATTTGCCCCCTACGGAAACAGCATCCCAAAGGTCGCCAAGTATGCTTGAGATTTTTGATGTATAAAACTTAGGGTCATCCTTCCCTTCGATAATGAAAATCGCCTTCCCATGCGAACGAATCCGAGAGTATTCTAAAAAGAAAACCTCTGTATCATCTAGACTCTCCAGCAAAGTATCTACACGCGAGCCCATCAATCTAACTCCTTGAAAAAATAAGATTGGAGGTCTGATGTATACTGTGTTAAGCCTGAGAATATGAATGGGCTATGAGTCATAGCAAGTAGCATTGAGCAGCTATCACAACTTATCACATCTTTGATTAGCAATTTCTGCCATTCTACCGACAATGACAGTTCTGGCTCGTCAAACAAAATAAAGTACTGATTATCTCTTTCTAAAATCAGTTTTGAGAATAGAGAGACAATTTGCTTTTCACCTGACGAAAGATCTCCAAATTTAATTGGTAGATCGCTGTCAGGACATGTGATAACCACGCTAATAGACGTGGCATCATACTTCATGGTTTTGTTCTTGAAATACTTCGTGCATATTTCAGAGAACCTAGTCAAAGCTTTATCCTTCTCCCGTTGCTCGAAGAAAGCGCTATACATCTTGGAAAGAAAGTAAACGAGTGTGTCGTTTTTCTTCTTTGCCACTTCAGCCTTGTTTTTGACTAATGAGATTATCTTCGACTTGTCCGATGGCGTTAGAGATCTCCCAAATCTATTAAGCACCAACTCAATAGAGTCGGAGTTGCTTGTAATTATGGACCTATCCTCATCATTGACCGTTAAGCCGTTGACAAGCCGAGTTAGAATTTCGCTATTTATTCTGGACATTGAATCATTGGACGAGGTCAGAATTTCTTTTTTTATAGACTCTAATTTTTCTTCGACGTCCGTCAGTCCAAACTGAATATAATCCTGTCCTTGTTTTTCCTTATCTATATTCAAAGAGGATAATAAATCTTCAACCCTTCGATATGTTGGCAAATAGAGCGTTTTAAGTTTAAAGTTTTCTTCAATCTGTTGAAAGAACTCCATCTTTCTTAGGTCCAGCAAGAGCGACTCTTTTTCATCGAAAAGGTCTTTAATTGCCATGGAGCTGAAAGGATACCTTGAATCTATACGAGTTGACTTGGAATCTGTTAATGATGTGTGTGGCTCAAAGAGCTGGCCAATTTTTCTGCGGACGGTCTCAAATTTACTATCCGCCATCACTACGTCTATAATCTTTGAAAGCTCTTCGCTCGAGACCCGTCCAGATATATGTTTATATGCCTTTGACTCCCAATCATACTCCAGCTCTGTTTTCATGATGGAAATAGGAGTTGCCGCACTCGAAAATTTTATCTCAATGCCGCCAAAACTTATTTCGCGGAGCTTCCTAATGTTTCCAGTTAAAGTTGCATCGATTATTTTTAGAATGGTTGTTTTTCCTTCGCCATTCTCTGATAGCATGATTTTATATAGCTCGTCAAACTCGAGCCTAACGTTTTTGTATCCATGCAGTTTTGTTATTGAGAAGTATTCTATAATTGGTGCCACGGGTTCTTCCTTAGTGATGGCTGGCTGGTGAATGCTAAAGATATAACCTAGCATTCATATTTATTTGCAATGGATTGGGTGCAATGTATTTTGTATGCATGCCAATCTCCACTATTGCTTATTAAACATGAACAATATCTGGGTGATCCGTTTCGCTCGGTTCCTGCCCGCATGTGGCCACATAATGGCTTAACGATGCTACGGTGGGAATAGCCCTCAGCTCTATTTATGCAACCTGCTCCAGGTGATGTGTGCGTTCGCAAGCCTTCAGGCAGCTACTTATCAATGGCAGCACCCGGCTAGAACGGGCATTCAGCAGCTACGAAATGAGCAACCATTGCTTGTAATTTTCTATAGTCCGAAAAACAGCGACTATGACTGAGCGGCATAGGGTCTATTGCCGCCTGTCGCGCAGGGCTGGAGTGCATAGTTTTCTTCCCATCGTGGCTGAAGATGGATGGACGACTCAATGCATCAGATGGTCAATGCGGATGCAACGTCAAGTTGGAGCCAATTTTGCGTTTAATGCAAAAAAGCCTTTTCCGCGCGGAATAGACCTGCTTTTATAGCAGCGTGTGTTGCTGTGAACGCAGCGAGACGCCCTTCAAGAACCCGACCATTGAGTCGGGATTTTTGTGCCCATTTATAAGCCCTGCCATCGAGCAGGGCTTTTTCGTTTTTGGCTCCGTCACGCCCATCGCTTCGAGCTGGGAAGTGCTGCTGGAGCCGATCTATTGCGCTACCCGAAAGGGAGAAGTCCGGATGACAAACATGGCCGATAAACCAGACACATGGCTGCTCGTTCTCGCGTGGCTGGGACAGCATGCGCCGACGATTTACGCCGGAGCATTGTCATTCGTGGTCGGTGCGTTACGGATCATTTATGGCGGCGGCACGCGAAGACAGGCGCTGCTTGAAGCTTCGCTTTGCACGCTGATCACAATTGGCTTGATTCCGCTACTGGAGTACTTCGGTCTCCCGCAGAACTTCGCCACGGCTGCGGGTGTGTTCATCGGATTTCTTGGCGTGAAGAAGATCGCCGATCTGGCTGATCGGTTCGCAGACTTCAAGTTTCCAAAATCGGATTCGGCGCCGTGAAGCGCTGCCCTTGGGTGCTGCCTCTTGTGCTTCTGCTGGCCTACGCCGTCAGGGGCCACATCCACTGTGGTGATTCGCCTGCCTGTCAGCCGCTCGCCGCTCAATCATTCAATCGTGAGTTTAGAGAATGGCCTACACCCAATACGAAACCGTCGTCGCCAACACCCCCGAGGAGCTGACGGCCAAGCTGGCACAGGCCATTGCCGATGGCTGGCAGCCCTACGGTAGCCCTGTCTCCATCACTGAAGGCTTTCAAGTGCTTCAGGCTGTGGTGAAGGGAACGAACAATGCATCTGGCACGCCAGGCGACATCTCCTCTGAAAACATCTCGGACGCTTCGGATGTCGGCAAGGCCGTGCTGGTGAGTGTCGACGCTGCCGCCGCTCGTACGGCTATCGGCGGTGGGACTTCGGACTTCTCCGGCAGTTACAACGATCTGAGCGACAAGCCGGCCATTCCCGCTGAGGGTGACGCCGCGCTGTTGGAAGCTGGCACCGACCTCATCGCGCATACCTGGTCAGCCAAACTGATCCATGACGAGATTGCCCGTCAGATTGCAGCGTTACCGGCATGAGCATCACACCCGTAATCTCCACTGCCTCCGTTTCAAACGCGATCTTCAATCAGTGCAGGATCAGGGTTTCCAAACTCACCGGGGACCCTGGCAACTTCCAAGGAACACGGGGCATAAGACTCGCGCAAACGCGTTAGCGGCACCCCTCCAGAGTTAGTTAACTGGTTAACTCCCTCGGTTAACTTAGCTGAAAGCCTTATGGGCTGTGGCTTACAGGGCGGTTAACTAACGAATTAAGCTGGTTAACTCAGCCAACTGTCGAGTCGGCTGAAAGTCAGGCGGGCCGTGGCTTTCAGCCCGGTTAACTAAGGCAGTTAACCAAGAGTTAACTAAGCGATTAAAAAACGGTCATGAATTTGGCTGAAAGCCAGGCAGGCCCTGGCCTTGAGGTGGTTAACCTAGGAGTTAACCGACTAATTTACTCGGTTAACTCTCGGCCCCGCCGGGTTAACCGTAAGGCATCGACATGACAGCACTCACCAAAGCGGAGTTCGCCGCTCGCCAAGGCTGGTCGAAACCCTATGTGTCGAAGTTGGCCAAGAGCGGTCGTTTGGTTCTGCTGGCGGACGGCATGGTGGATGTCGAGGCCACGGACCGACTCCTGTTCAGCACTGCGGATCCGAGCAAAGCCAATGTGGCGGCGCGACATGAGCGCGAGCGGATACAGCGCAGGCCGGAAGGCAATACCCCGGGCCCCCAGATCGAATACGAGCCTTCAGCCGTTCTTTCGCACCAGGCGCCATTGGCCGGCGAGGGCATCCCGGACTTTCAGGAGTCGCGCGCCTATCGCGAGTTTTATGAGTCACGCCTGACCGAGAGCGAGTTTCACAAGAATCGTGGCGCCCATGTCGAGTTGGAGGCCGTTAAAACGGCGGCGTACACGACCGGGCGGATGTTACGGGATCTGTTGCTGGGTATGCCGCCACAGTTGGCCCCCGAATTGGCCGCCATGAGTGATCACTGGCAAATCGAGAAGCATCTCACTGCCGCCTTGCGCCGGGTGTTGGACGATGCCGAACGGATGTCCTCGACAGACCTCATCCATTCTTTGACTGCAGCGAGCTAATCCATGTCAGCGGAAATGCCCGACGGTGCAGCGGTGTACCGGGAGGCGTATTTCCGCGGGCTTCGGCCAGAGCCGGATGTCTGGATCGATCAGTGGGCTGACGAGTTCATGCGCATCCCGCGGGATGCCGGGGCCGCCGAACCCGGGCAGTACCGCACGGCGCGTACGCCGTATGCCCGCGAGCCCATGCGTTGTTTGTCACCAGCCCATCCGTGCAAGCGCGTGGTCACCATGGTGGCCTCGCAGTTGATGAAAACCCAGATCGCTTTGAACTGGATTGGCGGCCTGATCCATATGGCGCCGTCCAACATTCTCACGCTGCTGCCCAGCCTAGGGTTGGCCAAACGAGTCTCGTCGCGCATCGGCAAGACCATCAAGGCCACCCCAGTGCTGCGCGAACGAGTGGCGGCGAACCGTTCGCGGGATGCGCGCAACACCATGGACACCAAAGAGTTCGAAGGTGGTTCGTTGTATGTCACCACCGCGGGCTCAGCGGCGAACCTGTCGGAGTTGTCGGCCCGGTACATCTACGGTGATGAGGTGGATCGCTGGGTGGTGGACGTGGGCGAGGAGGGCGACCCGATTGAGCTGGCTGAAACCCGGGGCAGTACGTTTGGCCGTAACGCCAAGTTTTACTTTTCCAGCTCGCCGACGATCCGGGGCGCCTCGCGCATTGCCGATTTGTTCGAGACCAGCGACCAGCGTTTTTACTACGTGCCGTGCCCGAATTGCGGGCACATGCAAGTCCTGGAATGGGAACGCCTGCATTACTCGACAGATTGCCAACGGGCGCACTATGAGTGCGCCGGGCCTGACTGTGACGTGCTGATCGAAGAACATCACAAGGGTGAGATGTTGGCCAAGGGCGAGTGGCGCGCCCATGCCCAGGGCGATGGTGAAACCGTCGGCTTCAATCTCAATGCGTTGTACTCGCCGCCCGGCTGGACTGGTTGGGCCGCGCTGGCCAAGCAGTTCGAGAAGGCCAAGACCGCCATGTCCCGCGGCGATCTGGAACCCATGCAGGTGTTCTACAACACCCGTCTGGCCAAGGTCTGGGACAGCGCCCAAGAGCAGACCAAAGCGGATGTGCTGATGGCTCGGGCCCGCCTGGAAACCTATGGTTTGGGTTCGATGCCGTTCGCCGTGCTGATGCTCACGGCCTCGGTCGATGTTCAAGCTAACCGGCTGGAGTTCATGGTGGTGGGCTGGGGCGCCGGTATGGAGCGCTGGATCATCGACTATCAGGTGATCTGGGGCGACCCTTCCGATGAACGCACCTGGTCAGTGCTCGATGACAAACTCAAGGCGCGTTATCCGCACCCGTGTGGTGCGGAATTAACGATTCGCGCGGCCGGCATCGACTCCGGTGGCAACCACACCGACGAGGTGTACCAGTTCTGCCGGCTGCGGCGCTGGCGCAACATCTTCGCCGTCAAGGGCGCGAGCAAGTCCGGTCGGCCGGTGATTGCGCAGCGGCCATCGATGATGGATGTCACCTGGAAAGGCTTGACCGAGCGCAAAGGTGTCGAGCTGTGGTTCATCGGTACCGACACGGCCAAGGACTGGATTTACAACCGCTATCCGGTGGAGGACGGTCCCGGCGCGCTGCACTTTGCCAACGACCTGCCGGATGATTTCTTCGCCCAGTGCGTCGCTGAGCGCAAGGTGACTCGGTACATCAAAGGCTACAAAAAAATCGAATGGGTCAAGGGCAAGGCGGAGCGCAACGAAGCCCTCGACTTGATGGTGTACAGCCTGGCGATGGCGCATTACCTGGGCCTGAATCGCTACAAGGAACACGACTGGGAACGGGTGAGAAGCGCCCTGATGCAGGCGGTGCCTCCGGGTGAAAAAGCTATTGTAGTCGAACGCGTCCGCGCTCCGGTGTCATCTCCGCAGCAACCGGCGGACCCCGTGCCACCACCTGCTAAGCCGGTAATAGCACCGCTGCCGATTGCACGGCCGCCACAGCGTCGAAGCTCCAGCAGCGGCTACCTCAAAAAAAGACGCTGAATGAAATCGCGGCATTGTCCTCCACGTTGTCTTTTTTCTTTAGAGCGATCCCCATGGCCTTTACCCAGCAGCAACTCGATGCGGTCGAGAAGGCAATTGCGCGCGGCGAGAAAATCGTGCGCTACGCCGATCGCAACGTCGAGTACCGCGACATCGACGAATTGCTCAGAGCACGCGACGAAATTCGTAGCTCGTTGATCGCGGCGGCCGGACCTCGTTCGCGCATCGTGCGGCTTTACCATGGAGGCAAGGGACTGTAATGGCTCGTCACTTTCCCACCTTGGGCCGCAGCGGATTCTTGATTCCGTCGAACATCAAGGCCAGCTATGAAGGTGCGGCCGAAGGGCGCCGTTCCGCTAGCTGGGATGCGCCCGACGCCGGCTTCAACAGTATTGCCATTCCGGCGTTACGAAATCTCCGCTCGCGTTCCCGCGCAGCAGTGCGCAACGACCCGTACGCCTTCAACATTATCGACAAGCGGGTCAGCAACCTGATCGGCACCGGCATCACGCCGCGGCCGAAAACCCAGGATGACGAGCTTCGGCATCTGCTGCAGGAACTCTGGGCCGACTGGACCGAAGAGTCCGACGCCGATGGCCTGACCGACTTCTACGGACAGCAGGCGTTGATTGCCCGGACGGTGGAAACGGCTGGCGAATGTTTTGTCCGCCTGCGCCCGCGCAGCCTCGAAGAGGGGCTGGTGGTGCCGCTGCAACTCCAGGTGCTGGCGCCGGAGTTTGTGCCACACGACAAGTCCGAAATGGTCCGTAACGGCAACGTCATTCGTGCCGGCATTGAGTTCAGCCCGGACAGTCGCCGGGTGGCGTACTGGATGTATCGCTCGCATCCCGGCGATGTTGCGTCGTTGAACAGTGGCTACAACCAGCTGGTGCGCGTACCGGCCAGCCAGGTGCTGCACATTTTTGAGCCGGTCGAACCGGGTCAGCTGCGTGGTCTGCCGCGTTTATCGCCGGTGCTCAAGCGCCTGCGCAGCCTGGACAACTACGACGATGCGGTGTTGTTCCGCCAAGAGGTGGCCAACCTGTTCGCCGGCTTCATCAAGAAGCCATCACCGGATGACATCCAGACCCCGGTCGACCCAGTGACCGGAGCGCCACTGAACCTCGCTTCGGATGGCTTCACACCGATGGTGGCATTGGAGCCCGGGACCATGCAGGAGTTGTTGCCGGGCGAGGAGGTCGAGTTTTCCTCGCCGCCAGATGCCGGCAACAACTACCCGGATTTCATGCGTCAGCAATTGATGGCAGCGGCGGCCGGCGCCGGAATGCCGTACGAGATCCTCACTGGCGACATGCGCGAAGTGAACGACCGTGCGTTACGGGTGGTGCTCACCGAGTTCCGGCGTCGACTTGAGCAGCTGCAATTTGGTGTGTATGTGCACCAGTTATGTCGCCCAGTGCGGGCCGCGTGGATGGATATGGCCGTGCTCAGTGGCGCCGTGCTGTTGCCGGACTACGCCCAACGCCGCCGTGAGTACCTGCGTACACGCTGGGTGCCACAAGGCTGGGCGTATATCCATCCGGTTCAGGATGTTCAGTCACGCACGATGGAAGTGAACGCCGGCTTTGCCTCGCGTAGCGAAATGGTCCTGCGCACCGGTTATGACGCCGAAACGGTGGACGAAGAAAACGCCGCCGATGCCGAGCGCGCTCGGGGTAAAGGTCTTAATTACAGCACGCTCGTCGAACTGCTCCAGGCGTTCGACGACAAGGAGCAGACATGAGCAAGAAAACGCCGCCGCGCATTTACAACAAGGCCGGCCAGCAAGTGCTGGTGCAGGATAAAAGCTGGTACGCCGTACACGCCAGCGGCGAAGCGACCGAGCGTGTAATCGAAGTTTTTGTATATGGCGAAATCGGCACCTGGGGCATTACTGCCAGTCAGTTCATGCAGGATCTGCGCGCGGTCGACGACGGCGTGTCGCCGGTGATCGCGGCGTTCAACAGCATCGGCGGCGACCTGTTCGACGGGTTGGCCATGCACAACACCTTGTCGCGGCTGGGCGAACGTTGCACGGCGCGTGTCGATGCATTGGCGGCGAGTGCGGCCAGTGTCGCGGTGTGCGGTGCCCACAAGGTGGTGATTGCGTCCAATGCGATGTTGATGATCCACAACCCGTGGACCTATGCGGCTGGCGACGCCGAGAGCTTTCGCAAGGTGGCGGATGTACTCGACCAAACCATGGAGGCGATCATCGCGGCCTACAAGGCCAAGGCACCGGACATCGATGAGGTGGAGTTACGGGGTTTGGTGGCCGCCGAAACTTGGCTGACAGCCAGTGAGGCAGTGGCTCTGGGGCTGGCCGATGAGGTGGGCGACGGGGTGCAGGTCAAGGCGTGTCTGGGGCAGGGCGGGGTGATGCAGCGTTATCAGCACACCCCAGCTGAATTGCTGGCCCAGCTCGATGAGTTGCCTGAGCCAGATCCGGAGCCGGCGCCAAACGATCCACCCAAGCCAGTGATGGATTCGGCCAAGCTGGCGTTGTTGATCACTCAACGTTGCGCGGAGGCGGGGATCAGCAACCTGGTCGCGCCATTGCTCAGTTCGACCCAGCTTGAAAGCGAAGAAATCGTCCAGGCGGGGCTGACCCGGGCCAAGGCGGTGCATGACCTGTGTGTCGCGGCACGACTGCCAGAACTTAGCCTCGAGTATGTGGCCGCGGGGCTGGATGAGCCCGCGGTACGCGCGCGGCTGTTCGACAAGATCGTCAGCAGCGGCAACGGTTTCGAAATCGACAATAGCGTACCCCTCGACGATGACCCTGCACCAAAGGTGTTGGCGAAACAACCGAATCCGTCTTCGATCTGGGCAGCCCGTCAGGCCGCGCATGCGGGGCAATCCAACAGTGCAAAAGGAGCACGAGCATGACCGTAAAGTACGAAACGCTGCACGCTGGCGAGTTTCTGCTCTCTGAAGGGGCTGGGAAGATCTCTCGTGAATCCATTCTGGTGGCCGCCGGTGCCGCACTGAATGCCGGCCAGGTGCTGGGGCTGGTCACGGTGACCAATGAGTTTGCCCCCTACGATCCTGCCGCCGTTGATGGCACCGAAGTGGCGGCCTGCATCCTCTACGGGCCGCTGGGTGAATCGACCGAAGAGCGTCGCGCCAGTGCCGTGGTACGGCTGGCCGAGGTCAGCGAGGTACATTTGACCGGTTTCGATGCTGACGCGGAGGCCGCCTTGGCGGCTCAATTTGTGATTGCCCGCTAAGTCAGCCCCCTTTTACCCCAACCCCGCCTTGTGCGGGGTTTTGCTTTTCTGGAGAGTCCCTTCATGGCCGACATTGGCATTTTTACCGACGATGTTTTTTCCGTGTCTTCGCTGACCGCGGCGATCAATGAGCAGGAATACTTGCCGGGCCGCATCAGCAGCCTGGGCCTGTTTCGCGAGGAAGGCATCAGCACCCTGACCGTGCAGATCGAAAAGGACGGCAACACCCTGGCCCTGGTGCCGGCGGGTGAGCGCGGCACCTCGGGTCTGGTCGTGGGTGCAAGCAAGCGTCAGATGATTCCATTCAACACCGTGCACCTGCCGCAGCGTTTCACCATCAAGGCCGACGAGATCCAGGGCATTCGTGCCTTTGGTACGACCACCGAGTTGCAGGCCGTGCAGGGCGTAGTGAACACCCGCCTGAGCAAAGCCAAGCGTCAGCTCGATGCCACCCATGAATTTCAACGCATGGGCGCACTGAACGGCCTGGTGCTGGATGCGGACGGCTCGACGGTCCTGCTGAACATCTATCAGGCGTTCGGTGTGGAGCAACAAAGCTTGTCCATGGGCCTGAACGACTCGGCGACGAAGATCCGGGTCAAGTGCACCGAAGCGCTGGACATGCAGGACGATGAACTGGGCAGCGTCACCAGCTCGGGCGCGCGGGCCTTCTGTGGCAAGAATTTCTGGAACAAGCTGATCACGCACAAATCGGTTGAGGAAACCTACCTCAATACGATCCAGGCCGCGGAATTGCGTGGTGATGCGCGGGACAGCTTCGAGCTGGGCGGCATCGTCTGGGAGCGCTACCGCGGGCGCATCGCTGGCGTGTCGTTTATTCATGACGATACAGCCCTGTTGATTCCCGAAGGCGTGCCGGAGCTGTACATCTCCTGTTTTGCCCCGGCGGACTACATGGAAACGGCCAACACCCAAGGCCTGCCGTATTACAGCAAGCTGGAACCACTGCCGTTCAACAAGGGCATGGCCGGTGAAGCCCAATCCAACCCATTGCACCTGTGCACGCGTCCACGGGCACAGATCCTGCTGACGCTCTGACCATGGCCTTTCGAGACCTGGTCGCGGAGATCGACAGCGTGGTGTTCGACACCCTGGCCGATATTGGCTTCATTGAAGGTCGGCGCGTGCTGGGCATGTTTTCGGCGCCTTGGCTGCAACCCAAGGTTGGCCGTTTAAACACCGGTTTACGCGAACCGTGTTTTCACATTCGCGTGGCCGATGCCGTGGGCGTTGAAAAAACGCAGACGGTACAGATCGAGTTGCCCGTGCTGGACGGTGGTGGCGAGTACACCCTGATTCATCTGGAGCCGGCGGGTGATGGTCTGGTGGCCTTGTCGTTGAGGTTAAAAGCATGAGTGCCGTGCCGGTTTCGCTGCAGTTTTCTGCAGACGATATGCAGGCTTTTAAACAGCTGGCCAAGGTAATGCCCAAAGCGGTCGCGGCAGCTCAACGGCGGGCGATCAACAAGACCTTGGGTTGGTTGGCCACGCACATGGCGCGCGATGTCAGCAAACAGGAACGGATTGCCGTCCGCGCGGTGCGCCAGCGCTTGCGCAGCTATCCCATCAAAGGCCAGGGGCAGTTGGGCAAACTCTGGTTCGGCACCAACCCGATGGAGGCCAGCCGGATTGGTAATCCCCGGCAGGGCAAGGCCGGTGTCTCGGTGGCGGGGCGGCGCTACCAGGGCGCCTTTTACAAACGCGTGTATGGCAACAAGGCGGACATCTGGATCCGCACCTCCAGCAAACATTTCAACCCGGATGACTATCCCGGCAGCAGCGCGTCCGCCGGTGGAGGCACAAGTTCAGGCTGGATCGCGGAAAACGACAATCGCTTTCCACTGGCCAAGGCCAAGATTTCGCTCGAAGACGTTGAAGGTCCGTTTTACACCTGGGCCAACAAGGCCGACGAGCGTCTACTGGTCGTGTTCAAACAAGAGATGAACTTTGAACTGCACAAATACCTGAAGGGGAGCGCTCGTGTCTGATCCTGCCTTTTCGCTGGATGCGTTGTACGCCGCCATCGAGGACCACATCCGCCAGGCACTGCCCTCGGTGCGGTTTGTGGCGACCTGTCCGGACATTCAGGACCGCATAGCGTTGCCGGCGGTATTTTTGGAGCCGGTTGAGTTTGAGCCCGGGCCCGACATCGGCACCGGTGAAACCGTGCTGGTCCAGCGCTTTGAAGCGCGGGTCATTGTCGCGCCCGAGTTGGCCCGTCATCAGCAACTCGGTGCCCAGTTGGCGGCACAAATTGCGGTTCTATTGCGAGCGCAGACCTGGGGGCTGGATAACGTCGAGCAGGCGCAGTTTGTGGCGTCGCGTCAGGACTGGACCAAACCGGAACTGGATGGCTACACCGTGTGGACGGTGGAGTGGACCCAGCAGATCTACCTCGGCGAGGTTGAGTGGCTGTGGCCTGTCGAGCATCCGGGCACGCTGTACCTGAACGTCGATGGCTGCACCGGTACCGGCAATGAAGATCACTACTTTCAACCGGAGGATCTGGCATGGGATACGCCAGCGCCGAACATGACCGGATGATCGCGGCGATGCTGATGCCCTGCGTGGTAGTCGGCCTCGATTTGATGGCCGGGCGGGTGCGGGTCAAGGCCGGTACTTGGGTCAGTGCCTGGGTGCGTTGGCACAGCCTAGCCGCTGGCAAAGCCCGTCATTGGCGCGCGCCGAGCATGAATGAGCAGGGTGCGCTGTTCAGCCCCAGCGGTGATCCGGCCATGGGCACCTTTATCCCGGGGCTGTATGGCAACGCCGGGGCGCCGCCGGACAACCGCGATCACGTCGAGGCCTGGTACTTCGACGATGGCGGCTCGCTGGTCTACGACTGGCAAGCCGGCAGCTACAGCATCGATCTGCCCAATGGCAGCCGCGCGACGATCACGGTCGGGGGTTCGCAGTTTGAAGTGACGCCGGAGCAAGTCCGGGTGACGGCCAGCCAGATCACGCTGTCGGGTGAGGTAAGCATCGACGGCGCGCTGAGTGTATCCGGCGACATCACCGGCGCCGGCACGATCATGGACGCCGAAGGCAACAGCAGCAACCACTCGCATTGAGTGAACATTCACCTTCAGCCCACCGCGCGTGGGCTTTTTCATGCCTGGAGAAAAACCATGACGAGTAAAACCAAGGAAGTCTCGGCCGCCACCGAAGCGCCCGCGCCGGCCACGCTGAGCTTCTTTCGCGACACGCTGTACACCTCGCGGGTGCTGATTCTGCTGGACGCCGAGCGCACCTTGAAAGTCGAAAAGGGCCAGGTCGCGGTGGCCTCGGATGATACGGTCGCGCTTGAGTATTTGCGCGGCCGTAAGGACTTTGTCGCGGTCGAGGACTGATCCCATGATCGGGATGATCGGACTGGACCGCCGCACCGGCCAGCTCATTTCCGGCCTCGATCACCTGCGCCAGTCCATCGAGGACATTTTGTCCACGCCGCTGGGCAGCCGACGCATGCGCCCGGAGTACGGCAGCAAGCTGCGGCGCTTTGTCGACCTGCCGGTCAATGACGGCTGGAAAAGTGCCGTGCAGGCGGAGGTGGCCAGCACGCTGGGGCGTTGGGAGCCGCGCCTGAAGCTGGGCCGGGTGCGCGCGGTGGCCATCCTCGACGGACGTATCACATTTGAGCTGACTGGGCAGTACCTGGGCAGCGACGTGACCTTGGAGGTGTCCGCATGACCATGGAATTGGCGGCACTGCCGCCGCCGCAAGTGCTGGAGGACCTCGACTTTGAAGCGGTCTACCAGGAGAAGCTGGAAGCCTTCCGTCTGAGCATGGGCGACAACTGGAGCGCGGAGCTGGAAAGCGACCCGGTGCTCAAGCTGATCGAACAGGCCGCTTATGGCGCCTTGCAGAACCGGGCGCGGGTCAACGACGCGGGCAAGGCCTTGCTGTTGGCCCATGCCGAGCGGGCCGACCTCGATCACCTGGCCGCCAACGTCAACCTGCAGCGCCTGGTGATTCAGGCCGGAGATCCAAGCACGGTGCCGCCGACGCCGCAGGTGCTCGAAGAGGACGATGCCCTGCGCGAGCGGGTGCAGCTGTCGTATGAGGGACTGACCACGGCGGGGCCGCGCAACAGCTACATCCTGCATGCACGCAACGCCTCGGGCCTGGTGGCCGATGCCACGGCGGAAAGCCCGTCGCCCGCCGTGGTGGTGGTCACCGTGCTCAGCCTCGACGGCAGCGGCGCCGCCTCGCCTGAACTGCTGGAGGAGGTCCGACTGCAACTCAATGACGAGGACGTGCGACCGGTGACCGACCGGCTCACGGTGCAGAGCGCCATGGTCATCGACTACCGTATTGAAGCGGTGCTGTATCCGCAGGCACCCGGCCCGGAGAACGAAGCCTATCTGGCCGAAAGCCAGAAACGTCTGAGCGAGTGGATCAACCCGCGCCGTCGCCTGGGTTTGGAGGTGGCGCGCTCGGGCGTCGATGCGCAGTTGCACGTTCCCGGCATCGCCCGGGTTGAGCTGCTGGGCTGGACCGACCTCAAACCGAGCAAGGCCGAGGCGGCGTATTGCACGGGTTATAGCGTGACGCTGGGGGCCTGACATGAGCAGCCAGTTACCGCTCAACAGCACGCCGCTGGAACTGGCCGTGGAGGCGGCCAATTACGAAAAAACGCTGATTCCGCTGCGCAGTTTGTACAACGCCGACACCTGTCCCGAGCATTTGATGCCGTACCTCGCCTGGGCTTGGTCGGTGGACCGCTGGAACAACAACTGGACCCAAGAGGCCAAGCGCACGGCGATCCGTTCGGCGTACGACGTGCACGCGCGCAAAGGCACCATCGGTGCATTGCGTCGGGTGGTCGAGCCCTTGGGCTACCTGATCGACGTCGTGGAATGGTTCGACACCGTGCCGGAAGGCGAGCCCGGCACCTTCGCCCTGGAGGTCGGCCTGAATGACGCCGGCATCACCGAGGAACTGTACGAGGAACTGGCGTGGTTGATCGACGACGCGCGTCCGGTCAGCCGGCACATGACCAATCTGGCGCTTAGCCTGCAGACCGAGGGGGTGTTGGGCATTGCCGTGTGCGTGCAAGAGGGCGAAGAGATCGACGTGTACCCCCCAGCTCCGAAAGACATCGACGTGACCGGCACCTTTGGCCCGGCGCTGTGCGTCGATGAAACCGATACTTTGGACGTTTATCCCTATGATTGATAAAACCAGTCAGTTTTTTGCCATTCTCACGGCGGTCGGTGAAGCCAAACACGCCAATGCCATCGCCATGGGCCTGGACTGGATGTTTAGCGAGATGGGCCTGGGTGATGCCAACGGCACCGACCCGATTCCCGACCGCCTGCAAACCCAGTTGATCAACGAATGGCGCCGGGCGCCGATCAACCAGATCCGCGTCGATCCGGCCAACCCCAACACCGTCATCACCGAGCAGATCATTCCTCCCGAAGTCGGCGGTGAATGGATTCGCGAGATCGGCCTGTACGATGTCGACGGCGACCTGGTGGCGGTGGCCAACTGCGCGCCGAGCTATAAACCGTTGTTGGACCAGGGCAGTGGCAAGACCCAAGTGGTGCGGATGAATTTCATCGTCAGCAGCTCGGCGAACATCGTGCTGAAGATCGATCCGGCCGTGGTGCTGGCCACGCGTGAATACGTGGACCTCAAGATCCAGGAGGAGCTGGCCAAACTGGACCACAAACAGTCAGCGCGGGTGGCGGCCACCGTCGCCATTGCCCTGAGCAATGTGCAGACCATCGATGACGTGGCCGTGGTCGTCGGTGACCGGGTGCTGGTGACCGCTCAGACAGAAGCCCAGGACAATGGCCTGTATGTCGTCAGCGCCGAAAGCTGGACACGGGCCGCCGATGCCGACAACAGCCTGGAAGTGACACCGGGGTTGTTTATCCACGTCGAGCAGGGCACGACCAACGGCGACAGCCTCTGGCAGTTGGTCACGGATGCGCCGATTGAGCTGGGCACCACCAGTTTGCAGTTTGAAATGATCGCCGGCGGCAGTGGGGTAGGCGTAGGCACCTTTCGTAGTGTCACCGTCGATGCCCTTGGGCGTGTAGTCGCCGGTACCAACCCGACCACCCTGGCCGGCTACGGCATCACCGATGCCCTTGCGGTGAGTGAAAACTTGGGCGATGTTGCGGATGTGGTCGAGGCTCGGAATAACCTCGGGCTGGGCACCGCCGCGACCGCTGTTGTGCAGGTCCATCTTCACGATGAAACGCCTGATGCGCTGATGAAGGTCGGAGCGTTCGGCTGGGGTGGGGCTGCCTATGCGGTCAGTGATGTTGATATCGGTAGCCTGAATGCGGTGACGGCCCTCTATTTCGTCAGCAATGGCGCGGGAGGGCCAGGTGGCGCGCCCTTTGAGGGTTGGGTTCGCGTTTCGGCGATTACACCAGGTCAATACGCCTTTCAGGAGATTTATGGGAATGCCGACCACACCCTACACCGCCGGGCCTTGACTGCCGGTGTTTGGAGCGAATGGGAAAGCACCTGGGACTCAACCGATCTGGTTAAACAAACCTCTCCCCAAGATGACACACCAGGCCGTGTATTGCTCACGGGTGCTTATGGCTGGGGCCAGGGGGGGATTGTCCTTCCCGAAGGCACCGATTTAGACACAGTCACCACCGCGGGCATTTACCGGGTGAACCCCGGCCCGAACGTTCCAGAGGGCGGTCAATTCTCCCCCATGCTGGTTGCGGTCAGTCAAGACACCCTCTGGCAACAAATCATCGGCTATAACACCGGTACAACGCTTACTCGTGGCGGTGTTCGGAGCCCAGAGGGATTCGTATTCAGTGCGTGGGTAACGGGTTGGGACACTAGTAACTTTGACCCTGCTGCGTACCAGGCGGCACTGGGTTTCACTCCCGTGCAGCAAGGCGGTGGTGCGGGTCAGGCGTCGAACAAGGTCTACATTGGTTATCGACCCGCCTCGAGCGATGTGGGTTTACAGGTTGATGCATCCGACTTCGGGAAGATCTGGACCGAAAGCAATTTTGATCCTGCTTCCATATTTGCCGTCCCTGTCGGCGTGCCGTTTCCATGGCCAACCGCTATGCCGCCAGAAAACTGCGTCGTGATGACGGGGCAGCCGTTCAATGTCGAGTGGTACCCAGCATTGCTGGCCGTGTATCCCAGCGGCATCCTGCCAGATCTGCGCGGTGAGTCGATTCGTGGTCTGGATGGCGGACGTGGCGTTGACCCCGATTCGGGACGCCCCGTGTTGAGCGCTCAGCTCGACACGCTGCAAAACATGACGGGCGAGCTCGTCCTGCAAGACGACGACTCGGCGTTACTGGTGAACACCGCGACTGGCGTATTTACGGGTGGTAACCACAGCACGGCCATTACGCCGGCTGCACCGCAAGTCACTACAACGGGTTACCGCTCAGTCGTTTTCAATCCTTCAGCCGTCGTCCGTGTGAGTACGGAAACCCGTATGCGTAACGTGGCGTACAACTACATTTGCAGGATGTACTGATGCCGAATTTAGTGAATGGTTTTTTTGAAGAGGGCGGTTGGATCGAGGTGTACACGTTCAGTGAAACCACCACGGAATACCTCGGCCAACACGAAACCTATGTCAGCTGTGGCTGCGGTCTGCCAGCGGGCGCCACGTTGGAAGAACCGCCCGAAGCCGGGGACGGGGAGGTGGTGGTCTGGAGGGATGGCAGGTGGTTGGTGGTGCCCGACTACCGAGGCGTGGCTTACCGCACCACCGATGGTGCCGAGGTGACGCATTCGATGCCTGGCGAACTGCCGGCCGAGCTGACGAATTTGCCGCGACCAAGTGCGGCCTATCTCTGGGATGGTTTCGTTTGGGTGCTCGATGCCGCGCGCGATCTGGCGATTCAAAGCCAGCGAGAACGGTCATGGATCGAAAATGAACTGCATTGGGCGGGCAGAGAGATCGACAAGCATCTGGATGCTGACCCAGCCGCGCTCAACACGGAGCAGGCTTGGCGCACCTATCGCAACGAGCTGCGGGCCTGGCCAGGATCGTCGGACTTTCCGGTCAGTGATAAACGGCCGCTAAAGCCGGACGGATCGAGCAACACCGCGTCCTGACGCCCCGCATTGCCGGGGCGTTTTCTTTTCCGTTACGCGTCACGTCACTCACAGCCTCGCTCGCGCGGGGCTCTTTCGTTTCTGGAGCATCACTCTATGAGTTTTTTTCACGGCGTCACCGTGACCCTGGTGGACACCGGCGCCCGGCATATCGCCACCCCGTCCGCGTCGATCATCGGCCTGTGCAACACCTTCACCGTGGCGCCGCCGGCGACCGCGGCGGCCAACGAATTGCTGCTGATCACCCGCGAAAGCGAAGCGGTGGCGGCCTGGGGCCCGGACGCCGCGATCACCCAGGACTGCAAGGCCATTTTCAAGCGGTCCAAGGCGGTGATTGTCGCCGTCGGGGTGCCGCTGCTGGACGACCCGGCCGAGCAGCTGTCCGCGATCATCGGCGGGGTTTGGGCTGACGGCAGCCGTACCGGCATGCAGGCGTTGCTCAACGGTAAAAGCAAGTTCAACGCCCAGCCACGGTTGTTGGTGACTCCGGGGTACTCGGCGACGCTGGCGGTCGCCACCGAGCTGGTGGCGCTGGGCGACAAGATGCGGGCGATGGCCATCCTCGACGGGCCGAACACCACCGACGAAGCCGCGATCACCTATGCCGAAAATTTCGGCAGCAAACACGCCTACATGGTCGACCCTGGCGTGCAATTCTGGGACACCGGGACCAGTGCCACGGTCAATGCACCGGCCTCGGCTTGGACCGCTGGCCTGTTTGCCTGGACCGATGCCACCTACGGTTTCTGGGCCTCGCCGTCGAACAAGGAGTTTGTCGGCGTCACCGGCACCACGCGGCCGATCGAGTTTCTCGACGGCGATGCGTCCTGCCGGGCCAACCTGCTGAACAACGCGAACATCACCACGATCATTCGGGACGATGGGTATCGCTTGTGGGGTAACCGCACGCTGTCCAGCGACTCGAAATGGAAGTTCGTCACCCGGGTGCGCACGCTGGACATCGTCATGGACGCGATCCTCTACGCGCACAAGTGGGCCGTGGACCGCTCGATCACCGCGACCTACGTCAAGGACGTGACCGAAGGCCTGCAGGCGTTCATGCGCGACCTGAAGAATCAGGGCGCGATCATCAACTTCGAGGTCTATGCCGACGAAGAGCTGAACACCTCCAGCGAACTCAGCGACGGCAAGGTGTACTGGAACATTCGTTTCACCGATGTGCCGCCGGCCGAAAACCCGAACTTTCGCGTGGAGGTGACCGATCAGTGGATCACTGAAGTGCTGGACACCGCTGCCTAAGGAGGCCGCTTTATGATTCCGGAAGTGCTCTACAACACCAACCTGTTCGTGGACGGCATCAGCCTGCAAGGCGACGTGCCGAGCTTGACCCTGCCCAAGTTGACCCTCAAGACCGACGAGTACCGCGCCGGCGGCATGGACGCGCCGGTCGAGATCGACATGGGCACCGAAAAGCTCGAAGCCAGCTTCATCACCAACGGCGTGCGCCGCGAGGTGCTGAAGTTCTTCGGCCAGGCCGACCTGACCGGGTTCAACGCCTCGTTCCGGGGCGCCTTCAAGGGCCAGAAAGGTTCGGTCAAGTCGGTGGTCGCCACCCTGCGTGGCAGCCTCAAGGAAGTCGATCCGGGGGACTGGAAACCGGGTGAAAAAGGCGAGTTCAAGTACGCCGTCGCGGTGACCTATTACAAGCTGGAAATCGACGGCAGCGTGATGTTTGAAATCGACCCGCTCAACTCAATTCGCGTCATTGACGGCGTCGACCAATTGGCCGCTGTGCGGTCTGCCCTGGGCATGTAAGGAGCCACACCATGAGCAACGTGAAAGACAAAGTCCTGCCCAAGTGGCTGCAACTGGGCGATGGCATTGCCACCGTGGCCCTGTCCCGGCCGAGCCAGGCCAACGGCATTCAGGTCGACAAACTGACCTTGCGCGAACCGACGGTGCGCGAAATGCGCGCTGCCACCTTGCAGGGCGGTACCAACGAAGAAGAGCAGGAGATGGTCTTGTTCTGCAGCCTGGCGAGCATTGGCCGCGGCGATCTGGAGGGGCTGCTGATGCGTGATTACCGTCGTTTGCAGACCGCCTATTTTCGTCTGGGAGCAGACGACGGGGTTTAACCCCCGGCTGCAAAAGGCCCTGGCCAAACGCTTGGCCGTCGAGCTGAATTTTTCGGCGGCCGAGATTCAGAGCCTGTCGTTTTCCGAGATGGTCTGGTGGCTCACGGACTGAGCCCACCCCCGTTGCATATAGGTACCCTGCATGGCGAACAAACTCTCGCTCGGGCTGGTGATTGGCGGCGCCGTCGATTCCTCCCTGGGCGCTGCCTTCAAGAATGTCAGCGGCGAAATGAAAAAGCTTGAGGCGCAAACCACCCGCGCCAAAGGTTTGCAGAAAGTCATCGGCGAAACCATGCGTCTGCGCGATGAATGGAAAAAAGCCCACGACAGTGGCGCGGCCAATGCTGACGCCTTGCTCAGAAAGCTGGAAACCAACACCAACAGCTTGCGCAAGCAGGGTGTCGAAGTCGGACGCCTGCGTCAGGAGTACCTGGCGCTGGGCAAGGTGGTGCGCAGTGCCGAGTTCAAAGCCAAAGGCATGGGGCAAATCGAAGAGGGGCGGGAGAGCCTGCGCAGCGGATTTGGTACGGCGGTGGCCGGTACCACGCTGGCCGCGGTACCGACCAAGGTCAGCGCGGATTTTCAGGCGATCATTCGCGACATCGCAATCAAGTCCGGCACCGCCAACACCCAGCAGGAAATGGACACCGCCCGCGACATCGTGCAGACCTCAAAAGATACTGGCATGGCCAACACCCAGGTGGCCGACCTGGTGAATCAATTGGTCGGTGGCGGCATGGTGTTGACCGAAGCGCTGAAGTACGCCCCGGTGGCCGCCAAGTTTGCGGTCGGGCAGGGCGCGTCGGGCACCGACACGGCGAAAATGATTCTGGCGATGCAGAACAACGCCAAGATCACCGACCCCAAAAAAATGGAACAGGCCCTGGCGTCAGTTGCCCTGCTGGGCCAGCAAGGCAGCTTCGAGGCGGCCGACATGGCCAAGTGGTTTCCGGAGTTGTTGGCGCAGATGGCCAGCAGCGGCATCACCGGTCAGGAGGCGGTGACCCAGTTGGGCGCCATGTTGCAGGTGCAGATCAAGAGCGCCGGCAGCGCTGATGAGGCGGCGAACAACCTGAAAAACTGGATTGCGAAAATCGGTTCAGGGGAAACCGTCAAAGGTTACGCCGATGCCGGGATTGACTATCAGGGCTCGATGAACGCCGCCATTGCCAAGGGCTTGTCGACCTTCGAGGCCAGCTTCGAACTGGCGCGCCGGTATGTGGAAAAGACCGATCCGAAAAAGGCCAAACAGCTGGATCAGGGCCTGACCCAGATCAGCCAGGAGACGGACCCGGCCAAGGCGCAAGCGATGGCCGATGCCCTGGCCGCCACTTTGCGTACCGGCGATCTGTTTGCCGACATGCAGGTCAAGACGGCCCTGATGGCGTACACCCAGAACAAAAAATTCTACGCGGAGCTGAAAAAAGGCGCTTCGGACCCCGACGGCCCGCGCAAGGACATTCTCGACAAAAACCTGAACGAACGTCGCGAGAGCTCGTCGCAACGTTGGGCCGAAACCGGTCAGGCGTTCAACGATTCGCTGCGCGCGATCGGGGATGCCCTGCGGCCGGCGACGGATGCGTTGGCCACCGGCATTGGCGCGGCAGCGCGTGGCTTGACCGCCTTGTCCGAGGAAACGCCCAAGGTGGTGCTGGGCCTGGCGGCGCTGAGTGCCGGAGCCTTGTTGGCGGGCAAGGCCTGGGCCGCGCTGAAGATCGGGCGGGGGCTGGTGAACATTGCCCGTGGTTCGGCCGGTGACCGGTCCAACATTGTCCAGCGGGTATTCGTGACCAACGCGGATGACGGCGATCACGACGGGCTGGATCACGGCAAAGAAGGGACGGGCGGAAAGGGCAAAGGCCCTGCAAGTCGGCCGTCCCGTGGCATGAAAGTGGGTGGGGCGCTGGCGGCGCTCGGTGCCGGCGTTCAGGTGTTGGAGACTTACCAGAACGCGACCACTCGCGATGAAAAGGCCGAAGGCTACGGCGAGGCGGTGGGTGGGCTTGCCGGTGGTTTGGCCGGTGCAGCGGCCGGAGCGGCCATCGGTTCGGTCATCCCGCTGCTGGGCACCGCAGTGGGCGGGATGATCGGTGCCTGGCTCGGGGCGTGGGGCGGCGGCGACGTGGGCGCGACCATGGGCAAGGCGTTGTTTGGTGGGCCGGACACGCCAATCGTACCCAAAGCACCGCTCGGCCTCTTTCCCATGGCCGCCGGCCAAGGGGTGGGCGCGGTCGTGCGCTCGATGGACAACGCCCCCGTCGCTCCGGTCACGGCGGCGGCATTGATGTCGAGCACCGCGGCTAAGGCACCCGAATGGCCGAAGGTCGATCAGCAATTCACCTTCGCCCCGGCCCCGGTGTTTCAGGTGCACGGCGATGTGAAAGACCCGGCACAGTTGGTCCAGGAATTGATGCCGTACCTGCGCCGTCAATTTGATGACTTCGCCCGGGAAGCGCGCGACCGCCAGTTGTTTGATGCACCCCACGTGGGCTGAGGAATAGTGTTATGGCGGATGAAAAGACCTACCTGCAGCACCTGCAGGGCGGGCTGAAATACATGGTCGACGCAGGGGAGGCCGGGCGTACTGACCTGGAGTCCATGACCGGGCCCATGAATGGCGCGCTCAATGAAATCAGCGGGGCAGCCGATGCGCTGGAGGGTTTGCCCTTTATCAGCGAGGACCTGAGCGATAAGACCCGGCGTTTGCAAAGTGCAATAAACTCGGCCCAGGCCAAGATCGGTAAGGTCGCCAGTATCTACAATCAGACCCAGCGTGCGCTGGCCCAGTTTGATGAGCATTTTTCCGCGTTGACTGAGCAGATCGGCCGCTTTGGCGCGGCGTTCAACAAGGTGGCCGGCAAGGCCAACGCCGCGTTGGGCAATATTTTCCCGACGGAGTGGTTTGCCGGCGACATGACGCCGATTCCCGACGCGGTGAAGCCATTCCCGCACCTGCTGATTCTCTACCCGCTGAAGGCCAATGAGCGGCCGTATTACTTCAACCTGGACACCGCCGCCTTCGACGAACTGCGCCGGCAGACGGCGTTTCGCTGGGCCGCGCAGGAGCGCCTGACCCGGCGCCCGGCGCAACAGGCCGTAGGTCTAGGCGAGGAGAAAATCACCATCAAAGGCGCAATCTACCCGAGCTTCAAAGGTGGGCTGAAGCAGCTGGATACGCTGCGCAGCATCGGTGCCAAGTTGCTACCGCTGAACCTGACCACGGGTTATGGCGAGGTGCTGGGCAACTGGTGCCTGACCAACATCGACGAGGAACAAAGCGCCTTGCTGCCCGGGGCGATCCCGCGCAAGCAGGGCTTTTCATTGGAGTTTGTCCGTTATGGCGATGACCTGCAGAACGGCTGACGGGGATTTGCTCGATACCCTGTGCCACCACTACTACGGCCACCTGAACCGCAGCGTCGAGGCGGTGCTGGCGGCCAATCAGGGCCTGGCCGATGAGCCGCAGCCGTTCCGGGCCGGTGTGCTGATCACGCTGCCGGACCTGGTGGTGGAGACTGACAGCGTAATTTCACTGTGGGATTAATCCCATTACCCAGCCCGCCGAGTGCGGGCTTTTTTTTGTTCGGAGCGCCGACATGCAACCGCTTTTCCGTATCGTTGCCGATGGCGCGGACATCACCACCTTGATCAATGATCGGCTGGTCTCGCTGCAGCTCTCCGATCGGCCTGGCATGGCCTCGGATTCGTTCGAGCTGCGCATTGATGACCGTGATGGTGCAGTGTTGCTGCCTGTCCGTGGTGCGAGCATCGAGGTCTACCTGGGTTATGCCGGCGCCGACCTGACGCGCATGGGCCGCTACACCGTGGACGATGTCGCTGTCTCTGGCCCACCGGACACGCTGGTGATCAGCGGCAAGGCGAGCGACATGCGTGGCAGCGGCAAAACCACGCGCAGCGGCAGTTGGGAAGATGTCAGCCTGGCGCAGATCGTCGGTGACGTGGCGGCCCGCAATGGCTGGCAGCCATCGTGCCCGGTCGACACCCGGGTGCCGCGCATGGACCAGCTCAATGAATCCGACTTCAACTTCATTACCCGGGTGGCCAAGAAGCACGACTGCACGGCCAAGGTGGCTGACGGCAAGCTGCTGGTCTTGCCGCGACAGGGCGGGCAGAGCGCCAGTGGCAAGGCCTTGGCGGTGATCACCCTGCAGCGCAGCGATATCACCCGCTGGCGGTTTCGCTTGAGCGACCGCAGCACGCATCAGGGCGTCAACACCCAGTACCAGGACCCGGCCAGCGGCGAGCTGCTGATTTCGCACCTGGACAACCCCAACGTGCCCGAAGGGCTGCCGCCGGTGCATACCGATCGCCATCTCTACCCGGATCGCACAGCGGCCGACGAAGCGGCCAAGGCCCGTCTGGCGGCGTTCAATCGTTCCACCGCCTCGGTACGTCTCGACCTGCCGGGTCGGACCGACCTGTTTGCCGAAGTCATGATCCAGGCCCAAGGCTTCAAGCGTGGCCTCGATGGTGAGTATTTGGTGGAGTCGGTGGATCACACTTTTACCCCGTCCGGCTGGACAGTGTCGGCGGAGTGCAATGGCGGCAAAGAAGGCAAAGCCAAGACGTCAGGCAAGCCGCAGAAAATCGTACTCGAGGTGCCGGTTTAATTGCGCGGGCGCATAAATCGGCCCGAGTCAGAAGTTTCAAAAATCAAAGAAAAAGGAGCGGCCAGTCTGGATGCGTCAACATCCAGCCTGGCCACCGTCCCCGCAGATTGTCCCTGCAAGTCCCGCCAAGGCTCCTGCTCTGTGCACAAAGCAGAGCGAGCCTAGCACCTGTTTATTTATACAGTAAAGGTCTTGCTATCTATGTCTTCACCTATCATCCCTTGGATGGGCGGCAAACGCCGTCTGGCCGATCGCCTTATTCCGCTGTTTCCTCCCCACGAATGCTACGTCGAAGTCTTTGCCGGCGGCGCCGCGCTGTACTTTATGCGACCCCAGGCCGCGCCGGTTGAAGTCCTCAACGACATCAACGGTGACCTGGTGACGTTGTATCGTGTGGTGCAAAATCACCTCGAAGAGTTCGTGCGTCAGTTCAAATGGGCGCTCAGTTCGCGTCAGGTATTCGAGTGGCAGAAGATGACCCGCCCGGAAACCCTTACCGACATCCAGCGCGCCGCGCGATTCTTCTACCTGCAGCACCATGCCTTCGCCGGCAAGGTCTCTGGGCAGACGTTCGGCACCGCGACCACCGGCCCGGCCATCAATCTGCTCCGTATCGAGGAAAACCTCTCAGCCGCGTGGCAACGCCTGTCCGGTACCTACGTGGAGAACCTGCCTTGGCTGGAATGCGCCGAACGCTACGATCGGGCACACACCTTCCACTACATGGACCCGCCGTACTGGCAGACCGCAGGGTATGGGGTGGATTTTCCGTTTGAAAATTACGAACGCATGGCCGATTTTATGCGCCGCTGTAAGGGCAGGGTGATGGTCAGCATTAACGACCACCCGGACATCCGCCGGGTGTTCGAGGGCTTTCATTTTGAGACGCTGGACATCCGCTACACCACGACTAACCAGCGGCAGGGCAAGGCCGAGGTCAGTGGAGAACTGGTGATCATGAACTGGGAGCCAGCAGCATTGGGAGGACTGTTTTGACGTGACAGCTATCGACCGACTCTGTTGAAAAAGTCGGTCCGCCCAAACTGCCTGCTCATTGGCTGGTGAAAACGCCTTGTCGCCGATAATGGCCGCGTCGAAGAAATGACAGTTTCAGGCAGGTTGGTCGGCCAACAGGCTTGTCAGTCGCCCTTGAATCTCTCCTTCTATTTTTTCAGGCGGCGGGGCTCGGGGGGCGCCTTGCTCTCTCGATAGGAAGCAACCCAATTCGAAGGTGTCTTGCCAAACTGGCTGCGGAACCAGCGTGAAAAATCACCGGCCGTGGAAAAGCCGAGCAGTTCGGCCACCTCATAAAATCGGCGTCTGCTGTTGGCCAAATACTCTTCGGCGAGTTCAGCCCGTACAGCGTTGATGATCGTTGTGACACTCTCACCCTCAGTTGCCAGGTGGCGGTTAAGGGTGCGTCGATGCATGCCAAGATGCTGGGCAACCGCATCGACAGAACACAGTCCGCTTGGCAGCAGCATCTTGACGATCTGACGTACCCGCTGCGTCGGCTCGTCGCGCAGGTTAGCCAACTGCATGTCCAGCGATCGCTTCACTTCGCGATGCAGCGCGGGGTCCGCCTCAGGTATGGCCATATCCAAATCGCCCCCGCGGCAAACGATGGCGTTGAATTCCTGAGAGAACTCGATCGCGGTTCCCAACACACGATGGTGTACTTCAAGGCTGGAGGGGGGGGCGTGAGTAAAACTGACCCTTACCGGCCGGAAGGTATAACCGCTCAGAATGCACAACGTGCGGAGGATAATTCCGGTTGCTTGTTCAATCGCTTGGCGCCAGACGCCATGATGGCCCTGCATGTTCACCCCCACATGCAGCAGGGTCAGATCGCCCACATCCTCAAGCCACAATTGCACACCGGCGTTATGCAGTCGCGTATAGCGAAAGCAAGATTGCAAGGCGGCGCGCAGTGTTGGCTCTTCGCGGATAAGCAGTGCCAGCATGCCAAAGTTGGAAAGGTGTCTCTTTTCGGCGAGCAGCAGACCGAAAGCCTCCTGACCGGACAATCGGGCTGACTCCTCCAGCAGCCACCCGACCGAATCGCTACTGATCATGATATTTGGATCGTCGAGGGCACTGGCCGGCAGCTTGGCCATCCGCAGCATACGAAAAGGATCGAGCCCCTCTGAACGGGCAACCTGTTCATAGTTGGTAAGGCTGGCACTCCGCGTCAGGGTATACATGATTTCCCTCGTGTCCCAATTTCGCAAGATTGAGTCCTGCGAAGCTTAGTGCAGGATGCCCCGTCAAAGCTACCTTCAGGCTTCCGAAAATAGAGAGCGGAAGGTAATGGATACGCGCTAGAACCTACTGCGGTTCAACAGCACGGCCCTTGGTCATGGGGATGCTCACGCGTGTGGGCATTGAAGTCACTTTCATAAGCCGTAGCGGCTACACGCTTGATAACAACAATAAAACAACCACATTGAGGAGGCTGCATGGCCTTTCACCCAATCGCCGCCGACGATGACGACTCCGGTGGAGTCGGCGTTGCGCGTAAATATGCCTGGATTGTCTTCGCGCTGACGTTCGGCCTGTTGATTTCCGATTACATGTCACGCCAAGTGCTCAACGCGGTGTTCCCGCTGCTCAAGAGCGAGTGGGCGTTGAGCGACGGCCAGCTCGGTCTGCTCAGCGGCGTCGTTGCCCTGATGGTTGGCCTGCTGACGTTCCCTCTGTCGTTGATGGCCGACCGCTTCGGCCGGGTCAAGAGCCTGGCGTTGATGGCGCTGCTCTGGAGCCTGGCGACCCTGGGCTGCGCGGTGGCGCAGGACTACCAGCAGATGTTCATCGCGCGATTTATGGTCGGTGTCGGTGAGGCGGCTTACGGCAGCGTCGGCATCGCCGTGGTGATCTCGGTGTTCCCCAAACATATGCGCGCCACCCTGGCCAGTGCTTTCATGGCCGGTGGCTTGTTTGGTGCCGTGCTGGGCATGGCGTTGGGCGGTGCTATCGCGGCCAAGCTGGGCTGGCGCTGGTCGTTCGCCGGCATGGCTCTGTTTGGCCTGGTGCTGGCGGTGCTCTATCCGCTGATCGTCAAGGAAGCACGCATTGCGCCACAACGTGCCGCGCAGATTGCGAACAAGACGGCTGCCGCGGTCAAGCGTCCGCTGCGCACTTTGTGGTCCAGCCATTCGGTGATCGCCACGTACGTGGGTAGCGGTTTGCAGCTATTCGTCGGCGGAACGGTGATGGTGTGGATTCCCAGCTACCTCAACCGCTACTACGACATGCCCACCGACAAGGCCGGCGGCATGGCGGCGCTCATCGTGTTGTGCAGCGGTGTGGGGATGATTCTGTGCGGCATGCTCAGCGATCGCCTGTGTCGCCACTCACCGGAGCGCAAGGTCAGCCTGGCCATCGCCTTTTGTCTGGGCAGTTGTCTGTTGCTGTCGGCAGCCTTTGCCTTGCAGGCGGGGCCGGTGCAACTGCTGCTGATCTGCCTGGGCATGCTGATTGCCACCGGTACCACCGGCCCTAGCGGCGCGATGGTTGCCAACCTGACCCATTACTCGGTGCACGGCACGGCCTTCGCCACGCTGACCCTGGCCAACAACCTGCTGGGGTTGGCACCGGGGCCGTTCATCACCGGTCGGGTGTCCGACCTCATCGGTTTGCATGCCGCGTTTCAACTGGTGCCGCTGGTCAGCCTCGCGGCAGCGGCGGTGTTCTTTTATGCCAAGTGTCATTACCACAGAGATATCGCCCGGCTTCAGGGGCAGAGCGTGCCTGACCCTGTCAGTGAAGCCGGGTTAGAGGTGAGGTTGTGACTCGTCGTTTGCGTATTGATGTGTTTTTCGATTTCTTTTGCCCCTGGTGCCTGATCGGCGAGCGCCAACTGGAACACTCGCAGGTACAGTTTCGACGTGCCTAGTGTGCAGTTCAGCCGGCAGAGGACGGGGGTGGGTTCACGACCCCCCGATGCGCTGCTGGCCTCCATGAGTGAAGCGCTGCGCGAAAGTGATCGCGAGCGGTAACTGGCATGCCCGGCTCATGTCTGTACCTACTGACAAAAGCCCGCCGGCCGGGGGCCATACAAAGAGCGGCTATCTGTTCATTTCCACCCAACTCAAAGTCAATAACCACCCGGCCAGGATCATCGACGGCCAGGCGTTCATTACCACCTTTTTCGAGGAGTCCGCGCCATGAGCGCTATTGCTCTAACCCGCATCCAAACCCGCACACGCGAATTGGTACCGGGCTTTATAGTCAGCCTGATCGTGGCCGCCGCCGCCTCGTTTTTGTCCGAGCACTACGGCGCACCGGTCATGTTGTTCGCCTTGTTGCTGGGCATGGCCTTGAATTTTCTTGCCGACGACGGTCCCTGCAAAGTCGGCGTCGAGTTCACCGCCCGCACGGTACTGCGCATCGGCGTCGCTCTGCTGGGCATGCGCATCACCCTGGAACAAATGGCGGCACTGGGCTGGAAGCCGATGGTACTGGTGGTGATCCTGGTGGTGTTGACCATTGCTGCCTCGGTGATCGCCGCGAAGTTTCTGGGTTTCTCGCGGCTGTTTGGCATGCTCACCGGTGGCGCCACGGCCATCTGCGGCGCATCGGCAGCCTTGGCACTGGCGGCGGCGTTGCCGAACCATCCGCAGAAAGAGCGCGCGACCCTGTTCACGGTGATCGGCGTGTCGGCGTTGTCCACCCTGGCGATGATCGTCTATCCAATGATTGCCAACTGGTTCTCGTTGTCGCCACAGATCGCCGGGGTGTTCCTCGGCGCCACCATCCACGACGTCGCCCAAGTGGTCGGTGCTGGGTACGGCATGTCAACCGAGACCGGTGACACGGCCACGGTGGTCAAGCTGATGCGCGTTGCCATGCTCCTGCCGGTGATCGTCACCGCGGCCATGATCACCCGCATGCAAGGCGCTGACCCGACCGGCAAGCGCCCACCGCTGCTGCCATGGTTCGCCGTGGGCTTTCTGATTCTGGCCTGCATCAACAGCACCGGCTGGATCGCTCCGGCGGTGCAAGGTGGGGTCAATGAGTTGTCGCGCTGGTGCCTGGTGATTTCCATCAGTGCCCTGGGCATGAAGACTCAGCTCAAGGAGCTGGCGGCGGTCGGCATCAAACCGATCCTGCTGATGGTCGGTGAGACGGTGTTCTTGGTCGTGCTGGTACTGCTGTTGCTGCACTGGGGCCTCTGAAAACAGGCTTCACTCAGGTTTATGGCAGGGCTTCACTGGGCTGGCTCCTCGTTACAGTGAAGCTCACCACCGGTGCCACAAACATCGGTTTTTTGCGGCGACTGTACCAGCAGTCGCCGTTTTTTTTGGTTCATCACGAATGGTCGGGAAAGACGCGATCTACTTGAAAAAGAATTCGCAATACTCATATCACGCACAAGAACGCCGATTTGTCAGATGTGTTTGCTCGCACGAACATCATCAGTCAAATCGGCGCTGTTGTTTCTGAGTTTCCCGCAATTGCGTGAAAAACCTTTTTTGCCTTGTACTCAGAAAGATTTAGGGACTGCGGCACTCTCTGCGCAGAGACCGGACTGTTTCTGCGCGCTGCGCCACGCCGCCGGTGGCATGCCGAACTGGTTGATGAACCAGCGGGTAAAGGAGCTGGCCATGGAGAAGCCGAACATGTCGGCGATGCGGCTCATCGAGTTGTTCGGGTTCTCCAGATAACGCAGCGCTAGGTCACGGCGCACGTCATTGATCAGGTCGTTGAAGGCACAGCCGTCGTCCTGCAGACGGCGTTGAAAGGTACGCACGTTCATGCCCTGTGACAGGGCGATCTGCTCTAGGGTGGCGCGCCCCATGGGCAACAACAGGTAGATGGCCTTGCGCACCTCGAACAGCATCGAGGTGCTTTCATCACCCTGCAACGAATCGATGTAGTCTTGGGCATAACGGGCCATGGACGGGTCGGCATTGGGATTGATCATATCGAGACTGGCTTCGGAGCAAACGATGCCGTTGAACTCGCTGCCGAATTCCAGATTGCAGCCGAACAGGCGCTGATGCAGGTGCAGGCTGTCTGGCGGCTGGTGCATGAAGTTGACGCTGTAGGGGCGCCACTTCGAGCCGAGCAGTGTCGAGCACAAGCGGAACAGCACGCCAATGACCAGCTCCGTGGCTTGGCGATTGGGCAGCAGTGTCTCGGTGACCATCACTGCACGAATGATCACCATCCTGCCGGCCTCTTCAACGAAGATTCCCAGGGAATCGTTCATCAGATGACGGTAGCGCTCCATCACCTGCAAGGCGTCGCGCAGGGTGCGCTGTTGGCTGAGCAGCAAGCTGACTACACCGAGGTCCGAAAGCTGGCGTGACTCGGCCATACGCAGGCCGAAGGTCTGGCAATCGCTGGCGGCGGCCGAATCTTCCAGCAGACGTACGGCGGCATCGATGGGAATGCGGTATTCAGGGGCTTGCAGCTGAGCCTTGTTCAGGCCGGCAACTGCCAGCACGTCACGCGGGTTGAATCCCAGGTCCTGGGTGACTTCCAGGTATTTGGTCAAGACGGCGGCGCGAACAAGCTTGGGCATGTATAGGATCTCCCTCGGCCGATGGCGGCGTTTCTTTTTTCATCGAAGATGTATTGAACGAGAAGACGGCGCTTGTGGAAGTACTGATAGCGCTAGCGATCTTCAACCTTGGTCTGGCGTAGTGCAGAGCAGGAAGCGCGGTCCCATTGTAGGGAACACGAGCGCGGCGCTATGGGCATGGCGGGATAATTTCTTTGCATATTGGGACACTATCGGCGAGCTAAGAATGGCGGCGGCAGAAGCAGCTCTATAGTCTTTCGCTCTGTCCCAATTTCACAATATTGTGTCCTGCTAAGCTCAGTGCGGGGCACCCTCTCAGAGCTACCTTCAAGCCCACAACTAATAAGATGGAGGTAGATAATGGATACGCGCACTTCAATGCGTATCGGTCAGCCGCTCGCTGCAATGGCGCAGGTGGATGCCGACGATCCTGATGCATTCAACCACTGCTTTGCCGACGTCAACGGCATCCGCATGCACTACATCGACGAGGGCCAGGGCCCGCTCGTCATCCTGCTGCACGGCTTCCCCTACCTCTGGTACATGTGGCGGCGCCAGATCGTGGCATTGGCCGAGGCCGGCTATCGGGTTGTGGTGCCCGATCAACGCGGGTTCGGGCAATCGGACCGCCCCGACGCCATCGAAGCCTATGACATGAGCCAGTCCGTCGGCGACATGGTGGGTTTGATGGCGGCCCTGGGGGAAACCTCTGCGGTGATCATCGGCCACGACCTGGGCGCCTGGGTGGCCCAGGCGGCCGCCATGTTGCGCCCGGATCTGTTCAGTGGCCTGGTGATGCTCAATACCCCGGTACCGCCGCGGGGCAAGGTCAAGCCAACCGTGGGCTTGCAGGCCATGGCGAAAGGCCGGGTCTACCACCACCTGTATTTCCAGCAGCTCACCAAGCCGGATCGCGAGCTGGCCGCTGATCCGCGCAAGACCTTGAGCAGCGTCTTTTACTCGATCTCCGGCAGCGCCGTCGGAGCCGAACGCTGGCGTCTGTTTGTCGAGGCCGGTGAGCCGATTCTCAACGCCTTTACCGAGCCGAAGGGAGCGTTCCCGTCCTGGCTGAGCCCGCGGTCGCTCGACTACTACGTCGCCGAGTACACGCGCACGGGGTTTACCGGTGCCCTGAACTACTACCGCTGTCGCGACCGCAACTGGGAAATCACCGCGTTTCTCGACGGCGCGAAGGTCAGCCAGCCAAGCCTGTTCATCGGTGGTGCTGCCGACCCTTCCCTGGAGCCGGTGGAAATCCGCAGCCTCTACGACCAGATGGACGCCTACCTGCCCGCTCTGCGCAAAAAGGTGCTGCTACCCGGTGTAGGCCATAGCGCCGCAGAGGAAAGCCCGGCTCAGGTCAACGAATTGCTGCTGGAGTTTCTCGAGCAGTTGATGTCCGGCGACCCGACCTCTGAGCCAGCGGCTGGCTAAACCCCTTGATAGCGGAAATGCAAAGGCAGGGCGAACGCTACCGGCATCTGCCGTAACGTCCGCCCTGCCTTTGCACATGGACAGGGCTGGATTTGTTCCTTGTTACTCAGCTGGCAGCCTTGACCAGCAGATGATCGCCGAACTGCTCGCGCAGGCGGTTCTTCAACACCTTGCCCGTAGCGCCCAGTGGAATCGTGTCGACGAAGACCACATCATCCGGCGTCCACCACTTGGCAATCTTGCCGTCATAAAAGGCCAGCAGATCTTCCCGGGTCAGGGCTGCCTGCGCTTTCCTGACGATGATCAGCAAGGGCCGTTCATCCCACTTCGCATGTTTCGCGGCGATGCAGGCCGCCTGGGCGACTGAGGGATGGCTCAGGGCAATGTTCTCCAGATCGATCGAGCCGATCCACTCGCCACCCGACTTGATCACATCCTTGCTGCGATCGGTGATCTGCATGAAGCCATCGCCATCGATGGTCGCCACATCGCCGGTGGGGAACCAGGTCTGGCCGGCGTGTTCGAGCAGCGGCGAACAGTCGCTTTCATTTCTGAAATAGTCGCGTACCACCCAGGGGCCGCGCACCATCAGGTCACCCGAGGTCGCGCCGTCCCAAGGCAGTTCCAGGCCGTCCGCGCCGACGATCTTCATATCGACACCAAACACTGCGCGGCCTTGTTTGGACTGCACAGCATTACGCTCTTCCGGGGACATGCCAAGGTGCCTGGCCTTGAGGGTGCCAATGGTGCCGATCGGGCTCAATTCCGTCATCCCCCAGACGTGCAACACCGCGACGCCGTAGGTCTCCTGAAACTTGTTCAGCATTGCCGTGGGACAGGCTGCACCGCCAATGATGGTGCGTTTCATGCTGGAGAAAGGCTCGCCGGTTTGCTCCAGATGCCCGAGCAGCCCTTGCCAGACCGTGGGTACGCCAGCAGAGAGGGTCACCTGCTCCGCTTCGAGCAGTTCGAACAGCGATTTGCCGTCCAGCGCAGGGCCGGGAAATACCAGCTTGGCCCCGACCATGCACGCGATGTACGGGAGCCCCCAGGCGTTGACATGGAACATGGGCACAACCGGCAGGATGACGTCGCGCGCCGAACAGTTCAGGGCATCCGGCAGCGCGGCGGCATAGGTGTGCAGCAGCGAAGAGCGATGACTGTACAGCACGCCTTTCGGGTTGCCCGTGGTGCCGGAGGTGTAGCAGAGCGTGCAGGCGGCATCCTCGTCGAGATCCGGCCAGGCGTAATCGCAGGCGCCCTGTTGCAGCAGATCTTCATAGCACAGCAGGTTGTCGATACCGGTGTCTGTCGGCAGGTGATCGGTCATGGCGATGAACGCCTTGACCGTTGGGCAGCGGCCAGCGATGAGCTTGATCAGCGGCAGGAAGGTCATGTCGAAGAAGATGTACTGGTCTTCGGCATGATTAGCGATGTAGGCCACCTGATCTTCATGCAGGCGCGGGTTGATGGTGTGCACGATGGCACCCATCCCGCCAATGCCGTAGTACAACTCCAGGTGACGATAGCCGTTCCAGGCCAGCGTACCGATCCGGTCGGCGGGCTGGACACCCAGGCTGGTCAGCGCGCTGGCCATCTGGCGCGCGCGACGGTGGCAGTCCCGGAAGGTGTAGCGATGGATATCGCCCTCCACCCTGCGGGACACGATCTGCGTATCGCCGTGATGGCGGTCGGCGTGCTCTATGAGCGAGGAAATCAACAGCTGCTTGTGCATCATCAAGCCATGCATGGCATCGCTCCGTTCGAAAGTCTGTGATCGGGGAGCGGGCAGGGCCCTCTGTCAGATTCCACGTCAAGACCGCGAACCGGGACAGCCTGTTTTCCTCCCCTGGATTTTTGCGATCAGGCTACTTTCCCGGCCCCCCTTGAATCGAGGGATACCGGGAGTTCTCCTGGAACCGGATCAGTTGAATGCCGTGAGGTCTTTCGGCGCGATGTCATGCTGTTCGCAATAGTCAAGATAACGCTTGAGCCCGGACTTCCAGTTTTCGAGCGCGACGATGTTGTCGTTCTCATCCAGAAACGCAAGATCGCCATTGACCTGAACCAGCGTGAGCACATAGCCGTCGCCATTTCCGGTGCTGACGACTTCTGGGGTGTGAGTCGATCCGGCGGTCTCGTACACGATGCTGCCCGGGCCGGCGACCCAGTCATGCTCCTTGTATTTCCACTGGCCTTCGAAGGTGTAGACCATCACCGTACCCGTGTGGTGGTGCTTGGGCAGTTGCATGTCGATCGGCGCCTTCATCATGACGATCCATTCGCCACGGATCGGGTCGAGCTTGAAGTACTTGAGCAGGACGTTATCGGCATAAGGGGTAAACGGAATCCAGGGCAGGGATTCGCCATCGATGACGGCGGTGTCGACGTGTTCGTAGAGCATAGGTATCTCCGTTGATTGTTGTTTTGATCGGGAATTTTTCGGCGGCCGGGATCGTCCGACCATCACGGATGGTCGGGTGCCCGGGCTGTCTGTCTGGCAGTCAGGGTCAGGTCAGCGGGGTTCCCGCCAAGGTTGCGCGCAGCATCTTCCGTGGCGCGTTGCCGTAGTCAGCCACGGCGTAGTGCTGGATTTGCAGGTTGTCCCACATGGCAACGGTGTTGGTGCGCCACTTCAGGCGAACCTGGTATTCCGGGATGGCGGCCTGGGAGATCAGGTAGTTCATCAGGTGATGAGCCTCGGGCATGAAGTCCTGGCCGTAGCGGATGTCCTCGAAGTTGAAGAAGTTCGAGAAATGGGTGGTGAATGCGGAATTGACGAACAGCACCTTCTCGCCGGTCTCGGGATGCACAAGCACTACCGGATGCTCGGCGCCGGGCGTCTTCAGGGCCATCGCGTGACGTTCTTCGCGTGGCAACTGGGCGCCAAAGGTCTGCTCGGCACCGTGCTTGGCATACAAGCCATCGATCCGTTGCTTGATGCTTTCGGGCAGCTTTTCGTAGGCCATCACCATGTTGGAAAACAGCGTATCGCCGCCGGTCTCCGGACCCAGTTCGCAGCGCAATACCGCACCGCGGGGCGGCGCCTGCTTGTAGGTGACATCGGCATGCCAGAGGTTTTCGCGACTAGCCTTTTCCACATAGCTCTTGGGCTTGCTCGGATCGAGATTGCGGTACAGCATCAGCAGCTTGTCCGCCTCCGGATGGCTCGGCGCCAAGGGATGGGCTTCCAGTTCGCTGAATTGCGCGGCGAAGTGCTGTTGCTCCATTGGGGTGATGTTCTGGTCGCGAAAGAACAACACTTTGTGCTTGAGCCACAGCTCCCGGATTTGCGCGATCAGTTCTGGATCTTGGGCAGCGTCGACAAGGCTGACGTTGCTGAGCTCGGCGCCGATGGCGGGTGTGCAAAGCTCTACCTTGATCGAATGCTGTCGCACCGACGACCGGATGATGGCCGGTGCCGAGGGCGATGCTGGTGAAGGGGTGTTTTGGATGTCGGCGATTTTTGTCATTGTTGTCTCCAATCCGTGCTTGTACGGCGATGCGCAAGATGTGCATCCGGTATAGGTAACAGGCCCCCGCTGATGGCAGAGGTACTGGTCCTATAGTAGATATCTCGGGCACGAGACTATGGGCGCGGCGGGACAGTTTATTAGCATATTGGGACGGTGCGTCGGGACCACGGACATTAGCTGATTAATGTCCACGCACCGGCGCAGTTTTGCCTGCTGGGACGGAATTTCTAGAGATGGACGGAGGAGTGCATATCGTGAGGAGCATCGAGGGCGTCGAAAATCCACGCAATATGGCTGATCAGGAGCACTAAAAAGCACGTGAGCGGTCGCCGGGCTTCGCTTTTATGCGAGAGGCCTTGGGGGCTGCCTAGTTCTCCAGTTGTAAAAGGCTCAATCCGAAAGTGATTGGTCAAACTGGCCGCGGAACCACTGCGACATCTAGTGTTTTCATCAAAGGACTTTGAGGTTCCCAAAAAAAATCGAACGTCAGCTTCTGGCCGATTCTGTTGAAAAAGTATGGCTTGGTTCTCACGACAGAAAAGTACGCGTCTGAGATTGAATTTCTTGCTTTCAGCAGAGGTGTCCAGACTCGGATTTTACGTAGCAGCGGGCAAAAAATGTGTTTTTACCCGTCAATATTCGAGCGGTTGAGAAAACCGACTTTTTCAACAGAATCGGCCGGTAGCGGTCACTCCGGCGCCATCATCACCGCGAGCGTCATCTTGATAAATTCCTCATTCTTGTCGATAGCTTCAAGGGCGCCGCGCACATTGTCGGCGACATCGGCCGATCCGCGCTGCTCGACCCAGCTCGAAAGCTCCAGGATAGCGGCTTCAAGGGCAAGCTGGTTTTCGTTGATCTTGAACAGCAGGGAAGGGAGCAGGTCAGAGTTTGGCATCGCGAATCCTCCGTGGAGATTTCAGCGTAGCATCGGGAGATAGTGCATGAAGGGGGGCGGTCGGCAGGACGCCGGGGAGGGTGGCGAAAAGGCGTGCGTGACTTTCTCACGCACTTTTAAGCTCTTGTAGGCAGTCGGTTGCAGCTAGCGCCAGTAAAAATGGCCATTACAAAGGGGGGATGCATGATCCCTGCGGACATGGATGCTTGGGGCGAGACGACACCAGTAGAGCGCGTGAAGTATGCGTGATCGGCATACGACTGATGGTTATCACGCTGCTTGAGTGCACATTTTCGATGCTTGAATCATGGATTTTTTTGGACCGCAATCTTCTAAGGTTATGCGGAAACATTGGGCTGTAGGGCAAGCCAATAGGCTTGATTGCGGTCCGGAAAATCTATTGGAAGCCCCAGTCTGATTGATTTTCCCTCGGGACTTAAAATCCCCCGCTCGTAAGGGCGTGCCGGTTCGATTCCGGCTTCGGGCACCATATATATCAAGGGTTTGCGAGCGAAAGCTGAGCAAGCCCTTGTTCGTTTCTGGTCCGCAAATATTGATCTGGTCCGCAATTCACTTTGTTGGAGAGATCTTTTTCCCTTTCGATTGCGGATGTGCTGCTCGGTCATTACGACGGTCGTATGCCCAAGTCGATCTCTGGCCTGCAGAATATCGCCGCTTGACTCAGCCTTGTCCGTGCCGGCTTTAGCGCGCAAATTGCGCATCTGGAACTCGAATTCTGAAACCCCGGCTGCGTCTCTGGCCAAGCCAAACCTTCCCCGCAACATCGCCACCGACAAGCCATTCTGGAAGAACGCCGACTGATGATTCAGTGGTGGGGCCACTATCTGGCCGTCTATCGGAAAATCCCCATCATCCCCGTGTTACTCCAGATTGAGTGTCTATGCGCTCTGTGGCGATTTGCTACCATCCATAAAAAATATAATCAGGCGTTCTTTCATAACGTTAGTCGTCCTCTAACAGCCACTTCGGAGCCGCCCTGCTCATGACCGTTTACATTTTTTCAACTGTCGCGAATACCACGCTCTCGTCGTTTAACCTCAACAACGACTCTCTCTCCTTTACAGGAGGAGCGCGAGGCTTGGTATTGGCGGCATCCGGGGCGGATACACTGGTCACTTTTGGTGGGCAGACCGTTCGCTTGGCAGGTTTGTCGGCAGGCGCACTCAATGGCACGCACTTCGTGTTCTCTGATAACTCGGTTTTTAGACAGGGTACCTCTGGAGCGGATTCCCTGACCGGGACGTTGCAATCGGATCAACTGGATTTGCGCGCAGGAGGGAATGACTCGGTCTCAGCGGGTGCCGGGGACGACCTCATCCTTGTTGGAAACAGCCTGACCGCAGCCGATTCAATCGATGGCGGCACAGGCGTGGCCGATGAACTGCATCTTTGGGGCAACTACGCATCGATAGTCAGCTTGGGAGGCACCACGGTCACCGGCGTTGAAAAATTCGTTATTGGCCAGGGCGGGACCGTTCGCCTGCAACTCAACAACGCCGTTTTTTCGACCGCAAATGGCCTGGTGACATTCGATGCTACGGCCCAGGGACAAACGGATGCGCTGTATCTGGGCGCAAGTACGATTACCTACAGCCTGAACGCCCAAGGGGGGGCGGGCGCGGACAGCCTGATGGGCGGGACCGCCGGGGACAGCTTATTCGGGGGAGCCGGGAGCGATAGCCTTGTGGGCGGTGGGGGGGCGGATACACTGACGGGAGGGCTGGATGCCGACACCCTGGTTGGCGGAGCAGGCAATGACCGGTTCGTTTTCGGCCTGGGTTCGCCTCGAACCGATTCATCTCCCACCACGGTGGATACGATTGCCGACTTCGCGACTGGGGATCTCATCGATCTGCCGGGCATCAACAACATCAACGGCAAGGCCCTGGTGTTCAACAGCAGTTCACTCAGTTTCAATTACACGGGAGGAAACTCCGGCACGCAGGACGCAATCAACGCGGGCGACGGATTTGTCGATGTCTATTGGCGAAACAACGCCGCCGCCGGCCGCCTGGAAGTCTGGGTGGATGGCAACGATGACGGGCAGTTCAGCGAGACCGATCTGCTGATTTATCTCTCCAATGCCGCAACCGGGAAAACCTCTCTCGTCTTTAGCGATTTCGCCGACAATTTTGTGGCTTGGCGCGGCACGGCCGCAGCAGATTCTTACACCGGCAACGGCGCCGACAACCAGGCCTATGCCTTGGCCGGCAATGACACCTTGAGTGGAGGTTTGGGTAACGACCAGCTTTACGGTGGCACGGGAAACGACCTGCTTAACGGGGACGCGGGGAACGACACGCTGAACGGGGGCTCCGGGTCCGATACCTTGAATGGCGGCGATGGCGCGGACTTTCTGAATGCCGAAGGTCAGGACACCCCTACTAGCTCTGCCGCGGACGCGGCGGGTACGCTGAACGTCCTCAATGGTGGGGCGGGCGGCGACGTCCTTTACGGCGGGGCGGGCAACGACCGGCTCAACGGGGATGCGGACAACGATCAACTTTATGGGAACGATGGCAGCGATACCCTCGACGGCGGGGAGGGTGCCGACAGGCTGGACGGTGGCGCGGGCAGCGACTCGCTGTCGGGCGGAGCGGGCAATGACATCCTGTTTGCCGGTTTTTCCGGGGGCGTCGTGGGAGCCTTTACCGACACCCTGCTGGGCGGAGAGGGCGATGACTTTCTGGTGGCGAGCTATGGGAGTCGCGACAAGGCGATCATGACCGGCGGGCTGGGGGCCGACCATTTCATGTTCAATGATGGCGGCCTGGTCTACCGGCCATACAGCCCAGCGGCGACCCCGGATCTGATCACCGATTTCAATGCCGCCCAAGGGGACGTCATCGACACCGGCATTACCAACGGCCTGTCCGGGAACGTGCCGGTGGTGTGGCGTGGCGCGGCCGCGGCGGGCTTCACGGCGGCGGTGGGGCAAAGCACGGCCCTGGCCGGAGCGGACCCGACGGACACGCGATTCCTGGAGTTCTGGACTGTCTACGATGCTGGGGCGAACCAGACGGTGTTGTTCATGGACCGCAACCGGGATGCGGTAGTCAATTCGGACGACCTGAAGCTCCTCTTCACGGGTAACGTCGCCCTCAACCCCGCCAGCTTCAGCGCCGGGACCTTCACGGTGAAGGTGGGTACCGCCGGCGCGGATACCAACACGATGCCGGCGCTTTCCTCCGGGAACGACCTGGCCTTTGGGCTCGGCGGTAACGACACCCTCGATGGGCTTGATGGTGACGATACGGTCAGCGGGGACGAGGGCAATGACAGCCTGGTCGGCGGGTTGGGCACGGATAATCTGTATGGCGGTAGCGGCGCCGACGTCCTGTATGGCGGTGCGGGGCAGGATTGGTTATATGGCGGTAGCGGCGCCGACACCCTGAACGGAGGCGACGATGCCGATTATCTCCTCGCCGATGGCGCAATGGACTCGACCCTGGTCTATGCCACGGACGCGGCGGGTACGCTGAACGTCCTCAATGGTGGGGCGGGCAACGACACCCTTTACGGTGGGGCGGGCAATGACCGGCTCAACGGGGATGCGCACAACGATTACCTTCTTGGGAACGATGGCAGCGACACCCTGGACGGCGGGGAGGGCGCCGACACGCTGGACGGTGGCGCGGGCAGCGACTCGCTGATGGGCGGGGCGGGCAATGACATCCTGCGTGCCGGCTATTCGGTGGGGGGCGCGGGAGCCTTTACCGATACCCTGCTGGGCGGAGAGGGTGATGACTCGCTGATGGCGACGGGCAATGGGAGTCGCGACAAGGCGGTCATGACCGGCGGGCTGGGGGCTGACCATTTTATGTTCAACCAGGACTATGGCCTGATGAGCATCAGTCCAGCGGCGACCCCGGACCTGATCACCGATTTCAATGCCGCCCAAGGGGACATCATCGACACCGGCATTACCAACGGCCTGTCAGGGAACGTGCCGGTGGTGTGGCGTGGAGCGGCCGCGGCGGGCTTCACGGCGGCAGTGGGGCAGAGCACGGCCCTGGCCGGAGCGGACCCGACGGACACGCGATTCCTGGAGTTCTGGACTGCCTACAATGCCGGGACGAACCAGACGGTGTTGTACATGGACCGCAACCGGGATGCGCTAGTCGATGCGCAAGACCTGAAGATCCTCTTCACCGGTAACGTCGCCCTCAACCCCGCCAGCTTCAGCGCCGGGACCTTCACGGTGAAGGTGGGTACCGCCGGCGCGGACACCAACACGATGCCGGCGCTTTCCTCCGGGAACGACCTGGCCTTTGGGCTCGGCGGTAACGACACCCTCGATGGGCTTGATGGTGACGATACCGTCAGCGGCGACGCGGGCAATGACAGCCTGGTCGGTGGGTTGGGCACGGATAATCTGTATGGCGGTAGCGGCGCCGACGTCCTGTATGGCGGTGCGGGGCAGGATTGGTTATATGGCGGTAGCGGCGCCGACACCCTGAACGGAGGCGACGATGCCGATTATCTCCTCGCCGATGGCGCAATGGACTCGACCCTGATCTATGCCACGGACGCGGCGGGTACGCTGAACGTCCTCAATGGCGGGGCGGGCAACGACGCCCTTTACGGTGGGGCGGGCAACGACCGGCTCAACGGGGATGCGGACAACGATAACCTTCTTGGGAACGATGGCAGCGATACCCTTGACGGCGGGGAGGGTGCCGACACGCTGGACGGTGGCGCGGGCAGCGACTCGCTGATGGGCGGGGCGGGCAATGACATCCTGCGTGCCGGCTATTCGGTGGGGGGCGCGGGAGCCTTTACCGACACCCTGCTGGGCGGAGAGGGTGATGACTCGCTGATGGCGACGGGTTATGTGAGTCGCGACAAGGCGGTCATGACCGGCGGGCTGGGGGCTGACCATTTTATGTTCAACCAGGACTATGGCCTGATGAGCGCCAGTCCAGCGGCGACCCCGGACCTGATCACCGATTTCAATGCCGCCCAAGGGGACGTCATCGACACCGGCATTACCAACGGCCTGTCAGGGAACGTGCCGGTGGTGTGGCGGGGAGCGGCCGCGGCGGGCTTCACGGCAGCGGTGGGGCAGAGCACGGCCCTGGCCGGAGCGGACCCGACGGACACGCGATTCCTGGAGTTCTGGACTGCCTACAATGCCGGGACGAACCAGACGGTGTTGTACATGGACCGCAACCGGGATGCGCTAGTCGATGCGCAAGACCTGAAGATCCTCTTCACCGGCAACGTCGCCCTCAACCCCGCCAGCTTCAGCGCCGGGACCTTCACGGTGAAGGTGGGTACCGCCGGCGCGGACACCAACACGCTGCCGGCGCTTTCCTCCGGGAACGACCTGGCCTTTGGGCTCGGCGGTAACGACACCCTCGTTGGGCTTGATGGTGACGATACCGTCAGCGGCGACGCGGGCAATGACAGCCTCGTCGGCGGGTTGGGCAGTGATTGGCTGTATGGCGGTAGCGGAGCTGACGTCCTGTCTGGCGGCGCAGGGCGAGACATGCTACACGGCGGTACCGGGGCCGATACCCTGAACGGGGGCGACGATGCAGATAATCTTGTGGCCGAGGGCCCACTGGACTCGACCGGAATCTATGCCACGGACGCGGCGGGTACGCTGAACGTCCTCAATGGTGGGGCGGGTGACGACTACCTTTCCGGTGGGGCGGGCAACGACCGGCTCAACGGGGATGCGGACAACGATCAACTTTATGGGAGCGATGGCAGCGACACCCTGGACGGTGGGGACGGTGCCGACAGGCTGGACGGCGGCGCGGGCAGCGACTCGCTGACGGGCGGGGCGGGCAATGACATCCTGTTTGCCGGCCTTTCGGGCGGTGTCGGGGGAGCCTTTACCGACACCCTGCTGGGCGGAGAGGGTGATGACTCGCTGATGGCGGCGGGCTATGGGAGCCGTGACAAGGCGGTCATGACCGGCGGGCTGGGGGCCGACCATTTTACGTTCAACCAGGATTACAACCTGTTCAGCGGCAACCGGTTGTACAGTCCGGTGGCGACCCCGGACCTGATCACCGATTTCAATGCCGCCCAAGGGGACGTCATCGACACCGGCGTTACCAACGGCTTGGGAGGGTATTTGCCGGTGGTATGGCGGGGAGCGGCCGCGGCGGGCTTCACGGCGGCGGTGGGGCAGAGCACGGCCCTGGCCGGAGCGGACCCGACGGACACGCGATTCCTGGAGTTCTGGACTGCCTACAACGCCGGGACGAACCAGACGGTGTTGTACATGGACCGCAACCGGGATGCGCTAGTCGATGCGCAAGACCTGAAGATCCTCTTCACCGGCAATATCGCCCTCAACCCCGCCAGCTTCAGCGCCGGGACGATCCTGGCCAGGCTCGGCACGGGCGCCGCCGATACTGACGCGACCCTGGCATCCTCGTCATTGGCGGACATGCTGCTCGGCGCCCGGGGTGACGACCAACTCAATAGCGGCGCTGGCAACGATTATCTGAGCGGCAATCAAGGCAACGACACCCTGAACGGGCAGGCCGGCAACGATACCGTCCTGGGGGGAAGCGGCAACGACCGTCTAACCGGTGGCGAGGGCGATGACGAACTCTGGGGAGGCAGCGGGTCGGATACGCTGGACGGCGGAAATGGTTCCGACACCCTGCATGCAGGCTACAGCGAAAACTGGGTCGGGGACGGCATTGCCGATGCGGCAGATGCGATCAATACCCTGCGCGGCGACATCGGCAATGATTCGTTGTATGGCGACAAGGGCAAGGACTTGCTGTACGGCGGCGGGGACAATGACTCTTTGTCTGGCGATGACGGCAATGACCAGCTCTATGGCGAGGGCAACAACGACACGCTATATGGTGGCCAGGGCAACGATCTGCTGAATGGCGGCACTGGGGCCGATACGATGTCTGGCGATGCCGGCGACGACGTTTACATCGTGGACAACGACGGCGACCGTGTATTGGAGTATTCCAACAACGGCACCGATACCGTCAATAGCTATCTGGCCAACTACACGCTTGAGGAGAATGTCGAAAACGGTCAAATCATGAGTGCAGTGGCTGCGAACCTGACCGGCAATGCGCTCAACAACGTCCTGTATGCCGGCATTGGCAACAATGTCCTGGCAGGTGGCGCGGGAACGGACACCGTTTCCTATCGGCTCGGGACTTCGGGCACCAGCGGCGTGACGGTCAACCTGGACCTCGCGGGGGTTCAGGGCACGGGCACTTCCGGCAGCGATACCTTGAGCGGCATCGAGAATCTTGTCGGATCAAATTACGCCGACAGCCTCGCCGGCAACGCCGCTGCCAACATCCTGGACGGCGGACTCGGGGCTGACACGCTGGCCGGCGGACTGGGCAACGACACCTATTACGTGGACAACGTGTCAGATGTGATCAATGAGTCTTCCGACTCGGTCAATGGCGGCTTCGACACGGTGAACTCTTTGGTTTCCCGCACGCTTGGCAACTACCAGGAAAGGCTCAACTTAACCGGTACTGCGGCAATCAACGCGACGGGTAACGACCTCAATAACACCCTGGTGGGCAACAGCGCCGCCAACGTCCTGGATGGCGGACTCGGGGCCGACACGCTGACTGGCGGGCTGGGCAACGACACCTATTACGTGGATAACGTGCTGGATGTGATCAGTGAATCCGCCGACGCGGTCAGTGGCGGTGTCGACACGATCATCTCTTCGGTTTCCCGCACGCTTGGCAACTACCAGGAAAAGCTCACCTTATCCGGTACTGCGGCAATCAACGCGACGGGTAATGGGCTCAATAACACCCTGGTGGGCAACAGCGCCGCCAACGTCCTGAATGGCGGACTCGGGGCGGACACGCTGACCGGCGGACTGGGCAACGACACCTATTACGTGGACAACGCGCTGGATGTGATCAATGAATCCGCCGACGCGGTCAATGGCGGTGTCGACACTGTGAACTCTTTGGTTTCCCGCACGCTTGGCAATTACCAGGAAAGGCTCAATTTAACCGGTACTGCCGCAATCAACGCGACGGGTAACGACCTCAATAACACCCTGGTGGGCAACAGCGCCGCCAACGTCCTGGATGGCGGACTCGGGGCTGACACGCTGGCCGGCGGACTGGGCAATGACACCTATTATGTGGACAACGTGCTGGATGTGATCAGTGAATCCGCCGACGCGGTCAGTGGCGGTGTCGACACGATCATCTCTTCGGTTTCCCGCACGCTTGGCAACTACCAGGAAACGCTCACCTTATCCGGTACTGCGGCAATCAACGGGACGGGTAACGGCCTCAATAACACCCTGGTGGGCAACAGCGCCGCTAACGTGCTGGATGGCGGATCGGGTAACGACAGTCTCTCGGGGGGAGAGGGCAACGACCGCCTGATCGGTGGAGCCGGCAAGGACACCCTGGTCGGTGGCAACGGTAACGACATCTTTGACTTCAACGCCCTGTCCGAGATGGGAGTGACGAGTGCCACCTGGGATGTTCTCTCAGGCTTCGTCCGGGGGCAGGACAAGATCGATCTGTCCACCCTGGATGCCAATTTGGCCACGGCGGCCAACGATGCCTTCAGCGGCACCCTGCTTGCTTCGACCGCCAACTTCACGGCCGCCGGCCAGCTCAAACTGGTTTCCGGCGTCCTGTACGGCAATACCGACGTGGATGTCACGGCGGAGTTCGCCATCCAGCTGACTGGCATCACCAGTCTGGCGGCCGGTGACTTCTTCCTCTGATCTTCGTTCATTCCCCGTGGGCCAGTCGAGGCTGGCCCTTTTTTTCACGAAGCAGGCTGATTTCTGCCTGTCGTGACGGGCAGAAATCCAAAAGCTGACGGCCAGCCGTGTCCGCCCAGTCAACACTCTGCGTAAGACAAGGCCGTGATTGTCAGCTGCTGCCGCATCAAGTGCGGGCCTGAGGAGTATTCCTACTGATCTACTTGCCCCTTTATTGCCAAGACATTGCAGGGCACCTGATACAGGACGTGCTCTGTAGTGCTGCCAATCAGCTTGTTCAGCCCTTTTCGATGTGTGCTTCCCATTACGATCACATCGGTTCGACTATTGGCGGCGAAGTCGGACATCACTTTGGTAGGCGACCCTTCAATGAAGTGTTGTCGTTCAGAGGGTATGTGGTAGCTGTCAGCCAACGCAATGAAGGACTTATGCAGCGACCGACGTACGTCGTTGATGAAGCCTGGCATCGTCACGGCGCCGGCCCCGGCGTCAGAGATATGTGTTTGCGATGGATCGAAGGCGTGCAGCAGGTGCAACTCTGCATTGCACTGCATTGCCATCCGCTGTGCAGCCAGGACGATGCGATCGTTGATCTCAGTGATCTGGTGCTCTGGATGCGACAAATCCACTGCTGCCACTATCACCCGCGGAAGTGGACACCTGACTTCGCTGACCAGATGAACAGCAACCGGGCAATCACGCACCAGATGCCAGTCCAGAGGCGTGACGAATACGCGTTTGATCGCTGATTCGTGGTGTACGTCCTTGATAACCAGGTCTGGATGCAGGTCCTTCACATGCTGAAGGATTTCCTGCAGTACGTCCCGAGCCAATGCAACTTCGGTGGTCACCGTAATACCATTGCCGCGCATCAGTTGGGCTTCATCTTGCAGCCACTTCTGGTTCTCTTGCTGACAGATCTCGCGAAATTGCTCATTCCCGCTCATCAACCCCAGGATGTCGACGTCTTCGATAAACACCGCGATATGCAGTACCGCGCCAGTGGCTTTGGCAAGTGCGACTGCCCGCTCTAGCGCCGGCGTGTGACGCATGGCTGGACCGACAATCAGAAAGAGGCGTTGATATTGGCTCATGTCGCACCTCCAGCATTCTGGGTTATCCGTTAGTTTCCGCCGGCACAATCGTGCGCCACACTATTGGCGAGTTCCTGCCGTCTCAACTTCCCGGATCGACACTACCAATATACGCCCGCATTCAGTGACCGCGCACGGGAGGAGTCGCCCTGCGCATATCTCTGCTTTACTGGAACAAGTCGTGCGGATTATCGAGGGCTGCGTGTTCTCGGCAGCCGGTACTGGCTGGATGCCGGGTCCACATCTACACCCGTCGAGGTTGAGGACCAGCCCATGTCCCGGCTCCTCTGCGCCATGTTTTTCGCGTTGCTGCTAGTCGGCTGCGCCACCACGCGCATGCCCCACGACTTCAGCGAGGCGATCCCCGCCAGCGAATCGGCTTTCGGGCGTTCGATCCAGGCTCAGGCTGCCGCGCATGAGGGGCGTTCGGGTTTTCGCTTGCTGCCCAACAGCAGTGAAGCCTTCCGGGCGCGCGCCGAGTTGATCCGCAATGCGCAGAAATCCGTCGATCTGCAGTACTACATCGTGCATAACGGTCTCAGCACCCGGGCACTGGTTAATGAAATGTTGCTGGCAGCCGATCGCGGCGTGCGGATACGCATCCTGCTCGATGACACGGCCACCGATGGTCAGGAAGAAGTCATCGCTACCCTGGCGGTGCACCCGAACATCCATATCCGCGTCTTCAACCCTTTGCATCTGGGGCGCAGCACCGTGGTGACTCGAACCATGGGCCGTTTGCTTGATCTTTCCCAACAACACCGACGCATGCACAACAAATTGTGGCTGGCTGACAACAGCGCAGCCATCGTCGGCGGACGCAACCTGGGGGATGAATATTTCGACGCCAAGCCGGATCTCAACTTCACCGACATGGACCTGCTTTGCATCGGACCGGTCGCCGAACAGTTGGGACACAGCTTCGATCAGTACTGGAACAGCGCCTTGAGCCAGTCGATCAGTGACTTCCAGATCAACAAGCCGACAGCACAAGACTTGCTCGAGAGCCGTCAACGTCTGGAGCAATCGCTCCAGTCCTCACGTACCGAGCACAGGGCTTTGTACAACCATCTCATGACCTACCAGACTCATCCGCAATTCGAGACTTGGCGCAAGCAGCTGATCTGGGCCCATAACACGGCGATGTGGGACGCTCCGAGCAAGGTCCTGGCTGACGGCGAACCGGCACGCGCGTTATTGATGGCCACACAACTGCGGCCTGAACTCGATGGCGTCAGCAACGAGCTGATCATGATCTCGGCCTACTTCGTCCCGCAACAGTCGGGCATGGACTATCTACTGGGCCGTGCCGATGCCGGCGTTGATGTGCGCCTGCTGACCAACTCACTGGAAGCCACCGATGTGCCGGCGGTGCATGGCGGCTATGCACCGTATCGCAAGACGCTGCTCGAACATGGCGTGAAACTCTATGAGTTGCGGCGTCAGCCGGACGATCCCGGCCGCAGCTCTTCGTTTGGATTCAGTGGTGGCTCGGACTCCAGCCTGCACACCAAGGCCATGATCCTGGACAAGCAGAAAGTGTTCATCGGCTCGTTCAATTTCGACCCGCGTTCAGTGTTCTGGAACACTGAAGTCGGAGTGCTGGTCGACAGTCCTGAACTGGCCGGCTACGTGCGTCAGGCGGCGCTTGAGGGCATGGCGCCGGCCATGAGTTACCAGGCCCGACTGGAAAACGGCGAAGTCGTCTGGCTCACCGAGGACGACGGTCGACAACATACCTTGCGCAAGGAACCCGGCGGCAAATGGCGCAGCTTCAAAGCCTGGCTCAGCGACAAGGTCGGCCTGGAGAAGATGCTCTAGATCGAAACCCGGAGTCCCCCCCTCAGGTCTCGTTGTGCAACAGGGATTTACAAAGAACCCTTTTGATAAGGGTGACGCGATCAAGCTGAAAGTCTTCTGACGTTTTTGCCTGCAATTGCCTGACTCAGGCGCCTTGGAGCTACCGAAGGCTGCGATCTTTTGATTTTGCTTTTCAAGATCAAGATCAAAAGATCGCAGCCTTCGGCAGCTCCTACAGGGATCTCGGTGCGGTTTACCCGGTGGTCAAAAATACCAGGCCGCTGCCGTGCGGAAAGGGCCCCATGTCGAGCCGAACTCGATCATCTTGATCCGGGCGTTCAGCCGGTTGAAGTCGGGGGTGTCAGGTCTACCCGACCCTTGTAGGAGCTGCCGAAGGCTGCGATCTTTTGATTTTGCTTTTCAAGATCAAGATCAAAAGATCGCAGCCTTCGGCAGCTCCTACAGTAGTTACCCGGGATTGTGCGAAGAACCTTATTTTTGAGCGTGATGGATGACACAACGAAATTTTTTGCTGTTGGCTTTATTGTTCATGTTTTTGACAGGTTGCACGACTACGCCACCCAAGGATCAAAACAATCTCTGCAGCATTTACCGTGAATATCCCGACTGGTACGAGGACTCGCTGGAAATGCAGAGTGAGTATGGGACGCCCCTGCATGTGGCCATGGCGATCATGAAGCAGGAAAGCAGCTACGTGGCGGACGCATTGCCGCCGCGTGACTACCTGCTCTGGGTGATCCCCTGGGGGCGAGTCAGTTCGGCCTACGGTTATGCGCAGGCTCAGGACCCGGTGTGGGGTGAGTACAAGGACAGTACCGGCAACGGCGGCTCACGTGACAGTTTCGACGACGCGATCATGTTTATCGGCTGGTACACCACGGGCACGCAACGTCAGCTCGGAATCTCCAAATGGGACACCTACAATCAGTACCTGGCTTATCACGAGGGACGCGGGGGCTTTAGCCGCAATTCCTATCGCAGTAAACCGTGGCTGATGCAGGTTGCCCAGAAAGTGCAAAAGCAATCGGAGATTTACAACGCCCAACTCAAGCAGTGTCGCCAGGCGCTGGAGGATGATCGCAGTGGGTGGTTCTAGCGCGGCAAAGACTCCGCTAGCAGGCGTTATCCGGGATCAAGGGCTTGCCAGCGAAAGCCGATGCAAGCCCTTGTCGGTTTCTGCGCCATCATTTCTGTCTTGATGGTGGCTGCCGGATGTTTTTCAGGAAGCCGGGCCTGTCTTGCGACGATCGATGCCGGTCGGGTTGCCGGTGTTGATCAGCCTTCTTTCCAGCAACACGTTTTCCAACGCCTGGCGGTCTGACGGGGTCAATTGATGCTCTCGCTCCTTGAGTTCCAGCAGGATCGGGGTGGACCACTGGCGATAGGTTTGTTCGGCGCTACGATTGAGTGACATGCGTTTTCTCCTTGATCAGGCTCCTGCCAATAAAGGCGCCGCAGTTCGATACGCAAGAGACCCTAGCCGACGAACCCTGTTCTCGCCAATGCGTTACATCGGACGATCATTTCCCCAGATGCCCGCAGCCGCGGTGCGCTGCACGTAGTCGCTGAAGTCGCGCGCCGGCCGTCCCAGTGCCCGCTGAACGCCATCGGTCACAGGTGTGTTGCGGCCGTCGAGCACGGTGGTGAAGAGGTACAGCACCAGATCGATCAACGCCGGGGGAAGTTGTTCCTGTTCCATTGCCTGTCGATAGGCGGGCGCCGGTACGGCCACGAATTCGATGTTGCGATGGGTGGCACGGGCAATCTCGGCCACGGCGTCGGCAAAGGTCAACGCCCGAGGGCCGGTCAATTCATAGAGCTGGTGTGTGTGCCCGGGTTGGGTCAATGCGGCGACGGCGCACTCGGCGATGTCGTCTGCATCGACAAAGGGTTCGGCGACCTGGCCGACGGGGAGTGCGAGTTCACCTTGCACAATGGGTTCAAGAAAGTGCGCCTCGCTGAAGTTCTGGCAAAACCAGCTGGCCCGCAGAATCGTCCAGTCAATCCCGCTGTCCTGTACGACACGTTCGGCCTGTTGCGCTTCGACTTCGCCGCGCCCGGATAACAAAACCAGTTTGCGGACTCCGCTTTTCACCGCCAGGTCGGTGAAAGCCTGGATGGTTTCAACGGCGCCTGGAACGGCGAGATCGGGCTGGAAGGATATGTAGACCGCATGAACACCATCGATTACGGCGTCCCAGGTCGATCGATCTTCCCAGTCGAAAGGAGGATTCGCATCGCGGGAACCCTGGCGAACGGGCAGGCCGGCCGCTTCGAGTCGTTGGGTGATTCGCCGTCCGGTTTTGCCGGTGGCGCCGAGGACCAACAGGGTTTGCTGGGCGGTGTTCATCGCGTTCATCTCCATCGGTTAATGTGAGTAATGCTCACGTTTAAAAGATGATAGATCCTCATGTTTGTACGTCAACCCATCGGATCGAATCGCCCGACGGGTGGACATCAGTTGTTTGGCATGGGGATGGGCGATGCTAAGGTGAGTACATGTCACGTTATTGATCGGGAAATTCACTCGTGCGCAAAAAGACCCCTGAAGCCCTCGAACATCCAGCTGCAGAAGCTGTTCGGCGTAATCCCATGCAACAGCGCAGTCGCGAGCGTCAGGAGCGGATTCTGTCAGCAGCGACTCAATTGATTGCGGACAAGGGCAGCGATCAGCTCAAGATGAGTGAAATCGCCGAGCGCGCCGAGATCTCGATCGGTTCCCTTTATCAGTATTTCCCCGACAAGAGCGCCGTCATTCGAACGCTCGCCGAACGCTACAACGCTGAGAGCCGTCGTTGCATTGCACAGGCATTGGAGGCTGTCGAGGATGCCCAAGGGTTGCAGGCCGCCTATTCGCAGTTGCTCGACCTGTATTACGAGATCGTGATGGCGACGCCGGTGATGCGTGACATCTGGTCCGGCATGCAGGCCGACAAGCAGTTGTTGCAGCTGGAGCTGGAGGAGAGCCGGGTGGCCGGAACGCTGCTGGCCCAGGCCATGCTTCGTGTCTATCCGCAAAGCGATGAGCTGAAGGTCCGGCAATCCGCGTTTTTGATCTGGCACCTGGGCGAGGCGACCATGCGCTTGGCGGTCACTTGTACGCCAGCGGAAGGGCGCGCGCTGGTCGAGGCGTTCAAGCGCATGTCCCTGCGCGAGGTCATGGAGCCAGCGTGCAGGGACATCTGATCGCAGTAAAAGCTGCCTAGACGAAAGGTTGGCCGGGAAATCCCCGTGGCAGTCGTTGCAGGCCGGCCATCGCGGTCAGTCGTTCGGTCCAGGCTGAACGCCAGTTGTCGGCGGTGTGCACGGCTTTGGCTTTGCGTGCTGCGCGGCGGGCCGCGTTGCGTTCAGCCTTGCGGGCTTCTTTGTAGGCGTCGGTGTTTCGGCAGCTTCTGCATTTGACCCGATTGAGTTCACGGGTCGATACCAGGTTGTTGCCGTGATGACCGCAGGCCAGGTGCCCGCTGACTTTGAAGTGAGTGACCATTGGAACGTCTCCTTGGTGACGTGTGATCGGTTGACCCCACGTGAGCGGTGACGTTCGATTGGTTTTGCGCCACAAAAAATCCCGGCACGAGGTCGGGTTGCAAGAGCGGGTGAAAACTCGGCAGGCAGCCAGCTATCCGGAGGCGTCAGTGCCACCGGTCATGCTGCCCGAATCGGGCCTGTCCTCGTACCGCGAATCCGTGGCGGTCATCTGAACCGAGGTAGAGGCCGGTCGACAGGCTGGAGAGAAGACAGGGTGTGCCGGATCAGCGGCGTGTCCTTCTCGATGTCGTTGAGGCGATCACGAATTCTGAGGGCGGTGGGGTGTCCGCCTTGATGATCGACCCAGTCGGCGATTTCCTTGCAGGCCGCAGCCAGGCGCGCCTGACGGGAGTCCAGCAAGGTGAGCAGGGTGGTGATGGACTCTTTTTCGGACATGGGAGACACCTCCGTTCAAGAAACCTGGTGTGGCAGCAAAAAGCCCGCCTGGAGCGAGCTTTCTGCCGTTGGGGTCGCTGTTCCTTCAGCCATTTCAGTATAGACCCGTTAAAAAATGGTGACAGGCCCTCAACGTTGTCGGGCTGTCACTTGTGATTTGGCGTTCAACTGCCGGCAAACACGCTGAGCGTCTTCTTCAGTGTCGTAGCCATCTCCGATAAAGCCTTGGGTGCGGGTATCGGCGATGCGATACCAGACCGCGGCATCCGGCGGCAGGTGGTCATTTTCACCCGCACGGCGGCCATGAATGATGATCCTGTTGCAACGCTTCACGACGAAAATGTCTTCCATGGCGTCTCCGCAGCGGATTCGTGTTCAGTTCAACTATAGAAGTCATTGGTGATCGTGCAAAAAATAGGCAGGTCAATTCGTCGGTTCAGGCGCGGTGGGCATTCTCTCAAGGAAGATCGCCAGCCCGACCTCCTCGGCCGATAGCCCCTTGCGCGCCCTGTTCCTTGGCAGTTGCGCCAGATCACCGAGAACAAAGCCATCCAGCACCGCCGGGTGGATATAGCATTTGCGGCACACCGCCGGGGTATTGCCGAGCTGCCTGGCAACGATCTTGACCATTTCCACCAGGTGCCGCCTGGCGTCCGTTTCAGGCTCCCAGTGCAGTTTGCGCAACATCGCCAGAGCCAGGACGCTGCCGGCCCAGGTGCGGTAATCCTTGGCGGTGAAATCGGCGCCGGTGAGCGTTTGCAAATAGCTGTTGATGTCGGATGAACTGACGGTGTGCCGGTCTCCGTTTTCATCCAGATACTGAAACAGGTTCTGCCCGGGAATGTCCTGGCAACGTTTGATGATCCGCGCCAGTCTCCGGTCTTTCACGGTGATCTGGTGTTCGACGCCACTTTTGCCGCGGAACTGGAACAGGATGGCGCTGCCGTTGATCTCTACATGGCGGCTGCGCAAGGTCGTCAGGCCGTAGGAGCGGTTGTCCCGGGCATATTGGCTGTTGCCGATACGGATCAGCGTCGTGTCCAGCAGAGTGATGACCGTGGCCATGACTTTGTCGCGACTGAATCCCGGTGCCGCCAATTCGGCTTCAAGTCGCTGACGCAGTTTCGGCAAGGCCAGCCCGAACTCACGCAGGCGCAAGTATTTGTCGGCGTCGCGCACCTCCCGCCAGCGCGGGTGATAACGGTATTGTTTGCGACCCCGGGCATCCCGGCCGGTGGCCTGCAGGTGCCCGCATGGGTCGGCGCAGATCCACACCTCGGTATAGGCGGGGGGCACCGCGAGTGCGTTGAGGCGCTTGATCGCCTCCGGGTCGGTGATGCGCCGGCCCGTCGGCTCGAAATAGGCGAATTTTCCGCGCAGTTTCCTGCGGGTGATGCCCGGCTGGGTGTCATCGACATAATGCAGGTCAGGTGGCAGTGCGTCGGGCATGACAAGCGTCCTGAGCGAGGAATCACGGGGCGTTACAGCCATGGACCGCGCCCCGCTGCAGTCGTGCCGACGGATTTACGCCAGCACCGCGACCGCTTTGATTTGTGCCCAGAGTTGCTGGCCAGGGTGGACGTTCAGGTGATCGCGGGAATAACGCGTGATCCGCGCCAGCAGCGGCGTACCGGCGGCGTCCAGGCGAATCAGCACATGGGCGGCGTTGTCGGCGTTCATTTCACTGACCACGGTGACCGGCAGGCGATTGAGAATGCTGCTTTGCCCGGCACTGTGCAGGTTCAGGCTGACATCCCGCGCCTGGACCTTGCAGCGCAGTGCCTGGCCTGTATCCATGGGCGTATGCGGTACCCGAATGTTGAGGCTGGTGCCGGGCAATTGCAGGCTCAGCAATTGGTAGTCGGCGTCATAGGCGCTGACACGACCTTCGATCACCACGCCGGCGTCGTCCCCCATGGCCAGAGGCAAGTCGAGGCGCGCCAGGGTCTGGCCGATCGGACCGCTGGCCAGTGCCTTGCCGTGGCTGAGCAACACGATATGGTCGGCCAGCCGCGCGACCTCATCCTGGGAGTGGCTGACGTATAGCACCGGAATGTCGAGTTCGTCGTGCAGCCGCTGCAAGTAAGGCAGGATTTCACTTTTGCGTTGGGCATCCAGCGCGGCGAGGGGCTCGTCCATCAACAACAGTTTCGGGCTGGTGAGCAAGGCGCGGGCGATGCCGACGCGCTGTCGCTCGCCGCCCGAAAGGTGTTGCGGGTGCCGGCCCAGCAAATGGCTGATGCCCAGTAATTCGCTGGCGTGGGCCATGTCGACCCGCCGCTGCGGCTTCGGGATGCGCTTGAGACCGAATTCCAGGTTGGCCAGCACCGACAGATGAGGAAACAGGCTGGCTTCCTGGAACACGTAGCCCAGCGTGCGTTTGTGCGGCGCGACGAAAACCTTGTTGTCGCTGTCTTGCCAGACTTCATCGTTGACCTGGATAAAACCCTGATCGGCCCGTTCCAGGCCGGCGATGCAGCGCAGGCAAGTGGTCTTGCCCGAACCGGAATGACCGTACAGTGCCGTGACGCCACGGCCCGGCAGTTGCAGGTCGACGTCCAGACCGAAGCCCGGGTAATCCAGTTTCAGGCGCATGTAAATCATTGCTCAGCTCCAGCCGGCTTTGGTTTTCCGGCTGGAATACAGCGCCAGCAAGACGACAAACGAGAACACCAGCATTGCCCCGGCCAGCCAATGGGCCTGGGCGTATTCCATGGCTTCGACGTGATCGTAGATCTGCACCGAGACCACGCGGGTCTTCTCGGGAATGTTGCCACCGATCATCAGCACGACGCCGAACTCGCCGACGGTGTGGGCGAAACCGAGAATGGCGGCGGTAATGAAACCGGGGCGGGCCAGGGGCAGGGTCACGCTGAAAAAGGTATCCCAGGGATTGGCCCGCAGCGTCGCGGCCACTTCGAGCGGACGCGTGCCAATGGTGGAAAAAGCGTTTTGCAGCGGCTGGACGACAAAGGGCATCGAATACAACACCGAACCGATGACCAGCCCTGCAAAACTGAAAGTGAGGGTGCCAAGACCGAGTGATTGGGTGAACTGGCCAATGAACCCGTGAGGGCCCAGCGCCAGCAACAGATAAAAACCGATCACGGTCGGTGGCAGCACCAGGGGCAGGGCGACAATCGCCCCGACCGGGCCGCGCCACCAGGAGCGGGTGCGCGAAAGCCATAACGCAATCGGAGTGCCGACAATCAGCAGGATGACGGTCGTCAGGGACGCCAGTTTCAGGGTCAGCCAGATGGCGGAAAAATCGGCACTCGATAGCGACATTTTAGATTTCGTAGCCGTAGGACTTGATGACAGCTGCCGCTTTCGGCCCCTTGAGGTAGTCAACCAATGCCTTGGCGGCCGGGTTGTCCTTGCCCTTGTTGAGGATCACGGCGTCCTGCTTGATCGGGTCGTGCAGGCTGGCCGGAACGATCCAGGCCGAACCGCTGGTGATCTTGCCATCCTTGTAGATCTGCGACAGCGCGACAAAACCCAGCTCGGCGTTGCCGGTGGAGACGAACTGATAGGCCTGGGTGATGTTCTGGCCTTCAACGATCTTGTCCTTGACCTTGTCGGTCAGACCTTCCTTGGCCAGCACCTGGGTCGCCGCCAGGCCGTAAGGCGCAGCCTTCGGGTTGGCGATGGACAGGTGCTGGTACTCGTTCTTTTTCAGCACATCGCCCTTGGCATCGACGTAGCCTTCCTTGGCCGACCACAGCGCCAGGGTGCCGACCGCGTAGGTGAAACGCGAACCCTTGACGGTGTCGCCTTCGGCCTCGAGTTTTTTCGGGGTGCTGTCGTCTGCCGAGAGGAACACTTCGAACGGCGCGCCGTTTTTGATCTGGGTGTAGAACTGGCCGGTGGCGCCAAAGGCGGTCACCAGTTTATGCCCGGTGTCCTTTTCGAAATCCGCGGCGATGGCCTGGATGGGCGCGGTGAAGTTGGCAGCGACAGCCACCTGGACTTCGTCCGCCTGGGCCGAGCCGAAAGCAAATACGGCGAGCAGGCTCGTGAGGCACGCAGGGGCAAAACGTGAGACGCGAATGGTCATGAAACGGCTCCGTTAAAGGCAATTGCAGCTAGGGTAAATCGTTATGTAGAGAAATATATAGCGAATTGCCTTTAAACGGAATGTGCTGTCACCAAAACTGTATACAATTTTAACGCAAATGATCCTCAGGGGCGACGCAGCAGTCTCGCCAGTCCTTCTTCAGCCAGTTTTCGAGTCAGTGCCTCGGTGGTCAGTTCAACGCCGAGAGTAAATGCCTGGCCGGCCCAGAGGTTGCTGAAGTCCGCTTCACCTTTGGCCCGCAACGGCATCAACGCGCCACCAGCCAGGGGGAAGGCCGGAGCCTTGGTGCTCATGGGCCCCAGTTCACGCATCACCCGGTTAAGGATGCCCCGGGCCGGGCGACCGGTGAACACGTTGGTCACCGCCGTCTCGCTTTCCTTGGCGGTGCGCAACGCTTTGTGATGGGACGGGCTGACCTTGGCCTCCGGGGTGAACAGGTACGCCGTGCCCACCTGCACCGCCGAAGCCCCCAGCATGAAGGCAGCGGCGACGCCTCGTGCATCAGCGATGCCGCCAGCGGCAATCACCGGCACTTTCACTGCATCGACGACTTGTGGCACCAGGGCGAAAGTCCCCACCTGGCTGCTCAGGTCATCGCTGAGAAACATCCCGCGATGGCCTCCCGCTTCATAGCCCATGGCAATGATTGCATCGCAGCCATTCTGCTCCAGCCACACGGCTTCTTCTACGGTGGTGGCCGAGGACAATACTTTTGCACCGGTGGCTTTGACCCGGTCGAGCAGGGATTTTTCCGGCAGGCCAAAGTGAAAACTCACCACCTCGGGGCGAAACTCTTCGATCACTCGGCAGGCCGCGTCATCGAACGGCGCCCGATTGGACACCGGGGTTGGCGCATCGAAATCGGCACCGAGTTCTTGGTAGTAGGGTTGCAGCAGGTTTTTCCAGTCCTGCGCGCGTTGCTCATCAGGGGCTGGAGTTTGATGACAGAAAAAATTGACGTTGATCGGGCGCTGGGTGTGTTGGCGGATCGTTTTCAGCTCTTCGCGCAGTTGATCGATGCTGAGCATCGCCGCTGGCATCGAACCGAGGCCGCCGGCATTGCAGGCTGCAATCACCATGGCCGAGTTGTTGGCTCCGGCCATCGGCGCCTGAATGATCGGCAGCTCGATCCCGAGCAGGTCAAGAATGCGGGTATCTGGCCATGGGGGCATGTGCTGTGTTCTCCGACGTTGAAGCAGGGCTGGGACGGTAGAACAGGATTTGTAACGCAACGATTGGCGCAAGGCCAGTCGTCTTTTCAGTTCGCCAGGCTTTCTTCGGCGCCCGACGGCTTGGCTGATTGGCTTAAAGTCGAGTACGACAATCTGCTGCCATGTGTTATTTCAAATGCACCACAACCCGACTGATTCCATTGAGAGGCCGTAATGTTCAAAGGTATTTTGATCGACAAAGACGACAGCGGTTACCGGGCGACACTGCAAGAGATCCAGGACGATCAGTTACCCGAGGGCGATGTCACGGTGCGTGTTGCCTACAGCACGCTGAACTTCAAGGATGGCCTGGCGATCACCGGCAGCAGTCCGGTGGTGCGCAAATTCCCGATGGTGCCGGGCATCGACCTGGCCGGTGTGGTCGAGGTCAGCGGGCATCCGGACTACAAGGTCGGTGACGCAGTCCTGCTCAATGGCTGGGGCGTAGGGGAAGGGCATTGGGGCGGCCTGGCGCAGAAGGCTCGCCTGAACGGTGACTGGCTGATCCCGTTGCCCAAGGCATTCACCGCCGCCCAGGCGATGGCCATCGGTACGGCGGGCTACACGGCCATGCTGAGCATCCTGGCTTTGGAACATAATGGTGTGACCCCCGGGCAGGGCGAAATCCTGGTGACCGGCGCCAACGGTGGCGTCGGCAGTTTCGCCATCGCGTTGTTGAGCAGGCTCGGCTACCGGGTGGTCGCGTCCACCGGACGTACCTCGGAGCACGACTACCTGAAGCAACTGGGCGCCAGCGAAATCATCGATCGTGCCACCTTGTCCGAACCGGGCAAACCCTTGGCCAAGGAGCGCTGGGCGGCCGTGATCGATTCGGTGGGCAGCCACACCCTGGCCAATGCGTGCGCCAGCACCAAGGCCAATGGCACCGTCGCGGCTTGTGGTTTGGCGCAGGGCATGGACTTTCCGGCGTCCGTTGCGCCGTTCATCCTGCGCGGTGTAACCCTGGCCGGCATCAACAGCGTGACCCAGCCCAAAGCCAAACGCGTGGAGGCCTGGAGTCGCCTGGCCAAGGACCTGGACTTCAACCTGTTGCCGTTGATCAGTCACGAAATCGGCTTGAGCGAAGCCATCGAGGCCGCGCCGCGCTTGCTTGCCGGGCAGTTGCGCGGGCGCGTGGTGGTGGACGTGAATCGCTGATTACTGCGATTCACGCTCCAGCAACTGGCGTTTGCGTTCGACACCCCAGCGATAGCCCGAGAGATTGCCATCGCTGCGCACCACGCGATGGCACGGGATCGCCACGGCCAGGTTGTTCGCGCCGCAGGCTTGAGCCACGGCGCGAACGGCTTTTGGCGAACCGATGTGTAACGCGACATCGGCGTAGCTCGCCGTGCTGCCAACGGGTATCTCCCGCAGCGCTTGCCAGACCCGTTCCTGGAACGCGGTGCCGCGCACGTCCAATGGCAGGTCCAGGCCAATCGCCGGGGCTTCAATAAAGCCGACGACCTTGGCAATCAACGCTTCGAACGCCTGATCGGCGCCAATCAAATTGGCTCGCCGAAACTTGTCTTGCAGATCACAGACCAGTTGGTGCGGATCATCACCGAGCAAAATTGCGCAAACCCCGCGTTCACTTTGCGCCACCAGAATCGCCCCCAGCGAACACTGGCCCACGGCAAAACGAATGTCGTTGTTTTGCCCGGCAGCGCGGTAGTCCCCGGGCTTCATTCCGAGCAGTTGGTCTGCCGCTTCATAAAACCGGCTATTGGAGTTGAAGCCGGCGTCATACAGGGCATCGGTCACCGAACCGCCGTCTGCCAGGCGCTCGCGCACCTTGCGTGAACGATGGGCATCGGCGTAGCCCTTGGGCGTCAGGCCGGTGACGGCTTTGAACACGCGATGGAAGTGGAAGCTGCTCAATCCCGCAGCCTCGGCCAGTTCGCCCAGGGTGGGCAGCGTTTCGGCGCTTTCAATCTGGCGGCAGGCAGCGGCCACGGTGGCGGCATGCTGCGCGGCGAGTTCGCTCTGATCCTTTGCCGCGCGCTTGCTCGGACGATATCCCGCGGCCCGGGCCTGTTCGGCGTTATCGAAGAATTCGACATTGTGTGGCTTGGGCAGACGCGCGAGGCTGCTGGGGTTGCAGTAGATGCCTGTGGTCTTCACGGCATAGACAAACTGCCCGTCAGCCTTGGGGTCGCGCGCGACCACGGCGGCCCAGCGCGGATCGTTTTCGATGGTGATCTTGGTCGATTGGGTTGTCATGGCGTCACGTCCTTTGAGGAGTTGCCTGCACATTAACCAGGGGGCAATTCCCACACACTCCGGCGCTTGCGGTCAAATTCGAAGTCTTCATCCGGCGGTGCGGAAGGTGAAGTTGATGCGTTGCTCGCCCAGTCTCGGGTGAAGGCCGTCCTTGATCGGCAACACGCCGTGATAACGCAGGCGATCCACGCCACCCCAGACCACGATGTCACCATGCAGCAGGGGGATGCGCTGGCTTTTGTCACTGCGTGCAAAGCCGCCGAACAGGAACATCGCCGGCAAGCCCAGCGATACCGAAACGATGGGGGCTGCGTAGGCCTGTTCGTCCTTGTCTTGATGCAATGACATTTTTGCCCCGGGGATGTAGCGGTTGATCAGGCAGGAATCAGGCACAAAGTCGCTGAAACCCGCAGCCTGCGCCGCCGCTTGTGCCAGTTGGAAAAACACCGCGGGCATCGTCGGCCAGGGCTGACCGGTCTGGGGATCGTGACGGGTGTAGCGGTATCCGTTGCGGTCCGTGGTCCAGCCGAATGTGCCGCAACTGCTCAGGGCGACCGACATGGTGAAGCCGCCGGGCGTGACCATCTGCCGAAACGGCGCAGCCAGCAGCACCGCCTCCAGGGCGGGCAGCAAACGCTCGAGCCAGGGCAGGGCGAAGCCTCTGAGCACCCAAGATTCTTCGCCGATCTGCTCGCGCCTGGGTTCTTGCTCGGGCTCTGCATCGGCAAACAGATCGAAAGTCAGCGGATTCATGGGCTCATGTCGCATCGTGAAAGATGATTCCAAGGGTATGCCGTTTGCCGCTGTGCAGGCGACTCACGCCGTGGCGCAGGGTCACGCGGTAGTAACCGCGAGTGCCTTTGACCGGCCGCTGGTTGACGGCAAAGATCAGCCCGTCACCTTTCTTCAGGTTGATGACCATCGGCCGTGACTGCATGCGCGGGCGTTGTTCGGTCATGACAAATTCGCCACCGCTGAAGTCTTGATCGGGGTCCGACAGCAGAATCGCCACTTGCAGCGGGAAAACATGCTCACCGTACAGATCCTGATGCAGGCAGTTGTAGTCCTGCGGACCATATTGCAGCAACAAGGGTGTCGGACGGTTCTGACCAGCGGCATGACAGCGCTCGAGGAAGGCAGAATGAGTGTCAGGAAAACGCTGAGGCAAACCCATTTGTTCATGCCAGCGATTGGCGATGGGCGCCAGGCGCGGGTAGAGCGCGCTGCGCAAGCGCGCCACAAGGTCCGGCAACGGGTAGCTGAAATACTTGTACTCGCCGCGGCCGAAGCCGTGACGAGCCATCACCACGTGCGAGCGAAAGGACTCGGTCCGGGGGTACAGGGCGCTGACCTGATCACAAGCCTTGTGGCTCAGCAGTGAAGGGATGACGGCGTAACCGTCCAGGTCAAGTTGCTGTTCCAGCCGGGGCCAGTCCAGCCGGTCCAGATAGTGCTCGCTCATTACCGGGCCTCTAGTGGTTGAGGTGGCCAGTCTGCAAGACTTGAATGCAGCAGGCACTCCGGCGCTTGCGGTCGAACTGCGAACGGGAGCCGACGTCCACTGTCGCTCCGGGTTGCGTTACAGCGCTTTGCTGACGCTGATTTCGCTGATGACGTCGTCCTGTCCATGAATGGCATCCAGCGCCGCTTTGGCTTCTTCTGCGGTGCCGTTTTCAAGCTGGGCAAACTCGAAGCGGCGCTCACCGTTGAGTTTGTATTTGATGACGTACTTGGTCGTTTGGGCCACGGTCGTATCTGCCTGTCTCGTGTTTCGGGTGTGCCGATCAGCTCAGTTTCGTGCTGGAACGGCGAATGATTTTGATCGAGTGCGTCAGGGTGGGCTTGCGCGTCACGCTGATAGCGCGGCGGTTGACGGTGTCGATCGTGATGTTCCAGAAACCGGTGCTGGGGGCGGTGATGCGCGCCGGAAACGTGTCGAATGCACCACCGTGATAGGTATGACGACCGCCATTCTTGAAGCTGCGGAAGTTGGCGTCGTTCATCAAACGGATGTTGCACATTTGGGAGCATTGAATGACGACGATGTCGTCTTCATTGAGGTGCTCGCGCTGATGGATAAATTTCATGGGGCGCCTCCAGAAGGGCTTTTTCTACAAAATCAAAACGATAGCATGGGCGATGGGCGCAGTTTATCAGCCCGAAGGCCTTATTATCCGGTCGCTTTGACAATTAAAAACGCTAATTTCACCTTTGATGAGCGATAAAGCAGTTTGCCTCGGAGAAAAAACGCATCTGCGTTGTCCGAGCCTCTTTATCGGAGGTTTTGTATGAAGTGGGGTTTGTGGGTTGTTTCGCTGGCGGCATTGGTGAGCGGTTGTGCGAATGTCTCTGACATCAACGAGTCACTGCCGACCATGAGCGTGATTTCTGGCAAGAACCCCCATGAATATGCGCAATGCCTCAGCGAAAAACTGGCCGACAGTCGTGGCGCCTTGCAAATCGAGCCGCACAAGGATGGCCTGCGTGTGATCGTGCCGCTCAAGTTTTCAACGGGGCCGTCAGCCATATTCGACATTGAAGAGCGCTCGGGTGGCAGCAGCATCAAGCTGCACGAGAGCATGTCCAATGTCCCGGTGCGTCCAAAGGATGTGCAGAAGGCTGCCACCGAGTGCATTTCCGGCTGATAAACTATCGACCCACAGCACCGATGCCGCCAAGGCCTGTTTTTGGCGGCATTGTCATTTCTGGAGTCGACTATGAAACGAGAGCAGGTCCGGGAGCGCCATGCAGAGGGACTTATCACGGCCACCCATGTGATCCAGAATCCGGCGGAGCTGGGGGAGTGGATCGTGTTTTTCAAGAAAAGCGCCGGGCGCAGCTATTTCCTGGTGGATGACAATGACGAAGTCGAGTCCTTTGGCAAACTCGACGAGTTGATCGAAACAGTACGCGGACTCGGGATCAAGTTCGCCGAAATTCATCTGTAGGGCCGAGCCCCTTATTTGCAGACCACCACGACGCTGCGGTTCTTGTAATTGCCGATATCGGCGCCGAGGGTTTTTTCACTGACCTTGAGCGCTGGCGTGCCGTCGGTGCCGACAATCCGGTAGCCGGTTCCTGCACAGGAGGCATCGGCCTTTTCGTAGCAGGCGGCCCAGGAATTGGCCTCTCCCGAGCAATCGATCGTCAGGCCCTGCTCTCCATTGCCCAGGTAGGTTTCTTCCGACGTTGCGCAGCCGCTCAGGGCCAATACCGCTAGCAAAGGCAAAATTTTATTCATAGTTTGATCATCGTCAGGGGGTGGGCTAAGGCTGAGACAGCGCCGGATTCAAAAGGTTATAGCCAAAGGCCACTTCTTTTTCGGTGTTTCGATCAAGATCAAAGGATCGCAGCCTTCGGCAGCTCCTACAGTGTTCCCCGGGATTCCGTGAAGCGCCATAAAAAAGCCCTGTGCTAAGACAGGGCTATTCGAGAGGGGGCGTCGATCAGCTCTTGTCCTTGCCGCGTCGCTTGGGTTCCGGGTGCTCAAGTTCCAGCACCGAGGCCACTTCGATTGCCAGGGCTTCGGAAGGGAAAGGCCCGGCGATATTTTCACCGGCGACACTGGCCACCCACCATTGACCGTCTTTCGCCTTGTTGATCAGGAATCCGTTGACGCTTTTTGCTTCCGACATCTATTTGCCTCGTTGTCTGGTTCAATCGCGTCATGATACCGGCAAACGCGCGCAACGGGTGCCGATGAGCGTATGGTGATCGGTTCCGGGCGTTAGAAAGCCGTGCATTTGCGCCAGTCTCTGCTATGCATAAGAGGCTGTGCAATCGCCTGTGCAACCTCACAGGGAACTATCCGCCAGAATAATTCTCTATGTTGGCATCAGTTAGCCAGCGCGGGGGCATTGTAAGGTGCACGCCGCCTGATTAGACTGCGCCGAAACTCGTACACACAGCCCTTTCAAGGACTTATATGATCAAGAAATGCTTGTTCCCAGCAGCCGGTTACGGTACTCGCTTCCTGCCAGCGACTAAAGCCATGCCCAAAGAAATGCTGCCGGTGGTGAACAAGCCACTGATCCAGTACGGCGTCGAAGAAGCACTGGATGCCGGCTTGACCGAAATCTCCATCGTCACCGGCCGCGGCAAGCGCGCCCTGGAAGACCACTTCGACATCAGCTACGAGCTGGAAAACCAGATCAAGGGCACCGACAAGGAAAAATACCTGGTCGGCATCCGCAAGCTGCTCGACGAATGCTCTTTCTCCTACACCCGTCAGACCGAAATGAAAGGCCTGGGCCACGCGATCCTCACCGGCCGCCCGCTGATCGGCGACGAGCCGTTCGCCGTGGTACTGGCGGATGACCTGTGCGTCAACCTCGAAGGCGACGGCGTGCTGACCCAGATGGTCAAGCTGTACAAGCAGTTCCGCTGCTCGATCGTGGCCATCCAGGAAGTCGATCCGCAAGAAACCAACAAGTACGGCGTGATCGCCGGCGAGATGATCCGTGACGACATCTACCGCGTACACAGCATGGTTGAAAAGCCAAAGCCGGAAGACGCACCGTCGAACCTGGCCATCATCGGCCGCTACATCCTGACCCCGGACATCTTCGACCTGATCGAACAAACCGAGCCAGGCAAGGGCGGTGAAATCCAGATCACCGACGCCCTGATGAAGCAGGCCCAGAACGGCTGCGTCATGGCCTACAAGTTCAAGGGCAAGCGTTTCGACTGCGGTGGCGCCGAAGGCTACATCGAAGCGACCAACTTCTGCTTCGAGAACTTCTACAAGACGGGCAAGGCTTACTGATAGCTGGCGTCCTGTTTGTATCGAAAAGCCACCTTCGGGTGGCTTTTTCATTTTCCGGCCTCATATCGTGTTCAGCACTTGCTCCACAAATGTCCGCAGGTATGCTGTTGGCCTGCCGAGGAGATTGAAAATGGCCTACGATTTTGACCTTTATGTGATTGGTGCCGGTTCCGGCGGTGTACGGGCTGCGCGGTTTGCCGCCGGGTTTGGCGCGAAAGTGGCGGTGGCCGAGAGTCGCTACCTGGGCGGTACCTGTGTGAACGTCGGCTGCGTGCCGAAAAAATTGCTGGTCTACGGTGCGCACTTCGCCGAGGACTTCGAGCAGGCATCCGGCTTTGGCTGGAGCCTGGATGAAGCGCAGTTCGATTGGGCGACGCTGATCGCCAACAAGGACCGCGAGATCAATCGCCTCAATGGCATTTATCGCAACCTGCTGGTCAACAGCGGCGTGACCTTGCATGAGGGGCACGCGAAGATCGTCGATCCGCATCAGGTCGAGATCAATGGCGAGCGCTTTACCGCCAGGAACATCCTGATCGCGACCGGCGGCTGGCCGCAGATTCCGGAAATTCCGGGGCACGAGCATGCCATCAGTTCCAACCAGGCATTCTTCCTCAAAGAACTACCCAAGCGGGTGCTGGTGGTCGGCGGTGGCTACATTGCGGTCGAATTCGCCGGGATCTTCCACGGTCTGGGCGCCGAGACCACGCTGCTGTACCGTGGCGAACTGTTCCTGCGCGGCTTTGACGTTTCCGTGCGCAAGCATTTGCAGGAAGAGTTGACCAAGCGTGGCATGGACCTGCAATTCAACGCGGACATCGAGCGCATCGACAAGCAGGCCGATGGCAGCCTGAAAGTCACGCTCAAGGACGGCCGCCAGCTGGAAGCCGATTGCGTGTTCTACGCCACCGGGCGTCGTCCGATGCTGGACAATCTCGGCCTGGAAAACACCGGGGTCAAACTCGACAAGAAAGGCTTTGTCGAGGTTGATGAGTTGTATCAGACCGCCGAGCCGTCGATCCTGGCGCTGGGCGATGTGATCGGCCGTGTTCAACTGACGCCGGTCGCGCTGGCTGAAGGCATGGCGGTTGCACGACGCCTGTTCAAGCCTGAGCAGTATCGTCCGGTGGATTACAAGATGATCCCGACGGCGGTGTTCAGTCTGCCGAACATCGGCACCGTCGGCTTGACCGAAGAAGAGGCTCGCGAAGCCGGCCACGACGTGCAGATCTTCGAAAGCCGCTTCCGGCCAATGAAGCTGACCTTGACAGAATGCCAGGAGCGCACGCTGATGAAGCTGGTGGTGGATGCCAAGACCGACAAGGTATTGGGTTGCCACATGGTCGGCCCGGAAGCCGGTGAAATCGTCCAGGGCCTGGCGATTGCCTTGAAAGCCGGCGCCACCAAGCGCGACTTCGACGAAACCATCGGCGTGCACCCGACGGCCGCCGAAGAGTTCGTCACCATGCGCACGCCGGTCGCCGGTTAATCGTCCTTCGCTGCGTCTGCCGCTGCCGCAAGGGTCGCGGCCAGACGTACGCGTTCTTCCAGTTCCGTCCGGGTCCTGGTCAGTTCAATTTCCAGTGACTTGTTGAGCTGTGACTGCTCATCGACGTTCTGTTTGAGTGCCTGGCTTTCCAGCAGGGCGACGCGCAGGCGTTCCTGGAGGAGGGTGCGCTCGCCGTCGACACGGGTAGCCTGATCCAGCAACTGATCCTGACGGGTATTGCTTTGCTTGAGCTGTTCCTGCAGCAGGCTCAGCTCGCGCAGTGTGCCGCGGTTTTCAGTCAGCAAGCGTTCGTTGTCGCGGTGCAACTGGGTGATTTCATCCTGGCGTACCAGGGCGCTTTGTTGTGCCTGGCGCAGTTCCATCTGTAGCTGTTGCACCTGGCCTTCGTGGCGACTCATTTCCTGTTCGCGCTGTTCCTTGACCGCATTGCGGTAGTGCTCCAGCGCGTCGCGGGTGTGCAGGTGCTTTTCCTCAAGGGAGCGGATCTGCTCGTCCTTGTCTTTCAAGCGCAATTCGAAATCGGCCAGCGCCTGGTTCATCCCGGCGTTACGGGTTTGCTCCGTTTGCAGCGTGGCGCGGGTTTCTTGCAGGGCCTCGGATTCCTGAGTCAGTGCCAGGCTCTGGAACTCGTATTGCTGATGCAGTTCGCTGTTGGCCTCTTGCGCTTCACCGAGCTGGTTTTCCAGCGCCTTGCGTTGTTCCTCGTACTGCGTGCGCGCCTGGTCGATGGGTTCCTGCGCCTGCTCCTTGAGTCTTTGGGCGAGCCGCGCCACCAGCGCCATCAGTTCGTCGTCAATCGGTTCCGCTGGCGCTTCGACCGTCTCGTTCCTGTCATCGAGCTCTTTGAGGTAGCGATGAATCGTGGTTTTCGAGCCAGTATTGCCCATTTCGATCCGTACGGCATCGATGCTGGGGTTTTCGCCACGGGCGAGGATCGCCAACCGAGCGGCTTGCACCACCGCTTTATTTACACCGCCGCGTGCCATGAGATCTCCCGGGTTTTGTTGATGTGGTACGTACCACGAAAATACGCATTGTACCATTCAATTGATAAAGTTAAATGCTGAATGTATTTAGCACGGGATATACTGGTATTACCCCGTGTGATGGCAATTTTGAGGTATTCCTCGCGCTATTTCCGTACACAAACCCTTGTAGGAGTGAGCTTGCTCGCGATAAACACGAGACCGCCGCGGGGCACCTGCCTACCAGCGTCATCGTTAACGATCATCGCGAGCGAGCTCGCTCCTACAGTCAGTCGGTTAAAACAGGTTCATGCCCTATGAGCGATCTGGATCGCTATCTGCAAGCCGCGACTCGCGACAACACCCGTCGCAGCTATCGGGCGGCCATCGAACACTTCGAAGTCACCTGGGGCGGTTTTCTGCCGGCAACCGGCGACAGCGTGGCGCGCTACCTGGTGGCGCATGCCGGGGTGCTGTCGATCAATACGCTGAAGCTGCGCTTGTCGGCCTTGGCGCAGTGGCACAACAGCCAGGGTTTTGCCGACCCCACCAAGGCGCCGGTGGTGCGCAAGGTGTTCAAGGGCATCCGCGCGCTGCACCCCGCCCAGGAAAAACAGGCCGAACCTTTGCAGCTTCAGCATCTGGAGCAGGTGGTCAGTCGTCTGGAGCTGGAAGTGCAAATCGCAAAGGCCGAAGGCGACCGACCGGGGTTGTTGCGGGCCCGGCGCGACATGGCGTTGATCCTGCTGGGCTTCTGGCGCGGCTTTCGCAGCGACGAGTTGTGCAGGCTGCAGGTGGAACACGTGCAGGCCAGCGCCGGTTCCGGCATCAGCCTCTATCTGCCGCGCAGCAAGAGTGATCGCGACAACCTCGGCAAGACTTATCAGACGCCGGCCTTGCAGCGTTTGTGTCCGGTGCAGGCTTACATCGACTGGATCACCGAAGCGGCACTGGTGCGTGGGCCGGTGTTTCGTGGCATCGATCGCTGGGGGCATCTGGGTGAGGAGGGGTTGCACGCCAACAGCGTGATTCCCTTGTTGCGCCAGGCGCTGGAACGCGCAGGCATTGCCGGCGAACTCTACACCAGCCATTCCTTGCGCCGCGGCTTTGCGACCTGGGCGCATCAAAGTGGCTGGGATCTGAAGTCGCTGATGAGTTATGTGGGCTGGAAGGACATGAAGTCGGCCATGCGCTACATCGAAGCCAGCCCGTTCCTCGGGATGGCGCGCCTTACGGAAAAGCAGATCGAGTCCTAGAGATCGTTTTCTTCTATAAATAGAGCCGGCTAATAGCGAAAGCCAATCAGCAGCATCAGGTTTGCCAATGAGCCTTCCGTTCGTCGAGTGGGTAAAGTTCTCTCCATCAACTTCTTAACCCCTGACGGAGAGTCAACGATGCCTATCATCAACAGCCAAGTTAAACCGTTCAAAGCTGACGCATTCAAAAATGGCGACTTCGTAAAAGTCTCGGACGCTGACCTGAAAGGCAAGTGGTCTGTCGTGTTCTTCTACCCGGCCGACTTCACCTTCGTCTGCCCGACCGAGCTGGAAGACCTGGCTGACAACTACGACGCCTTCCAGAAGCTGGGCGTCGAGATCTACAGCGTTTCCACCGACACCCACTTTGCCCACGCTGCCTGGCACAACACTTCGCCAGCCATCGGCAAGATCCAGTACACCATGATCGGCGACCCGACCCACGCCATCTCCCGCAACTTCGACGTGCTGATCGAAGAAGCAGGCCTGGCTGACCGTGGCACCTTCGTGATCAACCCGGAAGGCCAGATCAAGATCGTTGAACTGAACGACGGCGGTGTAGGCCGTGACGCTTCCGAGCTGCTGCGCAAGATCAAGGCAGCCCAGTACGTCGCCGCTCACCCGGGCCAGGTTTGCCCTGCCAAGTGGAAAGAAGGCGAGGCCACTCTGGCGCCGTCCCTGGACCTGGTCGGCAAGATCTAAGTCTGTGACGCGCTTCATCAGGGCGGACTTCCGCACCTTCTAAGCAAGCTGCACCGCCCAATAAAAACGCTCGGGCGAGATTCGCTCGGGCGTTTTTTATGTCTTCGCAAAAGCAAAAAGGAAATCGCCCGTATGTTGGACACCAATCTTAAAGCCCAGTTGAAATCGTACCTGGAACGGGTCACCCAGCCGATCGAGATCGTTGCTTCCCTCGACGACGGTGCGAAATCCCAGGAAATGCTCGAACTGTTGAAAGACGTTGCCAGTCTTTCCACCCAGATTACGTTGCTCGACAACGGTGATGATGCACGCAAGCCATCGTTCTCGATCAATCGCCCGGGAGCCGACATCAGCCTGCGTTTTGCCGGCATCCCGATGGGCCATGAATTCACTTCGCTGGTGCTGGCCTTGCTGCAAGTTGGCGGTCATCCGTCCAAAGCCAGTGTCGAAGTCATTGAACAGATTCGCTCGCTCAAAGGCGAGTTCAACTTCGAGACTTACTTCTCGCTGTCGTGCCAGAACTGCCCGGACGTGGTCCAGGCGCTGAACCTGATGGCGGTACTGAACCCGAACATTCGCCACGTCGCCATCGACGGCGCGCTGTTCCAGGCTGAAGTCGATGAGCGCCAGATCATGGCCGTGCCCAGCATCTACCTGAACGGCGTGAACTTCGGTCAGGGCCGCATGGGCCTGGAAGAAATCCTCGCGAAGATCGACACCAGTGGCATTGAACGCCAGGCCGAGAAAATCAGCGCCAAGGAAGCCTTTGACGTGTTGGTGGTCGGCGGTGGCCCGGCCGGTGCTTCGGCTGCCATCTATGCGGCGCGTAAAGGCATTCGCACTGGCGTCGCGGCCGAGCGTTTTGGTGGTCAGGTGCTGGACACCATGGCCATCGAGAACTTCATCTCGGTGCAGGAAACCGAAGGGCCGAAACTGGCCGTGGCCCTGGAAGAACACGTCAAGCAGTACGACGTCGACATCATGAATCTGCAGCGTGCCGACAAACTGGTGCCCGGCAAAAATGGCGAGTTGCACCAGATTCACTTCGCCAGCGGCGCATCGCTCAAAGCCAAGACCGTGATTCTGGCAACTGGAGCGCGGTGGCGTGAAATGAACGTCCCGGGCGAGCAGCAATACCGCAACAAAGGCGTGGCGTACTGCCCGCACTGCGACGGCCCGCTGTTCAAGGGCAAGCGCGTGGCAGTGATTGGCGGCGGTAACTCCGGCGTCGAGGCGGCCATCGACCTGGCGGGTATCGTGTCCCACGTCACGCTGCTGGAGTTCGATGTTCAGTTGCGCGCCGATGCGGTGTTGCAGCGCAAGTTGCACAGCCTGCCGAACGTCACCGTGATCACCAGTGCGCAAACCACTGAAGTCACCGGCGACGGTCAGAAGGTCAACGGCCTGCGCTACAAGGATCGCCAGAGCGACGAAGTGCGCAGCGTGGAGCTGGAAGGGATCTTTGTGCAGATCGGTTTGCTGCCCAACACCGATTGGCTCAAGGGCACCATCGAGCTGTCACCCCGTGGCGAGATCATTGTCGATGCTCGCGGTGAAACGTCGGTGCCGGGTGTGTTCGCCGCCGGCGACGTGACCACTGTGCCGTACAAGCAGATCGTGATCGCGGTGGGCGAGGGCGCCAAGGCTTCGCTAAGCGCCTTCGATCACCTGATCCGCACGTCCGCCCCGGCATAAAACCCGGCGCTGAAAACACAAAACCCCATGAGCGATCATGGGGTTTTTTGTGTCTTGCACATTACCGATGTGGGAGCGGGCTGAATGATCTCGACCCAGTAGGCGTCCGGGTCCTTGATGAATGCCAGGCTCTTCATGCGGCCATCGCTCAGGCGTTTCTGGAAATCGCAGCCCAGCGCTTCAAAGCGCTCGCAGGCGGCGACGATGTCCGGCACCGAAATGCAGATATGGCCGAAACCGCGCGGATCGGTGTTGCCATTGTGGTAGGCGAAATCCGCATCGTTCTCGGTGCCATGGTTGTGGGTCAACTCCAGAATGCCGGGGATCGATTTCATCCACTCGGTGCGCGCGGCGGCATCGGCGGGGATCTGGTTTTTGTCGACCAGCGCCAGGAAATACAGGCTGAACTCGGCTTCCGGGAAGTCGCGTTTTTCCACCAGGGTAAAACCCAGGATGCGTGTGTAGAAGTCCAGGGACCTGGTGATGTCCTTGACCCGCAGCATGGTGTGGTTGAAGACAAATTTCTGCGTAGCGGTGTCCGGCTGGGCGGTGACGCCGGGGAAGGTGTTCAATTCGTGCAGGCTCATGGGCCCTCCGGGAAATATGTGGGCTAACGAATGGTGACAATGATACGCAAGGGTTCGGACATCACCAAACCCAAACAGTCGGCTATTGCCTGACAGCCGGCCTGGGCCCAGACTTTACGGCTTGATCCGTGAGTGCCGATTGCAATGATTCGATTCCGTAACCTGCTGTTTATCCTGCTGGGCGTGTTTTCGCTGGCGGGCGCTGCGCGTGCCGATGCGCCAGTCGTGACCTGGCCGCAAGGCTGGCAGATCGAAGACGTCCCAGACTCAGCGTCGGGCGTCAGTCGCCAGCGGGCGGTGAAAAATGATCAGGATGGATCGCCGCTCCTGGTGATGGAGCTGACCATGAGCCCGGTGCAAAGCGATCATCAGGTAAACCTCGAAGGCGTATTGCTGGAGATGCGAAAGTCAGTTCAAAAAGACTTCTTTCAGGGTGGTTATCAAAGTGTTTGCACGCGAATTCATTCGACTACCTTGAGTCGATTGGCCGCGCTGGAAACAACCTGCACCGTCACGCAAAACGGCCGCCATGTGCTTTCGCAAACATTGGTGGCTGCGGTGGATGCGGATAAGGCCTATGTTTTTTCCTACGCAGGGCAGGCCGAGGCTTATAAGGCGAGCCAGGATGAAATAGACGCTGCCCGTAACAGCTTGAAACTTTAGTTGGCGACAGTGCTTTTTCGATGCATGAAAAAAATTTTAGATATCCAAATGGATTAAGCACAAAGTAGTTGGCGGTCAGGTAGTTGTCTTGTGCTCGCCGCGGGCATTTAGATAGCCCATGAAAAAGCCCTGCATAAGCAGGGCTTTTTTGTCGCCGCGAGAGTTAGCCGCGCAGCCAGGAATCGACGGTGGCTGCACCGTACTGTTCTTTCCAGGCTTTCAGGCCGCGGTGATTGCCGCCCTTTGTTTCAATCAGCTCGCCGGTGTGCGGGTTCTGATAAACCTTGACCACACGAGCGCGGCGGGTTTTCGGTGCTGCTGCCTGCAGGCCGGATTTTGCCGGATTCGGGTCGAGAATGGCGATGATGTCGCGCAGGCTCTTGCCATAGGTTTTCATCAAGCCCTGGAGCTTCTCTTCGAATTCGATTTCTTTCTTGAGCCCGGCATCGTTCTTCAGGGATTCCAACTGCTTGAGCTGTTCTTGAAGGGCCTTTTCGGCTGCACGAAATTCAGCGAGTCTGGACAATATCTTTACTCCAATAGTGTATTTGGCTGATACCAACCGCAAACAAAGCTATAAGCCAAGAGCCTTGAAGCGACTCGGTGATAGTGGCTCACCTGCCAAATTAGCGCAGGCAGGAAAAATTGTAGTAGTTAATTGGCCAAGAGTAAATCCTGTCTTTTTCTTCATGTAACGCCAGTAGTGTCTTGATTCAAATTTATGCCTGTAGTCGTTGTTTTATCGATTAAATTTTCGAGTTAATGGTCGCTTAATGCACTAATGAATTCCGCCCCGGGCATGGGTTTGCCGAACAGATAACCCTGCAGGAAGTTGACCTGACGAGCGCTGAGGTAATCACTCTGCTCACGGGTTTCGACACCTTCGGCCACCAGGGCAAGGTCGAGTTTGACGGCCAGGTCGATGATGCTGTCGAGGATGTGGCTGGAGAGGGTGTCGATGCCGATCATGGCGACAAAACTCTGGTCTATTTTCAGGAAGTCGACATTGAACTGCCGCAGGTAACCAAGGCTTGAATGACCCGTGCCGAAATCGTCGATGGCGATCTTCACGCCCAGTTCGCGAAGTTGCTCGAACAGTTGCAGGGTGATCGCCGTTGGCTCGATCAGTTCGCGTTCGGTCAGTTCCAGTATCAGGTAGATCGAGCCTGGCTCGAACGCATCAAGGAACTCGCGGCAATCCTTGACCAGGTCCAGGTCCTGGCAATGGCTGGCGGTAATGTTGATACCAATGTGAAAGGGTTTGTTGAATCCGGCGGATTGCGGCGCGAGCAGGGCGGCGGTTTGTCGCATGAGCGAACGGGTCATCGGTACGATCAGTCCGCAGTGCTCGGCAAAAGGGATGAACAGGTCGGGACGCACCAGGCCTTCCTTTGGATGTTTCCAGCGCATCAGCACTTCAGCACCGGACCAGCGTTTGCTGTCGCCATGCACCACGGGCTGGAAATACGGAATGAACTCTGCGGCTTCCAGTGCCCGTTGCATTTCCTGGGTGGGGGCCGAGGAGCGCTTTTGCAGGAAGTGACCAATTGACCCGGCAATCACACCGAAGAAAATCAGCAGACTGAACAGGGGAGGATACTCGCTGCTCATGTATCGCCAGGTTTCGCCTTTGGGGAAACCGGCTTCCACGGCAAAGGCATAGTGCCCGGAGGTCAAGCGGCTCTGGGCAACGGGTAGTTCAGGCGCGGCACCGGTGTGAACCTTGCCATCGGCTGACATCCAGTCCGGGCCAACCTGCAGTACCAGCAAGGTCTGGCGGCCGATCAAGCGCAGAACGTTGCCCAAGTGATAACCATAGAGGGTCGTCAGGGCACCTTTTTTTCCTTCGCTCAGGCGGTACACCAGCAAGGAGGCGTTGGGCGTCACCGGATTGCCGCTCATGAGCCACAAAGCGCCCTGGGTGTAGTCGCCGGGGCTGACCGTCTCCTGATAGTCGCCAAACAGCGAACTGCAATAGAGGTTGTTATCCCACACCAGACTGGTCGAGCGCACGAATGGGCGGCGGGTGACCTGTTCGCGCAGCGCCAGATTGACCTCGCCGCAACGTTGGCCGGCCATCGGCAGCAGTTCGCGAGCGGCCTGGGCGGCGTTGTCGAGCATCAAGTCGAACTGACGAACCGCTTCTTCGGCGGTTTGTTCGGTGTCTTGCTTGAGCGCACGCCCTGCCTGTATGTAAAGAATGGTGGCCCCCAGCAGCACCGGGAGCAATCCACAGAGCAATGTGACAGCAATTTTCGTGCTGCGACTGCGGGTTTTGGCTTTCAGCGGCATTCGCGAATCCCGTCACGAAGAAGTAAGGCTCTCAACAACTGGCAGGGCAATACGCCTCCCATAAAGAGTTTGGGTAATGGCCATGATAGTTGGCCCCAGGCGGTTATGCCGCTCAACGCAGGTCGAGGCGTGCGGCCAGTTCGATAAAGGCCAGCGTCGCGGGTGATGCCTGGCGTCGATCGAGTACCGCCAGGCCGACCTGGCGCACCACCGTCGGTGATAGCGGTTTTTTCACATAGCGACTGTCTGATTGATTGGGCAACGAACCTTCGGCGACTACCGTCACCCCGTCGCCACGAGCGACGACATCCAGGGTACTCATCAACTGTGAGCAGCGATAACGGATGTTGGGCGTCAGTCGGGCCGCGGTGAACAGGCGTGAAACCAGCTCCGAAGACCCGGCTTCGGTCAGCACAAACGGGAAGTCGCACAGGTCCTTGAGGTTCAGGCTGTCGTGAACCGCCAGCGGGTGGTCGGCGGGCAGCAGCGCGACCATCTGGTCTTCGATCAGCGCGACCGTGTCGAAACGCTCCTCGGGCAACACCACGAAGCCGATGTCGATCCGTCGCTCCTCCAGCCACTGCAGCACCTGGCGGTCAGGGCCTTCGTCGATATGCACTTCTATGCCGGGATGGGCGGCGCGGTACTGCTGCAGAATCAACGGCAACAATTTGATCGATGAAGTCGGCCCGAACGAGCCGATACGCAGCGTGCCGCGTTTCATGCCCCGGGCATCGGCCGCTTCCTGGCGCAGGGTGTTGGCCAGGCCCAGCATCGCTCGGGCGCGCAGCAGCAACTGCTGGCCAATGTCACTTGGCTCGACCCGGGTTTGATGCCGGCGCAACAACTCGACCCCCAGCTCCTGCTCCAAAGACTTCAAGGCATGGGACACCGCCGATTGAGAAATGCCCAGGCGATTGGCCGCCAGCGTGAAGCCGTGGAGTTCGGCCACGAGGGAGAAAATCTCCAGTTGAGTGAGGGTCATGAGTTTTTGCTCATTTTACGATGACTGAGTATTAGTTGAATGATAGGTCATCTCTCCGACATCCGGTCCTGGAATCTTATGACGATCTGTGAGCAAACCCTGTCAAAACCCTCGGATCTGCCGGTGTACCTGAAACTGGCGGGGGTCAGCATGGTGTGGGGCGGCACCTTCGTTGCCGGACGCTTTCTGGCCGACGGCCTCAGCCCGCTGCTGGCTGCCAGCCTGCGGTTTTTACTGGCCAGCGTGGCATTGCTGCTGTTTGTACGAATGGCGCGGATACCACTGCTCCGGCCCAGCGCCCGGCAATGGCGGCAATTGGTCTTGCTTGGCTTTTTCGGGATCTTCTTCTACAACCTGTGCTTCTTTTATGGGCTGCATTACATCAACGCTTCACGGGCATCCTTGATCGTGGCGCTGAACCCGGCGGTGATCGGGCTGGCTTCCTGGTTGCTGTTCGGGGAGCGTTTGAACCGGGCGAAAGTCGCTGGTATCGCGATCTGCATGGTGGGCGCGAGCATGGTGATCGTCAGTCGCAACCCGCAATTATTGGCCGCAGGTACCGATGCCTGGATCGGCGATCTGCTGATTTTTGGCTGCGTGCTCGGCTGGGGTGTCTACTCGCTGTGCTCCAGAGAGCTGAACCTGACCCTCGGACCGGTGCAAACGGTGACGTATTCGATTCTGCTGGGCACCGTCATGCTCTGGATGACCTGCATCGTCCGTGGCGAGGTGAGTGTCACCGCGATCGCCCATCTGGGTGCGCAGCAATGGTTGAGCCTTTTGTACCTCGGCGTGCTGGGTTCGGCGCTGGCGTACATTGGCTACTACGACGGCATCCGCACAATCGGTGCGACGCGTTCCGGGGTGTTCATTGCCTTGAACCCGTTGACAGCGGTGATCCTGGGGGCGCTGTTGCTCGATGAGCCGCTGACGCTGGCCATGTGCCTGGGTGGCGGGCTGATACTGGCGGGGATTTTCCTCTGCAACAAACCCCTTGCGCGGGTAAGGAAAAAGGGGATTTGATACAGAAGGCGGACAAATTGATTTACGCTGTGTAGAATCGGGTTACGCATACAATAATAATCGTCTTCTGGCAGCAGAAGCCTCGCCCGCAAGAGCCTTGGGTCGACAATGAAGATATTCGGGTTTCAACTGATCTACGGTGATTTTCTCGCCCGCAGTGTGCGAGGCATCTCCTGTGCGCCACCCAGCGGTCTCAGCATTGCTTACAACTAACCTTAGTTAATTGATAAAAAATGATGAGGCGCCAACCATGGCAGATTTATACGAAAACCCAATGGGCCTGATGGGCTTTGAATTCATCGAGCTCGCATCGCCGACCCCGAACACCCTGGAGCCGATCTTCGAGATCATGGGCTTCACCAAGGTCGCGACCCACCGCTCCAAGGACGTGCACCTGTATCGTCAGGGCGCGATCAACCTGATCCTCAACAACGAACCCCACAGCGTCGCCTCGTACTTTGCGGCCGAGCACGGCCCGTCGGTGTGCGGCATGGCGTTCCGCGTCAAGGATTCGCAAAAAGCCTACAAGCGTGCCCTGGAGCTCGGCGCCCAGCCGATCCACATCGAAACCGGCCCGATGGAACTGAACCTGCCGGCGATCAAAGGCATCGGCGGCGCGCCGCTGTACCTGATCGACCGTTTCGGTGAAGGCAGCTCGATCTATGACATCGACTTCGTGTTCCTCGACGGCGTTGACCGCCACCCGGTCGGTGCCGGCCTGAAGATCATCGATCACCTGACCCATAACGTGTATCGCGGTCGCATGGCCTACTGGGCCAACTTCTACGAGAAGCTGTTCAACTTCCGCGAAATCCGCTACTTCGACATCAAGGGCGAGTACACCGGCCTGACCTCCAAGGCCATGACCGCACCGGATGGCATGATCCGCATCCCGTTGAACGAAGAGTCGTCCAAGGGCGCCGGGCAGATCGAAGAGTTCCTGATGCAGTTCAACGGCGAGGGCATCCAGCACGTTGCCTTCCTGTCCGATGACCTGCTCAAGACCTGGGATCACCTGAAAAGCATCGGCATGCGCTTCATGACCGCACCGCCGGACACCTACTACGAAATGCTCGAAGGCCGTTTGCCGAACCACGGCGAGCCGGTGGGCGAACTGCAGGCGCGGGGCATCCTGCTGGACGGTTCGTCCGAGTCGGGCGACAAGCGTCTGCTGTTGCAGATCTTCTCGGAAACCCTGATGGGCCCGGTGTTCTTCGAGTTCATCCAGCGCAAGGGTGACGACGGTTTCGGCGAAGGCAACTTCAAGGCGCTGTTCGAATCCATCGAGCGTGACCAGGTTCGTCGTGGCGTGTTGTCCACGGACTAAACCATTACGCCGATAAACCTGTGGGAGCGAGCTTGCTCGCGATGACGGTGTCTCAGTCAACATTGATGTTGAATGTACAACCGCTATCGCGAGCAAGCTCGCTCCCACATTGTTTTGTGTCGGTGGTTAAGGCCTGCGCTGTCGCACCAGATGCTTGAACCCTTCAAACACCAGCACCAGCACCGCCATCCAGATCGGGATGTAGGTCAGCCATTCGCCGGCCTTGATGCTCTCTCCCAACAGCAGCGCCACACCCAGCAGCAACACCGGTTCGACGTAGCTCAACAAGCCGAACAGGCTGAACGGCAGCAGACGGCTGGCAATGATGTAGACCACCAGCGCTGAAGCGCTGATCACGCCGAGCAGCGGGATCAACAGCGACAACCATGGATGCTGGTCAAACACGCCAAAACCCTGTGCACCGCTCTGAACGAACCAGAAGGCCACGGGCAGCGTCAACGCCATGTCCAGCCACAAGCCGCCAAGGTTGTCCGCTGCCAGCCGTTTGCGCAGAACGAAGTAAGTCGGATAACCAATGCAGACCAACAAGGTCGCCCAGGAAAAACCACCGACCTGATACACCTCGTTGACCACGCCCAGGCAGGCGAACACCACGGCGACTTTTTGCAGGTACGACAGGCGTTCGCCATAGGCGATCCGCCCGGTCAACACCATGGTCAGCGGCAGCAGGAAGTAACCGAGGGACACATCCAGGCTGTAGCCGTTGAGCGGCGCCCACATGAACAGCCACAATTGCACGCCGAGCAGGGCAGAGGAGGCGATCAGCGCGCCAATCAGCTTCGGATCGGCCACGGCGCGCCGTACGATCTCCAGCACGCGCTTCCACTCGCCGGACACCACCATGAACACGGTCATGCACGGCACGGTCAGCAGCATGCGCCAACCGAAGATTTCCACGCCGCTCAAGGGGGTGAGCAGCGACGTGTAGTAATACATGACGGCAAACAGCACCGAGGCTGAAACCGATAGAGCGATACCTTTAGACAAGCTGTCCTCGCGTGATTTTGAGTGAGAGTGAAACGGGCGCAGAGGATACGTGTTTTTTCAGACGAATATTGACCGATCAATCAACACGGAACCTGTGGGAGCGAGCTTGCTCGCGATAGCGGTACACCAGCCAACATTGATGTTGAATGTGAATCTGCTATCGCGAGCAAGCTCGCTCCCACATGGGAAAGGGTAGATCAGCTATTGCGCGGTTTACGCCCCGACACAAAATGGCTCACATCATTGAACCCCGGTGTCGACGCATGCCCCGGTGTCACCAGCGAATCGATGAACGCCTCGTCCTCGGCCGTGATCTTCACCGCCTGCGCCTTAGTGTAGGCGTCCCATTGCGCTTCGGTACGCGGCCCGACAATGGCCGAGGTCACGGCGCTGTTGTTCAGCACCCAGGCAATCGCGAACTCGACGATGCCGACGCCGCGCTCCTGGGTGTACTGCTGGATCTGTTGGGCGATGCGCAGGGATTCGACGCGCCATTCAGTTTCCAGGATGCGTTTGTCCTGGCGGCCGGCACGGCTGTTGGCGTCCGGTTTCACATCCGGCGCGTATTTGCCGCTGAGCACCCCGCGCGCCAGCGGGCTGTAGGGCACCACGCCCAGACCGTAGTTTTGTGCCGCCGTGATCTGCTCGGTTTCAGCCTGGCGGTTGACGATGTTGTACAGCGGCTGGCTGATCACCGGCCGGTCAACGCCGAGCTTGTCAGCCACACGAATCACTTCGGCGATGCGCCAGCCACGATAGTTGGACAGGCCCCAATAGCGGATCTTGCCCTGGCGAATCAAGTCGCCGATGGCCGAGACCGTGACGTCCAGCGGCGTGTTGTGGTCTTCACGGTGCAGGTAGTAGATGTCCAGATAGTCGGTGCCCAGGCGCGTCAGGCTGGCGTCGATACCGTTGAACAGATGCTTGCGGCTCAGACCGCTGCGGTTGGGCACACCGTCCACGGGGCCGAAGCCGACCTTGGTGGCCAGCACCCATTCATGACGGCGGCTGGCGATGGCCTCGCCGACGATTTCCTCGGAACGGCCGTTGGTGTAGACGTCGGCGGTGTCGATGAAATTGATGCCTTGGTCCCAGGCCTTGTCGATGATTCGCAGGGAGTCTTCGGTACTGGTCTGTTCGCCGAACATCATGGTACCCAAGGTCAGGGTGGACACCTGCAGACCCGAATGACCCAGTGTGCGATAGCTCATGAGCAAATCCTTTTACCGGTGGGAAAGGTTCAATCAGATACCAGAACAGCACCCTGGAGCAAACGCAAATCGAATCAAATGTGGGAGCGGGCTTGCTCGCGAAGGCAGTGGATCAGTCGACAATATTGTTGTCTGACCCACCGCCTTCGCGAGCAAGCCCGCTCCCACACCGGATTTGTGGGGATCAGGCGCGCAACGTACGAGTCATGCGCAACGCCAGCAGACTGCCGCAGACAATCACACCCGCCAGCAGGTACAGCGCCGCATCGGTCGAACCGGTGCTGTCCTTGACCCAACCCACCAGGTACGGGCTGAGGAAACCAGCCATCTGGCCCATCGAGTTGATCAGCGCCAGGCCACCGGCGGCAGCGCCGGCACTGAGCAGGGCGGTCGGCACCGGCCAGAACATCGGCAGGCCGGTGAGGGCGCCCATGGTGGCGATGGTCAGGCCGAGAATCGCAATGGCCGGGTTGGCGGCGAAGTTCACCGCGATCAGCAGCCCCAGCGCGCCCATCAGCATCGGCACCACCAGATGCCAGCGACGCTCCTTGCGCAGGTCCGCCGAGCGGCCCACGACCAGCATGAACACCGCCGCCAGCAGGTACGGAATCGCACTGAGCCAGCCGATCACCAGGTTATCGCTGAAGCCCAGGTTCTTGATGATCGATGGCAGCCAGAAGTTGATCGCGTACACGCCGCTCTGGATGCAGAAGTAGATCAGACCGAAGGCCCAGATCGCCGGGTTCTTGAACACCGCCAGCAGCGAGTCGGTGGTGGTTTTCGGTTTGTTGGCCAGGTCTTCGGCGTGGTCGGCTTCGAGCACCGAACGCTCGAAGGGGGTCAGCCATTTCGCATTGGCGTAACTGTCACTGAGCAGGAAATAAGCCAGTGCACCGAGGATCACGGTCGGAATGCCTTGCAGCAGGAACATCCACTGCCAGCCGGCGAGGCCGCCCTGGCCGGCGGCGAAGTGGTTGAGAATCCAGCCGGAGAAGGGGCTGCCGAGCAGGCCGGAGACCGGGATCGCCGACATGAACAGCGCCATGATGCGGCCACGGCGGAAGGTCGGGAACCACTGCGAGAGATACAGCACCACGCCTGGGAAGAACCCGGCTTCGGCGGCGCCGGTGAACAGGCGCAGGGTATAGAACTCGGTGGGCGTGGTGACGAACAGCAGGCAGGTTGACAGCGTGCCCCAGGTCATCATCATCAGCGCGATCCAGCGCCGCGGGCCGAATTTGGTCAAGGCCAGGTTGCTGGGCACGCCGCACAGCACGTAACCGATAAAGAAGATGCCGGCGCCCAGGCCGTACACGGTTTCGCTGAACTTCAGCGCGTCGAGCATCTGCAGCTTGGCAAATCCAACGTTGACCCGGTCGAGGTAGTTGAACAGGTAGCAGATGAAAATGAAGGGGATCAAACGCAGGGTGATGCGCTTGTAGACGGCGTTTTTGTCGTCAGCGATGGCCTCGGACGCTACGGCGCTCTGTGTCATGGCGGCTCTCTCTTTATTATGATTTTTTGCGATGCAAAGGGTAACGTTGATCGCCCAGAGAGTCTCGACCACCCTCAGGGTGGCTGTCTTTGTGCCTGAGCACAGGGTTTGCAACCAAGGCCTGTGCGGGTGAACAACCCGTTCCATCACCGTCTTCAAGGATCACTTGCATGTTCGAACTCGATCACGACCTGGCCCAGGACATCGTCGACCGGGCGATGGCCATCCTGCCGTACAACGTCAACGTCATGGACAGCCAGGGCCTGATCCTGGGCAGCGGCGAACCGGAGCGGGTCAACACCCGGCATGAAGGCGCGCAACTGGTCCTGGCCAACGGCCGCGTGGTGGAGATCGATGCGCAGACGGCGATTCATCTCAAGGGCGTGCAGCCGGGCATCAACCTGCCGCTGTTGCTCGATCAGCGCCTGATCGGCGTATTGGGTATCACCGGCGAACCCGAGCAACTGCGCACCTATGCCGAACTGGTGCGCATGACCGCCGAGATGCTGGTAGCCCAGCGCAACCAGCAGGCCGAACAGCAATGGCGGCGCCAGCGTTGCGATGATCTGCTGGCGCTGCTGCTCAGCGAAGCCGGGGACTCTCCGCGACTGATCGATGAAGCGCAGCAGTTGGGCCTCAAGCCACAAATGACCCGGGTGCCGTACCTGTTCGAACTGGGCCTGGAGCACGCGGCGGGGCAAACCGTCGAGGCACTGAGTGCCTGGTTGACCACCCGCCACCCGGACAGTTGGTGCGTCAGCTCGGCCAAAACTTCGTTGCTCTGGTGTCGGCCGGCGAGTCAGTCGGTGGAGAACGAGCGCTTGCTGGACAAGCTTGACGGCCTCGGCTGGAACATCCTGCGCATTGCCGTCGGTGGGCAAGCCGATGGGCTGGCGGGGTTGCGTCGCTGCTATCGCCGGGTCGGTGACTTGCTGGCCTACGGGCGCGAAGTGTTGCCGCGCTCCCGGCTGTTGACGCTCAACCGCTATCGGCTGCCGGTGATGCTCTGGCGCCACCGCAACGACGACGCCCTCGACGAATTGCTCAACCCGCTGCGCAAGGTCATTGCCAAGGACAGCAATGGTCAGTTGCTGGCGACCCTGCGCAGTTGGTGTGAACACGACGGCCAGAGCCAGGCCTGCGCCGATGCGCTGGGCATCCATCGCAACAGCCTGCGTTATCGCATGGAGCGGATTGCCGAGCTCAGCGGCGTCGACCCGCTGCGACTCGATGGGATGCTCGCGTTGTACCTCGGCGTCCAACTCCTCCCGCAAACCGAAGCAGGCCCCCTGTAGGAGCTGCCGCAGGCTGCGATCTTTTGATTTTAAAAAGCAAGATCAAAAGATCGCAGCCTGCGGCAGCTCCTACGGGGTCGGTGTGATTACCGGTTTGTGGGAATGAACAATAATCCTCTTTGCCGCTTGTGCAGCGGACCGGCGTTATTGTTCATGGCGGCTGGCAGCATGTGGACATTGGAACTGGAGAATTCCCATGAAAATCGTGATCGCCCCCGACTCGTTCAAGGACAGCCTCAGCGCTCAAGGCGTAGCCGACGCCATTGCCTTGGGATTGGCGCAGGTCTGGCCTGATGCCCAACTGATCAAATGCCCGATGGCCGACGGCGGGGAAGGGACTGTCGAGTCGATTCTTGCCGCGTGCGAAGGCGAACTGCGTCGCACCCTGGTTCGCGGGCCGCTGGGAGTCATGGTGGAGGCCGCCTGGGGCTGGTTGCCGCAAAGCCTTACCGCAATCATCGAAATGGCCGAGGCCAGCGGTTTGCAGTTGGTCCCGGTGGCGCAGCGCGACGCGTGCATCAGCAGCACCTTCGGCACCGGGCAATTGATCCGTGCCGCACTGGATGCCGGTGCACAACGGGTGATCCTGGCGATTGGCGGCAGCGCGACCAACGACGGCGGCGCCGGTGCCATGCAGGCCTTGGGCGTTAAGTTGCTGGACGCTCAGGGACAGACCCTGTCACCGGGCGGTCTCGCCCTTGCGCAATTGTCCCGCGTGGACCTGAGCGATATCGATCCACGTCTGGCGCAGGTGCGCTTCGACATCGCCGCCGACGTCAATAACCCGCTGTGCGGCCCCCACGGCGCCTCGGCGATTTTCGGCCCGCAAAAAGGCGCCTCGCCCGTGCAGGTCGAACAACTGGACCAGGCGCTGGGGCACTTTGCCGACCATTGCGCGGCCGCATTGAGCAACGACGTTCGTGACGAACCGGGGAGTGGCGCGGCCGGTGGCCTGGGGTTTGCCGCCAAGGCGTTCCTGGGCGCGCAGTTCAAGGCCGGGGTCGAGGTGGTCGGCGAACTGGTGGGCCTGGCCGAGGCGGTTGCAGGCGCCGATCTGGTGATCACCGGCGAAGGGCGTTTCGATGCGCAAACCCTGCGCGGCAAGACGCCATTCGGTGTGGCGCGCGTGGCCCGGCAGCACGCCGTGCCGGTCATCGTCATCGCCGGCACGCTGGGTGAGGGGTATCAGGCGCTTTATGAGCACGGCATCGACGCTGCGTTTGCCCTGGCAAGCGGGCCGATGACCCTGGAACAGGCCTGCGCCGAGGCGCCGCGCTTGCTGCGTGAGCGGGCAACCGACATCGCGCGTGTCTGGCGGATGGCCGTCCGCTGCGACTGAGGGTTTTTCTGTGGCGAGGGAGCTTGCTCCCGCTGGGCTGCGCAGCGGCCCCATTCGATGGCGGTTGCTGCGCAACCGAACGGGAGCAAGCTCCCTCGCCACAAAAGCGCCGATGGCAATTTTGAGGGTGGATTTGAACGCCATGCTGGCGCGTTGCGTGATTTGAGATAGGGTTGTGGCTTGGAGCACCCGCGCGACTGGAGAACGACATGCGCTACTCAGCCTTGACCCAACGAATCGCCGGTGACGGAGCGGCGGCCTGGCAGATTCACGATCGAGCGCTGCAATTGCGCGAACAGGGCGTCGACGTCCTGCTGTTGTCCATCGGCGACCCCGACTTCGATACGCCGCAACCCATAGTCCAGGCCGCCATCGCCAGCCTGTTGGCCGGTGATACGCACTATCCTGAAGTGCGCGGCAGTCGTGGGCTGCGCGACAGCATTGCCCGCCGGCATCGGCAACGCAGTGGCCAGGTGGTGGATGGCGAACACGTGATCGTCTTTCCGGGGGCGCAGTGCGCGGTGTATTCGGTGGCGCAGTGCCTGCTCGACCCGGGCGATGAAGTGATTGTCGCCGAGCCGATGTACGTGACCTATGAAGGCGTGATCGGCGCGTGTGCGGCCACCGTGGTCCCGGTGCCCGTGCGCCCGCAGAACGGGTTTCGCGTCGACCCGCTGGATGTCGCGGCGCGGATCACGCCCAGGACACGCGCCATACTGCTCAACAGTCCGAACAATCCATCCGGCGCCAGTTTGCCACTGGCCATCTGGCAAGAGCTGGCGGCGCTGTGCATTCGTCACGATTTGTGGCTGATCAGCGATGAGGTCTACAGCGACTTGCTGTTCGAAGGCCAGCACATCAGTCCGGCGAGTCTGCCTGGCATGGCCGAGCGCACCGCGACGATCAACAGCCTGTCCAAGTCCCACGCCATGAGCGGTTGGCGGGTGGGGTGGGTGATCGGGCCCAAACCCATGGCGGGTCACCTGGTCAATTTGTCGCTGAGCATGCTGTTCGGCATTCCGGATTTCGTGCAGAACGCTGCGCAGTTGGCGCTGGACCGGGACCTGCCCGAAGTGGCCTCGATGCGTGAAGAGTATCGCCAGCGCCGCGACCTGGTGTGTGCAAGCCTGGGGCAATGCCCGGGACTCAAGCCGATACGCCCGGACGGCGGAATGTTCGTGATGGTCGATGTGCGCCAGACCGGGTTGTCGGCCCAGCGCTTCGCCGAGCGACTGCTGGAAGGTTATGGCGTGTCGGTGCTGGCCGGTGAAGCTTTCGGGCCGAGTGCGGCGGGGCATATCCGCATCGGTCTGGTGGTGGATCGGGTCAAACTCGCGGATGCCTGCCGGCGGATTGCTTTGTGTGCGACGGATTTGCTGGAGGTGCGGCGGGCCTGAAGGATTTGTGTTGCCTGTGCCGGCCTCTTCGCGAGCAAGCCCGCTCCCACCCTAATGTGGGAGCGGCGGTGCGACGATTCGACTTGCTCGCGAAGGCTGCCTGACAGGCGCCGAATACCTCAGCCCTGCCACGCCCCAACATTCACCAGATTGGCCGGCCGCTCACCGGCCAGCGCCGCCAACAGGTTGTCCACCGCGCACCTGGCCATGGCCTCCCGTGTTTCATGGGTGGCCGAGCCGATGTGGGGTGTCGCCACCACGTTGTTCAACTGCAGCAATGGCGAGTCCTGATTCAAGGGTTCGCGGTCGAATACGTCCAGCCCCGCCGCGCGAATCCGCCCCGTGCGCAAGGCGTCGATCAGCGCCGTTTCGTCCACCACTTTGCCCCGTGAAATATTGATGAAGATGGTCTCGGGACGCATCTGGGCGAACTGCTCTGCGCCGATCAGTCCTTGGGTTTCAGCGGTCAGCGGTAACGTCAGGCAAACGAAATCGGCCTGTTGCAACAGTTCCGGCAGGCTTCGATAGCGCGCATTGAAGCGCTGTTCCACTGCCGGTTTCGGTGACTGGCTGTGGTAGATCACCGGCATGCCAAACCCGCAATGCCCGCGCTGTGCGAGGGCCTCGCCAATGCGGCCCATGCCGATGATGCCCAGGGTTTTGCCGTGCACGTCGCTGCCGAAATGCGCAGGGCCGATGTTGCGGTTCCATTGGCCGGCGCGAACCAGATTCGCCAGTTCCACCACCCGCCGGGCAGTCGCCAGGATCAGCGCAAAACCCGTGTCGGCGGTGGTTTCGGTGAGCACATCCGGCGTGTTGCTCAGCAGGATTCGCCGTTCGGTGAGGTAGTCGATGTCGTAGTTGTCGACGCCCACCGAGACGCTGGCAATGGCTTGAAGGTCGGGCGCCAGGTCGAGCAGTTCGGCATCCAGCTTCAGGCTGGCACCGAGCAAGCCGTGAGCGCGGGGGAGGGCATCGCGCAGTTTGGCCAGGCCCTCGGCATCAAGGTTTTCGATCAGCGTCACTTCAGCCTGCTCGTGCAGGCGAGCCATCAATAATGGCGAGAGTTTCTTGTACAGGACGACCTGCTTTTTCATCTTCGAGACCTCGATTTCAATTCAGGAATGTGCCGCGGCGGCGCGCGTTACCGTGGCCGAGGGCCGCTCCCGGTCGCTGGCGCCGGGCTTGAGGAAAATCGTCAGTACCACCGAAAACATCAACGCGCCGCTCATCAACAGGTACGACGCACCCGGCGAGCCGGTGGAGCTGTTCAGGTAACCGACCAGATAAGAACCGCCAAACGAACCGAGGGCACCCATGCTGTTGATCAGCGCCATGGCGCCGCCCGCGACATTGGCCGGGAGGATCTCCGGAATGATCGCGAAGAAGGGGCCGTAAGGCGCGTACATGCAAGCGCCGGCAATCACCAGCAGGGTGTAGGACCACCAGAAGTGTTCAGCGCCCAAGGCGTAGGAGCCATAGAAGGCGATCGAGGCAATCAGCAGTGGCGGCCAGACGAAACGTTTACGTTTTTGCAGCTTGTCCGAACCCCAGGACACCAGCAGCATGCCGATCACCGCCGCCAGGTACGGCAGCGCCGAGAGCCAGCCGGCCTGGACCATGTCCATCTGCGCGCCGGCCTTGAGGATCGACGGCAGCCACAGGACGAAACCGTACACGCCAATGCTCCAGCAGAAAAACTGCAGGGCCAGGATGATCACTTTGGGTGACCGGAACGCTTCGGCGTAGTTCTTCACGGCCTTGATGCCGACCTGTTCGGCGGCCAGTGCGCTTTCCAGATCCTGCTTTTCCTGATCGTTGAGCCACTTGGCCTGAGACGGACGATCATCGGCCAGGCGCCACCAGATGAATGCCCACAACACTGCGGGCAAACCTTCGATGATGAACATCCAGCGCCAGCTGTAGTGCTGCACCAGATAGCCCGAGACCACCGACATCCAAAGCATGGTCACCGGGTTGCCGAGGATCAGGAAGGTGTTGGCTCGCGAGCGTTCGGCGCGGGTGAACCAATGGCACAGGTAGATCAGCATCGCCGGCATCACGGCCGCTTCGACCACGCCGAGCATGAAGCGAATGACGATCAGCCAGTAGGCATTGGAGACAATCCCGGTCAAGGTCGCCAGGCTGCCCCAGAGGATCAGGCTGACGAAAATCAGCTTCTTCACGCTGTGTTTCTGTGCGTAGATCGCGCCGGGTACCTGGAAGAAAAAGTAGCCGAGGAAGAACAGCGCGCCGAGCATCGACGACAAGCCTGGCGTGATCATCAGGTCCGCCGCCATGCCGGACGCGGCGGCGAAACCATAGTTGGCGCGATCCAGATACGCCAGGCTATAGGTGATGAACACGATGGGCATGATGTACCACCAGCGGCGGGTGGCGAGCGTTGCGGTTTTCATGAGTGGTGCTCCTGAGCTTGTTGTTTTTGTCGCAGCAGGTAACGGTGTTTAGATCTTCAGTGACTGTGCTGGCCCCTTCGCGAGCAAGCCCGCTCCCACAGACGCAAAACCTGTGGGAGCGGGCTTGCTCGCGAAGACGGCCTCGAATTCAACGGACATTTCGGATCTGCTGGGCAACCCCTCCATATCCCCCCGGCTCTGCACCGCACGGCTGCCAATCCAGTTGGCGCGTTTCACGGCCTCGGCAAAGCTCTGGTTTTCCAGCAGCGCGCTGATCATGCCGACGGCAAAACCATCGCCGGCGCCCACCGTATCGACCACCTTGGCCACCGGCACGCCAGCGACGAAACCTTGATCAATATGGGTGCGGTAGTAAGCACCGTGGGGTCCAAGCTTGATCGCCACGGCTTCGGCGCCCTGGTCGAGGTAGAACGCGGCAATGTCGGCCGGGTCTTCGAATCCGCTCAGCAAGCGACCTTCGCTCAACCCCGGCAGCACCCAATGGGCGAGGGCGGCGAGGCGGTTGATCTCGGTGATCATCTGTCGTTCGCTGGCCCACAGGCTCGGGCGCAGGTTCGGGTCGAAGGACACGCTGCGCCCGGCCTCGCGCATACGGGTCATCAACTCGAACGACATCTGCCGCGCCGACTCCGACAGCGCCGGGGGAATGCCGGTGGCGTGCAGGTGCCGGGTCTTGAGCAACTCGGGCACGATCGAGTGCGGCGACAGGTGACTGGCCGCCGAACCACGGCGGAAGTACTCGACCAGCGGATCGCTGCCATCGTCGGTGCGGGACTTGAGTTGAAAACCGGTCGGGTGGGCGGTGTCGATGTCGACGTGGCGGCAGTCCAGGCCTTCTTTTTCCAGGGTGTCGACCACGAACCGGCCCAACGAGTCGGCACCGACCCGGCTCAGCCATGCCACGTTGAAGCCGAGTCGGGAAAGGCCAATGGCGACGTTGCTGTCAGCCCCGGCGATGCGTTTGTGGAAAGCACTGACCTCGGCCAGGTCGCCAGCCTGCTCGGCAACGAACATCGCCATGGTTTCACCGAACGAGAGGATATCGATCTCAGACATGAGCACTCTCCCGTTGCGACTGGCCGAGGCGGGCGAGGGCCGCCACGTGTTCGCGGGTCAGTTGCACCAAGTCATCGCCTTGCAGCGGATATTCCGCGGCCCGCATCACACCTTGGGCCATGTGCTGCAGCAGCTGTTCCCACTGTTGCAAGTCGCTGGCGGTCGGCGGAATGGCGACCAGCTTGTCGTCGGCGCGACGTGTAACCGCTTTGCAGTGCACATAGCCGACGTGGCGTCCGAGAAGGCGCGCGGCGCTGGCGGCGGACTGGTCCTGCCAGTGCCAGTTGCCGATGTCGAAGGTCATTTTGATCGGCAAGTGGTGTTGCTCGACTTCAGTGAAAAAACGCTGAAAGGGCTCGATGCGACCGCCGTGCAGGGTCTGGTCGTTTTCCACCAGCAACTGCACGGGGCTGGCATCCAGCAGTCGGGCGAGGGCGTGCAGGTCGCAATTGTCGGTGAAATAGCCCAGCGACACTTTCAACCATTTGGCACCGAACGCCTCGGCGCGTTGCAGGGCGGTGATCAATTCTGGATTGGGCCTGGATTGCCCGGCCAGCCAGAGTTCCATTGGCGACGAATACACGCTCTCCAGGCCTTTCGCCTGAGTGGCATTGGCCAGTTGAACGGGGTCCTCAATGGTCAGTAATTCTTCGCGCCACTCGATGCGCGTGGCGCCGGCGGCGGCCAGCACTTCGATAAAACTGCCTTGGCCACGCTGGCGAACCAGGTCGGCGCCGTAGCTGGAGAGGCTGATGGAAACGGCGGGTTTGTTCATTGTTGTTTTACCTCTGAAACCGGTTTCATTTTTGTTCAAAAAAATAGTGGGTGTTCTTGATGGCCTCTTCGCGAGCAAGCCCGCTCCCACAGGGGAATGCATTCCAAATGTGGGAGCGGGCTTGCCCGCGAAGAGGCCGGAACATTCACCGAGAATTTCCAAGGGTTGACCCCCTGACAATCAACCGCGCGGAAAAATCCAGCGTCCGCACCGCTCCGTCATCCCCCCGCAGCCGCTTGAGCAAACACTCAAACGCACTGGCGCCCATCTCGGTGGTCGGTTGGGCCAGCGCGGTTATCCCGCTACCCACCAACGGATACCAATCCAGATCATCCAGAGCAATCAGGCCCACCTCCTCGAACAGGTTGCACTTGAGTTCACGCAACGCATGGGTGCAGGCCAGCGCCGCAATCCCGTTCGCGCAAAACAGCGCTTTCGGGCCCGGGCCAGGCGTGTCGAGAAAGGATTTCAACTGTACGGTCAGTTCGCTGCCGGTTTCGATGAGGCTGCCATGGAGGGCCGGGCGCAGGGCAATTTGCGCCTTGAAACTGGCGACCCGTTCGATCCGCGAACTGGTGCCATCGAAGGGTTCGGTCACCATCAACACATCGCGGTAACCGCGTTCTTCAAGGTGGACGATGGCCATCTCGACGGCGGCCGGGTTGTTTAGCCCGACCATGTCGCTTTCCAGGTCCTCGACCTTGCGGTCCACCAGCACCAGGGGCATTTCCCGGTGCAGTTCGTGCAATTCGTCACGGTGATGACCCAGGGTGTTCACGATCAGGCCTTCGATGTTGTACGAGCGCAGCAGGGCCAGGTGCTGGCGTTCTTGCTCGTCGTCGCGGTCGGTGTTGCACACCACCAGGCTATAGCCGTGCTGACGGCAAGCGGTTTCCACCCCGTGCATCACGGCAATTGAATAAGGGTTGCGGATATCGGCCACCAGCATGCCGATCAGGCGGGTGCGCCCGCGTTTCAGGCCGCGGGCCATCTGGTTCGGGCGATAGCCCAGTTCGGCAATCGCCTGCTCGATGCGTTGGGCGGTGGCATCGGAGAGCAGGGCGCGGTCTTCGCCGATGAACCGCGAAACGCTGGCCTTGGAGACCTTGGCGTGTTCGGCCACGTCGAGCATGGTCACGCGGCTGCGCTGGGCGGCGGAAAAATCGTTCACGGTCTGAAACCTTCTTATTGGATTTATAAGGCCGAGCGCTTCGTGAGATAGCGCTGAAACCGGTTTCAGAAGACACCAAAAGCCAATTCGCCGTCAAGCCCCGGATTGTCGATTGTCGAACAAACACCGACGGGTGGCGTTCAGGCCAGCACGCTCAGCCACGCTGAACCCAGCAGCAACAGGCCCATGCAGCGATTGAAACGTTGCATGGCCCGGGGCGAGCGCAACCAGCGACTCGACCCGGCACCGAGCAGCGCCCAGACACCCAGGCAGGGCAAGGAAACCAGGAAAAACACCCCTGAAAGATTGATCACATGGACGAGCCGATCTTCGCCCGCTCCAGCGAAGACACTGACCACCGCCAGCGCCATCATCCAGGTTTTCGGGTTGATCCATTGCAGGCTGGCGGCGCCCACCCAACCCAGCCGAGCAGCGGTTTTCTGCGTGCTGATGGCTTCGGCCGGCGAACGGATAATCTGCCAGGCCAGATAACTCAGCCACGCTACCCCGACCCATTGCATGACGCTTTGCACCGCAGGCCAGGCCGTCAGTGAAGAGCCAACGCCCGCGCCCACCAGCAACACCAGCGTCGCGCCACTGGCGCAGGCGCCGAAGATAATCGGCAGGGCGGCGCCCAAGCCGTATCGGGCACTGTTGCTGAGCACCAGAATGTTGGTCGGTCCGGGTGTGATGGACGCCACAAAGGCAAAGAGCAGGAAGGGCAGTAACGTCGGGAAAGAAGAGAGCATCGCGGGCAAACTCCGGTAAAGATCAGTGAAACCGATCTTCACGATCCCCGGCGTTACTTGTCTGGAAGATTTGAGCAGCGCTTGCGGTACAGCGCCGGTGTCAGGCCGTAGGCGCGCACGAACCAGCGGCCCAGATGGCTCTGGTCGGCAAAGCCCAACGCCATCGCCACCGTCGCCGGTTGCTCACCTCGGGCCAGCATTCGCCGAGCGGTTGCCAGGCGCAATTGCACCAGATACGCGTGGGGCGCCATGCCGTAAGCGGCCTTGAACGCACGGGTCAGGCGGAAGCGGTCGACACCTGTGACGGCTGCCAGTTGATCGAGGCCGATGTCGTATTGCGCGTTGGCATGCAGGTAGTCCCGGGCCTTCTGCGCCACGCGCGGCAGACGCGGGTCCTGGCCATCGCGGGCGCGCCAATGCAAGTGGCTGGTCAGGCGCTCGAGCAACGCGTCGAGGGTGGTCTGGCGGACGATCTTCAGCTCACCGCGATGCAGGGTTTCAAACGCCAGGCTGGTGGCCTGGGCCAGGCGCGCATCGCAGGCCAAGGTGGCGGCGAAACTCAGTTGGCTGTTGTCGGGGGCATGATCGAACACAGCGCCGAGTTCGCGCTGTAACCACTGCGGATCGAGGTACAGCATGCGGTAGGTAAAACCGTCGGCGGTCGGTGCGTCACCGTCATGGATGTCACCGGGTTCGAGCAAAAACACCTTGCCCGGCGTGCTCTGGTGCCTGGCCCGTCGGCAATTGAATTGCTGCACCCCTTGCTCGGTGACGCCCACCAGATAACTGTCATGCCAGTGCGGGTCGTAGGCGTGACCTTCGAAATGCGCGCGCAGGGTCTCGATGCCGGTGTCGGCGTCCTGGGACAGGTCGATCCAGTTGTGAGCGTTCATGTTGCACCTGCGGGACGGATTACCGAGCTATTTAACGCCTGCTGTAAGTGCGATGACTAGAACGTTTGTGCAGGCATCAGTTGAACAGGCCCGCCGCAATATTGATCGAGAACCCGAGGATGGCGGTGTTGAACAGAAAACCGATCAACGACTGCGCCAGCACGATCTTGCGCAAATCACGGGTCGCCACGCCGACATCCGAGGTCTGCACCGCCACGCCGACGGTGAACGAGAAGTACAGGAAGTCCCAGTAATTGGGCGTCGTTAGGCCATCAGCAAAGCGCAGCGCCGGCTCTTTGCCTTCCCAGGTGTAAAACAGGCGCGCGTAGTGCACGCTGAAAATCACCCCGATCAGCAGCCACGAGCCGATCACCGTCAGCGCGGTGAAGCCGTAGTGCAGGAGTCTGCGCGTGGTTTCCAGGTCCTTGCTGCCGGCCAGTTCGAAGGTAATGGTCGCCAGACTGGCCAATGCCGCGATGCATACCACCAACAGCACCAGCCCGGCGTTTTCGTCTTCGATTTCGGCGATGCGTTTCACATCGGTCGCTTTTGAACGCACGGTGAGCCAGGACATCAGGATCAGGTAAGTCCAGACACCGGCATTCCAGCCGATGAGGATTTTGCTGATCACCGAATCGGCCGGAACCAGGATGCCCGCCGCGATACCGAGCGTTGTGGCGGCGGACAGGCGAGGGTGGGTGTGGGTGAGGTAGGGCATGGAGGCTCGATGGGTTGAGGCGATGCAATCACCTTAGCCCAGGTGAGCACAATCTTGGAATCACCGGGATCCCCTGTGGGAGCGGGCTTGCTCGCGAAGGCGGACTGTCAATCAACACGGGTATTGAATGTGACGGCCTCTTCGCGAGCAAGCCCGCTCCCACATTGAGACAGTGGTGTTGATCAGTGTGGTTTATGGCGTTTGCGCACCAGCTTCATCACCACCACAAAAAACACCGGCACGAACACCACGGCCAGCGTCGCCGTGATCATCCCGCCGATCACCCCGGTGCCGATGGCCTGCTGGCTCGCCGAACTGGCGCCGGTCGCGATCGCCAGGGGCACCACGCCAAGGATGAACGCCAGCGAAGTCATGACGATCGGCCGCAACCGCAGGCGTGCCGCTTGCAGGGTGGCGTCGACCAGGTCGTGGCCTTCGTCGTACAGGCTCTTGGCGAACTCGATGATCAGGATCGCGTTCTTCGCCGACAGGCCGATGATGGTGATCAACCCGACCTTGAAGAACACATCGTTGGGCATCCCGCGCAAGGTCACGGCCAGCACCGCGCCGAGCACACCCAGCGGCACCACCAGCAGCACCGAGGTCGGGATCGACCAGCTTTCGTACAACGCCGCCAGGCACAGGAACACGATCAACAGCGACAGCCCCAGCAGGATCGGTGCCTGGCTGCCGGACAAGCGTTCCTGCAATGACAACCCGGTCCATTCCTGGCCCAGGCCCGCGGGGCCTTGCGCCACCAACCGCTCGATCTCGGCCATGGCTTCGCCTGTGCTGTGGCCCGGTGTCGGTTCACCGGAAATGCTGATCGCCGGGTAGCCGTTGTAGCGGGTCAACTGCGCCGGGCCCTGGGTCCATTTGGCCTGCACGAAGGCCGACAAGGGCACCATTTTCCCGTGGGTGTTGCGCACGTGGATCTTCAGCAGGTCTTGCACCTGGCTGCGCTGGTCGCCCTCGGCCTGCACCACGACGCGCTGCATCCGCCCCTGGTTGGGGAAGTCGTTGATGTACGCCGAGCCCACGGCCGTGGACAGCACGTTGCCGACGTCGGCAAAGGACACCCCCAGCGCGTTGGCCTGCTTGCGGTCGACCACCAGTTGCACTTGCGGCGCCTCGGCCAGGGCGCTTTCGCGCACGTTCATCAGGATCGGGCTTTTTTCGGCGGCCGCGAGCAAGTCGGTGCGCGCTTGCATCAGCTTCTCATGGCCGAGGCCACCGCGGTCCTGCAGGCGGAACTCGAAGCCGCTGGACGTACCCAGGCCATCCACGGGCGGCGGCAGCACGGCAAAGGTCACCGCATCCTTGATCTGGCTGAGGGCGACGTTGGCCCGGTCGGCAATCGAAGCCGCCGAATCTTCGCTGTCGCGCTCCGACCAGTCTTTGAGCGTGCTGAACGCCAGCGCCGCATTCTGCCCGCTGCCGGAGAAGCTGAATCCGAGAATCACCACGCTGTCGCGAATGCCCGGCTCGCCGGCGTTGTGCGCTTCCACCTGCTCGGCCACCTGCACCGTGCGGTTCTTGCTCGCGCCCGGTGGCAACTGGATGTCGGTGATGGTGTAACCCTGGTCTTCCACCGGCAGGAACGAGGAGGGCAAGCGACTGAAGGCCAGGCCCAGGCCGATCAGCAGCACGCCGTAGATCAACAGGTAGCGCCCGGTGCGTTTCAACGCGTAGGCGACCCAGCCTTGATAGCGCTCGGTCAGTTGCTCGAAGCGGCGGTTGAACCAGCCAAAGAATCCGCTCTTTTCGTGGTGCTCGCCTTTGGCAATCGGCTTGAGCAGCGTCGCGCACAGGGCCGGGGTCAAGGTCAGGGCGAGGAAGGCCGAGAACAGGATCGAGGTGGCCATCGACAGCGAGAACTGCTGGTAAATCACCCCGACCGAACCCTGCATGAACGCCATTGGAATGAACACCGCGACCAGCACCAGGGTGATGCCGATGATGGCCCCGGTAATCTGCTGCATGGCCTTGCGCGTGGCATCCTTGGGCGACAGGCCCTCGGTGGCCATGATGCGCTCGACGTTCTCCACCACCACGATCGCGTCGTCCACCAGGATGCCGATCGCCAGCACCATGCCGAACATGGTCAGCACGTTGATCGAAAACCCCAGCGCCAGCATCGTCGCAAAGGTGCCCATCAACGCCACCGGCACCACCAGCGTCGGAATCAGCGTGTAGCGGATGTTCTGCAGGAACAGGAACATCACCGCGAACACCAGCAGCATGGCTTCGCCCAGGGTGTAGACCACCTTGGTGATCGAGACCTTGACGAAGGGGGAGGTGTCGTACGGGATCGAGTACTCGACGTTTGCCGGGAAGTAGCGCTTGAGTTCGTCCATCTTCGCCCGCACCAGGGTCGCGGTGTTCAGGGCGTTGGCGCCCGGCGACAACTGCACGGCGACGGCGGTGGACGGCTTGCCGTTCAGGCGCGTGGAAAACTGGTATTCCTGGCTACCGATCTCGACCCGCGCCACATCGCTGATGCGCACGGTCGAACCGTCCGGGTTGGCCTTGAGGACGATGTCGGCAAATTCTTCGGGGGTCGACAACTGCCCTTTGACCAGAATGGTCGCGGTGATTTCCTGGGTGGTACGGGTCGGCAGATCGCCGATGCTGCCGGCCGACACCTGGGCGTTTTGCGCGACGATGGCGGTGTTGACGTCCGCTGGCGTGAGGTTGAAGGCGAGCAGTTTCTGCGGATCGATCCAGATCCGCATCGCCCGCTCGGCGCCGTACAGCTGCGCCTTGCCGACGCCGTCCAGGCGCTTGATCTCGTTCATCACGTTGCGCGCCAGGTAATCGCTGAGCGCCACGTCGTCGAGCTTGCCGTCGCTGGACGTCAGGGTGATCAACAGCAGGAAACCGGAGGAGACTTTCTCCACCTGCAATCCTTGCTGGATGACCGCTTGCGGCAGGCGCGACTCCACGGCCTTGAGGCGGTTCTGCACATCCACCTGCGCCAGTTCCGGGTTGGTGCCCGGTTGGAAAGTGGCCTTGATGGTCGCGCTGCCGAGGCTGCTCTGGGATTCGAAATACAAAAGATGATCGGCGCCGTTGAGTTCTTCCTCGATCAGGCTGACCACGCTTTCGTCCACGGTTTGCGCCGAAGCACCCGGGTACACGGCATAGATTTCGATCTGCGGCGGCGCAACGTCGGGGTACTGCGCCACCGGCAACTGCGGAATGGCCAGGGCACCGGCCAGCAGGATGAACAACGCGACCACCCAGGCGAACACCGGGCGGTCGATAAAGAACTGCGGCATAAAAAAGCGTCCTGCTTACTGGCCAGTCGCCTGGGCAAGTGGAAGAGGGGTGTCGTCGATCTGCACTTTCTCGCCGGGGCGGGCGTGCTGCAGGCCCTCGATGACGATGCGGTCGCCGGCTTTCAGGCCGCCGGTGACGATCCAGCGATCGTTCTGCACGGCGCCCAGTTCGACCGGTTGCTGGCCGACGCGCTGTTCGGCGTCGAGCAGCAGCACCTGGGCGATGCCCGCGCTGTCGCGCTGGATAGCCCGTTGCGGCACGCTGATGCCCTGGCGGTTGACCGCTTGTTCCAGGCGCACGCGCACGAAACTGCCGGGCAGCAGGTCGAGGTCGGGGTTGGGGAACTCGCTGCGCAGGATGATCTGGCCGGTGCCCGGGTCGACGGTGATGTCGCTGAACAGCATTTTGCCCGGCAGCGGGTAGAGGCTGCCGTCATCCTGAATCAGCGTGGCCTTGGCCTGGTCCTGGCCGACCTGCTGCAACTGGCCGGAACGGAAGGCGCGGCGCAGTTCGTTGAGCTCACGGGTGGACTGGGTCAGGTCGGCATGAATCGGATTGAGTTGCTGGATCAGCGCCAGCGGCGTGGTTTCGTTCTGCCCGACCAGCGCGCCTTCGGTCACCAGCGCACGCCCGATGCGCCCGGAAATCGGCGCGGTGACGGTGGCGTAGCCGAGATTGAGTTTCGCCCGCTCCACCGCAGCCTTGTTGGCCGCGACGTCGGCGGCGGTCTGTCGTACGTTGGCCCGGGCGTTGTCGTAGTCCTGGCCGCTGATGGCCTTGTCGTCGATCAACTGGGCATAGCGCTGTTCCTGCAACCGGGCCTGGAACGCGTTGGCCTCGGCCTTGCGCAGCGCTGCTTCGGCGCTGTCCAGGTCAGCCTTGAGCGGCGCCGGGTCGATGCGGAACAGGACATCGCCCTGTTTCACGTCACTGCCTTCACGGAAGGTCCGCTGCAGGACCACGCCGGCCACGCGGGCACGCACCTCGGCCATGCGCGGTGCGGCAATCCGTCCGCTCAGTTCGCTGCTGATGGTCAGTGGTTGCGCTTCGATGGTCTCGATGCGAACCGTGGCCAGCGGCGCCTGTTCCTCGGCGTTCGAGGCCTTTTCGCACGCGGCCAGTGTCAACGCCAGAGCAATCAGACTGAGCCTGGCAAGCAGATTCTTCGACATGTAATACCCCAATAAAGACTCCCAGCATCCTACTGGGCGCAGGCGAGGGTAGCGGTGAAGCTTTGTTGGTGCTGTGTGAAATTGTGTAAGGGTTTTACTCAGAGACGAGTGAGGGCGTATATCCTTCAGTTCTTGAATTTTATTGCGCCTGAGAGATCGCTTTCGCGGGCAAGCCCGCTCCCACAGTGGTCGGTGGTGTTCATATCATTTGTGTTCACCTCAAATCCCTGTGGGAGCGGGCTTGCCCGCGAAGAGGCCGGTACAGGCGCCACTGCTTTTTTCTGGAAACACCCCATGCCCAACATCCTCCTGGTCGAAGACGACACCGCCCTCGCCGAACTGATTGCCAGCTACCTGGAACGCAACGGTTATTCCGTCAGCGTGATCGGTCGCGGCGATCATGTGCGCGAACGTGCGCAGCTCAATCCGCCGGACCTGGTGATCCTCGACCTGATGCTGCCAGGCCTCGACGGCTTGCAAGTCTGTCGCCTGCTGCGCGCCGATTCGGCGACCTTGCCGATCCTGATGCTCACCGCCCGCGACGACAGCCACGACCAGGTACTGGGGCTGGAAATGGGGGCCGACGACTACGTGACCAAACCCTGCGAGCCACGGGTGCTGCTGGCGCGGGTGCGGACCCTGTTGCGCCGCAGCAGCCTCAGCGAGCCGCAGACCGCCAACGACCGGATTCTGATGGGCAACCTGTGCATCGACCTGTCCGAACGCACCGTGACCTGGCGCGAGCAATTGGTGGACTTGTCCAGCGGTGAGTACAACCTGCTGGTGGTGCTGGCCCGGCATGCCGGGGAGGTGCTGAGCCGCGACCAGATCCTGCAACGCCTGCGCGGCATCGAATTCAACGGCACCGATCGTTCGGTGGACGTGGCGATTTCCAAGTTGCGGCGCAAGTTCGACGACCACGCCGGCGAGGCGCGCAAGATCAAGACCGTGTGGGGCAAGGGCTACCTGTTCAGCCGTTCCGAGTGGGAATGCTGAGCCGATGTTCAGAATCCTCTTTCGTTTGTACCTGGTGACCATCGTCTCGTTCAGCGCCGCGATTTATCTGGTGCCGGATCTGGTGGTCAAGGTGTTCCACGAGCGCTTTGTCACCTACAACCTCGATTACTCCCGTGGCCTGCAAACGCTGATCGTCAAACAGTTTCATGCGGCCCCGGCCGAACAGTGGCCGGCCCTGGCCGCTGAAATGGACAAGGACTTCGAGCCACTGCACATCGTGCTCAGCGGTAACGACGACAGCAGCCTGACGCCTGAAGAGCAGCAGCGCTTGCAGCGGGGCGAGAACGTTGTGCGCGTGGGTGACTGGGGCTGGCGCACGCTGGCGGTCGCGCCGCTGAACGAGCGCACCGTGGTGCAAATGGTGGTGCCGCCGGATCCGCTGGACGTCAACCTGTTGTACTGGAGCATCAACGTGCTGATCGGCGCGACCATGCTCGCGTGCCTGTTGCTGTGGCTGCGCCCGCACTGGCGTGACCTGGAACGCCTCAAGGGCGCGGCCGAGCGCTTTGGCAAGGGCCACCTGGGCGAGCGCACGCAAATCTCCCCGAGTTCCAACATCGGCAGCCTGGCCAGTGTGTTCGACACCATGGCCGGCGACATCGAGAACCTGCTCAACCAGCAGCGCGACTTGCTCAATGCGGTGTCCCACGAGTTGCGCACACCGCTGACGCGCCTGGATTTCGGCCTGGCGCTGGCGCTCTCCGACGACTTGCCGGCAGCCAGCCGCGAGCGTCTGCAAAGCCTGGTGGCGCACATCCGGGAACTCGATGAGCTGGTGCTGGAGCTGCTGTCCTACAGTCGCCTGCAAAACCCGGCGCGACTACCGGAGCGGGTCGAAGTGTCGCTGGATGAGTTCATCGACAGCATCCTTGGCAGCGTCGACGAGGAGCTCGAATCCCCGGAGATCGTCATCGACGTGCTGCTGCACGGCCAGCTCGAACGCTTCAGCCTCGACCCGCGCCTGACCGCCCGCGCCTTGCAAAACCTGCTGCGCAATGCCATGCGCTATTGCGAAAAGCGTATCCAGATCGGTGTGCAGGTCTGTGCCGGCGGCTGTGAAATCTGGGTCGACGATGATGGCATCGGCATTCCGGATGACGAACGCGAGCGGATTTTCGAACCCTTCTACCGTCTCGACCGCAGTCGAGATCGCGCCACGGGTGGTTTCGGACTGGGATTGGCGATCAGTCGCCGCGCCCTGGAAGCCCAGGGCGGCACACTGACGGTGCAAGCCTCGCCGCTGGGCGGGGCGCGGTTTCGCTTGTGGTTGCCATTGCCGGTCTGATTTCGACAAACGGCCGCATCATCTGTCAGGTTTGACAGTAGCAAGGTGCCACGCTTACGGGTCTCATTAGCCTGCGAAGTCAATACAGGCGGCGAGGCTGGAGGGACGAATGGGCGCGCCAATAATAAAAACCTGCGGGCAGGGCACGATCAGTGCAATCAGGGACGTCAAGGTCGAAAACCTGTCGACAAAATTTGCGATGGTCATGCCTGATGGCGGCTGTTGCACCTTGGCGATCCGGATTGGGCCGAACATGACCGCAGAGGGTAACGCCTGTTTTCTTGTCGGCGATGCGGTGAGGTACACGATGACGAGCGCGGGGGATGGTGTGCCGCCAAGGGTACAAGACCTTGAGAAGTCGGGCGTCGGCAGCAGAACAACCTGATGGCTTGCGGGGGCTTTTTACGACCCCGCAAACCTGTGCTTGCGTATCAAGCGCTCAACCGGCCCCGCAACACCTTGGCCATCTCCTCCAGATCCGTCATTGGCTGATGCCCGATCAGCATCCAGGCGTGTTCCATGTCCGCCCAGTACACGATGTTCAGCTCGCGCCGCTGTTCCCGGGCGAAATGCCGGCTGCCGCTGTTGGAGCGGGTCACGCACAGCGCCATGGGGCCGTGCACCGGATCGAGGTAGGTGATCTGGGCGATGGGGGCGCCGTCGTACTCGAGGATTTGCGCCCGCTTGAACTCGGCGCGGGGCAGGCTCAGTTTTGCCGGCGCGAGGTCCAGGCCCAGGCGCGCATCGATGGTCCGCAGTTGGGCCCGCTGAGAGGCTTCATCAGCGGGCAGGTGATCCAGGGTTTCCGGCACGTAGAGCGCCATGTAGTCGGCTACCAGACCGCGCCAGCTGTGAGTCTGCTGACTCGCTTGCCAGCCGAGGAACAAACGGTCCGCCAGCACGCCGCCAGCCAGCAGCCCGGCTGCGGCGGCCAGGAACCAGCGTCGGCTGAGCCCGGGGCGGGCGGGTGAGGGCAGCGTGGCGAGCATGGCTTGCAAGCGATCCACCGGCGCCTGCCGGGCCAGTTCATCGTAGGCGTCCTTGAACGGCAGGCTGCTGCGATCCAGCCATTGCAGGCGCAGGCTCAGCATCGGGTCGGCGCTGATGGCCGCGTCGATGCGCGAGCGCTGTTCGGCATCGAGCTGGTTGTCGAGATAAGCCACCAGTTGTTCGTCCGAGGGTTTTGCGTTCATCAATGTTCTCCTCGGTAAGGGTGGGGCACCGTGTGCAACGGTGGATATTCGGCCAGTTTCGCCCGGGCGGCGGCCAGGCGACTCATGACCGTGCCGATGGGCACTTGCAGCACATCGGCGACTTCGCGGTAGGACAACCCTTCGACGTAGGCGAGAAATACCGTTTCACGCTGGGCCTCGGGCAATGCATCGACGCGGCGGATGACCTGTGCCGCCAACACGTGGGTCTGGGCCACGGATTCTCCATCGAACGACAGGACCTGGTCGGCATCCACCTGGCCCTGACCTTGCCGCACCCGCTGGGCACGGACTTCATTGAGCCAGATCGAATGCAGGATGCTCAGCAGCCAGCGGTCCATGCGCGTCCCCGGCTCGTATTGCCCGGCCCGCTCCAGCGCCCGCACACAGGTGGCCTGCACCAGGTCATCGGCGATATGCCGTTGCCGGGATAACAGCAGGCCGTAGCGCCATAAACGCGCCAGATGCTGGTTCAGTTCGGTTCGTATTGCCTGATCGCTGGCGATGGCGACCTCCGTCCGCTCGGGTTGTCAGGTTTTCGATGATCCGTTGATGGCTTCGGCCAGGTCCTGGTACTCCTCGCACTGGGTATTGCCGCAAATGGATTTGATCTGCTGCAGTTGCTCCTGCGCAAGGTCCAGCCGGCCCTTGACCACATAGGCCTCGCCCAGGTATTCGCGGACTTGCGCGTAGTGCGGGTCGAGTTTTACCGATTGCAGGTAATAACCGATGCCTTCGTCGGTGCGTCCCAGTTTACGCGTGGCGTAGCCGCGATAGTTCAGCGCTTTTGCGGTATTTGGCTGTTTCAGCGTGTCGAGCAGGGCCAGGGCCTCTTCATAACGTCCGTCCTTGGCCAGTTGATAGGCATAGTTGGTGCGGTCTTCGTCAGGCACCAGGCTGCTGGTCTGCTTGACGCACCGCTGCGATCGGGTATCGAGCACCTGTCCTTTCGGGCAGTTGGGTTTGGCGGGCGGCTCGTCATCGCCGCCACCGCCGTTGGCCAGGGCGAGGGAACCGGACAACGCAACGGTCAGCAGCAACGGAGTCATCAGAACTGCAAAACGACTATTCATGGGCTTTGCTCCACAGGTTCATGGGTTTCAGATCAGGTCGCGCCCGACCAGGCGCAGTGCAAGGTTGATGTGATGAGAACACCGCAGCATGAACAATTATTCGTTGTGTTCTGGCGGCCGATTGCGAACGGGCATGGTTGTGTGTGCGCTGAAGATCCCTGTGGGAGCGGGCTTGCTCGCGAAGGCGGTGGGTCAATCAACATTAATGTTGCCTGACACTCCGCCTTCGCGAGCAAGCCCGCTCCCACAGGGGATTTTCGTTCAACCCAGCAGACGAATCGGTGCACCCGCCGCCCAGGCCTGGATGTCCTCGATCATTTGCGAGAAAAACAGCTGGTAGTTCTGTTGGCTCACGTACCCGACATGGGGCGTGGCCAATACATTGTCCAGGGTCCGGAACGGATGGTGGGCGGGCAGCGGCTCCTGCTCGAAGACGTCCAGTGCCGCACCGGCCAGGCGTTGCTTCTGCAGCGCCTTGATCAGCGCCGCCTCATCGACAATCGGCCCGCGGGCGGTGTTTACCAGCAGTGCCGTGGGCTTCATCCAGCCCAGGGCTTGGGCGTCCACCAGGCCCCGACTGCGGTCGCTGAGCACCAGGTGCACCGACAGCACGTCGGCCTGTTCGAACAGTTCCTGCTTGCTGACATGGGTCACACCGGCTTGCGCCGCACGTTCGGCGGTGAGGTTTTCGCTCCAGGCGATGACGCGCATGCCGAATACCTGGCCGAATTGCGCGACGCGCTGGCCGATGCTGCCAAGGCCGAGGATCGCCAGCGTCTTGCCGTGCAGGTCGCCGCCCAGGCCTTGTTGCCACTGGCCGGCACGCAAGGCATTGGCTTCGGCCACCAGGTTGCGGGTGGCGGCCATGATCAGCGCCCAGGTCAGCTCCGGCGCGGCGTGTTTGTAGCTGTCGGTGCCGCTGACCTGGATGCCCAGCGCGGCGGCGGCTTTCAGGTCCAGGGCGGCGTTGCGCATGCCGCCGGTCACCAGCAGTTTGAGCCTGGGCAGGCGGCGCAGCAGGTCTTCGTCGAAGCGCGTGCGCTCGCGCATGACGCAGATCACCTCGAACCCGGCCAGGCGCTCGGCCAGCGTCTGGTTATCGGCGGGGTAGTCATGGAGAAAACTCACCTGGCCGACGCTGTCCAGCGCCGACCAGTCCACCACATCACGCGCCACATCCTGCCAATCATCAAGCACTGCAATCTGCACAGGCATCAGCCTTTCCTCTTCAACGCACGGGGTTGGTCTTGTTCAGCCAGGCGAGCAGGGCCTGGTGGAATTGTGCCGGTTCTTCCATCTGTGGCGCGTGGCCCATGCCAGGGAATTCAACCAGCGTGGACCGGGGAATCAGCTTGGCCACTTGTTTGCCGAGGACGTCGTAGTGCCCGATCTTCGCCTTGACCTCGGGCGGGGCGATGTCACTGCCGATGGCGGTGGTATCGGACGTCCCGATCAACAGCAGGGTCGGCATCTTCAGGTTCTGGAATTCGTAGTACACCGGTTGAGTGAAGATCATGTCGTAGATCAGCGCCGAGTTCCACGCGACTTGCGTATGCCCAGGTCCTTTGTTCAGGCCGGCGAGCATATCGACCCAGCGCTCGAATTCCGGCTTCCAGCGGCCCCCGTAGTAGGTGCTGCGTTCGTAGTTGCGGATACCGTCGGCGCTGAGTTTGAGTTCGCGTTCATACCATTGGTCTACCGTGCGATAGGGCACACCGAGGGCTTTCCAGTCCTCCAGGCCGATGGGGTTGACCAGTGCCAGTTGCTCGACCTGTTCGGGGTATTGCAAGGCATAGCGAGTGGCGAGCATGCCGCCGGTGGAGTGCCCCAGCAGGGTGGCTTTCTGAATGCCCAATGCCTTGAGCAATTGCTGGGTGTTCGTCGCCAGTTGCTGGAACGTGTACTGATAGTGCGCCGGTTTGCTGGAGCTGCAGAAGCCGATCTGATCCGGGGCGATGACCCGATAGCCGGCGTCGCTGAGGGCTTTGATCGAGCTGTCCCAGGTGGCGCCACAGAAATTCTTGCCGTGCATCAGCACCACGCTGCGGCCATTGGCCTTGCCGTGGGCGGCGACGTCCATATAGCCCATTTGCAGGGACTGGCCCTGGGATTCAAAGGCGAAGTGCTTGAGCGTGTAGGGATAGTCGAATCCCTGGAGTTCGGGGCCGTATTCAGGTGCTTCGGCGTGGGCGGTGGCGGGCAGGGCGGCGGTCAACAACAGGCCGGGCAACCAGCGGGGGAAAGGGCGCGACATTGGGAAGCTCCATGGAAAATCCGCCGATGCTGGATCGGCTCGATTAGGGCGGCATTAAACACAGGCAATCGCCGCCCTCGATGGTTCAACCCATCCAGCCCAATGTTGCTACGGCCAACGCGCCGTAGCGGGCGCCTTTGGCCAGGGTGACGATCAGCAGGAATCGCCCCAATGGCTCGCGCATGACCCCGGCGACCAGTGTCAGCGGATCGCCGATCACCGGTAGCCAACTGAGCAGCAATGACCAGTGGCCGTAGCGTTGGTAATGCAGCCGGGCTTTTTCCAGGTGTCGGGGGCTCACCGGAAACCAGCGTCGGTCGCGGAACCGTTCGATCCCGCGCCCCAGCCACCAGTTGAGCAGCGACCCCAGGACGTTGCCGAACGTCGCCACCGCCAACAGCGCCCAGAGCCAGTAGCGGTCGCTGAGCAACAGGCCGACCAGCACGGCTTCGGATTGCAACGGCAGCAGCGTGGCGGCACCGAATGCCGCGAAAAACAGCCCGAAGTACGCGCCGGACATCAATGGGCGGGGTAGTCCGCAACCACCAGGTCAGTGCCGTCCTTTTTCAGGCCGATGACCTGATAGGCATCGCTCATGCCGTCCATTTCCATGCCTGGAGAACCCATGGGCATGCCGGGGGCCGCGACGCCCAGCAGATCGTCGCGCTTGCTCAAGGCCAGGACCTGGTCAGCCGGGACGTGACCTTCGACGAACTTGCCATTGATCAACGCGGTGTGGCACGACGCCAGGCGTGGCGGCACGCCGTGCTGTTGCTTGAACTCGCTCATGTTGGCTTCGACGTGGTCTTCGACCTTGAAACCATTGGCTTCAAGATGGCTGATCCATTTTTTGCAGCAACCACAATTGGCGTCGCGATGAACCTCGATCGGAATGAGGTCGGCGGCCTGGGCCAGGGAGGACATGAACAGGGCGCTCAGGGCGATCAGACGCAGAGGGTTTCGCATGGGATTCGTCTCGGCTAACGGGCAAAAAAACGCATTCTGACCAGTTTTTCCGGTCAGGCATTCAAGGAGTGTTACGAAGTACTACAAAGTTCGGCTGTTCGATGATGGTAGATCAGTGCTGTCAGGCAGATGAGGGGGACATTACAAAATCGTCAGGTTGAGTGCCCGGAGTCGGTATCGGTATTGATACAAGCCCGCTGATGGTCATGTAAGAAAAGCCTGCAGGACCATTCGTCAAAGCGCCATGGCCTAATAAACAAGGCGCTTTGCGGTGTGTGGCTGAAATGTACAAAATTTGTAAAAGAACTCAATTAACGTTAGGCGGCCCCCATGCTCCAGTTGATACTCGCGACCACTTAGCTTGGTCATACAAGGAGTTTTTCATGACTATCGGTTATACCGGCGCATGGACCCCGAAGTCGGGGCTATTGGTTCGAGACACCAACAGCAGATCAAAGCCTGTTGCCCAGAATGACAAGGTCAGGCAGATGCTTAACCTGGTGGGCAGCAATCCGGTTGCGCTGGATACCGCCAAGATGGACAAGATGGAAATGCGCAAGCAGATGAAGGGGTTTGACCCCTCCAATATTTCCGTCAAGTCCTTGGGCACTCTCAGTGTCTTTCTGAAAGAACGTGGCCTGATCAGTGATGTAACGGCAGTAACGCTGAGCAATGCCGGCGACAAGTTCGACCGGTTTGGCATCAAGGACCCTGACGCGAAGTTCAATGCGCTGGAATATTTCGCCATTCAACTGGACAACATCCAGAGCAATAATTTGAAGGGAAACAAGTACGCCAACTACTTGATTCCCGAGTTCAAAAAAGCGATCTACGTGCTGCAGAACCTGGAAACCTACGGTAAAAGCAACGGCCCGATGGAGCGGCCAGGTACGGGGCTGTCGGCCAAGGCCTGACGCGGCGTTGCCCGGCCCGCCCGGTTCATCGAACGGGCCGGCGACCCTCACCTGCAGAGCGGCCACGTTTTCTTCCAGGTATTTGCGTTGCTTGGTGCCCGGAATCGGAATCAGGTGGTCACCCTGGGCCAGCACCCACGCCAGCGCCAGTTGGCCCGCCGTCACGCCTTTCTCTGCCGTGCGAGGCCGGTTATGGACTGGTGCAGACGCCGTACTATCACGTGGCCCGGCAACTGCAGGAGGGGTGTTTGTGTGAAGTGCTGAAAGAAATGCCGCCACCGGGCATGCCGATGACGGCGCTTTATCCGCCGCACCGCCAGTTGTCCCGGCGGGTGCGTGTGTTTGTCGACTGGCTGGTGGAACTCTGTGCCCAGCCCGGCAATGACTTTTACCGGAAGGATTCAGGGTGTTGATCAGCGGTTATCGGTGTGGGTAGTAGCCCGGTCCGCCATGGTCATAGTAGTGATCGTGATGCCAGCCCCCATGGGGGAAAACAATGCAACCGCTCAGGGTCAGGATGGCCAGCAGGGGAATCAGCAATGTGATTCGACGCAACATTTGAAAGTCCTCATGGTTATCGCCGCAATGAAGCTAAAACTCTTCATCGGCTGTAACATGTGACCCCGCTTGTGGCCACTTATCCCGGAAACAGGGTAAGTGCCTGGCAAGCGTCTTGATACAAACCGGATACATTTTCAGATTCAGGAACCCGCAATGACACAGTCGCAACGTTTGAAATACTCGATTCTGATCTCCCTGGTGGTGCTGGGGATCATGTTTGGCCTTTCCTGGTTGCAGAACACCGGCGTCATCAGCGAAAAAATGTTCCAGTACATCGCCATTGGCGTGGCGGTGATTGTGGTAGTCATCAATGGCGTGATGCGCCGCAAGGTCAAGCCCTGATCATTCGTTCACTGGTTGCGCAGGATGGCGGCAGCCTGTGGATGCAGGCTGTAGCTTTTGTCGGGGTTTAGGACAATCACGCCTTCACTGCACAAGCGCTTGAGCACTTCGCGCACGCTGAGAAAGGACAGGGGAATGTCCAGGTCCAGCAATTGGCTGTGCACGCCACGCACGCCAAGGCTGCGCTCGCTTTCGGCGGCCGTCAGCAGGGCATCGATGACTTTCAGGCGGATCAGACTGGTCCGCAGGCCATAGCTCTTGAGCAGGATCCGGATCCGCTCGTTGCCGTGGCGATCGGTACGCGGCTCGAATACGCCGACTCCCATGGAAGTACCCTTTGGCGCGTTGCTACCGTCCGTTGGCAGTTGCGAGTTGTACATTGCAAAACTCCTTTTCAGAGCCTGATCAGGAAAAATTGGGCGCTCTTAAAAGTTTAGACGTATGAGCTGCCCAAATCATGAAGGCTCGAATGTAGAAATTTTGTCGACGTCGTGTGATCAGCCTGTCAGTTCGCACGCCAATGTGCGGCAAAAACCCTAAATTATTGATGTGAGCTTCGTCCCTACAGGGAGGCACTGCGCGCGTGGGTGCGCGCAACAGCGGCCATCGTTTTTTCGATCAGGAGCGAGCGTGATTATTTCCAGCCAGTTAACCAGGTTGAGCCTGGCGGGTGTGACTCTGGGGTTGAGCCTGGGGCTGAGCCTTGCCGCGAGCGCGAGCGATACGTCTGCGCCAACGAGCGCGGACATCCGCCGAACCAGTTTCGGCGTGCCGCACATCCGCGCCGACAGCGAGCGCGGGCTGGGCTACGGCATCGGCTATGCCTACGCCCAGGACAACCTGTGCCTGCTGGCGAACGAGATCACTACGGTGAACGGCGAGCGTTCGCGCTATTTCGGACCGGATCAGTTTACTGTCGAGGCGCGTGAGAACCTGGTCAGCGATCTGTTCTTCACCTGGCTCAACACCCCGCAAGCCGTCGCCGGTTTCTGGCAGGCCCAGACTCCACCGGTGCGTGAGTTGATTGAAGGCTATGTGGCGGGGTTCAACCGTTCCCTGAGCGAGCGTCGTGCCCAGGGTCTGCCGCAACAGTGCCAGGGCGATTGGGTGCGGGACATCACCCCGTCGGATCTGGTCAAGCTGACCCGGCGCCTGTTGGTCGAAGGGGGCGTCGGCCAGTTCGCCGAAGCCCTGGCCGGTGCCACGCCGCCCCAGGCCGTGGCCCGGGCGTCGAACGCCCAGGCAGCGTTCCAGGTGGCCGCCACGCGCATGCAAAGGTTTGCCCTGGACCGTGGCAGCAACGCGGTCGCGATCGGCAGCGAACGTTCCTTTAACGGACGCGGCATGTTGCTGGCCAACCCGCACTTCCCGTGGGTGGGCGGCATGCGTTTTTATCAGATGCACCTGACCATTCCCGGCAAGCTGGACGTGATGGGCGCGGCGTTGCCCGGCCTGCCGCTGATCAACATCGGTTTCAATCAACATCTGGCCTGGACCCACACCGTGGATGCGTCCAGGCATTTCACGCTGTACCGCCTGCAACTCGACCCCAAGGATTCGACCCGTTACCTGCTCGACGGCCGGTCCTTGCCGATGGACAAGCAGACCGTGACTGTCAACGTCAGGCAGGCGGACGGGCAGGTCCAGGCGATTTCCCGTGTGGTCTACAGCTCGAAGTTCGGTCCGGTGGTGCAATGGCCGGGAAAACTCGATTGGGATCATCAGTACGCCTTCAGCCTGCGCGACGCCAACCTGGATAACGATCGCGTCCTGCAGCAGTGGTACGCGATGAACCGTGCCGACAACCTCAAGGATTTCCAGGCCTCGGTGCACAAGATCCAGGGCATTCCGTGGGTCAACACCCTGGCGGCGGACGATCAGGGGCAGACGCTGTACATGAACCTCTCGGTGGTGCCCAACGTCAGCGTCGACAAGCTGGCGCAGTGCAGCGATCCGCGAATCGGCCTGCAGATGATCATTCTTGACGGTTCCAACAGCGCCTGTGCCTGGGACATCGATCCGCAGGCGCCACAACAGGGCATCTATGCAGCGGACAAGTTGCCGCAATTGCTGCGCAAGGATTTTGTCCAGCACTCCAACGATTCGGCGTGGATGGCCAATCCGGCGCAACCGCTGACCGGCTATTCGCCGCTGATCAGCCAGGATGGCCAGCCTCTGGGCCTGCGTTCACGCTTTGCCCTGGACCGTTTGAGTACGCTGACCGAGGCCGGCAAGGTCGCGGTGGCGGACTTGCAGCACATGGTCATGGATGATCAGGTCTATCAGGCGGCTCAAGTGATGCCGGACCTGCTGCAATTCTGCGCGGCGGATCTCGGTGCCGATGCCAAAACCCTCGCACCACTGTGCGCCAGCCTCAAGGCCTGGGACCGCAAGGCCAATCTGGGCAGCGGTCTGGGCTTTGTGCACTTCCAGAATGTCATGGAGGCATTGGAGCCGGTACCGGACGTATGGCGCGTGGCGTTCGATCCGCAGGACCCGCAACATACCCCGAGTGGACTCGCCGTCGATCACCCGCCAGTGGCCAAGGCGCTACGCACAGCGATGCTGGCTTCGGCTGAGCAGGTCAAGGCGTCAGGCCTCAAGCCGGACGCTCGCTGGGGCGACATCCAGGTGGTCAGCAGCGGCGGGCAACAGACGCCGATCCATGGCGGGCCGGGTACGCTGGGGGTCTACAACGCGATCCAGAGCGTGCCGCGCAGCGACGGCAAGCGCGAGGTGGTCAGCGGCACGAGTTACCTGCAAGTGGTGACCTTCGACGAAAACGGACCACAAGCCAAGGGGCTGCTGGCGTTCTCGTTGTCGAGTGACCCTGCTTCGAAATTTTCACGGGATCAGACCCAGGCCTTTTCGCAGAAGCAATGGAGCGTGCTGCCGTTCACCGAGCAGCAGATCACGTCCGATCCGCAGTATCAGGTACAGACGATCCGCCAGCAGGATGCCAAGGTCGCTGCGCATTGAGGTAGTGGGGTTTTACTGGAACGCTGAAGGCCGTACCCCGCAAGGGTGGCGGCCTTTTCAGCTTTTCGGGGTCTTTTGCGGGATCGCGTTGACCACCAGATTGCCGTTGTCATTGCGGGTCAGGTAGACCGGCAGGACCCGCGGCAGGGACTTCACCAGGCCGTTGATCTCTTTGATGTTGTAGATGCCGCCGATATGGATCGAACCGGTGCTGTTGTCGGCGACCATCAACGGTTTGTCCAGGTAGCGATTGATCAATGGCAGGGCATCGCTCAGTGCCAGATCGTCGAGCACCAGCTTGCCCTGGCGCCAGGCCAGCGAACTGTCATTGTCATAGGTCTGGCTGATGCGGGGAGTGAAGTCGCCGCGGCGATAACTGGCCTGCATCGCCGGGTCGAGGCGCAAACCGTCGCCGGGCAGGTCGGTGTTGCTGCTGACCAGTACCGAACCCTCGATCAGATTGACCTTGACCTGGTCTTCATACATCCAGACGTTGAATTGGGTGCCGGTCACGCGAACCTGGCCTTCGGCGGCCTTGACCACAAAAGGGTGACGGGTGTCATGGCTGACCCGGAAGAACGCTTCGCCTTTTTTCAGCGTGACTTGCCGCTGATCCTTGTAGTTGCTGTACGTCAGCTCGCTGCCCAGGTTCAGTTCCACCTGGCTGCCATCTTTCAAGGTGACCGTACGAACATTGTCGGTGGCTTCGAAGTGCTGGTACGCGTTCGGTACCCAACCCAGGTGCCAGCCGCCATAACCGGCCAGCGGCAGTGCCAGGGCACAGACTGCCGCGGCAATGGCCAGGCGGCGCCAAGGGGTTTCGGGTTGGGGGCGAACCAGCGGCAGGACGGGCGCGGGGCGGGGCAGGTCGCCGGCGACATCCCATATTTCCAGCATCGCTTCGTACTCGAAGGCATGGAGCGGATGCGCATTACGCCATTGTTCGAACGCCTGGCGCTCCTGCTCTGTGCAGTCATTGGCGTGCAGACGCATGCACCAATGCGCAGCGGCATCGGTGATGGCGTCGTATTCGGCTTCCGAGAGCGTGTGTTCAGTCATTGGCTCATCCTGATTTCGTGCATTCTAACCTTGGGGGCAGCCTGCGAGAACATCAGTCATGGCATTTAACTATCAATGTGTAACTTTTTTTCAACGCTCCGCCTCTGGATAGCCTGTTGTCGGCTTGCAGTATCCATTAAGGCGCGTGAAAAAAAGATCAAAATAATCATCACAGTGCCATCGCGGCCGATGTGCTGCGCAGATCCGGGAGGACCTGCGCCCTGTGATTGGCGGATCAGTTTCCGGTGGCCGATGTGACCGGCACCGGGTCCAGTTGCCGGCCCATTTCGCAGATCAGGAACGCGAGCGAATCGGCATTGTGCAAAATGACGTCCGTCCTGAAGTTCGCATTTTGCCCGTCCAGGAATGCATCCCTTGCCGTCTCCATGGTCGTGCTGCCCGTCAACCTCAGAATGGCCTTGCCGACGTGATAGGCCGTCGGGATTGAATCCAGGCTGATCCACGATTGCAGGTTGCTGTTCCAACGCGCAAACAGTTCCTCCTTCGGCGTGTCCAGCGACAAGGCTTCTCGCTGGAAGTCCAGTTGGGTCTGTTTCATGGCGGCACCGTAGGCCGTGATCGGCGCTACCAGATCGCTGAAGGGGCGCCGGGATTCAAGGGATGCAATGTCCACGGCCGCGGAAAACAGGTGAGCGAACTCGTGAATCAACGTGGCGGCCTGGCTGTGGCCGTCGACGTTGAAGGGCTCTGTCAGACAGGATTTGTACCAGTCGAGCTGTTGATCGAAGAACCTTTCGGTGAAATGCACGTGGCGCTGTTGATCCTTGTCCAGGACAAACGCAATGAGGTTGTCCTGCGGGTCCCGGTTTGAACCCACGATAAAACGATGGGAGTTCATCCAGTCTTCATCGGGGTCGACCAGCGCGTTGCAGATGGGGAGGATGGCGTCCTTGATCTTGTCGAGCAGCGCTGCGTTGACCTGGCCCACACCAAAGAAACCTTTGAGGAAGGTGTCCAGCCGGGTACCGGGGACGAATCTGCGCAGTTGCGCCATGTTGTGCAAACTGTTGAACGCGTAATAGCGCGCCATGTCGATGGCCTGCACGATCATTCGGGCTTTTTCGGGATGTCTGGCGCGAATCTCTTCCATCCCCCGAGCCTCGATGTTCAGCACCTCCCTGGCGACATGGGCATAGGCCAACTGGTTGTGCATTTTCGACATGGCCTTGCCGAAGTGCACCGTATGGATGTCCGGGTCGATCACCAGTCGCTTGTCTGGCGCAGTCAGCAATACCGGGCCTTGTTCCTGGTCCTTGATCATTCGCCAGGCCGGCCCGGTCTTGTCTACGCCATAGACCTTGCCGGCGATGGGGGCGTAGGTTTTTTTGCTCGCCGCATCGAGGTAGGTGCCGTCAGCGCTGTTTTTCGTCAGGTTCTTGAGTTCGACCATGGTTTCGAACGGTTGCAGCCGCGTGCGCAGCGGTGCCGTCGAATCGATCTCGGACCACTTTGCAGCGATGGCCGGTGTGGCAACCGGTGTGGCAAGGGTTTGCTGGGTTGCCTGGGCCGTGTCGGTCCATCCTTCGAGCGACAGCCTGCCCAATGAGATGAGTTGCGCCGCACCGGCGATGAACTCCTCCAGCGCAACTTTCCAGTGATGATCCTGCAGGGCTTGCGCCGAATTGAGGGCGTCCTTGTAGGCGTTCCAGAGAAACTGCACATAAGCGAGTTTGCCCGGCAACAGGCCGAGGATGCGCTGGATGCCGGCGCCGAACAGGTGTTTGACGGCCTCCCAGTCCGTTTGGCTTGCGGCGTGTGACTGGCTGCCCAGCATCTGCGACAGCAGTCGGGTGTTGTCGTGGTACAGCTGGGTGAGCAAGTTGCCGTCGATGGGGCTGGACCCGAGGGTGATCTCACTCAATTGCCCAACGGTGGAGCTGAACAGGTTGCGGAAGGCGGACTGCTCGCTGTCCGGCAGGCGTCGCAGCAATAGATCCTGCAAGGGCCCCGGGGTGTTCAGCGCCGAGACAAGGCTGGCCTCCGTGTCGAATTCGATAAAAGGCGAGCCGCCAGGGTGGTAAGGGGCATAGAGGATCTGCGGCCCGGCCTTTGCGTTGCCGGGGCTCACCAGGTACAGGCCCAATGCTTTGACCGCAGCGGCGCCGGTGGTCTTGATCAGCTCCAGTGGCCGGGCAATCGCTTGTGCTCCCTGCACGGCTGCCCGGGCCGTGGCATCCGGCATGTCCAGCACCTGTCGCAGCAAATCGAACGCGCTGCCGGATAGCCTCTGCAACAGCTTCAGTTGGTGGGCGTGTTGCAGCAGTTGCCAGGGCAGTTGTTTGACGAAGCGCTGCATCCGGTTTTCGGCGTCGGCCGTTGCACCGGACAACGTCTGCGTTACCTGCGCTGCGTAGCTTTGCACAATGTTCAGTGACTGCAGCAGTTGACGGACCGCGGCCTGGTCCAGCCCCTCGGGCAGCGCCTGGGTGGTTGTCGAGGAAACCTGGAATCCGGAGCCTTGCGCGACGCTGACATGGTTCAGGGCGAACTCGGTAAGGCTGCGGGCGGGACCGGTCAGGTTGAGGTTGGGGATGATTTGAATATTGTCGGGGTCCAGCGTAATGGCAGGGAAGCGATTGCCGAGCAACGTCGTCAGCCGTCCATGCACATACGACCTGAGGGGGGGGATCCCGTGCAAGTAGTCTTTGTCCTCCTCGACGCTGTTGCGGTATTGCTCCAGCAGTTCAACGTGCAGCCGCTGATCTTCAAGCGGGGCCATTCCAAGCCATGTGGGCAGTGACTGTTGCAGGATGATCGCCCGGGCGATCGAGGTGGCTCTGCGCAAATGGGTGTTGATCCCGGCGGTGGCCAGCGCTTTCAGCGCCTTTTTCTGCTTCGTGTCGTTCAGTTCCTGGCGGCGTGCGTGTTCGCAGCGAGCCAGAAAGTGATCGATGGAGGATTGTGCGACCTGCTTCAGTACTGACCCTTCGATCAGCCGCAGCGCACCCAGTGAGTAGCGTTGGTGGAAGACGCGTTGGCTCGGGGTGAGGTTTTCCAGTAGTGCCATGCGTTGTTGCGGGTCGAGCAGGCGCCGGTTCAGTTCCTGCCTGGCACGGCTGATGTTGTCAAACACCTCCAGCCCCTCGGCGGGCGTCCACAGGATGGTCCGGCCGGAATGCGAGGGATCGAGTCCGCCGCGCTCGGTCAGGAGCAGGCAATGGGCGAGCGGCAGGACATCCCGCAGACCGGAGCGCTCAAGGGTCAGTGAATAGGCATCGGGCCGGAACCCCTTCAAGGAGCGACGGTTACCTCTTTCGGCCTGATCCGGGTTGAACACCGTATCGACGATGGCGCGGTCCGCATCCGTGAATGTCGCGCTGAGGGTGCGCAGGCTGGCCTCGCCGCGGATGCCGACGGAAAGTGCATGGGCCAGGCGCGGCTGCAGGTTTTCCAGGTAGACCCGCTGCAACGCCAGTGAAGTGATCGGTTGTGCGGCGACGTCGGCGTTGATCAGTGTTTCGATGTCACTGAAGCTCTTGACGAACGCTGCCGCCGTATCGGCCAGCACCATGGACGGCTGCTGGTCGCCGGACAACACCGGCCGCGTGCTCCAGCGTCCGTCAGTCTCCAGCTTCAGCAGCCGCTCGTTGATCATCGAACGGATATCCAGCGCCTTGTCGAACAGGGCTTGGATGTCCACGGTGCCGTCACTGTGGCGGAACACTTGCAGGCTGTATTCCGCGTTCTGCAGTTGCTTGGTGACGATGGCGTCGAAGAGCTTGCTGAAGATCGCGCCGGAGATCGCTTCCCCGGTCACATTCGGCCGGTCAAAACCAATGAATCGCTGGCGTTCGTCCAGGCTCAGCAGGCCATAGAGCTCATCCTCGTGACCGGCCGCGCCGAACTTGCTCTGCACGGTATCGCGCAAGTCCTGATAGTCCTTGAGCACCTGCAAACCTTCGGTGGGCGTGTAGAGAAACGCATGACTGGCGCTGACCATCAGTGAACCGGCCAACTCAACATAGTTGGCCTGGTACTCCCACAGGCGCACGGTTTCGACCGTCATCGATGTGTTCGTCCGGCTGGCCGTCGAGATCAACGCGTGCAGATCCTGGCTTTGCTCCGGGATGATGATCCCGGCTTCGCGCTTGAGCAGCAATTGCACCCGCGCCTGATCGGCGATGGCCCGGCTGAAGAGTGCGCGACGCGAAGCGCCATTGGCACTCGCCGCGTCCCAATAGTGTTCGAGCTTTCCGATCAGCAGGCTGACCAGTTTGCGCGAGACAGTCGTGACCGCCGTTTCCCAGAGCGCTTGGTCAGCGTTTGCCGGGGACTTTTTCGGGTGGGAAAATTCATGGGCCTGCCCGGAGGGCCAACGCTGATGGCGATAGTGCAGGAGCACGGCGTCACTCAGCGACAGGGAATTGACCCAAGGTCGCGCCGCACGACTTGCGTCCTCGTTCCCTGCAGTCGCGGCCAGATAGAAATTCACCCGGGTCTGGCTCTGATCCACGCCGGGAAAAGACGCCGTCAGTTGTTCAGCCAGCAAAGCATCGAGCAGCGACGTCAGGGACGGTAGCGCCTTGAGTTCGTCGAGCAGGGCCTGGTCGTTGAGTTGCTGATGGCGGGAGAGGGTGGTGCGCTGGTCCTCGAACACGTCACCTTCAATGGTCTGATACTCCAGCCCGATATCGTCGGCAGCCACCACCGTCTTGCGTTGTGACAGCGCCATGAAGGCCAGCAGTTCATCGTCTTCGTTGGCTGCTTTGAGTTGTGCCGCCAGATGTCCGGTCAGGACCGAGCGGCTGGTGAACTTCTGTATACCGGCGTAGGGGGTGTAGAGAATCACGCCGTTGTCATCCGGCGTCGCGGTCAGCAAAAAACTGCCGGCCAGCGCCACGGGTTCCTGGCCAGGGATCTTCAGCAGGATTTTTTTCGCCAGCATGGGCGGCGTCTGCTCATCGCGCAGGGCCTGGCTGGCCAGTTCGATATGGCGGAACCATTCGAAATCCTTTTGCGCCAGCCCGTGGGTTTGGCCCAGTTCTCGCCAGAGTCCGGGCATCGTCAGTGCTTCGGGGAAAAACAGCGGAGTTATTGGTGTAGACATCGTCGAGTCTCGTTCAAGGGGCCACTCAAGGGCGCCTGTGGGTTGAGCATCGAGACTAAAAGCCGGTGCGTTGATGCCGGTGGTAAATAGATAACGCACGGGGCGTGGGCATTGGTGACACGGATATACCTCATCGCCCCCTGAGCGAAAGGTTGACAGGTCGCTCGTCGCGCGTTGTTAATCGGCGGGTCTTTGTACGCTGTTGTTCCCTCCAATAATCATTCTGGAGCTTCAGATGTCTGCGCCACACGATCACGCCTCTACTGCCGTCTCGTCACACCTGTCACTCGAAGCGCTGAGCGCTTTGCTGGAAAAGATTTTTCTGCGTCATGGCACCTCCGCCGAGGTTGCCAGGGTGCTGGCGCAAAACTGCGCCGGTGCCGAGCGCGATGGCGCCCACAGTCACGGAGTGTTCCGGATCCCGGGTTATGTTTCTACGCTGCAAAGCGGCTGGGTCAATGGGCAGGCCGTTCCGGTGGTCGAAGATGTGGCTTCGGGGTTTGTGCGGGTCGATGCCGATAACGGTTTTGCGCAACCGGCCCTGGCAGCTGCACGCGAATTACTGGTGCAGAAGGCCCGAAGTGCCGGTATTGCAGTGCTGGCGATCCGTAATTCGCACCATTTCGCGGCCTTGTGGCCGGATGTCGAACCCTTCGCGTATGAAGGGCTGGTAGCGTTGAGCGTGGTCAACAGCATGACCTGCGTGGTGCCCCACGGCGCCGACCGACCGCTGTTCGGTACCAATCCGATTGCCTTCGCCGCGCCGCGGGCTGACGGCGAACCGATTGTCTTCGACCTCGCCACCAGTGCCATTGCCCATGGCGACGTGCAAATTGCCGCACGCCAGGGCGAACGCTTGCCGCAAGGGATGGGCGTGGACAGCCTCGGCCAGCCGACGACCGACCCGAAAGCGATTCTTGAGGGCGGCGCGTTGCTGCCTTTTGGCGGACACAAGGGCTCGGCGTTGTCGATGATGGTCGAGTTGCTCGCGGCGGCACTGACCGGCGGCAATTTTTCCTTCGAGTTCGACTGGAGCAACCACCCAGGTGCCAAGACGCCCTGGACGGGCCAATTGCTGATCGTGATTGATCCGGACAAGGCGGCGGGGCAAAGTTTTGCCGAGCGCAGCCAGGAACTGGTGCGGCAAATGCACGGTGTCGGCCTGAAGCGTTTGCCGGGTGACCGGCGTCATCATCAGCGCGCCAGGTCGCTGGCCAATGGCATTGAACTGGATGCCCGGACGCTGGCGAACCTGCGGGAGCTGGCGGGGGAGTGATCCTCTCGGCAGGTGCGATAGAACTTGTGGGAGCGGGCTTGCTCGCGAAAGCGTCGTGTCAGCCAATATCCAAGTTGCTGACACACCGCCTTCGCGAGCAAGCCCGCTCCCACACAGGGTTCAGTGTTTGCCAGTGTTCAGCGACGCCCCAGCAGCAACCCCACCACCAGGCCAAACCCGGCGGAAATCGCCACGGTTTGCCATGGATGCCCGCCGATATAGGTTTCGGTGGCCTCGACCGCGGGCAGGGTGCGGTTGCGCACGCTGGTCACCGAATCCCTGGCCTGCTGGAGTTTCAGGGCGATTTGTCCGCGAAGGGTATCCGCTTCTTCCCCGACCAGTGAGGCGCTGCTTTTCAGCAGTTTTTCCGACTCTTCGATCAACGATTGAAGTTCGCTGAACGCTTGATCCTTGATTTGATCTTCGGCAGCTTGCGCGGCGGTTTTGCGGGCCATTGAAGTACTCCTTGCGGGTAAGTGGACAGTGAACAATGGAGTCTGCGGTCGTCGGAAAAGTTGCAGCTAAATTGCCCGGGAAGGTCATCTCGCTGAAAAACCGACGCAGGACATTTCGCCCTACAGTGTAAGATGTCGCCAATTTTACGCAGCAGGAAATTCCCATGAGCTTCAATCTGGCCGACAAACCCCTCGCCGAGCGCGCTGCGCTGGAAGACGAGAAATCCCGTCTGTTCGAACTCTGGCAAAACAACCTGGGCAAAGCCAAGGGCGAGGCCGCACGGTTGTTTGGTGAACGGGCCAAGCGCAAAGGCAAGTGGGCCGAATGGGTGCGCGCCGAACTGGACGGCATGTCGCCCCCGGAATACGCCAACATGGTGCGCAGCGAAGTCAATCGCCTGATGGCGGCCAACAAATAACATCGGTTGTCAGGCGAAACTCGCGACAATCGCCTCGCGCACTTTCAACACGACCGGGTCAAGCTGGGTGCTGGTGCGCCAGCCCAGCTCGATCGGGTAGCGCGGCAAGGCCAAAGGGCAGGGCAGCAGGGCCAGGCCGCTGAGCGTCGCGATGCTTCGGGCGGCATGGGCCGGAATGGTCGCCACGGCCTGGCTGCCCTTGAGCAAATGCGGCAGCGCGGCAAAATGCGTGGTCGAGGCGCACACCCGCCGACTCAGGCCCAGCGCCGCCAGTCCTTCATCCGTAATCCCGATAAAACCGCCGGAAGACACCAGGATGTGCTCGCGGGCCACAAACTCCTCAAGACTGATGCTCTGCTGGCCCTCGACCAGGCTCGAGGGGTCCGCCAGGCATAGATAACCACCTTCTCCCAGCACCTGACGGCTGAGCAGCCGCTCGGCAAACCCGCCCGCAGTGATCGCCAGGTCAATGCTGCGTTCCATCAATGCCTGGGCAACGATCTGGCTGTGGGTCTGGCGGAAAATCAGCCGCAACTTCGGCGCGCTCCGGGCGATTTCCTCGATCAGTCGTCGACCGTAGGCAATTTCGAAATCGTCCGACATTCCCACGGTGACCGAGCGCCCTTCGTACTGCTGCGCAGCCGGATCGACCATCGCCAGGCTCTGCCGGCATTTGTTCAGGGCCTCGCTGACCACCGGCTTGAGCTGATTGGCCTTGAGCGAGGGCGCCAGGCCGCGTCCGGTGCGTACGAACAGTTGATCGCCATACACCTCGCGCAACCGGCGCAAGGCCGCGCTGACGGCCGATTGCGTCACGCCCAGACGCAAGGCGGCACGGCTGGCGCTGGACTCTTCGTGCAGCGCTTCGAAGACTTTGAGCAGGTTGAGGTCGATGTTGGTGATATTCATTTGATTCATATCATTCAGCAGTGAATCGGTCTTTATTGATGATCACGTGGCGCCGGAGAATGAGCAACCCCTGATGCGAATGGAGATTTCGTGATGCCCAAATCAATCGTTGCGGCCTTGCAGATCGGCGCCTTGCCCGGTGGCAAGGCCGACACCCTGGAACAGATCCTGTCCTATGAACACACGATCATCGAATCCGGCGCCACGCTGGTGGTGATGCCGGAAGCACTGCTGGGGGGTTACCCCAAAGGCGAGGGCTTTGGTACGCAGCTTGGTTATCGGCTGCCGGAAGGGCGCGAAGCCTTTGCGCGCTATTTTGCCAACGCCATCGACGTGCCCGGCGCGGAAACCGAGGCGCTGGCGGCGCTGTCCGCACGCACCGGGGCGAATCTGGTGATCGGCGTCATCGAACGCGCCGGCAGCACCTTGTACTGCACGGCCTTGTACTTTGATCCGCAGGCCGGGCTGCTGGCCAAACACCGCAAGTTGATGCCCACCGGTACCGAACGGCTGATCTGGGGCAAGGGCGATGGTTCGACGCTGCCGGTGATCGACAGCCAGGTCGGGCGCATCGGTGCGGTGGTGTGCTGGGAAAACATGATGCCGCTGCTGCGCACGGCGATGTACGCCAAGGGCGTGGAGGTGTGGTGCGCGCCGACCGTGGACGAACGGGAGATGTGGCAGGTCAGCATGCGCCACATCGCCCATGAGGGGCGTTGTTTCGTGGTCAGCGCCTGTCAGGTCCAGGCCTCTCCCCAGGCCTTGGGCCTGGATATCGCCAACTGGCCGGCGGACCGGCCGTTGATCGCCGGCGGCAGCGTGATCGTAGGACCCATGGGCGACATCCTCGCCGGACCGTTGCGAGATGGCGCTGGTCTGCTGACCGCGCAGATCGATACTGACGACCTGGTGCGCGCCCGCTACGACTATGACGTGGTCGGTCACTACGCTCGCCCGGATGTGTTCGAGCTGACCGTGGACGAGCGCGCTAAACCGGGGGTGCGCTTCACGTCCTGATGCCCGGGGGCTTTGGCCAAACCAGTCAGACAACTTGATAACTTTGACCATTGCCCGCCACCCCAGGCAGAGCGAGTATTTCCCTGTTGATTACGGTTCCCCCAACCTAATAAGAAACACAAGGGATTCTGGCAATGCGCGATTACTTGTCTGCTACTGATCAGTTCAACTATCAGCACACCGTCGACGCCGCACTCGCAGGCGATCTGACGGCACTCAACGCCTGTGTCGAATGCTGTGACCGGCATGCCTTGCCGGGGCGCATCGCGCTGTTCTGGGAGGGGCGCGACGGCGCCAGTGCGAGCTACACCTTCACTGATTTGCAGGACAAGGCCGCGCGTTTCGCCAATTACCTGTTGGCCCAGGGCGTGAAGAAGGGCGACAAGGTCGCCGGCCTGCTGCCACGCAACATCGAATTGCTGATCACCGTGTTTGCCGCCTGGCGCATTGGCGCGGTGTATCAACCGCTGTTCACCGCGTTCGGCCCCAAAGCCATCGAGCACCGCCTGAGCTGCTCTGGCGCCAAAGTGGTGGTGACCGATGGGGTGAACCGGCCGAAACTCGCCGAAGTCGCCGACTGCCCGACCATCGTTACGGTCACCGGCCCCAAAGGGCAGGGCCTGGTGGGTGGCGATTGCAGTTTCTGGGCCGAGCTGTCCAACTATTCCGCCGACTGCGAACCCGTGCTGCTGACCGGGGAAGATCCGTTCCTGCTGATGTTCACCTCGGGCACCACCGGCCCGTCGAAAGCGCTGTCGGTGCCGCTCAAGGCCATCGTTGCATTCCAGAGCTACATCCGCGACGCGGTTGACCTGCGCCCGGAAGACGCCTTCTGGAACGTCGCCGACCCGGGTTGGGCCTACGGCATTTACTACGGTGTCACCGGGCCCCTGTCGATGGGGCATCCGATCACCTTTTACGATGGCCCGTTCACCCTCGAAAGCACCTGCCGGGTGATCAACAAGTACGGGATTACCAACCTCACGGGTTCGCCGACGGCCTACCGTTTGCTGATTGCCGGCGGTGATGAGTTCGCCAGGTCGATCAAGGGCAAGCTGCGCATCGTCAGCAGCGCCGGCGAGCCGCTGAACCCGGAAGTGATCCGCTGGTTCGCCGACAACCTCGACGTGGTCATCCACGACCACTACGGCCAGACCGAACTGGGCATGGTGCTGTGCAACCACCATGGCCTTGAACACCCGATTCACATGGGCGCCGCCGGTTTTACCTCGCCGGGCCACCGCATTGTGGTCCTCGATGACGAATACAAGGAACTGGGTGTTGGCCAGCCCGGCATCCTGGCCATCGACCGCAGCCAGTCGCCGATGTGCTGGTTCGCCGGCTACGAAGGCGTGCCGACCAAGGCCTTTGTCGGCAACTACTACTTGAGTGGCGACACCGTCGAGTGGAACCCGGACGGCAGCATCAGCTTCGTCGGTCGCAGCGATGACGTGATCACCACCTCCGGCTACCGGGTCGGTCCGTTCGATGTGGAAAGTGCGCTGATCGAACACCCGGCCGTGGTCGAGGCCGCCGTGGTCGGCAAACCCGATCCGGAGCGTACCGAACTGGTCAAGGCGTTCGTCGTGCTCAGCCCGCAATACCGCGCAGAACCTGCGTTGGCCGAAGAGCTGCGCCAGCACGTGCGCAAGCGCCTGGCGGCGCATTCCTACCCCCGTGAAATCGAATTTGTCAGCGAGTTGCCGAAAACCCCAAGCGGCAAATTGCAGCGCTTTATCTTGCGCAACCAGGAAATCGCCAAGGCTCAAGAGGCTGCGGCGAAGAACCTTCCAGCTTGAAAGGGAAACAATGATGCAGATCCAGAACAAGATTTTTATCGTCACCGGCGGTGCTTCCGGCCTCGGTGCAGCCACCGCCGAGGTGCTGGTCGCCGCGGGCGCGAAAGTGATGCTGGTGGACATGAACGCCGAAGCCGTTGCAGCCCAGGCCAAGCGCCTTGGCGCGCATAGCGTGGTGGCGGACATCAGCAACGAAGCGGCGGCCGAAGCGGCCGTGCAGGCGACGGTCGAAGCCTTTGGCGGCCTCAATGGCCTGGTCAATTGCGCCGGCATCGTGCGTGGCGAGAAGATCCTCGGCAAGAACGGTCCGCACTTGCTGTCCAGTTTCAGCCAGGTGATCAACGTCAACCTGATCGGCAGCTTCAACATGCTGCGCCTTGCGGCAGCGGCGATTGCGCAATCCGAAGCGGACGCCGATGGCGAGCGCGGCGTGATCATCAACACCGCGTCTGCCGCGGCATACGACGGTCAGATCGGTCAGGCGGCCTATTCGGCGTCCAAAGGGGCCATCGTCAGCCTGACGTTGCCGGCGGCCCGCGAACTGGCGCGCTTCGGCATCCGTGTGATGACCATCGCCCCGGGCATTTTCGAGACGCCGATGATGGCCGGCATGACCCAGGAAGTTCGCGACTCCCTGGCCGCTGGCGTGCCATTCCCGCCGCGTTTGGGCAAACCGGGCGAGTATGCCGGGCTGGTGAAGCATATTATTGAAAACAGCATGCTCAACGGCGAGGTGATCCGTCTCGACGGTGCCTTGCGCATGGCCGCCAAATAAGGAGGATTTGTCATGACAATGTCCAACGATCCGATTGTAATCGTCAGCGCCGTCCGCACCCCGATGGGTGGTTTCCAGGGCGAACTGAAAAGCCTGACCGCGCCGCAACTGGGTGCCGCCGCTATCAAGGCCGCCGTTGAACGCGCCGGCGTTTCCAGTGACAGCATCGACGAAGTGCTGTTTGGCTGCGTTCTGCCGGCTGGCCTTGGCCAGGCCCCTGCGCGCCAGGCGGCATTGGGTGCCGGGCTGGATAAATCGACCCGCTGCACCACCCTGAACAAGATGTGCGGTTCGGGTATGGAAGCGGCGATCCTGGCCCACGACATGCTGGTAGCCGGCAGTGCCGACGTGGTGGTCGCCGGTGGCATGGAAAGCATGTCCAACGCGCCTTACCTGCTGGACCGCGCCCGTGCCGGTTACCGCATGGGCCATGGCCGGGTGCAGGACTCGATGTTCCTGGACGGCCTCGAAGACGCCTACGACAAGGGCCGCCTGATGGGCACCTTCGCCGAAGACTGCGCCGAAACCAACCGCTTCAGCCGTGAGGCCCAGGACGCGTTCGCCATCGCTTCGACCACCCGCGCGCAACAGGCGATCAAGGACGGTAGCTTCAAGGCCGAAATTGTCCCGCTCACGGTGACAGTCGGCAAAGAGCAAGTGGTGATCAGCAACGACGAGCAGCCGCCAAAAGCCAAACTGGACAAGATCGCTTCGTTGAAACCGGCGTTCCGCGAAGGCGGCACGGTGACGGCGGCCAACTCCAGTTCGATCTCCGATGGTGCGGCGGCATTGGTGCTGATGCGCCAGTCCCAGGCACAGAAACAAGGCCTGAAGCCGTTGGCGGTGATCCATGGCCACGCCGCGTTCGCCGATACACCGGGGCTGTTCCCGGTGGCGCCGATTGGCGCGATCAAGAAATTGATGAAGAAAACCGGCTGGTCGCTCAATGACGTCGATCTGGTGGAAGTCAACGAAGCCTTCGCCGTGGTCGGCATGGCCGCGATGACTCACCTGGAAATCCCCCACGAGAAACTCAACGTGCACGGCGGTGCTTGCGCCTTGGGTCACCCGATCGGGGCGTCCGGTGCGCGGATTCTCGTGACCTTGCTGTCGGCCCTGCGCCAGAAAGGCCTGAAGCGCGGCGTCGCGGCGATCTGCATCGGTGGCGGTGAAGCGACGGCGATGGCCGTGGAATGCCTGTATTAAGACCAACACCAATCCCTGTGGGAGCGAGCTTGCTCGCGATAGCGGTGGGTCAGATAGCAATAGTGTTGACTGACACAGCCTCATCGCGAGCAAGCTCGCTCCCACAGGGTTCTGCGTCGTAACCAGATTCAAGGATTCACCATGATCCCCAATGACGACCAACAACAAATCCGTGACATGGCCCGGGACTTTGCCCAGGAACGGCTCAAACCCTTCGCTGCTGAATGGGACCGCGAACACCGCTTCCCCAAGGAAGCCATCGGCGAGATGGCCGGGCTGGGCTTCTTCGGCATGCTGGTGCCGGAGCAATGGGGCGGATGCGACACCGGTTACCTGGCCTACGCCATGGCGCTGGAAGAAATCGCCGCCGGCGATGGCGCCTGTTCGACCATCATGAGCGTGCACAACTCCGTGGGGTGTGTGCCGATTCTCCATTACGGCAACGACGAGCAGAAGGAACGCTTCCTCAAGCCGTTGGCCAGCGGCGCGATGCTCGGCGCTTTCGCCCTGACCGAGCCCCAGGCGGGTTCCGACGCCAGCGGCCTGAAAACCCGTGCGCGCCTGGAAGGCGACCACTACGTGCTCAACGGCTGCAAGCAGTTCATCACCTCCGGGCAGAATGCCGGGATAGTGATTGTGTTTGCGGTGACCGATCCGAACGCCGGCAAGCGTGGCATCAGCGCGTTTATCGTACCGACCGATTCGCCGGGCTATAAAGTCGCGCGGGTCGAGGACAAGCTCGGCCAGCACGCTTCCGACACCTGCCAGATCCTCTTCGAAGACGTGAAGGTGCCGGTGGCCAACCGTTTGGGCGAAGAGGGCGAAGGCTACAGGATTGCCCTGGCCAACCTGGAAGGCGGTCGCGTCGGCATCGCTTCACAATCGGTGGGCATGGCCCGCGCCGCGTTTGAAGCGGCTCGCGACTACGCCCGTGAGCGCGAGAGCTTCGGCAAGCCGATCATCGAGCATCAGGCCGTGGCGTTCCGCCTGGCGGACATGGCCACCCAGATCGCCGTGGCGCGGCAAATGGTGCACTACGCCGCCGCTCTGCGCGACAGTGGCAAGCCGGCCCTGGTCGAGGCGTCGATGGCCAAGTTGTTCGCCTCCGAAATGGCCGAGAAGGTATGCTCCTCGGCGCTGCAAACCCTCGGCGGATATGGTTACCTCAACGACTTCCCGCTGGAGCGGATCTACCGCGACGTGCGGGTGTGCCAGATCTACGAAGGCACCAGCGACATTCAGCGCATGGTCATCTCGCGCAACCTATAAAAAAGCAGGCCCTCTGTAGGAGCTGCCGCAGGCTGCGATCTTTTGACGTTGATTTTAAAGATCAAAAGATCGCAGCCTGCGGTAGCTCCTACAAGGGATCTGGTCTTATGTGAAACAGGAGTTGTTTATGAGCTACGAAACGATTTTGCTGGAAACCCACGGCCGCGTTGGCCTGATCACCCTCAACCGTCCTCAGGCGTTGAACGCGTTGAACGCGCAGATCGTCAGCGAACTGAACCAGGCCCTCGATGGTTTCGAGGCGGATGCGAACATCGGCTGTATCGTCCTGACCGGTTCGAAAAAGGCGTTTGCCGCGGGTGCCGACATCAAGGAGATGGCCGAGCTGACCTACCCGCAGATCTACCTCGACGACCTGTTCAGCGACAGCGACCGCGTTGCCAACCGCCGCAAGCCGATCATCGCGGCGGTCAACGGCTTTGCCCTGGGTGGCGGCTGTGAGCTGGCGCTGATGTGCGACTTCATCCTGGCTGGCGATAACGCCAAATTTGGCCAGCCGGAAATCAACCTCGGCGTGTTGCCGGGCATGGGCGGCACCCAGCGCCTGACCCGCGCCGTGGGCAAGGCCAAGGCCATGGAAATGTGCCTGAGCGGGCGTTTGATCGATGCCGTGGAAGCGGAGCGTTGCGGCATCGTGGCGCGGATCGTGCCAAGCGATGAGCTGCTGGACGAAGCGCTGAAAGTCGCGGCGTTGATCGCCAAAAAGTCGCTGCCGATTGCGATGATGGTCAAGGAAAGCGTCAACCGTGCCTTTGAAGTGAGCCTGGCCGAAGGCGTGCGCTTTGAGCGTCGGGTGTTCCATGCGGCGTTTGCGACGCAGGATCAGAAGGAAGGCATGGCGGCGTTCATTGCCAAGCGTGAAGCGGAGTTCGTCGGTAAGTAATGCGGCGTATTTGCTGACGCTATCGCTGGCAAGCCAGCTCCCACAGGGTCCGGGGTGTACACAACATGTGTGAACAACCGCAAACATTGTGGGAGCTGGCTTGCCAGCGATGCCTTTAAGGCTTCAAACCAGTTTACAGCCAAAAGATCGCAGCCTTCGGCAGCTCCTACAGGGCTTTGTGTAGGAGCTGCCGAAGGCTGCGATCTTTTGCTTTTAAACCAGATAGTTCTTCAGTTCACGGGCAATCACCATCCGCTGAATCTCGCTCGAGCCTTCGTAGATCTGCGTGATCCGCGCATCGCGGTAGTACTTCTCCACCGGATAGTCTTCCAGATACCCGTACCCGCCATGAATCTGAATCGCGGACGAGCAGACCTTTTCCGCCATTTCCGACGCAAACAGCTTGGCCTGTGACGCCTCCGACAGACAGGGTTTGCCAGCCGTGCGCAGGCGCGCGGCGTGCAGGATCATCAGCCGTGCAGCGTTCAATTGCATGTGCATGTCGGCCAGCAGGTTGGCGATGCTCTGGTGTTCATTGATCGTCTTGCCAAACTGCACACGGTCACGGGAGTAGGCCAGCGCCGCTTCGAACGCCGCGCGGGCGATGCCCAGCGCCTGGGCGGCGATGCCGATACGGCCGCCTTCGAGGTTGGACAGGGCGATGGCCAGGCCTTTGCCGCGTTCACCCAGCAGATTGGCTTCGGGGATGGTGCAGTTGTTCAGGGTGACGGCGCAGGTGTCGGACGCGCGGATACCCATTTTGTGTTCAGTGCGGTCAACGATAAAACCGGCGGTATCGGTCGGCACCAGGAACGCCGAGATGCCGCGTTTGCCCAGGTCCGGATCGGTCACGGCAAATACAATCGCCAGCTTCGCGCGCTTGCCGTTGCTGACGAATTGCTTGGCGCCGTTGATCACCCACTGGCCGTCGCGCAGTTCGGCGCGGGTGCGCAGGTTGTGCGCTTCGGAACCGGCCTGGGGTTCGGTCAGGCAGAAGCAGCCGATGACCTTTCCGCTGGCCAGGTCCGCCAGCCAGGTCTGTTTCTGTTCTTCGCTGCCGTAGTTGAGCACCGGCCCGCAGCCCACGGAGTTGTGGATGCTCATGAAGGCGCCGGTCGCACCGTCGCCGGCGGAAATCTCTTCTACTGCCAGCGCATAGGCCACGTAGTCGACATAGGTGCCGCCCCATTCCTCGGGGACCACCATGCCCAGCAGGCCCAGTTCACCCATCTTCGCCACCAGAGCGTCATCGATCCAGCCGGCCTTTTCCCAGGCCTGGGCATGGGGCGCGATTTCGCCACGGGCAAAATCCCGGGCCATGTCGCGGATCATCACTTGCTCTTCGCTCAATTCGATATCGTGCATGGCTCAGCCCTCGTTCCGGTCAAACCCGCTGAAGAAGCTCGCCACGTGTTCGGCGTCCAGCGCCTGAAGAGTGGGCGGGTTCCAGCGTGGTGTCTTGTCTTTGTCGATCAGCAAGGCGCGCACGCCTTCGATCAGGTCGCCGCGCTCGAACCACTGGCGGTCCAGGTGCAGCTCAAGGGCGAAACATTGTTCAAGGGGCAGCTCGCGTCCGCGACGGAGCATTTCCAGGGTGACGCCCATGGCCAGCGGCGAGCGGGTTTCCAGCAGGTCGGCGGTGCTGACGGCCCACTCATGGCTGTCGGCGACCGTGACCTGGCGCAGTTGCTCCACAATACTCGGCACGTCGGGTTGGGCGAAGAAGTGGTCGATGGCCGGACGCAATGCACTCAAGGGCGCGTCGGGCAGTTGCTGCACGGCGAGTGTTGCCAGCAGGCCTTGCAGGTCCTTGAGCGGCGTGTCGTGCCATTCGAGCTGGTCGAGTTTTTCGTCCAGTGTGCCCAGCCTGGCGCTTTCGAGGTACCAGTCGGCCAGGCCGCAATACAGCGCATCGGCGGCGCGAATCTGCACGCCGCTGACGCCCAGGTAAATTCCCAGCTCACCGGGAATGCGTGGCAGGAAGTAACTGCCGCCGACGTCCGGGAAATAGCCGATGCCGACTTCCGGCATCGCCAGACGGCTTTTTTCGGTAACCACGCGCAAGTCTGCGCCTTGCACCAGGCCCATGCCGCCGCCGAGGACAAAACCGTCCATCAGCGCCAGCACCGGTTTGCGGTAATGGTGGATCGCGAGGTCGAGGGCGTATTCCTCGACGAAGAAATCTTCGTGCAGGGTGTCGCCGCTTTTGAAGCTGTCATGCAGCGAACGAATGTCGCCGCCGGCGCAGAAGGCTTTTTCGCCGGCACCGCGCAGGACCACCGCATGCACGTGCGGGTCGTGGGCCCAGGCGTCGAGCTGGCGGTGCAGGTTGCGCACCATGTCCAGGGTCAGGGCATTGAGGCCGGCGGGGCGGTTGAGGGTCAGGTGACCGATGTGGTTGCGAACCTCGGCCAGCACTTCGTTTTGCATGGCATCCATGGACAGCGTCCCCTTCGATGTAACCTGAGCAGTCATCACTAACTCCCTGCTTTTATTGTTCTTTATCGAGATGCTCGCGCGCGAGCGATGGCGGATCGTATCAGTGCAAATTTGCCTTGTACAAGCCGGATAAGTGCAGGTTATCTGTGCATTTTTGCATGTGGATGTCCGGCATTGTTACAGCGTAGACCACGGCGGATTCAGGCAAACGCTGCGAGCAGATCCTCTTCGAAGGCCTTCTGTGCATCCCCGGCCACCTGTGCCCGGTGCCGGGCCAGGTGAAACGCGACGTCGAAACTCATGTCGCTGCGCCGCACCGACCGCAACAATCCCTTGTCTTCCCAGGAGCGGGCAAAGTGGCTGGGCAGATAACCGACATGCTTGCCGGACAGGATGAAGGCGAGGGTGCCTTCGACCTGTTCCGAACGGGCCGAACACCGCTCGCCCTGAAAGGGCTCGTCACTGCGCAGGAAACGGTAGGGGTGACCGACCCGGTCGCTGGCCTGCAAGTCCTGATCGTCCGGGTTCTCATTGGAGAACAGTGGATGGCCGGGGGCGCAATACAGGTGCTGGGTTTCAATGAACAGTTCGCGGTAGTCAAACGCGCTTTGCACCTGCGAGAAGTAGCCGATGGCCAGGTCCAGCCGCTGTTGCAGCAGCAAGCGCTCCATCTCGCCGGGCATGGCGCTGATCAGCTCGATGCGCACCGACTCGTCCCGTTCACGAAAGCGCCGGATCGCCTCGGCCACCCGCTGCAACACCGATTGATCCAGCGCCTCGGACAGGCCCAGGCGCACTTCGCCGATCAAGCGCCCGGCGACGCCGTTGGACTGATGGCGGAAGGCTTCGATGGACTCGAACAGTCCACGGGTGGCGCTGAGGAGTTGTTCGCCCTTGGGTGTGATCCTGAACCCGCCTTTACCGCGACTGCACAGCCGATAGCCGAGGCGGGTTTCCAGCTTGGCCATCTGCTGGCTGATGCTCGACTGGCTCAACCCCAGTTGGCCCTGGGCGGCGCTGAAACCGCCGCACTCCACCACGCTGACAAACAGACGCAACAGGTGCAGGTCCAGATCATGCAGTTGGCCGAGCATCAAACATTACTCCGTCATAAAGTCAGGTTAATTAACTTGATATTTCACCAATGTATCCGACGACGCATCCTGCAACCACTTCCTCTGGTCAGGTGTTCGTCATGGCTCCCATGTTCAAGCTGTGTTTACCCGCGTTATTCCTTGCCATGGCCGCATCGGCCCAGGCCGAGGACAAGGTGGTCAATCTGTACAGTTGGGCCGATTACGTCGCCCCCGAAACCCTGCAACGGTTCGAGCAGGAAACCGGCATTCATGTGCGCTATGACACCTTTGATTCTTCGGAAGTGCTGGAGACCAAGTTGCTCACTGGCGGCAGCGGTTATGACGTGGTGGTGCCGTCCTCCAGCGTGCTGGCCCGGGGCCTTGCCGCCGGGGCGTTGAAACCGATTCCCCACGAAGGCCTCAAGGGGTACGCCAACCTCGATCCGGATTTGCTGGAAAAGCTCGCCGCCGTCGATCCCGGCAACCGCTACGGTGTGCCTTATACCTGGGGCACCCTGGGTTTGGGCATGAACGTCGAGGCAGTCAAGCAGCGCTTGCCGGACGTACCGCTCAACAGCCTGGATCTGCTGTTCAAACCCGAGTACGCGAGCAAGTTGAAAGATTGCGGCATCGCCATTCTCGATTCACCCCAGGAGGTGATCGGACTCGCTTTGCATTACCTGGGTAAAGATCCCTACAGCACCGACAAGAACGATCTGTCAGCCGCCGAGGCGTTGTTGCGTCAGCTGCAGCCGAACGTGCTGTACGTCGCCACCGGGCGGCAGATCAGCGACCTGGCCAATGGCAGCGTGTGTTTAGCGCTGACCTACAACGGTGACGCGAGCATGGCTGCCGACCAGGCGCGCAAGGCCAGCAAACCCTATGAAATTGCCTACCGGATTCCCAGGGAAGGCACCCTCGTCTGGCAGGACAACCTGGCGATTCCCAAGGACGCGCCGCACCCCGAAGCCGCCCGTGCGTTTATCGAGTTCATGTTGCGCCCCGAGTCCGTGGCGGCACTGACCAACACCCTGTTCTTCGCCACGGCGAACCAGGCTGCGACGCCGCTGGTGGATGAAGCGGTGCGCACCGATCCGGACATCTATCCGTTGGCCGATGTGCGCGAGCGGCTGTATGCCGACCGCAGCATGAACCTCAAGGACCTGCGTCAGCGCACCCGCCTGTGGACCACTTTCCGTAGCCGCCAGTAAGAAAAAGACAAGGAGCCTTCAATGGACGTCCCGATGCAAAACGATCAAGCCCTTACCCGTGACAGCCTTTACGGCACGGCCGCCGAAAGCACCTACGCCGGTATCACCAGTTTCATGCGTCGCCGCTACAGCCGTGACTTGCGCGGGGTCGACGTGGCGGTCAGCGGTGTGCCCTTTGACACCGCCACCAGCAACCGCCCCGGCGCACGCTTCGGACCTCGGGGCATTCGCGCCGCCTCCGCCGGGATCGCCTGGGAACGGCACTGGCCGTGGGCCTTCGATCCGTTCGACCATCTGGCGGTAATCGATTTTGGCGATTGCAAATTCGATTACGGGTCGCCGCAATCGACGCCGGAATGCATCGAGGCCCACGCCGAGCACATCCTCAACGCCGGCACGGCGATGCTCACCTTTGGCGGCGACCACTTCATCACCTATCCGCTGCTCAAGGCCCATGCCCGCAAGCACGGGGCATTGTCGCTGATCCACTTCGATGCCCACAGCGACACCTGGCCGGACGAAGAGGGCAAGCGCATCGACCACGGCACCATGTTCTGGCACGCGGCCAGGGAAGGGCTGGTGGATCCATCGCGCTCGGTGCAAATCGGTTTGCGCACCACCAATGACGATCACCAGGGCTTTCAGGTACTGGACGCGCGACAGGTGCATCGCCGTGGCTGCGAAGCGATTGTCGAGGCGATTCGCGCGCGGGTCGGCGATAACCCGGTGTACCTGACCTTCGACATCGACTGCCTCGATCCGGCATTCGCCCCAGGTACCGGAACGCCGGTGTGCGGCGGCCTGAGCACGGTGCAGGCGCTGGAGATCCTCGGTGGCCTGCGCGGGATCAATCTGGTGGGCATGGACGTAGTGGAAGTGGCGCCGGCCTATGACAGTGCGGAGATCACCTCACTGGCGGCGGCGACATTGGCGATGGAGATGCTGTGTCTGTATGCGGCCAGGCATAAGGTCGACAAGTAGTACAGGGTCGAAATGTGGGAGCGGGCTTGCTCGCGAAAGCGGTGTGTCATTCAACACCAATGTCGACTGATACGACGCCTTCGCGAGCAAGCCCGCTCCCACAGTCGTGATGGGTCAGGCTACGGGAACGATTGGCAAGTCGAGGACCTGACCACCGCTGAACCGCGTGAACGAACCGGCAATGGATTCGTGCGGCACGCCTTTGGCCACGTCACTGACGCCGTCCAGCCGTGCCACCTGCTCAGCACTCAACTGCACAGTCAGCGCGCCCAGCGTGGCGTCCAGCTGCTCACGAGTCCGCGAACCGAGGATCGGAATCAGCGCCGTGGTCGAGCGCCTGGCCTTTTCCCGCAGCCAGGCAATGCTCACGTGGGTCGGGCTGGCGCCGAGTTCTGCGGCGACGTCGATCAAGGTGTCGAGCAGGGCGGTTTCGCGGGCGCTTTTTTCAGCATGAATCAGCACACCGAGCTTGTTCGCGCGATTGTCGCCTTCGCTGTTGCGATACTTGCCAGTGAGGAAGCCGCCACCCAGGGGCGACCACAGCGTCGCGGCCAGGCCAAGGGCTTCGGCCATCGGCAGCTGTTCGCGCTCGGCGGTGCGTTCGGCGAGGCTGTACTCGACCTGGATCGCAGCGATCGGCGCAAAACCACGGACTTCAGCCAGCAGGTCGGCGCGGGCGATGCGCCACGCGGGGAAGTTCGACAGCCCGGCATAGTGGATCTTGCCGGCACTGACCAGGTCGTCGAAGCCGCGCAGGATCTCTTCCATGGGGGTGACGCCGTCGCTCATGTGGGCCCAGAACAGGTCGATGTGATCGGTGTTCAGTCGTTTCAGGCTCTCTTCGACGGCGCGTACCATGTTCTTGCGGCTGTTGCCGGTGTGGGAAATACCGGCCGCCGGTGTAGTCCCAAGGGTGTATTTGGTGGCGATGACCAGGCTATCCCGTTCCGCCTGGATGAATTCGCTGAGCATGGCCTCGGACTGTCCGCCCTGGTAGCCATTGGCGGTATCGATGAAGTTGCCGCCGGCTTCCAGGTAGCCATCAAAAATGCGCCTGGCTTCGTCACGCTCGGCACCATGGCCCCAGCCGGTACCGAAATTACCGGCACCCAGAGCCAGTTCGGACACTCGCAAGCCGGTTTTACGACCGAAAACTTTGTAATGCATGGGATAACTCCAGAGGGATGACGGCAGGATTTATAGATGATCAATGACATGTATTAAATATGATGCCAATCATATAAATCGTCAAGGTGCATTTCTTTCCTGCACAAAACCGCCGATCACCGGTCACGACATCAATGCGCAATGGCATACTGCCGCCCATGACTATCGAATCCCCTTTAAGCGCCTGGCAGCACGCGATCGAGCAAAAGGGCTTCGTCCAGGACGAGGCCCAGGAGCATGCCGTGTGGGCGCTGCAAAAATGCCACGAAGCGCTGCATGAAGGCCGCTCAGCCGTTTCCGGCGTGTACCTGTGGGGGCCGGTGGGGCGGGGTAAGACCTGGTTGATGGACCAGTTCTACCAAAGCCTGCGAGTGCCGGCGCGGCGCCAGCACTTTCATCACTTCATGGGCTGGGTGCACCAGCGTTCGTTTCAACTGACCGGCACCGCCGACCCGCTCAAGGCGTTGGCCCGTGAGTTGTCCGAAGAAGTGCGCGTGCTGTGTTTCGACGAGTTGTTCGTCAATGACATCGGCGACGCGATCATTCTCGGGCGCCTGTTCCAGGTGATGTTCGAGCAGGGCGTAGTGGTGGTCTGCACCTCCAACCTGCCGCCGGACCAGTTGTACGCCGACGGCTTCAATCGTGACCGTTTCATGCCCGCCATCGCCGCGATCAAGCAACACATGCAGGTGATTGCGGTGGATGGCGGGGAAGACCATCGCCTGCATCCGGGGGCCGCTTCGCAGCGCTATTGGGTGGCCGAACCAGGCAAGCCCGACGCGCTGGGTGAGGTGTTCCAGGCGTTGAGCGACGGCCAGTCGGCATCGTGCGAGCCGGTCCCGGTCGGTTACCGCTCGCTGGAGGTGGTCAAGGCCAGCCCGACCGTGCTCTGGACCCGCTACGCCGCACTGTGCGAGCAACCCTTCGCGGCCATGGATTTCATCGCCCTGTGCGATACCTACGGCGCTATTCTGTTGGGGGACGTACCCAACCTCAGCGCGCAAACACGTGCCGGTCGCATCGCCCGCGGTACCGAGGACGGTGTCGAGCGGGTGGAAGCGGGGGACCGCGAGCTGCCGCAACTGTCGGTGCATGACGACGGCGTAAGGCGTTTCATCGCGCTGGTGGACGAGTGCTACGACCGCAAGGTGCCGCTGTACCTTGAGGCGCAAGTGCCGATGGCAGCGCTTTATACCGAGGGTTATCTGGAATTCCCGTTCCGCCGCACCCTCAGTCGATTACAGGAAATGCAGTTGCAACGGTTTGCCGAAGTCTGATCGGGAGCAGCACACATGAATCAGCCCCTGTCGCACCACCTGCTGACCATGGCTTATCAGAATGCCTGGGCCAACCACCGACTGGCCAAGGCCTGGAGGCAGTTGAGCGCGCAGGAGTTGATCGCCGCACGGGTCAGCTTCTTCGCCAGCATCCGCGCGACCCTCAACCACATCCTCACCTGCGACTGGTTTTATGTGGATGCGCTGGAGCGCGAAATGCGCGGCGACGATCCGCATCCCGATTGCCGGGTGTTTTTCAAGGAAGACGAACCCTGCCTCATCGCGGCGGACCTGGTTCGTGAACAGGCCCATGTCGACCGTCGATTGATCGCTTACTGCGAGCAGCTGCGCGACGCCAGCCTCGGCAAAATCGTGACCATCGCCCGCGACACACCGCAACACGACAGCCGTTTGCGCCTGCTGTCCCATTTGTTCGAACACCAGATTCATCATCGCGGCCAGGTTCACGCCATGCTCAGCGGCACCTCGGTCATGCCACCGCAACTCGACGAGTTTTTCTGCGCCGGCGAGTCGCACTTGCGGGCCGAGGATTTTGCCGAGCTGGGGTGGACGGAAGCATTGATCTGGGGCGTTTGAACGCCAAGGAATTGCGCGGTGGTGATTGTCGATACCCGGGTGCTCGCGCTATGGTCCGCCGGCACTTCAGCGTGAAATACATGCTGGGGGCTACTTCATGTGTGATCGAGGATGGAAATGGACTCCGCAGAAATTCTTGTGCTTCAGGCCAGCTACACCAATCCGGTGCATGCCGAGGCTATTTGTCTGGTGTTGAACCACTACGCCGAGGACCCGATGGGGGGCGGCCAGCCGTTGCCGGCCCATGTGCTGGAGCAACTCCCGGCAGAGCTTGCCAGGCGCCCCCACGCTTTCAGTGTGCTGGCCTTTGTCGGGGGCGAGCCGGCCGGGCTGGTCAATTGCTTCGAGGGCTTCTCGACCTTTGCCTGCCGGCCGTTGGTCAATGTGCACGACGTGTCGGTGGTGAAAAAATTTCGCGGCTTGGGCTTGAGCCAGAAGATGCTGCAAAAGGTCGAGGACATCGCCCGTCAACGTGGCTGCTGCAAGCTCACCCTGGAAGTGCTGGAAGGCAATGCCGTGGCGCAGGGCTCGTATGAAAAAGCCGGTTTCGCCGCCGGCATGTTCGACCCGGCCCATGGACGCATGCTGTTCTGGACCAAGAGCCTCTAACTCGACAGAACGTTTTTTGGGTTTTCACTTTCCGCGAGGGCGCGGCCCCCTGTAGGAGCTGGCGCAGCCTGCGATCTTTTGATCTTCAAACGTCAAAAGATCGCAGCCTTCGGCAGCTCCTACGGGATTGGCGTACGCCCTTTGATCACGGGTGTGCGCGGTCGGCGTAGGAGCTGGCCTGCCAGCGATGGTCGTTAACGATGACGCGTGTGATCTGGATGAACGCGGCGCACTTGAGTCCATCGCCAGCAGGCTGGCTCCTACAGTTTCCCGGAAATACCCAAGAAAAGGGCGTCCATCAGGACGCCCAAACGGTCTTCTGCGACTGTAGAGCCGCAGTCAAAGGATCATTTCGGTCTGTAGGTTTCCGTCATTTGTGCGGTTTGATCGTCAGGCACCCGTAGTTCGGTGCTCGGGATCGGATGGCCGAGGGCTTCTTGCTGGGCCAGTCGCAGACTTTCGTAGTAATAGCGCATGCGTTCGGCTCCTCCTTCGGCGAATGCGCTGGTCGAACCCAGTGCCATCAGGCCGGCGAGGATCACGGCGGTGCGTTTCATGGTATGCCTCCCACTAAAGTTGTCGGATGCCTTTCGTCCATGAATCAATGAAGCAGTGTCGAAATGGCATTATCCGCCGATTCGCTTAAATGGGAATTAACTTCACTGCTGGCTGCCGCATGAAAAAGGGGCCGGAACCGGCCCCTGAAAGGATTACTGCTGAACGACTGCGGGTGACGTTTTCGGCTTCATCAGGCTGAAGTCGATCAACGCGCGCTGCTCTCGCTCATAGGGGTTGCCGATCATCAATGGCCGGGCCTTGAAACTGTCGCTGACCACACTCTTGCTGCGATCGAGTTCGTCGAAGCTCAGGCCTGCCAGATCGGCCCAGGTGTGGATCAGGTGCGAGCTGCTGTAAGGACGCGACAGATCGCCAGCGAGGTTCCAGTCATGGCTTGCCCGCCATTTCGGCGAAGCCCAGGCCATGAACGGAATGGTGTACATCGGAGCCGTCGGCTTGTTCTCGTTGCGCCCCAGGGTGTTGTGACCCGCGGAATCGAACACGTCTTCGCCATGGTCGGAGAGGTACAGCAGGAAGCCGTTCGGATCGGTTTTGGCGTAGTCCTTGATCAGGCTGGACACCACGAAGTCGTTGTACAGCACGGCATTGTCATAGCTGTTGTACGTCGGCACCTGATCGTCACGTACGCCAGCCGGAACGCCATTGCGGTCCTGGAACCTGTCGAAGGTCGACGGGTAGCGATACTGGTAGCTCATGTGCGTGCCGAGCAGATGCACGACGATGAGTTTGCGTGGTGCCCCGTCGGCCAGGGCCTTGTTGAACGGCTCGATCACGTCGCCGTCGTACTGCGCGGCGTTCTGGTTGCGGTTGTTGTTCAGGTACACCTGTTCGTCGGCCTGTTCGGAGAAGGTCGTGAGCATGGTGTTGCGCTTGGTCATGGTCTGCTGGTTGGTGATCCAGAAGGTTTTGTAACCGGCCTGTTTCATCATGCTGACCAGCGATGGCGTCGACAGGTACAGGTCCGGGTTTTCTTCGTCGGCGAAGGTCAGGACCTGTTGCAGCGCTTCAATGGTGTAGGGGCGCGGGGTGATGACGTTGTCGAAAACGTCCAGTTGATCCTTGAGCTTGTCCAGTTCCGGCGTGGTTTGCCGTGGGTAACCGTACAGGCTCATGCGCTGACGGTTGGTGGACTCGCCGATCACCAGCACCAGGGTCGCAGGCGTGTTGGCCGTGGCGTCCTTGAGGTTGTGCAGCGGTGCAATCCTGCTGGCGCTGTTGAGCATGTCCTGCATGCCGGCCAGGGTTTCCAGGTAACGGTGATAGGCCACGGCCATCTGCCATGGCACCGCCGGCTCGATGCGGGTTTCGAACTTGTCGAAGCCTTCGGCGAAACTGCCGGTGCGCACGGTTTGCTTGATCAGCGGATAACCGACCACCGCCACGACAATGGCCGTCGCTGCAGTGATCGCCTTGCCACGGGGCAGGTACACCGGGCGCAGGCGAGTCCACAGGAAATAGGCAAAAGCTGTGTGGGCCAGGAACGCCGGGATCATCCACCAGGCAAAGTACTGGGTCATGTACTCGCCGGCTTCAGCCACGTTCGACTCGAACATGATGAAGATGACGCTCTGGGAAAATTCCTGCTGGTAAATGAAGAAGTAGCCCAGGCTCGCCATGGAGCACGCCCACAGCACGACGCCGATCACGGCGGCCATGACACGGGTCTGTTTGGGGAACAGCAGCATCGGCGCCAGCCAGATCGCGCTCATGACGAAGGCCTGGCGGAATCCGCTAAATCCGGAGGTGCCCGTCAGCTGGATCAACAGTTGGGTAATGCCGGAAAAGTACCAGAAGAATACAAACAGCCAGACGAATCCGGCCCAATCAAAACCTGCCGCAGTCGTTTTGCTGCGTTCGAACAAAGACATTCAGCGCTCCAGCCGAGAATTCACTACCACCGCCGGGACTTGAAAATCGCGGACGACGAACGAGGGCCGCGCGGAACCGGGCGGCCTGGAGCTTGTAATTATCGTGAGACAATTGTGAAAATTTCGTGAGTTGCCGGGGACGGCAAGGCGTGAGCCGGTGCGGAAGCAGTGCAGACTGCTCCCGCTTGAGACGGGGGAATCAGGCGAGTGGGGCGCGTTGCACCGCAACCAGGGGGTGCGTCTGACCCGTTTGCAGCAGCAGTCGCAACTGCGCCAGCTCCTGTTTCAATTGATCGCGTTCGTCCTTCAACTGACGCAATTCATCGCGACGGATAGTGACGTAAAGGGTTTGTGCTGGCAGTGCGGTATGTACTGTGCCCATTGCTCACCTCGCAAATGGCGTGTCTCAACTGTAGGGCCGCGTCGACATCAACGGCTGATCTACTATCGGCGCCAATTTTGATTTCTTTTGCTCCGGAAGGGAACTTTTTTATTTTTCATTGTCGTTGTGTCTTCGGCTTGATTCCCGACGTTATCCATCAGGATCGGGCACAATGCCCGGAAACTTCACGCCAACGCTCTGGACTAACCTCATGAGTCGCGTTGGGCTATAACCTTTGACACACATTTTATTTGTAGTAGGGAGCATCAGCACATGCAACTCGGGATTATTGGACTGGGCCGCATGGGCGGCAATATTGCGCGGCGCCTGATGCTCAACGGGCACACCACCGTTGTTTACGACCGCAATACCGCCTTTGTCGAAGCCTTGTCCGCTGAGGGCTCCACCGGCGTCGCCGATCTGCCTGCGCTGGTCGCTGGCCTGACCAAACCGCGTGCGGTGTGGGTTATGCTGCCGGCAGGCGCACCAACCGAAGAAACCATCGACACCCTGAGCAACTTGCTCGAAGCCGGCGACACCATCATCGACGGCGGCAACACCTTCTATAAGGACGATATCCGCCGCGCCAAAACCCTGTCGGAAAAAGGCCTGCATTACATCGACGTCGGTACATCCGGCGGCGTCTGGGGCCTGGAGCGTGGCTACTGCATGATGATCGGCGGCGATGCCGCGACTGTTAAACGTCTCGACCCGCTGTTTGCAACCCTGGCCCCGGGCATGGGTGACATCCCGCGTACCAAGGACCGCAAGTCCGACGACGATCGTGCCGAGCGTGGCTACATTCACGCCGGTCCCGCCGGCGCCGGGCATTTCGTGAAGATGATCCACAACGGCATCGAATACGGAATGATGCAGGCCTTCGCCGAAGGCTTCGACATCCTGCAAACCAAAAACAGCGAGAACCTGCCAGCCGACCAGCGTTTCGACCTGAACGTCGCCGACATCGCCGAAGTCTGGCGTCGTGGCAGCGTGGTGTCCTCGTGGTTGCTCGACCTGACCGCCGACGCCCTGGCCAGTGATCCGAAGCTCGACGGTTTCTCCGGGTCGGTGGCTGACAGCGGTGAAGGCCGCTGGACCATCGAGGCGGCGATGGAGCAAGCGGTGCCGGTGCCGGTGCTGTCGAACTCGCTGTTTTCCCGCTACCGCTCGCGTGGCCAGGGCACCTTTGGCGACAAGGTTCTCTCGGCCCAGCGCTTCGGCTTCGGCGGCCATGTGGAGACCTCGAAAAAATGACCCACGTGATCCGCAGGAAATCCAAGGCTGAGCCCGCACCCGCGACGACGTTGTTTCTGTTTGGCGCCCATGGCGACCTGGTCAAGCGTCTGTTGGTGCCCGCGCTGTATAACCTCAAGCGCAACGGGCTGCTCGGGGATGGACTGCGGATCATCGGCGTTGACCACAACGCCATCAGCGATGAAGGTTTTGCGCAAAAGCTCGAAGACTTCATTCGGAACGAGATGGCTGGCAAGGGTGATCACACCCTTGATCCAGTGGTCTGGTCCAGACTTGCCAAAGGCATCAGCTACGTCCAGGGCGATTTCCTGGACGACAGCACTTATCAAGCGCTGGCGGCGAAAATCGCCGACAGCGGAACCGGCAATGCGGTGTTCTACCTGGCCACCGCGCCGCGTTTCTTCAGTGAGGTGGCGCGCCGACTCGGTGCCGCCGGCTTGCTGGAAGAAACCCCCGAGGCCTTCAGGAGGGTGGTGATCGAAAAGCCCTTCGGCTCCGACCTGCAAACGGCCGAGGCCTTGAATGCCTGCCTGCTCAAAGTGATGACGGAAAAGCAGATCTACCGGATCGATCACTATCTGGGCAAAGAGACCGTGCAGAACATTCTGGTCAGCCGGTTCTCCAACAGCCTGTTCGAAGCGTTCTGGAACAATCACTACATCGACCACGTGCAGATCACCGCCGCTGAAACCGTCGGCGTGGAAACCCGTGGCAGTTTTTATGAGCACACGGGCGCGCTGCGGGACATGGTGCCCAATCACCTGTTCCAGTTGCTGGCGATGGTGGCGATGGAACCGCCCGCCGCGTTTGGCGCCGATGCGGTGCGCGGCGAGAAGGCCAAGGTCGTCGGCGCGATCAGGCCCTGGACAGTCGAGGAGGCCCGCGCCAACTCGGTGCGCGGCCAATACGCCGCGGGTGAAATCGACGGCAAGGCGCTGCCGGGCTATCGCCAGGAAGACAAGGTTGCGCCCGACAGCAATACCGAAACCTATGTGGCCCTCAAGGTCATGATCGATAACTGGCGCTGGGTCGGGGTGCCGTTCTACCTGCGCACCGGCAAGCGCATGAGCGTGCGTGACACCGAGATCGTCATCTGTTTCAAGCCGGCGCCCTATGCGCAGTTTCGCGATACCGAGGTCGATGAACTGCAGCCGACTTATTTGCGCATTCAGATCCAGCCGAACGAAGGCATGTGGTTCGACCTGCTGGCCAAGCGTCCCGGTCAGGCGCTGAAAATGGACAACATCGAGTTGGGGTTTGCCTACAAGGATTTCTTCGAGATGCAGCCGTCCACGGGCTACGAAACCCTGATCTACGATTGCCTGACCGGTGATCAGACGTTGTTCCAGCGCGCCGACAACATCGAAAACGGCTGGCGCGCCGTGCAGCCGTTCCTCGATGCCTGGCAGCAGGACGCCAGCGTGCAGAGCTATGCCGCCGGGGAAAACGGCCCGAAGGCCGGCGAAGAACTGCTCACCCGTGACGGTCGAGTCTGGCACCGCCTCGGGTAATGTGGGAGCGAGCTTGCTCGCGATAGCGGTCTGTCAGGCACTTGGATGTGAATGTACCGCCGCCATCGCGAGCAAGCTCGCTCCCACAGGGTTGGGGCTACAGCCAGTAGCTCACCGCATAATGTCTGGCACCGCCTCGGATAATGTGGGAGCGAGCTTGCTCGCGATAGCGGCCTGTCAGGCACTTGGATGTGAATGTGCCGCCGCCATCGCGAGCAAGCTCGCTCCCACAGGGTTGGGGCTACAGCCAGTAACTCACCGCATAATGTCTGGCACCGCCTCGGATAATGTGGGAGCGAGCTTGCTCGCGATAGCGGTCTGTCAGGCACTTGGATGTGAATGTGCCGCCGCCATCGCGAGCAGGCTCGCTCTTACAGGGGTGGGGGCTACAGCCAGTAGCTCACCGCATACTGTCTGGCACCGCCTTGGATAAAGTGGGAGCGAGCTTGCTCGCGATAGCGGTCTGTCAGGCACTTGGATGTGAATGTGCCGCCGCCATCGCGAGCAAGCTCGCTCCCACAGGGTTGGGGCTACAGCCAGTAACTCACCGCATACCAGCCCAATATCCCCATCACAACGGTGTACGGCAACGCCATCCAGACCATCCGCCCGTAAGACAGGCGCACCAGCGGTGCGATCGCCGAGGTCAGCAAGAACAGGAACGCCGCCTGGCCGTTGGGCGTCGCCACGCTTGGCAGGTTGGTGCCGGTGTTGATCGCAATGGCCAGCGTCTCGAAATGTTCACGGGTCATCTCGCCCGCCATGAATGCGAGCTTCACTTCGGTGATGTAAATGGTCGCGACGAACACGTTGTCACTGATGGCTGACAGCAGGCCGTTGGCAATGAACAGCATGCCCGGTTGTTGGTCCGCCGGCAGCGCGAGTACCCAGTGGATCAACGGCGAGAACAATTGCTGGTCGTGAATCACTGCGACCACGGCGAAAAACACCACCAACAAGGCGGTAAACGGCATGGCGTCCTTGAACGCGGTGCCGAGGCGGTGTTCGTCGGTGATGCCGGTAAACGCGGTGATCAACACGATCACCATCAAGCCGATCAAGCCCACTTCGGCGATGTGAAACGCCAGCCCGGCAATCAGAATCAATGCGGCAGCGCCTTGTACCACAAGCGCTGCCCGTTGGCGGGCGGTGCGCTCGGCATTGTCTTCGGCGGCATAGTTGGCCAGCACCGCACGGACGTTATCCGGCAGCAGCGTGCCGTATCCGAACCAGCGCAGCTTTTCCAGCAGGACGCATGTCACCAGGCCTGCAACCAGTACCGGCAGGGATACCGGCGCAACCTTGGTGAAGAACTCGGCGAAATGCCAACCCATTTCATGGCCGATCAGCAGGTTCTGCGGCTCGCCGACCAACGTACACACGCCGCCCAGTGCGGTGCCTACGGCGCCGTGCATCAGCAGGCTGCGCAGAAAGGCGCGGAACTGTTCGAGGTCGCCCTGATGCAGGGTCGGCAGATGTTTGTCGTCGCTGTACTCGCTGTCCTGGCGCGGGTCGTTACCCGAGGCGACGCGGTGATACACCGAGTAAAAGCCTACGGCGGCACTGATGATCACGGCGGTCACGGTCAAGGCGTCGAGGAACGCCGACAGAAAGGCCGACAAGAAGCAGAACATCAGGGCCAGCGCAGCCTTGGAGCGAACCCCCAACAGCAGGCGCGAGAACAGGTACAGCAGCAAGTCCTTCATGAAGTAGATACCGGCCACCATGAACATCAGCAGCAGGATCACCGGGAAGTTGTGCAGCAACTCGTCATACAGCGCCTGGGGCGTGGTCATCTTCAGCAGCAGGGCTTCAATCAAGAGCAGTCCGCCGGGCATCAGCGGATAACACTTGAGCGCCATGGCCAGGGTGAAGATGAACTCCAGCACCAGCAGCCAGCCGGCCGCCACCGGACCTGCGGTCCACAGAACCAGGGCATTGAGAATCAGAAAGCCGACGATGCAGGCCTTGTACCAACGGGGCGAATGCCCGAGAAAGTTGTGCGCGAACGCCTGGGCCATTGAACCGGACATCGGCTGCTCCTTGTTTTAAGAAGCGCGCAACTTGCCGCAAGCGGGGGAGAAGATCAAGCGCAGGAAAAATGCACGTGCCTACCCGTGGTAGCGAGTGATGACCGCCTTGTAGTTTCCATGCAGTGAATAGCCGCCGACGACGATGTTTCCGTCGGCCTGCACCGCGACACAGGTGGCGGTATCCAGGCTCGGGCCGAGGCGAGTACGTGTATAACCGCTGCCTTTGCCGAAACGGCGATCGGGAAGGCCGTCGGGCAGGTATCGCCCGACAATGAAGTCTGCTTCGATGCCGCCGATGGTTGCGCCCGCCGTGAGCACACTGCCATCGGGCTGTAACTGCGCGGCATTCCACTGGCAGCCGCTGTGGCCAATCACCAGACGTTGCGGCTGGCCGCCGTTGCAGTGGTTGTCGGGGCGGCCGTTGCTGTGCATCTTGAACGTCAGGCAGTGCATCGGCTCGAGACTGCTGCCGAAACACAAGACGTCGCCGTTGATTTGCTGGACCACTTGACTGACCCGGGCGCCATGCCCGTGCGCCTTGAACGTCAGGAATCCATCCACGGCGAAACTGTCGTCGAGGCGGCCGTCGGCGTGGTAGCGCGCCAGCAAGCCCTCTTCAGGAAAGTTGATCGATCCACCCACCAGCACCCGGCCGTCACCTTGTACCGTCAGGCTGCTGAGCCAGGTATTCATCAGCAGGTGCCGGACCACCACGAAGCCACGGCCATTGAACGAGCAGTCCAGCGAGCCTTCGACATCCAGCCGTATCAACAGGCCCACGTGATCGGCCAGTTCGAAGTGATGGTTGGCCAGAATCAGGATCCGGCCGTCTCGCTGTACGCCCACATCACAGGCTTCAGCGCCCGGCACACCGGGAGGCAGCCAGATATCGCGCATACCGAGGGACAGACCGCCAGGCAAGCGCACGACGCGGCGGCCATTGTCGCCAAAGCTTCGAACCAGGCGACCCTCTTGATCGAACAATGCCAGACCCGGGAGCGTGCGGTGTGCGTTATCGTATTGCAGGCCGGCCAACAGGATATTGCCATCGGGCATGAGCAGAACCTTGGCGCCCATGGCTTCGAACCCGGGTTCGAATTGCCCGATGACGCTGCCTTGCCTGCCGAACGCAAGGTCTGCCGAACCATCCTCCAACAAGCGGGCCAGGCCAAAGCGGCTGCCGTCGGCCATGGCGACCTTTGCCGCCACCAGCATACGGCCCCGGGCATCGATTGCGACGTCGTTGGCCATGCTGGAAAGGCTGTCGGCGAAATACACCTGGGTTTTGCCGTTGCCTGCAAACGTCGTATCGAGAGTGCCTGCTGTGGTCCGGACGGCGGAGCAGGCAATGGCGGACTGGATTGACATGAACCGCATCTCCTTGCGAGTCGTCCTGATCCAGAAGTTTGGTGGCGACTTTGTAAGGAGAATATTCAATCCCTGAATGGGGAGATACACAACTGTAAGAACTAACAGACGGAGAGTCGCTGTGTGCCACAACAGTGTCTTTTCGAACCAATGGCAAGCCTGCAAAGTATAGGGTGCACAAAAGTTCAAACTAACGGGGCAATGAGTGCGAATGGGCGAGAACGATCAGCCTAACTAAAGACAGGGAAGGGCGCGGATTACCCCGGAGTAATCCGCAAAACGATTAGTGCGGCATCGACCACGACTGCAGCGTGTAACCTTCCTGGCTCAATTCGGCACGGGCCTGTTCCAGCAGCAGTTCGAGTTGTGCAGGATCGGAATAAGCGCTGCTTGGGATCTGCTTGCGGCCAATGCTGGTGCTGGTTCGGTCGATAACGGTCAGGCTGAGTTCGCCATTACCGTCTTGTGGAGCCCAGGCCACGCATTTGAATGGTTTAAATGCGCGGTCGGCAATCAAAAGTGCTTCGTTGATACGGAGCGGGGCGTTCATAGGGTCTTCTCTCTGTGTGCCCAATCAAGTGATGTGCCGTCGGTTGGGCTTACCGTTCGGCTGGTTACTTGTACTGATGCCCGCAACCGGGGTTCGGGTCACACACAATCAAAAGAAATTTCGACTTTATTTCACAGGCTCAAGAATGAACCCGGCATTGAAAGCTGAATGAAAGAAAAGAGTCGTTAGGTAACTATCAAACTCGCTTCTTATAACTGGATGTATCGCAATCCTATAGTCAAACGGTACAAGGGGCTGTCAAGTTCTTGCTAATGTTACAGTCAGGTCCGCCAAATGATTGTTTTTAATAAATTTTCTAAATTTTGGCGCCAAGGAACAGTCATGAGCGATGTGCCAGCTTCACGACGTCTATTAGTGGTGGACCCCTGTGACGATTGTTATCGTCTGCTCCCTGGATTGCGCGAAATCGGTTGGGACGTTGACAGCTGCACGCTGGAGCACGCCGCTGAGCGAACCTGTGACGTGGGCCTGATACGCCTGCAGCCGTATCACCTTGAGCACCCGGAGCCCGTCAAGGAATTGATCGGGCGCAGTGGCGCAGAGTGGATAGCCGTACTCAATCAGGAAGTGCTGCGACTGAAAAATGTCGGCGACTTTGTCTGTGAGTGGTTTTTTGACTTTCATACCTTGCCATTCGATGTGTCCAGGGTTCAGGTCACGCTGGGCCGGGCATTTGGCATGGTGCGGTTGCGTGGGCAGGGTACGGTGCATGTTGACCAGCCCGAGCACGAATTGCTCGGCGACAGCAAACCTGTGCGAGAACTGCGAAAACTGTTGAGCAAACTGGCTCCGACCGAATCTCCGGTATTGATTCGCGGTGAAAGCGGCACTGGCAAGGAATTGGTCGCACGAACCCTGCATCGCCTGTCCCAGCGTCACAGCAAACCCTTCATCGCGATCAATTGTGGTGCGATCCCCGAACACTTGATCCAGTCCGAGTTGTTCGGTCATGAGAAGGGCGCATTTACCGGCGCACATCAACGCAAGGTCGGACGAATAGAAGCCGCTAACGGTGGCACCCTGTTTCTCGACGAGATCGGTGACCTGCCACTGGAGTTACAGGCCAACCTGCTGCGGTTCCTCCAGGAAAAACACATCGAGCGGGTGGGCGGCAGTCAGCCGATTCCGGTCGATGTGCGGGTGCTGGCGGCGACGAATGTCGACCTTGAAGCCGCTATCGCGAAGAAACGCTTTCGCGAAGACTTGTATTACCGCCTGAACGTACTGCAAGTGCTGACCGTTCCGCTGCGCGAGCGCCATGGGGACTTGTCGATGCTGGCTAATCACTTTTCCCATTTCTACAGCCATGAAACCGGACGTCGCCCCCGCAGTTTCAGTGAAGACGCCTTGATTGCCATGGGCAAACACGACTGGCCAGGCAATGTTCGTGAGCTGGCCAATCGCGTTCGCCGCGGACTGGTATTGGCCGAAGGCCGGCAGATCGAGGCCCGCGACCTGGGGTTGATCAGTCAGCATACAATTGCCGCGCCGATGGGCACCCTCGAAGAATACAAGACCCGGGCCGAACGCCAGGCGTTGTGCGATGTATTGAACCGCCACAGCGATAACCTGAGTGTCGCCGCCAAAGTGTTGGGCGTGTCACGTCCGACGTTCTACCGGTTGCTGCACAAGCATCAGATTCGTTGAATTCCCGCTTCGAACAAAAAGACCGCTGCAATGAAAATTGCGGGCGCGGCGCACTTGAGTCCATCGCCAGCAAGCCTTTGTAGGAGCTGGCCTGCCAGCGATGGTCGTTAACGATAACGCGGGTGAACCTGGATAAACGCGGCGCACTGAAGTCCTTCGCCAGCAGGCTGGCTCCTACAGTTTCAGCGTGGGCACGGTCCTTTGTAGGAGCTGGCCTGCCAGCGATGGTCGTTAACGATAACGCGGGTGAACCTGGATAAACGCGGCGCACTGGAGTCCATCGCCAGCAGGCTGGCTCCTACAGTTCCAGCGTTGGCAGGGTCCCCTGTGGGAGCTGGCCTGCCAGCGATGGTCGTTAACGATGACGCGGGTGAACCTGGATAAACGCGGCGCGCTTGAGTCCATCGCCAGCAGGCTGGCTCCTACGGTTTCCCGGGATTGCGTGAAGAGCCTTTCTGGTTCGGGTCAGAAGTAGTAAGGGAATTTCAGGCTGAACTGGAAGTCCGGGGCGTCGTCCGTCAGGCCGATGGACAGGTTGGGTACGATGGTCAGCCTGTCGGTGGCCGCAATGGTCATGCCGATGTTGAAGTAACCCGCGTTGGCATCGCTGGACACCACCGATTGCCAATCCCCGCCATCTTCCTTGAGCTGGCTTTTGCGTTGCACCAGGTCTGAGACCGAGAACGACATGCTCATCTTTTCGTTCAAGGCGAACGCAATGCCGGCGCCAATCTGGAAACTGTCGCCAATACGTACTTTGCCCGGCGTCTTGAGCGCCGGGTTGGAGCTGATGTCGTCGAAGGACTCTTCCAGGTTGTGCGTGTACGAGAGGCTGCCGAACAGCACTGCCGGATCGAAGGTCTTGACCAGAGAGATCCCCGGCGTAATCGACCAGACGCCGTTACCGGTCGGCAAGGACTCAGGCACGGCCAGGTTGGAATTGGCGTCCACCCGAACCAGCTTGATGCCGAACGGGTCTTTGCCGGTCGGTGCCTTGACGCGCAAGGTCAGCACGGCATCCGGCGTGTTGGCCGACTCATCGAGGAATTTGTAGGCGATGCCGAAGTTGACGTCGCCAATGGTCGGGTCTTCCTTGACGGTGTCTTCGGTGGTGACGTTGGCGGCGCCGCTATTGCCGCCACCGGACTGGTAGGTGGACTGGCGGTAGACCACCGGCACGTTCAGGTCGAACTGCCAGCGATTGTTGAAGTTGTAGCGGCCGGTGAGGTCCAGCGTCCAGGTGTCGGCCTTGATCCGGTCCAGGTTGATGGCACCGAGAAAGATCGAGTCCAGGGCGAGAAAACCATTGAGGACCAGTTGGCGGGTATCGTATCGGGAGTAGGTTATCCCGGTTTCGACGCTGAACTTGCCACCGCCGAAGAACCCGCTGGCCTCGTCATACAGGTTTGAAACGCTTTGCGCCGGTTGTGAGTCATCGGCCAGCGATTGCCCATACGAACTGCCGCTGCCCCCGGCGGCCCCCCCTGAAGCCGCCGCGGCACCGGTGCCGTTGGCGACGTTTGGATTGCCCTTCAGGTCCGCCGGCGACTTGGCCAGGCGTTTGGGCGGGGGTGGAGCGGGCTGTTCTTCAACCTGGCGGACCCGTTGTTCGAGAACCGCCAGGGCTTTCTGCTGGACTTCGTATCGTTGTTTCAACTCCAGAAGCTCTCGTTTGAGAGCCTCCAGTTCCGGGTCAGGTGCTGCCTGCACCATCGCCACCGGGAGTAGAGAGCACAAGCATACAACTGCACGCAGTGATACCGATCGGTACATGAAAAAGCCGTCCATTTGTGCCCAATGGTCGTGACTTAGCGTAGCTCAATACCCCAAGGTCCGTAATGCAGTGAGTTGGTTCAGGTTGTAGCCCAATGCACCAGCACTCGGTTTTTTATTGTCGAGCACGACGCTGAGTCGGGTCATGTTGTTGACCACATTGCTGTTGCCCAGCAACCGGGTGTCTTGCAGTAACCCGCCTTGGGCGACTTGTTGCAGGCTTGAGCCCTGGTTGTTGTTGGCGGTAATGGCCACCTGAACGCCGCCGCCGGTAGCGGACACGGCGACACTGCCTGCAGCATTGCTGCCGGTGATGGTTTGACCGGCTGTCAGCGCCTGGCCCCGGCGGTTCTGCACCGGTGCAGGGGCCGTGCTGGCCTCTTTGACGTTGATGGCGATCTTGTTGTTTGAACTGTTGCCATCGCCCGCAGCCCGTGTGACCTGGGTGATGCCCTGAGAAGTGCTCAGCCCGGCGCCACCCGTTACACGACCGCTACCCGAATTGGGCGAACCGCCTTTACCGCTGTGTTTGATGGTTGAAACGTAGAACTCGGGCTTGACCGTTGAGGCTTGAAGTCGCATCGAGGTGGTTGCCCCGATCAGATCACCACTGGCGTTGCGCCAGGTACTGCTCATGACTACACCGAAGCTGATGATCCGCCCCGGCATCACATACCGGCCACGCAACTCGGCCAGTTCCTGGTCCTTGATTTCGATGGGTCTGAACTCATCAGCAAAACCTGAAGTGGTCGCTGCCAGACAGGCAGTGACCACCCAATACGAGGTTTTCATTTGCTGCTCCCGGAGCATCCTGCCCCCAGTTATCTTGTTGGCGATTAAAAGAAGTCGCTCTGTATGAAACCAAATTCCATCAATTCAGCATCTTTGACCGGGTTGAAATTATCCATCTTGTTCTTGGCAGTCAGCGGTTCCGGAGGACTGCGTAACGCGTTGGTCTTGTCGTAACCGGGACCGATGATAGCGAAGACAATGCCATTCCAGCCTTTGACAAAGTCATCATGGGAGTAGCGTTTGTGACCGAGCACCGGGTCGCCTATGTAGACCCAGTTCTTGTCCGCCCGCTGCAACACGACGAAGTGCTTGTAGCCGCGAATGTCCATCAGTACTACCACCGGAATCGTCACGGCATCGAGTCGTTCAGGCGGGATCTTGTAGCCCCGGGCGCGCATGCCGATGCTTTCTATGTAGCGCTTCATGTCCAGCATGGAAAAACCCTGGGTACGGACCAGGTCCTGGTCGGCGAAGACCAGCATGCCCTTGATGATGTGCTCCTCATCGACGTCGAGCCAATAGGCCTGGCGCAGTATCGTTGCCAGCGCGGCGGCGCCGCAGCTGAAGTCGGTTTTCTGTTCGACGATGTCGCTGAACTTGCGCTCACGCAAACTCTGTACGTGCTTGTACACCAGCACGCCGCCCGGCAGGGCGGCAACCGGCATCTGTGCAGCCTGGGTCAGGCCAGACAGGCAGAGCAGGGCGAAAAGGGCCGTCTTACGCATGGGCGATACGCCTTCAGACCGAGGAAAAGCGCCGTCGCCGAGGCTCTTTCATGGCGGTCGCGACTATGGACATGATTTGCAGCCTGCGGCGATGGACAGCGAGTTGCTTTGCTGATTGCCGACGCCGGACGATACGTTGGCTCCGCCGTTGCCGGAGAAGTTGTTCATCGAGCCCGTGATCGAAGCATTGTTGGTTACAGGAGGTCTCCAGCCTTCCGGCGTCACCACTTGTTGAGTGGTTATGCCGGACAGACCGAGTACACCTACGGGTACGAACTCAGGCCTGGCGTTGTTGGTGACTTTGAGCCCGGACGTGCTTTGGTTGGCCGCCGCGGCGGCGACTGCTACACGGCCGCCCGAAACGGCAATCGCCAGGTTGTTTTTCTGTTGGTTGAAGTCGCCGGTGGTCACGTTGATGCCGATGTTGCCGGAACCGCTGTTGCCAGCGTTGTTGAGCGTTGTGTTGTTGGTATTGGAGTGGTTCCTGGCGGTGTTGCCGGTGCTCTTCTGAGTCGCGCTGGAGACGGTGACGGCGGAGCCGAAGATGAAGGCTTCGTCCGCCGTGGCAAGGGCGGCGGCGTTGTCTTGCTGGTTGCCGTTACCGGCTGCAACGTTGGCGCCCATGTTGCCGTTGGAGCTGTTCAGGGAGTTATCGATCCTGGCGTCGTTCTGGGTGCCCCGATTCACTACCCCGCTGTCACTGCTTTCCTGCGAGTCCAGCACGGCGGCCCCGGCGCCTGAGGTAATCTGCAGAATCTGATCCAGCGACGGGCCATCAGGCGGTGGGTTGCTGCCCTGTCCATTGCCCTGCACGGGATCAGCAGCCTGGGCTGCAAATGCCATCACTGCTGCCAGGGCGAAAGCCAGTGGTTTGAGAGCAGTTGTCGGGTTCATGGTGATTCTCCGTGCTCATTAGTTGTTCAAGTGTTGGTACTTCCCCATTCGCACTGTATCGGGGTCAGTCAGAGACCCGGATACTCAGGGTGTTAGCCATTCGGTTCCCCACCCCGGCACTCTGGTTCACCTGGATCACGCCCCGGCTGCCGGTGAAGGCCTGGTCGCTTGTCACGACCTGGCGACTGCCGATTGGGGTGCCAGTTGCTCCCGAGTTCGGTAGCAACGCCACGTTCTGTTGAGAAAGAGCACTGTCGTCGATGGCTTGCGGTGCCGCGCCGATGCTGATGCGCAGGGCGTTGGCCATCTGGTTGTTCGCCCCGGCACTCTGGTTGACGCCCAGTACGCCGCTGCCATGACTGAAGGAGGTGCCGCCGATAGTGGCCGTCGCATCCATCGCTGGATCGGCGGGCGTGGTGATTCTCTGCCTGACACTGGTGGTCGCACCGGCTTCGGTACCAATGGCGATCGCGCGGACGTTGGCCTGTTGCTGTTGATCGCCGGCCGCCTGGTTGACGCTGAAGTTGCCTCGGTATTGAGTACCGGAATCCTGGAGGGTGGCGTTGTTCACCGAACTGACGCCCGAATCGGCCATCACGCTGGTGCAGCCGAGCAGGGCAAGTAACAGGGCAGGTAAGAGAAGGGAGTGATCCATCTCATTGCCCCCCCGCCATTCTGCCCAGTGGGCTGAGGCCGGTGCTCAAGGCACGGTTGATGGTTCCGGAAATCGCGCCGCCGCTGCCGCCACCGTGGCCGACGGACATGCCAGGCAAACCGTTGGGGTTGGTGATGACATTCAGGCCGTGCATGCTGCCCGGGTTTTGCCCGTAGCTGTTATGAGGGGTTGTTCCGGTGGTTACCCCGGCGATATCGGCGTCGCTGAGTTCGCCGGTGACGCGGGCAGAAGGGTTGGCACTGATGGTGGCCGGGTTCGGATCCCTGCCGCCACTGCGACCGATGAGCGTTGGGTGAACGGTACGATCAAGCACGATGACACCGTTGCCTTCGGCTTGAACGTTTAAACTGTGTACAGTGCCGGCAGCGCTCGCGATCACCAGGAGGCACATCAAGCCTTTTGTTTTGAATATCTCCACGACATTCATTCCTTCATTTGTAAGCTGGCCCCGGTCAGCTGTGTGAGGAATACAGCGAAAGCTGTGCCGCCTTTTGAATATCAAGTTGATTCAATGGCTTACAGACTTGGTTCGCAAACCCTTTGTCGAGGATGTAACAACGGTGAGACGAATCCCTGCGCAGGCAGCCCGTAATTGCGGGCAAACCCCTCTGGAACAAGGGTTCTAGCGTCGCTGTAACAACGCCTTGACACATCCGGTGAACAAACGGTGAGGGGCGCTGAAATGGGTGGTTTCAGGCAGGGAGGGTGTTTCAGGATCGGACACTTTCCCCCCCACAGCAGGGGGAGGATGGGGAAATTGCCCCAAACGCCGGTCAGGCACCGAGCAATCGGGTCACGGCGTCCAGTGCCTGGACTCGGCGTTCTGCCCAATCTCCGTGCAGCACTTGAACCGGTTGTGCGTGGCGTTCAAGCCAGGCCAGGGTCTGGTCGAAAAATGCCTGGCGCTGACTCAATCGGGGCTGGCAACGCTGGCCGTCATCCGTCCACTCGACGTGCTCCGGTGACAGCAGCAGGTGCAAGTCGTAATGCCTGGCCAGTAGCGCTGGTTCAATCCAGGCGGGGCAATCGCCGAACAGGGTCTGGCTCCAGAGGATATTGCTCAGCAGGTGCGTGTCGAGGATGAGCAAAGGTGGTTGTTGCGCCCGAGCCTGATCTTCCCATGCCAGTTGACCGCGGGCGATGGGTGTAATGTCGGCCAAGGTGGTGTCCCGCGGATTCTGCTCGATGAACCAGCGCACGTACTCGTCCACCAGCATCCCGCCGAAACGCTGTTGCAACTCGGCCGCCAGCCAGCTTTTACCGCTGGATTCAGGCCCTGTGAGGACCAGGACTTTCATGCGCGCAATGCCGGATCGGCACGCCATTCGCGCCAGCCCTGTACGGCGATGACGGCGAACAACCCGTACAGGGTGGCGGTCAGGTACAGGCCTTTATAGACGAACAACCCGACGAATATCACATCCAGGGCGATCCACAACGGCCAGCACTGGACACGTTTTTGCGCCATCCAGACCTGCGCCACCAGGCTGAACCCGGTCAGCGCCGCATCAAGCCAGGGTTGTGCCGCGTCCGTCCAGTTGGCCATGGCCGCGCCCAGCAACAGACTGCCGACTGCACCAATGGCCAGGCTCAACACCAGGGTTCGAGCGTCGAGGCGACTGACTTCGCGGCCATGGGTCGTGTCGCCACCCCGTGTCCACTGCCACCAGCCGTAAAGCTGCAAGGCGGCATAGACGACTTGCAGCAGCATGTCGGAATACAGCTTCACCTCAAAAAAGATCCAACTGTAGAGCAGCACCATGACCAGGCCGATAGGCCAGCACCAGGGGTTCTGTTTGACCGTCAGCCAGACGGCAATGACACCGAGGGCGGCGGCAAACAGTTCAAGCCCGGACATGGAGATACCTTGGGGTAGTCGAAGAGGGACGGATTGTAACCGTCGATCGGACTTGTCTGATAGGATTTCGCCCCCCCGCGCGGGTAAAGCTGATTCAAGGTGGTTTTTTCACAGGATTTTAACGGTTCTGTGGTGATCCTTGATGCGCGGGACCTCAGCGACGCTGAGCGCAATCAAAGCATTTGAAAAAATATTATCGGGGCATGCCGGCGTGCATAGCCTTTTGGGGGATTGATGGATCTTTGGACCGCCTTTCAGGCATTGATTCTTGGGGTTGTAGAAGGGCTGACCGAGTTCCTGCCCATTTCCAGTACCGGCCACCAGATCATCGTGGCCGACTTGCTCGGCTTCGGGGGCGAGCGGGCGATGGCGTTCAACATCATCATTCAGCTGGGTGCCATCCTGGCGGTGGTATGGGAGTTTCGACGCAAGATATTTGACGTGGTCATCGGTCTGCCAACCCAGCCGGGTGCCCGGCGGTTTACCGCAAACCTGTTGATCGCGTTCTTGCCGGCTGTGGTGTTGGGTGTGATCTTCGCCGACCTGATCCACCATTACCTGTTCAATCCGATCACTGTGGCAACGGCGCTGGTCGTGGGCGGGATCGTCATGTTGTGGGCCGAGCGCCGCCAGCATGAAGTACACGCCGAATCCGTGGATGACATCACCTGGAAAGATGCCTTGAAAGTCGGCTTCGCCCAATGCCTGGCGATGATTCCGGGCACTTCGCGTTCGGGCTCGACGATCATCGGTGGTTTGCTGTTCGGCCTGTCGCGCAAGACCGCTACCGAGTTCTCGTTCTTCCTGGCGATGCCCACCATGGTCGGCGCGGCGGTGTACTCGGGCTACAAGTATCGTGAGCTGTTTGTCCCGGCGGATTTCCCGGTGTTCGCCGTCGGCTTCGTCACGGCGTTCATTTTTGCGATGATCGCGGTCCGCGGGCTGCTCAAGTTCATTGCCAACCACAGCTATGCGGCGTTTGCCTGGTATCGCATTGTGTTCGGCCTGATCATCCTGGCGACCTGGCAGTTCGGCTGGGTCGACTGGAGCGCGGCCAAGCCGTGAGTGACTCGCGCTCGCGCAACAACCCCGGACGCCCGTCCGGGGGACAGATCCGCCATTCACGGCTGAAGTGGCTGGTGTTTGCAATCCTGTGCGCGTTGCCGCTGTCGGGTTCGCTGTCGTCATGGCTGCACGGGGAGTCGCTGATTCCCCTCGCGGCCTACGGCATCGTCAGCGTCGTGACGTTTTTCCTGTACTGGAGCGACAAGCGCAAGGCGCGCGCCGAGCAATGGCGTACGCCGGAGAATGTCTTGCATGCACTGGAGCTCGCCGGCGGCTGGCCCGGTGCGTTGCTGGCCCAGCAGGCGTTTCGCCACAAAACCCGCAAAGTCTCGTACCAGTTGGTGTTCTGGATCATCGTGCTGTTGCACCAGGTGTTCTGGATCGATCACCTGTTTCTCGGCGCACATGTGTTCGCCTTGACCCGATAAACAACGCCCTACAGCAACAGTCCGACTTGAGTGCGCTTGGGCAGTCTGCTCACCACCAATTGGTGGGAGCGCTGCAGCAAGCCCTGCAATTCCTCGCTGCCTAGCGGGTAGGGCGTTTGCATGATGATCCACTGGGCGCGGGCCAGATACGGCGCCGGGTGAATGCCCGGGCGGTCGCAATGACCGAGAAACAGATCCTTGTCGACCTTGAAGGCCAGGGAATCACCCCTCAGGCCCTGCAAGGCGAACATCTTGTTCCCCGCAATCGAAAACACCCGCACGCCTCCCCATTTATAATCCTCCCGCGCACCGGGCAGGGCGAGGCAGAAGTTCGCGACGTCCTCTTCGCTCATCCGTCCAGCTTTCATAACAATCGTTCCCCACAGGCATTGAAGGATTCGACCAGGTGGTCAATCCAGGCGCGTACCGCCGGCATCACCCCGCGTCGATGAGGATAGACCGCTTGCAGCCAGCCACCGGGCAGCGACCACTCGGGCAATAACTGCACCAGCGAGCCGTCTTCCAGCTCCTGTTCGCAATACATCATGGGCAGCATCGTAAAGCCGAGGCCGGAAAGGGTGCTGGCCTTGCGCACGATAAAGTCATCGATGCCCAGCCGGGCCTCGAGCGCGAGTTCACAACTCTTGCCCTGTTGATCCAGCATGCGGATGTGCACCATGCGGTCGGCTTCCAGTGCGCCGAGCACCGGCAGGCTTTTCAGGTCTTCGGGGTGATTGATCTCACGACCTTTGAGAAAACCGGGGCTGGCGACCATCACCATCTGCGCCTGACGCAGGCGGCGGGTGACCAGCAGCGGGTCTTCGTCGCCCAGCTCCCGCACGCGCAGGGCAACGTCAATGCCTTCGTTCACCAGGTCAACCCGGCGGTTGAGCAGCATGACCTCCAGCTGGACTTGCGGAAAGCGCTCGAGAAAGTCGCTGATCACCCCCGGTAATATTTCGTGGGCCAACCCGACCGGGCAGGACACCCGCAAACGCCCGCGGGGCTCACTGGACATGCTGGCCACGGCCTCGTCGGCCATTTCCGCTTCCAGCAGCATCGCCTGGCAGTGCCTGAGGTAGCGTTCACCCACAGCGGTCAGTTTCAGCTGTCGGGTGGTGCGTTGCAGCAAACGTGCACCCAGGCGTTCTTCCAGTTCGGCGATGCGCCGCGACAGTCGGGACTTGGGGATGCCCAGCAAGCGTCCGGCTGCCGCGAATCCCCCGGCTTCCACGACTTTGGCGAAGTAATACAGGTCGTTGAGGTCTTGCATGATGTGAATCCGACTGTTCTATCTGTGGGACGAACTATCGCATTGTTGCCGACTAATCAGCTATTGGTTTCGTCTGTAGGATTAGTCCCATCAGATCGCCCTTGTGGGCGATCCTCACTTGGAGATCCCACATGAAACTGCTGCATATCGATTCGAGCATCCTGGGCGACAACTCGGCTTCCCGTCAGTTAAGCGGTGAAGTCGTCAAGGCCTGGCAAGCCGCCGAGCCGACCGCCGTGGTGACCTACCGCGACCTGGCCGCTGACGCCATCAGCCATTTCTCTTCCACTACCCTGGTCGCCGCCGGCACCACCGCTGAACTGCGTAACGCCGCACAACAGCACGAAGCCGAACTGAGCGCCTCTACCCTGGCCGAATTCCTGGCCGCCGATGCCGTGGTGATTGCCGCACCGATGTACAACTTCACCATCCCGACTCAGTTGAAGGCCTGGATCGACCGCATCGCTGTAGCCGGCCAGACCTTCCGCTACACCGAAGCCGGCCCTGAAGGCCTGTGCGGCGGCAAGAAAGTGGTGATCGTTTCGACTTCCGGCGGTATGCACGCCGGCCAGGCAACCGGTGTTGCCCATGAGGAATACTTGAAGTTGTTGTTCGGTTTCATCGGTATCACCGACATCGAAATCGTCCGCGCCGAAGGCCTGGCTTACGGTGACGACGTCCGCAGCAAAGCCATGAGCGCTGCTCATACGCAAATCAGCGAGCAGTTGTTCGCCGCCGCGTAAGGCTTGCGTAAAAGTTCGCAACCGTTCAGGTAAAGCCCAAAAAACTCTGTATTCTGGTTACGCAAGTACCAGCTACGGAGTTTTTTGTTTCTGGTCGTTTCAGGGTGTGGCCCGACTTATGCAGTCCAGGGTGTACGTCTCAAGTCCGGTAACAAGGTGGGGCATCCCATGGTGCGTCTTTGTGCAACTTTGCTGATTTGCCTGCTCAGCAGCCTGAATACAGTGCACGCCGCGCCTGCACCGCATCCGCACTGGAGCGTCGGCTTCCACGAGATGACTTTTCTCGACCCACTGGACCTGCAGCCGATGCGCGCCATCGCCTTCTATCCTTCCAGTGATTGGGAGCACACCAGCAAACTCGAGGGTTACACCGTCGAAGCCGGGGAGGACACCAAGGTCGCGATAGGCCGCTTCCCAATGCTGATGCTGTCCCACGGCAACACCGGAACCCCCCTGGCCTTGCACGACCTCGCCACCTCGCTGGCACGCAAAGGTTTCGTCGTGGTGGCGGTGATCCACCCCGGTGACAACTCCAGGGACCACAGCCGCCTCGGTACTTTGAGTAACCTGTACGGCCGGCCGATCCAGATTTCCGAAGCCATCACCGCCACCCTGGGCGACCGCATGCTGTCCCCCTTCGTCAACGCCGATCAGGTCGGCGTCATCGGTTATTCGGCCGGGGGCGAGACCGCATTGATTCTGTCCGGCGCCACGCCGGACCTGGATCGCCTGCGCCGTTACTGCCAGGAACGTCCGGACGACCGCGATGCCTGCAACACTCAGGGTGAATTGATTGTCGACCGCGACGACCTGCAGCCGGTGGCGGACCCAAGGGTGCACGCCTTGATGCTGATGGCGCCGCTGAGCCTGAAGTTCGGTCGCCACACCCTGGCCGATGTGCACGTGCCGGTGCTGCTTTACAGCGGTGATGGCGACAAGCTGGTGGCAGTCGACAAAAACGCCGCGGCGCTGGCGCGCAAACTGCCGACGGCGCCTGACTTCAAGTTACTGGCGGGGGCAGGGCACTTCGTCTTCATGGCGCCGTGCAATGACGAGCAGATAGCGATCATGCCCGCGCTGTGTACCGATGCCGATGGCGTCGATCGGCAAGACATTCACCGCAACCTGATCTCTGAAGCCGGAAGCTTCTTCTCGCGCACCCTGGGCCGGGCGACCCGGGCGGGGATGCAGACCGCCGATCAATGAACGCAGGATCGGCGGATTTCATTAACCGTTACTTGTTGGCCAACGCTGTTTCCAGTGTTTTAACTCTGGCATCAAGTTCACGAACAGACTCGATAAGCGGCGCTACCAGTTTTTGATAGTCCACTTGCAGGTGTTCGCCATCGGTGCGCACTAACTGTGGATATACCTTTTGTACGTCCTGAGCAATCAAACCAACATCGGCCTGGTTGTTTTGTTTCCAGTTAAATGTAACTCCGTGAAGTTTCAGGAGGGTTTCCGTTGGATTTTCAAGGCGTTTCACATCGGTTTTCAGTCGCTCGTCGCTGAATGGGCAGCACTCGTCACCCGGTCCCGGCGGGTCGCCGATGTCCCAGCATTGACCGTTATGACAGATTTGCTGTATCGAGCTTTCCGCATGGGCAGTGGAAGAAAGTGAAAGAACCATTGCCGGGGCAAGAAAAGCTAAAGGCAGTATACGCACTTTTGGTACATCCTGATTTTCGACTTGAAGAGAAAATAGCGCGCCGGATTTTGTCAAGATTTACTGCCGAGACAATGCTGGCACTCTAACTAATCGATTCTGGATGTTGCATTTAAGTTGTAGTCTGAAACAATTTAGTCTTTATTGTTACTGGGATGTTCAATTGGTTCTGTGTCGGGCCTGACGAGACAGTATCAGTGTCAAACAAAGTCCGGTTACCGACAACAACGCCGCACTGAAGAAAATCCACGAATACCCCATGTTCAATGCAATCGCGCCCATCAACGGGCCGGCAATCGCCAGCGCCAGGTCGAAAAACACCGCATAGGCACTCAATCCGGCACCCCGACTGGAATTGGGCACCTGTTTGATGGCCTCGACGCCCAGCGCCGGGTACACCAGCGACAGGCCGAAGCCGGTCAGGCCGGCGCCAATCAGTGCGTACCCGGTCGACGGTGCCAGCCACAGCAGCACCAGGCCCACTGTCTCGATGCACATGCAGGCAATGGCGCAGGTGAACCCGCCGAACCGGTTGATGGCGGAAATGAACAGCAGCCGCGACAGAATGAAACAGACCCCGAACACGGTCAGGCAATAGGCGGCACCGGTCCAGCCGCGATTGACGTAATACAGGGTGATAAAGGTCGTCAGGGTGCCGTAGCCGATGGAAGCCAGGCTCAGGCTCGCGCCAAACGGCGCAATGCGCCCGAACACTGCCCAAAACGGCAAGCGTTCACCGCGTACCACCGGCACCGAGGGCTTGTTGCGAATCAGCAACAATGCCGCCAGGGCCAGCAGCGACAGGGCGATGCCCAGGCTGGCGAAACCGAGTTGTTGCACCATGACCACGCCCAGCGGCGCACCAATGGCAATCGCACCATAAGAGGCGATGCCGTTCCAGGAAATCGACCGCGCGGTGTGCTCGGCGCCCACCTGACCCATGCACCAACTGATGGTGCCGACGCCGATCAAGCCTTGGGCTATGCCCAGCAACAAGCGCCCGGCGATCAGGATCAGCAGGCTGAGCAACGGCAAACCTTGCAACAGGGTCGACAGCAGCGTCAGCACGCCACTGAGCACAATCCCGGACAAGCCATAGATGATCGCCCGCTTGGTGCCGACGCTGTCCGACATGCGCCCGGCCATGGGGCGACTGAGCAGGGTGGCGAGGTATTGCGAGCCGATGGTCAGCCCGGCCACGATGGCACTGAACCCCAGTTGCTCGTGGACATAACCCGGCAATACCGCAATCGGCAAACCGATGCAGAGGAAGGCAATAAAGGTATAGAACACGATGGAGACGATCTGCAGGGTGATCGCCATGGAGCTTTGCGGGGGCACTTGCTGCACAGACATGAGGGCTCGTTCGCGGGCGGCGGTGGGAGAACTGCATCATGGCGCGGTGGTGGGATAAAAGGAAGCAGGCTAACTAATTATCGCTGTTCTTGAAGACCTCTTCGCGAGCAAGCCCGCTCCCACATTTGGAACGCATTCCCCCTGTGGGAGCGGGCTTGCTCGCGAAGGATTCGGCACTCAACAAAATCCTGGCCATGAAACACAAAAAGCCCCGTCACATGGACGGGGCTTTTAACTTGCCGCTTGTAGCTTGAAACCAATAGCTGCCCTTAGAACACCACACCCTGACTGCGCAGGTAATCATCATAGGTGCCGCTGAAGTCGGTCACGCCGTTCGGGCTCAACTCAATGATGCGGGTGGCCAGGGACGATACGAACTCACGGTCGTGGCTGACGAAGATCAGCGTGCCCGGGTAGTTTTCCAGCGCAAGGTTCAGCGCCTCGATGGATTCCATGTCCAGGTGGTTGGTCGGTTCGTCCATCACCAGAACGTTCGGCTTTTGCAGGATCAGCTTGCCGAACAGCATGCGGCCTTGCTCACCACCGGAAATGACCTTGACCGACTTGAGGATCTCGTCGTTGGAGAACAGCATGCGACCCAGGGTACCGCGAATGATCTGTTCGCCCTGGGTCCACTGGCCCATCCAGTCGAACAGGCTGACGTCGTCTTCGAAGTCATGGGCGTGGTCCTGGGCGTAGTAGCCCAGCTCCGCGCTTTCGGTCCACTTCACGGAGCCGGCGTCCGGGGTCAGCTCACCCATCAAGGTACGCAGCAGGGTGGTCTTGCCGATACCGTTCGGGCCGATGATCGCCACGCGCTCGCCGGCTTCGACGGTGAAGCTGAAGTTCTTGAACAGGGTCTTGCCGTCGAAGCCCTTGGACATCTGTTCGATGGTCACGGCCTGGCGGTGCAGTTTCTTGGTCTGTTCGAAGCGGATGAACGGGCTCACGCGGCTCGATGGCTTGACTTCGGCCAGCTGGATCTTGTCGATCTGCTTGGCGCGGGAAGTGGCCTGCTTGGCTTTCGAGGCGTTGGCCGAGAAGCGGCTGACGAACGTTTGCAGTTCGGCGATCTGGGCTTTCTTCTTGGCGTTGTCCGACAGCAGTTGCTCGCGGGACTGGGTCGCCGCGGTCATGTACTCGTCGTAGTTGCCCGGGAACAGACGCAGCTCACCGTAGTCCAGGTCGGCCATGTGGGTGCAGACGCTGTTGAGGAAGTGACGGTCGTGGGAAATGATGATCATGGTGCTGTTACGCACGGTGAGAATCGATTCCAGCCAGCGAATGGTGTTGATGTCCAGGTGGTTGGTCGGTTCGTCGAGCAACAGCACTTCCGGATCGGAGAACAGCGCCTGGGCCAGCAATACGCGCAGCTTCCAGCCTGGAGCGACTTCGGACATCGGACCAAAATGCTGCTCCAGGGGAATACCCAGGCCCAGCAGCAGTTCACCGGCGCGGGATTCGGCGGTGTAGCCGTCCATTTCGGCGAATTCGGTTTCCAGCTCGGCCACGGCCATGCCGTCTTCTTCGCTCATTTCCGGCAGCGAATAGATGCGGTCGCGCTCGGCCTTGACCTTCCACAGCTCTTCGTGACCCATGATCACGGTGTCGATCACGGTAAATTCTTCGTAGGCGAACTGGTCCTGGCGCAATTTACCCAGGCGCACGTTCGGCTCCAGCATGACCTGGCCGCCGGACGGCTCGAGGTCGCCGCCGAGGATCTTCATGAAGGTCGACTTGCCGCAACCGTTGGCGCCGATCAGGCCGTAACGGTTGCCACCGTTGAACTTGACCGAAACGTTTTCGAAGAGCGGCTTGGCGCCGAACTGCATCGTGATGTTAGCTGTAGAAATCAAAGGTTTTTCCTGCGAAGCATTCAGAGTAGCTAGGGTTGCGGCAGTACCGGTTCAGTACCCGTTTCCACTGTCCGGACCACGGGACATTCATCCCGATCGGCAGTGGAAGTTCCATCTGGCATTAAGTGGACAGCAGCATGTGGCGCGCCTGGCCCGAGTCAACGTGCGCTGAAAGGGGATTTTTCCGCTTTCAACCTGGGGGCGCGTAAAGTTTGGCGGCGATTGTACTGGTCTGGCTCTTTAAACGATAGGGCGTTGAGGCCGCAGTGACGTTTCGGCGGATTTTGTGGACAGTTTTTCACAGTTACAGGTTAACTATTGGTTACAAACTGTGGCTAAAATGCCATCCGTCGGTTGAGCGCCGATCGTCGGCGTAGTTCGATGGCGCTACAGGGCCGCTGTTTCGTTTTCAGCCGCTGCACAAGACCCGCGAGGGCGCAGTTTGTTTCCTTCTGACGTGTGACGATTTCCGTGAAACTGATCATTGCCGTTATCTATGTTGTCTCAATTGCGTACGTCCACCTGCGTGGCCAGGTGCGCCATAAGCTGGGCCGCCAGTTGAGTGATCACTCGACGTTTCTGGCGCCGATCAATTGCTTTCTATATCTGTTTTCGAAAATCCCCAACAAGCCCTATCTCGACCCGGCCGACTTCCCCGACCTGCGTCCGCTGCAGGCGCACTGGGAAGAAATTCGTGCCGAAGGCCAGAATTTGCTTCGGGCCGGCGAGATCAAGCGTTCGAACCAATTCGATGACGTCGGTTTCAACTCGTTTTTCAAGACCGGCTGGAAGCGCTTTTATCTCAAGTGGTACGGCGACAGCCATCCATCGGCCATGAAGCTCTGCCCGCGCACCACCGAGCTGGTGCAGGGCATTGGTTCGATCAAGGCGGCAATGTTCGCCGAGTTGCCACCGGGTTCCAGGCTGGTGCGCCACCGCGACCCGTATGCCGGTTCGTACCGTTACCACCTGGGGCTGGAAACCCCCAACGCCGAGGGTTGCTACATCAATGTCGATGGCCAGGACTACCATTGGCGCGATGGCGAAGCGGTGATGTTCGATGAGACCTACATTCATTACGCAGAAAACACCACGCAGCAGAACCGCATCATTTTGTTCTGCGACGTCGAGCGGCCGATGAAATACAGGTGGGCAGCGGCATTCAATCGCTGGTTCAGTCGCCATGTCATGTCGGCGGCGGGTGCGCCCAACGAGGCGGGCGACAAGACCGGCGGCCTCAACCGCCTGTTCGGCAAGATCTACAAGGTGCGCCTGCACGGCAAGCAACTGAAAAAACGCAACCGCAAGCTTTACTACCTCGAAAAGTGGTCGATCTTCGCCGGGTTGCTGGTGGTCATCATTCTGATCTGAAGGGGGTGTCCGGGCGGCGTTCCAACGAAGAGGCCCGGACATTCAGCCAATCACTTGCCGGCTTTCTTCTTCGCCGCCGGTTTGCTGCTCGCCTTCGGCCTGGCCGTTGCTTTCCCGGCACCCTTGCTGCCCAGGCTACGCTTGAGCAGCTCGGTCAGGTCAATGACATCCGCCGTTTTACGTAGCTCTTCACCCGAGGCGGTTTCGACGTCTTCAATCTTGCCTTCATGGGCCTTCTTGTCCACCAGGGCCATGATCTTGTCCTCGAAACCATCCCGATAGTCTTGCGGCGACCATTGGGCACTCATGTCCTCCACCAGGCGCCTGGCCATGTCCAGTTCGCCCTTGGCCAGTTCCGGCCGGGTCACTTCGCTGCCCAGCGCCAACTCATCGAGGCTTCGGACTTCTGCCGGCCAGCGCAGCATCACCAGCACCAGCGCCGACTCCAGGGGCATCAGCGCGGCCAGGTGCTGGCGGGTATGCAGTACCACATGGGCGAGGGCGACCTTGCCGGTTTTGCTCAGGGTTTCGCGCAGCAGGGCATAGACCTTGCCGCCGCGCTTGTCGGGTGCCAGGTAGTAAGGCGTGTCGATGTTCTGCAAGGGAATCTGCTCGCCGTCGACAAAGGAAAAAATGTCGATGGTCTGGGTCGAGAGCGGGTGCGCGCTGCGGATCTCCTCCTCACTGAGCACCACGTACCGGCCTTTTTCGTATTGCACGCCCTTGACGATGTGCTCCTTGGTGACTTCCTTGCCCGTGACCTTGTTGACACGCTTATAGCCCACCGGGTCCATGCTGCGGCTGTCGAGCCAATCGAAATCGACGCCCTGGGAAGACGTTGCCGAGACCAGCGCCACGGGGATATGCACCAGTCCGAAGCTGATTGCGCCTTTCCAGATTGCCCGTGCCATGGTCGTCTACTCGCGAGTGATGTTCAGGTGACCTGCGGCCTCGAACAAAAGTTTCCGTGGCCTGTGGGGCCGTTCCTTTAATCGGATCAACGTCGTGTTACATCTTGCCGGGGAGGTTTTTGTTAACAAATACGAACCCCGGGCGTAGCGTGGTATCGAAGTCCTTATCCACGTGACGCAGCGAGGCCCTCCCATGAACCGATACCTGTCTGGCGCCCTTGCGCTGGCCTTGAGTGCCATGCTGGTGCCACTGGTCCAGGCCGACACCTCCGCTTCGTTGCACATGGTCCAGAACCTGCCGGGCAGCACCAACAACAACCCTTACAGCAGCCCGATCAACCGGGCCAATCCCAACAGCATGCAAGGCACCCGACCCAGTGCGCCGGCCATTCGCGGGCCCAATACCGTGCCGGTCCCGCGCCCGCCGACACTGGACAACGGCGGCATCGGTAATCGCTATCCCGAGCGGAGCGCTCCCGCCAGCCCCCCGACATTCATTCCCAACCCTGCGCCACGAGACGCCGGCACCGGCAACCGTTGAGTGGCCGGCATGAGCTGTGCCCAGTGTTTTTTCCAGGCCTCATGATCATCAGAAAAGGAGTCTGCATGTTGCGCAAGAACCCATTGGCAATCCTCTGTGCCGGCGTATTGATGACCGCCACTGTCCCTGTGCTTGCCGCGCCCCCCCAGACAATGAAAAGCGAAGAAGGCACACTTGAGGTGACCACCGTCGTGAAGGGGCTGGAGCACCCCTGGGCGTTGGCATTTCTGCCGGATGGTAAAAGCATGCTGGTCACCGAGCGGCCCGGCAACCTGCGGCTGGTCACCGCCGACGGCAAGCTGTCGGCACCGCTCAATGGCGTGCCAACCGTCTGGGTCAAGGGGCAGGGCGGCTTGCTCGACGTCGCGTTGTCACCCGATTTCAAACAGGACCGGATGGTCTATCTGTCCTATGCCGAAGGGGGTGGAGAGGACAACAAGGCCGGTACGGCGGTGGGGCGCGGCCGGCTCTCCGACGATCTGACGGCGATCAAGGATTTCCGGGTGATCCTGCGCCAGGAACCCAAACTCTCGGAAGGCAACCATTTTGGTTCGCGGCTGGTGTTCGATCGCGACGGCTATCTGTTCGTGACGCTGGGGGAAAACAATGAGCGCCCGACCGCCCAGGACCTCGACAAGCTGCAAGGCAAAGTGGTGCGAATCTACCCGGACGGCACGGTGCCCAAGGACAACCCCTTTGTCGGCCAGGCCAACGTGCGCCCGGAAATCTGGTCCTACGGGCAGCGCAACCCGCAAGGCGCGGCGCTCAACCCGTGGAACGGCACGCTGTGGGAAAACGAACACGGCCCTCTGGGCGGCGATGAAATCAACATCATCGAGCGTGGCAGGAATTACGGCTGGCCGCTGGCGACCCATGGCATCAACTACTCCGGTAAACCGATTCCCGAAGCCAGGGGTGAAACCGTCGAAGGTACCGTTGCCCCGAACCATGTCTGGGAAAAGTCCCCGGGCCTGAGCGGCATGGCGTTCTACGATGCCGATCGGTTCAAGGCCTGGCAACGCAATGTGTTCATCGGCGCGTTGGTCAGCCAGGAGCTGATTCGTCTCGAGTTCAATGGCGACAAGGTGGTGCACGAGGAGCGCTTGCTCGGGACGTTGAGAAAGCGCATTCGCGACGTTCGGCAGGGGCCGGATGGGTATTTGTATGTGTTGACCGATGAAGAGGAGGGTGAATTGTATAAAGTCGGTTTGAAGTGAATCTCACACGCCGCCTTCGCGAGCAAGCCCGCTCCCACAGGGGGAATGCATTTCAAGTGTGGGAGCGCGAAGGCGGTGGGAGAACCCCACAGAAGTAGCGACTACTTCTGTCCATACACAATCACAGCTGCCCTCAATTTGTCCCGGCCAAAGCTGCACATCTTCTCGAACTCCCCATGGCTGACCGGCAGGTGCTGGCAGTCCATGGCCTGGCGATGCTGGCTGTGGTCCACATCGGGATCGTGCAGATAGACAAATTCTTCATCGCAATCGGTCACTATCACCCAGTGCGGCGATTTGGAGCGGGTCAGGCGATAGCTGCTGATCAGCACCAACGGTTGCCCGCCATGCTCCAGCAGTTGCGCAAGATCCAGCGGCCCGCCGATCTCGCACACGACGTCACTGGCAAGCAGCTGCGCGGTGAACTCCTCGTGCACCAGGCGCATTACGTCTTTTTTATGCTCATCGCGCACCCCGTCAAGGAACAACGGCCCGGCTTTGCTCAGTTGCAGGCGCACCCGAAACTCGCGGCGCCAGGCCGCCAATGCCAGGCCTTGCGGGCTGCAACCACCGTGGCCGGAGGTCATGAACACGGTGGTTGCCTCGCGCCAGATTTGCAGTTCTTCACGCCGCTCCAGCAAACGCCCCGGCTGCAACGCGCCCATGGCCATGAGCAGGCAGGCCGGACCGCAGGTGAAATCGGTGGTCTGTGGGTAGTAGGGCACTTGGATATTGCGTGATTCGCGGTGCTGGAGGATGCGTTTTTCCAGGCGCAACGCATCGGCGTGGTCCTGATAATAGTCGTGGATCAGGGCAAAGCGCCGGTAGCCGTTACGTTCATACAGGGCAATCGCCGCCGGATTGTCGAGACGCACCTCCAGACGCAAATAGGCGCAATCTTGTTCCAGGGCAATGGCTTCGGTGCGCTCGAGCAGTTGCTTGCCCAGGCCATTGCCCCGCGCCTGTGCCGCGATGGCGATCGAATAGAGACGCGCCAGCGACGTACCGCGGTGGAAAAGCACCAGGGCGTAGCCCAGCAGATGCTCGCCGCGCTGGGCCACGAGCAGTTGCCCGTTGGCGCGGCTGATCATCCATTGAAAGCTGCGACTGTTGAGCCGGTCGGTGGTAAAGCATTGCTCTTCAAGTTGCAGCAGTGCGGGTAAGTCTTCTATTGCTGCCAAACGAAAAACTGTATTCATAATGACCGCCGTAAAAGTTGCGTAACGAAACGGGACTTTCGAAAAAGTTCGTGCTTAATAGGAAAGGTCTTGTTCTCCAACGGATCAATCACTATGTCAGCGGTACAAGGTCATTGGCGCGAAGTATCCGAGCAAACTTTGCCGACAGCAATCACTTCGGCAACTTATTTAAATGACTCCAATAAAACTTCCAGCCAGTTGATTATCATCGTCGAACGCAAGGAAGACTGGGCCTCCTATTTTCCCAGCGAAGACATCGTCACGGCCCAGGAGTATCTGGAACAAACCCGCGACAATGAGCAGGGCAAGCGCGTGCAGGTCATCAACCTGTGCCGCAGTTACAAGTACCTGGGGCACGGTTACTACTGCTCGCTGCTGGCTGAAGCCCGTGGGCACAAGGTCATTCCGTCGGTGCGAACCATCAGCGAACTGACCCGCAAATCCCTTTATGGCCTGGCCCTTGACGACCTGGATAAAACCCTGGAAAAAGCGCTCAGTCATCATGTCTACAGTGACACCGAAGGGTTTACCCTGACGTTGTATTTCGGCAAGACCAATATTGAACCCTTGCAGGATCTGGCCAGGCAATTATTTGAAGTGTTTGCCTGTCCGATCTTGTTAGTTGAATTTCGCCGAACTAACGGTTGGCATATCGAAGGTATAAAGTCGGGTGCGTTGCACAAGTTGCGGGAGGATCAGGAAGATCAATTTGCCCACTCCCTCGACAGTTTCAGTCGCAAGATCTGGCGACTGCCGCGCTCACGACGGCTGGCCCGCTACGACCTGGCCATCCTGCACGATCCTCAGGAAGCCCTGCCACCGTCGAATGCCAGGGCGCTGGACAATTTCGTCCGCGTCGGCAGGACTCTGGGTATCGATGTCGAACTGATCGAGCGCAAGGACTATGCGCGGATCGCCGAATACGACGGCCTGCTGATCCGCGAGACCACCAGCGTCGACAACCATACTTATCGCTTCGCCAAGAAAGCCGAGAGCGAAGGGCTGGTGGTGATGGACGACCCGACGTCGATCCTGCGCTGCACCAACAAGGTGTATCTGGCCGATCTGCTCAAGAGTCATCAACTGGGCATGCCCGCCACTGAAATCCTCTACAAGGAGCGACCGGAAGACTTTGAACGGGTGGGCGAACGACTGGGCTTTCCGCTGGTGTTGAAGATCCCCGACGGTTGTTTCTCCCGGGGTGTGATCAAGGTCGAGAGCCAGCAGGCGTTGCTCGAAGCCACCGCCGAACTGTTCGAACACTCGGTGCTGTTGCTGGCCCAGGAGTTCTTCTACACCGAGTACGACTGGCGCATTGGTGTGCTCAACCGCAAGCCGATCTTTGCCTGCCAGTACTTCATGTCCAAGGGCCACTGGCAAATCTACAACCACAAGGCCAAGGGCCAGGACATCAACGGTGAATGCCGCACCCTGGCGGTTCACGAAGCGCCGCGAGCGGTGGTGGAACTGGCGGTGAAGACGGCCAACCTGATCGGCGATGGCCTCTACGGGGTCGACCTCAAACAGTCCGGCGACAAAGTGGTGGTGATCGAGGTCAACGACAACCCGAACATGGACGCCGGCATCGAAGACGCCTACCTGCAGGACGATCTGTACAAGCTGGTGCTGGAGGAGTTCGTTCGGCGCCTGGAGCTTAAGCGTCGCGGCCAGGCCTGGTGAAGCAGCGATGATCAAGAGTTTTCAGTTGAGCGGTGGAACGCTGCAGGCCGTCGAGCGACTGGACGCCGAGGTGATGCTGTTCAGTGACCCCGATGCGGCCGAGCGCGACCTGCTGCACAGTCATTTCAAACTCGACGAACACGCCTTGGCCTCGGCGCTGGACCCTGACGAGGTGTCGCGCATCGAGTTCCATCCCGACAACCTGTTCCTGATCTGGAAGCGTCCGGACAGTTACTCCGGTGCCGACAACCTGGGGTTCCAGGTGTCATCCTGTGGCCTGCTGTTTTCTCCGGGGCGCTTGCTGGTGATCGCCACCGATGACGCACCGCTCAACGGGCTCGGCAGGCGCCAGGCGCTCGACACGCCACTGGATGTCCTGCTCGATCTGCTGTTCAACAACATCCACCACTATCTGGGGCACTTGAAGGTGATCAAGCTGATCGCCCGGGAATTGCAGCAGAAATTCAACGCCTCGATGCAGAATCAGCACCTGATCCAGATGTTCAACCTCAGCGAAAGCCTGATCTATTACATCAATGCGATTCACAGCAATGGCGCGGTCCTGAACCGACTGCGAAATCATGCGCAAAAGCAGGGCTTCAACGCCGAGGCCATCAGCCTGATCGATGACCTGATCATCGAGAACAACCAGTGTTACAAGCAGGCGGAAATCTATTCGACGGTGTTCTCCGGCCTCATCGACGCCCGGGGCAACCTGATGAACAACAGCATGAACAACCTGCTGCGCAAGCTGACCTTGATCAACGTGGTGTTTTTGCCGTTGAACCTGATTGCGAGCATCGGCGGCATGTCCGAGTTCAGCATGATGACGGCGGGAACGCCGTGGTGGGTTTCGTACCCCTTGCTGCTGTCGACGATGATGATCGGGGCGGGGGCGATGGTAGTGGGGCTCAAGCGGTTGGCGAAGTGACGGTGGTGCAGGTCAATCCCTGTGGGAGCGAGCCTGCTCGCGAAAGCAATTTCAGCTTCACCACAGGGGACCGGGTCAGATTTGCCGAGTCGCGGCCGCCAATCTCTTACGATCCTGAACCCCGCGTACCACCAGATACAACAACGGCCCAACCGACACAAACACAGCGGTGATCAATAGATAGGGCACCACCGTAAGCGCCGAACGCCCGCGCTTTCGCGCATCCCGGTACATCCAGATACCCGCCAGCGTCGCCAGCAGGTAAAGATCGATCACCACTTGCGCAGTGTCGGGACGTGACATCAGGCTGATGCCGAAGTCGATCAGCGATTGTTCGGCCTGGAGCATCACCGAAAGGGTATAGCCGGCAAAGGCGATCAGGGCGATAAGGGGCAGGGCAATGGCATTCATGTGTTCCTTCCTTGGGCAATGACTGGAATCGGCAGCCTAGAGGGATCTGCATAAATTTGCCATTGACTTGCCATCAACGCCCGGCTAATTTCGAGCCATGACTTCCACCGTATTGCGCTGCCAGCCAAGCATTATTACCGCCATTCCTCATCTGGCGGGCTAGCTCACGACTGCAGCACCCAACCCGCCCTCGAGGCGGGTTTTTACTTTCTGTCTCCTGGGCCCCGATCAATGTCAGGAGACGACCATGAGTTTTACAACCGACCAGCAAGCCCTGCTTGAAGGCTACGTCAAAAAAATCCTTGCCGCGCCGGTGTATGAACTGGCGGTGCGTACGCCGTTGCAAGCGGCACCGGCCTTGTCCGAGGCACTGGGCAACCAGATCCTGCTCAAGCGCGAAGACCTGCAACCGACCTTTTCCTTCAAGATCCGCGGCGCCTACAACAAGCTGGTGCAACTGAGCGACATGCAAAAGGCTCGCGGCGTGGTCACGGCTTCTGCCGGCAATCATGCGCAGGGTGTGGCGCTGGCGGCGCGGGAGTTGGGGATCGGCGCCACCATCGTAATGCCTTGCACGACGCCGCAATTGAAGGTGAACGGGGTTCGCAGCCGGGGCGCCGATGCGGTTTTGCATGGCGAAAGTTTTCCGTTTGCACTGGCCTATGCACTGGAGTTGGCCGGGGAAAGCGGTCGCACCTTTGTATCGCCCTTTGACGATCCGGATGTGATCGCGGGCCAAGGCACGGTGGCCATGGAAATCCTGCGTCAGCATCAAGGTCCGCTGGATGCGATCTTCGTGCCGGTGGGGGGCGGGGGACTGATCGCCGGCATCGCCGCTTACGTCAAATACTTGCAGCCGCAGGTGCGCATCGTCGGCGTCGAGTCGGAGCATTCGGCGTGCCTGCAAGCCGCGTTGCTGGCCGGTGAGCGAGTCATCCTGCCCAAGGTCGGCACCTTTGCCGATGGAGTGGCGGTGGCGCAGATCGGCGCTTACGGTTTTGAGGTCTGCCGGTTTTGCGTTGATGAGGTGGTGACGGTCAGCAATGACGAGCTTTGCGCCGCCATCAAGAATATCTACGACGATACCCGCTCGATCACCGAACCTTCCGGTGCGCTGGCCGTGGCCGGAATCAAGCAGTACGTGGCACGCAGCGGGGCCCGCGGTCAGACCCTGGTGGCCATCGACTCCGGTGCCAACATCAATTTCGACAGCCTGGGGCATGTGGCCGAGCGCGCTGCGTTGAGCGGCGCGCCGGCATGACCCTGGTGCAGGCCAATAGCAGATGCCCGGGTTATTCCTGAATGGCCTTCTCGACCTTGTTCGACGCCGACCAGATTCGGTAGCGCACTTCGATGTCCTTGGGTACGTACAGCACGAGCGGCAGCTTGCTGTTGTAACGCAGCAGGAAGCCGTCACCGACCACCGGCACAAAATCCTGTTTGCTCGTGCCGTCCGGGCAGGCCATCAGCGTGCTCATCGGGCCAATGACTTTGTCCAGGCGATAGAAGGGGTAGCCCCAACCCTCGAGGTTTTTCTCTTCGAGAATGCCGCCCAGACGCGGGCGGTTGCAATCCACGGCCATGGTTTTGCCGGCCAGGATCTCGACCTGGAAGTCGTCTTCCCGCGGCTGTGGCGCGAGGTGAATCACTTGGCGGGTAAAACCGCTCTCGGCCTTCGGATAGGGCGCGGTGTCTTCGAGTTTGGCGGCGTGCGCCACGCTGGCAAGGCTGAGTGCGAACAGCGCTGCGCAAGCGTTAACGGTCAAAGAATTCATGATGCCTCCTTGCTTGAAGTGAAGGGCGGCATTTTCACTGTCGAGTGGTACGAATGCAAATCCGTGGCGCCCAGCGTGCAAATTGCAGGGGGCGCCAGGGGCGTATAATGCAAGCTGCACGGCAGGTTTTACAGGTGACAGGCCTAAACCCTTGAATTGCCGATGAACTGCGCTCCGAGATCCGGGGTATGTTTTATGCTGTAGCTGTCCTTGAAGCTTGCCGAGCTTTTATATGAGAGCGCATACGAGCGAGCGTTGATGTTGATTGGCAGTCTCACAAAGGAGAAGGTCGCCATGTTTCTTTCTGCCTTGGAACTTCGCAATATCATCGAAGCCAGCTTTTTACCCAAACGTTGCGAGTGCACGTTGTCACCAGATCTGTCGATGACCGTGAAGATCTATGCCGACGGGCAAACCGATCAGCTCGATCTGATGGTCACCGGCATCGATGCCTCCGGACTCAATGGTTGTCGGGAAATAAACGAGTTGATCGCCCAACTGCGTTCCAGACAGCATCACGTAGCAGTAGAACCACACTCGATGCTGGGCAGGGCGCTTTAACCAGCAGTTTCGAGCTCCACCGACACGCGCCGGGTCTGGAAGAACGCCAGGCCCAGCGCCAGTTCAAGCCCGACAGCCAGCAACATGCCCGGCCCGACATGGCCGGCGAGCCATTCGGCAAAACCCAGCACGGCCAATCCCCAGCAGCCGACGACGAAGCCGAGGCTCAGCGCATTGCGGGTTGCACAAGGGGGCGCGTTGCGGACCAGGTAAGAGATCACGCTAAACGCTGCGAACAGCACGGCGGTGCGGCGCGCGACCAATCCGGCCACGAATGAAAATTCGATCCCCCACAGCGACAGTAGCCACTGAGGTGCCAAACCCCAGACCAGGCTCAGCAAAAGGCATAAGGCAGCGGTAAACATCGACAAGGTGCGAAACGAAAACTGCATGGCCAATCCTTGCGGGCAGTGAGGGAGGCGCTAGAGCATAGCGCCACGGCCCTCAAAGGAATACCGCCAGGTGTCAAATCAGACGTTTCGGTCAGCCTTGGTTCTCGCAGGCGTCGGAAAGTTTACGGTAGGTGATTTCTGCGGCTTTCCCCGTTTCATCGAGGTACTTCATGTCGGCCTTCACCACCTTGCACTCCAGGGTGTCCGGCTCGGTCAGTGAAATCACTTTGCTGACATGCAATGGCATGCCGTAGTGGTAGGGCACGGCCTGAGAAGTAGCGGTGTCATTGGCCTGGGCCAGGCCGGCAAACGCGGTGCAGGCGAGGGCGGCGGTAACCAGCAAGGTGCGAGTGTTCATCAGCGATCTCCAGTGCGTACGGGAAGTCAGTTCGATGTGTGGCTTGTCGAACCTGCCGCACCGGGCGTCAGAACAGTCTGAGGGCGTGCGGTCCAGTGAAGTGTTGGACCGCACGGTTAAACGAGGGTTAACCCGGCTGAACGCCGCCTGTCGCGAAGGCGCGATCCTGTGTATCAGTTAAGACCATCGCGAGCAGGCTCGCTCCCACATTGCCCGAGCGTCGACACGAATGTCATGAACGACCCGCAACCCTGTGGGAGCGAGCCTGCTCGCGAAGAGGCCCTCGAAATCAGCGCAGATCCAACTGCTCCCGATAAGGCAGATCCGGCCCGGTCTTGCTGCACGTCAACGCCGCCGCCTGCACCGCGAACTTCAGCATGCCGTCAATCTGCTCGCGGCCAAGTTGTTTTACACCTTCCACCGAATCCAGTTGCTGCTCGGTCAACCAGGCAATCAACGCCGCTTGAAAGGTATCCCCTGCGCCCACGGTGTCGGCGATTTTTACCGCGCAGGCCGGAGTCGACCACGAGCCGTGAGCCCGGCTGAACACGCTCGCGCCTTCGCCACCCCGGGTCAGGAACACCAACTGGCAGCGATGCTGCATCCAGCCCTCGATCACTTGCGCCGGGTCCTGGCCTGGGTACAACAGATGCAGGTCCTCGTCGCTGACCTTGATCAGGTCGGCCAATTCCACCAGCAGCGCGATCCGTTTACGCCACCGTTCAATGTCCGGTTCCGGGTTCAGGCGCACGTTCGGGTCGAGGCTGATCAGGCGATTGCCACTTTCCCGGCGCACCAATGCCAACAGGGTGTCGGCGATCGGCTGCACCACCAGGGAAAACGATCCGATATGCAGGCCACGCACTTCAGGCCCGAGTGCCGGCAGGTGCTCCGGCTGCAACTGTCGATCGGCGCAGCCTTCGCCACGGAAGCTGTATTGCGGCGAGCCATTGGCACCCACGGCGACCATCGCCAGGGTGGTCGGCGCGGCGAAATCCAGCAGGAAGTCCTGGCGCACACCTTCATCCCGCAGCACCTGCAACAGGCGCCGGCCCAGGTAGTCGGTGGACAACCCGGCCAACAGCGCCGAATCCACGCCCAACCGGCGCAATCCCACGGCCACGTTGAACGGCGAGCCACCGGCGATGGCTTTGAAGTTCACTTTGGACGCCAGACCGCCGGCGTCGTCTTCACTGAAAAAATCGAACAGCGCTTCGCCACACACCAGGTACATAGTTGTTCACTCTTCAAAGGGTTGCGACATGCTGTCGATAGCGTTCATAAGCCTGCTGACTGGCTCGTACATTGTCGGCGACCGGCAGGGTTTCACTGGTCGGGTCGAGTTTCACGCAGCGCTCGCACAGGTCCGCCAGGCTGAGTTCGTTGCCGTTTGCCCGGAATACGCACCAGGCCGCCTGGATCGCCGCACCCAGGGCCGCGGCCTCGCTTTGTTCCGTGCAGATCACCGGGGTATTCATGGTATCGGCGACGATCTGCCGCCACACCGCGCTTTTCGAACCACCCCCGATCAGCCGAATGCTGCGGCTTTGTAAGCCATTGTGGCGCAGCAGGTCCAGTCCGTAACGCAAACCGAATGTCGTGCCTTCGACCACCGCGCGGCACAGGTTGGCCCGGGTCAGGTTGCTCATGGTCAGGCCCGACAGGCTGCCGCTGGCATGGGGCAGGGCGGGCACCCGCTCGCCGTTGAAGAACGGCAACATGCTCACGCCTTCGGCACCGATGGGCGCTTGGGCAACCAGTGCATTGAACTGATCGATGTCGAGGTCCAGCAGGTCGCGAACCAGGCCGGTGGCATTGGTCAGGTTCATGGTGCAGATCAATGGCAACCAGCCGCCACTGGAAGAACAGAAGGTGGCGACTGCGCAATCCGCGGCGACGTTCGGCCGGTCGGCGTAGGCGTACACAGTGCCTGACGAGCCGAGGCTCATGGTGATTGCACCGGGCTGGATATTGCCGGTGCCGATGGCCCCCATCATGTTGTCGCCGCCGCCACTGGACACCTGGGCCCGCGGATTGATGCCCAGGTGTTGGGCAATGTCCGGCAGAATCGTGCCGACCGCCTGGTGCGCGTCGATCAGCTCGGGTAGCGCCGCTTGCAGGCGTCCGCTGGGGTCGATGTCGCGCAACAATTGCAAATCCCACTGCCGGGTACGCACATTGAAATACCCGGTGCCCGAGGCATCACCGTATTCGCTGCAACTGCGGCCGGTGAGCCAATGGTTGAGGTAGTCGTGGGGCAGCAGGATACGGGCGATCCGGGAAAACACCTCGGGATGCTGCTCTTTGGTCCAGAGCAGTTTGGACAGGGTATAGCCCGGCGCGATGACCACGCCGAGGCGTTCCAGCGAAGCCTTTTCGCCGCCGAGGTGGGCCAGGAGACGGTCATTCTCCGGCGTGGTTTCGGTGTCGCACCAGAGCTTGGCCGGACGCAGCACCTGGCCCTGATCGTCGAGCAGCACCAGGCCATGTTGCTGGCCGGACACGCCAATGCCGAGGATCGACTGGCCATCGACCCTGGCCGCGAGCAACGCGCGGCGGGTGGCCGTGGCGAAGGCTTCCAGCCACTGATGGGTGTCCTGTTCGCGACGGCCATTGGCCGCGCTGATCAGGCTGTGGCTGGCCGCGCCCTGGCCGAGCACTTCACCACTGACCGCGTCGAGGATGATGGCCTTGGTGCCCTGGGTGCCGCAGTCGATGCCGAGGAAGAGTTGTCGGGTTGTCATGCAAGATCCTTCGATATCAGTAGACCCTCTTCGCGAGCAGGCTCGCTCCCACAGGAGATCTTCAGTGGACACACATGTTGTGCTCGACGGATATCCATGTGGGAGCGAGCCTGCTCGCGAAGAGGGCAGTTGTCACACCACCGTCCTTACGCCAACACCCGCTCCAGCGTCCGCGACACCCCCACCTCGCGCAAACTGTTGCAGCACCACTCGAACGCCGCGACAAACTCCGCCGAGCGGGGTATCGCCGTACCAAAAATCTCTTCGACAGCCAGCAACCGCTGGGTGATCAGCACATCATCGACCACCAGCGCCTGGCAGAACTCGGCACGAGGATCGGGAATGCTGTACGTGTCGCCATGTTCATCCACGCCCTTCAGATACAAGGCCCACGCCGCCACCACCAAGGCCGCGCGTTTGGTCTCGCGGCCATCGGCGATCAGGCGGTTGATGGTCGGCACGGTGAATTTCGGAAACTTCGACGAACCGTCCGAACACACCCGTTCGAGCTGGTCGGCAATCGCCTGATTGGAGAAGCGCGCCACCAGGGTGTTCTTGTACTCGGTCAGGTCGATTCCCGGCACCGGGGCCAGTTGCGGCGTCACGTCCAGGTCCATGTAGGCGCGCATATAGCGCACGAACAGCGGATCGTTCATGGTTTCGTGGACGAAACGGTAACCCTTCAGGAACCCCAGGTAGGTCAGCGCCAGATGGCTGCCGTTGAGCAGCTTGATCTTCATGTCTTCGTAGGGCGTGACGTCGTCGGTGAACTGCACGCCGACCTTTTCCCAGGCCGGGCGACCGTTGACGAACTTGTCTTCCAGCACCCATTGCACGAAGGGTTCGCAGACCACCGGCCAGGCATCGTCTACCCCGTGCTGGTCCGCCAGTTGCAGGCGGTGTCGGGTGCTGGTCATCGGCGTGATGCGGTCAACCATGGCGTTGGGGAAACTGACGTTGGCGGCGATCCAGTCGCGCAGGGGGCTGTCGTGCAAGGCGGCGAAGGCCAGCAGGGCTTTGCGGGTGACGGCGCCATTGTGCGGCAGGTTATCGCAGGACATCAGGGTGAAGGCCGCTGTGCCCGCGGCGCGGCGCCTGGCCAGTGCGGCACAGAGCAAGCCGAACACGGTCGTTGGCGTGTCGGGGTGCGCGAGGTCATGCTGGATCTGCGGCAAGTGCGCCATGAACTCACCGGTGCTGTCGTCGATGCAGTAACCGCCTTCGGTGATGGTCAGCGAGACGATGCGGATCTGGGGGCTGGCCAGTTTGTCGATCAATGCCCGGGTGTCGTCTTCGGCCAGCAACATGTCGGTGATGGCCCCGATCACCCGCACTTCGGTATCGTCGCCATCGCCGAGCTCGAACAGGGTGAACAGGTAATCCTGATCCTTGAGATCGTCACGGGCGCGACGGTCCTCGGCACGCAGGCCGATACCGCAAATGGCCCAGTCCAGGCCTTCTCCGGTGTTCATCAGCGCATCGGTGTAAAACGCCTGGTGGGCGCGATGGAAACCGCCGACGCCGATGTGCGCAATGCCTTGACGGGTATCGTCCAGCGCGTAGGCGGGCAGGGTCACTCCGGGCGCGAGGCGGCTGAGGTTCTGTTTATTGAGTTTCATCACAGTCTCTCTGGGATCAGGCAGCAACGCGCAACGGGCGGGTCAACGCCACGCCGTCGGCATCGAATAAATGGCAGTGTTGCGCGTCCAGGTGCAGGCTCAGGGTTTCGCCGTAGCGGCTGGCCAGATCGCCGCGAACGCGCAGGGTCAGGGCTTCGCCGGAGGAAGTCCGGACGTGGCAGAACGTGTCGCTGCCCAGGCGTTCGCTGACATCGGCGGTGACCTGCAAGGTGCAGTCGCCGGGCTTGGCCAGTTCCAGATGCTCCGGGCGAATGCCCAGGGTCACTGCGCTGCCGACGCTCAGATGGGATCCGCTCAAGGGCAGGCTGATGCGGGTTCCGGCCTCCAGTTGCACTTCGCAGCCCTGGCTGTCGACGCGGCTGACCTTGCCCTTGAGGAAGCCCATTTTCGGCGTGCCGAGGAAACCGGCGACGAACAGGTTGGCGGGCTGGTGGTAGAGATCCAGTGGCGAGCCGACTTGCTCGATCTTGCCGCCGTTGAGCACAACCACTTTGTCGGCCATGGTCATGGCTTCGACCTGATCGTGGGTGACGTAGATCATCGTCGCTTGCAGGTCTTTGTGCAGGCGCAGCAATTCCAGGCGCATCTGTACGCGCAGGGCCGCGTCGAGGTTGGACAGCGGTTCGTCGAACAGGAAAATTTTCGGGTTGCGCACGATGGCCCGGCCGATCGCCACGCGCTGGCGCTGGCCGCCGGACAGTTGCTTGGGCTTGCGCTCCAGCATCGGCCCCAGTTCGAGGATGCGCGCCGCTTCGCTGACCTTTTTCTCCACTTCGGCTTTCGCTACGCCCGCCAGGTCGAGGGCGAACGACATGTTCTTGCGCACGCTCATGTGCGGGTACAGGGCGTAGGTCTGGAACACCATCGCCAGGTCGCGCTTGGCCGGGCTCACTTCGGTGATGTCGCGGCCGTCCAGTTCGATGGTGCCGCCGCTGACCTCTTCGAGCCCGGCGATCAGGCGCAGCAGCGTGGATTTGCCGCAGCCCGACGGGCCGACGAAGACCACGAATTCCTTGTCGTTCACTTCGAGGTCGATGCCCTTGATGATGGAAAAACCTTCAAAGCCTTTTTGCAGATTCTTGATTTTCAGGTTGGCCATGGTGGTGGGCCTCCGGTTGTTTTTATTCAGATTGAGCCGGGCAGGCTTTTTGTAGGAGCGAGCCTGCTCGCGATGAACGTTCAGGCGACGCGCTCTTCCAGTCAGCCATCGTTATCGTTCACGTCCATCGCGAGCAGGCTCGCTCCTACAGAGATTCATTTCACAGCGCCGAACGACAGGCCGCGGACCAACTGTTTCTGGCTGATCCAGCCGAAGATCAGGATCGGCGCGCAGGCCAGGGTCGAGACCGCCGACAGCTTGGCCCAGAACAGCCCTTCGGGGCTTGAGTAGGAGGCAATCAAGGCGGTCAGTGGCGCGGCTTTCGACGAGGTCAGGTTCAGCGACCAGAAGGCCTCGTTCCAGCACAGGATCAGCGACAGCAGCACCGTGGACGCCAGGCCACCCTTGGCGATCGGCAGCAATACCCGGAGCATCTCCTGGACCAGCGTTGCGCCATCCAGCCGCGCGGCTTCGAGGATGTCCCGGGGGATGTCCTTGAAGTAGGTGTAAATCATCCAGACCACGATCGGCAGGTTGATCAGCGTGTAGATGACGATCAGCGCGATCCGCGTGTCGAGCAGGCCGAAACTCTTGGCCAGCAGGTAGATCGGCATCAGCACGCCCACCGGCGGCAGCATCTTGGTCGAGAGCATCCACAGCAGCGTGCCTCGGGTGCGCCGGGTTTCGTAGAACGCCATGGAGTAGGCCGCCGGCACCGCGATCAGCAGGCACAGGGCCGTGGCGCTGAAGGAAATCACCACCGAGTTCCAGGCGAAGCTGAAGTAGTCGCTGCGCTCGTTGATGTGCAGGTAGTTCTCCAGCGTCGGCGTGAAGATGAACTGTGGCGGCGTGGCGAAGGCCTCGATTTCGGTCTTGAAGCTGGTCAGTACCATCCAGAAGATCGGGAAGAAGATCAGGATCGCGATGGCCCAGGCCAGCGTACCGAGCAACAGGCTTTGCAAACGACGGGATTGTTGAAGAGTCATGGCAGGCCTCAGGCTTTGTCGGTCAGGTTTTTGCCGATCATCCGCACCAGAATGATCGCCGCGATGTTGGCAATGACCACCGCGATCAAGCCGCCCGCCGAGGCCATGCCGACGTCGAACTGCACCAGCGCCTGGTTGTAGATCAGGTAAGCGAGGTTGGTCGAGGCGTAGCCGGGGCCGCCGTTGGTGGTGGTGAAGATTTCGGCGAACACCGAGAGCAGGAAGATGGTTTCGATCATCACCACCACCGCAATCGGTCTTGCCAGGTGCGGCAGGGTCAGGTGCCAGAAGATCGCGATGGGGCCGGCACCGTCCAGGCGTGCGGCCTCTTTCTGTTCCTGGTCGAGGGACTGCATGGCGGTCATCAGGATCAGGATGGCGAACGGCAGCCATTGCCAGGAGACAATGATGATGATCGACAGCAGCGGGTAGTGCGCCAGCCAGTCCACCGGTTGTGCGCCGAACAGTTTCCAGACGTAGGCGAGGATCCCCGACACCGGGTGGAAAATCAGGTTCTTCCAGATCAGCGCGCCGACCGTGGGCATGATGAAAAAGGGCGAGATCAGCATGACCCGCACGATGCCGCGACCGAAAAACTCACTGGCCTCCAGCAGCGCACTGATCAGCACACCGAACACCACGCTGATCAACAGCACGCTGCCCACCAGCAACAGGGTGTTGGTGGCGCCGGGCAGGAAGCCTGAATCGGTGAGGAAGTAGGTGAAGTTCTCCAGCCCGACGAACGCGTTCTCGCCGGGATCGAGCAGGTTGTAGCGAATGATCGAGAAGTAGAGGGTCATGCCCAGCGGTACGATCATCCACAACAGCAGCAGTGCCACCGAAGGGCTGACCAGAAACCAGCCGGGATTGGTCACGCGGCTTTTGCGCAGGGGTAGGGCAATGTCCATGTGAGCTTTGGCAGTTGATGTATTCATGGCGTTAAACCGTTTGGGTACAGGCAATGAAGTTCAACTGTGGGAGCGAGCTTGCTCGCGATGGCGGACTGTCAGTCGATACAAATGTTGAATTTGACGGCCTCATCGCGAGCAAGCTCGCTCCCACAGTAAGCAGGAGCAGGCTGGTGCGGGTTACTTGGGATACCCCGCGCGCTTCATCTCACGCTCGGTGGTTTGCTGGGCCGCCGCCAAGGCCTGGTCGACCGTGGTCTGGCCGATCAGCGCCGCCGAGAAGGATTTGCCGACCTGGGTGCCTATGCCCTGGAACTCGGGAATGGTCACCAACTGGATGCCGATATAAGGCACCGGTTTCAGCGTCGGCTTGCCCGGGTCCGCGGCCTTGAGCGATTCGAGCGTAACCCTGGCGAACGGCGCCGCACTCATGTAGGCCTCGCTGTAGGTCGAGGCCCGGGTGCCCGGCGGCACGTTGGCGATGCCGTCCTTTTCCGCGACCAGTGCACTGTATTCCCGGGAGGTGGCCCAGGCGCTGAAGGTTTTCGCCGCGTCCTTGGCCTTGGAACTGCTCGGAATGGCCAGCGCCCAGGAATACAACCAGGCCGAGCCCCTGTCAGTGACCTGATGCGGCGCATAGGTGAAACCAACGTGGTCGGCGACCTTGCTCTGGGCCTTGTCGGTGACGAACGAGCCGGCAACGCTGGCATCGACCCAGATCGCGCATTTGCCGCTGTTGAACAGCGCCAGGTTTTCGTTGAAACCGTTGCTCGATGCACCCGGCGGGCCGGATTGCTTCATGGTATCGACGTAGAAGTTCAGCGCATTCTTCCACTCGGGCCCGTTGAATTGCGGCTGCCACTGTTCGTCGAACCAGCGCGCGCCATAGGCATTGGCGATGGTGGTGACCAGCGCCATGTTCTCGCCCCAACCGGCCTTGCCGCGCAGGCAGATGCCGTACTGTTCCTGTCCGGGTTTATTCAGTTTGGCGGCGAACTCGGCGATCTGCTCCCAGGTCGGGCGCTCGGGCATGCTCAGGCCGGCGTCCTTGAACAGGTCGGTGCGGTAATAGGTGATCGAGCTTTCGGCGTAGAACGGCAGGGCGTACAGCGAGCCTTTGACCGACAGGCCTTCGCGCACCGACGGGAACACGTCGTCCAGGGCATAGCTGGCCGGTAAATCCTTCATCGGCTCCAGCCAGCCCTTGGCACCCCAGAGTGCCGCTTCGTACATGCCGATGGTCAGCACGTCGAATTGCCCGCCCTGGGTGGCGATGTCGGTGGTCAGGCGCTGGCGCAGGACGTTTTCCTCGAGCACCACCCAATTGAGCTTGATATCCGGGTGCTGGGCCTCGAAGGTTTTCGAGAGCTTTTGCATGCGGATCATGTCGCTGTTGTTGACGGTGGCGATGGTCAGCGTCTGGGCACCAAGGCTGACGCTGCTGAGGGTCATGCAGGTGAGGGCAAGCAGGGCTTTTACCGAAGGTTGCATCGTGCACTCCTTTTCTGCACCCGTCGGGTTACAGAAGGACAGTTATTGTTTTTGTGTCTTCCGAAGGCAGGAAGAATGTGCACGGATTACAACCTTCAATGGCGGGCTAGACAAATCATCCATCGCACTTTGATCGATACTTTTTTGCACTGAACTTTAGGGGGGTAGACGCAAGGAAGGGGTTTTCAGCGATGGGGCGATATTCAATCCGTACAGGTTTCGAGCTTGGCTACGACCCCTTGTGGGAGCGGGCTTGCTCGCGAAAGCGGAGTGTCAGGCGACACTTCTCAACCTGACACTCCGCTTTCGCGAGCAAGCCCGCTCCCACATTTGATCGCATCTAGCCGAGGTTTTGCTCGGTCAGCCGCTGCACCACCAATCGCCGGTAATGCGAAGGCGTCATGCCCTTGAGCTGCTGGAAGCGCCGGTTGAAGTTGGAAATGTTGTTGAAGCCGGATTCGAAGCACACGTCCGTGACCGGTTTGTTGCCATCGGCCAGCAACTCGCAGGACTTGCTGATGCGCAGGCGATTGACGAATTCGATGAAATTGCGCCCGGTGGCCTGCTTGAATACGCGGCTGAAATACGTGGGTTTCATGCCCAGATGTTCGGCGACTTCTTCCAGCGGCAATTCCCGGCCGTAATGGGCGAAGATGTAATCCACCGCACGGTTGGTACGATCGATGTTGTTCTCGTCGGCCAACTGTGGCGTCGTGGCGCCGGAGAGCAATTGGTAGTCGTCGGTGGCGGCGAGCAATTCGAGCAGGATGAAAAAATGCCCGAGCCGGGTCATGCCGCTGGTATCGGCAATACGCTGCATCAACTGCATGGCCTGGGCAATGGTGTGCTTGCTGCGAAACTCGATGCCGTATTGCGCGCGTTCCAGCAAGGGGGCCAGGGTCTTGAGCTCGGCGAACACTTGATAGCCGCTGTCGAACAACTCGTCGGTGAAGTTGACCAGCATGTCGCGCTTGGGCACCACTTCGTCCTCGGCCACCTGGCTGATCCAGTTGTGGGGCAGGTTGGGGCCCGTCAGGAACAGGGTTTGCGGATAGAAGTTGCCGATGTAATCGCCAATGAACACCTTGCCGGAACTGGCGACGATCAGGTGCAACTCGTATTCCTTGTGGAAATGCCAGCGCACCAGCGGGCAGGGGAAACCATGCTGGCGGTAAATGATGGACAAACCATTGTGGTCGTCCATCAACTCGTAGGAAGGATCGGTGACTCTGGCAGTACGGGGCATGTCGATACACTTTTCTTGTTATCGCGTCCTGATCATGCCTCTTGTGGGGGGGCTAATGCCAGTTGTCGATGTCGCGCAACCTGACAGGAGCCTTCTCGGCTTTCGCGACTATCTGGCTTTTCTGGCTCTTCTGGCATTTATCAAGCTCGCGCTTCGGCAGTAGGCAACCAGTTGCGACTCCTCCATGAAGTCGACATTGATAATGTTGCACCTTTCGCTTCGGTCGTGGGAGGCGGGATCAAACCAGTTATCCAGTTCATCATGGATATCGACGGGGCCTCCAGCTATTGAGTAGCTTGTGGCGGACAGTGACCACAAGCTGCTGCGGGGAGGTGGCGTCCTCAACACGTTCGTGATGTGCTGCTCCAGTTCCTTGACACTGGTGTCGCCAATCCCGCTCCATTTGTGTTCGATTTTATTGCAGAACCAGTCGGGATTTAACTCCGGATGTTGTTGGGCCGTTACCAGAACTCGTTGCTTGCCGCTGATTTTCTTGAGCGCGCCAAGTGGCAGGCCTCTATTGCCGGTAGGGATTATTCTCTGGCCAAGATAACGGAGCATCATCTCGTTGAAGAGTGCGTAGTCGAACGATTGTTCCCCGTCCTTGAGTTGATGAAAATCCAGAATCACAAACTCGTCAGGGTTATCGCGTAAAAACAGATTCACTGCAGCAAATAAATCCAACAGGTTACGAGATGAGCGATAGCCATTGTGCTGGAATCGGAATTTTTCAAACTCTATGGCCGGGCCGTCAAAGTCCAGTCGTAAATCGAGTACGCGTGAGCCGTTGTTGAGTTGAGCTGCGAACGAACCGTGCTGGCAGGCCAGCCAGTGCGCGCCGGGGATCAGTGGATAGCTCGCTTGCCAGTCGCACCCCGCATTGTGTGTGCCGGGTAGTGTAAGTTCACCAAGCGAGAGGTTATCGATTGCCGGTGTAGCGCTCATCCAGTTATTGAGTGCGTAATCGTTTCGGGTCGTATTGTTCATGAATGCGTCCTTGCATTGATTGATGAATAACAAGTTGCGCCAAAGTAGTGTTGATTAAAGGCGATCAAGTATTTTGTGGTGGGGCGCGCGCGGTCAATCATCAACTTCATACGGGATGTTCGGTAGCGGCAGGCCAGCGAGTGCCGGTCCTGCGCACTTTATTGTTTCTCGCCTCGATCATGTCTTGTGCAGTGAGAGGCCGTAAACGGCCTTCATGCTGCTGGCACTCCAGCAGTAACGGACAATTTCAGATGTGTCGAAAAAGTCGGTATTGATGATGCTGCAACGCGTCACCCAGTCTCCGGTGGTATTGAACCAGTCGTTGATCTTTTCTTTGATATTCCTTGGTCCGCCAAATAGCGTGTACGCAGTTGCCGACAATGACCAAAAAAATGTGTCGTAAGGCGCATCTTCCAGGGTTTTCGCAATATGGGTCCGCAGATCGCCGGAACCGGTGAATGTACTGTCGCGCCATTTGTCGGGGATGCGCGGCCAGAAATAGTTATCGTCCAGACCAGGCCTGAACTGCGCTGCCATGACAATTCGCCGGCTTGTACTGGAGCGCTTGAGTTCGCCCACGGTGGCATACCTGTTGGCGGGAAGTATGACCCGCATCCCGAGACGCCGCACCAGTTGGTCGTTGAGCTTCTTATAATCGAAAGGTTTGCCGCCATCCCTGAGTTCATGAAAGTCCAGTACGAGGAATTCATCCGGGTTGTGATCAAGAAACGACAGCAATGCCTCGATCAACTCGTCCAGTACTCGACCCGAGCGATGGCCACTGTGCTGAAAGTGAAAAACCGGTTTCGGATCTTCCGCGTATTCGAGGCGAATATCCAAGGCCCGTGCGCCATTGGCCAGTTGCCAGGCAAATGAATCGCTCTGGCAAGTGGTCCAGTTACCGGTCACATCATCAAAATCAGGTGCTTTTTTGTCCATGCCGGCGTTATGGGTGCAGGGCCAGACAATATCGGTGAGTTTTAATCTGTCTACGTCGAGGATGTTGCTCATCCAGTTCTGTTTGTAGATAAATTCCGTTTTTTTGACTGTCATGGTTGTTCCTTTGTCTGAATGCACTGGCAACCTGAAGGCTTCAGGTTCCAGGCAGCCCGAAACTATCCGCAGTGACAAAGGGAGGGGTGTTACTTATCTACAGCGTCGCGGTGCCTTGAATAGGTTAGCCACCCTGAAATGCAAAACGCCGACGGAATTCAGTGAGTATCCTGTCGGCGTTTTGATGGGGATATGGACGAGCGCTACAAAATTTATGCTTGATTGCGATTTTTTTCCTCGATCCATTGCGCCATGTACTGGGTACTTTTGTGTTGATGATGGCGCAACATGCTGCCGGTAAAGTTATCGCGCCTGATCTGTGGCAGATGCCTTTGGCATTCGATCAGCCTTTCGATCAACGCAGGGCCATGGGTGGACTGCGGGTAGCGGCTGGCCAATAGGTGACGGGCCTGGGTCTGGGCGACAAGCCACTGCGCCTTGTCCTGATAAAGCCGCACGGCGCTGTCGGCGAATTCGCGCGCCGTACGGGTTATGGCACCGGGCCAGGGCTCTTGATCGTGCATGGCTTCCGCGCCCACTGGCGTGGTGACATTGGGTGTTCCACAGAGCATCGCATCGACGATCTTGCCTTTGATGCCGGCACCGAAACGCAGCGGTGCCAGGCACACCCGCGTCTTCGACATCACCTGCAAGGCATCTTCTGCCCAGTTCAGCACATGAAAGCCCTGTGCCGCGTTGTGCAGGGCAGTGGCCTTGGGCGGGGTGTACGCGCCATAGATGTGCAACTGCGCATCAGGCAGCTGCGCGCGGATCAGCGGCCAGATCGCGGTTTTCAGCCAGAGCACGGCATCCCAGTTGGGCGCATGGCGAAAGTTGCCGATGTGCAGGAAATGCGCGCGATCTTCGTACTCTACTGGCGCGCCGGCCGGAAGATCGACCATCAATGGGCACCAGTGCAGCAAGTTGCGCGGAATTCTGAACTGCTCGACCAGCAATTCGATTTCCACTTCGGAAACCATCAGCGTCAAATCACAACGATAAAACGAGGCGATTTCGCGCTTGGCCAGATCGGTATTGGCCATGTGTTCAAATTCTTCACGCGACGCCGGGGCGAACAGGCCGCTGAAGTCATTGTTGTCTTCACTGGCCTTCAAGCGCTCCTTGAGGCGTTGATGCCGACCCTGCCTGAGGCTTTGCAAGTCGCAACTTTCCAGCACGCGCAACGCATCGGGACAATACTTCTCGACCCGCCAACCGAACTGTTCCTCCATCATGAATTGATCGAACAGCACGATGTCCGGCGCCAGTTCACTGATGAATGCGTCGAAACTGCTGTTGTTCAACTCGATGGGTACTTCACGAATACCCAGCGCCGTCAGGTCTGCGCGCTGTTCGCCGAAACCTGCCGGGCTGCTGAAGGTGATATCCCAGCCTTGCTCCAGGAAAATCTCGAGAATCTGCATGACATGCCCGCTGGCCGCGGAAGAGCGGGGCTCGGGCCAGACGTAACCAATGACCAGGACTTTGGTTGCGCGGGGCTCACTCATGTACGGAATTTCCTTGAAGCGAAGACAGGGCAGGGACAAAAAAGGCGCGCATTAAACCACAGTGGATCGCCAGGTCACCCGATAATGCTTTTTACCTTGTCGCGCAACTGATCAATGGAGAAGGGTTTGCCGATCACGTGCATGTCGGCGGGCACGTCGATGCTTTCGGCATAACCGCTGGCAAACAGGATGGGCAGGGCAGGACGCAAGACACGTGCTTCCTTGGCCAGTTCGCGGCCATCCATGACCGGCAGGCCGACATCCGTCATCATCAGGTCTATGTGTTGGTTAGAGTCCCTGAGCGTCTCCAGCGCCTGTTCGCTGCCGTCGGCTTCCAGCACCTTGAACTCCAGTTCCTCCAGTACGTCGACAATCAGCATGCGCACGATGGCATCGTCTTCGACGACGAGGATGGTGGAGGCGTTGGCGGATGACATAGTGGACTTCCTGAAAAAGATTGGCATTGCCGGTCACTGGAAATCACCGGCCTCTTGCATCAGTAAGTGGCAGCTCCAGACAAGTTCCCGAGGCGGCGCAAAAAAGCAGGCGACGCAGGTCAGCAAGGATAACCCGCTGTTTAGCGTGGGCGCAGCGGAATGTAGGAGTTTGCGCGAAAACATGTCAGAAAAATGGATCCATGTACCAGTTTTGGGGCAAACTCCTTGCATTCTGACAGTACGACAAGGCCTGCCCCATGACCTCCGCGTCCTCGGTTGATGAGCAACGATTTCGTAAACTCCTGAGCCGCAATATCAGCCTGCCGTTGGGGCTGGGCCTTATCAGCGCGGTGTTCTTCGTTTCGCTGATCAGCTATCTGCTGTCGACGATCCAGTGGGTGGAACACACCGACCGGGTGATCAATAACGCCAATGAAGCGGTCAAGCTGACCGTGGACCTGGAAACCGGGATGCGCGGTTTCCTGCTCAGTGGTGACGAGCATTTCCTCGATCCCTACGAAACCGCCAAGCCGCGGATTGCCGTGGCCCTCAACACCTTGCTCGAGCTCACTGCCGACAACCCGGTGCAGACCGACCGCTTGCTGCGGTTGCAGGCGTTGCAACAGGAGTGGGCCAGCTATGCGCAATCGATGATCGATCTGCAGCGCAGCAGCGGTGATTATCGCTCGGTGGTGAAGGCAGGGCGCGGCAAACGCCTGACCGATGAAATTCGCAAGCAGTTCGAGGAGGTGATCGACAGCGAACAACAGTTGCGCACCACGCGCAATGATGAGGTGCGGCGCACCACGGTCTGGAGCATCAGCCTCTATCTGTTGTTCATCGCCGGCGTCAGTGGTTTGCTGGCGTATGTCGGGCGGCGCGATTTGCTCAGCCTTTCACAAAGCTACAGCGTCAATCTCGCCGCCCAGCAAGCCAGTGCCCAGCGCCTGGAGCAACAGGCCTGGCTGCGCAACGGCCAGACCGAACTCGCCGAGCAGGTGCTGGGACAGTTGAGCCTGAACCTGCTGGGACGCAACATCCTGCAGTTTTGCGCGCAGTACCTCGGTACCGCCGTGGCGGCGATCTATGTTCGGGAAGACCACGGCGGTCTCAGACGCATCGCCAGCTACGGTTTTTCCCGCGAACAGGAAGAGCGGGATCAGCAGATTTACAGCGATGAAGGCATTGTCGGCCAGGTGGCGCAGCAGGCGCGGCTGATTCGCCTGGACGAGGTGCCGGGGGATTATTTCAAGGTCAGCTCCGGCCTCGGTGACGGTTTGCCGCGCAGTGTGCTGGTGGTGCCGACCAGCGACGACGACCGGGTCAATGGCGTGATCGAGTTGGGTTTCCTGCGTCCGCTGGATGACCGCGATGTCGCGTTGCTGGAGTTGATTGCCGGCAACATCGGCACGTCCATCGAGGCCGCTCGCTATCGCCAGCGCCTGCAGGAAGTGCTGGCCGAAACCCAGCAGCTCAATGAAGAGTTGCAGGTGCAGCAGGAGGAGCTCAAGACCGCCAACGAAGAGCTCGAAGAACAGTCGCGGGTGCTCAAGGAGTCCCAGGCGCACTTGGAAACCCAGCAGGTGGAGCTGGAGCAGACCAACGAACAACTCGCCGAGCAGGCAGAAGTGCTGGCCGAGCAACGCGACGCCATGGACCTGAAGAACACCGAACTCAATCAGGCGCAGATCCAGCTCGAAGAGCGCGCGCTGGAATTGCAGCGTTCGAGCAAGTACAAGTCCGAATTCCTCGCCAACATGTCCCACGAGCTGCGCACGCCGCTCAACAGTTCGTTGATCCTGGCCAAGCTGCTGGCGGAAAACCCGGAAGAAAACCTCACGGCCGAGCAAGTGAAGTTCGCCGAGTCGATCTACTCCGCCGGCAATGACTTGCTCAACCTGATCAACGACATTCTGGACATTTCCAAAGTCGAGGCCGGCAAGCTGGAAATCCGTCCGGAGAACACCAGCGTGGCGCGCCTGGTCGATGGCCTGCGCGGCCTGTTCCAGCCATTGGCCACGGACAAGCAGCTGGATTTCCAGGTGGATTTGCTCGACGGCGCGCCGCCGATGCTGTTCACCGACCGCCAGCGCCTGGAGCAGGTGCTCAAGAACCTGTTGTCCAACGCCGTGAAGTTCACTGAAAGCGGCAGCGTCGGCCTGTCCGTCGCCGCGGCGCCGGATGACGGCATCGCGTTCAGCATCCGCGATTCCGGGATCGGCATCGAGGCGGATCAGCACGACAGCATTTTCGAAGCCTTCCGTCAGGCCGATGGCACCACCAACCGGCGTTACGGCGGCACCGGGCTGGGCTTGTCGATCTCCCGTGATCTGGCCGCGTTGCTCGGCGGTTCCATCAGCGTGACCAGCAAACCGGGGCAGGGCAGTGTGTTCACCCTGGTCTTGCCGCAGCAGTACGTGGAACCGGGCGACGTGCCTGTCGAACCGATGCGGGCCGTTGCGGTGGCGGCTGCACCGGATGCAGTGGCGCCCACGTTGTCGCCATTGGTGGCCGAAGTCGACATTGCGCGTTTCGACGACGATCGCCACAAGGGGCCGTTCACCAGCCGTTGCATTCTGGTGGTGGAGGACGAGTCGAACTTTGCGCACATCCTCTACGACCTTGCCCATGAGCTGGGTTATCAATGCCTGGTGGCCCATGGCGCCGACGAAGGCTACGACCTGGCCAAGGCCTTCATCCCCGACGCGATCCTGCTGGACATGCGGCTTCCGGATCATTCCGGCCTGACCGTGCTGCAACGCCTGAAAGAGCACGCCGAAACCCGGCACATCCCGGTGCATGTGATTTCGGTCGAAGACCGGGTCGAAGCGGCGATGCACATGGGTGCCATCGGTTATGCGGTCAAGCCCACCACCCGCGAGGAACTCAAGGACGTATTTGCGCGCCTTGAGGCCAAGCTGACCCAGAAGGTCAAGCGTGTGCTGCTGGTCGAGGACGACGACTTGCAGCGCGACAGCATTGCCCGCCTGATCGGCGACGATGACATAGAGATCACCGCCGTTGGCCTGGCGCAGGAGGCACTGGACCTGCTGCGCACGTCGGTCTTCGATTGCATGATCATCGACCTCAAGCTGCCTGACATGCTCGGCAACGACTTGCTCAAGCGCATGTCCACCGAAGACATCTGCTCCTTTCCGCCCGTCATCGTCTATACCGGGCGCAACCTGACCCGCGATGAAGAGGCTGAACTGCGCAAGTATTCACGTTCGATCATCATCAAGGGCGCGCGCTCGCCGGAGCGGCTGCTGGACGAGGTGACACTTTTTCTGCACAAAGTCGAATCACGGTTGTCCCATGACCGGCAGAAGATGCTCAAGGTCGCCCGCAGTCGCGACCGGGTCTTCGAAGGCCGCAAGGTGCTGCTGGTGGATGATGATGTGCGCAACATTTTCGCCCTCACCAGCGCGCTGGAGCAAAAGGGCGCAATCGTGGTCATTGGTCGCAACGGCCGGGAAGCGATTGAACGACTCAATGAAGTGGAGGACATCGATCTGGTGTTGATGGACGTGATGATGCCGGAGATGGATGGCTTTGAAGCCACCGTTGAAATCCGCAAGGTCCCGCGTTGGCGCAAATTGCCGATCATCGCGGTGACGGCCAAGGCCATGAAGGACGATCAGGAGCGCTGCCTGCAAGCTGGGGCCAACGATTACCTGGCCAAGCCCATCGACCTGGACCGCCTGTTTTCGCTGATTCGCGTGTGGTTACCGAAGATGGAACGCATCTAGTGGAGCGAAGCAGTGAAATCGAATTGCGCTTGTTGATCGAGGCGATTTACCTCAAGTACAGCTACGATTTTCGCGATTACTCCGGCGCGTCGATCAAGCGTCGGGTCAACCATGCGTTGAGTCAGTTCGAGTGCCAGACCATCTCGGCGTTGCAGGAAAAGGTCCTGCACGATCCGGCCGCTTTCATGCAATTGCTGCAATTGCTGACCATCCCGGTCAGCGAGATGTTTCGTGACCCCTCGCACTTCCTGGCCATCCGCAAGGAAGTGGTACCGCTGCTGCGAACCTACCCCTCGATCAAGATCTGGATCGCCGGATGCAGCACCGGGGAAGAGGTGTATTCGATGGCCATCCTGTTGCGCGAAGAGGGCTTGCTCGACCGTACCATCATCTACGCGACCGACATCAATCCGCGTTCCCTGGAAAAAGCCAAGCAAGGGATTTTCTCGATGGAGAACGTCCGCGCCTACACTGCTAATTACCAGCAGGCCGGTGGCCAGTGTTCGTTTGCCGACTACTATACGGCGGCCTATGGGTACGCGATTTTCGACAAGACACTGCGCGAGAACGTGACTTTCGCCGATCACAGCCTGGCGACGGACAGTGTGTTCTCCGAAACTCAATTAATTTCATGTCGTAACGTATTGATTTATTTTAATAAAAAACTCCAGGATCGGGCGTTCGGACTGTTTCATGAGTCCCTCTGCCATCGCGGATTCCTGGTGTTGGGCAGCAAGGAAACCCCGGATTTCTCGGCTTTTGGCGATGAATTCGAGCCGCTGGTCAAACAAGAACGGATCTATCGAAAAACATGAACAGTGCAACGAGCCTGCCAGCTGTCGAAGCGATCGTGATCGGTGCCTCCGCCGGTGGCGTCGAGGCGCTGTTGAACATCCTCGGCCCGCTGCGCGAAGGTTTTGCGTTGCCGATCATTGTCGTGCTGCACCTGCCGGACGAACGCCGCAGCCAGCTGGCGGATGTGTTTGCCCGCCGGGTTGCCATGCCGGTGCTGGAGGCCTGCGACAAGACCGCAGTCGAGGCCGGCACGCTGTATTTCGCCACGCCCGGTTATCACCTGTCGGTGGAGCGGGACCGCAGCTTTTCCCTGAGCCTGGAGCCTCGAGTGCATCATTCGCGACCCGCCATCGATTACCTGTTCGAATCGGCTGCCGATGCCTACGGCACCGGGCTTGCTGCTGTCTTGCTCACAGGCGCCAACCGCGATGGCGCGCGCGGGCTGGCCCAGGTCAAACAGAACGGTGGCATGACCATCGTGCAAGACCCGCAAGAGGCTCAGGTCGCCACCATGCCCCAGGCTGCGCTGGATATGCATCAGCCAGACCACATACTTTCTGTACGCGGCATCGGCCGTCTGCTTGTCGAGCTGGAACGAATCGCATGCTGAGTAATATCCAGGCCAAACTGCTGATCGTCGACGATCTGCCGGAAAATCTGCTGGCGCTCGAAGCGCTGATCAAGCGTGAGGACCGGATTGTGTACAAGGCGCTGTCCGCCGACGAAGCCTTGTCACTGCTGTTGCAACACGAATTCGCCATGGCCATCCTCGATGTGCAGATGCCGGGCATGAATGGCTTCGAGCTGGCCGAGTTGATGCGCGGCACCGAAAAAACCAAGAACATCCCGATCGTTTTCGTCAGCGCCGCCGGGCGTGAAATGAACTACGCGTTCAAGGGCTACGAAAGCGGTGCCGTGGACTTCCTGCACAAACCGCTGGACATCCACGCGGTCAAGAGCAAGGTCAATGTGTTCGTCGACCTGTATCGCCAGAGCAAGGCGATGAAGGAGCAAGTGCTGGCCCTTGAGCAAAGTCGCCGCGAACAGGAAGCCCTGCTGGAGCAACTGCAGAACACCCAGCTGGAACTGCAGCAGGCGGTGCGCATGCGCGATGACTTCATGTCCATCGTCGCCCACGAAGTGCGCACGCCGCTCAACGGCCTGATCCTTGAAACCCAGCTGCGCAAGATGCACCTGGCCCGCGACAATGCCGCCGCCTTCACCCTGGACAAGATGCACGCCATGGTCGACCGCGACGAGCGGCAGATCAAAAGCCTCATTCGCCTGATCGAGGATATGCTCGATGTCTCGCGTATTCGCACCGGCAAGCTGTCGATCCGGCCGACGCGGTTCGATCTTTCGACGCTGGTTCGCGATTTGCTGCACAACTTTTCACGGCAGATCGACGCCGCCGAAACGTCGGTCACCCTCGATGCCGAGCAACCGGTGATCGGAAACTGGGATGAATTTCGGATTGAGCAGGTCATATCCAACCTGTTGACCAATGCCTTGCGCTACGGAGCCAAGAGCCCGGTCACGGTGAAGGTATACAGTGAAGGAGGCCAGGCGCTGGTAGACGTGCGCGACCAGGGGATCGGGATCAGCGAAGAAAACCAGACGCGCATATTCCAGCAGTTCGAGCGCGTATCGGCCAGGCAGGCCGTCGCCGGACTGGGCCTGGGATTGTTTATTTCAGAACAGATCGTGACCGCCCATGGCGGTACAATCACCGTCCAGAGCCGGATTGGCGAGGGCGCCTTGTTTCGCGTTTGTCTGCCGCTGTAGGAAAACAGCCAGATAAACGCAACCTCTGACCGACCCCACGGTCGTATCAGCAGCAAATGACCGAACAAAGGCTTCCCATGAGCGAAGATGCACAAGACGTAGTACTCGTTGTCGAGGACGATCCCTCGATTCTGATGGTGCTGTCCGCTTACCTGTCGGGCGAGGGTTATCGCGTATTGCAGGCCGAAAACGGCGAACAGGCTTTTGAAATCCTGGCGAGCAAACCCCACCTGGACATGATGATCACCGACTTCCGCCTGCCCGGTGGAATCTCCGGCGTGCAGATCGCCGAACCTGCCGTGAAGCTGCGACCGGAACTCAAGGTGATTTTCATCAGTGGCTATGCCCAGGAAATCCGAGAGACCGACAGCCCGATCACGCGCAAGGCGCCGATCCTGGACAAACCATTCGATCTGGATAAGTTGCAGGAACTGATGCAGGACATGCTTTCGTAAGCATTCAGGCGCTGATCATCTCCCGCACCTTCGCCGTCAACAGGTCGAAGGTGAACGGCTTGGTGATCATCTGCATGCCCGGATCGAGGAACCCGCCGCGCACGGCGGCGTGCTCGGCGTAGCCGGTGATGAACAGCACCCTGAGATCGGGCCGCAGTTGCCGGCCGATTTCCGCCAGTTGCCGGCCGTTCATGCCGGGCAGGCCGACATCGCTGATCAGCAGGTCGATGCGCTGGGCCGAATCGAGTATCGGCACCGCGCTATCGCCATCACAGGCTTCGACGAAGGCATAACCCAGGTCGCTCAACACCGTGCTGACCAGCACTCGCACCGCCGGATCGTCCTCGACGATCAATACCGTCTCGCCATTGTTGGCGAAGGGCGAGTGTCCGACATTGACCGGATGCTCCTGAGGCAGGTCACCCCCGAAGCGTGGCAGAAACAGACTCACCGTGGTGCCTTCGCCCACTACGCTGTGGATGACGACATGACCGCCTGACTGCTTGCTGAAGCCATAGATCATGGACAAACCCAGCCCGGTGCCCTGGCCGATGGGCTTGGTGGTGAAGAACGGGTCGAAGGCGCGGTTGACGATGCTTTGCGCCATGCCGCAACCGGTATCGGTGACGCTGAGCACGACGTAATCACCGGCATCGAGATTGCTCTGGGACTGAGCAAAGTCCTCGTCAAGGTGCCGGTTCGAGGTAGAGACCACCAGCCTGCCGCCATTGGGCATGGCGTCGCGGGCGTTGATCACCAGGTTGAGCAGGGCGCTTTCCAGTTGATTGGGGTCGGCTTCGGCCACCCACAGTTGCTCGTCGAGTTGCATGTCCAGGCGAATGCTTTCATTGATGCTGCGTTGCAGCAGTTCATCCATGGAGATCACCAGGGCGTTCATCTCCACGGGTTTGGAGTCCAGCGACTGGCGGCGGGAAAACGCCAGCAGGCGGTGAGTCAGGGCCGCCGCGCGGTTGGCCGAGGTCACCCCCAGGTCGATCAGGCTGTCCAGGTCTTCGGTACGCCCCCGGGCCAGGCGTCGACGCAACAATTCCAGGCTGCCGATGATGCCGGTCAACATGTTGTTGAAGTCATGGGCGATGCCGCCGGTGAGCTGGCCGACGGCTTCCATTTTTTGCGACTGGCGCAGCGCCTCTTCGTTGTGACGCAGTTGCGCGGTGCGCTCTTCCACCTGCTGCTCAAGGGTTTCGAGGGTGTTTTGCAGGCGCAGTTCACTCTGGCTCAGGTCGATCAGCCGATCCCTGGCCTCGTACTGTCGTCGTCGTCCGCGCAAGGCGGTGGTGACCAGACTGATCAGTGTGATCGGGTGAAAGGGCCGTTCGAGGAAGGTGACATTGCCCAATTGCGGGCCGAAACGGGATGCCGGATTCTGTTGCGGGCCGCCATGGTGCGTCATCAACACGATCGGCAGGTCCGACCATGCGGGCTGCTGTTCAATCAGCCGGATCAGCGGTTCGAGATCACTGCCCAGCAGCGCTTCGCTGGAAATCAGCAGCAGGCCGGCACCGAGCTCCAGCTCGGCGCACAGTCCGGGCAGGTCCTGGCTGATCACCCCGTGAAACCCGGCTTCGTTGAGCATCATCAAGGCAATCTGGCTGTCACGCCCTCGCGGCGCAAGGATGAGGGTGCGCTCGGGTGTCGCCAGCAGCGCAGTCACCGGATATCTTCCGCAAGCAAGGGGTTGCTGGCCCCGAGATAGGTGGGCACCCCGCGCAGTACGCCCTGGAAGGCTTCCAGCGGTTCACCGATGGTCATGCCCTGGGCGCTGATGCGGTATTCACGGATGGTCGATTCATGGCTGCCGGTGCGTTTCTTGATGATCGAAATGGCCCGGCGTACCTTGCCCAGGGCTTCGAAGTAACGCAGCAGGATCACCGTATCGGCCAGGTAGGTGATGTCGACCGGGGCCTGCATGTCGCCGACCAGGCCATGCTGGGCCACCGTCATGAAGGTCGCGGCGCCTTTTCGATTGAGGTACAGCAACAACTCGTGCATGTGCAGCACCAGGGCGTTCTCTTCCGGCATTGCTGCCTGATAGCCATTGATGCTGTCGATCACCACGGTCTTGATATTGCCTTCGTCGACACAGCGCCGGACCCGGTGGGAGAACTCGCCGGGAGACAGCTCGGCGGCGTCCACCTGTTCGACCAGCAGATTGCCGCTGTCTTGCAGGGTCTGCAAATCGATGCCGATGTTCTTCATGCGCTCGTACAGCAACCCCAGCTCTTCATCGAAGATGAACAACGCGGCTTTTTCACCCCGGGCCACCGCCGCGGCGGCGAACACCATGGAGATCAGCGATTTGCCGGTCCCGGCCGGACCGAGAATCAAGGTGCTGGACCCGGTTTCGATACCGCCGCCCAGCAGCGCATCCATTTCCCGGATGCCACTGGTCAATTGCTGGCGCAGGTATTGACCGCGATGTTCGGCGGCCACCAGACGCGGAAATACATGCACGCCGTCGCTGGTGATGGTGAAGTCATGAAAGCCGCCCCGGTATTTCTGGCCGCGGTACTTCACCACGCGCACGCGCCGTCGCTCGGCACCGTAATTGGGCGTCAACTCTTCCAGGCGAATCACGCCGTGGGCGACGCTGTGCACGGTCTTGTCCAGTGACTCGGTGGTCAGGTCGTCGAGCAGCAGGACCGTGGCGTCATAACGCACGAAATAATGCTTGATGGCCAGGATCTGCCGGCGATAGCGCAGCGAGCTCTGTGCCAACAGGCGAATTTCGGAAAGGCTGTCCAGGACGACGCGGGTCGGTTTGACCCGTTCGACCACTTCGAAAATCTGCCGGGTGGCCTCGCCCAGTTCAAGGTCGGAGGAATACAGCAGCGTCTGCTGCTGTTCGGCATTGAGCAGGTTTTCCGGAGGCGTCAGCTCGAAGATGTGGACGTTGTCATCCATCTCCCAACCATGGGACAAGGCGCCCTGGCGCAGCTCGCGTTCGGTCTCGGACAGCGTGATGTACAACGAGCGCTCGCCGGCTTGCGCGCCGGCCAACAGGAAGTGCAGCGCCACCGTGGTCTTGCCGGTTCCCGGTTCGCCTTCCAGTAGAAACACATGGCCGCGGGACAATCCTCCATCGAGGATATCGTCCAGGCCTTCGATACCGGTGGCCGCCTTGGTACTGTTCAATTCGTTGGTTAGAGACAAATAAGTGTCCTCTCGTGGCCAGGAGCAATGAGGCAGCCAATTGGAAGTGCCGCAACGGGCTGCCTTTTCACTTGACCCCTGGCCCGGACGAGCGTTCAACCTTTTTTAACGCAAAAGGATCGCAGCCTTCGGCAGCTCCTGCACCTACCCTGTAGGAGCTGCCGAAGGCTGCGATCTTTTGCTTTTAAAGCCCCTGTTGCAACGACGGATCATCAGGGTTCATCTGCTCGAGCTGGGCCGTCAGGATCTGCACGTTTTGCAACTGCCCGCTTTCCTTCCAATAGTTGATCAGCAGCACCCGTGCCTTGCGATCGTTCGGATGGCGCTGGACGATCTCCTGCAACTGTATCTGCGCCGCTTCGAGTTCCTGCTCACCGCGCAGCGTGGTCGCCAGGTCGTAGCGGTAATCCCGGTTATCGGGCTCAAGCTCAACGGCCCTGGACAGGCCGAGCAGGGCGAATTCGCTTTGGTCGTGATGCAGTAGCCAGAGCCCCAGGGCATGTTGCAGATAGGCCGAGTTGGGCTGTGCCTGCAGTTGCCTGGCCAATAGCTGCCGGGCGGCGTCGTTCTGGCCCTGTTTGTCCAGCACTTCGATTTGCAGCACCAGCGCCGGCAGGTTGTCCGGCGCCAGGCGCAGGGTGTTGTCCAGTGCCTGTTGCGCCTCCTTGAGTTCGGCGTTGTGCAGGTGCAATCGGGCCAGCTGGTATTGGTTTTCGGCGCTTTGCGGTTCGCTCTTGAGCACCAGCTCCCAGGCATCGATGGCTTGCTCCAGCGGCCCGAAATACAAGCCGAGTTCATCCGGGGACAAGCCCAGCAGCGCATTGATCGCCGCCAGCCGCACGTTCTGTTCGCTGTCGTCGAGCAATGGCCCCAGCAAAAGACTGCGCTGGCCGTTCGGTACCAGGGCGCTGATGCTCCTGATCGCGGCGATGCGCACTTCGGGCGACTCGTTCTGCAGGTCGGCATCCGCCAGTTTCAGGGCCACCGAGCTTGGATAATTGGGCAGCTCGGCATGCAGCCAGACACGGCGCTTGGGGGACAGGTCCGGACGCCCCAACTGCTGATAGAGCACCCGCGCGGCACCGGGTTGACCACCCCGGGCCGCTGCCAGCGCTTCGCTGTAACCGTGTTTGATGGCTTCGGGAACCACTGGCGTGGTATCGCGCAGGAAAAACCCTGCAAGGCCGATGACGAGCAGGGCGAAGAGGCTGATAAACAGATAGCGGCGGGACTGGGGCATGCAAAAATCCGGAAGATGAGGCATCAGCAAAAGAGTGCCAGCTTCGATCAGTCCGAGAAGGGAGTCAAACCTGCGTGGCTCTGAGTTGCCGTCGCCATGTTCCTGGTGGGCGGTTCAGTAGCGTTTTTTACAAGTTGTTTACCGTGACAGTGCTTAAGCTCGCGACGACTGAGTCAGCTGAAACGGAAAATCCCGAGTGCCTCTCCCTCCTAGCGTCACAAGCATCAGACATGCGTCACCCACAACTTCTTCAACCTGCGATCAAAAGAAGCGAACGTTGGTTTCCGACGAGGTCCGGCATACCGAGAACACGCCCCTGGTTCTGCACAAGTCCGGTCGTGCACCTGCAAGGCCCACGGGCGCTAATGTCGATATTCCACCCCCAATGCTCGCGCGCAACGCCTTCGAAGATCGCTTCACCGGTCAGGATGATCTCGAACAGCAGTGGTCAGAACTCAAGGCGCAATTGCAGACGGCGTCTCTTACCGAGCAAGAAATACTAGCTGTTCTGAGAAGCGGTATTTTGCAAACGAACACAGGCCAAGCCATTGCCGATCTATTTGCAGACGCAATGTTACGTTCGATCCGACCATTGGGATCGAGGACCGACAATCGTTTGAAAGATATAGTTGATGTGGTTTGTCATTTGCCGCCCGGCCAATGGCAGTTGGAGCTGGGTGAAAACATTGGGCTTACGAGTGGACAAAACACCGAGCGGGTGACGGGCTTTATCCAGTCACAGCTGGATCGTTCAACAGCGCTGCTGAATGAACGAATCGCAAACAACGAGTTGCTTACAGACTCCCAGTGGGGGGCTTTCAAGCAAATTACAAAGCAAGCCCGGACCTATATTCGTCCTTCAGGTGAAAGCGTGCTCAAAAGCGCCCTGATGATGCTTGAAGACGCGTGTGTTGTTCGGCCTTCTCCCAAGGACGCGCATCAGCAGTTGGTCAAGTTCCTTGATGAACTGCGCAAGCCGGAACAAAGCGGGCGAGTGCGGTGGCCGAACCGCTTTCCGATAGAGGTCGAGGCGATCTGCAATCAGCTTAAACCCGCTGAAGAGGATAAACAGACTTGGCAGGAGTGGCTGATCGACCCCCGCTGGTTGGAAAGCCCGCTCGAGCCATCGAATTCATTTTCAACGCCGATGAACTCATCGGAACCCGCGCAAGATGCAAAGCCAACCACCGAGAAGTCCACGCCTCTGCTATCGACCTTGCAGGCATTCGAGCGCAACGCCGACTTTTACTTGAACGTCAGCACAAAAGGCTCGAGCATTCCCGAGGGTTTTGCTGCCAGGCTTTTGTGGGTTTGCAATGTGCTGGATTCGTTCGGGGCGTTGAGATTGGACAGCAGGCATATTGCAATCGGTCGACCCGCTTCGACACAAGACGACCAGACGAGCAGGGGGGCAACCGAAGATCTGCCGGCATCCTCGGCTGATTTGTCGGGACATCAACCCGATGCCGCCTCCCATTCGTTCGAACAGTTTGCCGCGCAGTTGGACGGCGTTTTAACCCGGTTCATCAACAGCATTACGCCCTGGAACAGCGCTTATGCCAATGAGCTTGAACAGGTTAGAGTTCTGCTGAATGAACATGTCTACAACCCGACAACCGAAGCTCTGCCATCCGATTCACTCTGGTCCCGTATGCCCGACATGGACGCACTGGGAAATCAACTGGGCAATTGGCTGAGTGCAATGAGTGGGCGGTTGCTCAGCACGGGCGTCGCGGTCCTGAGCCGAACGGGAGACTTGATAGAGCGCAATCCGCTCGTTCCCGCAGGAGCCTTTGCTGCCTACGTGGCGATCAGCAACTTTTACATCAGTTGGCTTCTGCCTGCCAATGACGAAACTGCCGAAGCAAGACAATCGAACTCAAAACCTGACTTTGAACCTGATGAAGCATTCGTTGTTCATGAAAATACAATAGAGGGCATCACTGAGCTCCTTGATGAACAGCCAGACTTTGCAGATAAGGTTCTACAGCGAATCAGCAAATCCGACTATCTTGATCCGGGCGACGATCCACAGCTGATAGAAGATATCGAGGTGCTTTTAAAGCAGACCATCCACGGTAGTGCCGATGTAACTTACCAGGATTATCTCGAAGAAATTATCCAGTTGGCGGCTGCCGATGCTCACGAGGAATTCGAGGAGTTCGAGGAATATTCAGGAGGAGGTTCAACCACGGAGCATGCTTCAGCTCAGGTGGAAACTGATGACATCCATGGTGGCGTGCGCAGGAAGCGAAGCCTGGGCGGTTCGCGTTACATTGAAGCAAAAATACAAGTAAATGAAAAAGGCGTATACGCACATGCTTCTGCTCGTTGGCTAATCGAGGCGGGACAACACTCATTAAACGCTCGCGCACCAGGTCGCTCGGACGAGGAAATAGCGCCTGGCATGACGATTGGTCAGGCAGCTGAGAGCTTCATCAATGCGCTTGAAGGTCTGCAAAAGGTTTCCGATCCTTCAGTTTTTATACGGACAGTCATCAAGGACACCATCGCTGGTTCGAATCTGCCGGAGGACATAAAGTCAACGCTGGGTTATAAAACCAAATTCAAAGTTCAGTTTCGAGCGTTGGCAGTGGCGCACGGGCCTACAGAGATTGTTAACAAAGAGTTTGATCTGGCACAGTTATTTGCGGGGCAACATAAAAAAGAAGCTGCGGGCAAATCAATTTTCATATCGTGGCCTGATCGTTACACGTCGCAGTTTATTGCACAGGTTGACGGGATGAATCTTCAGGAGTTGTACAAGGAGCAGTCGCAGGAAGTATTTTCACAGCCAGGTGTTTTTGATTTTTGGAAGATTGGCAAGCAAAAAGAACTGGAGCGCGCCCTGAAAATATTCCTGCGGGAAGGTAAGGGCGCAGCGCAAAATATGGATATTGCAAAGAAATTTCTTGAAGGCAAGATCAAGGCGCGAACGATCTCGATTCGTGATGGTGCTCTCAGTAACCCTGACAAAGTGAGTAACGCTGTTTTTTTGCACGACGGGAGTCGTACGGGAGGGTTGTTCGTTTTTTTGGGTGGGAACAGCACGGTGATCGAGCACCCTCCAGAATTGAGAGAAAGAACGAAGTCAATCGAAGAGTTTCCAGAGTTGCGAGGTAATTTGTCCATGCGAATTGCTGTGAATGAACTTTTGGGGCGGGACGAATATGACTTCAAGTATAGTCTTGGTTTTATCGATCCTGAAAAATTAAAACCGAAACCAATTGATTTTCTTGGCTTGTTTAACCTTCCTTTGCATTTCTCACAAAAGATAGACGGGAAGTTACCCTATGAGCCTATTCTGTTTGGATGGGAAGACAGTGATGTCGAACCGATTTATGAGGAGCTTTTCAAAAGACAAGGTGATCAGGTCAAGGCTGCCATAGACATGTTGACCTCAACCACAGCCGAGCGCATAACAGATGCCATGTTGAACTTCGTATCCGATGCACTTGCCATGCTGTCGATGTGCACCGCATTTATTCCTGGCCCTGGTGCTGTAGCAGCGGGACTGTCGATGTTGTTCGGCGTTGGCTCGGCAGCTGCAACTTTTGTACGAGGTGAACTGGAGGACGATCCGGGCCTGGCAGCCCAACACAAGGCCAATGCGTTGCGTGGAGCCATTTTCGAACTTGTCGGGCCATTTATAGGGAAAGTGACTGGTAAAGCTATTCCCAAGTCTTCATACAAAAAAATTGGCAATGAAGTAATCGAGCGGATGGCTTCGTCAGGGCGTGTGTCGGATGATGTAGCTAAATATTTACCGATAAAACCCCCAAAAAATCCCATTCTGGAAGCAGTAAAGAAAATGCCCGGATGGGTCGCTCCTGTGGAGAAGGATTTCCTGGAAATACTTTCAAAGGTTGACCGGAAGTTTATAAGTTATCGAACTGCAAACAGGTTTATGCGATTGAATCGTGGGCCGCAGGTGGCGCAGAAATTAATGGATAGCACGGGGGTGACGTATTTTGCTGGGCCATCAAAGGGTTATATGTATAGGGGGGTCGTCATGCGAGGGGACATGCGCCCGCCAAGCGAAATTTTCAAGGAAGGCTTCAAGTTACGCAAGGAATATACGGATATAAAGCAGATTAATGGAATGCAGGGTGGTTTTGGCGGAGATGCAAATGCACTTGGTCTGGACGGGAAGGGGATATCAACTTCTGCTTATTATGAGGGGGGTAAAGAGGGGGCGTTTTATTATGGGGGTAAAAAAGGAGGGTATACGTATGTCGTTGATGGTCGAGATATAGACGGTTTTCATATGTATTACAATCAGGAATTGGCAACTAATCCCGGTTCAAAACATAAGAAAAAGGCCTACGAAATCAACTACCCAAATGACATTCCTCCTGAAAAAATACTAGGCGCTTATGACGCTAAAAGGAATTTCATCCCTAACCCAGCGGCCATCGGCAGAAGTGTTGCACTAAGCACTCCTAAATATGGTTCAAGTGTTAAACTTCCGATGCAGAAAGCAGCAACTAATAGTACAGGCATTACTTTCCCTCTGAGCGGCGAGCGGGCCAACCAATAAACCTGAACATCGCCTCGGCAGGGATTCCTGTCGAGGCGCCGCACAAATGACTACGCTTGCTGGAGACAGTCCGACAGGCTTTCCCATGCAAGCGCTACTGCAATACTTCAAGGCGATGCTCAACCCCGGCCCCGGGGTGCTGTTGTTTGCCTTGCGAACCATCGCAGCCGGGTTATTGACCCTGTACCTGGCGTTTTTGTTCGATTTGGACCAGCCCAAGTGGTCGATCATGGCCGTGGTCATCATCAGCCAGCCACTGGGGGGCATGGTGCTGGCCCGCAGTTTTGGCCAGGTGATCGGCACCACGTTGGGCGCAGCCGTGGCGGTGTTGATCATGGCGATCTTTCCCCAGGCTCCGCTGCCGTTCATTACCACCCTGGCATTGTGGCTGGCGTTGTGCACTGCCGGTGGCACCTTGTTGCGCTATACCAGTTCCCAGGCGTTTGTCCTCAGCGGCTACACCGCCGTGGTGGTGGCCTTGCTGGCGGTGCCGGATCAGGACGGCATGTTTCTGCTGGCGGTGACCCGCGTCACCGAGACCTTGCTGGCGGTGGCCTGCGTGTGTCTGGTCAGCCTGCTGACCGCCAGGCCGGAAACCGTGGCCCGTGACTACTTCGCCAGGATCGACCAGATCATCCGGTTGCTGGCCACCCATGCCAGCGCCGTCCTGCGCACCGAAGAGAGCGAAGCCGATTTCCAGCAGCGACAAATGCAGCTGTTGGGCCAGATCAGCGGCCTGGAGGGCGTGCGCCGGCACATGTACTTCGATGCGCCGCGGTTGCGCAGTGCCAACGGCCTGGTGCAACTCTTGGGCAACCAATTGGTGTTGTTGACCGCGCGGCTGACCGCCCTGCGCCATCAGCGGCTGTTGTTGACCGAGCGCTGGGAGGGCGAGTTGCCTGAGGAAATTCAACGGATACGCGCCGAAGAACTGGCCTTTCTCGATGAACTGGCGCAGCAGGGGCGTTCGCTGTCCAGTGAACAGCGCCATCATTTCACGTCGTTGCAACAACGCTTCGATGAGCTGGCCTACAGAGCCGAACAATTGACCGAGCCGTTGCCGGCCACCTTGCGCTCGCTGGCCTGGTCGCTGCGCTGGGAGCAGGCTCGCCTGTTGCAGCAGCTGGAGCAGATTCTAGAGTTGAGTGACGCCATCCAGAGCGGGCGACCGGCCAGCAGCGTGTTTCGCGGGCGGGAAAATCCGCTGCACCTGGACTTCACCCTGGCGACCATGAACGCCATCCGGGCTTTTTCCGCGCTGTTGATTTGCGGCCTGATCTGGATCGAAACCGGCTGGGACGGTGCACGAGGCGGGATGGTGCTGGTGGGCATCCTTTGCTCGCTGATGTCGACCTTTCCAAGGCCGCTGCTGGCCGTGCAAAGCTACGCGAGGGGCTTCGGGCTGGCACTGGTGGCCTCGGCGCTCCTGCAGTTCATGTTCGTGCCGATGATCAGCAATTTCGAGATGCTTGCCTTGCTGTTGGCGCCCTTGCTCTATGCCGTTGCGGTGGGGCTGGCCAGTCCGGCCACGACAGGCACCGGCATTGGTCTGGGGCTCACTACGTTTCTGCTGCTCGGTCCGTTGAACGTGGGTATCGGTCAAAACACCGCGATCCAGTGGTTCGAATTTGCCGGGGCCTATACCTGCGCGACCGTGCTGGCGTTGAGCGTCTATGCGCTGATCTTTCCGTTCAGGCCGGATTTGCGCATGAGACGGCTTTATAAAGAGAACTGCGAGCAGGTGTACGCCTTGCTGAAAACCGCGCCGACCGATGAACAGCAGTTTGCTTTCGAGAGCCGCATGGTTGATCGCCTGACCATGATGCTGGGGCTGCTGCCGGCAACGCAGGAACCACAATCCCGTGAGCGCTTTCAAGTCAGCCTGGCCTGCATGGCACTGGGGATTGCCATGAATCAGCTCAGGCAGCAGGGGCAGAACAACGCACTGTTGAGTCCGGATCTGCAAAGTCGCCTGTTTTCCACCGTCCGGGAAACGGGCAGGCTGGTCGCCGGCCGGCCCGGGGTCGAAGTGGTACAGGTGCTCGATAGCCTGCACGCCCTGGGCGACGAACTGGATGCCTTGCATACCGATGTCCATGAGCGTTTGTGGTCGGTGTTCCGCATGCGCGTGGCGCTGTTGATCGTGGTGTCGTTCGTCGAGCGTTATCGCGGCTACTTTCAACCCTCCGCCATTGAAGGAGACCCTGTCCTTGCCCATTGATCTGGAAGTGGGTGGCGCCTATCTGCCCCCGATTGCCCAGGCGTTGCTGCTGGGTTTGCCGATTTTCCTGCTGCTGGACTGGGTGCTGCGGCGCTTCGGTGTGCTGCAGTTCGTCTGGCATGAGGCCTTGTTCGAAGGCGCGTTGTACGTCTGCGTCTGCGCCACGTTGATACTGGTGATGGGAGTCTGATGCCTTGAAGAACATCCTTCCCCGACTTACGACGCTGGCGGTTGTACTGCTGGCCCTGATCCTGGGCTGGTTCGCCTGGGAGCATTACACCCGTGCCCCCTGGACCCGGGATGCCCGGGTGCGTGCCGATGTGGTGACTCTGTCCGCCGATGTTTCGGGGCGTATCGTCAGCCTGGCCGTGCAGGACAACCAACATGTGAACAAGGGCCAGACGCTGCTGGAGATCGATCCGGCGCGTTACACGCTGGCGGTGGAGCATGCCAAGCGTGCCGTCGAGGTGTCGAAAGCCTCGCTCGGACAGGCCCAGGCGTCCATTACCGCCAGCGAGGCCTTGCTCAAGCAGCGTCAGAGCGAGGAGCAACGGCGGCGCACGCTCAAGGATCGTTCGGCGATTTCCGGCGAAGAGTGGGAAAAAGCCAACACCGATGTGTCGGTGGCCCAGGCTGATCTACTGCGAAATCAGGCCAACCTGGTGCTGGCCCAAGCCAACGTGCAACTGGCCATCGCGGCCTTGACCCAATCGGAGCTCGATCTGCAGCGTACCCACGTCGTCTCCCCGGTGACCGGCTTTGTCACCAATCTGCTGACCCGGGAGGGCGACTACGCCTCGGCCGGGGGGCCATTGCTGGCGCTGGTGGACAGCGATTCGTTCTATGTCAGCGGTTACTTTGAAGAGACCAAGTTGCCGCGGATCGGCGAGGGCGACCGGGTCAGGATCGAGTTGATGAGTGGCGAAACCTTCGGCGGCAAAGTGCAGAGCATTGCCTTTGCCATTGCCGACCGGGAAAACCTGCCAGGCGGTCGCCTGTTGGCCAACATCAACCCCAGTTACACCTGGATCAAACTGGCGCAGAGGGTGCCAGTGCGGATCGAGATCGATGCCGACTATGCCGGTAAAGACAAACTCAGGGCGGGGACCACGGCCACCGTGACCGTTCAGGAAAACCAAAAATCCAAAGATCAACAATAACCCCTGTGGGAGCGGGCTTGCTCGCGAATGCGGTGTGTCATTTGACATTTGCATTGCCTGACACACCGCCTTCGCGAGCAAGCCCGCTCCCACAAGGGATCTACATTACCGTTGAAAAGGCAAAAAAAGCCCCGCGACCGAATGAGACGCAGGGCAAAGGAATTGGTTGGTTGCGGCCAACCAAAGGAGCGCTTCAAAGCATCGGGTTAATTGCTGGCGACCGTCTCGGGCTGCCAGCCGCCACCGAGGGCCTTGTAGATCGCGACGATGCCGCGATACAAATCGACTTCAGCCTGGGCCTGGGTGTCTTCGGCCGCCAGGCGTTCACGCTGGGCGTCGAGCAGAACCAGGAAATCCGCCGTGCCTTCGCGGTAGCGAATCTCGGCGAGATCGGCAGCGGAACGGCTGGACTCGCTCTGGCGAATCAGCGAAATCAGGCGCTGTTGGCGCTTGCCGTAGTCGCTGAAAGCGTTTTCCGATTCTTCCAGCGCCAGCAACACTTGCTGCTCGTAAGTCGCCAGGGCGCCTTCGGCATCGGCATCGGCGGCGCGCAAACGGGCGCGCACGCTGCCCAGGTCGAACGCCGCCCAGGTGATGCTCGGGCCCAGCGCCCAGGCGTTGGCCGCCGAGGAACCGATTTGCGAACCACGCCCGGCGGTGAAACCAAGGAAGCCGCTGAGGCTGACTTGCGGGAACAGGTCGGCCTTGGCTACGCCGATCCGCGCCGTGGCCGACGCCAACTGGCGCTCGGCACTGCGAATGTCCGGGCGACGTTGCAGCAGTTCCCCCGGATTCCCGATCGGCAAAGCCTTGGCAATCGCCGGCAAGTCTTTCGGGCTCAAGTCCACGGTCAACTTGTCCGGACGCTCGCCCAGCAGCGTGGCGATACGGTTCTTTTCCCGAACCTGCTCGGCCTGCAATTGCGGCACGCTGGCTTCGACCGACGCCAGTCGGGCATCGGCACGTTCCACATCGAGTTGATCGCCGACGCCGGCATCACGCAGGTTGATGGTGATCTTGCGCGACTCCTGCTGGTTCTCCAGGTTGGCCAGGGCGATCTTTTCCCGCAGTTGCGCGCCGCGCAGTTGACCGTAGGCATCCACCAGTTCGGCAATCATGCTCACCTGCAGCTGGTACAGATCGGCTTCAAGCGACTGTTGCTCGGCATTCGCCGATTCCAGGTTGCGCTGGATACGGCCAAACAGGTCGATCTCCCAGGCCATGTCCAGGCCCAGGTCGTAGCGTTCGCTGTTGACCCGGTCGGTGGTCTGGCCAGGAATCTGGCCCTTGCCCAAGTCACTGCTGACACGGCTGGTGACGACCGGCAAGTTGTCGTTGCTGATGTCATCGCGGATCGCCCGTGCGGCTTTCCAGCGGGCAAAAGCGACGCGCAAATCACGGTTGCCCTTGAGCGATTGCGTCACCAACTGGTTGAGGGTCGGGTCTTCGAACTGCTGCCACCAGATGCCTTCGAAACGCGAACGGTCAAAGTTCTTCTGGCCGGCGGCGCCATCGGTGGCGGCCGTGATGTTGGCCGCCTCGGTGTTGGGCGTCTGGTAATCCGGACCCACGGCACAGGCACTCAAGGCCAGGACCAGCAGGCTCGGCAGGAAGGCTTTCAAACTCATCAGTGCGACTCCAGCTTCAGGGCGACCTTGGCGGCTTTGCGCGCTTGGCCACGCTCGACAAAGTTACGAATCAATACGTAGAACACTGGCGTCAGCAACAGACCGAAGAAGGTCACCCCGAGCATCCCGGAGAACACCGCCACACCCATGGCGTGACGCATTTCGGCACCGGCACCGCTGGAGAACACCAACGGCACAACACCCATGATGAACGCGAAGGAGGTCATCAGGATCGGCCGCAGACGCAGACGGCAAGCTTCCAGTACCGCGGCCAGCGGGTTGAGGCCCTCCAGCTGTTTGTCCTTGGCGAACTCGACGATCAGGATCGCGTTCTTGCACGCCAGGCCCACCAGTACGATCAGACCGATCTGGGTGAAGATGTTGTTGTCACCACCGGAGGCGATCACACCGGTGATGGCCGACAGCAGGGTCATCGGTACGATCAGGATCACCGCCAGTGGCAGGCTCCAGCTTTCGTACTGGGCCGCCAGTACCAGGAACGCCAGCAGGACGCAGAGCGGGAACACGAACAACGCGGTGTTGCCGGACAGAATCTGCTGGTAGGTCAGGTCGGTCCATTCGTAGGTCATGCCGTTGGGCAGTTCCTCCTTGAGCAGTTTCTCGATGGCTTTTTCGGCCTGGCCGGAGCTGTAGCCGGGGGCTGCCGCACCGTTGATTTCAGCGGTGATGAAGCCGTTGTAGTGCATCACGCGGTCCGGGCCCGAGGTGTCGCTGACCTTGATGAAGGTCGCCAGCGGGATCATCTCGCCTTTGTTGTTACGCACTTTCAGTTGGCCGATCTGGTCGGATTCGAGGCGGAACTGTTGCTCAGCCTGAACGTTGACCTGATAAGTGCGCCCGAAGCGGTTGAAGTCGTTGGCATACAGCGAACCCAGGTAGATCTGCAGGGTGTCGAAGATGTCGCTGACGGCCACGCCGTGGGTCTTGGCCTTTTCCCGGTCGATGGCGGCATCGACCTGCGGCACGTTGACCGTGTAGCTGGTGAACAGGCCGGCCAGTTCCGGCACGCTATGGCTCTTGGCGATGATGTTCATGGTTTCCTTGTACAGCTCTTCATAGCCCAGGTTGCCCCGGTCTTCGATCTGTAGGCGGAAACCACCAATAGTGCCCAGACCTTGCACCGGCGGCGGCGGGAAGATCGCCATGTAGGCTTCCTGGATGTTCGCGTACTGGCCGTTCAAGGCCCCGGCAATCGCACCGGCGGACATGCTCGGGTCTTTACGTTCGTCGAACGGTTTGAGGGTCACGAACACGATGCCGGCGTTCGGGCTGTTGGTGAAACCGTTGATCGACAGGCCAGGGAAGGCCACCGCGCTTTCCACGCCAGGCTGTTTCAGGGCCAGGTCGGACATGCGCTTGATCACGTCTTCGGTACGGTCCAGGCTCGAGGCATCCGGCAATTGCGCGAAGGCCACCAGGTACTGCTTGTCCTGGCCGGGTACGAAACCGGTCGGGGTGCTGGAGAAACCGAAGAAGGTCAGGACCATCAGGCCGGCGTACAGCAGCAGGGCGATGCCGCTTGAGCGGATCACACGGGCAACGGTGCCGACATAACCATGGCTGGCCTTTTCAAAGAAACGGTTGAACGGACGGAACAACCAGCCGCCAAACATCTTGTCCAGCACCCTGGAGAAGCGGTCTTTCGGTGCGTCATGGCCCTTGAGCAACACAGCAGCCAGTGCCGGCGACAGGGTCAGGGAGTTGAAGGCCGAGATCACCGTGGAAATCGCAATGGTCAGGGCGAACTGCTTGTAGAACTGCCCGGTCAGGCCGGAGATGAACGCCGCCGGAACGAACACCGCACACAGCACCAGCGCCGTGGCAATGATCGGGCCGGTCACTTCACGCATGGCGCGCTTGGTGGCTTCAATCGGGGTCAACCCGAGCTCGATGTTCCGCTCGACGTTCTCCACCACCACGATGGCGTCGTCGACCACGATACCGATGGCCAGTACCAGGCCGAACAGTGACAGGGCGTTGAGCGAGAAGCCGAACAGGTGCATCACGGCAAAGGTACCGATCAGCGAAACCGGCACCGCCACCAGCGGAATGATCGAGGCGCGCCAGGTCTGCAGGAACAGGATCACCACCAGTACCACGAGGATCAGTGCTTCGAAGAGGGTGTGCACCACCGCCTCGATGGAGCCGCGCACGAAGATCGTCGGGTCATAGACGATGCTGAAATCCATGCCTTCGGGGAAGCTCTTCTTCAGCTCGGCCATTTTCGCCCGGACTTCGTTGGAGATCTCGATGGCGTTGGAGCCAGGGCGCTGGAAGATCGGGATCGCCACCGCCGGCTGATTGTTCAGCAGCGAACGCAGGGCGTACTGGCTGGAACCCAGCTCGACGCGAGCGATGTCCTTGAGGCGAGTGATTTCACCGTTGTCGCCAGAGCGAATGATGATGTTCTCGAACTCTTCCTCACTGACCAGGCGGCCCTGAGTGTTGACCGACAGCTGGAAGCTTTGGGCATTCGGGGCAGGGGGAGCGCCCAAGGCACCGGCGGCCACCTGGCGGTTCTGCTCACGAATGGCGGTGACCACGTCAGTGGCGGTCAGGTTGCGCGAAGCGGTCTTGTTCGGGTCGAGCCAGACCCGCAGCGAGTAGTCGCCCATGCCGAACAGTTGCACGTCACCGACACCGCCCAGCCGCGCCAGCTCATCCTTGATGTTGAGGATCGCGTAGTTGGACAGATAGAGCATGTCGTAGCGTTTGTCCGGCGAGGTCAAGTGCACCACCATGGTCAGGTCGGGCGATGCCTTGTCCACGGTGATACCGATGCGCGTCACTTCCTCGGGGAGTTTCGGCTCGGTCCGGGTCACGCGGTTCTGCACCTGTACCTGCGCGTTGTCCAGGTCGGTACCCAGGGCAAAGGTGATGGTCAGGGTGATCTTGCCGTCGGCGGTCGACTGCGAGGACATGTACAGCATGTTCTCGACGCCGGTGATGGCCTGCTCCAGGGGAGCGGCCACGGTTTCACCGATGACCTTGGGGTTGGCACCCGGGAAGTTGGCGCGCACCACCACGGTCGGCGGCACGACTTCCGGGTATTCGCTGATCGGCAACTGGAACAGCGAGATCGCACCGGCGATCAGGATCAGCAGCGATAGAACCGCTGCAAAGATCGGCCGCGAAATGAAGAATTGGGAAAAATTCATCGTAAAAATCCCTTAACCGCGTGGGGTCGTGGCAGCCAGTTTCACAACCGTGCCCGGCGCAACCTTGGCAGGCGCGACTTGGGGCATGTTGCTGGCTTCCAGCGCTTGGCGTTGTTGTGCGAGTGCCGCGAGGGTCTGTTCGCTGGCCATCGGAATCACTTCAGGGGTGACCGATGAGCCGGGACGTACCCGTTGCAAACCCTTGACGATGATGGTGTCGTCCTTGTTCAGGCCGTTGCGCACGATGCGCAAGCCTTCGATCTTCGGCCCCAGTTCCACCGCGCGGTAGGCGGTCTTGTTGTCGCCGTCCAACACGATCACGAACTTCTTGCCCAGGTCGGTACCCACCGCTTCATCGTTGATCAGCATGGCGCTGTAGGTGCCGCTGCCCACCAGTTTCAGGCGGGCATACAGGCCCGGGGTGTAGCTGCCATCGCTGTTGTCGAACACGGCGCGGCCACGGATGGTGCCGGTCTTCGGGTTGACCTGGTTGTCGACGAAGTTCATCACGCCCTGGTGCGGGTTGCCGTCCTCGTTGGACAGGCCCATGTAAACCGGGGTGGTGGCGCCGCGTTTGCCCTGGCGAGCAAGCTCGGTGTACTTGAGGAACACACGTTCGTCCGCGTCGAAGTAGGCGTAGACCTTGTCGGTCGAGACCACGCTGGTCAGCGGCGTGGTGTCGGCGGTCACCAGGTTGCCGGCGGTGATTTCCGCACGGCTGACACGGCCGCTGATCGGTGCGGTGACGCGGGTGAAACTCAGGTTGAGCTTGGCCAGGTCGAGCTGTGCCTGAAGCGCACCGACGGCGGCGCGGGCTTCCTGGGCGGCGCTGGTGCGCGAATCGGCCAGCTCGGCGGAAATGGCGTTGCTGGTGCGCAGGCGCTCACCGCGCTGGGCTTCGTTTTCGCTGCGGGTGGCATTGGCACGCGATTGTGCAACCAGGGCTTCGAGGCGGCGGACCTCAGCCTGGAACGGACGCGGGTCGATCTGGAACAGCAGGTCGCCTTTCTTGACCAGGGCGCCTTCAGTGAACGCCACTTCATCGATCTGGCCGGAGACCCGTGGACGAATCTCGACCGTTTCCGGCGCTTCCAGGCGCCCGGTGAATTCGTCCCACTCGTTGACCGGTTGTTCCAGCACCTTGGCCACGCTGACCTTGGCTGCTGGCATCGTGGCGGCGGTTTCCGGGGCCTTGCCGCAAGCGCTGATCACCACGACGGCCAACAAAGCCAACGGGAAGCGCAAATGTTTGAATGACTGTTCCATGGATGCATCCGCCAATGTGTTGAGATTGGCGAATGATGCGCGGCGGGTTTGTATCTCACGAATCGAATGGGGCGAAGGTAACTATCATTCGGAATGATATAAGACCCGAGCCAGCCCTCTAGATTGCGCCTTTGATCAATCGGCGATCAATTGGATTGATGACAATTGTGTGTTGCATTGGATGCAATAGTCAGACTTGAAACCGTGTTGCGGCCATCGCGAGCAAGCTCGCTCCCACACTGGTTCTGTGGTGTACATGATCCCCCTGTGGGAGCGGGCTTGCTCGCGAAGAGGCCAGCAGCCTTCTACACAACAGGATCAGGGACCCGTCATCAGCCATTGGTTCAACGGGGGCCAACGGCCTGCACTGTGCCAATTTCGTCATCGCCAATGCCCAAACCCATCAAGCCATGACGCCTCGGATAGACCACCCTGACCGGTCTGTCCAAGGAGATGACCATGATCCGACTGACCCTGATCGAAGCCCGTGAGTTGGCTGAATCGATCTTGTTGCACAACGGTTTTAATCTGGCCCATGCACAAGCGGTGGCGGCGACGGTGATTGCTGGCGAACGTGATGGCTGTGCCTCCCACGGTTTGTACCGGATTCTGGGGTGTGTGAATTCCCTGCGGGCCGGCAAGGTGTCAGCCGATGCCCAGCCACAGGTGATCGACCAGGCGCCGGCGATTGTGCGGGTGGATGCTGGCGGTGGGTTTTCGCAGTTGGCGTTTCAGGCGGGGTTGCCGTTGCTGGCGCAGAAAACCCGGGCCAACGGCATTGCGGCGTTGGCAATCAACCGCTGTGTACATTTCTCGGCGCTGTGGGTGGAGATCGAGCAACTGACGGCCGCCGGTCTGGTGGCGCTGGCGTGTAATCCGAGCCACGCCTGGGTGGCGCCGGCTGGAGGACGACTGCCGGTGTTCGGCACCAATCCCATTGCCTTCGGTTGGCCGCGTGCGGGGCAGGATCCGTTTGTGTTCGACTTCGCCACCAGCGCGATTGCCCGTGGTGATATCGAACTGCACCGGCGTGCCGGCAAGGCGATTCCCGAAGGTTGGGGCGTGGACGCCCAAGGCCAGCCGAGCACCGACGCCAACGTGGTGCTGGATAGCGGCGCGATGCTGACGTTTGGCGGGCACAAGGGGTCGGCGCTGGCGGCCATGGTGGAGTTGATTGCCGGGCCGCTGATCGGTGACCTGACCAGTGCCGAGTCGTTGGCTTACGACGGGGGCAGCAAGTCGTCGCCGTACCATGGGGAGTTGATCATCGCCCTGGACCCTCGGCGCTTTCTGGGGGACGCCACTCAAGAGCATTTGGCCCGGGCCGAAACGTTGTTCCAGGGCATTGAAGGGCAGGGCGCACGCTTGCCGTCGCAGCGACGATACGCGGCGAGGGCTCGCAGCCTGGTGGAAGGCGTGCAAATTCCCGAGGCGCTGTACAACGACCTGAAAGCACTGCTGGCTTGAATGGAATGGGTGCGCCCACTCCTGTGGGAGCGAGCTTGCTCGCGATGAGGGCATCAGACTCAACATTTTCGTCGACTGACACACCGCTATCGCGAGCAGGCTCGCTCCCACAGGAGGTCGTGTTGTTAAACCGGCTCGCGTTGGCTGCTGCCATCCACCAGTCGTGCAATCCCCAGTGGGTTGGCATTTTTCAAGGCGTCGGGTAGCAAGGCGTCCGGGCAGTTCTGGTAGCACACCGGCCGCAGGAATCGCTCGATGGCCAGGCTGCCAACCGACGTGCCACGGGCGTCGGAGGTTGCAGGGTAAGGCCCGCCATGGACCATGGCATCGCAGACTTCGACCCCGGTGGGGTAACCGTTGAACAGTACCCGGCCGACTTTTTGTTCCAGCAGTATCAGCACGTCCCCATGGGTCTGAAGATCCGATGCTTCGCCAATCAATGTCGCGGTCAGTTGCCCGTGCAATCCGTTCAACGCCTGCCGCAGCTCAACCTTGTCCGCCACTTCAACGACAATGGTGGTCGGCCCGAACACTTCTTCCTGTAGCAGCGGATCCCCATTGAGCAGCAGGCTGACGTCGGCCTTGAACAGTTGCGGCCGCGCCTGATTGCCCTGCTGGTCGTGGCCCGCCAGGTGCGTCACGCCCGGATGCTCGAGCAAGGCCCGCACCCCTTTTTCATAGCTGCCGAGGGTGCCAGCATTGAGCATGGTTTGCGCTGGTTGTTCGGCCATCAGGTTGCTTAATCGCGCAGTGAACGCCGTCCATTCAGGGGTCCGAATACCAATGACCAACCCCGGATTGGTGCAGAACTGCCCGCAACCCTGGACCACCGATGCCACCAGCTCACCAGCGATTTTCTCGCCCCGCGCGCGCAAGGCTTCGGGCAATACCAACACTGGGTTGATGCTGCTCATCTCGGCGAACACCGGGATGGGTTGTTGCCGTGCAGCGGCCATGTCGCAAAGGGCACGGCCACCTTTGAGCGAGCCGGTGAAACCGACGGCCTGAATCGCCGGGTGCTTGACCAGCGCTTCACCGACACCCGCGCCGTAGATCATGTTGAACACACCCTTGGGCATGTCGGTCTGCTCGGCGGCGCGCAGGATCGCATTGGCCACGCATTCGGCGGTTGCCATGTGCCCGCTGTGGGCCTTGAACACCACCGGGCAACCGGCGGCCAGGGCCGCTGCGGTATCGCCGCCAGCCGTCGAAAAGGCCAACGGAAAATTGCTGGCGCCGAACACTGCCACCGGGCCGACGCCGATCCGGTACTGGCGCAGGTCAACCCGTGGCAGCGGCTGACGCTCCGGCAGGGCACGGTCGATGCGCGCGCTGTAGAAATCGCCCCGACGCAGGACTTGAGCGAACAGACGCATCTGGCCGCTGGTGCGGCTGCGCTCGCCCTGAATCCGGGCGCTGGGAAGGGCGGTCTCGCGTGTCACCAGGGCAATGAACTCGTCATCCAGGGCATCCAGTTGCGCGGCGATGGCTTCAAGGAATTGCGCCCGGCGCGTCGCCGGCAAATTACGAAAGTCTGGATAGGCGGCCGCAGCGGCCTGGGCGGCCGCGTCGACTTCTTGCGCGGTGGCTTGCATGAAAGAGTAGGGCAGTGCTTCGCCGGTGCTGGCGTCATGGCTGTTCAGAATGATGCCGCCAGCGGCGCTGCGCGCTCCGCCGATATAGTTGTGGCCAAGGATCTCAGACATCAAAAAAGCTCCTGTCGAAAAAATGGGGTAGCAACACAAAACCTCTGTGGGAGCGAGCTTGCTCGCGATGAAATCAAAGACGCCGCGGGGTATCAGGTTCCCCGCGTTATCGTTGACGTCCATCGCGAGCAAGCTCGCTCCTACGCCAGAGAATCGGCCCGGCGTGGGCTAGTCGGGGCTGGGTCCAGCGCCGCAACCCGCGCCGCCGACTCCGCATCCACCTGGCGCAATGACTTGCCACGGGTCTCGCGGGTCAGGCCGACAGCCACCACGGAAATCAGCGCGGCGCCCACCAGATACCAGGCGATCGGAGTCGAGCTTTGGTACTTGTTGAGCAAGGTGATGGCGATCAGCGGTGCCAGGGAACCGGCGAAGATCGGCGCCACCTGGTAGCACAGGGACAGCGCGGTGTAGCGTACGTGGGTCGGGAACAGTTCAGCCATCAGCGCCGAGTAAGGCGCATAAGTCATCGACTCGATAGCCAGGCCCAGGGTGATGGCGGCCATGATCAGCCAGTTGTTGCCGGTGTCCATCATCGGGAAACCGATGAAACCCCAGAACGCTGTGAGCACCGCGCCGGTCAGGTACACCGGCTTGCGCCCGATGATGTCCGACAGATAGCCCATCAGGGGAATCAGGAAAAAGTGCACCAGGTGCGCGCCAAACATCAGCAGCAGAATTTGCGAAGTGTCCTTGTGCACCACCAGTTTCAGATAGGTAATCGAGAACGTCACTACGGTGTAGTAGAGGATGTTCTCGGCAAAGCGTGCACCGATTCCCACCAGCACCGAACGCCAGTGATGGCGCAGCACTTCCACCACACCGAGCTGCTGCTGTTTGGTCTGGGCATGACGGGCCTGGGCTTCCTTGAAGATCGGCGCGTCATCGACGCTGGTGCGAATCCAGTAACCGATCAACACGACCACCGCCGAGAACCAGAACGCCACGCGCCAGCCCCAGGCAAGGAACTGTTGCTCTGACAGGTTCGACGACAACAGCAGCAGGGCGAGCGTGGCCACCAGGTTGCCGGCCGGCACCCCGGCTTGCGGCCAACTGGCCCAGAAGCCCCGACGATTGTCCGGGCAGTGTTCGGACACCAGCAGAATCGCGCCGCCCCATTCGCCACCGAAAGCGAAGCCCTGGATCAGCCGCAACAGCACCAGTAGCACCGGTGCTGCGTAACCGATCTGGTCGAAACCAGGCAGGCAACCCATCAGGAAGGTGGTGATGCCGACCACTACCAGGCTCAGTTGCAGCAGGCGTTTGCGGCCGAATTTGTCACCGTAGTGACCGAACACCAAGCCGCCTAACGGCCGGGCGAGAAAGCCGACCGCGTACAAGGCGAAGGCGGCAATGATGCCGTCGATGGGGCTGTCGGTCTGGCGGAAGAACAGCTTGCCAAAAACCAATGCCGAGGCGGTGCCGTAGAGAAAGAATTCATACCATTCGGCGACGGTGCCAGCCATGGCGGCAGCCACCACGCGTTTGAGTCCCGAGGGTGTGGTTGCGCTTTGCGTGTGTTGAGGATTCGACATGCTGACGTACCTTGTTGAGACGCAAAAAACGGGCAGCCGGGCGGGGCCGGTAAAGGCCCGCCCGGCAATCACTCAGAGACCGACGTCCGGCAGTTCCGGGCGGTTGGCCAACGCCTTGGCCATGATCTGCTCGACGAATACGCGGTCGGCTTCCGGCAGGGCCAGGCGTGGCGGACGGGTCAAGGCGCTGCCGCGACCGGCAATGGCTTCACACAGCTTGATGCACTGCACCAGGTCGGCACGGGCATCGAGGTGCAGGATCGGCATCAGCCATTCGTAGATCGGCATGGCTTCGGCGAAACGACCGGCCTTGGCCAGGCGGAAGATGGTTTCGCCTTCTTTCGGAAACACGTTGGACATGCCCGAAACCCAACCTTCGGCACCCACGGCGATGCTTTCCAGCACCACGTCGTCGAGGCCGGCGAACAACACGAAACGGTCACCGACTTCGTTGCGCACGTCGATGAAGCGGCGGGTGTCGCCGGAAGAATCCTTGAAGCACACCACGTTGTCGCAGTCGGCCAGGGAAATCAGGATGTCCGGGGTGACGTCGTTCTTATAGATAGGCGGGTTGTTGTAGACCATCAGCGGCACGTCGGCGTTTTTCGCCACGTAGCGGTAATGCTCGGCGGTTTCGAACGGCTTGGAACCGTAGACCAGCGCCGGCATCAGCATCACGCCATCGACGCCGACCCGGCGTACGGCATTGGCGACCTTGGCCGCTTGTAGGCTGGTGAACTCGGCCACGCCGCAAATCACCGGTACCCGACCGCGGGCGGCATCGACAGCGACTTCAGTCACGGCGATTTTCTCTTCGGCGCTCAGCGAGGTGTTTTCACCCACCGAGCCGCAGACCACCAGGCCAGACACGCCGTCGCGGATCACGTTGGAAATCACCTGATGGGTTTTTTCCAGGTTGATGGAGAAGTCATCGTTGAATTGAGTGGTCACCGCTGGGAAGACGCCACTCCAGTTAATGCGCTTGCTCATTGTTACCTCCGGTTCGTTAATTGTATTTCGTATACGATATTTAAAATGACAATGCTCGGCTAGTGCTTTTTTTGGTTTTTCAGGGGTTTTTACTGGCCGTTGGTCTGGGGGGCAGGGATTGCGTGATCGGCGCCGGGCCAGGTGTCGGACAGGCGATAGCCTTGTGGCCACGGATCGCTTGGGTCGAGCAGCAATTGATGGGTGCCGGTGATCCACGCCCGGCCGGAAATGCACGGGTAAATCGCGGCGCGGCCGGCGACTTCGGTCAGCGAATCAATGCGGCAGTGGAACTCCGAGCCGATAATCGAACGGCCGACAAAGCGCTCGCCAACCTGCATCAAGCCTTTGGCTTGCAACACCGCCATGCGCGCCGAGCAACCCGTGCCGGTGGGGGAGCGGTCGATCTTGCCCGGCTGAATCACCACCGCATTGGCGCCGGTGGCGATGCCGTTCTCATGGATGATGGGCGCGGCGATCTGGCAGAAGGAAATGTGCGACCACTCGGGATTCAGCGGATGCACGAAGCCCAGTTGTTCGTTGGCCGCCCGAGTGATTTTCAGCCCGACCGCGACCAGATCGGCCGCTTCATCCGGGCGGATGGAGAAACCCAGGCCCTTGGCATCGGCAATCACAAAACTGTCGCCACCGTAAGCGGTGTCAACCTTCAGCGAGCCGATGCCTTCGACTTCAATCCAGGCATCCAGGCGATCAGCGAAGGACGGCACGTTTTTCACTTCCACCCGCTGCACCTTGCCATCGCGGCAGTCGGCCACGGCTTCGATCAGGCCGCCGGGCGCTTCCAGCACCAGGCGGGTTTGCGGCTCGGTCATGGGCAGGATGCCGCTGTCGAGCAATACGGTGGCGACGCACAACGAGTTGGAGCCGGACATCGGCGGGGTGTCCGCCGGTTCCATGATGATCCAGGCCATCTGCGCCCGTGGGTCCTTGGCCGGGACCAGCAGGTTGACGTGGCGGAACACGCCGCCGCGGGGTTCGTTGAGGACGAAGTTGCGCAGGGTTTCGTCCCGGGCGATCCAGCGCGACTGTTCCCACACGGTGGCGCCGGGCGGCGGGGCGACACCGCCGACGATCACGTCGCCGACTTCGCCTTCGGCGTGGCAGCTGACTACATGAATGACTTTTGATGAACGCATGACTTGATCCTTGTTTTATCTGTTAGGGCCCCTTCGCGAGCAAGCCCGCTCCCACAGGGTTTGATGGTGTACACAAAATCAGTGTGGGAGCGAGCTTGCTCGCGATGAGGCCAGTCGCTATTTCACCGATTTCAGAAACGCCGCAGTCTCCGCATGCACCGGATTGCCAATCACCTGATCCGGCGAACCAATCTCATGCACCAGGCCATTGCGGAAGAACGCCACACGGTCGGACACGTCCCGGGCAAAGCGGATTTCGTGGGTCACCAACACCATGGTCATGCCGTCTTCGGCGAGCATGCGCATGGTGTCCAGCACTTCACCGACCAACTGGGGGTCGAGGGCCGAGGTGGCTTCGTCAAACAGCATGTAGTCCGGTGACATCGCCAGGGCGCGGGCGATGGCCATGCGTTGTTGCTGTCCACCGGACAGCTTGCCGGGGAAAGTCTTGAGCTTGTCGCCCAGGCCGACGTGGGTCAGTTGCTTCACCGCTAGCTCTTCAGCCTCAGCCTTGCTTTTGCCCAGCACTTTGCGCGGAGCGAGCATGACGTTTTCCAGCACCGTCAGGTGCGGGAAGGCATTCCATTGCTGGAACACAATGCCAATCTTCTGCCGCAGGCGATTGAGGTCGGTGGCGCTGTGATGGACCTCGACGCCGTCAACGCGGATGTTGCCTTTCTGGATCGGTTCCAGGCCGTTGATGCACATCAGCAAGGTCGATTTGCCGGAGCCGGAGCCGCCGATGATCGACACCACTTCGCCCTTGTTCACCGTCAGGTTGACGCCCTTGACCACTTCGAGGTTGCCGAAGGATTTATGTACGTTGTCGATCTCAATCATTTTCTTGCCACCTTCTTTCCAGACGAGCGCCCAGGCGTGCGACCACCAGGCTCATGACGTAGTAGATAAGGCCCGCGATGCACAGCACCAGCAACGGTTCCTGGATGCGGGTGACGATGGTTTGCGAGGCGCGCAGCAGTTCGACGATGCCGATCCACATCACCAGGGCGGTGTCTTTCATTACACCGAGCACCAGGTTCAGCCAGCCGGGGAACGCTACCCGAGTGGCCATCGGCAGGACGATCCAGCGCAAGTCCTGCAAGAAGCTCAGCCCCAGCGAACGGCTGGCCCGGCGCACGGTGAACGGCACCGCCAGCACGCCGGCACGCACGATCTCGGTGAAGTACGCCGCAGCGTAAACCCCCAACACAATGCAGCCGACGCTGAAGGCGCTGATGTTCAGGCCGATGATGCTTTTGAGTGAGTTGAACAATACGAACTGGATCAGCAACGGCACGCTGCGAAACACGTCCAGCACCCAGGCCAGCGGCTGGCTGGCCCGTGGCAACAAGGCCCGCAGCAGGCCGAAGAACAACCCGGCCAAGGAGCCGAGAATGATCGACCAGAACGTCAGTTGCATCGTGACCCACGCACCGTTGAGCAGGAACATCAGGTCATTCGAGGAAAAATCGGTGGAAAACATGGACAGCTCCTCAGTAACGGAACAACCGCCAGGCCATCAGCCGGGCTGCCGCGACGATCGCCTTGGCAATCAAGTAATACAGCACCGCTGCGATGGCGAAATACTCGAAGGTGCGGAAGGTTTTGACGTTGTATTCCTGGGTCACACCGGTCAGGTCATTGTTTAGCCCGACGATCACCCCCAGCGACGTCATCAACACCGCCCAGACCATCTGATTGGTCAGCGGGTAGAACACAATCCGCAGCAGTTGCGGGACGATGATCATGCGGTAGGCCTGGAAGGCACTCATGCCGAGGGAACGCGCCGCCCGCACCTGCGTGTCAGGCACAGCCTTGAGGCCGCCGCGAAAGTTCTCCGCCAGATACCCGGCATTGTTGAAGGTGATCCCGGCCAGCAGGGCGAACCAGGAACTGACGTGCAGGTTCAGCGAGCCGAGGCCGAAGTAGAGGATGTAGATCTGGAACAGCGACGGGGTGTTGCGGGCAATCGACACCCAACCGTTGCCGAACCCGCGCAGTAATGGGTGTTTGGCCTCGCGCATCACCGTCAGGGCCAGGGCGATCAGCACGCCGAAGATCATCGACAGCGCGGCGGTTTCGAAGGTGACGATGGCACCGGCAAGCATGTCCGGCAGGGCGCGCAGGGCGGAGCGCCATTGGAAGCTGTAGTCAAACATGCGCAGGGCTCTCCAGTAGGGCAGCAGGTTGTAGCCAGGCCGGCAAACGTCCACTGGCCGTTGCGGTGCAGGCCGCGTCGACGCATTCGGCAAGGCTGGCGAAGTGCACCTTGCGGCCGACCAGGCCCGGTGCGTAGTGGGCGTATTTGCCCGAGTTGGTCATCAGGTTTTTAGCCGCCAGGGGGATTACGGGTTCGCCGAGCATGCACCAGCAGGTGTCGGTGACCAGGGTCGCGCCAAACGCTTGGATCACGGCGATGTGCCCGGCCTCGCGGGCCTGCTCCAACACGGCACGGCCGCAGGTGATGGCAAGCACCACATCCGGGTGTCTTTGTCGTCCCCGGCACAGGCGTGCCAGGTGAGCGAACTCGCTGAGGGAAAAGTGCGGGTTACCCAGCGACACCACATCCACCCGGTTATCGCGAGCACTGTTGAGTTCGCGCCAACTCGGCAGCAGGTCCTTCAGGCGGATTTTTTCCACGGCAATGGAAATGTCCGCATCCAGCACCTGCGCTGGGTCAATGGCCTCCGGGGTGACTCCGGCGATGTGGAACAGTGGCGCCGCAGAGGTGGTGGCGAAGGCCGCGCCAAAGGCTTTGAGGTCGTCCAGGCTCGGCTTGCGTTTTTCCAGTCCCAGCACCAGCGGCACGCGACTGCCGGCCAGGGCACCAATGTGGTAACCCAGCAGCGGGTAGAAGGCATCGTCCAGTTCGCCGAGGGCAGGCAACTCGAGCTGCAGCCGGGCCTTGCGTGGCGCGTCCAGGTGGCAGCCGATCAGCGGGGCACGACCGGTGAGGGCGATGCAGATGTCCAGGTAATCCGGGTATTTCAGGGTGCGTGCACCGAGCACGCTGTTGGCGTAGACCACTGCGTTGGATTCCGCCCAGACGATTTGCTCGCCAGCCTTCGGTGCAGTGTCGAGCAGGTACGGCGCGCAGGTGAAACTGAGCTGTGCACCCATCGCCATATAGGCATCGCCCAAGGCACTGGCCGGTTCACCCAGTGCCGGGTCGATACCCAGTTCGCGCCAACGGCGCTGGTCGACGGAAATTGAATTGAGGGTGGTGGGCACTCGTACTTTTGCTCCCCATTGCACCAGTTGCCCGGCAAAGCGCAGGCTCGCCGGTCCCGTGTAAATGCAGCCGTCGATGTGTGCTTGAGTGACATCCACCAAGTGCTCGGCACCCTGCAGTTCGGCCATGCGCAGGACGATCTGCATGGCCATTTGCGCGGCCTTGCCATGCTGGCCATCGAGCAGCGCCCGATCGTGCTCGGTGAGCCTGATCGAGGCGGTGCGGTCAGTGTCTGGTAATGGGCTGTCGAGCGCCTGCCAGGCGTCGCCCGGCAGGTGATCGAACAGGCTCAGCGTTGTGTTTTCGACCCGGGCGAAGGCCTGGCCGCGCAAGGCGGCGAAGGCCTCCCGACCGATGCACAGCACCGGCAGGGAACGGGCGAAAATGGTCTGCGCCACCAGCACGCCCAAGGTCAGGATCTCGTCGGCTTCGGCCAGCACCAATGCCGCCGGTGCATGGCCGTTGCTGATCAGTTCCATCAACACACTGCTGCCGGTGCACGAGCCGCGGCCACTGGGAATCGCCAGCACGCGGCCGGCCAGGTGTTGGCCGCTGAGCGGGTGATGGCGGTCGATCACTTCACCCGTGCAGGGATCGACTCCGCCCCAGAAACTCAAGCCGACATCGGCGAACAGCAGGGCGCCTTGCGCGGCACCCGCCACCAGGCTGCGCCCGGTCAGAGACATTGGCCTAGGCATGCCGGACATCTCAGTAGTAGACCTGAGGCACGGTGAGGTTGGTCGGCGAGATCTCGGTGCCGACCCATTTAACGAACAGCTCCTTGTAGCGACCGGTGCGCACCTGTTGGTTGACGAACAGGTTGAGGTAGTTGAGCAGGCCGTACTCGCTGCGCTTGGCGCCCAGGGACACGTAGTCGATGACGTAAGGGGCGTTACCGGCGACTTTCAGGTTTTTGTATTTGCCCGACTTGAGGGTGGCGGCGGCCACGGTGTTGGTGACCACGGTGGCATCGATGTGGCCTTGGGTGACGGCCAGCAGGGTATCGTTTTGCGACTGGTAGGCTCGGAAAGTGCCCGAGCCCCAGTTCTTCACGTCTTTCTCCAGGGCGATGGCCTCATAGGTGCCGCTGGTGTTGCCCACTGCTTTGCCCTTGAGGTCGTCGAAGTCGTTGATGCCGGTGTCGTCGCGGGTCAGCACCACCATCTGGAAGGCAAAGTAGGGCACGGTGAGGCCAACGGTCTTGGCGCGTTCGAGGGTGTCGGAGGTGGACGCGACGATCACGTCAGCCCGGCCGGAGACCAGTGCCGGAATACGATCCGGGAACGGCGTTTCCACCACCTCGGCCTCGACCCCGAGGATCTTCGCCAGGTCGCGGCAATAGTCCACATCGAAGCCGGCCGGCGAGTTGCTGGCATCGCGAAAGCCCATGGGCGGGAAGTCCAGGGTCACGGCGCAGCGCAGCTTGCCCGAACCGATGATGTCGTCGAGCTTGTCGGCCTGGGCAGTGGCGATAAAGGAAGTACCGAGAACAGCGCTGAGGGCTACGGCAAATGCGGGGTTTTTCATAGAGGCCTCGTTGATGTGAAGTGCTGTTGAATATCGTATTGGGGATTTCGTATACGATATTAACAATAGCAATCAACGTGCCTATTTCCAGTCCGAGGGGTGAATTAGTTGTCAGGCCTTGGCGTAGAGGTTTTGTAGCAGTGCAACCCGTCGCGAGGTGACGCCAAGGCAGTGAGGACAGGTGTTACGTATGGGAGCAGCGGTAGCGTGGACGCACCTTTAAGGAACACTGGCAGGTGAGCCGTGCGTGCCTGCTTATCGGTTCATTGCAGGTTTTGTGGTGGATGGGCTGGCCTCATCGCGCAAGGTAAATGCGATCCCCTGTGGGAGCGAGCTTGCTCGCGATGAGGCCCGGAAGAACTCTCTTCATCACCCGCCTAACGCTGATTATCGCGATACTGACTCGGCGACAAACTGGTCAGCGCCCGAAACTGCCGGCTGAAGGCACTGTGGTCGGTGTAACCACAGCGCAAGGCAATCTCGGTAATCGGCAACTCGGTGTGCAGTAACAACCGCGAACCTTCTTCCAGGCGCGCCTTGTGAATCATTTGCCGTGGGGTGAGCTGGAACACCCGTTTGCAGTGCCGCTCCAATTGCGCCACGGAATAGCCAGCGATGGCGGTCAGTTCGGCGAGGCTGATGGAGCGGGCGAAGTGGCGGCGGATATGGGCATCCACGGCGGCGAGTTTCTGGAAAGCCGGATGGTTCGACTGCGGTGATTGCAGGTCGCGGGAGATACCGGCCAGGCCCACGATCCGACCCTGCTCATCCTTCAGGGCGAGTTTGTGGGTCAGGCACCAGATCGGCTGATTGCCATAATACAAATGCAACTCCAGCTGATCGGCCAGTTGGCGACCACTGGACAGCACTCGCCGATCCTGCTCGGTGTACAGCGGACCGAAGCGTTCCGGGAAGACCATTTCGGCGGTGCGCCCCAGCAGCTCGTCCCTGTGTTTGAAACCACAACGCCGGGCCAGGGTCTGGTTGACGAAGGCGTAGCGGGCCTCGCAGTCCTTGATGAAAAACACCACGTCCGACAAGGTATCGAGCAACGGCGCGATGGGCTGAAGGCTGTTCAGCAGCGTCGGCAGATCGCAAGGTTTGAAGGTGGTGAGCGATGGATACATGGCGCCGGGAGTCTGAGGGTGACCCCCGGGATCATAGAGACTCGGCAGCGTGGCCGAAACCCCAGGCGTGGTCATCACGCCGGCGGGGTATCGTCCAGGGACATCAAGGTTTCGATCCGCGCCGGGCTGAAGGGTGGGCGCGGTGCCGAGGGCTGCCAACCAAACAAATGCTGCACTGCGCCGCCACACACCCGACCCTGGCAGGCGCCCATGCCACAGCGACTGGCGAGTTTGGCTATGCGCCAGTCAGAGTGACCGGTCAATGCCGCGTAGGGCACGTCTTCGCAGCGGCAAACCAGGGTGTCGGGTCGGGCCAGGGACTTGAGTCGCGGGTCGAGGGCGAACGCGCTGTTCAGCGCCTTGGCGAAACCCTGCCAGCGCGCCCGGCGCGGCCACAATTGCCTGGCGGCTTGCAGATTGTCGACCGCAGCGTGGCCGGCAATCGCCCCTTCCACCAAGGCCAGCTCACTGCCGCCGAACCCTGTGCATTCGCCCGCCGCATAATGATCGGCGCGGTTGCTGGCCTGCCAGGCATCCACCGCGATGGCTTGATCTTCGATGGCGCAACCCAGTGCCTGAGCCAACTGGATGTTCGGAATCAACCCGAATCCACAGGCCAGCCGATCACATTCCAACTCAACGATGTTGCCTTGTTGCTGCAGGCGCACGCCTTCCACTCGGTCGGTGCCAAGCGCCGCCAATACGTGGGTGGCAGTGCGGTAATGGTGGTCGAACAGGCTGAACGATTGCAGCCATTTGCCGGGCCAGCGCGGCAGTTGCGCGGCGAAACCGGCGAGGGCGCTGCGGCTGGCTTGTTCGGCGATGCGTTGCATTTGCGCGCCATGCTGTTTGGCGGTGGCGGCACTGGCCAGTAACAGCGGGCCGCTGCCGGCAATCACCACGCGCTCGTCCTGCACCGGCAAACCCGCCTTGATCAACGCCTGCAAACCGCCCGCACCGGTGACACCCGGCAGGGTCCAGCCGGGGAAGGGCAGCAGTAATTCACGGGCGCCGGTGCACAGAATCAGTTTGTCGTAGCTGATCAACCAGCCATGGTCGTCATCTTCCACCAGCAGTTGTTTCGCGCCGGGGGCGGCGATCACCCGAGTACCGGCGTGAAGGCGGATGTTGTTGCACGCCGCCAGACGCTCGCGCAGGCGCCGGGCCTGACCGGGTACGTTGGCTTGAGGTCCGTCGCGCCAGATTTGCCCGCCCGGCAGTGGGTTGTCGTCGAGCATGACAATGCGGGCGCCGCTGGGGGCGGCGGCAAGGGCGGCGCTCATCCCGGCAGGGCCCGCGCCAATGATCAACAGATCAGCGTACTCATTCATGGGCGAGTCTCCACCTGCATGCCGTCACGGCACAGGGTCTGGCAAGCCAGGCGACGCCGGCCATCGATGGTCACCCGGCATTCCTGGCAAATGCCCATGCCGCACAGTGGCGCACGGCGCTGACCGCTGACCGAGGTGCGCGTGCATCCGTCACTGGCCAACGCCAGGGCAGCGGCGACGCTGGTACCTTCGGTGACTTTCAGGGCGTGGCCGTCCAGCAACAATTCAGGCATAGACCGGTTCTCCGAGAAAACGCTGGGGCAGATAAGGTTGTGCGGCCAGTGGCGGGGTTTCGTTGAACAGTTGCGCCACCAGTAAATCGGCGGTGCCGGGGGCGGTGGTTACGCCCAGTCCTTCGTGACCGACTGCCAGCCACAAGCCTTGACGTTGTGGATGCTGGCCCACCAGCGGCAAGCCGTCGGGGCTGGCGGCGCGGAAGCCGGTCCAGGCACGGATGCCATTGAGCCGGGCCAGCCCCGGCATGTACTCGGCGGCACGCTTGAGCATCTTCGCGAGCATCCAGCCTTCGACCTGCGGGTCGGTGGTTGCGAATTGCCGCGAGGCGCCGATGAACAGTTGCCCGGTGGGGCGCGGCTGGATATTGCAGGCGGTCGACGGCCCCGTGGCGTTGTGGGCACTGGTGACGTAACCCAGTTCCACCAGGGTATGGGTGACGCTGCCGGGGTAGCGGTCAGTGATCAGCAAGTGGCCTTTTTTCGGCTCGATGGGCAATTCCGGGCACAGCTCGTTGGCTTGAATACCGTTGGCCAACACCACGGCATCGGCACTCAACCAACGACCATCATCGAGGCAGACGCGGTGGCCATCGACCGCATTGACCCGCGCCCGGCGCTGGCGGATGTTCGGTGTTTCGAGCATCCATCCGGCCGTCGCCGGGGCGTATAGAATGCCGTCGCCATTGATCAGCAAGCCGCCTTCCAGTCCTTCGCGCAGTTCCGGTTCGCGCTGGCGCAAGGCATTGGCGCCGATCAGTTCGCAAGCCACGCCCTGGGCTTGCAGGTTCAGGAATTTGCTGTGGGCCACCGCCATTTCTTCGGCATTGGCCGCCAGCCACAGCGTGCCGTTGCAGCGGTAGGCACAGCTGTCGGGCAGGTCTGCGCCCAGTTCGCGCCAGCGCTGCAACGAATATTGACTCAGGGCCAGTTCGGCGGGGTTGTCGTCGAGTACCAGCAAGTGGCCCATGCCGGCGGCCGTGGCGCCGTGCAGGCCAGCGTCCAGCACCAGCACCTGCAAGCCGCGACGGGCCAGCGCCTGGGCACAGGCGGCGCCGATAATGCCGGCGCCGATCACGATCACATCGGCCACCTGGCCCTCGTTCATGGACGGATGCCCCAGGCGAACGGGTCGTCCTGTTCGATGATCAGGCTCGCCTCGGCACTGACGAACGCGCGACCACGAATGGTCGGCACGATGCGCTCACCCTGCAGTTCGTAGGAACCCTCGAACTCGCTGCCGATGACGCTGGCCTGGCGCCAGATCTGCCCCGGTTGCAACTTGTCGTCGGCCGCCAGGCATGCCAGTTTGGCACTGGTGCCGGTGCCGCAGGGCGAACGGTCGTAGGCTTTGCCGGGGCAGAGCACGAAGTTGCGGCTGTCGGCGTGATCGTCGTCGGCGAACAACTCGACGTGATCGATCAAGCCGCCGTCTTCACCACGAATGCCTTGGGCTTCCAGTGCTTGCTGCACGGCGAAGGTGTAAGCGGTCAGCGCTTCGAGGTTGTCGCCGGCCACCCGCAGGCCGTGCTCGGCGACCAGGAAAAACCAGTTGCCGCCCCAAGCGATATCACCGACCACTTGGCCGATGCCCGGCACCTGCACCGCCAGCGCCTTGCGATAACGGTAGGCCGGCACGTTGCGCACACTCACCGAATGGTCTTCGTGCAGGGTGGCCTGCACCGTGCCCACCGGCGTTTCGATGCTGTGCACGCCGGGGCCGATCTTGCCCAGGTGCGCCAACGACGCCACCAGGCCGATGGTGCCGTGGCCGCACATGCCCAGATAACCGGTGTTATTGAAGAAAATCACCCCGGCACAGGCACCAGGGTCCACCGGCGTGCAGAGCAGGGCGCCCACCAGTACGTCACTGCCCCGTGGTTCCAGCATACAGGCGGCGCGCCATTGATCATGCTGTTCGGCTAATACCTTGCGCCGTTCGGCCATGCTGCCGGTGCCCAGGTCAGGAAAGCCGGCGGTCACCAGGCGGGTCGGTTCGCCGCCGGTGTGGGAGTCGATCACTGAGATGCGTTTCATGGGAGGGCCACGTCCATTCGGTTGAGTGAACGCAAGAGTGGCCCGTGCGGCGGTGCGTCGGCTTGATGGATTTAGTCTGTGTCGATGACGAAATCGGCACAGCATCCACAGCGGTCAGTGGCTGTGGGGCAGGTGCTCGAACAAGGTCGTGCAGACGCCGGCAATGTGCTCGTCCAGAAGCTTCACCGCCAGGTCCACATCCCCGGCGCGGCAGGCCGCCAGGATCTCGCGATGTTCGTGATCGGCCCGTTCCTTACCGGCCGACAAGCTCATCTGCATGCGTAGATAACGCTCCAGCTTGTCGTTGACCGAGCGGATCAGACTCACCAGGAACGGTCGCTGCGCAGGCTCGTACAGGCAGGAGTGCAGCTCCCAGTTGAGCTCGGCCCAGCGCCCCACGTCGTCCTCGCCGACGAACTCCTGACAGATGCGCTCGGCACGGGCGAAGGTTTCTTCGGTCATGTTCGGAATGGCCAGGCGCAGAATCTTGTCCTCCAGCAACATCCGCACTTCGAACATCTGCGCCAGCTCCGCATCGGAAACCCGCGTGACCATCGCCCCGCGATTGCGCTGGAACATCACCAACCCTTCGGCCTCCAGACGCTTGAGGGCTTCGCGCACCGGGATCTTGCTGACATTGAACTGGCGGGCGATGTCGTCCTGGCGGATCGGCTCATCCTCGGCAAAATGCCCGGCGACAATCGCATCCCGCAGATGGCGGGTGATGATTTCCGAAGTCGAAGGCGTGTTACCAAGGTCGGGTGCGTTGAGTTTGGGTAGGTTCACGGCGGCGGTCATTTGGAGTGAGATAGCGCTAGGGTATACGAAATTCTTTTGCTGATCTTCCCCGGTTAGACGTCGGTGCACCCGATGCCGGTCATGCCACTCGCTACAACAAAACGGGCGCCAGTCAGGGCGCCCGCTTTCATTCAGGCTTGCGCCGCCTTCTCAGAGACTATCCGGATCCCCGAAAAACATCTGAATCCGCGACCGCAACCAGCGCTCCCCCGGATCGTTATCCTGCGACCCGCGCCACGCCATGTGCAGTTCAAAGCTGCGCACCGGCAACGGCGGATCTTCCGCGCGCACACCGCCTGCGGCCGTCAGCGCATCGGCCGTGTAGTCCGGCACGGTTGCGACGATGTCAGTGCCGGCCAGCAAGGTGCTCAAGCCATTGAACTGCGGCACCGCGAGCACCACATGACGTTTGCGTCCGAGCTTTTCCAGTTCTTCATCGATAAAGCCGCTGAGGTCGCCGGCGAACGACACCAGTGCATGGGGGCGCGCGCAGTAATCATCCAGGCTCAATGGCCCCGGCACGGTGTCGGCGCGCAACAGCTTGGGCTGGCTGCGGCGCAGTACCTTGCGCTTGGCGTTGGCCGGCAGGTCGGTGGTGTAGCTGACGCCGATGGAGATCTCGCCGGAGGCCAGCAACCCTGGCATCAGGATGTAGTTGACCCGACGCACCACCAGCACGATCCCCGGCGATTCGGCCCGCAGGCGCTTGAGCAGCATGGGCAGCAAGGCGAATTCGACGTCGTCCGAAAGGCCGATGCGGAACACGGCGGTACTTGTGGCAGGATCGAACTCGGCCGCACGGCTGACCGCGGTGGAAATCGAATCCAGTGCCGGCGAGAGCAGGGCGAAGATCTCGATCGCCCGGGCGGACGGCTCCATGCTGCGGCCGGTACGCACAAACAAAGGGTCATCGAACAACCCGCGCAGGCGCGAGAGCGCCGCGCTGATGGCCGGCTGGCCGAGGAAGAGTTTTTCCGCAGCACGGGTCACGCTGCGTTCGTGCATCAATGTTTCAAAAACGATCAACAGGTTCAGGTCGACACGACGCAGGTCATTACGATTCATCTGGAGTCCTGGCAGAGTCAGCAAACTTGACGTGGGCGGCCATATGAGAACAATGGCCAGCAGGAATATTACGGGGAAAGGCTGGTACTCTGCACCGGGTAATTCAGATTTCCTGCAAAGGTGGCTTCGGTTTCTTGCGGCATTTCACAATGTCGCCGCCGCTGCGGAATCAATGACAGGCATGTCGACTATTAATACCCACTGATAGTGTTGGGTTGAAAGCCCAGCTAGAGTTCAAGGCATTAGAGGTTCAATTGGCGAGGTTTGCGATGTCCCGCACGATTCGTTTTCACAAGTTTGGTCCAGCCGAGGTGCTCAAATGCGAAGAGCATGCGGCGGCTCTGCCTGCACCGGGCGAAGTGCAGGTGCGCGTCGAAGCGATCGGCATTAGTTGGTATGACACTCTCTGGCGCCAGAACCTGGCGTCGTCCCGCGCCCGTCTGCCTTCCGGCCTTGGCCAGGAGATGGCCGGTATCGTCACGGCTGTCGGAGAAGGTGTGGATGACCTGGCGATAGGTGACAAGGTCGCCAGTTTCCCGGCCCAAAGCCCGAACGACTATCCGGTCTACGGAGAACTGATTGTCCTGCCGCGCTCGTCGCTGACCCGTTACCCGGACGTACTGAGCCCGATCGAAGCCAGCGTGCATTACACGCCGCTGTTGGTCGCCTATTTTGCTTATGCCGACCTGGCACGGGTCAAGCCCGGGCAATTCGCCCTGGTGACCGACGCCAGCCATTGCGCCGGACCTTCGTTCGTACAGCTGGGCAAGGCCTTGGGTGTTCGAGTGATTGCCGCAACCAAGTCAGCAGAGGAGCGTGAGTATCTGTTGTCGCTGGGTGCCGAAAAAGTCATCGTTACCGAGGAAGAAGATCTGCTGGTACGGATCAACAAGATCACCGATAACCGCGGTGTGGATGTGGTCTTCGATGGTTTGGGCGGTCCTCAGATGTCGTTGCTGGGCGATGTGCTGGCGCCTCGCGGCAGCCTGGTGCTGTACGGCCTGCAAGGTGGCAACCAGACGCCATTCCCGGCCTGCGCGGCGTTCCAGAAGAACATTCAGTTCTTCGTGCACTGCATCGGCAACTTCACCGGCAAGCCGGAGCTGGGCATCATCCAGGACCAGGTCGCACTGCAACGTGCCTTGCGCGACATCAACCAGTTGACCGCTGACCGCGTGCTGTTGCCGCTCAAGACTCGGGTCTTCCCGTTTGCCGAGGTGGTCGAGGCACACCGCTACATGGACGAATGCCCTTGCCGCGAGCGGGTCGCCCTGCAGGTCGAACCGGCGTAGCACTTAGCCCCAAGCGCCGACGCAAAAGCCCCCCAAGAGTCCGTGCCCACACGGACTCTTTCGTTTGTGCCCCCCAAAAAAAAAGGTTCTTCACGGAATCCCGGGGGAACACAGATAAAAAAATATCTGTAGGAGCTGCCGAAGGCTGCGATCTTTTGATCTTCAGCAATCTCCAGATCGCAAAAGCAAGATCAAAAGATCGCAGCCTTCGGCAGCTCCTACAGGGGAATGCGTGCACCACCAAACAACGAGGTCGAGCGCAGGTTCTGAGCATTGGGCAACCCGGCATGGATGCCGGGTTGGCCGCGTACGGCCATGGATGGCCGATGGCGGCGGGCTCTGCAGGAGCGAGCTTGCTCCGGGCGGCGTTCCGACGAAAAACCTGAGAGCACCGCGGGGTCAGGCTCCCCGCAGCATCGTTGACCTCCATCGCGAGCAAGCTCGCTCCTACAGAAGAACGAAAAAAAACCGTCGATCTGCAGACCCGTCCAGCAACTGAACTGGTTTTTGCCCGTAATCTGTAGCTTCTAAAAAGCCACTAAGCCCTGATAATTGAATGATTACTTTCATCTCAAGGAATGAGTCATGGCAGGGTGTCAGGCTAAAACTTTTCAATGTGCGCCCTCGGTGCACACCTCCAATTTAGTTAGTTGTTGTGTAGCAGCCAAAGAGTCAGCAACAACTTCTTTCCTTATTTCTTGTGTTAAGTGTCTGTGGGACTCTGTCGGACGCTTCCTAGGACTTCGTCTCCAATCGAGAAAACCCTTGCCAGCCGGGCGCTACAGCCTTGTCTTCGGCGTGCGCAAGAAGGGTTGTTACGATTGTTTCAAGTGATTTCCAGAAAAATCAATTGCTAGCATTTGGCAATAAAGTCGATGACTCCATTCGTGCAGACAGTCCAGCGCAATGTGCTGTCCGCGCGATATTGAACTTACGAGTACCAGGTAAATAAAGATGACCAGCATCCATGACCAAGCGATGAACTATGTCTATCAACAAGTGCTGCAGCGATTGCTGGGTTTCTTCTCCCGTGCCGAGCGCACTGCATTGCAGTTGTTGATTCAACGTCTGGCAGTGGCGGCGGGAGGCATGGAACGTATAGGTGATTACAAGGTGTTGGCCGTACAGTCCGGGGCTCGCGACAACTGCTACAGCCTGGCGCTGTTGCGTGCGGCGCAATTGACCATCGCCACTCGGTCCCCGGCGACCTTCCAGTTGCGCATCGCCTCGTTGCGGTTGAACGGGACCAGCCGGGCGGCCGTGGGAAACATGCACCGGACCAACAGCGCACTGTTTGTCTATGACGATCCGCGGGTCGAAGTGCTGATGGTCGATGATCGGGAAGTCCTGCCGTTCGATCACCTGAGGCCGATCTCCGACGCCGGCCGTGAGTCCAGCCGCGTGAACCTGCTGCTGATCGGCCATCGCCGGGAATGGCACGGCGGGTTCGACCTGTGGGATGACGGATACCTGGCCACGGGAGAGTTCTACGGGCAAATCGCCCGCTGGGACGGTGGTGTCGACGCCTTGCTCGTCAGTGACACGCCGCGTCAGCAGAAACAGTTCATCGACGGCCTGAAGCGTGCCGCCACCAAGGCAGGGCTCAAGCCCTCGCACGTGGGCGAGGCCGGCCATGCGGGGTTGTTTGCATTGCTTGATGAGCTGGGCAGCGACTGTTATCAGGCGTTTTATGCCGATGACAGCCAGGCGCGATGGCGTCCTGAAGAGCGTTTTGAGACCTGCCGTCGTACCACCTGCATCGAGATTCACGACCTGCTGGTCAGCAACCTGGAAGAGCGCTGGTCATTGCTGACTGAATTTCTCGGCTTCCAGCCTGACGAACTGTCCGCGCAGATCAGCGACAACGAATTCGTCAGCGCGTCGATTTCGGCGCACGTGCGTGGGTTGCAAGCGAGCTTCGTGCAGGGTCGCGATTACCAGTCAGGCGTTGAGCAGTACCTGCAACGCGCCCTGGTGATGATGCGTCGCAAGCGCTTGCCCGAGCGTTTGTGCGAGCAGGCCATCGCGGTGTTCGGCAACCCGGCGACACTGGGCGATCAGCGTGCCCGCGCGGCGGCCGAGGCGCAAAGGAACCTGGGCCTGAGCGAAGCACAATTGGTGTGTCTGCTCTTTGCGCCTTTTATCGAAGAAGGTGCGGGGCTTGAGCGATTTTTGCGTCAGTGCCATCCGGGCATGCTGGTGGCCATGCCCGAGTTGCATCGGGCCATGCAGGGGCATCCGGTCGCCGAGCAGATCATGCAATGGATGATTGATGTCAGCGGATTGCCCGTCAGCCTGATTGGCCGGCTTTATCGCATGGAGCGGGCGCCAGGCAGCGGTGACGGGGCGCCCGAAGCACAGATCCAGGACGCCGCGTTGCAAGAGGCAGCGGGCGATCCTGGCACCGGCAACACCTTGGTGGATGAATGGTCAGCGGGTCACTGAGGGTGAGCGGACTATCAGCCAGTGCGGTCGGCCTTCAGCCATGAAAGGTCCACGAGAAACGGATTTCGCCTATCAGGCCGTTTATCGCTATCTGGGCAGCCTGATCAATGAGTCCGAAGGAGATTCACGCATCCGCCTGCCGTCGCTGCGGCAGCTGGCAGAGCGCCTCAATGTGTCGATTTCGACCATTCAGTACGCCTATTCGCTGCTGGAGAAGGAAGGGCGTGTGTTTTCGGTGGCCAAGTCGGGTTATTACGCGTTGCCAGTGTCCTCTTACAACCCGCAGGACAGCGGCAGCGATCTGCTCGAAGCCGTCTATGTCAATGCCAGGCGTCCGGGGATGCTGGTCCTGAGCGCTGATGAACCGGCGTTGCTGCAGCCGCTCGACAGCCCCTTGTTGCTGCTGGAGCGAGAGTTGCTGCGCCAGTATCCAAGGCAGCCGCAGTCGCCCTCGCAACCCTGCGGCGAACTCGAGCTGCGCACCGCCCTGGCAGCACGCTACACCACGTCTCCCATGCGTTACTGGCACGCCGATGATGTCTACATCGGCGCCGACCTTCGCGGCGTCCTGGAAATCCTCATCGCCGTGCTGGGCCTGAAGGACGCCACGGTCGTGGTTGAGTCGCCGTGCGACTGGACGATCCTGCGTTTGTTTCAAGCCGCCTGCGTGCGGGTGATCGAGTGGCCTGTGCAAGCCGATGGTTGCCTCGATCCGCAACGGCTGAAAACCTTGCTGGAGACCGAGCCGGTACGGCTGGTGCTGCTGTCATCGGCCCTGAACATGCCCCATGGCAGCCTGGCGCCTGAGGAAAACCGGCAGGCCATTGCCCGGCTGTTGGCCGCGCATGACAGTTGGGTGCTGGAAAACGACTGTTATGGCGAGCTCGGATTTGACCCGGGCGGCCTGCGCTTTCGCGACGTGCTGGACCCTGAACGGCTGATGGTGTTTTCCGCGTTCGAGAAAATCGTTGGACCGGAAGCGCCCTACGGCTACCTGCTTTCAAGGCACTTGAGCGCCGAGCTGCAACGGCACTTCCTGTTGCGTTCGTTTCGACTGTCGCCGATTCGCCAGAAAGCCATCGCCCGTTTGTACAGCAGCGGCCGCATCGATCAACACCTGCTGGTGCTGCGACGGCTACTCAAGGAGCGCAAGAGTCAAATGACCCAGTTGTTGCAGGAGCGACTGGGTGATGCCTTGCACTTCGTCGAACCGCAAGGCGGTGCAACGATCTGGGTGCGCTCGTTGCGCCGGGTCAATGTGCGCCGTGTGTTCCAGCGCCTGCTGGCACAGCAGGTGGTCATCGCGCCGGGGGAGTTGTTCAGCCTCCACGGTCTGCACGGGCAGCATGTGCGCCTGAGTCATACCTTCGGCGGCGATCACAACCTGGCGGCCGCGCTGGGACTGCTGGGGGATGCGCTGCGCCTGGAATCGATCGAGTGAGTGACAAAAAATAACAACCTCCACTGTGTGGGATCGATCCCATCGCGTTGCGGTCAAACTGCCAGTAAACTGCGACTCACTTCCTGAACCACTCTATTCCAGAGGTTTTGCATGACACTCAGTCCTTTTGCGGGTAAACCGGCACCGGCAGAATTGTTGGTCGACATCCCGCGACTGGTAACGGCCTATTACACCGGCCAGCCTGATGCCGCCATTTCGACCCAGCGCGTTGCCTTCGGCACGTCGGGGCACCGCGGTAGCTCGTTCGACCTGAGTTTCAACGAATGGCACGTGCTGGCGATCAGCCAGGCCATTTGCCTGTATCGCGAAGCTCAGGGCATCGACGGCCCGCTGTTCGTCGGTATCGACACCCACGCGCTGTCCACGCCGGCCGGTGCCAGCGCCCTTGAAGTGCTGGCGGCCAACGGCGTGACCGTGATGATCGCCGCGGGCGACGAGTACACGCCGACGCCGGCCATCTCCCATGCGATTCTCTGCTACAACCGTGGCCGCACCAGCGGCCTGGCGGACGGCATCGTCATCACGCCGTCGCACAACCCGCCACAAAGCGGTGGCTACAAGTACAACCCCACCAACGGTGGTCCGGCCGATACCCACATCACCAAGTGGATCGAAGCCAAGGCCAACGAATTGCTGGCCAACAAGCTCGCCGGGGTCAAGCGCATCAGCTACGAGCAGGCACTGAAGGCCGACACCACCCATCGTCACGATTACCTCAACACCTATGTCGCCGACCTGATCAACGTGATCGACTTCGACGCCATTCGCGAAGCCAAGCTGCGCCTGGGCGTCGATCCGCTGGGTGGAGCAGGGGTGCGCTACTGGTCGGCGATTGCCGAACATTACCGTCTGGACCTGGATGTAGTGAACAAACAGGTCGACCCGACCTTCCGCTTCATGACCGTCGACTGGGACGGCCAGATCCGCATGGACCCATCGTCCAGCCACGCCATGCAAGGCCTGATCGGCCTGAAAGAGCGCTTCGACGTGGCGTTTGCCTGCGACCCTGACCATGACCGCCATGGCATCGTCACGCCGTCCGGTGGTTTGTTGGCACCGAACAACTACCTCGCGGTTGCCATCGACTACCTGTTCCAGAATCGTCCGCAATGGCGCGCCGATGCTGCCGTGGGCAAAACCGTGGTCAGCAGCGGCTTGATCGATCGCGTGGCCAAACGCCTGGGCCGTCGCCTGTACGAAGTGCCGGTCGGCTTCAAGTGGTTTGCCGACGGGCTGTTCGATGGCTCCCTGGGTTTTGGCGGCGAAGAAAGCGCCGGTGCCTCGTTCCTGCGCAAGGACGGCGGCGTCTGGAGCACCGACAAGGACGGCTTGATTCCGGCCCTGCTGGCTGCCGAGATGACGGCCCGGACCGGTCGCGATCCGAGCCAGGCGTACCGTGCCTTGACCGATGAACTGGGTGAGCCGTTCTCGGTAAGGGTCGACGCCAAGGCCAACCCGGAGCAGAAGGCCCTGCTGAGCAAGCTGTCGCCGCAACAGGTCACCTCGACCCAACTGGCCGGCGAGCCGATCCAGAGCATCCTCAGCCACGCACCGGGCAACGACCAGGCCATTGGCGGTCTCAAGGTCATGACCGAAAACGGCTGGTTCGCGGCGCGTCCGTCGGGCACGGAAGACATCTACAAGATCTACGCCGAAAGCTTTGTCAGCGACGACCACCTCAAGCAACTGGTGGCCGAGGCGCAAACGCTGGTGGATGGTGCCATTTCCGCCAAATAAACACACAACCCTGTGGGAGCGGGCTTGCTCGCGAAGGCGGTGTTTCAGTCAACATTGAAGTTGAAGCTGATACCGCTTTCGCGAGCAAGCCCGCTCCCACAAAGGGTTCGATGCAGCAATAAAAAAGGGGCGACCAACACGGTCGCCCCTTTTTTTTGCAATTGCGCTCAGTGAATCAAGCCAGATCCACCAACACGATCTCACTGTCCTCGATGGCCGTCACCCGCAGCACCTGCTCATCGGCCACCGCGACACCGTCTCGAGCTTGTGCGCGCAAACCATTGACTTCAATGACCCCGGTGGCCGGAACCAGGTAGGCACGACGACCGCTGTCCAACAGGTATTCGGCCGTTTCGCCGGCTTTCAGATTGGCGGCCACCAGCCGCGCATCGGCGCGGATGCGCAGGCTCTGCTCGTCGCCTTCCTTGCCGCTGGCCAGGGTGACAAAACCTTCGCGGTCGCCTTTCGGGAACGGTTTGGCGCCCCAGGACGGTGCCAGGCCGGTCTCGTTCGGGATGATCCAGATCTGGAAAATCCGGGTCGGCGTCGCTTCCAGGTTGTACTCGCTGTGGGCGATCCCGGTACCGGCGCTCATGACCTGGACGTCGCCCGCTTCGGTCCGGCCCTTGTTGCCCAGGTTGTCCTGGTGGGTAATGGCGCCTTCACGGACATAGGTGATGATTTCCATGTCCCGGTGCGGGTGCTGCGGGAAACCGGTGCCGGGAGCGATCACGTCGTCATTCCAGACCCGCAGGTTGCCCCAGTTCATGCGCTGTGGATCGTAGTATTCGGCGAACGAAAAATGGTGATGCGCATCCAACCAGCCGTGGTGAGCACCGCCAAGGGTTTTGAAAGGTCTGAGTTCAAGCATGATCGTCTCCAGAAAAGGTTCGTCATGGGGCGAAGCGCCTGAGCCACGAAGCGAGACCGGTGGTTGATGACGGCCATCATCCATCAGGCAACAATCGATAAAAAGCGTAAAAAATGCGGCATTCCCATCGAATCAATTGATATGAAATAGGCTCGAAACGCTCTCATCCAGCTTTCACTTCATCGCATAAGCCAATGAGTCATAAGCAATTCACTAGAACTCAATGGCAAATGCAGACACCATAGCGCTCAACAGCCTCACACCCTGGAGTCAGTCCGCGTGCCGCAACACACCCCCGATCTTCCGCCTGAACTTCGCCCCCTGGCCGAGATGCCGCTGATCAAGCGCCTGCTCGCCCGGTTCTTCGGTTACAGCCTGACCCGCCTGCACGCACAGCATCGTGCGTCGTGGTTGCATGGCCAGGCCGACGGTTTTCGCAGCGGTCACAGCGCCGGGGTCGATTACGGCTACAGGGAAGGCAAGCTCGAGGGGTTGGAGGAGGGTCGCCAGGTCCTGCTGATCCGCGACTCGCGCTCCACTGAACACCGGCCACCGAATGTCGATGACCTGCTGTTCGACGATTGGCGCCTGCCGTTGAGCGCCGAGTTGAAGAAGCGCATGAAGGCGGATGTCGCCCGGCTGCTGCCGGCCCATGCCCAGCCCAGCGCCGCACAGTGGAAAATGATCTTCAGCGACACGCCGTCCACCTCGGTGATCGCCGGTGCCGGCGCAGGCAAGTCGACCACGCTGGTGTTGCGCATCTTGCTGTTGAGCCATTACCTGGGCTTCGAGCTGAGTTCGATGACGGTGGTGACCTTCACCCGCGAGTCACGCAAGGACTTCATCAACAAGCTGATCGAACTCTTTGCCCTCTGGGGCCGCGCGATCAGTTTCAAGGAGGCACGGGACCTGGTGCGCACCTTTCACTCGCGGATCCTGCCGATGGTGCGCAGTCTTCCGGGTTTCGAGCGTTTGCAGGCCTTCGAGAACCTCAGCCTGCGGGCTGCACAGGGTGACGAGGAGGTCGACAGCAATCCGTTCGACCTGCGCATCAACGACGCTCAGCGCCAACAACTCAACGCCTGCTATCACCGTCTGCACAGTAACGACGAGCGCTTTCGTGAGCTGATCAAGCCATTGTCCCGGCATGCCTTGCAACTCAAGGAGCTGGAGCGGGATCACCCCGACGTGCAGAAACGCATGGGCGTCACCGAGCTGGCGGCCAAGCGTGATGAAGAGCTGTGCGACGCCATTGAAGACCTGTGGTTTCGCGCCGGTGCCTGGCCCATCAAAGGCATCGAACCGAATCGCCAGTCGTTCGATATCAACGGGTCGACATTCCACTGTCACGGCTACATCCCGACGCTGGACGCCTGGGTGGTGCTGGGGTTCGATCCTCGGGAGAACCCGCAGGTCATGCGGCCCAATGCCAAGCTGACGGTGCGCGCAGAGTGGGCAGTAAAGCGCACCCTGTTTCAAGCTTTCTGCCGTAAACCTTTGATATGGCTGGATAGTTACGAATCATCAAGGCGTGTTTTGGCCTCGCTGGCGGGGGATGCCAGCGCCGGGCCGGGCTTCGATTACAAGGTCAAGGGCGAGCTCGCTTCCGCACCGTTGCTCGATTGCTTTGTCGCCGCCGCCGGGTTCATCGAAAACCTCGGACTGGATGTGCCGAGTGCGGTGGGACAGATGAGCTTCGCCAAGGACGATCCCGACCGGTTCTTCTTCGAGGCCCTGAGCCTTTACTGGCGGGCGCTGGAAGATCATTTGCTCGACCAGAAACCGCCGATCATGACCTACAACCGGATGTTCGCCCTGTTCAGCGAGCATTCGCCGGAGAACCTCAAGCTGCTGAGTGATGAGCTGCTGCGGCCGCTGTCACACCTGATGATCGACGAATTCCAGGACGTCTCGCCGCAAATCGTCTCCTGGATCAGGGCCAGCCTGGCGGAGATCCGCAGTCGCGGGCCGGCCATGCACGTCGGGCGGGGTGCCCAGCGTTCCTCGCTGCTCTGTGTGGGTGATGACTGGCAATCCATCTATGGCTGGCGCGGCAGTTCGCCGAGCTACTTCATGGAGTTCAACAAGGAGTTCCCATCGCCGAGCACCACCAAGGTCATGCTCAGCGACAACTACCGCAGCCACCAGCACATCATCGATGCCGCCGAGCACATCGTGCGCGCAGCGCCGGCGATTGCCGGGAAGAAAGCCAAGGCCAGCGGTGAACCCAAGGCATTGCTGCCGGTGAACGTCCTCGATCGTGATGACCAGGGCATGGCGCAGCGCCTGATGGAGCATTACCGAAAGGGTGATTCAATCTTGATGCTTTATCGAAAAAGTAGCGATAAGTCATTGATAGAGCAGCATATTCAGTCAGTAGTTAATGTTGATTCCAGCTTGCCCCATGCAGCTCGCAGGCTCAAGCAACTGACGTATCACAGTGCCAAGGGCCTGCAGGCCGATGCGGTGTTTTTGCTGGGTGACTGCCAACACCTGACCAGTTCGCCTTACAAGAATCAGGTTTACCGAATGGCGGGCCTGGGCAAGGCCGGCGACAGCGAACCCTACGACAATGCCCAGAAGGACGAGATTCTGCGGCTGGCGTACGTGGGTATTACCCGTGCCGTCAGCCATTGCTACTGGTACGTCGATGCACAAGACACCCAGGCCGCGAACATGCCCAAGGCGTCCGACCGGATCGGCAAGGGCAAGGCGTTCTTTGTCGATCATCGTAAAAGTCAAACCACCGCCTGACCTTGTAGGAGCGAGCCTGCTCGCGATGGTCGTTAACGATAACGTGTATTTACTGGCTAAACGCGGCGCACTTGAGTCCATCGCGAGCAAGCTGAACTGGCCTAATGATTTTGGACACTTCAATCGGGCGCTATGATGGCGCCCAAATTTGAGGTGTTTGGATATGCGTAAATCTTATTCCAGTGAATTCAAACTCAAGGCCGCCAG